>NZ_WAHS01000001.1:0-1200000 GCF_015714715.1 Aestuariivirga litoralis | reverse complement strand
CACATCCGAGATCACCTCGAAAGACAAGGTTGCGTCATTGACTTCGATGCCGCGCACATTGCGGTTGATCGAGCCCAGCATGTCATTGTCGATCAGCAGGCTCTCAAGGCAGAAGCCGAGCAGCGAAGCATGCATGCCGGCTGATTCATACATCAGGTTGATGCCCGTCATCGCCGAGATGCCGGCGGTGACACCTTTTTCATAACCGGCCTGGATGTCTGGCATCTTTGAATCGCACATGCCGGCCGCAGAGCCCACGGTGAGATCATAGAAATGGCCCATCTGTGCGCAGGCCGATGTGATCAGCGCCTGTTCACCCGAGCCGCCGCTCATTGCACCGGTGCGCAAATCAGAAACGAAGGGCCAGGGTCCCCAGATCGCTTTCGCACCCGGCACGACCGCATTGATGTAGCAAAGGCCCATCAGGCATTCAGCGACCGCCTGAACCACAGTGCCGGCAAGCGCTGCCGGCGCCGTGGCACCCGCTTGCGCTGCCGAGAGCAACAGCACGGGCATGCCACCGCGTGCGGCGACTTCGAGGCACTTGCAGGCGTCCTCGGCAAATGTCAGCGGCGGAACCACAAAACAATTGGATTGCGAAACGAAGGGGCGCTCGCGCCACTTGTCTTCACCGCCGGCAACCAGATGCAGGATCTTCAGGCATTCTTCCACATGCACGGGATCCACCATCGAGGTGCCCACATGTTTGGTGGTGCCTGCAATGCTGCCATAAAGCGTGTTGATGTCGAGGTCATGACCCGTGATCATGTCGCGCGCCGTCAGCACGCGCTGAAAGAAGTGGATGTGCTCGCAGGTGTCGACGATGCGCGCTGCATCGTAAAGGTCAGCGAGGAAGGATTCGCGGTATTCGCGCTTCTCGATATCCACCACATGAACGGCCGCACCCGCAGTGCCGAAGTAAACCTTGTTGCCCCATGGCTCGAGGTCATGTTTCGGGTCACGGGCATAAAGCGGAAAGTGGCGCGCGGCCTTGGCAATCGTATCTTCCACCAGAGTGCGCGGCAGGCACAATCTGCCATTCTTGAGGAAGGCGCCCTTGGCGGTCAGTGCTTCAATACACGACGGGATAGGCGAGCCGAAACCAACTGTTTCCAGAAGTTTCAGCGCTGTTTCATGAATGCGTTCCATATCCAGTTGGGTAAGGGGCTTGTATTGCCCACCCACCATGCCTGGGCGCACTGCACCTTCAGCGAGGGGAACTGGCTTTGCACGCATTGCTTGCCTGGCCTCGCGGCCACCACGCCTGCGGCTTTGATTTTCGGCCAGACTCATGATCTTGAACTCCCTTGGAATGGTGTTAGTTTGCGCCAGCGGCGGGCAGTTTGCCAAGATGCCATGCTTCATCCGTGGTTAAAAAATGTCACCACCCCCTTGCGGGCTTAGCTGCACAAAATCTATGCTAATCCCGTCCCTGAACTTGTGATTGGTGAATTTCCTTGGCCCGTCGTGATCTGCCGCCGCTCCGCGCGTTGACTGCCTTTGAGGCCGCTGCACGCTTGGGTTCTTTCCGCATGGCGGCCGGTGAACTGGGCATCACCCGATCTGCCGTCAGCCACCAGATCAAGCTTTTGGAGCAGCGCCTCGATGTGCAGCTGTTCCGCCGTGATGCGCGCCGTGCCGAACTCACCACCCATGGCCAAAGCTATTTCCCCGCCGTGCGCGAAGCCTTCGACCAGATTGAAGCGCAGACCCGCGCCCTCAGGCCCGCGAATACCGACAAGGAATTGACCATCCAGGTCTATGTGACCGTGGCATTGAAATGGCTAATTCCGCGCCTGCATGATTTCGAGCGCCGCTTCCCGGATGTGAAGGTACGCCTCTCAACATCATACTTCGATTGGAACTTCGACGAGCGCAATGTCGATGTCGGCATCATCCTCGCCCGCACCAAGCTGCCCGGCCATTATTACCGCCCGCTCTTCAAATCCTATCTCGTGCCGGTCTGTTCGCCCAAGATGAAGCTGACCAAGCCGCAAGACCTGGCCAATGCCAAATTGATTGACGTCTATACCGCCGAGGAAGACTGGCACATCTGGCTCGAAGGGGCAGGGGTCACGGGCGTGAAACCCGCCAACCGCCTCACCGTGGACAGCTACATCCTGGCTCAGGAAGCTGCAGTTGAAGGCCGTGGTGCCGCCATGACCATCGGCCCCTATGCCGCCGAAGAAATCAAACTGGGCCGCCTGGTGCAGCCCTTTCCCTTACGCGTTCCGCACAAGCACAATTGGTATTTTGCCTGCTCAACGGCGAACCGCAACAAGAACAAGATCAAGAGATTCGAAGACTGGCTGGTGAAGCAGGTTGCTGCCGACCCCGCCTTGGAGGCAATAAAAGAATGAGTACTTTGGAAACTGAACCACGCCGCCGCCGGGGCGGAGCTCGCGCCAATCCTGGTGCAGGCGGCGGATCCGGCTTGCAGCAATTGCCCGAGCGTAAAGTGCAGCGCCGCTTTGCGCCCACCGAGATTATTTCAGCCGATGAGCTGGAATCGATCCACCGCGCCTCGCTGAAAGTGCTCTCCGAGATCGGCATGGATTTCAACCATCCGGAAGCCCACGCGCTGCTGAAGGCGGCGGGCGCGCAGATTGATGGGGAGCGCGTGCGCTTTGACCCGGCCATGATCGAGGAATTGGTCGCCCACGCGCCGGAAACCTTCATGCTTCACGCCCGCAACCCGGCCCACAGCCGTGTCATCGGCGGCAACAACATCATGTATGGCACGGTGGGCTCGCCGCCCAACGCCCATGACATGGAAGGCGGCCGCCGCACCGGCAACCGCGCCGACTATCAGAACTTCCTGAGGCTCGGCCAGTATTTCAACACGATCAATTTCTCCGCTGGTTACCCTGTGGAGCCGGTGGATATCCACGCCTCGATCCGCCATCTCGATGCGCTCTATGACATGGCTACCATCATGGACAAGCCGCTCACCGCTTATGTACTGGGCGAGGAGCGCACCCAGGATGCTTTGATGATTGCCAAGCTGATGCGTGGCATTGATGATGAGCAGTTCCACCGCGAACCATCGGTGATGACCATCGTCAACACCAACTCGCCGCTGAAGCTTGATTTCAACATGCTGAATGGCATGTTGCGTTTCTGCCGCGCGGGCCAGATTGTCTGCGTGACTCCGTTCACGCTGGCGGGTGCCATGGCTCCGGTGACGATGGCAGGCGCGCTCGTATTGCAGAACGCCGAAGCTCTCGCGGGCATCGCTTTCTGCCAATTGGTCAAGAAGGGTGCCCCGGTCATCTATGGTGGCTTCACGTCCAATGTGGACATGAAGTCAGGTGCGCCAGCTTTCGGCACGCCGGAATATATGAAGGCGCAAATTGTCGGCGGACAGCTCGCAAGACGCTACAAAGTGCCGTACCGCACCTCCAACACCAACGCCGCCAACACGGTGGATGCACAGGCCGCGTATGAAAGCGTGTTCTCACTGTGGGGCCTGACACAGGGCGGCGGCAATTTCATCATGCATGGCGCCGGCTGGCTGGAAGGCGGGCTTGTGGCCAGCTTCGAGAAATTCGTGCTCGACGTGGACCTCATCCAAATGGTCACAGAGTTCCTTCAACCACTTGAAATCAATGAAGATGCACTCGGCTTCGAAGCCATCAAGGATGTCGGTCCTGGTGGCCACTTCTTTGGCACGCAGCACACATTGAACCGCTACACCAATGCCTTCTATTCGCCGCTGATCTCGGACTGGCGCAACAACCAGCAATGGGTCGCCGCTGGTTCGCCCGATGCCTACAAGAAGGCCAATCAGGTTTATAAACAGGCACTTAACGAGTATGTGAAGCCGCCCATGGATGAAGGCGTGCACGAAGCGCTGAAGGATTTCGTCGAGCGCCGCAAGCGCGAAGGCGGCGCCCCCACCGACTTCTAAGTCCAACCTGTTGAAATAAAAAGATTCCTTCCGGTAGTCATACCACCGGAAGGAATTCTGCGCTAGGATCACAACCCATGGACGGCGTTCTGGTGATCGGGGGCATCAATTTGGATATCAAGGCCAAGACACTTGGCCCCCATGTTGCCGCGACTTCGAATCCGGCGCTGATCAGTTCGAAGCCCGGCGGTGTGGGCCGCAACATCGCACATAACCTTGCGGTACTCGGCGTGCCGACGCGCCTTCTCAGTGTGATCGGCAATGATGCCCACGGCGAGACCGTATTGGCGGCGACGAAGGTCATGGGCGTCGATGTCTCTCCCGTCATTAAGTTGGAAGGCCCGACCGGCGTTTACCTCGCCGTGCTGGACACCTCCGGTGAATTGGTCACTGCCGCTTCAGATATGGCCGCCCTCGAAGAGCTCACACCTGCAGTGATCGCCAAGCACGCAGAAAGCCTTGCCGCCAGCCGCTACATTGTGGCGGATTGCAATCTCCGACTCGATACATTGGATGCGATTGCCAGCATGGCAGGCGGCAAGATGATCGTTGAACCTGTGTCGGTTTCAAAGAGCCAGAAGCTCACGGCACTTCTTGAAGCCCATGAGATTTTTCTCGCCACGCCCAACCTGGACCAGATGATCGCATTGACCGGAAAATCCGATCCGCTGGCCGCCGCGCAAGCGCTGCAGCGCGCCGGGCTCTTAAGCTTGATCATTCACCATGGAGCCAAAGGTGCTTATGCATTTGACGGCAGCGTGATGCATCATGTACCCAGTCAGGCAAGGGGAATTGTTGACGTGACAGGGGCAGGGGACGCCGCGACCGCAGGTCTGGTCGCTGGTTTGATGCAGAACCTTTCTTTGGCTGAAGCCGCAGCACTCGGTCAGCGCGCGGCCGCGCAGGTCATCGCGTCAGAGTTTTCAACATTGGTGGGACCATGAAAGTCAAATTCAGCGCGCCCGTAAAAAGTGCTTTGCAACGCGGAGGTCCCGTCGTGGCGCTCGAATCGACCATCATCGCCCATGGCATGCCCTTTCCGCAGAATCTGGAAATGGCCGAAAAGGTCGAAGCGCTGATCAAGATGAATGGCGCAACGCCGGCTACCATCGCCATTATCGACGGCGAATTGCGCGCAGGCCTCAACTTCGAAGAATTGATCCATCTGTCGCAGCACGGTACCGAGGTGATGAAAGTCTCCACCCGTGATCTGCCTTTTGTCGTGGCCAAGGGCATGAGCGGTGCGACGACCGTCGCCTCGACCATGTGCATTGCCGCACTGGCGGGCATCGCGGTGTTTGCGACGGGCGGCATTGGCGGTGTGCATCGCGGTGCTGAAGAAACTTTCGACGTTTCCGCCGATCTCACCGAATTTGCCACCAGCAATGTGGCGGTGGTGACGGCGGGCGCCAAAGCGATTCTGGATCTCGGCCTCACGCTGGAAAAGCTCGAAACATTGGGCGTTCCCGTTGTGGGCTATGGCACCGATGAATTTCCTGCCTTCTATTCGCGCAAATCCGGTTTCAAGGTTCCGATGCGGATGGACTCGCCCAAGGAAGTGGCCCAGTTGATGAAGGCCAAATGGAAGATGGGCCTGCAGGGCGGTGTCGTCGTCGCCAACCCCATTCAGGCTGAAGCGGAAATTCCGTCATCCGAAATCTCGCCGGTGATTGAGAAAGCTCTCACTGCGGCCAAGCGCAAGAACATCTCCGGCAAGGAAACCACGCCTTTCCTGCTCAAGCATCTGGCCGAGGCCACCCAGGGCCGTTCGCTGAAGGCTAATATCGCTTTGGTGGAAAACAACGCCGTTGTGGCGGCGCGGATCGCCGTGGCCTACAGCCAGAAACGATAAACATAAACCAGCGTCATCACACAGCCGCAGGCGGTGATGATGCCACGCACCAGTTGCGGCGGCAGCACTTTGACAAGCTTGCCGCCCGACAATCCGCCGATACCGGCACCGATCATCATGATCAGCCCGTGATGAAACGAAATCGCACCGGAAAATAGATAGATCACCACACCGCCGATATTCGACATGAAGGTCAGCGCATTCTTGAAGGCATTGGTTGTGCGTAAAGTTTCATGCCCAGTGGCGGCCAGCGTGGCAAGGAAGATGACGCCCACGCCAGCGCCGAAATAGCCATTATAGATTGCGGCGATGAACAGCAGCACCAGCCGCAGCGTCGGATGTGCCTCACCCTCCATCAAGGCCGAAAGCCCCAAGCGAATCTGCTTGGAGAAAGTGAAGATCAAGGTCGCGGCACCGATCAGGGCAGGGACCAGCAGGGCGAACACGCGCGCCGATGTTGCGAGCAAAAGAATCGCACCACATAGCCCACCTGCAACCGCCAACGCGATTGCTGCCCAGAACAGCGCCGTGCGGGGTGGAAAACTTTCACGGTCCGCAATCGCACCGAGTGAATTGCCGGGCAATAATGCAAAACTGTTGGTGGCATTGGCGGTGACCGGGGGCAGGCCGATGAACAGCATCGCTGGAAAAGTGAAAAGCGAAGCACCACCTGCCATTGAATTGGCAAGCCCGCCCAATATGCCTGCCACAATCAGTAGGGCCACCGTCCAAAGCTCCACGAAAACACTCCAATCAGATGTCTAAAAGGTAAGGATGGAAATTGCCGCAATTCTCACCTACCTATGACGTCAACCACGAATAAGAAGCAAGCCTAGCGTTTTTAATGGACCAGATTCAGCCCTATCTCGATTATTTCGCGCAGCATCCCAGCTGGGCTCTCATTATCGTCTTCCTGATCTCCATGGGTGAAGCCCTGCTGGTGATCGGGCTGTTCGTGCCCTCAACTGCTGTCCTCGTAGGTGCGGGCACGCTGGTGGGTGCCGGCAAGCTGGATTTCTGGCCCGTTATGGCCGCCACGACACTCGGTTGCATTGTGGGTGACCAGCTGTCTTTCTGGGCCGGGCGGTTTTTTGGTGACCGGCTGAAAACCATGTGGCCGCTCAAGAACTATCCGCAATTGCTGGCCAAGGGCGAAGCCTACGTGAAGCAGCATGGCGGCAAATCCATTGCCATTGGCCGCTTCGTGCCCGGCGTTAAAGCCGTGGTGCCAGGAATCGCCGGCATGCTGGGCATGGGCGAAGCGTTCTTCCTGATGGTCAATATCACCTCGGGCATTTTCTGGTCGCTGATGCATCTGTTGCCTGGCGTTCTCCTCGGCCATGCATTGTCGCTGGCAGGTGAACTCAGTGGGCGCCTGCTTGTGGTGCTGCTCGTTCTGCTTGCCATTCTCGCTGTTGCGGGCTGGCTGGTGCGCCTGCTGGCACAAAGCCTCACGCCTTATCGCAAGGCGGTGCAGCGCAAGATTGCTGGTTGGGCGGGAGAGAGCCGCTTCCGTTCGGTGCGCCGCTTCGGCCGCGTAATGGCGCCAGACAATCCCAACTCCGTGCTTCTACTGCTCTTCATCATTCTGGGCCTCGCCGCCATTGTGGGCCTGATCGATTTGGTCTCCGGCCTGTTGATCCGCCATGCGGTGGGTGATTTTGATTTTGCGCTATTCAATTTCTTCAGTGAACTGCGCTCGGTGCCCGGCGATGAAATCTTCGTGCGCGTCACCATGCTGGGCGATGAATATGTGCTCTATGCGGTGGCTCTGGTTCCCATCCTGTGGATGGCGTTTCGCCGCAACTGGCGCGCCGCCGCTGCCATGTTGGCCGCGGTCGTGGCGGCCAAGATCGTCACATTGGCGTTTTCTTTTGGCACGCCCGCACCGGGGTTGGGTTCACTGCGATCTGATTTTCGCTTTCCCTCGCCACATGTCTTGATGGCGGGCACAGTGTTCGGCACGCTCGCCGTCATCACCTCGCGCGGCTTGCAGCGCTGGACGCAGGCGCTGATCGCCGCCTGCCTTGCCATGCTGGTGATCGCCATTGCCTTTTCCAGACTCTATCTGGGCGTCAATTGGCTGAGCGATATTCTGGGCGGCATACTGATCGCCAGCATCATTGTGGTGCTGTTCTCAGTGGCAGTGACCACCATTTCCTTTGGTCGCTTTCGCCCGCTGGCGCTGCTTGCGGTTTCGGTGGCGACCTTGCTGATCGCTACTGGCATTGACAGCGACCGCGGCTTTGAACGCCGCCTGGAACGCTACCAGCCGGTCAACAAGATCGCGACCTATTCGATTGAAGATTACATGGCCAAGGGTTGGACCAATGTGCCCGGCCAGCGCATCAATCTGGCGGGCCGGCCCAGCGATATTTTTGTGCTGCATTGGATAGGCCCAGTGGCCGCCTTGCAAGACATTATCGCAGGCGAAAATTACACGGTGTGGAACCGCTGGGGCTGGAAAGATGCTTTGCCTTACTTGAGCCCGGACTCGCAGCTGGACGCACTCGCCCCAAATCCTGCCGTGCATGAAGGCTTGCGCGCCAAGATGACGGCGAGCGTGCCGGATCCAACCGTGCCAAACACCCGCAACGTGCTGCGCGCTTTCCAGTCCAACACTGTGGTCACTGACACGACCGGCAATTACCGCGTCTATCTGGTGGGCATTACCCACGAATCTGTGAAACGCAGCGTGGGCCTGTTTGCGGTGCCCAGCGACCGTGCCGCAGCGCCTGCTGATGTGCAGGCGATGATCGACAAGTTGAAGGCCGATCCGCGCGTGGAAACGGTAGGTTCATTGAGCGTGGGCGGGCAGGTGGTGACCATATTGAGGCCCAAATCCTGATTGAACTTGAGCCTGCCTTCCGGCATATTGCGGCGCAATCAACAGAGTCCCTCGCATGCAGTTTTTGAAGCAGATTTTCACCTGGTGGAACGGCCAAAGCTTGAACACCCGCTTCTATACGTGGCGTAAGGGAACCTTCGTCGGTGAAGACGAACTGGGCAACCGTTACTACAAGGCCAAGTCCGCCGTGCCGGACTCGATTCCGGAACGCCGCTGGGTGATCTACAAGGGCTATTCCGATGGCTCCAAGGTCGGCCCCGGCTGGCATGGCTGGCTGCATCACCGCGTCGATGTTGCTCCCGTGCAGGAAAATTACGCACCGCGTGAGTGGCAGAAGCCGCATCAGGAAAATCTGACGGGCACATCTGGTGCCTATCATCCGCCGGGCTCTATCGCTGTGGGCGGCAAGCCGATGAAGCGCGTGCCTGACTACAAGGCCTGGCGCCCGGAATGAAGGCCAATGCCTTAGAGACGCTGGTAGGCGCTGCGGTGATTGCCGTGGCGGCGATTTTCTTTTTCTTCGCCTATCATGGCGCAGGCCTTGGCGGGCCGGGTGGCGGCTATCATGTGCTGGCGCAATTCGACAATGCGTCGGGCGTGAATGTCGGCACTGATGTGCGCGTGGCGGGTATCAAGGTAGGCACGGTTGTCAGCCAGACGCTGGACCCTAAATCCTATCAGGCCCGCGTGGACATGTTGTTGCAGCCTAACGTGCAGCTGGCTGATGATACGTCAGCCAAGGTCACCTCTGAAGGTCTGTTGGGCGCGACATTCGTGGCTCTCGATCCAGGTGGCTCAGATACCAAGCTTGTTGACGGTGGCGAGATTTCTTACACCCAGGGTGCTGTCGATATCTGGTCGCTTATCAGCCAGGCGATGTTCTCGTCCAAGGGCAGTTCCAAGCCTGCCGATGGCGCAGCACCTGCTGCTCCAGCTCCGGCGCCTGATGCGACCGCACCTGCACCTGCACCTGATGCTCCTGCGCCAGATGCAGCTCCGGGGAAGGGTGACGCCCCGGCCGCCGGTCAAGACAATGGCCAAGATTCTGGGACGCCACCCAAGCAATGAAAGCAAAAGCCGGCGCGCTGGCGTTACTGGCTCTGTTGACGGGGCCGGCCGCAGCCGAAATCATCCAGAACCCGATTGCTGTGTTCTCTGGCCTCGACAAGATCATGGGCCAGACGACAAGCTTTGACGCCAACATTGGCGAAGAAAAGAAATTCGGTAGTCTGGTGGTGAAGGCTGAAACCTGTGACACGCGCCCGATCACTGAAGACCCCAAGACAGTCGCCTTCGTAGAAGTCGATGAAGAACGCACCGACGGTTCAAGGAAGCGTATTTTCTCAGGCTGGATGTTTGCCGAAAGCCCCGGCCTCAACGCGGTGGAGCACCCGCTCTATGACGTGTGGCTGACCGGCTGCCGCGACCCGAACGCGCCGCCGCCGCCAGTGGAACAACCACCGGATCCGAGCAAGACGCCTGAAGACGACAGCGCCGATCAAGCCCCGCCAGACTAAGCCGGGTTTTTCGGTGCGGCCAAAGCCAGTACCGCCTCAGGATCACGATCTGATTTGAACGCGAAGAAATCCGCAGTGCCATCCATCGCCTGATCTAGCAGCTCGCGGTATTGCGGCTTCTTCAGTGTGTAGCAGCCGAATTGCTGCAGATGTGAATTCAGGAACTGCGCATCCAGCAGGTTGAAGCCGCCGGCGTTGAGCCGTGCAACCAGATGCACGAGAGCCACTTTGGACGCATCAGTGGCACGGCTGAACATGCTTTCTCCAAAAAACGCGCTGCCCAAGCGCACGCCATAAAGCCCGCCCACCAATTCGCCCTCACGCCACGCCTCAACCGAATGGCAGCAGCCCATCCTGTGCAGCTGGGTATAGAGCTTGAGGATGCGCTCATTGATCCAGGTCTCGTCGCGGTCCGGCGTTTTCTCGGCACAGCGCCGCATCACCTGTTCAAATGACGTATCTATGCGGATTTCAAATCCGGCATGGCGTACGGATTTCTTCAGCGAATGTGAGATGTGAAAGGCATCCAGCGGGATCAGCCCGCGCTCGTCCGGCTCTACCCAATAGAGTGATGGATCATCAGCACTCTCCGCCATCGGGAACACGCCCACAGAATAGGCCTTGAGCAGAACCTGTGGCGTGATCACCGTCATCGCGAGAAGCCGCTATGCTTGCAGCTTGGCCAGGTATTTCTCCAGCCAGTGGATGTCGTAATGGCCATCGATGATGTCCCGCTCGCCCAGCAATTTCTGGAACAGCGGAATGGTGGTTTCCACCCCATCGACCACAAATTCAGACAGGCAGCGGCGCAGGCGCATCAAGCATTCCGAGCGTGACTTTCCCGAGACGATCAGCTTGCCGATCAGCGAGTCATAATAGGGCGGAATGCGGTAGCCGGAATAAAGTGCGCTATCGACACGCACGCCAAGCCCACCGGGGAAATGCACCGAGTCAACCCGGCCCGGCGAGGGCACAAAGGTCATCGGGTTTTCCGCATTGATGCGGCACTCAATGGCATGGCCGGAGAATTGAATATCACTCTGCTCATAAGGCAGCGCTGCGCCCGAAGCCACGCGGATCTGTTCTTGTACGAGGTCAAGCCCGGTGATTGCTTCCGTCACCGGATGTTCCACCTGCAGGCGGGTGTTCATTTCAATAAAATAGAACTCGCCGTTCTCGTAGAGGAACTCGATGGTGCCCACACCTTCATATTTCATCTCCTGCATGGCACGCGCCACGCGGCCACCAATCTCATCGCGCTGGGCGGCGTTGAGGGCAGGGGAATGCGCTTCTTCCCAGATTTTCTGGTGGCGGCGCTGCAGCGAACAATCGCGTTCACCCAGATGCACCGCACGGCCTTGCCCGTCACCCAGAACCTGGATTTCGATATGACGCGGCTTCTGCAGATATTTCTCGATATAAACTTCGCCATTGCCGAAGGCGGCCTTGGCTTCGCTTTGCGCTGTCGAAACGGCAATCTCGAGTTCAGATTCGTTCAGCGCCACTTTCATGCCGCGACCGCCGCCGCCTGCCGTGGCCTTGATGATCACCGGATAGCCAATGTCCTTGGCCACCTTGCGCGCGGTGGCCACGTCAGCCACGCCACCTTCGGAACCCGGAACAACCGGAATGCCCAAAGCTTTTGCCGTGCGCTTGGCCTCGATCTTGTCACCCATGGTGCGGATGTTCTCGGGCGAGGGGCCAATGAACTTGATGTTGTGCGCTTTCAGGATGTCGGCGAATTTGGCATTCTCCGAGAGAAAGCCGTAACCCGGATGCACCGCTTCTGCCCCGGTGATTTCGCAGGCCGAAACGATCGCCGCGACATTGAGATAGGAATCCTTGGCAGGCGGCGGGCCGATGCACACGCTTTCATCCGCCAGCTTCACATGCATGGCCTCGGCATCGGCGGTGGAATGTACCGCCACAGTCTGAATGCCGAGTTCCTTGGCCGCGCGCAGCACGCGCAGCGCAATTTCACCCCGGTTGGCAATGAGGATTTTGTCGAACATCGCCTATTCAATCACCATCAGCACTTCGCCGAATTCAACCGGCTGGGCATTCTCCACCATCACTTGCACCAGCTTGCCGGATTTCGGTGCCGCGATCTGGTTCATCGTCTTCATGGCTTCGATGATCAGCAAGGTCTGACCTTGCTTCACCATCGAACCGATAGCGGCAAAAGCGGGCGCTTCGGGCGAGGGCGACAGATAGGCTGTGCCTACCATTGGTGATTTCAGCGGCGTACCAGCCATTTCAACGGCAGCAACAGGCGCTGCCGTTGCAGCATGGCTATGCGGCGTGGGCGAGGAGGGGGCGTGATGCGCAGGGGCAGCCACATGCACCATCGGGGCAGCATGCAGCGTCTTGCTGACGCGCACCTTGGCACCTTTGTGATCCAGCTCGATCTCGGAAAGGCCGGTATCATTTAGGATTTCAGCCAGCTTGCGGATGAGGCTGAGCTCGGCGGATTCTGACGGTGCCGCTGCTGCGGGCTTCTTCTTTGCGGGCATTATGCCTTTCCCTTTTTCTTCAAGATGGCAGCCAGCCCTTCCAGGGCCAGCTCATAGGATTGCGGGCCAAAGCCGCAGATGACGCCTTCCGCCACCGGCGAGAGATAGCTGTGATGGCGGAAAGCCTCACGCTTGTAAACATTGCTGAGATGCACTTCGATGGTAGGCAGGCCAACCGCTTTCACCGCGTCATGCAAAGCCACCGATGTATGGGTATAGGCCCCGGCATTGATGACGAGCCCCTTGGCTTTTTCGCGCGCCTCATGGATGTGGTTCACCAGTTCGCCTTCAATATTGGTCTGGCGGAAAACGATATCCAATCCCAGGCCCTTGGCCTTGGCACGGCACATGGCTTCAATCGATGCCAATGTGTCATGGCCATAGACTTCAGGCTCACGCTGGCCCAGCAAATTCAGATTGGGCCCGTTCAGGATGTAGATGACTGTCATGGCCGCAACTTATAGCCACGCAAGCCTGCTTTGAAAACAGACGATTGGGGCAGTGTTAATTCAGCTGTTGATCAGCAGAACTTGCAGCCGCCCTCGGCCCGGGTCGCCGCGATGCTGGCGATGATATTGTCCTGCTGGGTAAAGCCCGGGAAAATCTTGTCGCCCACGATGAAGCCCGGTGTGCCCGTGAATTGCAGAGACTTGGCCAGCGCCTGCGTCTTGTCGATATTGGCGTTAATCTCCGGGTCCTTCATGTCGGCCTTCAGCTTGGTGATGTCGAGTCCTACGGACTGCGCCACCTTGTCGGTCACCGCAGCGTCGATCTTGCCCTTGGTGGCAAACATCGCCTGATGGAATTCCCAGTACTTGCCTTGCTTTTGCGATGCCATGGCGGCGCGGGCGGCATATTCGGAACCTTCACCGAAAATCGGGAATTCCTTCAGCACCAGGCGTACATTCTTGTCCTTGCCGATGACGGCTTGCATCTCAGTCACGCTCTTGTGGCACCAGCCGCAATTGTAATCCATGAATTCGACGACGGTCACATCGCCCTTGGGGTTGCCGGCCACACCGTCCAGCGCGTTGTGGAAGATATCTTTCGAAGCGGATGACAACACATTGCCGCGCGCTTCATCGGCAGCCTGCTTGTCCGCTGCGTCGAGCTTCGCCACCATTTCCTTGAGAACATCCGGATGCTCCATCAGGTAGCTGTGGATGATGTCTTCCATCTCCTTTTTCTGGTCATCGGAAAAAGAACCGGCAAAGGCGGCGGCGGCAACAACCGACGCCAGCAAAAAGGCGCCAAGACTGATCAGAATACGCTTCATAGCCAAACTCCAGAATTATTTTCATTGTGCCGCAACTGGGGGCCTCGGCACAAGCCCATTTGCTCGTACGAAATGGTGATCATTTCTTGGCGGAAAAGCTCGCAATGTCGCTGGCGCGCAACCATTCGGGCGTGCCTTTCTTGAGGTATTTCATGGCCACCGCAGCCTTTTCTCCGGCCAACTTTGCATCGCCGGTGGCATAGGCATATTCGGCCGTGGCAAGCTCGGCGCGGGCAATGTCGTTCTTGGCGCCGTAAGCCTGAGCCATGAATTTGTAGATGCTGGGTTCTTGGCCCTCACTCATGCGGGCCTGCTTGAGCAGGGTGATCGCTTGGTCCGCCATGGCGGGGTTCTCAGTGCCCAGCAGGATCTGGGCATTGAGGATTTGCAGCAGGCCATTATTCGGCAATATGGCGCGCGCTTTCTGGATGAAGGGCAGGCCCTGTGCCGCCTTGCCATTTTCAAGATAGGCCTGAGCCTTCAATTCCCAGAAATACGGGTCCTGCGGGACTTCCGCCGTCAGGCTGTCGATCACCGGAATGGCGGATGCCAGATCGCCGCGGCGGAAAAACGCAATTGCGCGCGCATAGCGGGCAGGCAGCGAATTGTCGGAGGAGGGATATTTCTGGAACACCTGCTGCGGCTGCAGGAAGCCGATCAGCTTGGCCTGCGCCAGCTTGTGCCGCAGCATCAGCGCGGCATCATCCTGCCTGTTATACCATTGCGAGGCCTGGGCCGTGGCCTCCAGCGTGCGGATACGGTCAAACGGCATCGGATGCGAATACGCATAAGGATCAGCGCCGGTGGTGGAGGCCAGGGATTCATTGGCCAGCACACGGAATAGATCGAGCATGCCCTTTGCACTTTGATGCGTGGCTTCGAGATAACGCATCGCCGATTCATCGGCGGTGGATTCCATCGCGCGGGCATAAACCAGGAAGGAGCGTTGCGCGGCACCCTGCGAGCCCATGATCACTCCTTGGCCGGCGCGTGCTGCGGTGGTGCTGCCCGCCATCGCACCGCCCACCATGGCGGCAATGCCGAAGATGGTGCCGATGATGGCGTTGGTGCTGGCCTCTGCCATGGCGCTATTCATTTTCGCCAGATGCCCGCCCGCGATGTGGCCGGATTCATGTGCCAGAACGCCGATCACTGTGTTGGGGTTGGGGGCGCGGGTGATCAAACCGGCATTGACAAAGATGCGCTGGCCACCAGCGACGAAGGCATTGATGGACGGGTCACCGATCACCACCACCTTGGCCGCTTTTGAATTGATGCCGGCGGCCTTGAAAATCGGCCCCGAGTAAATCCGCAGGAGGCCTTCGATCTCAGCATCACGGATGACGGCGGGGCCTTGGTTCCGGTTGCGCTTGTCGCTCTGGTCAGGAACAGCCATCCCCGACTGCACCGTTAGAACGATGCCGCAGACCAAAGCCACGCCGCGCAGGAAAGATTTTCTCATCACGCCCCTATAACTGGAGCAGGTGATGCCGCGCGATTGCGGCATCACCATGGCTGTTATTTCTTGCTCCACCAGCCGCCCTTGCGCGCGGCGGGTTCAGCGGGTGCAACCGTGGGTGCCGGCGGCTGCCACTTGCGGACTTCCGGCTCAGGGATGAAATCAGGAATATTGATCACCACCGGGGCGGGAGCAGGCGCTGTCTGTTCACGGGGCTCGCGGTCGCGGCGCGGTTCGCGTTCACGCCGTGGCTCACGTTCACGGCGAGGTTCACGTTCGCGGCGTTGCTCGGGTTCGCCTTCGCCGTGCGGCTGCTCGGATGACTCACCCCGCGGTTCACTGCCATTGGTCTCTTCGCTGCCATTGGCACCGCCTTCACGCGGACCACGGCCACGGCCGAACTTGCCACGGCGGCGGCCACCACGGCCGCGGTCGCTCCGGTCATTGCGGTCACGGCGCGGGCCACGATCACCTTCAGCGCGTTCTTCGCCTTCACCGGAACCACCAATGGTTTCCACCTGGTCGTCGCCGCCAAAGTCATTGTCGCCCTGCGGGTCTGCCGAAGCGTCACGCTGGCCTTCAGAGACTGAGGGAGCCTCGTCTTCGGAGGTTTGCCCATCAGCGGAACGCGGTTTGTCACCACGTTCTTCCCAACGCTGGCCACGGCGGCCGCGTCTGCGGCGGCGGCCACGATTGCCGTCACGGCGCTGGCCATCTCCATCACCGCCTTCAGCCCGTTCTTCGCCATTGGCTTCTGCGGACTCTTCGGTTTCTTCAACCTCTTCTTCGATGACCTCTTCTTCCACTTCCTCTTCAGTAGTGAAAGCAGAGTCCATCTGAACGGCAGCAGCGGTCACGCGGCGCTTGATCTGGCCACGGTCAGGCGCGCGCTCGATCATGGCTTGCGTGCCCTTCACATCTTCGCCGCCAGGGACGAGGAAGATCGAAATGCCATATTGCGTTTCAAGCTCAAGCAAGCTGTCGCGCTTTTCGTTGAGCAGATAGAAGGCCACATCACGCGCACATTTGACGGTAAGGTTTTCCGAACGGCCTTTCTGCAGATAGTCTTCGATCTGGCGCAAAACACCAAGGCCGCAAGACGGAACCGAGCGTACGATGCCTTTGCCTTCGCAATGCGGGCAGGGGCGGAACGTGCCTTCGATCAGGCCCGGACGCAGGCGCTGGCGCGACATTTCGAGCAGGCCGAAATGCGAGATCCGTCCCACCTGGATGCGGGCGCGGTCATTCTTCAGCGCGTCCTTCATCCGCCGCTCAACCGACCGGTTGTTGCGGTTTTCTTCCATGTCGATGAAGTCGATGACCACGAGGCCGGCCAAGTCGCGCAGGCGCAACTGGCGGGCAATTTCATCGCAGGCTTCGAGATTGGTCTTCGTCGCCGTGTCTTCGATATTGTGTTCGCGCGTCGCCTTGCCGGAATTGATGTCGATCGACACCAAAGCTTCCGTCTGGTTGATCACCAGGTAACCACCTGATGGCAGGTTCACCGTGGGCGAATACAACGCGTCAAGCGCGCCTTCCAGCTGATAGCGCTGAAGCAGTGGCTTGGGGTCCTTGTAGAGCTTCACATTCTTGGCATGTGAAGGCATCAGCATTTTCATGAAGTCTTTGGCATCCTTGTAGGCGGCATCGCCGTCCACAATGATCTCGTCCACATCCTTGGTATAAAGGTCGCGGATAGAACGCTTGATCAGATTGCCTTCTTCATAGACCACGCAAGGCGCCTGGGATTGCAGCGTCATCTCGCGCACGCTTTCCCACAGGCGCATCAGATAATCGAAGTCGCGCTTGATTTCGGTGCGGGTGCGTTGCGCGCCCGCGGTGCGCACAATGACGCCCATGCCCTTCGGCACTTCGACGTCCTTGGTCACTTCCTTCAGGCGCTTGCGGTCACCCGCGTCAGTGATCTTGCGGGAAATGCCGCCACCGCGCGCAGTGTTGGGCATCAACACGCAATAACGGCCAGCGAGTGAGAGATAGGTAGTGAGCGCAGCACCCTTGTTGCCACGTTCTTCCTTGATCACCTGCACCAGCAGGATCTGCCGGCGCTTGATGACTTCCTGGATCTTGTAATGGCGGCGGCGCGGGCGGTTGCTCCGGCTGCTGCGGCGCTTCGGCACTTCTTCCAGAGCATCGTCTTCGCCTTCGCCAATGGTTTCAACCTTCTGGCTTTCAGCATCAATTTCCACCTCGACGAGTTCGCCTGAAGGGGCGGCCTCGGGAGCAGGGTGGTCTTCAGCGGCAGAAACTGTGGCTTCTTCGACGGGTTCCGAAGCAAGCACCGGTTCCGGCTCAGCCAACATCGGCATCTCGGAAGGCATTTCGTCTTCCGATGCCACTTCCTCTTGCGCTTCTTCAGCGGCGGAGGCTTCTACAGCGTCGTCGTGATGATCCTCGCCCTCGGCGTGATCATGGTCGTGGTGATCATGATCATGATCATGCGTTTCGTCTGCTTCATGATGATCGTCGTGATGATCTTCTTCATCATGATCATCTTCTTCCGCCTCTTCAGCTTCCTGCTCGGCAAGAAGCGCCATGCGGTCGGCGATGGGGATCTGATAATAGTCGGGATGGATTTCGGCGAAGGCCAGGAAGCCGTGCCGATTGCCGCCATATTCAACAAAGGCAGCCTGGAGCGAAGGCTCCACACGGGTCACTTTGGCGAGATAGATATTGCCCTTTAGAGGGCGGCGGGACGCGCTTTCGAAATCGAATTCTTCAAGCTTGTTTCCGCGAGCAACGACAACCCGGGTTTCTTCCGGCTGGCTCGCGTCGATGAGCATTTTTGAGCCCATGATGGGTGTAATCCTTGGCTCAATTCGCAATGTCCGATCATGCGCATGCCCTCCGGAACCGGCGCAACATGATGTTCAGTGGAATTGGGAGCGATTGTGGACGTGTGCCTGATGGCATCTGACACAGGGCCGTAAAACCGGTGCCGCTGTCGCGGGTAACCTGTCTTCCATGGGGCGCTGTTGCCGTGGACACGTCGAAGTTGACCTTTGCCCAGTGAAGGGCGGTTAAAGCGTTTGGCCATGCCAAACTTCATAAGCCACTAGGGCCGGTGAAAACGCAATCTTTTCAAGTGGGTAAACGCACCGGAGACCTGAAAAGCGCGAAACTGTCGCCGTTGCAATCTAAGAGTTCAATCTTGAGTCTGCGCACGGACGATTAATAACTAGGCGCTTCCCGCCGCTAATGCAAGCAGCCGCTTGGTGGCGCAGTAAATGCCAACCGATTCAACCCTCTCTTAACCATGTGCGGCTAGGTTGGATGCCTGTTTGTGAGTTGTGTCCCGGTGTTCAAGTCAGCGTCTGTTTGTGTGTTGTCCACCAATTCATTTGGCCGCGCCCCTGCCTTTCGCAGGGCTATGGTCCAGGGCGCTGCTTTGCTGGTTTCCATTACTTCAATGATGTCTATGGCTTTGGCCGCTGAATTGCGGCTGAAGGAAGCTGCCTTTGCAGTGGCCAAGGGTCACACCAAGTTTGAAGTGGCGGTCTCAGAACCCGTCAGCTTCAGCGCGATGGTGGTGAACAACCCAGGGCGCGTGATCATTGATCTGCCCAAGCTCGATACCGATGTGGCGCCTGGGGCGGGCGGCACTGGCGCAGGCATTGTGTCGTCCTATCACTATCAACAGGCACCCGATGGCAAGGCGCGGATCATTCTCGAGACCCGCACTCCTACGGTGATCTCCTGGTCCACTGTAAAGCCCGCCGAACCCGGCAAATCGCCCCGCCTGATGCTCGACCTGGTGGCTGCCGATGCCACGCTGGATATCAAAAAGGCCGATGACCTGCAGACCGGCTCAGTCACGAAAGCACCGGCTGCGCCCAGCTTGCCCAAGCATGTGATCGTGCTCGATCCCGGCCATGGCGGCATTGACGGTGGTGCCGTTAGCCATGATGGGGTCAAGGAAAAGGACGTGGTCTTCGCCTATGCCCAGTCACTCAAGGCAGCCCTTACTGAAACCGGCCGCTTTGACGTCCTCTTGACCCGTGACGACGACAAACTCATCAAGCTTGAAGACCGGGTGAAATTCGCCCGCGATCACAAGGCCGATCTCTTCGTCGCCATCCATGCCGACATGCTGCGTGACCAATCGGTGCGCGGCACCACGGTCTATACCGTTTCTGACAAAGCTTCCGACGATGTGGCTGAAGCCTTGGCCCAGAAGGAAAACCGCGCCGATCTTTTGGCTGGCGTTGATCTGGGCAAACAGAAAGAGGAAGTGGCCTCCACCCTCATTAATCTGATGCAGCGCGAGAGCAAGGCGCAGGCCCTGCATTTTGCCAAGCTCACGGTCAGCGCCATCCGCCCCGTGACGGAATTCACCGGCCAGCCGATGCGAGCTGCCAATTTCGCAGTCCTCAAGGCGCCGGACGTACCTTCCGTACTGATTGAGCTCGGCTATCTTTCAAATACTGCCGACAAGGGCATGCTGACGTCAAATCAGTGGCGCAAGGAAATGTCGGAGTCGATGACCAAGGCTGTCATCGGCTATTTCAAGCAAGACGCCACCGCCGCCGTCACGCCCTGATTTCCCGAACACGTCTTCGCCACATTCTGCCGACATTCAGGCCTTGGACAATCGTGGGCAATTAAGTTTTGCCTGCGGTTGAATCGTGCTAGTTGGCGCGTCAGGTGGAACTTTAAGGGATAAGATGCTCCGGTTCTTCGGTTGGCTTTTTGGCGCAGCCTTTGTCATAGCGATCGCACTTGCGGGTGCGGCGCTTTACATCATCTGGGATGTCTCCAAGGACCTGCCGGATTACAAGGCGCTCGCCTCCTGGGAGCCGCCGGTGATGACGCGCATGCACGCTTCGGATGGTTCCTTGCTGGCTGAGTATGCCCAGCAACGCCGCCTGTTCGTGCCCGTCAACCTGATCCCAAAGCTGGTGATCGAGGCTTATGTTTCAGCCGAAGACAAAAATTTCTATACCCATGCGGGGCTTGACTGGCACGGCATCGCCAAGGCCGCCATCCGCTATGTGCAGGTCAAGCTGTCGGGCCATGGCCAGGTGGTCGGCGCATCGACCATCACCCAGCAGGTCGCCAAGAACTTCCTGCTCTCCAATGAACGCACCATGTCGCGCAAGCTGAAAGAAGCGCTGATCGTGCAGCGCATCGAGACAAGCTTCAGCAAGGACCAGATCCTTGAGCTTTACCTCAATGATATTTTCCTGGGCTTCAATTCTTACGGCATAGCCGCAGCCTCGCTCAATTATTTCGGCAAGCCGCTGGATGAGCTTTCGCTGGAAGAAGTGGCCTATCTCGCCGCACTGCCCAAGGGCCCGAACAACTACAATCCCTTCACGCACTACGACCGGGCCATCGAACGGCGCAATTATGTGCTGAACCAAATGCTGGAAAACGGTTACATTTCGCAGGACCAGCTGAATGCCGCCATCGCCAAGCCGCTGAAGGTGAATCCGCGGCCCTTCGGCGCCCAGCTGTTCTCCGCCGAAAGCTTTGCCGAAGAAGCGCGCCGCGAACTGATTGCCAAATATGGCAAGGATGAATTGGAGCGCAGCGGTTATTCGGTGCGCACCACGCTTGATCCCAAGCTGCAGATTTTTGCCAGGCAGGCTGTGGCCCGTGGCCTCATTGGCTTTGACCGCCGGCGTGGCTGGCGCGGGCCGCTGACTCATGTCACCGATTTGAGTGGTGATTGGGAACGTTATCTTGAGAAGTATCATATTCCTCCTGACCAGCAGCCGTGGCGCGTGGCCGTGGTGCTGCAGGTCGATGAGGCGGGTGCTAATGTGGGCCTGCAGCCCAAAGTCATGGCCGATGGCAAATGGGGCCCGGAACGCGATCAGGGCTACGTGCCGCTCAATCTCGTGCAATGGGCGCGCAAATATGTCGATGGCGTCAAGCTGGGCCCCGAAGTCAAGAAAGCTACGGATGTGCTCCAGCCGGGTGACGTGATCTATGTCGCCCCATCCGGCAATGGCAATGAATATCACCTCTTGCAGCTGCCCGATGTGCAGGGCGCCATGGTGGTGATGGACCCGCATACTGGCCGCGTGCTCGCCATGGTGGGCGGCTTCTCTTATGGCCAGAGCCAGTTCAACCGCGCAGTGCAGGCCATGCGCCAGCCGGGCTCATCCTTCAAACCGATCGTCTACGCGGCCGCCCTCGACAATGGCTATTCGCCGGCTTCGGTGGTGCTCGACGCGCCGCTGGAAATCAAGATGCCGCATGGCGAAGTGTGGAAGCCGAAGAATTATGAAAAGGATTTCTTCGGCCCCTCAACGTTGCGCCGCGCCATCGAGCAATCCCGTAACACCATGACGGTGCGCCTGGCCGACGCCATGGGCATCACCAAGGTGGCTGACTTGGCCGAGCGCCTTGGCATCTATGACCGCATGCCGCATGAACTGGCGATGGCGCTGGGTGCTGGCGAAACCACGCTCCTCAAGATGACCACCGCCTATGCCGTCATCGCCAATGGCGGCAAGAAGGTGGATGCTACGCTGATTGACCGCATCCAGGACCGATTTGGCCGCACCATCTACCGCCATGACACGCGCGATTGCACCGCCTGCAAGGTCGATAAATATACGCCGGGCCTCGCCGAGCCTGATCTCCCGGATGACCGCGAGCAGGTGATGAACTCCTACACCGCCTACCAGATCACTTCGATGATGGAGGGCGTGGTTGAGCGCGGCACGGGCCGCAAGCTGCAAGTCGTCGGCAAGCCCATCGCCGGCAAGACCGGCACCACCAATGATGAAAAAGACGCGTGGTTCATCGGCTTCACGCCGGACCTCGTCGTCGGCACCTATATCGGCTTCGATAACCCCAAGCCCATGGGCACCGGCCGCACGGGTGGCGAACTTGCAGCCCCAGTGGTTGCTGATTTCATGACGCTGGCTCTGCGCGGCAAGGCCGCCGTGCCGTTTCGCGTGCCGCGTGGCATTGAGCTGATCCCGATCAGCGTGAATTCCGGCCGCCGCGGCGTGTTCGGCGACAAGGGCGTTATTCTTGAAGCCTTCAAGCCCGGCGATGAGCCGCCGGCCAATGGTCAGGTGATCGGGCAGGGCCAGGCATCATCCCAGGGGTCGGGCGTTGTGCTGGTGCCGGCCAATGCCGATCAGGGTGCCACGGCGCAGCCCGACTTGCCCCAGCAACAGCCACAACAGCAGCCCCAGGATGGCGGCGGGTTGACGAATGGCAGTGGCGGCCTTTATTGAGCGGCCAGACATTCCCATATTTGATTTGAAAGACCATCATGCGCGCAGAAACCATCAAGGCCATTTCCGAGATCGAGCAGTCCCTGGGCCTGCTCAGGAGGCATCTTTGACTGGGATAATTCCGTTCGGGAACTCGCTGAACTGAATGCCAAGGCCGAGGATTCCTCGCTCTGGAATGATCCGCAAAAAGCGCAAGAAGTCATGCGCAAGCGCCAGGACCTCGACAACCGCATCAACGGTTTGCTGAAGGTCGAGCAGGCGCTCAAAGACAATGTTGAGCTGATCGAAATGGGTGAAGCCGAGGGCGACCAGGGCATCGTCACCGAAGCCGAGCGTGCCATCGTGGCCCTGAAAACCAATGTCGCCCAGGTGGAGCTTGACGCGCTTCTGTCAGGCGAGGCCGACGCTAATGACAGCTACCTGCAGATCAATGCGGGTGCCGGAGGCACCGAAAGCCAGGATTGGGCCTCGATGCTGATGCGCATGTATGTGCGCTGGGCCAACCAGAACAAATACAAGGTTGAAGTGCTGGACCAGCATGACGGTGAAGAAGCCGGCATCAAATCCTGCACATTGCAGATCAAGGGCCACAACGCCTACGGCAAGCTCAAGACCGAGAGCGGGGTGCATCGCCTCGTGCGCATCTCGCCCTATGACTCGAACGCGCGCCGGCACACGTCATTCTGTTCAGCCTGGGCTTATCCAGTGATCGACGACAATATCGAAATTGAAATCGTCGAAAGCGATTTGAAGATCGATACCTACCGCGCCTCAGGCGCCGGAGGCCAGCACGTCAACACCACCGACTCGGCGGTGCGTATCACGCATATTCCCACCAACATCATCGTCGCCTGCCAAGCCGAACGCTCGCAGCACAAGAACCGCGCAACAGCGTTGAAAATGCTGAAAGCCCGGCTTTATGAATTGGAACTGCAGAAGAAGCAGGAAAAGGTGGATGCCGCCAATGCCACCAAGACCGAGATCGGCTGGGGCCATCAGATCCGTTCTTACGTGCTGCAGCCCTATCAGCTGGTGAAGGATTTGCGCACCGGCTTCACGTCAACGAATCCGGATGCAGTGCTGGATGGCGGTGTGGATGATTTTATCCAGGCGTCACTCGCTTCGAAAATCCACGGCGCTGCCGGCGACGTATCAGATATCGAGTAAGTTCAGCTCTTCTTGTCTGGCCGTGGCGGCAGCAGGCTGAAATTTGAGATGTTCAGGGTCGCCGTGCCGGGTGCAACCAGGCTGCCATTCTGGCTGATATTGCCCATGACGAAAGCCCCGTGTTCAACGCTCAGGCCGTCATGGATCACATCGCCTTCAACATGCGCACCCTTCTGGATGGTCACGCGTGATGCGGTGATAGCGCCGTAGACGCGTCCGCGCACCAGCACGAACTGCGCTGTCACCGGGCCGTTGACCTGGCCTCTTGCATCTACAAGGCAGGTATGGGCCCTCACGGAGCCGCGCAATTCACCATCGATATGGATTTCACCTTCGGTGACGATATTGCCTTCAATGACCACGTCTGAGGCCAGATAGGACGGCTCATCAGAGCTTCGGCCCAAGGGCTTGCCAGCCTTGGAAATATCCGATTCGGCAGATGCCTTTTTCCGATTGAAAATCATGGCCCGTCAATGCGTTGAAAGACTGTGCATTAAAGGGTTTTTATCTTCATGTCATCCTATTTTGGGTTGTGCCACGGCAGCGCCCGCGCCATGGTAATGCCGTAGTTTTCTGAGCATAAGTCTTTGATGGCAACAGGCGCTTCGGCGCGTTAATGAAATAAACGGGCAGGCGGAGTCCGGTGGGATGCAGGCACTAGCAGTGAACGGTTCGGGTCGCGCGATTTGAAATTGAACTATCTCAAGATCGCCGGAATCGCATGTGCCGTGCTCGTGGGCGCGGTGCTGCTGCTGTGGGGTGGTTTGTATTTGCGCCTGTCGCAAGGCCCTCTTGCTGTGCCCTTTGTCGACCGTCAGATCACGCAGGCCATTGCCTCCAAACTTCCCGGCTATCAGGTTTCAACGGGCGAGGCTTTCATCGAGATTGACCCGGTTTCAGGTCGCCCGCGTGTCGCGGTGAAAAACATCGTGGTGAGCGACAGTGGCGGCAACCAGATTGCCAGTGCGCCACAGGTTGCCGTCAGCCTCAGTGGCTGGGCGCTGCTCTTTGGGCAGGCAAAGGCCAAGGGCATCGAAGTCATCGGCCCTTCGATTTCCATTCGCCGCAATCTGGGCGGCGCGCTCGTGCTGGGCTTCAATGCCAGTTCCGATCAGGCCGCTGATGACGATGGCGCCGATAAGCCGGTCAAAACCTCAACCGAGGTGATCCTTAATGTGCTGAACGGCCAGGCCGCCGATAATCCGCTGTCCAGCCTTGATGACATCAGGATCAGCGATGCCAAATTCCGTTTCTATGATGATGGCAATGCTGCCACGTGGATAGCACCGCGCATCGCCTTCGATTACCGCAAGACCGCGGATGGTTTCGTCATCCTCGCCAATGGCGATATCGCCACCACGGGCGATCCCTGGCACACTGAAGTGTCCGCCACCTATCATCATGCCGCCAAGCAATTTGAAATCAGCTCGCGGGTGGACAATGTGGTCCCGGCCTCGGCAGCCCGCAAGATTTTCGCGCTTTCGCAATTTGCCGCCGTGACCACACCGCTCTCCGGCCATGTCGATATGGTGCTGGATGAAACCGGTAAGATCATCAGTGGCAGTGGCGAGTTGCAGGCCGCCAAGGGTTCGATCAACCTGCCGGATTATTTCGCCGAACCGATCCAGATCGATGAGGGTGCTTTTAATATCAGTTTCGATCCCGCTGTCGAGGCGCTCAACCTGGCCAACTCATCGGTCAATATCGGTGGCCGCCGCTTCGAATTAAGTGGCAGCGTCGGTGCTATCCGCGATGATGCAGCGAAGCTTTCGGCGCTGGCCATCAAGCTGATCAGCCAGACCGGGCCACAACCCAAGACCAGTATTGAGAAGAGCGACATGAAGCCAAGCTCGGTAGTGGATAGGGTGGAGTTTTCAGGAAAGGCTGGGATCACCAAAGCGGGGCTTGATATTGATGACCTTGTGGTTCTATCCGGCAGCAGCGGCCTGCGCCTGCGCGGCAATGTGACGGGCGGTGGAAAATCCCCGGCCATTCACATGGCGGGCCGCCTGCGTGACATCAATCTCGACATTATGCGCAGCCTTTGGCCGCCAGTTGTGGCGCCCAAATCACGCCTTTGGGTCTTCACCAACGTGGCGGCCGGCGAAATTCCTGAAGGCACGTTCCAGGTCAATTTCGATCAGGACCAATTGGCCCAGGCCAGGGAAGACCACCGCAACCCGCCAGGTTCAATCGATTTCACTTTCTCGCTCAAGAATCTGGACACGCACTATTTCAAGTCGCTGCCCAATTTGCAGAACGGCTCCGGTCAGGCGCATGTGCTGGATAACTCTTTCGCCCTCGATCTGGATGGTGGCTCATCTTCTTTGGAAAACGGCGATGTGATCACACTGAACTCGGGCCGCTTCGAGGCAAACGACATTCAGGCGCCGCAGGTACTGGCCAAGTTCAATTTTGAAATGGATGCACCGGTCTCAGCCATGTTGGCCATCGCCACCAATCCCGATCTCAAGATGATGAACCAGGACAATCCGATGGCGCTGCCGCAAGCCACCGGCAGCGGCCACATCAAGCTCTCCCTGCAGATGCCGCTGATCAAGGATCCGCCGCCGGATCAAGTGCAGATTGCCACGCAGGTGACCACCCAGGATGTCAATGTAAGCGGCCTCGCACCAGGCGTGGAAGTGACGGGCGGTGCCTTCACCATCAATCTTTCGCAAGACAAGATCGATATTTCCGGCCCCGCCAAGATCAATGGCCTGCCAGCCAAAGTGAGCTGGACGAAACCCCGCCAGGGCGGCACTGCAATCACCCAGGTTTCGCTGCGCATGGATGAAAAATCGCGCAGCAAGCTGGGCATGAAACTCGATGATTACCTGTTGGGGCCGGTGGATGCCGATGTGACCATCAGCAAGGACGCACAGGGCAAGACGCTTTATGACGTGAAGGCCGATCTCTCCAAGGCCACACTGAAACTGGCCACGCTGAGCTTCACGCGCCCGCCGACGGACGGCACCAATGTCAGCTTCAAGATGAGCAGCGACGAGCAGGGCCGCAATATTGATGATTTCAAGCTGGATGGTGACGGCCTGCATCTGCGCGGCGCCATTGATCTCTACAAGGACGGCAAGCTGAAATCGGTGACGATGCCGGAAATCCGCCTGGCCGATGACAGTGTGTTCAGCGTGCGTGCCATTCCCAATGATGGCGTGACTGATCTGGTGGTCAGCGGCACCAACCTCGATGCCAGACCCTATATCAAGGCGGTCCTCTCGCCGCCGGTGAAGCAGCCGGGCAGTGCCAGCGCCGACAGCACCTCGCAGGATTTCACCTTGCGCGCGCATTTCGACAAAGTGACCGCAAACAGGGGCGAGGCGCTGACCAATGTAACCGCGCAATTGCGCGCCCGCGCCGGCAAGATTGCCGAAGCCAATATTCAGGGCAGCTATTTGAACGGCCAGCAGATCACCGCAACCATCGTGCCCTTGCCGGATGGCAGGCAGATGCAGGTGAAGAGCAATGACGCCGGTGCCACCATGCGTGCTGCCAATCTCTATTCCAAGGTAGCTGGAGGCACGCTGAATTTCTCCGCGCTGATCGGCAATGAGGAAGGCTCGCCGATGAAAAATGGCAACCTCACCATCCGCGACTTTGAAGTGCGCAATGAAGCCACGCTGGCGGAAGTGGATAAGCGCGGCAAGCCCACCAAAACCGGCCCGCGCAGTGACTCGGTGTTCTTCAACACGCTGTCAGTTCCGGTGAGTGCGGATGAAAAATTCCTGCGCATCAAGGATTCCAGTGTGCGCGGCCCTTCGATGTGCGCCACCGCCGATGGCGTGATCCGCAAGTCCGACAATGCGATTGATATTTCCGGCACCATCGTGCCCGCCTGCGGCCTCTCGCGCGCCTTCAACAATGTGCCTTTGCTGGGCGATCTTCTGAGCGGCGGCAATTACAATGAAGGCATTTTCGGGCTCACCTATGCGATGGGCGGAACTTTCGCGGCGCCCAAGATCCAGATGAACCCGCTGTCATTCCTCGCCCCCGGCATTTTCCGCCGGCTGTTCGATTTCAATCCGAAAGCGCAGAACTAGAGCGTGTTCCGCAAAAGTTGTTCGACTTTTGCGAATAGAACACGCGCCCTTGAATAAACCTATTTCTGCTTCAGCAAAACGTGTTTCTTCTTGCCCATGGAAAGCTTGATCGCGCCATCGGCATTGAGAGCTGACGCATCCAGCACCAGCTTGTCATTGCTGACCGCAACGTCATTCACCTTGATGGCGCCGCCCTGGATGTTGCGCTTGGCATCGCCATTGGACGAGGCGAGGCCCGCCAGAACCAGCGCCTGCAGAATGCCAAGCCCGCCAGCCAGATCAGTTTCGACGGTGGGCAGGCCTTCGGCAGCACCACCTTCCTCGAAGGTTTTGCGCGCGGTTTCAGCCGCAAGCTCGGCCGCTCCCGCACCATGGATCAGCGCCGTGGCGGCATTGGCCAAGGCCTTCTTGGCCTCATTGATTTCAGCACCGCCCAAGGCTTCCAGCTTGGCAATCTCGCTCATCGACAAAGTTGTGAACAGCTTGAGGAAGCGCCCCACATCAGCGTCTTCGGTGTTGCGCCAGAACTGCCAGTATTCATAAGGGCTGCGCATATCGGCATTGAGCCACACAGCGCCCGAAGCCGTCTTGCCCATCTTGGCGCCAGAGGCCAGCGTGATCAGCGGCGAGGTGACTGCGTAAAGCTGATGCGTGCCCATGCGGCGGCCCAGATCGATGCCATTGATGATATTGCCCCACTGGTCTGATCCGCCCATCTGCAGATTGCAGCCATGGCGCCGTGCCAGTTCAACAAAATCGTAAGCCTGCAGAACCATGTAGTTGAATTCAATGAAGGAAAGCTCGTGCTCGCGGTCCAGCCGCAGCTTCACCGAATCCATCGCCAGCATACGGTTCACGCTGAAATGCCGGCCGACATCGCGCAACATGTCGATATAATTCAGCGCTGCCAGCCAATCAGCATTATCCAGCATCGAGGCTTTGTTGCCACTGTCGCCAAATGCCAGGAACTTGTCGAACACCTGCTTGATGCCGTTCTTGTTGCTTTCGATATCTTCCAGCGTGAGGATCTTGCGGCTTTCATCGCGCCCCGATGGATCGCCCACGCGCGTGGTGCCGCCACCCATTAGAACGATCGGTTTGTTGCCGCTCTGCTGCAGCCAATGCAGCAGCATGATCTGAACGAGAGACCCCACATGCAGCGACGAGGCGGTGCAATCAAACCCGATATAGCCGACCAGCTTTCCGGCCAGCGCCTGGGCATCAACGCCCGCAAGATCGGAGCATTGATGGATGAAGCCACGTTCGGAAAGCGTGTTAAGGAAATCTGATCTAAATTGGGTCATGGTTTGGCGCTCTTAACATAGGTGTTTCACTTGTCAAAAGTCCTCCGCGTCTTGGGTTTGATGTCCGGCACCTCGCTGGACGGGATTGATGTGGCTTTCCTCGAAACCGATGGCGAGGCCATTGTGAAGCGCGGCCCTTCGGCCACTTACGCCTATGATGCCAAACAGCAGGCGCTTCTGCGCCAGGCACTGGCCGATGCCGAAGGCATGGAGGAGCGCAACGAGCGCCCTGGCATTCTGGCGGAAGCTGAAACGGCTCTCACCGATTGGCATGCCAAAGCGGTTGAATCATTTTGTCAGCAGCACGGCCTAAGTGATTCAAAACCAGACCTGATTGGCTTCCACGGTCAAACCGTTCTGCACCGCCCCGACAAACATCTCACCGTGCAATTGGGCGATGGTGCAGCGCTGGCGAAGGCCACCGGCATTGAAGTGGCTTACGATTTGCGCGCCGCTGACATCGCCGCAGGCGGGCAGGGCGCACCGCTGGTGCCGATCTATCACGCAGCCCTCAGCCCCGAACGCCCCACAGCCTTCGTCAATATAGGAGGTGTGGCCAACATCACTTACATCAGCAAGACGGGCGAACTCCTCGCCTTCGACACCGGCCCCGGCAACGCTTTGCTCAATGACTGGATGCTGAAAAAGCAAGGCACAGACTTTGATGAGGGCGGAGCATTCTCGTCATTCGGCACCGTCTCACCGAAGTACCTCGCCACCATGATGGCGCATCCTTACTTCGCCGTGCCGCCACCCAAATCGCTGGATCGCAACACCTTCGCGCTGGTCTATCTCGGCGGCCTCTCGTCCGAAGATGGCGCCGCAACACTCGCCGCGTTCACAGTCGCAGCCATCGCCAAGGCCGCAGCACATCTGCCCGACAAGCCGAAGCAATGGGTCATCTGCGGCGGTGGCCGGCATAATGCAGCCATGATGCAAGGCCTGCGGGCCAGCCTCTCAGGTGTTGTCTCAGCCGAAGACATCGGCCTGAACGGCGACAGCATGGAAGCCGAAGCTTGGGCTTATCTAGCGGTGCGCGCCAAGCGCGGCTTGCCGATCACATTCCCCGGCACAACAGGCGTCGAACACCCAATGACCGGCGGCGTCTTCGCCAAACCCTAGGTGAGCTTCAGCCCGATCCTTCGCACCAACCGCCCATCGATGATGATGAGTGCGAGCCCGATGATCAGCGCGCCGATCACTTCGTTTAGCGTCAGCACTTCGCCGAGGAAGGCGACACCCAGAATGATCGCCGACACCGGCACCAGCATGGTCACCAGAATGGTGAAAGAGGGTCCCGCCGTGTTGAGAATGCGGAAGAAGATGAGATAGGCCAGCGATGTCGAAATCGCAGCAAGACCGATCAGTGCAGCCCAGACATGGGCGCTGACATTCAGATATTGTGACGGCGTCGAAAAGACAAACGCCACCACCGCCATAATCGCGGATGAACAGACGAGCTGGCAAGTGGCCGTGGTGATCGGCGGAATGCCGATCAGCCGCTTCTTCGACCAAGGCGCTGAAAGCCCGTAACAGACCGAACCGAAGGTGCAGGCCAGAATGCCAAGGATTGCGGCATTGCCAGTAAGGCTGCCAAGGCTCAGCACCACGACACCTACAAAACCGAGCACCAGCGCAATCACCTTGCGCGTGGTGAGGCCTTCGACCTGGAACAGCGCCATGAACAACGCACCAAACATTGGCGATGTGGCATTCACCACCGCCGCAAGCCCGCTGCTGATCACCGTCTCGCCATAGGAAATCGCCGTGAAGGGCAGGGCATTATTGAGGATCGCCATGCCCAGGCAAGAAATCCAGGTGCGCGCGTCACGCGGCAATGCGCCTTGCACGATGAAATGAATGGGAAGCAGGATGGCCGCCGCAATCGCCACGCGCGCGAAGACCACCAAAATGGCCGGCAGCTCTTTCACGCCAACGGCGATGAAGAAGAACGAGCCGCCCCAGATGAGCGACAGCAGACCCAGCAAGATCCAGCTCTGTGTTGTGATTTTCTGCTCAGCCATGATTCCCCTCCAGTGTTTTGAAGAGGATTAGCTCATGCCTAAAAATGCACCACCCGCTTTACGCTCAGGCGCACCTTCCGCAAACGCGCGGCTATTCGAGAGTGAGACGTTTGTCCAAGTAGTCCGAGCAAACCTTGGTCAGCTCTTCGATCCGGTCCTGGAAGAAGTGGTTCGCATCCGGCAGCACCTTGTGCTCGATGGCAATGCCCTTCTGCGTCTTCAGCTTGGAAACCAGCGTATGCACAGCCTCAGGCGCCGTCACCGTATCCTTGCCGCCATTCACGAACAGGCCGGAGGCCGGGCAGGGTGCCAGGAACGAGAAGTCATAATGCTTGGCCAGCGGGGCCACCGAGATGAAGCCGGAAATTTCCGGGCGGCGCATCAGTAGCTGCATGGAAATCCACGCGCCGAATGAAATGCCGGCAATCCAGCAGATCTTGGATTCGCGGTTCAGCGTCTGCAGCCAGTCGAGAGCTGATGCCGCATCGGCCAATTCTCCGGCGCCATTGTCAAACAGACCCTGGCTCCGGCCCACGCCGCGGAAATTAAATCGCAGCACCGAAAAGCCGCGAGACTGGAAAAGCTGATACAGCGAGTGTACAATTGGATTGTTCATCGTGCCGCCGAAGCTCGGATGCGGATGAAGCAGAATGGCGATGGGAGCACCCGCCACTTTGGCCTGGTGATAACGGCCTTCGATGCGGCCTGCGGGTCCGTTGAAAATGACTTCTGGCATGTCTCTAGATTTTGAACTCAAAAACCGGTCTGGGCGGATTCAAATAGTTGACTCCCGAAGTCGGTTATTCTATTACACTTTAGAACAGTTCCAAACAACTGCCCCACCTGCTAAGCCGCGCTTTAGCACGAGGCGGGGGGCAAAAAGCAAGCTTTTCGTGAGGCTTGGGAGTCTGATGCGATGAAATTAAGCACCAAAGGCCGTTACGCCGTCATGGCCCTGATTGATATTGGATTGAATAGCAACGGAAAGCCGGTCTCGCTGGCCGATATTTCCGAGCGCCAGGATATCAGCCAGGAATATCTGGAACAGCTGTTCGGCAAGCTGAGGCGTTCTGGGCTGGTCACTTCGGCGCGCGGGCCGGGTGGTGGCTATGTGCTGGCGCGGGCGCCGGCAGAAATCTGCATGTCGGATGTCATTCTGGCGGTGGATGAAGAATTGCGCGTCACCCGCTGCGACGGCGATGCCGTCAATGGCTGCGTGAAGGGCGAGCGTTGCTGCGCCCATGACCTGTGGTCATCGCTGGGCCGGCAGATGATGTATTTCCTTGAAAGCGTCTCGCTTGAGGATGTGGTGCAAAAACGAAATCTTGCTCTCGCCGCCTCAATCAAGCAGACCACCGCGCGCCATGTGCGCCCGCTGATGTAGGACAAGTGAGCCTGAAGCCATGCGTACCTATCTCGACCATAATGCCACCAGCCCGCTTCGCCCATCGGTGAAGGCGGCAATGCTGACGGCCATGGACAAGGGCGGCAATGCGTCGTCGGTCCATGCCGAGGGCAGGGCGGCGCGCAAGCTGATCGATGATGCACGCCAGACTTTGGGTTTTGCCTTGGGTTGCCTGCCGGAGATGATCATCTTCACCAGCGGGGGCACCGAGGCCAACAACATGGCATTGCGCGGCGTTGATGTGGAACGCATCCTCGTCCCGGCAACTGAGCATCCGAGCGTGCTGGAAGCCGCCAAGGCCAGCGGCACGAAAGTCGAGATCATCCCCGTTGATGGCCACGGCATTGTCGATCTCAAAGCACTTGAGAAAATGATCATCGGCCAGAAGGTGCTTGTGTCTGTCATGGCCGTGAACAACGAAACCGGCGTGATCCAGCCATTGCATGAGATCGCGGCCATCACCAGCAAGGCTGGCGCCTTGTTCCATGTTGATGCGGTGCAAGCCTTCAAAAAGACGCTCACGAATTTCGGCCTCATCGGTTGTGATCTGATGACGGTGTGCGCCCACAAAGCGGGTGGCCCCACCGGCATCGGCGCGTTGATTGTGCGCGATGGCTTGCCGATTGAGCCCTTGCTGCTAGGCGGCGGCCAGGAATTGCGCCGCCGTGCCGGCACCGAAAACATCGCCGCGATTGCTGGCTTCGCGGCTTTGGCGCGCGAACCGCAGCTTGATCTCTCACCCCTGCAACGCAAGCTGGAAGCAGCACTGCCGGGCGCCATCATTTTCGGGCAGGGCGCACCGCGCGTGTCCAACACCACCTGCTTCGCCATTCCCAGCCTTTCTGCAGAAAGCCTGCTGATGAATTATGATCTGGACGGTATCGCCGTCTCATCGGGTTCGGCCTGTTCCTCAGGCAAGGTGCAGCAGAGCCACGTGCTGAAAGCCATGGGTGTCGCCCCCGATTTGGCCAAGGGTGCCATTCGCGTTTCGCTGGGCTGGAATACAACAGAACAAGATATTGAGCACTTCGTCGCCGTGACCCACAAGCTGGTCGCACGCGCGAAGGCAAAGGCAGCATAATGGCAGACCAGGAAACCATCGATCTCGTCAAGACGATCGAAGTCGATAAATACAAATACGGCTTCGAAACCGATATCGAGAGCGAATACGCGCCGAAGGGCCTGAACGAAGACATCGTTCGTTTCATCTCGGCCAAAAAGGGCGAGCCGCAATGGATGCTGGATTGGCGCCTTGAGGCCTACCGCGTCTGGCAGACGATGGACGAGCCCAACTGGGCCCGCGTGAATTATCCGAAGATCAATTATCAGGATCTCTACTACTACGCCGCACCCAAATCTTCCGCTGCGCCCAAGTCGCTAGACGAGATCGATCCAAAGCTGCTTGAGACCTACGCCAAGCTCGGCATTCCGCTCAAGGAGCAGGAAATCCTGGCGGGCGTGCGAAAGCAGGGCGAGAAAAGCCAGCTCGACGAAGACGGCAATGAGATCCGTGAATCACGCGTGGCCGTGGATGCTGTATTTGACTCGGTCTCGGTGGTCACCACCTTCAAGGATGAACTGGCCAAAGCCGGCGTGATCTTCTGCTCTATCTCGGAAGCGTTGCGTGAGCATCCCGATCTGGTGAAGCAATATCTCGGCTCCGTGGTGCCGCAGGCCGATAATTATTTCGCGGCACTCAACAGCGGCGTCTTCTCCGATGGCTCGTTCGTTTACGTGCCGCCCGGCGTGCGCTGCCCGATGGAGCTTTCCACCTATTTCCGCATGAATGCGAGGAACACCGGCCAGTTTGAGCGCACGCTCATCATTGCCGACAAGGGCTCCTATGTCAGCTATCTCGAAGGCTGCACCGCACCCACCCGCGAGGAAAGTCAGCTCCACGCCGCCGTGGTCGAGCTGATCGCGCTGGAAGGTGCCGAGATCAAATATTCCACCGTGCAGAACTGGTATCCTGGCGATGCTGAAGGCAAGGGTGGCGTCTATAATTTCGTGACCAAGCGCGGCGATTGCCGTGGCGCCCATTCCAAGATTTCATGGACACAGGTTGAAACCGGTTCGGCCATCACCTGGAAATATCCGAGCTGCATTCTGCGCGGCGATCATTCGCGCGGCGAGTTCTATTCAATTGCCATTTCCAATGGCCGCCAGCAGGTCGATAGCGGCACCAAGATGATCCATTTGGGTAAGAACACATCAAGCCGCATCATCTCCAAGGGCATCGCCGCCGGCCGCAGCGACAACACCTATCGCGGCCTCGTCTCAGCCCACCGCAAGGCGCTCAATGCCCGCAACTTCACCCAGTGTGACTCATTGCTGATCGGCGACAAATGCGGCGCACACACTGTGCCCTATATCGAAGCCAAAACCTCGACCGCCCAGTTCGAGCATGAGGCAACGACTTCGAAGATCAGCGATGATCAGATGTTCTACTGCATGTCGCGCGGCCTCTCGCAGGAGGAAGCCGTGGCCCTTATCGTCAATGGCTTCGTGCGCGATGTGCTGCAGCAATTGCCAATGGAATTCATGGCCGAAACGCAAAAATTGATCGGCATCAGTTTGGAAGGAAGTGTTGGATGATTACGGAATTGACCACTTATTGGACCGCGCAGACTCAAGGCCTGGCGCAGTTTTTTGAAAAGAGCGCGCGCGTCTTCGGCAGCGGCAATACGTCTTATGGATTTTACCTCGGCACGCTGGAAGTGTTCACCGCCACGACGCGCGGCGGCTACACGGCCATTTCTTATTCTGATTGGGGCACCGACGGTTTCAAAGTGAAGCGTCAGGACGACCGCACTTCGAAAAGCCTGCTTGAAGCCGTGACGAAGTTTGCGCCTTCGGCGGTGGAAATCATTGAACTCAACAAGCAGTCGATCAAGACTGGCAAGGCAATCCGATAATGTTGAAGATCGAAAACCTCCACGTCAAACTGGCGGACGAGGGGCGCGAAATTCTGAAAGGTCTCACGCTCACCGTAAAACCAGGTGAGGTGCATGCCATCATGGGTCCCAACGGCTCCGGCAAGTCCACTCTGTCTTACGTGCTCTCGGGCCGTGAAGGCTATGAAGTGACGCAAGGCAGCGTGACTTACAATGGCGAAGACATGCTTGCACTCGACCCCAATGAGCGCGCCGCCAAGGGACTCTTTTTAGCGTTCCAGTATCCGATTGAAATCCCCGGCGTGCAGACCATGCAGTTCCTGAAGGTCGCACTCAACGCCCAGCGCAAAGCGCGCGGCGAAAAGGAATTGTCGATTCCGGACTTCATGCGCTTTGTGAAAGAGCGCGCGGCCAAGCTGAACATCAGCCAGGACATGCTGAAGCGCCCCGTCAATGTGGGCTTCTCCGGCGGCGAAAAGAAGCGCGCCGAAATCCTGCAGATGGCGGTTCTGGAACCCACGCTCTGCGTGCTTGATGAAACCGATTCCGGCCTTGATATCGATGCGCTCAAAGTGGTGGCCGAAGGCGTGAACGCTCTGCGCTCACCGGAACGTTCGATGATCGTCATCACCCATTATCAGCGTCTGCTCGATCACATCGTGCCGGATGTTGTGCATGTTCTGTCGGATGGCAAGATCGTGAAAACCGGCGGCAAGGAATTGGCGCTGGAACTCGAAAAGAACGGCTATGCCGACTTTGCGGAGAAGGCGGCGTGAGCACAGCCTTGGAATTGACCTCGGCCGAACAGGCCCTGGGCGTATCTTTGCCGCACCGGCGCATGGAGGAATGGCGCTGGACCGATGTGCGCGCGCGTCTCACCAAGCCCTATCCGCCGGCCAAAGTAGAGGCGGCGGCCAAGGATGTTGAGCGCCTGCTGGCCACTTCACCCTTCACCAAAGCCGCCAAGGCGCGCGTGGTGTTTGTGAATGGCGTGTTCGATGAGAAGCACTCCCGTCTCGCAGGATTGAAAATCAGCGACAACACCGAAGAATCCCACGCCAAAGGCGAACTGATCGAAATCAACCGTGCTTTGAAGGCCAGTGGCAAGGTGCTCGACTTCCAGGGTCAGACCGAACACTTGACCGAGATCATCCACATCGCCACCAACGCGGCTCCGCGCGCCATGGGGTTGCACAACCGCATCACGGTTGCTGAAGGCGCATCCGCCTCGATCATCGAGACCTTTGTGGGTGAGGGCGATTACGTCATCAACAGCGTCACCGAAATTGATCTCGGCAAATCCGCCAAGCTGGACCGGCTGAAGCTGCAGAATGATGCTTCCGCTGCAACGCATCTCTCGCATGTGAACGTGAACCTGCATCAGGATTCGCATCTGAATGACGTGACGGTGCATCTCGGCGCTTTGCTCACCCGCCAGAATGGCAAATGCAACTTTCATGGCCAGAACGGCGACGCAAAAATCAGCGGCGCTTACTTGCTGCGCGACAAGCAGCATGTGGATACGGCGCTGGTGATCAATCACGCCCAGCCGCATTGCACCAGCCGTGAATTATTTAAGTGTGTGATGGACGACAACGCCCGCGGCATTTTCCAGGGCAAGGTTGTCGTAGCACGCGATGCGCAGAAGACCGATGGCAAGCAATCCAGCCACGCGCTGTTGTTGTCAGAGACTGCTGAATTCGACGCCAAGCCGGAGCTTGAGATTTTCGCCGACGACGTGGTCTGCGGCCACGGCGCCACTGCGGGTGATCTCAATCACGATCATCTGTTCTATCTGAAATCGCGCGGCATACCGGAATCGGAAGCCAAGTCGCTGCTCATCGCCGCCTTCGTCGGAGAAGCCTTCGACATGGTGGCGCAGGATGATCTGCGTGAAGCTTTGGCAGCCTTGGCTGAAAAATGGGTGATCCACGGATGACGTTTGACGTCACCAAAATCCGTGCCGATTTCCCCATCCTCGCCCGCGAGGTTTATGGCAAACCGCTGGTCTATCTCGATAACGCCGCCTCGGCGCAAAAGCCCACGGCCGTCATCGATGCGATGACCAAGGCGATGATCGAGACCTATGCCAATGTGCATCGCGGCCTGCATTTCCTTTCCAACGCCTCCACTGACGCGTTCGAAGCCGCGCGCGAAAGCGTGCGCCGGTTCATCAATGCGCCGTCCAAAGACCAGATCATCTTCACCCGCAACGCCACCGAGGCGATCAACCTGGTCGCTCAAAGCTACGGCAACAGCGTGATCGGGGAGGGCGATGAAATCATCATCTCCATCTTGGAACATCATTCCAATATTGTGCCCTGGCATTTCCACCGCGAGCGTCGCGGTGCTGTGATCAAATGGGCGCCGATTGATGATGAAGGCAATTTCCTGATCGAGGAATTCGCCAAGCTCATCACCAAGCGGACCAAAATGGTGGCCATCACCATGATGTCGAACGCGCTGGGCAGCGAAGTGCCTGCGGCTGAGGTGATCAAGATCGCCCATGCCCATGGCGTGCCGGTTCTGCTCGATGCCAGTCAGGCCGCCGTCCATGGCAAGATCGATGTGCAGGCGCTCGGTGCAGATTTCCTCGTCTTCACTGGCCACAAGACCTATGGCCCCAGCGGCATCGGCGTGCTTTACGGCAAGGCTGAGTTGCTGGAGAAAATGCCGCCTTATCAAGGCGGTGGCGAGATGATCTCGGAAGTTACTTTAGACAGTATCACCTACAACCACCCGCCGCACCGTTTTGAAGCCGGCACGCCGGCCATCGTGGAGGCCATCGGCCTCGGCGCAGCGCTCGATTACATGCAGTCCGTCGGCCTTGATGCCATGCAAGCCCATGAAAAGGCGCTGCATGATTACGCCATGGAGCGCCTGAGCAAGATCAATTCGATCAAAATCTTCGGCCGCGCCAAGCACAAAGGCCCCATCATTTCCTTCGCCATGCAGGGTGCTCATCCTCATGACATATCGACCATTATCGACCACCAAGGCATTGCTGTGCGCGCCGGCACCCATTGCACCCAGCCGCTGCTGCAGCGCCTCGGTGTCACCGCTACCGCCCGCGCCAGCTTCGCCATGTACAATACGATGGAAGAGGTTGATAAACTGGCGGTAGCGCTTATCTCTGCACAAAGAGTATTCAGTTAAATTGTGGATCTTTAATTGAGCGAAGCATCGACCATAGCGGCCCCCGAAGTGGCGAATGCCACCGGCGAGAACGCCCCGAACCCGTCGGCCATCCCGGCGGATGAACTGGCGCGGCTGACCGATGACATCGTTTCGGCCTTGAAGACGGTTTACGATCCGGAAATCCCCGTCGATATATATGAGCTGGGCCTGGTCTATAAGGTGGATATCGATGATGACCGCAACGTCGCCATCGAAATGACGCTGACTGCTCCGGGCTGCCCCGTGGCCGGCGATATGCCGATGTGGGTAGAAAATGCCGTATCGACAGTGCCGGGCGTGGCATCCGCCAAAGCCCGCATAACTTTTGACCCGCCCTGGGATCATTCGCGCATGAGCGAAGAAGCCCGCATGGCGATGAATATGTGGTAGGATGAAGTCATGGCTACAGCTATTGCACGCCCCCGTCCGTCAATCTTGAAAATCACCCCCGCGGCGATTTCGCGCCTGCTTGAGCTGATGGCCAAACAAGAAGGCGTGGGCCTGCGCGTCGGTGTCAAGAATGGCGGCTGCGCCGGCATGGAATACACCATGGAATGGGCAGTCGAGCAGGGTAAGTTCGACGAAGTGGTGGAGCAGGATGGCGCGCGCGTGCTGATCGAAAGCAAGGCCGTGATGTTCCTGCTGGGCACCGAAATGGATTTCCAGAGTGGCACTTTGAAGTCCGGTTTTGTGTTCAACAACCCGAACCAGATTTCGGCCTGTGGCTGCGGCGAAAGCGTGCAGCTGGTTGCCGCCGCGCAATGAGCGTAACACCCGGCGTCGCCGATCAGGTTCTGGACCTGATGGCGGGCCTGGGCAAAGTCACTACCAAAAGAATGTTCGGCGAAATGGGGCTTTATCTGGGGCCGCAGATTTTTGCGTTGATCATTGATGACGAATTCTATCTCAAGGCCACAGGCAGCCTCGCTGATGAATTGAATGCGCTGGGCGGCAAGCAGTTTACCCCGGGAAATCCCGACGGCAGGCATATAGCCATGCCTTATTGGACGGCACCTATTTCTTGCCTCGATGATCCCGCAGAGATGGAAACTTGGTGCCGTAAGGCATTGATTGCGCTTGCCGCAACACCTGTCAAAAAGAAACCGGCTCGGACTCAGAGAACGAAATAGTTTACGCCATGCTCAACTTGTCGCCGTCCAGCATCTTCATGCGCGGCGTTTCCGTCTTTTCCGAAGTGAACGCGATGCCCATCTGGTTGCCCTTGCGCCATACGACGCGGGCGCTGCGGATTGAATGGTCCCATGGCGTGTAGAGGCGAAATTCATTGGGAATGTAGGATTGCTCGCCACAGATGAGCTTGGCGCCGCCGGCCGAAATATCACGGATTGTGCAATCGTAGAATCGCCAATCGTTCAGCATCACGATCTTGGCCGTCTTTAACACCCGTTGGCGGGGCGCACGCAATTTCTGAGTTTTGCTCTCGGACGACATGCCAAGAGACTAGCGTCCATTGGTGAACGAAAAGCAAAACTCGTCCGTTCACGGATAATGATCCGTTACGAAGTTGCGAAGTGATTGAAATAACTGATTTAGCGCTTTGTCAGAAAGGCCGGCATATTGCCTTCGTGGAACCCCGAAGAATCCTGCACCGCATCATCGCGGCCCTGCTCATTGCGAGGCGGGCGGCGAGAATTGCGTTCACGGCGCTCAGCAGCTTCAGAACGTCCCTTGCGCTCAGGGCGTGGTGCTGCCGAGGTTTGCTCATCCTGTTGCACGGTTTCAGCAAGCGCAGCCTGTTCAACCGGCTCGGCACGAGAGGGCCTCGGCGCACGATCGGCACGCGGCTCACGCTCGCGGCGCTGTTCACCACCACCGCGGGACCGGCCATGGCCACCACGCTCGCGGCGCGGCGCATCGCCGTCAGCGGAGGAAACTTCAGGAGCACCTTCCAGCGTGAAATAGGGGATGTCTTTCTTGATCAGCGAGGTAATGGCGTTGAGCTGTTTGCTCTCCTCGCGCGTCACCAGCATGAAGGCATGGCCCTCGCGCCCGGCGCGGCCCGTACGGCCTATGCGGTGCACATAATCTTCCGAATGAATAGGCACATCGAAATTGAACACATGGCTCACATCAGGAATATCAAGCCCGCGCGCAGCAACATCCGATGCGATCAACAGTGTCACTTCATTGGCGCGGAAAGCGGCCAGCATTTTGGTGCGGGCCGATTGGTCCATGTCGCCGTGCAAGGCACCGGCATTGAAGCCATGCTTCTGCAGCGACTTTTCAAGCAGCGCCACTGTGGTCTTGCGGTTGGCAAACACAATGCCGTTCTTGATGTTGGTTTGTGTCTGCAGCAGGCGGCGCAGCGTATCGCGCTTGGCCTTGGGGTCATGCGGGGTTTGTACCAATTGCTGCGTGATGGTTTCCACCGTGGAAGAGCGCGCGGCGGTTTCGATCTTGACTGGATTATGCAGGAACTGCGCGGTGAGGCGCTGGATTTCCGGCGGCATGGTGGCCGAGAAGAACAGCGTCTGGCGCGTGAAGGGCAGCAGCTTGCAGATGCGCTCAATGTCAGGAATGAAGCCCATGTCGAGCATGCGGTCAGCCTCGTCGATCACCAGCATTTCAATACCGGTCATCAGCAGGCGGCCGCGTTCAAAATGGTCGAGCAGGCGGCCCGGTGTGGCGATCACCACGTCAGCGCCACGGTCAATTTTGGCGGCCTGCGGATCAAAGGCCACGCCGCCAATAAGCAGTGCAACCGTCAGCTTGTGATTCTTGCCCAGCGTGGCGAATGATTCTTCGACCTGTGCCGCAAGTTCGCGGGTGGGTTCCAGAATGAGTGTGCGTGGCATGCGGGCACGGGCGCGGCCCTTTTCCAGCATGGAGAGCATTGGGAGCACGAAAGCTGCGGTCTTGCCGGAGCCCGTTTGGGCCAGGCCCAGCACATCCTTGTGCAGCAAGGCATGGGGAATGGCTTCGGCCTGAATGGCGGTCGGAGTGGTATAACCAGCCGACGTAACGGCCTCAAGCACTTTGGGGCTCAGCCCCAGTTCGGCAAAACTCATCGAATGAAAAAACCGTTCTGGCGAATGCGAGTGATCCAATGCTCCGGAAAAATCTCGCCAAGCCCGGAAAGCATGGCCCCGCAATTACGTTTTTGCGCTGCAAAAGTCAATTCCTGCCTCGGTGCGGAAACCGGCATCTATACTCAAGGTTGCGAGGACGTAAATGGTTCGCCAGCACCTCGGTTTGAAGATAAAAAGGGCGGGAAAAATCCCGCCCTTAACGCTTACTTGGCGAGATCGAACCGATCCGCATTCATCACCTTGTTCCACGCGGCCACAAAGTCTTTCAGGAACTTTGGCAACGAGTCGCTCTGGCCATAAACTTCCGCCAACGCACGCAGTTGCGAGTTTGAACCGAACACCAGGTCCACACGCGTCGCAGTCCAGGTCGGCTTGCCCGTGCTGCGGTCTGTGCCCTGATAGACTTCGCCCTTGTCGTCTGTGGGCTTCCACACATTGCCCATGCCCAGCAGGTTGATGAAGAAGTCATTGCTGAGCTGGCCCACATTGTGCGTGAACACACCATGCTTGGTGCCGCCCGCATTGATGCCGAGCACGCGAAGTCCACCGATCAGTACCGTGAGTTCAGGCGCAGTGAGTGTGAGCAATTGCGCCCGGTCAATCAGCAGCTTTTCAGCCGGAATGGCCGAAGTGCTCTTCTGATAATTGCGGAAGCCGTCTGCCGTGGGTTCCAACACGGCGAATGACGCCACGTCAGTATGCTCCTGCGAGGCATCAGCGCGGCCCGGCGTGAAGGGAACCTCCACCGCATGACCGGCTGCCTTGGCCGCTTGTTCCACACCCACAGCACCGCCCAGCACGATCAGATCAGCCAGCGACACCTTGATGCCAGCGGTGCCAGCGTCTTTCTGCACGCCTTCCAGCGACTTCAGAACCTTCGCCAGCTTGGCCGGCTCATTCACCGCCCAATCCTTCTGCGGGGCCAAGCGGATGCGTGCGCCATTGGCCCCGCCGCGTTTGTCAGACCCACGGAAGGTCGAGGCTGAAGCCCAGGCGGTCGAAACGAGTTCCGAGACCGAAAGCCCGGTCGCTGCGATCTTGTCCTTCAGCGCGGCAATATCAGACGGCGCAAGGGTAGGGCCGGTGGCAGCCGGGATCGGGTCCTGCCAGATCAGGTCTTCCTTCGGCACTTCAGCCCCCAGGTAACGCACCTTCGGGCCCATGTCGCGGTGCGTGAGTTTGAACCACGCGCGCGCAAAGGCATCGGCAAACTGATCCGGATTCTCAAAGAACCGGCGCGAGATTTTCTCGTAAGCCGGATCCATGCGAAGCGCCAGGTCAGTCGTCAGCATCGACGGCGCAATCTTCTTTGATGGATCATGCGCCGAGGGAACCGTGCCCGCGCCGCCGCCATTCTTGGGCGTCCACTGGTTGGCGCCTGCCGGACTCTTGGTCAGTTCCCATTCGAAGTTGAACAGATTGGAAAAGAAGCCCTGGCTCCATTGCGTAGGCTTGGCCGTCCAGGTCACTTCAAGGCCGGAGGTGATAGCATCGCCGGCGATACCCGAGCCATGGCTGCTCATCCAGCCGAGGCCCTGATTTTCCAGGTTCGCACCTTCCGGCTCAACGCCCACCAGCTTGGCATCGCCCGCACCATGGGTCTTGCCGAAGGTGTGGCCGCCAGCAATCAGCGCCACCGTTTCTTCGTCATTCATCGCCATGCGTGCGAAGGTCTCGCGGATGTCGCGCGCCGCAGCCACCGGGTCTGGCTTGCCATTCGGGCCTTCCGGATTGACATAGATCAGGCCCATCTGCACCGCACCCAGATGGCCTTCGAGCTGGCGGTCGCCGGAATAGCGCTTGTCCTCAAGCCACTTGTCCTCAGCGCCCCAATAAACGCTTTCCTCAGGCTCCCAGGTATCAGCCCGCCCACCCGCGAAACCAAACGTCTTGAAGCCCATCGATTCCAAAGCAACATTGCCGGTGAGGATCATCAGATCCGCCCAGGACAGCGCGTTGCCGTACTTTTCCTTGATCGGCCAAAGCAGCCTGCGCGCCTTGTCGAGATTGCCATTGTCCGGCCAGCTGTTCAGCGGTGCGAAACGCTGCTGGCCACCGCCTGCACCCCCGCGGCCATCGCCCACGCGGTAAGTGCCGGCTGAATGCCAGGCCATGCGGATGAAGAGTGGGCCGTAGTGTCCGAAATCCGCCGGCCACCAATCCTGTGAATCCGTCATCAAAGCGGTGAGGTCTTTCTTCACCGCGGCCAGATCAAGCTTCTTGAATTCTTCAGCATAATTGAAGCTGGGGCCCATCGGATTGGAGAGGGCGGAATTCTGATGCAGGATTTTCAGGTTCAGCTGGTTCGGCCACCAATGATGGTTGGCCTGAGCGCCTGCTGATGTGTGAACAACCGGGCATTTTCCGGCTTTTGAATCTGCTGCGTCTGACATCTTTTCTCTCCGCCTTTAAAGTCTTTAGAAACGTTCTAAGTGGTGAACGGCCTATCGCAAGAATGCCGATAATTGTCCACAGTCAGTTGAGCCCACATTGAGGCTCAAGAAAACTGGGTATTTATCACCGCCCGCTTTTAGGTCTAAGCTTCATCTATGCTGTCGCTCGCCACCTTGAAAGACCTCGAAACACAAAATCTCATCCTGCGCGAAATGCGCGTGGGTGATGGCAAGGATTTGGCCTGTTACATGACGCAGCCGCGTTACCAGCGCTTCATCGCCCAGCGCCTGTCCGATGAAGCCGAGGTGAAGGCCTTCGTCACGCGCCAGGTTTCTGTCCAGGGCGAGAGCGGCCGCAAGATGTTTCATCTGGTGGCCGAAGAACGGTATTCCGCAGAAGTTGTGGGCGATGCATTCCTGATCGCCAGGATGGATAGATCGGTTGAGATTGGCTGGGGTTTGCACCCCGCACTCTGGCGCGTAGGATTTGGCACTGAAATTGGCCGTGCCCTTCTGGCCTTGGGTTTTGAACGCCTGCGCGCCGACAAACTGTGGTGCAAAGTCATGCGCCCGAATGTGGCCTCGGCCTCCCTGGCCAAACGCATCGGCATGGAACAGGCCGATCAGCGCGAGCATTTTGCCGTGGCGCCTGGCCGTTCCGAAGCCGTTGATTTCTATCAGATGGATGCTGAAACCTATTTCAATCTTCCCTATTAGGGGTTGATGAAGAAAACGGTGACAGTGGTAGGGGCAGGCCCTGCCGGCTTGATGGCGGCTGAGGTTCTGGCAAAAGCCGGGCTGAGCGTAACCGTGCTCGATCACAAATCATCGCCCGCCCGCAAATTCCTTTTGGCCGGGCGCGGTGGCCTGAACCTCACCCATTCCGAACCGCTCGATAAATTCCTCGCCCGTTATGGCGAGGCACGCAATTACCTCGAACCGATGATCCGCGCCTTTCCTCCGGATGCGCTCGTGGCCTGGGCGAATGAACTTGGTCAAGAAACATTCACTGGTTCATCAGGACGCATCTTTCCGAAATCAATGAAGACCTCGCCGCTGTTGCGCGCCTGGCTGCAGCGGCTCGCAGGGCAGGGCGTTACATTCCAGTTCAATGCGCAATGGCAGGGTTTTGATGGCACACCGAAAGTGCTGGCACTGGGTGGAGCAAGCTGGCCGCATCTGGGCTCGGATGGTGGCTGGGTGCCTCTGTTCCGCCAGGCTGGCATTACGGTCGATGACTTGCAGCCCGCCAACTGCCGGGTGATTGTTCCGTGGACGGCGCATTTTACCGAACGTTTCGCCGGTCAACCGCTCAAGAATCTCGAACTGCGCTATGGTGCGGCCGAGGCCAAGGGCGAGGTCATCATCTCGAAACAAGGCCTCGAAGGTGGCGCCATCTATGCCTTGTCACGCTACATCCGCGATGAGCCGGGCAAGCCGCTGATATTCGATTTGAAGCCTACGCTGTCGGGTGATGCGATTGCCCAGCGCTTGTCCAAGCCGCGCGGTGCCATGAGCCAGGCCAACTTCCTGCGCAAGGCCGTGGGCCTTACCCCGGCAGCGATTGCCCTCCTGCATGAAACCAAAACGCCACTCACCGCCGAAGGTATCAAGGCGGTGAAACTAATGCCGCAAGGCCTCGCCGGCATCGCACGCGCCATTTCAACTGCCGGAGGCGTGGCGCGCGAAGAGCTTGATGCAAACGGCCAACTCAAAAAGCAACCACTCTGTTACTGCGTCGGCGAAATGGTATCGTGGGAAGCGCCCACCGGCGGCTATTTGCTGCAAGCCTGCTTCTCGTCAGCAGTTGCCGCCGCGTGTGATCTGGCCGTCAGGCTTGCCCCATCCACGCCATAATTGCGCTCTTGATTGCACTACATGAAAAGATTTTTGGTTGTGTGTGTGAGTTTGGCTGCCCTGGCGGCCCCGGCCTATGCCGACAGGCAAGCGTATTGCCAAGCCTATGCAAGAGATTTTGCCGATCAGGCCGCGACTGATCAAGCCACTTGGGATCACAAGTTCCAGATTTCGTTGGCTTCGTGCCTTCAGCCGAAAGCCGTAAAGGCCGAAGCACCGCCACCCGTTCCCAAGCCTAAGGCGGTCGAGGCCAAGGCCGTGCCGGTGAAAGCACCCGCACCTCCCGCGCAAGAAACCGCGGCGCCGCAGGATAACGCGACAGCCGAACCTGCTGCGCCCAAGTCTGCCAGCGAAAAACCGCTTCCCGGCACAGAGGCCTTCAACGATTATTGCGCGAAAAAATACACATCCTTTGATCCAAAGACGGGCAAGTATCTTTCACACAATGGCGTGAAGCGCCCCTGTCTGGTGACCAAGGATTTCAAAGGTTAATTCGCGGAATCTTGTAGGATCATCTCCGCGCCGCGCCAGCCGATCATCATCGAGGGGCCATTGATATTGCCGGAGACGATTCCGGGCATCGCCGAGGCATCGATAACCCGCAAACCGTCAACCCCATGCACGCGCAGTCGCGGATCAACCACGCCATCTTTCGCGGTCGGCGCCATGCGGTTGGTACAGCACGGATGGAAGGTGGTGCCACTGCGCTGGCGGAAATCAGCGATGACGTCCTTGTCGCTTTGCACGGCAGGACCGGGGCGCAGCTCTTCGACGATCAGATTCTTCAGAGGCTCCTGCGCTGCGATCTTGCGCAGGAATTTCACCGCTTCCAGCATCTCCTGCACGTCGTGATCGGTCGAGAAAATATTGGCGGTGATTTTAGGCTTGTCCAAGGGATCAGCTGATTTGATCATGATCTCGCCGGTTGACGTAGGCCTACAGTTCGACAAGCCCAACGACATGCCGGAGAACGGATCGGGCGAGAGGATAGGCCGTTCGTTGTTCTTCGGGATCAACGTCGAGAACGCCTGGTAGTAAAGTTGCATATTGGGGCGTGTACGCTTTTCGTTGGTGCGGAAGAAACCACCGCCCTGGTTGATGCTGAGCGATAGCGGGCCGCCGCGCGTGGCAAGATATTGCAGGCCAAACCACAGCTTGCCGTACCAGGGGCGCAAGCTGTCATTCAGCGTCGGCACTTTCAGCCGGTAGGTATAGTTGATGCCTTGATGGTCTTTCAGGTTGCGGCCCACATTGTTGTTGGCCACCAGCACATCAATGCCGAGACCCTGGAGATGCTTGGCATCGCCGATGCCGGCAAGCTGCAGGAGTTGGGGCGAGTTCACCGTGCCGCCGGAGATGATCACTTCACGGCCCGCCTTGGCGGTGAGCAGCGAAGCCCCTCGCTTGTATTCCACGCCAACGGCGCGCTTGCCTTCAAACAGAATGCGGGTGACTTGCGCATTCGAAACCACGGCGAGATTGGAACGCTTGCGGGCCGGCTTCAGGAAAGCGCGTGCGGCCGAATTGCGCATGCCGCCTTGCGTGGTCAGCTGGAAGGACGTCGCCACACCTTCCTGTGCCGCACCATTGTAGTCTGCATTCAACTTCATGCCTGCCGCCATGGCGGCCTCGCGGAACGGCTTGTTGGTCCAGTGCAGGTAATTTTTGTTGGCAGAAATATACAGCGGCCCACCGCTCCCGCGCCATTGATCGCCGCCGCCCTCATAGTCTTCCATCGCTTTGTAGGCGGGCAACACATCATCCCAGCCCCAGCCCGTGTTACCGGCGGCCTTCCAGTCTTCGTAGTCAGACGCATCGCCGCGCACATAAACCATGGCGTTGATCGCGCTGGAGCCACCAATCACCTTGCCGCGCGGCCAGTAGTCCACCTGGCCATTGAGGCCGGGATCAGCCTCAGCCGAATACATCCAGTTCAGCTTGGGATCATAGAACGTCTTGCCATAGCCCATCGGCATAGTGATGTAGAACCGCCGGTCACTGCCGCCCGCTTCCAGCAGAAGCACCTTGTAACGCCCGTTCTCGGTCAATTTGTAGGCCAGTGCGCAACCTGCGGCACCAGCGCCCACAACGATAAAATCAAAATCACCTTGCATCATGTTGCTGTGGCGGAATTCCACCTTGTTTGGCAAGTTACCAATGGTTGAAAAAAACTAATCCACCGGCGTTTGCAGATCAACTGGCGGTGCAATAGGCTGTCACAAAGTTGAGGGAGCAATCATGAAAATCAAAGACCTGAAAGTGTTCATCGTCGGGACGCCGCCGCCCCATTTTGGCGGCGCGTATTTCGTGTTCGTGAAGCTGACCACTGACAACGGCATTTCAGGCTATGGCGAGGTCTATTGCGACACGTTCGGCCCCAAGGCCATGACGGCGATGATCGAGGATACATTCGGGCGCTATGTTGAAGGCATCAGCCCGTTTGATCTCGAAAGCATGTGGCGCAAGGCCTATTCGTCCGGCTACACGCAGCGCCCCGATGCTTCGTTGCAGGGCGTCATGTCGGGCCTCGAAATGGCTTTGTGGGACATCAAGGGCAAGGCCTTGGGCCAGCCCGTCTACAACCTCATGGGTGGCAAGGTGCATGAGAAGTTGCGCTCCTACACCTACATCTATCCCGACGTGAGCAAGGGCCAGGACAGCTCGATCTACTGGAACGCCGAAGCCTCTGCCGAGCGCGCCGCTTACTATGCAGGCCTCGGCTTCACAGGCATCAAGTTTGACCCGGCGGCCCCTTATTCGGCTTTTGATCCGCGCCAGCCTTCGCTCGAGTCGATGGAGCTGTGCCGCAAATTCTGTAAGCTCATCCGCGAAGCCGTCGGCAATAAGGCTGACTTGCTGTTCGGCACCCATGGCCAATTCACCACCGGCGGCGCCATCCGCTTTGCCAAGCAAGTGCTGGAGCCTTTCAACCCCCTGTGGTTCGAAGAACCCACCCCGCCGGAAATGCCGGAAGAGATGGCATTGGTGGCGCGCAGCACGTCCGTGCCGATCGCCACGGGCGAGCGCTTGGTCACCAAGTATGAATTCGCCCGCGTCCTGGAAAACCGCGCAGCGTCCATCCTGCAAATGTCTCTGGGCCGAATCGGTGGTCTGATGGAGGCAAAGAAGGTCGCCGCCATGGCAGAAGCCCATTACGCGCAGATCGCGCCGCATCTTTATTGCGGCCCACTCGAAGCGCTGGCCAATATTCAATATGCTGTGACGCTGCCCAACTTCCTCATTCTGGAATCGATTGAACGTTTCGAAGGATTCCACAACCAGCTGCTCACCAAACCGATCAAGTGGGAGCAGGGCTATGTGATCCCGTCGAACGAGCCGGGCATGGGTTCCGATCTCAATGAGGAAGTCGCTCTGGCCCATCCCTACACCGGCAACAGGCTGCATCTCGAAATGACCAACACGGTCGTACAATGAGATACGGCTATATCGGCCTCGGCAATCTTGGTGGCCATCTGGCGATGAGCCTGGTGCGCGGTGGGTTCGATGTCACCGTCTATGACCTCGACCCGAAGAATGCAGTTCGTCATGTGGAAGCTGGCGCCAAACACGCCGCCACCATTGGCGAATTGGTGGGGCAGGTGGATCATGTTTTCACCTGCCTGCCGTCACCGGTGATTTCCGAAAAGGTGCTCGACGAGATTCTGAAACACGCCAAACCCGGCATGTGCTGGATCGAAAATTCCACTTTGGGCCGCGACGATATATTGCGCCTAAGCGCACTCGCTACCCAGAAGGGCCTGAAAGTTCTCGAAGCCCCCGTCACTGGGGGGGTACATTTGGCGGCGCGCGGCGAGATCACCGTTCTGGTCGGCGGCGATGAGGCGCTGTTCAACACACACAAGGCAGCGCTGGAAAAAATCGGCAACCGCATGTTCTTCATGGGGCCGCTGGGCTCAGCCGCCGTTATCAAGGTCATTACCAACATGCTGGCCTTCATTCATCTTGTGGCCGATGCCGAAGCTTTGATGCTGGCCAAGCGCGGCGGGCTGGATCTGGCTCAATCCTGGCGGGCCATCACGGCCTCCAGCGGCACCAGCTTTGTGCATGAAACCGAAGGCCAACTGATTCTAAACGGCAGTTACGACATTGCCTTCACGATGGATCTCGCTTTGAAAGACCTTGGTTTCGCCATGAAGTTCGGCGAGGACTTCGGCGTTCCGCTGGATTTGGCGAAACTGACCCAGGATACGTTCATCAAGGGCAAGGCAGCCTATGGCGGCCATGCCCAGTCCACACAGATTGCCAAGTTATTGGAAGATAAGGTGGGAACTGATTTGCGGGCGGATGGTTTCCCTTCCAGATTGACCTGATTGGACTGGTTCTGGTTCATATTCGGTTCAGCTTCGGGCTGTTACAAGCTCATTCAAGTTCAACAGACCAACAAGGAGTCATCATCATGAACCGCATTTTCAAAATCTCGCTTGCTGCCCTGCTTGCCGCCAGCACACTGGCCTTGTCGGTGGGCGATGCCTCGGCAATGTCCAAGAAGCAGTATTGCAAGTCCTATGCCTCTCAACAGGCCCGTCATGCTCAAGGCAACAGCGTGGGCACGGGTGCCGCACTCGGCGCCGGCGCAGGCGGCCTTTACGGCGGTCTCACCGGCCATGGCGCTGGCAGCAACATTATCACTGGCCTTGCCTTGGGTGCGGTGGGCGGTGCCATCCTCGGCGGCGCCAGCGGCAACCAGAAAGCCAAGCAGGTCTATTGGTCCGCTTTTCATGATTGCATGGAAAACATGTAATCTGTCCAATCTGTAACAAATTCTAACATTTTTCAGGTGGCTAAATCCTTTTGAAACAAGGATTTAGTCATTCTTTTTGCGCATGGCTGCTGAGCCTTGTTTTTGCCCTGTATGAGGCCCAATGATAGGGCCTGCAATGCCGGGGTGAGTCCAGCCTCGAACGCGGATGAGCATTGCAGGAACAATGGCCCTGGCTTCGGCGTTAGATGACGAGTTGCTAGGTTCAGGGCCTGTTGGGCGTTGGATAACGCCTGGCAACATCAACAGGGTAGTCCATAAAGGAGTGATACCATGAACCGTGTTTTCAAAATCGCATTGGCAGCTTCGCTGCTGGCCAGCACCGTGATCGCTGCTGCACCGGAAGCTTCGGCAGCCTCAACCAAGCATAAGTGGAAAGAAGCCCATTACGCCTGTGACGGCGGCCCAGGCGTTCCGCTGCTCATCGTGGGTGCCGTTCTCGGCGCTGCCACGGGTGGAATTGGTGCAGGCATTGCCTATGGCGCTGCTTACGCTGTGGGTGGCGCTGCCATTGGCGCAGGTGCGGGCGGTTCGCTCGGCCTGATCCATGGCGATCTGACCCACCGCAATTGCTATTGATAGTGCAATTCGCGCTCCGTTAATCTTCGCTTAACCACGAGGGTTTTCAATACCCCGGTCTGGAATGTTCCAGGCCGGGGTTTTTCATGATGAATTGGCTGAGCCAGGCATTCGCTTATCTTCTTTTTCCATTCTATTACGTCACCCAGCCAGACTCGCAATATTACTGGCCCACTTACGTCACCGCGGCTGCCACCTGCATCATCGCTTACATGTTCATCAATGGCCGTGCGCGTGTCAGCCTGCGCCGGATGAAAGAGCTCATTCTGCCCAGCCGCCTGCTGGCGCATGAATCCTCCAAGCTTGATGCCAAGATGTTTTTCGTCGGCCTCTATTATCTGGCGCTGCAAGTTCTGCTGGTCGGCGGCACCACCGTTCTGTCGGTGGCTGGTACCGTGGCGTTCATGAACGACACTTTCGGCGCACCACCAGCCCCCATTGGTCCGAGCTGGATCATCACCGGCATCACCATGCTGCTCGTCTTCCTCGCAGTGGAATTCGGCTACTGGTTCTCGCATTTCATGATGCACAAAATTCCCTTCTTGTGGGAGTTCCACAAGGTGCATCACTCCGCCGAAGTTCTCACCCCGCTCACCGAGTGGCGCCAGCACCCGATTGAGCTGGCGCTGTTCCCCATCTTGATGAGTGGTGCGGCCTGCCTCGTACAGGGCCCAATGGTTTGGTATTTCGGAGCAGGGGCGCAGGTGATTGACCCGATGAAGGCCAATCTGATCTCGATGGCCTTCTGGTACACCATTCTGCATCTGCGCCATTCGGAGCTGCCATTCTATGCCACTGGCCTGCTCGGAAAGATCATCCAGTCGCCCGCACATCACCAGGTGCATCATTCCACCAACCCCCAGCATTTCGATACCAATCTCGGTTATTGCCTGTCGGTCTGGGATTGGGCTTTCGGCACGCTTTACGTGCCCAAGAAAGGCGAGAAGTTTGATTTCGGGCTCGGCCACAAGGACGACGCGTTGGAAACAGTAGTTGGAAGTTTGCTCACGCCGATTGGCCGTGCCTTCAGTGTGATTGCAGCAACCTTCAGACCCAAGCCCTCAATGCCGCCCCTCAGTGAAGGCGATCTTCAGGGCGAATAGGGCAAACACGCCTGCAAAGGTGAAATCGATGCCGCGCAGCACGCGTGGCCGCGCCTTCAGCCAGTTCACCAGCTTTTCCGCCACCAAAACGGTGATGATGCTGAGCGGTATGTTCAGCAGCACAAAGTACAGGCCGAAGAACAGCAGCTTGCCGCGCACATCCGGATCACCCGCCGTGATGAATTGAGGAAGGAACGTGATGAAGAAGATCACCACTTTCGGATTGGTCATATTGACCAGCACGCCCATGCCGAAACTCTGCAGCGTATCGGCCTTGGCATTTCCCTGCGCCGCCACGTTGAGCGAGGATCCGTGACGGATCGCATCCACCGCCAGCCATAGCAGATAGCCCGCGCCAACGATTTTCAGAATCAGAAAGCCGGTATGTGAAGCGGCAATCAGTGCAGAGACGCCGAACGCCGCCAGCAGCGTATGCACCACGCAGCCCATATTGGAGCCCATGGCCGAGGCAATGCCCGCGCGCCGCCCGGATGAAATGGTGCGCGAGAGAAACAGGCTCATATCCGGCCCCGGTGTGGCAAACAGCAGGATCGACGCGGCCGTATAGGCCAGGAAAACCGGCAGGCTGGGGAGGAACGTCGTCATGCTTGCAATGCACCCGTGAAGCCGCTAATTCCGCGCCAGTTGCGGGATTAGCTCAGTTGGTAGAGCGCTTCGTTTACACCGAAGATGTCGGCGGTTCGAGTCCGTCATCCCGCACCATCCACATTCAAGAGGTCGCATGTCCGGCAATTCCAGCGTGATCCCGGCGGGCGCATTGCCGAACCGGCGGGCAGGGGCCATCCTCGCCGTCAGCGCCGCGTGTTGCCTCACCACCTTGCAGGATGTGGGGATCAAATGGATCAGCGGCGCCTATCCCTTCCACGAAATGCAAACAATCCGCTGTGCGATTGGCTTGTGCATGATCCTTCTCGTGGTGGTCAGCCGGCGCGGCCTTCGTTCGCTGACCGTGCCTGATCTGCCACTTGCGCTGTTGCGCGGCGGGCTTCTCGCAATGGCCAGCGTGCTGTTTTATCTGGCACTGTCGGGGATGAATTATCCCGAAGCAGTAGCCATGTATTTCACCATGCCGCTCTGGGTCGTGCCGCTGGCCGCACTGTTTTTCCATGAGCGTGTACCCGCCTTCCGCTGGCTGGCCGTGGCCGTGGGCTTCATCGGCGTGCTGTTCATCCTGAAACCCGGCACAGCATTGTTTGCGGCGATTGCCATCCTCGCGTTGCTGGCCGCATTTTTCTATGCACTAGGCAATGTGTTGACGCGCCCGCTGTCACGCACCACCGATGCCGTGTCCGTGGCCTTTTGGCAGAACGTCATGTATCTCGCCGCCGCTGTGATCCTGGCGGCGATTTTCGGCTCCGGCAAACTGCATATGACAGGGCATGTCAGCCTTGATTATCTCACCCGTGGCTGGCTGTGGCCCAGCGCCCGGGATTTCGTGATCATGGCCTTGATAGGCTGCTGCACCGGCGTGCTCATGGTGCTGATGACTTACGCTTACCAACTGGCCGACAGCAGCTTTGTGGCACCCTTTGAATTCTCGCAGATGGTATGGGCCATTGCCCTCAGCTTTCTCATCTGGCGGCAATTGCCAGATGTTTATGCCTTCATCGGCATCGCGCTGATTTTGGGGTCAGGAATTTTGGTGGCGCTGTGGGAGCGGCGTAAGGGCCGGCTCAGTTAAGGCTAATTACTGCCGTGCCGATCACGGCGAGAACGGCCCCGCACCAGGCCATGGCGGACGGCATTTTGCGGCTGACGATCCACACCATTGGCAGGATGACGACGGGCGTGATTGAAGACAGCGTGGAGACAATACCCACATTGCCAAGCTTTAACGCGGCCATAAGCAGCACCATGCCAACTGTGGTGCCCGAAAATGCGGAAGCCGCAATGATGCTGAAGTCCTTCACCCGGAAGGCTGCATCTTGCTTTCGAATTTGGGGCAGGGCCGCCAATGCCCAGAAGAATACAACCGCAAGGCTTATCCGCACCGACATGGCCGCAAAAGGTTCCACGCCGGATGCCATGGCGGGCCGCGCCAGCAATGTACCCAAAGCCTGCCCAATGGCCGTGACCACGCCCAAGCCGATGCCAAGCCATGGGCGAGCCTTGGCCACAGGCAGGGGCTTTGGAGCGTTTTCATCGGAGCCCAATGCATCGGGTGCGGCATGCGGTGACGGAAGGCCCACGGCCACCGCAAGCCCGATGAGAATCAACACAATGCCGAAGCCTTGCTTCAGATCGATCGTCTCACCCAAAGCCAGATAGCCCAGGAAAAGCGCAAAGGGTGACGTGAGCGAAAACAGCAAGGCAGTCAGCCGGGGGCCGACCGTCAAAATGGTGGCGAAATAGGTGGTGCTGGCAAGAACAATGCCCGCAACGCCCGAAGCCATGAGAGCAAGGATCTGCCAATGCCCCAACGTGCCCCAGCCGCCATTCAGGGTCGCACCGATAGACGTCATAACGAATGAAGCGCTGAGCTGCCAGCGGACCAACTGAAACAGCGGAATGCGGTTATGCAATGCTGCGGTGAACATCGCACTGAGAGCGATGGCAATGGCAGCACCAATGGCAAGGGATTCTGAAAGGAACAAGATGTTGATCCGGGTGTTGGACGGGAATCGCCGCGATCAGCTTAGGGGAGGCGTAAGCACAAGTCTCAACTCACGCAGACAGCCAGCGCACTGTTTTCAACGCTGCTGCCCACGCATCCTTTTCGGATTGAAATGCTTGGCCGGAAAAATAGCTCACCGGAGTCCACGCCCCTTGGTCTTCAATATCTCGGCGAAATTCTTCAAAGCCGAATGTACCGTCGGGTCGGCTGAAAAGATCGACACATCTGTCGTGTGCGTCATTCTCAACGCTCTTGAAAACCAGCCAGCTTGGATCAATGCGTCGCGACATGGATTGAGTGACTTACAGAATCAAAAAGGGCCCCGAAAGGGACCCCATTTTTTTGTCCATGCCACCAAGCTCGAGCTTGATGGCATAGACTTCATGAAGGAATTCATCCGCGACACCGCCAGTACATCCGTGGCTCGCATCAGAATCGGAGAATTGCCTACGGCCTTAGAGGGCCTTCAGGTTGCCAGCGGATTGCTTGCCGGTGCGACGGTCCTTTTCGAGATCAAAAGAAACCTTCTGACCTTCGTTGAGACCGGACATGCCGGCGCGTTCCACGGCGCTGATGTGAACGAACACATCGGTGCTGCCGTCTTCAGGCTGAATGAAACCAAAGCCTTTTTGGCCGTTGAACCACTTTACAGTGCCTTGCATAGTAACTCCTTGCGAAATGCAATATGTGCTTTGTTCAAGCGTTTTGAAGCACTTGAACGGTCTATCGATGTCTTGGTGAAATTAAAGGGCTTATGCACTTGCATTTAACAGCGCGGAGCCAACCAACCGGCCGAAACTCGATAGGCGGGATGTAGGGGTAATTTCAGCCAATTGCAAGGGCTAAGTGAGACCAGGTCGAAATTTCGTTTCCGACCTGTTCTCCTGGATCAAACCACTTTTTCCGTATGCACATCATCCACCGGCACCACATGGTGGCCGGCAATCGTAGCTTCAAACCCGCGCAGACGCTTGAAGATCGACATCAGTTCCACAATGTCGGTCCAGCTGTTGACCAGATATTGGAACGAACTGCGCACCTGGTCGAAGGCATTGAGGATCTGCTGCATCGGCCCCAGCGTGATCTTGCCGGCCACGATGGTGAGCGACAGAACGATATAGGGGAAGATGTTGTCGGTTTGCAGGTAGATGATGCGGCCCACGTTGAAATACATGTAGTTGAAATAGAGCCGGAAGTAATTCTTCCGCACATCGGCGAACAGTTCCTTCACCGTCTGCGGCTGGGCGCGGTCGGCATGGTCTTCGCCATAAACCAGTTCCTTGCGGTAGGCGGCCTCGACGCGCTGGTTGTTGAATTGCAGGCCAGGCAGCCTGATGCCGATCAAGGCAAGGAAGCCAGTGCCAACCAGCGACCAGAGGATGGCGACCGTCACCAGAGGGTAGGGGATGCTGCCCAGTACTGGAACCTCGGTGACCGTGCCTTCCAATGCATGCAGCACGGGGAGGAAGGCGATCAGCGTCATCACTGAACTCACAAAGCTCACGCCCAGGTCTTCGGTGTTGCTGGCAAAGCGCATCGTGTCTTCCTGCACGCGCTGTGCGGCACCTTCGATGGAGCGCAGCTTGGACCAGTGCGACATGTAGAATTCATTCATCGCCGTGCGCCAGCGGAAAATCCAGTGACTGACGAAGTAACGGTTCAGCACGCCCACGATCACCGCCAATGTGGCAATGCCGCCAAAGCTGGCCAGCCCGCCGAAGAATTCATCCAGCGTCACCGGCCGCGATTTGGAAAGCGCCGCCTGCACCATGTCGTAGAAGGGCCCATACCAGTTGTTGATGGCCACACTCACTTCCACCTGGAAGTAGGTGACGAACATGATCAGGGCAGCACCCAGCACCGACCACCAGAACCATGGATGCGGGCTCAGCGTGCGCCAAACAGCAGCGAAGATGCCAACCACAAAGATGTAGTAAATGTAAAACCAGATGAAAGGTGCGGACCAGAACACCTGTACACCGATCAAGGGTGGAGCTGCCGGATCAGGATTGGGCAGGCCAATTGTGGCACCTAGATTTTTGAACACAAAGAACCACAGCAGCACCGCAGCCAGCGCCCAGACGGCGGCGGAGCTGAAGAACAATCGTGGATTCGGGAAGAAGGAAACAAACATGAAAACCGTCGCTCTCTGTGTTAAGGCCGCAATGTCAAACCCAGCCCTTATGAAGCGGAATGAGACGCTTGTCACTCAACCACGATGTCTTTTGAATTTCCATCCGATTTGCGCAGTGCGGTGGAAACACTCACACAAGCCTTAAGTTCCGGGCCTGTTGCAGTGCGGGAAAACGCGGCCTCGCTCAGCGCGTCTTATGTGCAAGGGCGAAGCTCTTCCAACGTCGATGTTGCCGCCTATCTCGTGGCGCGCATGCCGGCCACCTATGCTGCGATCTCCTCCGTCTTCAATTACGTGGCAGAACTGATGCCGGATTACGCGCCTCGTAGCATTCTCGATATAGGCGCGGGGCCTGGCACAGCCAGCCTGTCCGCCACGCGCTTCTGGCCCTCACTGACGGATTTAGAATTGCTAGAGCGCGATCCGCGTTTCGCCGCCACTGCAACGGAACTCACGGCAGCGCTGAACTTGCAGGCTAAGATCACCCAAACAAATTTGCAGAACAATTCCTCCAAGGCGCAAATGGTAGTCGCGGCCTATGTGATGGCTGAACTGCCGGAGAACGATGCTGCCGCTGCAGCCTTAGGCCTCTGGGAAGCAGCGCAAGACGTGCTGGTCATCGTCGAACCCGGCACGCCGCAAGGCTTCGCGCGCATCCGCCATGTACGTGCGGCCCTCCTGAAGGCGGGCGCTCACATCATTGGCCCATGCACCCACGTTAATCCTTGCCCAATGGAAAGCGGCGACTGGTGCCATTTCAAAACCCGCCTGGCGCGCAGCAGGGCGCATATGCAGGCCAAATCCGCCGTCGTGCCCTTCGAGGATGAATCCTTCTCGTGGATTGCAGTCTCACGCCACCCGGTGAACACACCGCGCGCCCGCATCATCGCCCCGCCGCTTGCCACCAAATTCTCGGTGTCGCTGCCGCTTTGCAGCGCCGCAGGCCTCACCACCGAAACATTTGCCTCCCGGGACAAGGCCACCTACAAGCAGGCCCGAAAACTGAACTGGGGCGACGCCCTCGACTTTGAGCCATGTTAGATTTTCCGACATTCGGTGAGCTGCAGCTCGAGATCAATGACCTGCTGACCACTTGGCTGGGCTGGCTGAGGACACCGCATTTCTACGCGCAGGTGATTGCCGCCATCGTCGCCATGATCGCCGGGCGGCTGATCTCGTATGTGCTGGTCGAGCTGATGCCGGTCTTCGCCCGTGAACCGACGGAGGGCCGGCTTTTCAAACTGCGCAAGACGCTGCACTCGCTGCGCACCCTCATCACGCCCGCCGTGCGCATCGTGGCGCTGGCCTTTGCAGCGCAGATCTGCGACCAGCAGTTCGGTTCATCCTGGTTCGTGCGCCTGGTACTGACGGGCGCAGCCATCATTCTGCTTTATGCGGTGATCAACCGCTTCGTGCAGCATCCGATGTTCAATGCCACGGCGCGTTGGATCGGCATCCCTGCGGCCACGATCTACGCCTTCGGCTTCATGCCGCTGATCTCTGAATGGATGGATGGCACCGCTTTCGAGGCCGGCAATATCCGCATCTCGCTGCTCACTGTGCTGAAGGCCGTGCTGTTCGGCGGAGCTTTGTTCTGGCTGGGCCGCGTCTCGTCGAATGCCGGCCAGCGCATCATCCGCCAGCAGAAGAATGTCGATGTCCAGACCAAGGAACTGGCGGCGAAAAGCTTCAACGTGCTGATCATCAGCTTCGCCGGCATCCTGCTGCTCAATTTGCTGGGCATCAATCTGTCAGTCTTCGCGGTATTCTCTGGCGCAGTCGGCGTGGGCCTCGGTTTTGGCTTGCAGCAGATCGCTTCCAACTTTGTCTCCGGCATCGTGATCCTGCTGGAGCGTTCGCTCGAAGTGGGTGATTTCCTTGAGCTCGATGATGGACGAAGCGGCACCCTGAAGGAGATCAACATGCGCTCTTCGACACTGGCCACCTTCGACGGCAAGGATATCATGGTGCCGAACACGCTGTTCATCACCAACCGGGTGATCAACTGGACGCACCGTGATTTCCGCCAGCGCTACGAAGTGAATTTCACCACCGCTTATGATTCCGATCTGCGCCGCGTGCCCGACATTGTTCAGAAAGCCGTATCCAGTGTGAAGGGCGTGCTGAATGTCCCCGAGGGACCGGAATGCCTGCTGCGGAATTTCGGTGCCTCAACCTGCGAATTCAGCGTGCGCTTCTGGGTGGAAAGCATCGAGAACGCGATGCGCTACCGCTCCACCGTGTCCTTCGCCATCTGGGAGGCGCTGCAGCGTGAAGGCATCCCGATGCAGCCGCCCGCCGCAGCGCCTGCACCTCTGCACATCGTTATGGAGCCAACCGCACCACCACCTGACGCAAAGCCAAAACCACGAAAGAAAGCAAAATGAGAAAGCTCATTTCATCCGGCTCCACTTTCGAGAAGGACATCGGCTATTCCCGCGCCGTAGTCGATGGTGACTGGTGCTTCGTCTCCGGCACCACCGGCTATGACTACGACAAGATGGAAATCTCGGATGACGTGGTGGCGCAGGCTGAGCAATGCTTCAAGAACATAGCCAAGGCGCTGGAGCAGGGGGGCTTCACGCTTGCTGATACTGTCCGTGTGCATTACTTGCTTCCGCAGGCTTCCGACTTTGAAAAATGCTGGCCGGTAACGCGCAAATACTTTGGCGACATCAGACCGGCGGCAACCATGTTTGAAGCCAGGCTGGCCAGCCCCGCCATGAAGATAGAAATCGAAGTCACCGCCAAGAAGAGTTCATGAAACCCGCCCACTTAGCACTCGCCATTCTGATTGCCGCGATCTGGGGCTTCAATTTCATTCCGATAAAACTGGCGGTGAACGAAGTGCCGCCTTTCATGCTGACGGCGCTGCGGTTTTTCTTCGCGGCCATTCCGGCGATCTTCTTTATCCCGAGACCGAAGGAGAGCTTCTCCTGGGTCGCAGCTTTTGGACTGATGCTGGGTATCGGGCAGTTCGGGTTCCTGTTCCTCGCCATCAAGCTGGGCTTGCCTGCCGGTCTCACCTCGCTGGTCATGCAATTGCAGGCCTTCTTTACCATCTTCTTCGCCTGGATGATCATGAATGAAGTGCCAAAGCCTCAGCAGACTGTGGGCTCCCTGGTGGCCTTCGCTGGCATGGGCGCCATTGCTTTTGATCGCTGGACGGGTTCGCAGGTTCTGCCGCTTCTCCTTTGCATCACCGCTGCGGCGGGCTGGGCGGCTGCCAACATCATTTCCAAAATGATAAGGCCGCAGAATACGACGTCCTTCGTCATCTGGTCGGGCCTCGCCGTGCCAATTCCCATGCTCATCCTGTCCTGGTTCTTTGAAGACCATGCACAAGCTCTGGCCGTGTTCACCCATCCGAGCCTGACGGTTGTCCTGTCACTGCTGTATCTGGTCGTGCTTTCCACCATCTTCGGTTATGCGGGCTGGAATTATTTGTTCAACCACTACACGGCCTCGACGGTGGCGCCGTTCTCGCTGCTCATCCCGCTGTTCGGTGTGTTGAGTGCGGCAGTCGTTTTCGGCGAGCGTTTCGACAGTTTCGAAATCGCGGGTGCGGTTTTGATTGTGCTGGGCCTTCTGGTCAGCAATTTCGGCCAGAAGCTGTGGCCAAAAGCAAAATTGGCGGAGCCCGAAAGCTCCGCCAGCTAAATTGGATTCCTCGTTTTAACTGGCGCTTCTTGGTCGCCAGCTTGGCGGTCACTTTCCGTGATCTGCCTAGCTCCTCCCTAAACCTGGACCCATATCGACCCTGGTCTATGCGCGCGTTTGTGACATATCGGCGACGGACTGCCAAGTGGAAAATATGCAGCTAATTTTGCTGCATCGCAAAAGTCTTCATCTTTTGCAGATGTGCCTCTAAAAGGGCGACCAGTTTGAACTTCATCGAGATTCTTCAATGCGCCTGTCCCAATATTTCATGCCGATCCTCAGGGATGATCCCAAGGAAGCCGAGATCGCATCGCACAAATTGATGTTGCGTGCCGGCATGGTGCGCCAGGAAGCGGCGGGCAGCTATTCCTGGCTACCGATGGGCTTTCGTGTCTTGAAAAAGATCGAGCAGATCGTGCGCGAAGAACAGGACAGGGCAGGTGCGATTGAAGTGCTGATGCCTACACTGCAATCAGCAGACCTGTGGCGCAAATCTGGCCGTTACGACGCCTATGGCAAGGAAATGCTGCGCATCAAGGACAGGCAAGACCGTGACCTTCTGTTCGGCCCCACCAACGAGGAAATGATCACCGACATTTTCCGTTCCGGCGTGCAGAGCTACAAGGACGTGCCGCGCAACCTCTATCACATCCAGTGGAAGTTCCGCGATGAAGTCCGCCCGCGTTATGGCGTGATGCGTGGCCGCGAATTCCTGATGAAGGACGCCTACAGCTTCGACCTCACGCGTGAGGCCGGTCAGCATTCCTACAACAAGATGTTCGTGAGCTACCTCAAGACCTTCGCCCGCATGGGCCTGCAGGCCGTGCCGATGCGCGCTGAAACCGGCCCCATCGGCGGCAAGGACAGCCACGAGTTCCTCATTCTCGCCCCAACCGGTGAAAGCGAAGTTTTCTTCGACAAGGGCTTCCATGACTTTGATTGGACCAACTTCGAAATCGATTTTGATGACGTGGCGGCCGTAGCCGGCACCGTCGAGAAGTTCACCTCGATGTATGCCGCAACATCCGAAATGCATGATGCTGCCGACTATGAAAAGCGCGTGGGCACGGATCGCCGCATGACCGGCCGCGGCATCGAAGTGGGCCACATTTTCTTCTTCGGTGACAAATACTCGCTGCCGCTGGGCTGCGAAGTGCAGGGCCAGGACGGCAAGAAAGTCACTCTGCAATCGGGCTCTTACGGCATCGGCGTATCGCGCTTGGTGGGTGCCATCATCGAAGCCAGCCATGACAAGGATGGTATCATCTGGCCGGAAGCGGTTGCTCCTTACAAAGTCGGCCTGATCAACATCAAGTCCGGCGATGCCGAGGCTGATGCCGCGTCAGATAAAATCTACAAGGCCCTGCAAGCCAAGGGCGTTGAGGTTCTCTATGACGACCGTGCCCAGCCGGGCGGCGCCAAATTTGCCACCATGGATTTGATCGGTCTGCCTTGGCAGGTGATCATCGGCCCACGCGGCCTCAAGGAAGGCATTGCCGAAGTCAAACACCGCAAGACGGGTGCACGCGAAAACGTGCCGCTCGACCAAGTGGTAGAGAAGCTGGCTGGGTGATCCACTGAATGGCATCCGCATCCGGCAGTACCAGAGCCTTTGCCCCCTTTGAGTGGATGCTGGCGCTGCGCTATTTGCGCGCGCGCCGCAAGGAAGGCTTCATCTCGGTCATTTCGCTGTTCTCCTTTTTGGGGATCATGCTGGGTGTGGCCACGCTGATTGTCGTCATGTCGGTGTTCAATGGCTTCCATCAGGAATTGCTGGGCAAGATTCTGGGTTCCACTGGCCATGCCATGATTTTCCGTTCTGACGGTACGCCGGTTCAGGATTATAAGGCGATTGCAGGCAAGGTGGCCAAGGTGCAAGGTGTCACCAGCGTCATCCCCATTGTCGAGGGCCAGGTGCTGGCATCCTCTCAGCGTGCTTCAACGGGCGCTCTGGTGCGCGGCATGAGCGAGAAAGATTTGCTCTCACTCACCGAGATCAACAATAGCGACCTGAAAACCGCGCTCACCAATTACCCCAATATCGACACCAAGCCGACCTTGGTGGGTTTCGAGAAAGCCAAGGGCGTGCTGGTGGGCGAGGGCATGGCACGGCAGCACGGTCTGATCCTTGGTTCCAATTTTTCGCTCATCACGCCCGATGGCCCCGACACGCCCATCGGCAACACGCCGTCCTCGCGCACTTATCCGGTGGTCGGCATTTTCAAGGCCGGCATGTCGGATATCGATGAGAATGTGATTTTTCTGCCGCTGGACGAAGCCAATGATTTCTTCTCCCGCACCGGCGCATCGCTGCTGCAGGTGATGGTGAAGGATCCTGATCTCGTGCAGTCACAGGTGGCCGCCATGCTGGCCGCAACCGGGCCGGACATGCTGGTGCAAACCTGGCAGGCCCGCAACGTGGCCTTCTTCAATGCGCTGGCCGTGGAACGCAACGTGGTCACCATGGTGCTTTCGCTGGTGGTGATGGTGGCAGCACTTAACATCATTTCGGGGCTGTTCATGCTGGTGAAGGACAAGGGTTCCAACATCGCCATCCTGCGCACCATGGGTGCCACCAAGGGTGCGATGATGCGCGTGTTCTTCATTACGGGTGCAGCCATCGGAACGCTGGGCACGTTCGCCGGCGTGATCATCGGCGTACTCATATGCTGGAATGCCGACAATATCCGCCGCGGTATCCAGTGGCTCTCGGGCGTCGACCCGTTCAATCCGGAATTCTATTATCTGGCGCAGTTGCCCGCGAAGATCAGCTATACAGAGACTTTCTATGTCGTCGTGTTCTCGCTGGTGATTTCTTACTTGGCGACACTTTATCCCAGCTGGAAGGCCGCCCGCCTCGATCCCGTTGAAGCGCTGCGCTACGAATGAAGTTCCGGTCCACATTGGAGCTGCAATCAATCTCCCGCGTCTATGGCACAGGAGAAACAGCCCTTGAGATTTTCCGCAATCTCTCCCTCGTGGTGAATCCCGGTGAGATCGTGGCGCTGATCGGCCAATCGGGTGCCGGCAAATCCTCGCTGCTTCATATTGCTGGATTGCTCGAAAAGCCCACCAGCGGTCAGGTCGTCATCGCCGGGCAAAACTGTTCCGACATGGATGACAAGACGCGCACCGCCGTGCGCCGCGTCGGCATCGGCTTCGTCTATCAGTTCCATCATCTGCTGCCGGAATTCTCCGCCGTTGAAAATGTGATGATGCCGCAGCTGATCGCTGGGGTTTCGAAGCCCGCCGCCCGCAAACGCGCCATGGAATTGCTGGAGCGCCTCAAGATGGCCCATCGCCATCATCACCGCCCGGCCGAGCTTTCAGGTGGCGAGCAGCAGCGCGTCGCCATCGCCCGCGCCATCGCCAACCGGCCGCTGTTGCTGCTGGCCGATGAGCCCACCGGCAACCTCGATCCACCGACCGGCGAAATGGTGCACCAGGAATTCGTGCGCCTCATCCGCGAAGAGGGCCTCGGCGCACTCGTCGCCACCCACAATCTTGATTTCGCCCAGCGCATGAGCCGGGTCGTAAGGCTGTCCAATGGCGCGCTGGTGGAAGATTAGTTTCCTCGCCTTGGCGCTCAGCCTGTTTGCTACAGCCAGCTCCAATTCAGCTCCAAATCGCTCCGATTTGGCCACCCAAATCTGCACCAGCGCGGAAGCCGAAGCCAAGGCCAATGGCATAGATCCATCCTTCTTCGTGCGCCTTCTGTGGCGCGAAAGCCTGTTCGATCCCAACGTGGTATCCGACAAGGGCGCGCAAGGAATCGCGCAATTCATGCCAGGCACCGCAGCTCAGCGCGGCCTGAAGAATCCGTTCGATCCCGTAGAGGCTGTGAAAGCCTCCGCCGCTTACCTCTCCGATCTCAAAAAACAGTTCGGAAACATAGGCCTGGCAGCTGCCGCCTATAATGCAGGTGAAAAGCGCATTACCGATTGGCTGGCCGACAAAGGTGGCCTTCCATACGAAACCCGAGACTATGTGGCCTTCATCACCGGCCACGAGGCTACCGATTGGCGTAAACCCGATGCCACATTCGTCATCCCCGCCGTCGGCACCGATGCCGACTTCAACAAGAACTGCGTAGCATTAGCCCTGCGCAAACAAGACCTCGCAGGAACACCCATTGCCTCCGCCCCCCGCCAACCCTGGGGCGCGCTGCTGGCCGTCAACTTCAGCGAGGCGCGCGCCATCGGCCAGTTCCGCCGCTTGAAGCTGCGCTTCCCCGCAGAACTCGCCAATCGTGATCCGATGGTTCTGCGCAAGCGCAACCTGTCGCGCGGCACACGGCGCATGGTCTATGTGATGCTGGGTGAAGATAGCCGCGCCGCTGCCGAGAAACGCTGCCAGATGCTCAATGGGGCAGGTGCCCCCTGTATTGTGCGGAGAAACTGAAGCAGCGGTTTTAAAACCAATCTCAACCGGGTAATCTCCCACCCATGCCCGCTCCTCTCTTCGTTCACCTCCGCAACCATTCTGCCTTCTCGCTGTCGGAAGGCGCATTGCAGGTCAAGCTCTTGGCCAAGCTGGCCAAGGAAGCGAAGATGCCGGCCCTCGCCATTACTGATTCCAACAATCTCTTCGGCGCGTTGGAATTTTCCGAAGCTCTGTCTGAAAAAGGCATCCAGCCGATCATCGGTCTTGATCTCAAGGTGGATTGCGCCGCCGAGGCCAAGGACCAGAACCGCTTTCAGCAGGACGCAGGAATCAGGCGCTTTCCCTCACTCGTCCTTCTGGCCAAGGACGAGCAGGGCTATCTGAACCTGATGAAGCTCTCCTCCTCGGCGTTCCTCGATGTCGCCGATAATGCTGAGCCGCATGTAAGCTTTGCCAATCTGGCCGCGCATTCTGCGGGCCTAATCTGCCTCACCGGCGGCAGCACTGGCCCAGTCAGTCAGGCGCTAACGAACGGCCAGCGCGGCAAGGCTGAGGAAATTCTCGCCAAGCTGAAATCCGCATTCGGCACCAACCTATATGTCGAATTGCAGCGCCACGGCATGGAGGCCGAGCGCGCCAGCGAAGCAGCACTCATCGAACTGGCCTATGAAAATGATCTGCCGTTAGTCGCCACCAATGAGTGCTATTTCGCAACGCCGGATGATTATGCCGCGCATGACGCGCTGATCTGCATCGCCGAAGGTGAAGTGCTCAGCGAGCAGAACCGCCGCCATATGACGCCGGAACATTACTTCAAAAGCCAGCAGGACATGGCGGCGTTGTTCGCTGATGTGCCCGAGGCGGTTGAAAACACCATCGAGATTGCTCGACGTTGCGCCTTCTGGGTGAAGGGCCGCAAACCCATCCTGCCGCGCTATGCCGAAGGCGATGAAGCGGATATGCTGCGCCGTGAAGCCATGGATGGCCTCAACATGCGCCTCGCCACCACTGGCTTGGCGCCGGGCTTCACCCGCGAAGATTATGACAAGCGCCTGGATTTTGAGCTCAGCGTCATCATCAAGATGCAATATCCCGGCTACTTCCTGATCGTGGCTGATTTCATCAAATGGGCCAAAGCCCAGTCAATTCCGGTAGGCCCGGGCCGTGGCTCGGGTGCCGGCTCGCTGGTGGCCTATTCGCTCACCATCACCGATCTGGACCCGCTGCGCTTCGGCCTTCTGTTCGAGCGCTTCCTCAATCCAGACCGCGTGTCCATGCCTGACTTCGACGTGGACTTCTGCCAGGATAGACGTGACGAAGTGATCACCTATGTGCAGCAACGCTATGGCGCGGACCGCGTGGCACAGATCATCACCTTCGGCAAATTGCAATCTCGCATGGTCACCCGCGATGTGGGGCGAGTGCTGCAATTGCCTTATGGCCAGGTGAACCGCCTGTCGCAGATGATCCCCAACAATCCGGCCAATCCTATTTCGCTGCAACAGGCCATCGACATGGAGCCGCGCCTGGCGGAGGAACAAGAGCGCGAACCCAATGTGAAGGCGCTGTTCGATATTGCCCTAAAACTTGAAGGCCTCTACCGCAACGCCTCCACTCACGCCGCTGGCATCGTGATCGGTGACAGGCCGCTGACCGAATTGGTGCCGCTTTACCGCGATCCGCGTTCCAGCCTGCCGGCAACGCAATTCAACATGAAATATGTTGAGAAGGCCGGCTTGGTGAAGTTCGACTTCCTCGGCCTCAAGACTCTTACAGTGATCGACAAGGCACAAAAGCTGATCCGTAAGCGCATCCCGGATTTTGATGCAGGCAAAATCCCGCTCGATGATGCAGCCACCTTTGCCATGCTGGCCCAGGGTGAAACAGTGGGCGTGTTCCAACTGGAAAGCGCAGGCATGAAGGACGCTGTGCGCGCCATGCGCGCCGACCGGCTGGAAGATTTGATCGCCCTTGTGGCGCTCTACCGTCCGGGCCCGATGGCGAACATCCCGACTTATTGCGCCCGCAAGCTGGGCAAGGAGAAGGTGGAGTATCTGCACCCGGTGCTGGAGCCGATCCTGAAGGAAACCTTCGGCGTCATCACCTATCAGGAGCAGGTGCAGCAGGCCGCGCGTGACATGGCAGGCTACACACTGGCCCAGGCCGATCTTCTGCGCCGCGCCATGGGTAAGAAGATCAAGTCGGAGATGGATGCCCAGCGCGAAAACTTCATGAAGGGTGCGCTCGCCAACAACATTCCTGAAGATATTGCCAAGGCCACCTTTGATGCCTGCGCGAAGTTCGCCGAGTATGGCTTCAACAAATCGCACTCTGCCCCTTACGCCTATATCAGCTATCAAACGGCTTACCTGAAATCGAACCACCCCGCGGAATTCCTGGCCGCCTCGATGACGCTCGATCTTGGCAATACCGATAAACTGATGCTGTTCCGCCGAGAGGCCCAGCGCCTCGGCATCAAGGTGCTGCCGCCTTCGGTGAATGCCGGTGGTGTGGATTTCGCCGTGAAGGACGGCGCCATTCTCTATTCCATGGCGGCGCTGAAAAATGTGGGCGCGGGTGCTGTTGCCGAGATTGTGAAAACGCGCGACGAGGGTGGTCCCTTCAAGTCGCTCTCCGATTTCTCGCGCCGTGTGGATGCCAAGGCCCTGAACCGCCGTGCGTTGGAAAGCCTGGTCAAGGCAGGTGCGTTCGATGTTTTGAACCCCAACCGCGCGCAAGTGTTGGAAGGCACGGATACGATCATCGGCGTCGCCAACCGCACGGCCAGCGAGGCTGCTGCAGGCGAGATCGATATGTTCGGCGCGCTGGCTTCGGCGCAGGATGACATTGTGTTGCCGCGCCGTGATGCGTGGTTGCCGATGGAACGCCTTGGCCATGAATTCGATGCCGTGGGCTTTTATCTTTCCGGCCACCCGCTGGATGAATATGCCAAGCCTTTGGCGCGCATCGGCGCAGAATCCATTGCCGTGTTCCGCGAGAAAGTTTTGAAGGGCGCTACTGCGGGCAAGCTCGCAGGCACCATCACCTATCGTCAGGAACGCCGCTCCAAATCCGGCAACAAATTCGCCTTTGTCGGATTCTCTGATCCCACTGGCCAATATGAAACCATCGTCTTCTCCGACACGCTGGTCAATCTGCGTGACCAGCTGGAACCGGGCAGGGCCGTCGTCATCCGCGTCGAAGCCGAGGTGAATGGCGAAGAAGTGCGCATGAGCCTGCAAGGGATGGAACCCCTAGACAAGGCCGCAGCCGCCGTAGTGCAGGGCATCAAGATTTTCGTGCGCGATGCGAGCGCGGTGGACTCGATTGCCAAACGCCTTCAGCCGGGCGGCAAAGCACCGGCCACACTCACACTGATGACAGAGAGTGGCCGTGAGATTGAAATCAGCCTGGGCTCAAGATTTGCGATTACGCCACAAGTGAAGGGCGCCATAAAAGCCATTCACGGCGTGGTGGATGTGCACGATCTTTAGGGCGTCAGTGCGCCGCCCGGCCGGTCACGGCGGGCAGCTGCGATGAATCAAGCTGCTTCATGAATTCGATCGCAATGCCTTCATCGAGATAGCGCACCACGCGGCCACGCATTTTTCCGAGCATCAATTGCGTGCCGATCGAGGGCATAATGTCGGTCTTGACGCCAGCACCCGATGTTGAAATGTCGATGACTTCGCAAGGATAGACGCGTCCATCCGGCAAGGTCAGATGCAAAGCACGGTCAACCGGTTCAAAGCGCGTATGGCGGCGCTGATCCGATCGGTCACCAGAGCTGCGTTGTTGCAGCCATTCGATGCGCTGCTGCAAGCGTTCCAGCCGCGCTCCCTTCAGGGCATAGAGCACGGTAAAACCATGGTGCGTGGCTTCTCCCGTAACGGCTTCGATGCGCCCCAATTCTTCGATATAGGCAATGACAATCTGGCCCGCTTCTGGGACCACATCAGCGAGAAAAGTTGCGCCTTCAAGAGTGAGATCGCGGACCTGGCAGACGTGTTCACTCTGGTCCGGCAGCATGAAACGGGCCGTCAACAGGTTCGTCTGTGATGCGGAATCGAGTCGGGTGGTTTCTATCAGGCTCATGGCGGAAGGCCCTCAGCTGCGCACGCTTGCGTGGCGGCCAACGTTAAAGTTGTAAACAAGCCTTTAAATTAACGCTGAGCTACTTAATTTGCCGTTAATGGCTGGACCGCGCCAAGCCGCCGTCGATGACACGCAAATGTGGGGCAATATCACTGGCAGGTGCTGTGCCATGTTCTGTCCAGATCAGGCGGGCTGAAAGCAGCTCACGGCGGACGAGGGGCGCGCCACTTACTATCAGTTCTGTATTGAAGCCAAACAGGCCGGAAAACAGCTGAACCGCGTTTTTGCGCGTGTCCAGAACCGGAAGCACCAGCAATTCCGCCGGGGTCACATGGTGTTGGCCGATCAGGCGCAGACGAACGATGGCGGGCTGCAGCTTGGCAATGGATGTTTCGAGCAACCGGACCATGACGTCATGGGCGGAATGATCAAACCCCTTCAGGGCATCACGGCCAGTCACCTGCTCACACAGCAATTCGCACACAGCGCTGCCTGCCATGCGGTGGCGCCAATGCCCACGGCTTTCTTCATCTAAAACGGTAATACTAGGCAAGATATTGGAAATCTTCGCCAATTCAATCTCATCACGGGTCGGGCAGGGCCGTTCAGCGCGCAAGGCCTCCCAATAGCGGAACAGCTGGCGGCTGCCCGGATGGATCATCCGAATTCCGGCCTGCTCGATATCGTTGCGGTCATTGGGCAGCATGGCGTAACCTCTGTGCGGGACAGGTTCTGTCCCAAATTTGTATCTTGGCCCATGCCGTTGCACACGCTGTGCCAGCCGGTGGACCAAGCGAGTCGGAGCGCAGGATTGGATAACGAAAGCCAAATGAAGCCGGGTGAGCAGCCCTACGGAGCCAGTGCCAGGGAGCCCGCCATTAACCTTCCGGTGGTGGTCTGGGCCATCATCGCCGTGTTGCTGCTGATCCATCTGGTGATTCAAATGGGTGGGCCGCACTGGCAGGCTTTCGCCGCCTATAATTTCGCCTTCATCCCGGCGCGCTTCGGGCCTGCTCCTTTTCCGCAGTATCCCGGTTCTGCCTGGTGGAGCATGCTGACCTACGGCCTCCTGCATGCCGACTGGATGCATGTAGGCACCAACAGTCTGTGGCTGGCGATCTTCTCAAAACCGGTGCACGCCCATCTGGGCAATTGGCGTTATCTGGCGCTGCTCGCCGTGTCGATCATTGGGGGCGCTGTGGTCACGCTGATTGTGCATTGGGGCCAGGATTTCATCCTGGTCGGCATTTCAGCCGGTGTATCGGGCCTTCTGGCCGGAGCTATCCCGCTGATGTACGGCCGGCATGATGAACTCTACGGGCCAGATCACATCCGCCCCCTGAAGCCGCTGCAGATCCTGAAGGACCGGCGCGCGCTCACCTTCACCATCATGTGGCTGGGCCTCACGCTGCTCACGGCATCTTCGCAATTCCTCACCGGGCAGGCGCTGCTCGAGAAGCAGGTGGTGGCCTGGGATGCCCATTTGGGAGGTTTTGCGGTCGGTTTGGTGACATTTTATCTGCTGGCCGCTGGCGTGAAGCGCAAGCCCGTTCACACGCTGCATTAAACGTGTTATTCCACGTCACGTTGCGTGGTGGCCAGAAGGTGGCCTCAACCTCCCAAGCGCGCCACTGACGTTATCGTTGTCATGTGGAGGAAAAGCATGAGTGTCGCCCATATCCTGAAGCAGAAGGGCCGTGATGTCATCACCGCAGCCCCATCCGACGCCGTGAAGGCGGTGGCCAAAACCCTGGCGGAAAAACGCATCGGTGCGATTGTGATTCTGGGTGCTGCTGGCGCCATCGAAGGCATCGTCAGCGAACGTGACATTGTGCGCGCCGTTGCTGACGAGGGTGCGGCCGCGCTGGCCAAGCCGGTCTCCGCCATCATGACCCGAGGTGTCAAATCCTGCGCCGAACATGACAATGAATCAGCGCTCATGGCCTTGATGACTCAACACCGCATCCGCCATCTGCCGGTGGTGACCAATGGCAAGCTGACCGGCATGATTTCAATCGGCGATGTGGTGAAATTCCGCATCGAGGAAATCGAACGCGATGCGGCCGACATGAAGGCATACATCGCCGGGGCTGCATAAGCAGTTGCCCTGAAGCTTCTTCTCTATTAGCAGGCGGGCAGGGCCCGCATCATCTGCGTGCTTTGATGATGCGGGGAACATGAAGCAAGAAATTAAATCCAATCTTTTGCCGCTTGCTTTGTTTCTGGTGGCGGCGTTGGGCCTGGTCACCTGGGCCATTTCCGGCCAGGCCGATATCAAGGCCTATGGCTGCGACCAGTTCGGTTATCTGCGTCAGGCAGAGCTGTTCCGTCACCAGGGCTATGTGTCGGGACTTGATACGCGGGTGAGAGACCCTGAAGCCGCCGAACTTATCGGCATCGCCAAGGAGATATTCATCGCGCCCGCTGATGGCCGCGAAATCGTGGCGCCGCAATGCCACCACTGGGACCGCGATGCCGATGCGGTGATCCTGCAATATCCGCCCATCTCCGGATTTTTCCTGTCGCTGCTGCCTGAACCTTGGGCAGGGCCGGGGCTCTATGTCGCTCTTATGGCGGTGATTGGCGCATGTTTCATGTGGCCGGTGATCAAGGCAGGGCGGTTGAGCTGGTGTGCCGCAATTGCGGGTGCGGGCTTCCTTGCCGTGATCTACCGCACGCTGATCCACTACGGTATGATCCACTCGGTTTCGGTTCCTTGTTCGATTGCGCTTGTGGCATTCATGGCCGTTCTGTCCGCCAAGCTGTTGCGGAGTGAGAGCGGCTTGCGCATTCTTGTCTGCGTTGTCTTGGGCCTGTTGGCAGGCCTGCTCGCGGGAACCCGCATCGCCAATGGACTGATCGTGCTGGCGGTGATCTTCCTGGCGCTGGTGATGCCCGGTGGTGTATTTAACAAGGTGAAGGCCGCGCTTGCCGGTGGCGTTGGCCTGTTGCTCGGGCTGGCGCCGCTGTTGGTTTCCAACACGATCAATGCTGGAAGCCCACTCCACACAACTTATAACAACATCGATGCCAGCGCGCCTTTCTTCGTGCCGATCATGTTCTATCACCATGGCCGGTATTATTTTATGGACGCGTTCTCTGGTCCGCTGCTTTGCACCGCCTTCATCGCGGTGATCGTGCGCCTGGTCATGCTGCGCTGGCAGCGCGCACCATTCAGCGCCTACCGCCTGGCCATCGCAGCAGGCCTGCAGTTACTAGCGGCCTTCGTATTCTTCATGACGCATTGGGTGCGCATTGATTACTACCAGGTGCCCGCGGCCTGCTTTGCGTTGTTCCTGATCTTCTTCGATCTCGTGTCTCAGCCCGCCGGCGCGGCCAGCCCGTGGCCGAAGCGCATGGGGGCCGCAGCATTGGCCGTCCTCGCCGTGATCGACGTCGCACGCCTAGCAATGCTGCAGCCCAGAACGTATGAGGCCAGTGCGCCGCCCGCTATGCTCAAGGCTGACGCCCGCGTCTGGTCTGACATGGTGACAGGGTCGATTTATTATTACCTCGGCAAATACGCGGCCAAGATCACCTTCGGTGATGATTGCATGCAGCCCGCCATGCTGAGCGCCGTCACCGCCAAGGGCCATGATCAATATCTGGTCGTCGATACCGATGCTGTGAAACACACAGTGGAATTGATTGCACCTCTGGTGAAGGTCGAAGACGCAGGCACAATGCGTTTCGATGGCAATGAATACCCGGTAAAACTGATCCCCGCGACAGCGACGTGGTCAGCTGATACGCCCAAAACCTGCAACAAGCCGCCGTGGTGAGCTAACCCACCATCTCCAGCCCATCAGTCTTGACCTGCCGATAAAAGCAACTGTGCCGCCCGGTATGGCAGGCATTGCCCTTGCCTTCCGGTTTCACCTTGATCAGCAGGCAGTCCTGGTCGCAATCGATCAGAAGGTCGACCACCGCAAAGGTCTCGCCTGAACTTTCGCCTTTCATCCACAGCTTCTGGCGCGAGCGGCTGAAAAAATGGATGCGCCCGCTCTCGCGGGTGCGGGCGAAGGCTTCGGCATTCATATGGGCGAACATCAGCACGGTGCCGTCGGCGGCATCCTGGATGATGGCACTGATCAGGCCGTTGGCGTCAAAGCGGGGCTGAAGCTCCAGCGTTTTGTCAGCATCTGAGTCGGACATTTGGCATGCCTTTTCAAGTTGAAAGCGTGATATGCTTTTCCCATATCAGCTTTCGAACGAAGCCCCAAATCGATGATTGACGAAATCTATAATCGCAAAATTCTGGCCTTTGCCGCAAACATCCCGCTGCTGGCCCGGCTTGCCCATCCCGACGCGACGGCAGTGGCCCATTCCAAACTCTGCGGCTCCAAGGTGACGATCGATTTGGAAATGAAGGACGGCGTGGTCACCGGCTTTGGTCATGACGTGAAGGCCTGCGCTTTGGGTCAGGCGTCGAGTTCCATCATGGCGCGCCATGTGGTGGGTTCAACCGCGGATGAACTGCGCGCCGTGCGAGGCGAGATGTACAAAATGTTGAAAGAGCAGGGCGCATCTCCAACCGGCAAATGGGCAGACCTGGAAGCGCTGCTTCCGGTGCGCGAATTCAAAGCGCGCCACGCGTCGACATTGCTTACTTTTGATGCGGTGGTTGACGCCATCAACCAGATTGAGGGCAAGAATGACACAGAGCCAAAAACCGCCGCGCTTTTTGGCAGCCATTGACGCGCCGCTGAGATCTGGCTCGCGCTATCCCGAACCACACAATGCGGTTTGCATGGCAAAGACCAAGAACATTCTCGGTGATGTGTTTGGCCTCAGCCAATTTGGCGTCAATCTCGTCTCATTGCCTCCGGGCACATGGTCCAGCCAGCGCCACTGGCATGAGAACGAGGAAGAATTCATTTATGTGCTCTCTGGCGAATTGACGCTGGCAACCGATGATGGCGAGCATCTGCTGAAGCCCGGCATGTGCGCCGGTTTCAAGACCGGCCCCGACAGCGGCCACTGCCTCAAGAATCTGAGCGATGCGCCGGCACAATATCTTGAAATGGGCACGCGTAAGAACGATGAAGTGGCCTGGTACAATGATATCGATTTGAAGGTCGAAATCAAAAACCGCCAGGCGCGCTATTTGCGCAAAGATGGCTCAGCCGCCTGATAGCTGCGCCTGATCACCAGCCCGACAATGACGATGCCGATAAGCGCCAGGCTGATCGTGGTGGCAAAGCCGAAGCCCGCATAAAGCAGGGCAGCGCCAACCAAACAGCTGAGTGATGTGCCAAGATCCCAGCCGCCTTCGCCGCTCACATGGAAACGCAAGGCATCACCTGATTCCTGGGCCAGGTCATAGATCCGCGAATTGAAGGCCGAACTGTAAATCGGCGCCGCAATGGCGCCCGCGGCCAAGGCAACGAAGACAAAGACTGGGCTTGAAAACAGGCTGGCCTTGCACAGCACCGAAACCGTCATTGCGACAAGGCCGATGGCGGCACTGCGCTTTGGATGGCCGCCATCAATCAGCCGGCCGAGAGCAATGGCCATGCCTGCGCCCACGAGTGCCGCCGCCGCTTGCGCCAGGCCGTAGGACTGGAATTTCTCGCCCAGCGTAATGAACAGCGCCATCGACCAGGAAAACACGTTACCGGACGACAGGATGCCGTCTCCAAAGTAAGCCAAGGCAGCCGTGCGGCTGGCTTCAGGATGCAGCATGGGGGTGGATGACACGGGCATGCGGGGAAGGCCGGCGCAGGGAATAATGGCAAGCACTTGCATGGCGGCGGCCGTGAAAAAGGCCGCCTTGGGTCCAAGAAGTGCAAGGGCAAACCCGCCGGCAATAGGCCCCACCACGCTGGTGAGCGCATAAACCAGTTGGATAGCGCTGGCCTGCGCACCGCGCGCGTGGGAATCCCCCAGGCTTGCCACCGTGGCATGAAAGCTGGTCCAGTAAAACGCTTCGCCGAAGGCGGCCAGAAGCATGAACATCATCAGCCGGGCATCAATCCCATCGACGTAAGCCAACGCTACGAAACTTCCGGCAATAAAGGCCGCGCCCAGCATCATGGCGTTGCGCACGCCAAAGATTTTGGCAAAGGGCACCACCGCTTGCCGGAGGAGCAACCGGCAGCCAATAAGTCCGGCGACCGTGACCAACACCATCGGCACGCTCAAGCCGGCGCGCAGCAAATAAACGAAGATGAAAACCCCGCCGATATTCTCGGCAAACCCATGCAGCAGCGAATGGCTGTAGATGCGGTTGAGGTCGCGGTTGGCAAAGTAAACCATCGGCGCTTGTTAGCGGTCGCAGGCGATTCCGCCCAGCAGGCCAGCGCACTTTTTCAATCAAGCAGATTGGCTTGACAGGGCGGGGAGCGTTCTCTAAGTGCGGCCCCGACGATACGTCTTTGCGCGGATGTAGCTCAGTTGGTTAGAGCGTCGGCCTGTCACGCCGAAGGTCGCGGGTTCGAGCCCCGTCATTCGCGCCATTTTCCCTCCCAAAATCATTCGCCAGACTTGCTGGCTATTGCGACGTTGTCATGCCGATTCGGCATTTGATTTTTGATCGAATTGGATGGGTAATTCCCACATATCTTCGAATTCGCGATATCAAAAATGCGCTTATTGCAAGTGCAAAACAATTCAACGCGCAAGTTGTTAACCTCATTGTCAATGAAGTATTAATTAGGTGTTGCATTTATCCACAGGTTGTGCACAAATAAACGCCAAGAAACCGCCCTACGATTGAGTGGAGTACGTTTCTGCCACCGCCGCTTGTGCGGGGGCGCCGAAACCCGAGGCCGGGATAACGGCAAAAATGCGGACCTGTTTTAGCGATTGAGGCTCACCTGAGTGAGCGAGCCAGTCGTGAACTTGAGCACTGTCGTCTGGACACCTGTCCGGACTGGTTGTTTGGCTTGACGAGGATCGCTGAAAGCAAGGCTGGCATGCCGCACTGATCAGCAATTTTCGAACGGGGTCTGTCTTTTGGCGGCTGCTGGCGTTTGCTAACGCTGCTGGGAAACAGGCTAGGGAACGCTACGCATTATTCTGCAAGTCCGAATGGATGGCAGAATCTGCTGCCGAGCACGATTCGGCAACCGCGCTACCTCTCACAACCGGTCTCCAACCCTTTGTGAGTGAGTTGTGTCATGAGTAAGCAAATTGATATCTTGAAAGGCCTGCAGACGTCAGCGGCGGTAGCGGCGCTGGCGTTTACTCTTGGGGCAATCACCCCCACCAGCGTTTTGGCCGATTCGGCCAAGAGTGGCGGCGGCAATGGCGGATCTGCCAAAGCTGGTGGGGATGGAAGCTCCAAGGGTGGCTACGCTGGCGGCTCAGTGGCGGGCGCAACGGCCAAGCCTCAATCTGCAAAAGCTTTCGCAGTCTCTGTGGCTGCAGCTGAATCCAGCCAGCACAGTCGCCGCTCCAGCACCAGAGTTGGGGGCATTGCGATTGCAAAAGCCGAAGCAAAATCCAAGAATGGCAGGTTGTGGGCTCACGCTGAGGCAACGGTTATCGTCGCTGGACAGGCCCAGACCCAATCCGCCAATGCTGTGGCACTTAATGTCGGGCATTCCCAAGCCACGGCCATTAGCAGCAAACACCAAACGATCGCGTATGCGGAATCAGCGAGCGGCGGCTATGCGGCAGCTCAGGCCGGGTTGAGAGGCTATCGTATCGCCAGTGTTCCGAACGGCGTCGTGCAAGACGGCAATATGAACGGTCACGCCTACGAAGTCGCTTACGATGCCGAGGGCAATTTCAGCTTCGCCATGACGGCGGACAAGACGGCCGCTGCCTTTGCGGGATCGACCTCCGAGGTTGGTGCTTTCGCAGATGGCAACGTTCAGGTCGCTCTCTCTTCAGCCACCTTTGCGGGTGCATTTGCCAGCCCCCGCGTGGCCTGGGCCTTTGCCAGCGCCTGGTTTGGTGGATTGGCTACCGCATCTGGAGGGATGGCGGACGCAAGGATTGCCATGCCAACTGGAGGTTTCTCCAGCGTGCAAGGTGGCGCATGGGCTTTTGCCATGGTGGAACATGTTCCCACGGTGCAAAACTCCCAATGCTCGCGAAACTTCTGGCCCGATCGCAAAAAGCTGCAATTTGAGCGTTGTGATTGGGTTGAGCCAACAAAATGATCGTCGCTACGCCCAAGTTCGCGAATTTTCTTCGCGATACAATGGGCACGCGCCGGTTCAAGTCTGCCCTGGGCTTTTGCGGGGCAAAAGGAATTAGCTGGGCAATGAGGTCTGGCTAATAGTCGAGTAAGTAAGTCTGTACAGGAGTACTAATATGAAGTTGTTCATCAAGTCTACGGTTGCAGCATTGGCCATCGTTTCCAGCGTTGCCATGCTTTCTACCGCTTCCGAAGCCAAGGGTTCTTCGAACTCGGCCGGTGCGGTCAGCGTATCGATCGGCTACGCCAGCAGCGAACATCATGAATCGACTGCCGCTGGCGGCAATCTTTCGGCCGTTGGTGCCACTGGCAATTCCGCTGCTGACGCAGGCGGCGGCGGCCACGGCAAGGTTTCGAAGTGGGGCGTTTCGGCTGGTGGCGGCGGTCACGCATCTGCTTGCGCCGGCTCGGGCTGCAGCAGCTACTAATAAGACGCAAGTCTTATGACAGGGCCGGCGGAAACATCCGCCGGCCCTTACTTTTGAATCACACGCCGACGAGCAATGGCCAAGCGCAAACGGCCGTTTGATCCCGTTGGCGAGGTCGAGCTGAAACTTACCCCCGGCCTTTGCCAAAATATCTTTGAAGTTCTTCCAAAACCGAAAAGCCGCAAATTATGTCAGAGCTCCGCCATATGTGCCCGGCTCTCAAATCCACGGCAAACCGCCTGCCAACGATTACTTCTCTTCGAGAACCGCACCCATGACGGTGAGCAATCCGAGATCCGGATTTTCATCACACTTCTTGACGATCTTGTCGGCGATTTTTGTATAGCCGTCGATGTCAATGGTGGTGTCGTCAGCCTTGCCGTTCAGAAAGCCGTACATCCAGAACAGGATGTAGGACAGGTCTTCCTTGGCGATCGTCGTGCGTTCCGAACATTTGATGGTGGCGGCGTCAATCGCACCTGCATTCGCGGTGCCGGCACCGAAGGCACAGGCGAGCGCGGCGAGGATCAGAATCTTCTTCATGTTGCATCTTTCTCGTTGGCCCCCAGTGACCTGAGGCTACACAGCAAGTGCGGGATATGGCCAGCGGAATATAACAGGAAAGTCACGATCCAAATACCTGAGTAAATCAATCGGTTTTAAGCCGCTGGCAGCCATGCCCCGGAGTGCCCTGCGGCAAGCTATTACTTGCTTCAAATGCTGCGCTGCGCTACCACCGCGAGAAGAAGAATAACGGCGCAAATCGCGCGAGGCGGACCATGACTGACCTGCTTTTTTCCTATCTGCCCATCGTGATTTTCATGGGGCTGGCCGGCGTCATCGCACTGGCTTTGATGATTGCTCCACTGGTCGTTGCCTTCAAATCTCCGGACCCTGAAAAGCTCTCCGCCTATGAATGCGGCTTTGACGCTTTCGACGATGCGCGCATGAAATTCGATGTGCGTTTTTATCTCGTTTCCATCCTCTTCATCATCTTCGATCTGGAAGTGGCCTTCCTGTTCCCCTGGGCCATCAGCCTCGGCAAAATCGGGGTTTTTGGCTTCTGGTCGATGATGGTCTTCCTCGGAATCCTCACCGTGGGTTTCATTTATGAATGGCGCAAAGGTGCTCTCGAATGGGATTGATTGAAACTGCAACCCCGGCCCAGCGCGCCTTCTTCAGCGACGTCAACAACGAGTTGGCGGACAAGGGCTTCCTGGTCACTTCGACTGATGATCTGATCAACTGGGCCCGCACCGGTTCGCTGATGTGGATGACCTTTGGTCTGGCCTGCTGTGCAGTTGAAATGATGCACACCTCGATGCCGCGTTATGACGTGGAGCGATTCGGTTTCGCACCCCGCGCTTCGCCCCGTCAGTCGGATGTGATGATTGTGGCCGGTACGCTCACCAACAAGATGGCACCGGCGCTGCGCAAGGTTTACGACCAGATGCCGGAGCCGCGCTACGTGATCTCCATGGGCTCCTGCGCCAATGGCGGTGGCTATTATCACTATTCCTATTCGGTGGTGCGCGGCTGCGACCGCATCGTGCCCGTCGATATCTATGTTCCGGGCTGCCCGCCCACCGCCGAGGCGCTGCTCTACGGCATCCTGATGCTGCAGAAGAAGATTCGGCGCACCGGCACGATTGAGCGGTAGAGCCATGACTGTTGATCTTTCTGCATTGGGTTCTGCCATCCAGGCCAAACTGGGCGACGCCATCACCGGCAGCGTAATCGCCTTCGATGAATTGACCGTGCATGCCGAACCGTCGCGCATTCTTGAAGTGCTCAGTGTGTTGAAAAGCGACGGGGATTTCCGCTTCGTCTCATTCGTTGATATCTGCGGTGCTGATTATCCCGAACGCGAAAAGCGCTTCGATGTGGTTTACCACTTGCTCAGCCCCACCACGAATGCGCGCGTCCGCATCAAGGTGGCGGTGGATGAGTCCACCGATGTGCCCAGCGCTGTGGAAGTCTTTCCGGCCGCTGATTGGTTTGAGCGCGAAGTGTTTGACCTTTACGGCGTGGCATTCACCGACCATCCCGATTTGCGCCGCATCCTGACGGATTATGGTTTCTCCGGCCATCCGCTGCGCAAGGACTTCCCCGTCACTGGCCATGTTGAAGTACGCTACGACGACGAAAAAAAGCGCGTTGTCTATGAACCAGTGAAGCTGGTCCAGGAAATGCGCCAGTTCGATTACCTCTCACCCTGGGAAGGTACGGAATACATCCTGCCCGGCGATGAGAAGGCGAAGCAGTAAGCGAATAGTGCGTAGCGAATAGCGAATAGGGAAAATGTTTGACGGAAAACAAAATCAACTCGTACCGGGATCTGAAGGTCTGGCAACTTGCCATGGACCTTGCGGAAACCTGTTACGCATTGACGGGCGATTTTCCCAAATCCGAAATCTTCGGAATGACCTCGCAGATCAGACGCGCATCCGTGTCAATCGCAGCCAATATAGCAGAGGGGCACGGACGGGAAACGTCGCCGCTTTTTGTTCAATTTCTACGCGCGGCCCAAGGTTCGTTGAAGGAAACCGAAACTCATTTGATCATTTGTCAGCGCGTCGGTTTGGGAAAGGTATCGCAGCTTTCACTCGCACTATCGAAATGCGACGAGATCGGGAAAATGCTTCGTTCGCTCATCAGGTCGATCCAGGAAAAATGATGAACTATCTATTCGCTATTCGCTATTCGCTATTCGCTTTGGAGCTCCGCTCCAATGGCTGAACAGACCCTCCGTAATTTCACGCTTAACTTCGGGCCCCAGCATCCGGCCGCGCACGGCGTGTTGCGCATGGTGCTGGAGCTTGACGGTGAAATTATCACCCGCGTTGATCCGCATATCGGCCTTCTTCACCGCGGCACCGAAAAACTGATCGAACAGAAAACCTATCTGCAGGCTGTGCCTTATTTCGACCGGCTCGATTATTGCGCGCCGATGAACCAGGAGCACGCCTTTGCTTTGGCGGTGGAAAAACTGCTGGGCATCACCGTACCCCGGCGTGCGCAGCTAATCCGCGTGCTCTATTGCGAAATTGGGCGCCTGATGTCGCATCAGATGAACATTCTGACCCAGGCGCTGGACGTTGGTGCGCTGACCCCGATCCTCTGGGGCTTTGAAGAACGCGAAAAGCTGATGGTATTTTATGAGCGCGCTTCTGGCTCGCGCATGCATGCGGCCTATATTCGCCCCGGTGGTGTGCATCAGGACCTGCCGCAAAAACTAATCGATGACATCGGCCATTATTGCGAAGCCAATACCAAGGCCATTGATGATATTGAAACGCTGCTGACCGACAATCGCATCTTCAAGCAGCGCAATGTGGATATCGGCATTGTTTCGCTGGATGACGCCTTTGCTCACGGCTTTTCCGGCGTAATGGTGCGCGGCTCAGGTGCTGCCTGGGACCTGCGCAAATCGCAGCCTTACGAATGCTATGCTGAAATGGATTTCGACATTCCGATTGGCAAGAATGGCGATAATTACGACCGCTACCTGATCCGCATGCAGGAAATGCGTGAATCGCTGAAGATCATGAAGCAGTGCGTGGCCAAGCTGTCAGCACCCGAAGGGCAGGGGCCGATCTCGTCGGTTGACGGCAAGGTGGTACCGCCCAAGCGGCCGGAAATGAAACGCTCGATGGAAAGCCTGATCCATCATTTCAAGCTTTACACCGAGGGCTACAAGGTTCCTGCGGGTGAGGTTTACGCCGCCGTGGAAGCGCCCAAGGGCGAGTTTGGTGTCTATCTGGTGTCCGATGGATCGAACAAGCCTTACCGCTGCCGCTTGCGTGCGCCCGGCTTTGCGCATTTGCAGGCCATGGATTTCCTGTGCCGTGGCCACCAGCTGGCCGACGTGACCGCCGTGCTCGGCTCTCTCGATATCGTGTTTGGTGAGGTGGACCGGTGAGTGTTCGTCGTCTAGATCCGGTTCAACCCGCAAACTTCATGTTCAGCCCGGAAAATCAATCCTGGGCCCGCAAGACCGTGGCCAAATTCCCGCCCGGCAAGCAAGCCTCTGCGGTGATCCAGCTGCTCTGGCGCGCCCAGGAGCAGGAAGGCTGGGTGTCGAAACCCTGCATCGAATATGTGGGCAAGATGCTCGAGATGAGCTTCATCCGCGTGCTCGAAGTGGCCACCTTCTATACGATGTTCCATCTCTCGCCAGTGGGCCGCAAGGCGCACTTTCAAGTGTGCGGAACAACGCCTTGTCAGCTGCGCGGCGCGGAAGATTTGATCGCTGTTTGCCAGCGCAAGATTCATCACGATCCGCATCATTTGAATGCCGATGGCACGATGAGCTGGGAAGAGGTGGAATGCCTCGGCTCATGCGTGAATGCGCCGATGATGCAGGTGTTCAAGGACACCTATGAAGACCTGACACCGCAATCGCTCGAAAAGATCATCGATGATTTCGCCGCTGGCCGCGCTGTAACTCCGGGCCCGCAGAATGGCCGCCATTTCTCGATGGCGATCACCGGGGCAACGTCGCTGACGGATAAGGCTCTCTACGGCAAGCAGCGCACCTTCAAGCGCGTCGAAGCTCCACCGCCGCCGCCGCCGGCAGCACCTGCTGCCGCTGCGCCAGCGCCCGCTGCTCCGGCCCCAGCACCCGCACCCGCCGCAGCATCATCTGCGCCCGCAGCACCGGCAGCTGTATCAGCCCCCGTTGCTCCGGCACCGGCTCCCAACGCACCCGCCGTCACCCGCGTGGCGAAAGTGGCTGATGTGCCTGCAGCCAAAGCTCCGGCAAAGAAGGTGGCTCCGGCCAAGAAGGCCGCCCCGGTAAAATCCGCTGGCCCAGAACTTCTGAAAAAGCCGCGCGGCAAGGCCGATGATTTGAAGTTGATCTGGGGCGTCGGCCCATCCTTCGAAAAACTGCTCAACAAAGTGGGCGTCTGGCATTTTGACCAGGTGGCCTCGTGGAAGTCGGCAGACATTGATCACGTCGATGCGTTGCTCAAGGGCTTCCATGGCCGCATCCGCCGTGACGATTGGGTGCCGCAAGCCAAGAAACTGGCCAAGGGCTGGCGCCCCGATAATGACGTGGGCGAGAAGCCCAAAGGAAAGAAGTAAGCCATGCTTGCTGATAAAGACCGCATCTTCACCAATCTCTATGGCCTCCACGATTGGGGCATCGAAGGCGCCAAGCAACGCGGCTGCTGGGTCGATACCAAGTCCTTCATCGACAAGGGCAGGGATTGGATCGTCAATGAAATGAAGGCATCCGGCCTGCGTGGCCGTGGCGGCGCTGGCTTCCCCACCGGCTTGAAGTGGAGCTTCATGCCCAAGGTGGTGGGCGAGCGCCCACATTACCTCGTCGTGAATGCCGACGAATCCGAACCGGGCACTTGCAAGGACCGCGAGATCATGCGCCATGATCCGCATCTGCTGGTCGAAGGCTGCCTCATTGCAGGTGCAGCCATGGCCTGTACCGCCGCCTACATCTATGTGCGTGGCGAATATATCCGCGAGCGGGAACGCCTGCAGGCGGCGATTGACCAAGCCTATGAAGCGCGCCTGATCGGCAAGAACAACATCCATGGCTATGACATGGATATCTATGTCGCCCATGGTGCCGGCGCTTACATTTGCGGCGAAGAAACTGCGATGCTCGAAAGCCTGGAAGGCAAGAAGGGCCAGCCGCGCATGAAGCCGCCATTCCCGGCCAATGTCGGCCTTTATGGCGCGCCCACCACGGTGAACAATGTGGAATCGATTGCGGTTGCCGGAACGATCCTGCGCCGTGGCGCCACCTGGTTCAATTCCATCGGCCGCCCCAACAATGTGGGCACCAAGCTGTTCTGCATTTCGGGCCATGTGAATGCGCCCTGCAACGTCGAAGAAGAGCTGGGCATCACCTTCCGCGAGCTGATTGAAAAGCATTGCGGCGGCGTGCGCGGCGGCTGGGATAATCTGCTCGCTGTGATCCCCGGCGGCTCATCGGTGCGCATGGTGCCGGCTGAACTGATCATCGACACGCCGATGGATTTTGACTCGCTGTCGAAGCTGCGCTCCGGCCTCGGCACAGCTGCGGTGATCGTGATGGATAAATCCACCGATCTCATCAAGGCCATCCAGCGCCTGGCCAAATTCTACATGCATGAATCCTGCGGCCAGTGCACGCCGTGCCGCGAAGGCACGGGCTGGATGTGGCGCGTGATGACCCGCATGGTCGAAGGCCGTGCCGAAAAGCGCGAGATCGACATGCTGCTCGATGTGTCCAAGCAGATTGAAGGCCACACCATCTGCGCGCTGGGCGACGCAGCGGCCTGGCCAATCCAGGGCCTCATCACCCATTTCCGCCCGGTCATCGAAGCGCGTATCGACGCCTACACCTATCGCTCCAGCAAAGACGGCGCCGTGCGTGCGCCAGAAGATATGGCGGCGGAGTAAGCATGCACCTCGCGGAGCTCAACATCGGCATGTTCAAATATCCAACCTCGGACCCGCGCATGGCCGAGTTTATGGATAATCTTGACCGGGTGAATGCTCTGGCGGAACGCAGCGCTGGTTTTGTCTGGCGCTTGAAGGGCGACAATAACAACGCCACTGAAATGCGTATTGGCGACGACATGGCAGTGAACCTCTCGGTCTGGGAAAACGCCAAGAGCCTTGAGAACTATGTGTTCAACACCGTGCATGTGCAGTTCTACCGCAAGAAGGAACAGTGGTTCGGCCTGATGGAAAAGCCGCATATGGTGTTCTGGCCGGTGGCCGAAGGCCATATCCCCACGCTCGAAGAAGCCTGGAGCCGCCTGCAGGATTTAGAAAAGAATGGCCCCTCCGAACGCGCTTTCGGCTGGGCTGAAGTGATGGATCAAGAGCGCATGCGCAATCTGCGCTGTGCTTGAGGAACTGAGACGATGCCTAAGATCAAGATAGACGGCCAGGAACTCGAAGTTGAAAACGGCACCACGCTGTTGCAGGCCTGTGAGCTGGCCGGCAAGGAAGTGCCGCGCTTCTGTTTCCATGAGCGCCTGTCGGTGGCCGGCAATTGCCGCATGTGCCTTGTCGAAGTGAAGGGCGGCCCGCCCAAGCCGCAAGCCTCTTGCGCCATGTCGGTCAATGATCTGCGCCCAGGGCCGAATGGTGAAGCACCGGAAGTGTTCACCAATTCGCCGATGGTGAAGAAGGCCCGTGAGGGCGTGATGGAATTCCTGCTGATCAACCACCCGCTGGATTGCCCGATCTGCGACCAGGGCGGTGAATGCGATCTGCAAGACCAGGCGATGGCCTACGGCATCGACAAGAACCGCTTCAATGAAAACAAGCGCGCCGTTGAAGACAAATATCTGGGCCCGCTGGTCAAGACCGAGATGAACCGCTGCATTCAGTGCACGCGCTGTGTGCGCTTCACCACCGAGGTGGCGGGCATCGAGGAAATGGGCGCCACCGGCCGCGGCGAGGATATGGAAATCACCACCTATCTCGATAAGGCGATTTCTTCCGAGCTGCAGGGCAACATCATTGATCTCTGCCCGGTGGGTGCATTGACCTCGAAGCCCTATGAATTCAAGGCGCGTCCCTGGGAACTGCGCAAGACTGAATCCATCGACGTGATGGATGCTGTCGGCTCCAACATCCGCGTGGATGTGCGTGGCCGCGAAGTCCTGCGCATCCTGCCGCGCATCCATGAAGACGTGAACGAGGAATGGATTTCCGACAAGACGCGTTTCGTCTGGGACGGCCTGCGCAACCAGCGCCTCGACCAGCCCTATGTGCGTGACCTCGGCAAGCTGCGCCCGGCCTCATGGCATGAAGCGCTGCAGCGTGCCTCATCGAAGCTGAAGGCCGCTGACAAGTCGCGTGTGGGCATCCTGCTCGGCGATCTCGTCGCCACCGAAGAAGCTTTCGCACTGAAGGAAATGGCGCTCAAAATGGGCGTTGCCAATATTGATTGCCGCCAGGATGGATCGCCGTTGGGCGAGCATGGCGGCCGCGCCGGTTATCTTTTTAACAGCACCATTGCCGGTATCGAAGAAGCCGATGCGATCCTGCTCGTCGGCTGCAATCCGCGCCTTGAAGCGCCTGTGCTCAATGCACGTATCCGCAAGCGCCTCTCCAAGGGTGGCTGTGTCATCGGTGTGGTCGGCGAACAGGCCGACCTGACTTACAAGTATAATTACCTGGGCGCAGGCGCAGACAGCCTGAAAGACCTGTTGTCCATGGACAAGGATGCATCAGCCAAGAAGCCGATGGTGATCGTGGGGCAGGGCGCACTCGGCCGTGCCGATAGTGCGGCGATTCTTTCTCTCGCTTATCAACATGCCCTCAAGCAGGGCGCCATTGCCGAAGGCTGGAACGGTTTCAACATTCTGCACACGGCTGCAGGCCGCGTGGGCGCGCTTGATGTCTGTGCCATTCCGGGCGACGGCGGCAAGAACACTGCTGGCATTCTGGATGCCGCAGGCAAGGGCGAACTCGATGTGGTGCTGCTGGCCGGTGCCGATGAAATCGACATGACCAAGCTGGGCAACAGCTTTGTGATCTATATCGGCAGCCACGGCGATGCCGGTGCGATGCGCGCCGATGTGATCCTGCCGGGCTCCGCCTATACCGAAAAAAATGCGACTTATGTGAACACCGAAGGCCGCCCCCAGATGGCCATGCGCGCAGCATTCCCACCGGGTGAAGCGCGTGAGGATTGGGCGATCATTGCGGCACTTGCTGAAGAAGCGGGTGCGGGCATCGGCTTCAACAGCATGCCTGAACTGCGCGCCGCCATGTATAAGATCGCGCCGCAACTCGCTGCCATCGATCAGGTTGCCAAGGCTGATGCTGCGGGCCTCGCCGAGTTGACGCAAGCCACGGGCGCGCCGGGGAATGCGGCCTTCGTATCGCCGGTCAAGGATTTCTATCTCACCAACCCGATCGCGCGCGCCTCCGCCATCATGGCTGAATGTTCAGCTTTGAAGAATGGCCGGCAATTGCAGGCGGCGGAGTAAAAGATGTTTGAACTCCTCATCACGCTGCTGCTGATCGTCATCGAAAGCCTCGGGCTTCTGGTGGCGGTTCTGATCTGTGTGGCGTTTCTCATTCTGTTTGACCGCAAGGTCTGGGCCGCCGTGCAGATGCGCCGTGGTCCCAACGTCGTCGGCCCCTGGGGCTTGCTGCAGTCCTTTGCCGACTTGCTGAAATTCGTATTCAAGGAACAGATCATTCCGGACGGCGCCAACAAGGGCGTGTTCCTGATCGCCCCTCTGGTCACTTCGGTTCTCGCACTTTCCGCCTGGTCGGTGGTGCCGCTGAATGAAGGTTGGGCTGTCGCCAATATCAATGTCGGCGTGCTGTTTCTCTTCGCGCTTTCATCGCTGGGCGTTTACGGCGTCATCATGGGGGGCTGGGCCTCCAACTCGAAATATCCGTTCCTCTCGGCGCTGCGCTCCGCCGCGCAGATGGTGTCCTATGAAGTCTCCATCGGCTTTGTGATCATCACCGTTCTGCTCTGCGCCGGATCGCTGAACCTGTCGGACATTGTTCACGCGCAACAGCATGGTCTGGGCACCAAGCTGGGTCTGCCGAACTCGTTCCTTGATTGGTATTTCATCCCGCTGTTCCCGATGTTCGTGATCTTCTTCATCTCGGCTCTGGCGGAAACCAATCGGCCGCCTTTCGATCTGGTTGAAGCGGAATCGGAACTCGTCGCCGGCTTCATGGTGGAATATTCCGCCACCGGCTATCTGTTGTTCATGCTGGGTGAATATGTGGCCATCACCACCATGTGCGCGATGACCGCCACGATGTTCATGGGTGGCTGGCTGCCCATCATCAATATTGCTCCCTTGAGCTGGGTGCCCGGCATCGTCTGGTTCCTGATCAAGGTGGTCTTCGTGTTCTTCGGATTCGCCATGGTGAAGGCAATTGTGCCGCGCTACCGCTATGATCAACTGATGCGCCTGGGCTGGAAAGTGTTTTTGCCGATTTCGATGGCCTGGGTGGTCATCACCTCCGGCGTTCTGGTTTACATGGGGTGGCTGCCGCAATGACACGCCACACCCACATGATGAAGGTAGGCTGACATGGCTCTCGCTCTCGACCGCGCCGCAAAGCAGCTGTTCCTCAAGGAATTCCTGTCCGCCACTTGGCTCGCGCTGAAGTATCTGGTGGCGCCCAAAGTCACGCTGAACTACCCGCATGAAAAGGGCATCCTCAGCCCGCGTTTCCGTGGGGAACATGCTTTGCGCCGTTACCCCAATGGCGAAGAACGTTGCATCGCCTGCAAGCTGTGCGAGGCCATCTGCCCGGCGCAAGCCATCACCATTGAAGCCGGCCCGCGCCGCAATGACGGCACGCGGCGCACCACGCGCTATGACATCGACATGACCAAATGCATCTATTGCGGCTTTTGCCAGGAAGCCTGCCCGGTGGATGCCATTGTCGAAGGTCCGAATTTCGAATTCGCCACCGAAACCCGCGAAGAACTGATGTTCGACAAGGACAAGCTGTTGAACAATGGCGACCGTTGGGAACGTGAAATTGCCCGCAACCTCGCGCTCGACGCGCCGTATCGCTGAGGGGAGACAAGCATGATCGCAACTGTTGTCTTCTTCTATCTCTTCTCGCTGATGGCTGTGGCATCAGCCGTGCTGGTGATCACCGCGCGCAACCCGGTTCACTCGGTGCTGTTCCTCATCCTGTGCTTCTTCAACGCGGCAGGGCTGTTCGTGCTGCTGGGTGCTGAATTCCTCGCGATGATCCTGGTCGTCGTCTATGTCGGCGCCGTCGCCGTGCTGTTCCTGTTCGTCGTGATGATGCTCGACGTGGACTTCACTGAATTGCGTTCCGGCATGCTGAATTATCTGCCCATCGGCGGCACCATCGGCATCATCCTGCTGGTGGAACTGGTGCTGTTGTTCGGTACCTGGGCTGCCCCCGCCAATCTCGTCACGGCCACCGCCGCCCCGGCATCGCCCGCGGTGGAGAACACCCGCGCACTGGGCGAGGTCATCTACACCCAATATGTCTATTACTTTGAAACCGCTGGCCTGATCCTGCTGGTCGCCATGATCGGCGCTATCGTTCTCACGCTGCGTCACCGCACCGGCATCAAGCGCCAAGTGATCGCGGTGCAGGTGGCCCGCAATCCCGCCACTGCGATGGAAATCGTCAAAGTTGAAAGCGGCGCTGCTCTCACACTGCCGCCGAAAGATCAAAAGCCATGAGCGATATCGGCATCATGGATGACACCTTTTTCTACGAGGTTTGGGGTGTGATTGCACTTGTCGGCGCGGCGATCGCTCTGATCGAGCGCTACCTGCTGGGCCGCCATCTGTTCTGGATTTTGCTGGTTGTAGCCGCCCTCGGTGGCGCGGTCACAACCTGGGCCAGCCCCTTCACCTTCTCGGGCGACGACTATTACATGATAGGCATCATCGTTGCGGCCGCCGCATCGCTAATGCTTGCGGGCTATCTGGTCGCAGCACTCGCCACTGGCGCCTATCTCCATTTCAAGAAAAGGGGCAACGCATGATCGGCCTTGCACATTATCTGACCGTTGCCGCAATCCTTTTCACCATTGGCATTTTCGGCATCTTCCTCAACCGCAAGAACGTCATCGTCATCATGATGTCGATTGAGCTTCTGCTGCTGGCGGTAAACATCAATCTGGTGGCCTTCTCCTCTTACCTGCACGATCTGGCAGGGCAGGTGTTTGCGCTGCTGATCCTCACTGTGGCGGCAGGCGAAGCAGCCATCGGCCTTGCCATTCTTGTCACTTACTTCCGCAACCGCAATTCCATCGCGGTTGAGGATATCAACATGATGAAGGGTTGATCATGGTTCAGGCCATTGTTTTCCTCCCGCTGATCGGCGCCCTCATTGCCGGCCTGTTCGGCACCTTGGCGTTCAAGCAACTGGGCCGTGACGCGGATGTCTATACCGATCACGCCCATGCGCATGACGACCATGGCGATCACGGCCACGACGATCACGGTGGCCACTATCACGGCCCGCGTTGGCCGATGCTGCTGACCACGGGATTGCTGGTGATCGGCGCCGTTCTGTCTTGGATCATTTTCGTGGGCTTCCTGAATGAAGGCCACCCGCAGGAAATCAACCTGCTCACCTGGATCAATTCTGGAACACTGCAAGCCTCATGGGCCATCCGCCTCGATGCCTTGACCGCCGTCATGCTGGTGGTGGTGAACACGGTGTCGGCACTCGTGCACATCTATTCGCTCGGCTACATGAGTCATGACGAGCATCAGCCACGCTTCTTTGCGTATCTGTCGCTCTTCACCTTCGCCATGCTCATGCTGGTCACCGCCAACAATCTGATCCAGATGTTCTTCGGCTGGGAAGGCGTGGGCCTCGCATCCTATTTGCTCATCGGTTTCTGGTACACCCGTGAAAGCGCCAATGCCGCCGCCATCAAGGCCTTCGTGGTCAACCGCGTGGGTGACTTTGGCTTCGCGCTCGGCATCTTCGGCGTCTTCATGGTCTATGGCTCGGTGGAATTCCCGGTCATCTTCGCGCACGCGCCGGACGCTGTCGGCAAGACCATTCACTTCCTTGGCCATGACTTCGACACGCTGACCACGCTCTGTATGCTTCTGTTCATGGGCGCCATGGGCAAGTCGGCCCAGTTCCTGCTGCACACCTGGCTGCCGGACGCGATGGAAGGCCCAACACCTGTGTCGGCCCTCATCCACGCTGCCACCATGGTCACCGCCGGTGTGTTTCTTGTCGCCCGCATGTCGCCGCTGTTTGAACTTTCGCCCGACGCCCGAATGGTTGTAACCTTGGTAGGCGGCATCACCGCCTTCTTCGCGGCAACCGTCGGCCTGGTGCAGAATGACATCAAGCGCGTCATCGCCTATTCCACGTGTTCGCAGCTCGGCTACATGTTCGTGGCGCTGGGGGTAGGGGCTTATGGCGCGGGCGTGTTCCATCTTTTCACCCACGCTTTCTTCAAGGCCTTGCTGTTCCTCGGCGCAGGCTCTGTCATCCACGCCATGTCGGGCGAGCAGGACATGCGCAAGATGGGTGGCCTCGCACCGCACATCCGCATCACCTGGCTGATGATGCTGATCGGCACCTTCGCGCTCACCGGCGTCGGCATTCCCGGTGTCGGCGGCTTTGCCGGCTTCTATTCCAAGGATGCCATCATCGAAGCCGCCTGGGCCGCTGAAACCGCGTCGGGCCATTTCGCCTTCGCGTTGCTGGTCATCGCCGCTTTCTGCACCTCATTCTATTCCTGGCGCCTCGCTTTCATGACCTTCAATGGCCCCACGCGCGCCGACAAGGACGTGATCGCGCACAGCCATGAAAGCCCGCCCGTCATGCTGGTGCCGCTCTTCGTATTGGCGGCTGGTGCCGTGATCGCCGGTGTGGTGTTCGAACATTGGTTCATCGGCGAAGGTCAGGAGCATTTCTGGAACGGTGCCGTCTCCGCGGCGCAAGAACACATTTTCCACGCCATGCATGAAGTGCCGCTGTGGGTGAAATGGTCAGCCACCGTGGCGATGGTCTCCGGCTTCGGGCTGGCCGTGCTGTTCTACCTCGTCAACCCCGCGCTGCCCAAGCAGCTCGCTGCAGTCAACGAACCGGCTTACAAGTTCCTGCTCAACAAATGGTACTTTGACGAGCTCTATGATGCGATCTTCGTCAAGCCGGCCTATTGGATCGGCCGCCTGTTCTGGAAGGGTGGCGATGGCGCAATCATTGACGGCCTCGGCCCTGACGGCGTCTCGGCCCGCGTGGTCGATGTTACCCGCGGCGTGGTGCGCCTGCAGACCGGCTACCTTTACCACTATGCCTTTGTTATGCTGATCGGCGTGGCCGCCATCATATCCTGGTTCTCATTCGGGGGTTCTCACTGATGTCCGGCTGGCCCTTGCTTTCCGTTGTCACCTTCCTGCCGCTGCTCGGCGTGCTGGCCATTCTCTTCGCCCGTGGCGATGATGAAGCCGCCGCGCGCTATGCCCGCTGGGCCGCATTGTGGACCACGATTGTCACATTCTTAGTCTCGCTGCTGATCCTGCCGAATTTCACTGCAGGCCAGCCCGGCTTCCAGCTGGTTGAAAATCATCAATGGCTCGGCATGGCCGCCTACCGCATGGGTGTGGATGGCATTTCCATGCCCTTCGTGCTGCTCACCACCTTCCTGATGCCGATTTGCATCGCGGCGTCTTGGTTCGTGAAGATGCGCGTGCGCGAATACATGATCGCCTTCCTGGTTCTGGAATGCCTGATGATCGGCGTGTTCTGCGCGCTCGATCTGGTGTTGTTCTATGTCTTCTTCGAAGCCGGCCTGATCCCGATGTTCCTGATCATCGGCATCTGGGGTGGTCCGCGCCGCGTCTATGCCAGCTTCAAGTTCTTCCTCTACACGCTGCTGGGCTCGGTGCTCATGCTGCTGGCCATCATTGCGATGTATTGGCAGGCCGGCACGACCGACATTGCCGTGCTGCTGACGCGTGAACCTGGCTTCCCGGTGGCCATGCAAACCTGGCTGTGGCTGGCCTTCTTCGCATCCTTCGCGGTGAAGATGCCGATGTGGCCGGTCCACACCTGGTTGCCGGATGCCCACGTTGAAGCGCCAACCGCTGGCTCAGTGGTGTTGGCCGCCATTCTCTTGAAGATGGGTGGCTACGGCTTCCTGCGCTTCTCGCTGCCGATGTTCCCCGATGCCAGCCATTACTTCCAGCCGCTGGTCTATACGCTTTCGGTCGTCGCCATTGTGTACACCTCGCTGGTGGCGCTGGTGCAGGAAGACATGAAGAAGCTGATTGCTTACTCATCGGTTGCTCACATGGGCTTCGTCACCATGGGCATCTTCTCATTCACGAGACAGGGCATTGACGGCGCCATCTTCCAGATGATCAGCCACGGCTTTGTGTCGGGCGCGCTCTTCCTCTGCGTCGGCGTGGTCTATGACCGCATGCATACGCGTGAGATCTCGGCCTATGGCGGCCTTGTAAACCGCATGCCGCTCTATGCCTTTGTGTTCCTGTTCTTCACCATGGCCAATGTCGGCCTGCCTGGAACATCGGGCTTCGTCGGTGAATTCATGTCGCTGCTGGGCACCTTCCAGAACTCCACCTGGGTCGCCTTCTTTGCTACGCTGGGCGTGATCCTGTCGGCCGGTTATGCGCTGACGCTTTACCGCAAGGTTACGCTTGGCAAGCTGGTGAAATCCTCCCTGGCGCATATTCCAGACATGACGCCGCGCGAATTGGCAACGCTGGCACCGCTGGCGCTGCTGGCCTTGTTCTTCGGCATCTATCCGTCGCCCATTCTCAATCTCCTTGGCGTTCCGGTGGAAAGTCTCCTCAAAACCCTGCAAGTCGCCCAGGCCCATTTGGGTGACGCAGTTTCAATCGCAATGCGGTAAAACACATGACCATCTTGCAGCAACTCGGCGCAGCCGCAGTCCTTCCTGAAATCGTCCTAGCCATTTTGGCGATGGTGCTGCTGATGGAAGGCGTGTTCGTGAAAGCCCACACTCCCGGCACCATCCGATGGGGCGCCATCGCCAGCCTGGTGGCCGTGGGCCTCCTGGTCCTGTGGAAATCTGGCTCCGGTGCCGTCACCGCATTTGATGGTGCATTGGTCGTGGACAGCTTTGCGCGCTTCATGAAGGTGCTGGCGCTGATCGGTGCTGCCGTCACGCTCGCCATGAGCGGCCGCTATCTCGCGCGCAACAAGATGGATTCGGAAGAATATCCGGTGCTCGTCATGCTGGCCACCGTCGGCATGATGCTGATGATCTCCGCCAATGATTTGATCTCGCTCTATGTCGGCCTCGAACTGCAATCACTGGCACTCTACGTGGTCGCCGCCATCAACCGCGACAGTGCCAAATCATCGGAAGCGGGATTGAAATATTTTGTCCTCGGCGCGCTCTCGTCGGGCATGCTGCTCTATGGCGCATCGCTGATTTACGGCTTCACCGGTCACACCGGCTTTACCGAAATCGCCGCAGAATTAACGAAATCGGGCCCGAACCTGGGCGTGATCTTCGGCATCGTCTTCATCATGGCGGGCCTGTCCTTCAAGGTCTCCGCCGTGCCATTCCACATGTGGACGCCGGATGTTTATGAGGGCGCACCCACACCTGTCACCGCCTTCTTCGCCTCGGCCCCAAAAGTGGCCGCCATTGCGCTTTTCGCCCGCACTATGGTGGGCCCCTTCGCGCATATCACCGACCAGTGGCAGCAAGTGGCGGTCTTCGTCTCCGTCGCTTCCATGGCGCTCGGCGCCTTCGCCGCCATCGGCCAAACCAATATAAAGCGCCTGATGGCCTATTCCTCTATCGGCAATATGGGCTTCGCTTTGGTCGGCCTCGCTGCTGGCACGCCGGAAGGCGTGCAGGGCTTGATCGTCTATATGTTGATCTACATGGCCACCACGCTGGGCACGTTCGCCTGCATCCTCGCGATGAAGCGCAAGGGCATTTATGTGGAGCAGATTTCCGATCTCGCCGGGCTATCGCGCCGCGACAAGGGGCTGGCCTTCATCTTCGCCATGCTGATGTTCTCGCTCGCAGGCGTTCCGCCGCTGGCCGGGTTCTTCGGCAAGCTCTTTGTGTTCATGGCTGCTGTGAAAGCCGGGCTTTATGTTTTCGCCGTGCTGGGCGTGATCGCTTCGGTGGTGGGTGCTTATTACTACCTGCGCATCGTGAAGATCATTTATTTCGATGAACCCGCCGAAGCCTTTGATGGTGCAGCACCGGAGATCGCCGTGGTCGCCTATGCCTCCTGCGTCTTCGTGCTGGGCTTCATCATCTTCGCCCATCCGTTGATCACGCTGGCGGCTGGCGCTGCCAAGAGCCTGTTCTAACTGTTGCGCATCGAGCGTCTCTCCAGCATCGATTCCACCAATCTGGAGGCGCAGCGACGCGCCGTTGCGGGCGAGCCGGGGCCACTCTGGCTGGTGGCGGTGGAACAGACGGCAGGCAAGGGCCGACTGGGCCGCACCTGGATTTCAAAGCCCGGCAATCTCTATTCGACGCTGATCTGGCCCACCGCGGCAGCGCTGCGGGATTTGAGCCAGCTCAGTTTTGTGGCCGCACTGGGCGTATCCGATGCCGCCAGCAAATTTGCACCTGCCAATTCTGTCTCGCTGAAATGGCCTAATGACATTCTGCTCAATGGCAGCAAATTCTGCGGCATTCTGGTGGAAAGCCTGAAACCCGGTCTGGTCGCGATCGGCATCGGCATCAATATCGCCCATGTGCCCGATGGGTTGCCCTACAAGGCCGAAAAGCTGACCGGCGCAGCAGATGATACCGTATTTGAACAGTTGAACCTAAGTCTCTCGTATTGGCTGAAAATATGGGACGAGGGGGAGGGCTTCGCAGCTATTTCCGCCGCTTGGGAAAGCCGCTGCCACCACATCGGCAAGGCCGTCAGCGTGGATGGCCTGCAAGGCACCTTCAAGGGGCTGGGGCCCGATGGTGCGCTGTTGCTTGAGAAATCGACTGGCGAAACCAAACCCATCTATGCAGGGGACGTGCGGGTGGAGTATCAGGCCCCATGAACGCAAAACGCCGCCGCGACGACACTTCCGATCTGGTTCTGCTGCCCTTAGGGGGCACCGGCGAAATCGGCATGAACTGCTATTGCTACGGCGTGGGACCAGCCGCCGCACGCGACTGGATGATGGTCGATCTCGGCGTCAAATTCGGTGACGAGCGCGATCCGGGCATTGATGTGATCATGCCCGACGTTGGCTTCATCACCAAGAACCGCAAACGCTTCCACGGTCTCGTTATTACCCACGCCCATGAAGATCACATCGGCGCCGTGGCGCATCTCTGGCCGCAGCTGGAATGCGAAGTGCATTGCACGCCCTTTGCTGCCGAAATTCTGAAGCTCAAACTGATCGAGCACGGCCTTGATGAAGACGTGCCGATCATCAAGCACAAGCCGGGCTCGAAGTTCAATCTCGGCCCGTTCAAACTTGAATTCATACCCGTTACTCATTCCATTCCGGAATCCTGCGCGCTTTACATTGACTCAGGCGATGGCACGGCGCTGCATTCCGGCGACTGGAAGATTGATCGCCACCCGCAGCTAGGCCACCACATCGCTGAAGAACGTTTCCGCCAATTGGGCGAAAAGGGTGTCGATGCGTTGATCTGCGATTCCACCAATGTGCTGCGCGAAGGTCTTTCGCCGTCTGAAAAGGATGTGGCGGCGGGCCTTGAAGACATCATTATGAATGCCAAGGGCCGCGTGGCCGTCACCACCTTTGCCAGCCATGTGGAACGCATTTCCTGCGCCGTGCGCGCCGCGCGTGCGGCGGGCCGCGAAGTTGTCATCGTAGGCCGCGCCATGCGCAACACCATCGAGGCCGCGCGCAAATGCGGCTATCTCAAAGATGCCGGCGCTTTCCTCGACATGGAAGAATTCGGTTATCTGCCCAATGACCGTGTGTTGCTGCTCTGCACCGGCAGCCAGGGCGAGGCGCGTGCCGCCTTGGCCCGTATCGCCGAAGACAGCCATCCGCAAATTGCTCTCGAAAAAGGCGATCTGGTGATCTTCTCGGCCCGCACCATTCCGGGCAATGAAAAGGAAGTCGGCGCCGTCATCAACAACCTGGCCAAGCAGGATATTGATGTGATCACGCCCGATGAAGCCATGGTGCATTCGTCAGGCCATCCGCGCCAGGGTGAACTCAAGCTCATGTATGAATGGGTGAAGCCCAAAGTGCTGGTGCCCATGCATGGCGAGCCGCGCCACTTGCGCGCCCATATCAATTTCGCCCGCGCCAACGGCATCGCCGAAGCCGTGATGCTGGAAGATCTGAAGATCGTGCGGTTGAAGCCTGGCGCTGCCGGCATCATCGATGAAGCACCCGGCGGCCGCCTCCATCTCGATGGCAAGCTGATCGTTGATGGCGAAGACGGCCCAGCCCGCATCCGCCGCAAACTGTCTTTTGCGGGCTGCGTATTCGCGTCGCTCCTGATCGATGAGAAGGGTGAGTTGGAGAACCTAGAAGTGACCACTGAGGGTGTGCCCCTGGGCCTGTCAGGCGAGTTGAGCGACATCGCCGGGGATGCTTTCCTCGCCATGCCGCGCGCACGCCGCAAGGATGATGCCACCGTGGCAGAAGCCATTCGCAACGCGCTGCGCCGGGCGTGTGACCAAGCCTGGGGCAAGAAACCTATCTGCAAGGTAACTGTCTTCCGCTACTAGACTAGGCTATCTTTCGTTGAAACGGGAGATCGTGATGGCTCAAACTGACAAGGTTTTTTCAAGCCCGATCGCCAGGCTCTACGACAGTCAGATGGGGCCCGTGTTCTTTGAACCCTATGCCAAGGAATTGGCTGGGCGCATCGTTAAGCTCAAGCCCGACACCATTCTGGAAACAGCGGCTGGCAGCGGCATATCTACTGCGGCCATCGTTGCCGCCTTGCCCAATGCGCAGATCGTGGGCACCGATCTCAACCAGGCGATGATCGATGTGGCGAGCCAAAAACCTGAATTGCAATCCGTCACATGGCAGGCTTGCGACGCCACCAAACTCCCATTCGCAGATCAGGCCTTTGATTTGGTGGCGTGCCAGTTCGGTGTCATGTTCTTTCCGGACCGCGTTGTGGGATACAAGGAAGCGCGCCGCGTGTTGAAGCCAGGCGGGCACTTCATCTTCAATGTCTGGGGGTTCTTTGATGAGCGAAACCCTACGCCGGTCGCACTCCTCGAAGCTTTAGCTGATATTTTCCCCGACGATCCTCCAACATTCCTCAAGCGGCTGCCGCATGGATATCACGATGTTGATCTGATCAAGAAAGACCTTGAGGCGGCTGGCTTCCGCGATATCCAATCGGCGAGTGTAAGTTTGCCGTGCCACGCAGCATCGGCGCATCAACTCGCCGTCGCTTTATGCCAGGGCACGCCGACGCGGGGCGAGATCGAAACGAGAGACCCGCAAGGCCTGGAGCGTGTCACCGAATTGGTCGCCAAAGCGTTTGCGGCAAAGTTTGGCCACGGCACGATTGAATCGACCATGCAAGCCTTTGTCATTTCAGCCGCAAATTAGGTAAATCTGCTGTTTGCACAATGAATCCCTGATGGTTTACACGGCTATTCATGGCCAAACGTGATTCTGCCCCGCCTGCACCTCCCGCTCCCATCGAAGGCATTGAGCTGAAAACAGCTCTTGAAGAGCGTTATCTCGCTTACGCGCTTTCGACCATCATGCACCGTGCGCTGCCGGATGTGCGCGACGGCCTGAAGCCGGTGCACCGCCGGCTGCTGCATGTGATGCGCCTGCTGCGCCTTGATCCCAACACCGCCTTCAAGAAATCCGCCAAAATAGTGGGTGACGTGATGGGCGGCTATCACCCACATGGCGACCAGGCGATCTATGAAGCCATGGTGCGTTTGGCACAGGATTTTTCCTCGCGCTATCCGCTGGTCGATGGCCAGGGCAATTTCGGCAATATTGATGGCGATGGTGCGGCCGCCTATCGTTACACCGAAGCCCGCCTCACCGAAGTGGCCCGCCTGCTGCTGCAGGATTTGGAAGAGGCCACAGTCGATTTCCGCCCGAACTATGACGGCACGCTGGAAGAGCCGATTGTGCTGCCCGGCGCCTTCCCAAATCTCTTGGCCAATGGCGCCACCGGCATTGCCGTGGGCATGGCGACCTCGATCCCGCCGCACAACGTGGCCGAGATTTGCGATGCGGCCCTGCATCTGATCAAGACGCCGGGAGCAGGGGTGGAGAAGCTCTGCCAGTTTGTGATCGGCCCTGATTTCCCCACCGGCGGCATTGTCATCGATAGCCGCGAAGACATCGTCAATGCCTACCGCACTGGCCGTGGTGGTTTCCGCCTCCGCGCCAAGTGGGAGAAGGAAGATCTGCCGCGTGGCGGATGGCAATTGGTGATCACCGAGATTCCCTATCTGGTGCAGAAGAGCCGCTTGATCGAACGTATCGCCGAGCTGTTGACAGACAAGAAGCTCACGCTGCTGGGTGACGTGCGAGATGAAAGCGCTGAAGACGTGCGCATCGTGCTGGAGCCCAAGTCGCGCAACACTGAGCCCGATCTGTTGATGGAGCAGCTGTTCCGCAACACCGAGCTGGAAAGCCGCATTTCCCTCAACATGAATGTGCTGTCGGGCGGCAAGGTGCCGCGCGTCATGTCACTGAAGGATGTGCTGCGCGAATGGCTGGATCACCGCCGTGAAGTGCTGCAAAGAAAGTCGCAGCACCGGCTGGATGAGATTGCACGGCGTCTCGAAATCCTGGGCGGTTACCTCATCGCCTATCTGAACATTGATGAAGTGATCAAGATCATCCGCGAGGAGGATGAGCCGAAGCCAGCTTTGATGAAGCGCTTCAAGCTCTCGGATGTGCAGGCCGAAGCCATCTTGAATCTGCGCCTGCGCGCTTTGCGCCGGCTTGAGGAGATGCAGATCAAGACCGAGCATGATGATCTGGTGAAAGAGCAGGCGGGCCTGAAAGGGCTGCTTGGTTCCGAGGAAAAACAGTGGAACTCCGTATCCGATGACATCAGGGCGCTGAAGGAAACCTTCTCGAAGAAAACGCCGCTGGGCAAGCGCCGTACTGAATTTGCCGAGGCTCCGGAAATCGAAGCTGATTTCGATGCCGTGATGATCGAGAAGGAACCTGTCACGGTGGTCCTCTCTGACAAGGGCTGGATTCGCGCAATGAAGGGCCATCTCGAAGACACAAACACACTTACTTACAAAGAGGGTGACGAAGGAAAATTTGTGGTCAAGGCGCAGACCACCGACAAGATCATGCTGTTCTCGTCATCGGGCAAGTTCTTCACGCTGGATGCTTCGAAGCTGCCCGGTGGCCGCGGCAATGGCGAGCCGGTGCGCCTGATGGCCGATATCGATGCAGCCGATACGATTGTGGCGCTGTTCCCGCTAGTGCCTGGAACCAAGCTCCTCGTAGCTTCAACCGAGGGTGATGGTTTCGTGGTCCCCGCCGATGAATGCGTGGCCACGACGCGCAAGGGCAAGCAAGTGTTGAATGTGAAAGCGCCGGTGGAAGCGATCACCTGTGTGGAAGTGCCGCCGGATGCCGATCACGTCGCCACCGTAGGGGACAATCACAAGATGCTGGTCTTCAAGCTGGCCGAGCTGCCGGAAATGTCGCGCGGCAAGGGCGTGCGCTTGCAGAAATTCAAGGATGGCGGACTGGCTGACGCACGGGCTTTCAAACTGGCCAGCGGCATGAGTTGGACGGATTCATCGGGCCGTAATTTCAACGTTACTGAACTTGCGGAATGGATTGGTGAACGGGCCCAGGCGGGCCGTTTGCCTCCGCGCGGTTTCCCGAAGAACAACAAGTTCTGAAGCAAATAAAACGCCCCGGCACCTATTCATGCCGAGGCGTTTTATGGTCTGACTATGAGCGGTCGACTTCGGGTGTCGGTGTATCGTGCGGCACCGGCTGCGAAGAAATTTCTTTGTGCTTGCTGCCGACACTTTGGACATCGGGGCAGGCAAACAGCGGCGCATTGGTCCAGTTACCGATATAGGGGCACTTCTTATCGACGGGACCGGCATGCGCCGAAACGGTCATCAAAAGCGTTGCGGCGAGGGATGCAAGGGTGAGGGACTTCATCGGGGCACTTCCTTTTTTCACGCCGCGTAATTGCGTTCGTGATGTGCACCTTTTGCCACCTGTGTTTTGAACCTGTTGTTAACCAGTTGTTCACCACGCATTCATGCGTGCGGGCAGTCTGAAACCTAAAAATCCTGCAGTTCAGGCACTTTCGTCAACGGCGAAGTATGCTTCACCAGACCGCCGCTCAGGCTTTGCCCATCGCGTGCTTCCGCCACCGTCTGCTCAATGAAGTCGCGTTCGGCTACCGCGAGATATTCGACGTCTTCGACATTCTCGGAATGCCATTGCCAGCGCAGGAAGCCGCGTTCAATATAGGGATAGCCCATGCGGCTGGCATAGCCGCGCGTGGCCATGTGAAAGCCTGTCAGTGCCCAGATCGCATCGGGATTCCATTTCAGAAAAGCAAGCAGGGCGCCCAGCCTGGAGAACAGCTCGATCACCTTGCGGCTCTTGAGTTCTTTCTCGACCCACAGCTCACCGTGATAGACCAGCTTGCCGCGCAACCGCCAGGCAATCGAACCTTCCGGTGGCTTCGCATGGGCCGGTACCATTAGTTCCTGCCGGCGCATGTAAACGCCGATCATGTAATTGCTGCACCATTCGGCGAGATTTATATCGACGAAATCGCAGCGATAGGCTTGCAGGCCCACAATTGTGCCATCGGCCATGCTCAGCGCCGTCCAGAAACCGCGTTCGCCGGAAAACTCGCATACGGTATGGTCGTGCATGGGACCAGGCTCAAGCCCGCGTGTTTTGCGCTTGGCCGCAGCAAAACCCGCCATGTCACCGCTGGTGGAAAGGCTCAGGCCGTAAGATACGAGAATCTGCTGAAGGGCAGCGGCTTGCTGGGCCACGGCCAAAGGATCTTTTATTCCGCGACAGACTGACATAACGCACTCGAAACCATGACTGGACTGGCGCAATCATGCCCATGAATGGTTAATTTTTGGCATATGGAAATTAACGATTGAGCGCCCGCAAAGCAGGTCTCAGTTATGCAAAACCCAGCCCGTGCGGTCCAGGCGTTCCTGCGGCTTGAAGCGGGCTTTGTAGGCCATCTTGGTGGAGCCGGGCACAAAATAGCCGAGATAGACATAAGGCAGGTTCAACCGCTTGGCGCGCTGGATGCAATCCAGAATGATGAAGGAGCCGAGGCTGCGCTGCGGCAGGCCGGGGTCATAGAAGGAATAGATCAGCGACAACCCGTCCATCAGCACGTCCATCAGCACGCAGGCGGCAAGTTGGCCGGCATCCTCATGGCCCTTGGGGAAGCGATATTCCACCAGGCGCGTGTCCACGACAGTCTCATCAATCATCGAGGCAAAATCGATGACCGACATATCCGCCATCCCACCATCCGAATGGCGCGTGTCGATATAGGCGCGGAACAGATCATAGTGTTCAGACGTGGCCACCGGCTGCGCCAGCGACGGTACCAGATCCGCATTGGCCTTTATCACCTTGCGGAATGAGCGTGACCAATCAAAACTTTCCACCGGCACGCGCACCGAAACACAGGCATTGCAGGCATCGCAGGCCGGCCGGTAGGCAATGTTCTGGCTTCGGCGGAAACCGGAATGAATAAGCTGGGTGGAAAGCTGCTTGGCGTCGTTGCCCACCAGATGCGTAAAAACCTTCCGCTCCTTCTGGCCCGGAATATAGGGGCAGGCGCTGGGTGCCGTAATGAAGAATTGTGGAAAGTTGCGGCGTTCGGCAGTCATGGGCGAATTATGAGTCTTTGCAGGCTGCGTTGCAAGGGGCTCATTGGCAAAGTCCGCACCATCGCCTAAAGCCTAAAATTATTGGAGGAGACGATTATGGCTTTGTCATGTGCATGGATTGGTTTGGGTGTGATGGGCTTCCCAATGGCAGGCCATCTGGCGGCCAAAGGCGGGGCCGATGTCACGGTCTATAACCGCTCATCCGCCAAGGCTGAAAAGTGGACAGGCGCCCATAAGGGCGGCCGTGCGGCAACGCCCGCTGCCGCCGCTAAGAATGCTGATTTCGTTTTCGCCTGTGTGGGCAATGATGATGACCTGCGTGAAGTGACCATCGGCGAGAATGGGGCGTTCCACGGCATGAAGAAGGGTGCGATCTTCGTCGACCACACCACAGCCTCCGCCGATGTGGCGCGCGAACTGGCGGCGGAAGCTGAGAAGCGCGGCTTTGGTTTTGTTGATGCGCCCGTCTCTGGCGGTCAGGCCGGCGCCGAGAACGGCCTGCTCACGGTCATGTGCGGCGGCGACGAGGCAACCTATGCCAAGGCCGAACCGCTGATCATGTCTTACGCCCGCATGTCCAAGCTGCTTGGCCCCGCTGGCTCCGGCCAGCTCGCCAAGATGTGCAACCAGATCGCCATTGCCGGCCTTGTTCAGGGCCTGGCCGAATGCGTACAATTCGGCATGAAAGCCGGGCTGAACATGGAAGACGTGATCGCAGTCATCTCCAAGGGTGCCGCAGGTTCCTGGCAAATGGAAAACCGCCACAAGACCATGATCGCCGGTAAATTCGATTTCGGCTTCGCTGCCAATTGGATGCGCAAGGATTTGGGTATCTGTCTCGATGAGGCCAACCGCAATGGCGCACTGCTACCAGTTACGGCATTGGTCGATCAATTCTATGCCGAGGTCCAGAAAATGGGCGGTGGCAGATGGGATACGTCGAGCTTGATCGCGCGCCTTACGCGCTGAGATTCTTCGCCACATCCAGCGCAAAATACGTCAGCACGCCATCCGCGCCCGCGCGCTTGAAGGCCAGCAGGCTTTCCGTGACCACCTTATTGGAATCAAGCCAGCCGCGCTCGATGGCCGCCATCAGCATCGCGTATTCGCCGGACACTTGATACGCAAAGGTTGGCACAGAGAACTCTCGCTTCACCCGTGACACGATATCGAGATAGGGCATGCCGGGCTTCACCATTACCATGTCGGCACCCTCGGCAATGTCCATTGCCACTTCGCGTAGCGCCTCATCAGTGTTGCCGCCATCCATCTGATAAGTGCGCTTGTCGCCGACCAGCAGGCCCCCAGACCCCACGGCCTCACGGAACGGCCCATAGAAACCCGAAGCATATTTGGCTGAGTAAGCCATGATGGCCACATCCTGCAGCGTGGCAGCGTCCAGCGCTGACCGGATGGCGCCGATGCGCCCGTCCATCATGTCGGAAGGTGCGATCACATCGCAGCCAGCCTGCGCCTGCACCACGGCCTGTTTCGCCAACACGGCCACACTCTCATCATTGAGAATGCGCCCATTTGCCATCAGCCCGTCATGGCCATGCGACGTATAGGGGTCGAGCGCCACGTCACACATGATGCCTATCTCCGGTACTTCTTTCTTGATGGCGCGCACGGCCCGGCAAACGATGTTCTCCGGGTTGAGCGCCTCAGCGCCGTCCTCGGTGCGCAGCTTCGGATCGGTGTTGGGAAACAGCGCGATCATCGGGATGCCAAGCGACGCCGCTTCCTTCGCTGCCTTCACGGCAAGGTCGATGGAGTAGCGTTGCACACCCGGCATAGAAGAAATGGCCTCAGTCTTATCTTTGCCGTCGATCACAAAGATCGGCCAGATCAGGTCAGCGACGGTCAGCGTGTTTTCGCGCACCAGATCACGCAGCCAAGGTGTGCGGCGGTTGCGGCGCAGGCGGGTTGCCGGAAAGGAGCCAGAAAAGCTTGTCATGGGCGCCAGCCATAATCCCCAGCCGCGCATTTGGCAACGTAACCCCTTCTTAACCAAGCTGCGGCCTTTTCACCCGATATTCAGCCTGTTTTAGCACCCAGCGGGTGAAATGGCGGCTTGGGTTTGGGTTGGGACAGTGGCGATGACGCAAGCAATCGGCAAGACATGGATTTTGGCGGGATTATTTTTGAGCACGGCGGCCAGCGCCGCCTGGGCCGAGGACCCGCCGGCCATACGCGCTGCGGAAATGCTGGCCAGGGCCGGTGCCGTGGATGGCAAGTGCCATTACTTGAAGGGTGCCGACCGTGACGCCTTGTCAGGCCTGGTGGCACGGGCAGAGCTGGCGCTGGCGCAACAGGAATCGGTAGAAGCCACCAAAGCCACGATGCAGCGGGGCCGAGCGGCAGGCAATGCCGCGCCCTGTACCTCTGCCGAGAAAGAAAATGTCCAGGGCGTTCTGGGTGCGGCCCGTCAATCCGCCGATGCCAGCGATGCGAAGGCAACAGCGAAAGCCGAGTCACCCGCGCAGCAAAAGGCGGCCAACACGCGTGAACCCATCATCCATCAGCGCGATGCATCGGCCTGGAATACGCAGCAACCATCACAGCCTGTGAACAAGAAAAAGCCAATCATCAGGCAGACGCAGAATGACGCGCCCCGTGGTATGGGAAGCTCAGATCCCAGGCTTTCACGTTACTCGATGATGACCGAGACTTACTTCCGCAGCCTGCGCTGTCGCCGTGGGCCCGATCTCGGCGATCTCTATCAGGACATCCGCGTCACCCATGACCAGCTGATGCAGAGCCATGAACCGGGTGAGCTTTCCTTTGTCATTCGCCGCGCCAAGATGCGCGCTGCCGGCCGCGGTTGTTTGTAAACTTCTTGTTCACCACGCCACACAACACCGCGTTAAGTGCAAGCTGACTCCAGAAATAAACCTTGACTATCGACCTTTCTCTGTAAGGTCTAATTTACCGAGAGTTTTCAGCTGAACTTAAATTCCGGGGGCTAACTTCATCAATATCAAAAGGGCACCCACCCAAGCAAAAGAGGCGGGACCCTGAAACAGGAAGTTGATGAGGTTGTGAAATGAACACGCAAGTTGCAGTGGCGGAGAAACCCGTTTCCATCGATGGCCCGCGCCAGGACATCAAGACCCGCTATCTTGAAAGCCTGACGCTGATTGAGCGCCTGCATCGCCGCCTCCTTGATCTGATCAAGGACGACTTTGAACGCACTGGTGAGCGCGACGTGAACCCGGTTCAGGCGCTTCTCCTGTTCAACATTGCCGACAGCGAATTGACCGCCGGCGAATTGAAGAGCCGCGGCCACTACCAGGGCTCCAATGTGTCCTATAATCTGAAGAAGCTGGTGGAGCAGGGCTACGTAAACCACGAGCGTTCCACTTCGGACAAGCGCTCGGTGCGCATCAGCCTCACCGACAAGGGTGAACATATCCGCACCCGCGTGGATGCTCTCTATAATCGCCAGCTGGCCGCCATCGAGCAGGTCGTCGGTCTGTCGGTGGATGAATTTGAAAAAGTGAACAAGGCGCTTGCCCGCCTGGAACGTTACTGGACCGACCAGATCCTTTACCGCCTGTAATCAAAACAAGAATCTAAGTGCTGTAGTGAGCCCGCCCGATCATGATAAATGGCCGGGCGGGTTTTTGCTTGCTCAAATCGGGCAGCTTGCCTATGGCTCGTTCGGCTTTGCGGAGAGGTGGCAGAGTGGTCTATCGCGACGGTCTTGAAAACCGTAGGGGGTGCAAGCCCTCCGGGGGTTCGAATCCCTCCCTCTCCGCCAATATATGGAAATAATATAAATAAAAACAGAAGCCTAGTAGAGTAAAAAAATATTCATACCACAAAATATACCACATCTGGATAGTGACTATTCTTTGCCACTTGTTTCCAAACTAACAATATGAGGCTGGGCAGCTTTCATGCTTCATCGCAATTGATCATCCTCTCCTCCAAAGCTTGAACAAGCAGAACCGTTTTCTACATCTGCTTTATAGCTTTAAGCCGGCATGCAAACCCCAGCTTATGGTGTCTGAATCTGACCTATCGCAGACATCAGCAGTAATTCCTGCAAGGTCCGCTTTGCGCGCACGAGCCGCCAGTTTCTTGTTGGTCATCGCCTTCAGCTACGGGCCAGAATCGGCCATCGATCGCGGCATCTTCCGATCAGTTGAGCGGAACGGTGACCGTCGCGTGGCCCGAGATTGCTGAATAGCTACCGGAACCGATTCCGTCGTAGCTGCCCGTGGCGCCAATGGCGATGCCCGATAGCATTCTGACATTGAGTCCGGCCTTCACGCGGCCACGTAGGCCGGTTGGTCCCGTTGCATCGCCATTAAGGCTGCCAAGCCCATCAACATTAGTGGAAGTGAAGTTCCAGATGAATTCAGTCGCGAGACTAGGCTCAATCCAAAGATCATTGTCGGTCATGAAGCCATAGCTCAATTCGGGGGAGAGTTTGAGCTGGCCCAGATTGGTATCAACACTGGGGATCGTAGTTCCAAAATGATCGACATAGGCCTCTGACCGGTCATCAAAATAGGTGAAGCTGGCGGTGGGGGCAAAGGCCCAGCCATCGCCAAACGTCCACTTGCCCGACAGCGAGGAGGAGACGAGCCAGCGTGTGGTGCCGAAATTATCGGTGCCTGCCGGAGAGGGCGTGATGTCATTGGAGGATTTGCCCCAGCCCGCCCGGCCCTGCCAGAACACATTCTCGCCAAGTCGAGCCGTGGCATAGGGGCCGATCATCCAGCCTTTGCCTGAAAGGGCCGTACCACTGGTTTGGCTCATCAAATCGAACTGGCCGTAAAACCCAGCAAGGAAATTGGGGTTAAATACATAGTCGGCGCCGAGTGTCGCCATACCAAAGGCACCGCTGCGTGCACCTGAATAGCTGGAGTAGACGCCTTCCGTCCAAATATCCAAGGGCATAGAATTGCCCGCACCGCCGCTCTTGCCAAACCCCAGGGCCGCCATCTCCTTTTGGTCGCGTTGCTGCTGCCATTCCATCATTTTGGAAAGGCTGGCCTTGAAGGCGGCGTGGCCGCCATCTGCGCCAAAATTGGCCTGCATCTCCATAGGACCAGAGAAGTTGAACTGGCCGAGATTGCCGCTCTCACCGGACGTCTTCAGATAGTTATAAAGGAAAGACTGGAAGCCCATCATGTCCTGCTCACCCACGCTGGAGGGGCCGAGGGCAGAACCCGCTGAAGTGCCAAGTCGCGCGGCGGTAATTGAGGTTCCCGTTGGACCACTGCCCAGCCGCGATGGGTTGAGCATCAGATCCCCTTTGTCTGCCGCAGCAAAATTGGATGGAGTGTCCGAGCCAGCTTGCGCCTGCTGCGCGGCATTCAAGCGATCGATCTGGCGGTCCATTCCGGGGAGATTGGTGATGAGCTGATTGGCCCGGTCCGACAGGAAGCCACCAATGGCGGTTGAGTTGGTCACGGCCTGATTAGTGGTCGCGACGATCACCTGATTTGAAGTCACCGCAACTGCATTGATGTTGCTGTTGTTGACCTTGGCCGAGAATGAATGTTGACCCGCCACCGCTGTCCACGGGCAAATGGCCACATTGTTGCTGCCGAGCGGGACTTGGGTGCAACCCGCAATCGGATTGCCATCCATGAAGAAGGCGACCGTAGCCGCTGGAGGCGGGGCAATCCCCGCCAGTTGCAGCAAGGGGGCAACAGGCGAAATGACGGCGAACATGTGCAAAGGCTGCAAGCTGCCAGATTGCGTGCCTATCAGTGTGAAGATCAGATCATTCACCTGGCCGGTGACGGGATTTGGTGTCTGCAAAGCCAGTGTCGCGGTGACCGGCTGGTTCACTGTCACCTTCACCGTGGCAACACTAGTTGAACCCGTGTCATCTGCCACGGTGAGTTCAAACGTCAACTCTTCGCTGGTGATGCCAGTTGCCAAGATCGGGGCAGCAAAAGTCGGCATGGCGGCAGTTACATCCGACAGGGTTGCAGTCGTACCCACAGTTTGCTTCCAGCTATAGGTCAACGTGCCATTTTCTGGATCGCTCGACTTGGAACCATCAAGCGTCACCAAAGCGCGCGTGGTCACGGACTGGTTACTACCAGCATCGGCGACCGGCGGTTCATTTTTACCAACGGTAATGGACTGCTGAATTTGAGTTGCAGCCTCGTATTTGTCATCACCCGCTTGGTCAGCACTCACCGTGCAGACACCAGCGGAAACAAACGTCACCACGCCGCCAGCAAGTGAGCATGCAGTGCCACCGACGGAAAATGCAACGGGGGCTGACGATCCGCCGCCGGTAGCTGTCGGCGAATATGTTCCGCCAACGATGGGTGATGCAGGGGCTGTCGAGGTGAATGCCACAGTCTGTGCAGCTTTGCCGACCGCAATGGACTGTTGAACCTTGGTTGCAGCCGAATAATTCGTATCAGCGGCCTGATCAGCCGACACAATGCAGGTGCCTACGCCCGTGAAGCTCACCACGCCGCTCGAAACTGAGCAAGCAGTGCCCCCGACGGAAAACACAACAGGCGCTGATCCTGCCCCGCCTGTGGCAACTGGGGTGTAGGTGCCGCCCACGATGGGCGACGTTGGCGCGGTCGATGTGAAGGCTACCACTTGGGCTCCCTTCACATATTGGAACAGCGCATTGTCGGCATTACTGCCCGCTGGTGTCACCACCTGTACATTCATTTTGGAACCAGCATCGCCCGCCGGGGTGACGATGGTGATGGTGGTGTCATTCACAAAGGTGAAAGCGGAAAGCGGTGCACCATCAAAGGTCACGGATGTGGCACCTGTGAAACCCGTGCCTGTCAGCGTTACCGACGTGCCGCCCGATGGCAGACCCGTGTTGGGCGCGATGCTGGTGACTGTGGGCGCTCCCACAGGAGGCGGAACTGTGATGACCTGCTGCACTTGTGCTGCAGCTTCATAATTGCCGTCGCCCGCTTGATTGGCGCTCACCACACATGGGCCGGCAGCGTTAAATGTAACAACCCCATTGGCCAAGCTGCAAAGGTCCGAAACCGAGAGCACCACCGGCGCTGTGCCTGCCCCGCCGGTGGCTGCTGGCGTATATGTTCCACCGACCAACGGGTTGGCTGGAATGGCGCTCGTAAACGCCACTGTCTGCATGGCCTTGGCATAGGTGAAGTGATCGGCAGCACTGGTGCTGCTGGTGCCAGTGGCACTGGTGACCGTGATGTCCACCATGCCAGCAACACCTGCGGGCGATGTGGCTGTGAGGCTGGTTGCCGAATTAAACACAACAGCCGTGGCATCAAGCGCACCGAATTTCACCGTGCTGGTGGCGGTGAAGCCTGTGCCTGTTACTGTCACCACAGTTCCGCCAGAGGGCAAGCCCGTGGCGGGGCTGATGGCGGTGACGGTGGGGGCTGTGGGGGCGGTTGGATCAGCGGTGACATTAAACACTTGTGTGCCAGCGGCGGCATCCAGCGGGCCGTAGGTTCCTCTGTGCACGCCATCGGTGGCGGAGAAATTCACGCTGCATTGGCCCACAAAACCTGCGGCGGGGGTGAAGCTCATCTCCGTGTCGCTGGTTTTGGCGATGCTGCCGCAGTTTGCGGGCGTGAGCGTGGGAATGGCTGCGAAACTCAGCGGATCGGCATCAGGATCGCTCGCCAGATCATCCACCTTCAAACTTCGCGCCACTTGCGCATTGGTGATGGCGATGGGGGCCAAGGGTTTGAGAACCGGGGCCGTGTTGGTGACGAAGACATAGACTGCTAAGGTTTCCGCAAATGGCGGGAGACTTACTGAGAGATGGAATGTGTCGGAAAAGACTGTTTTCAGGTTTTGAGGAACAGGCGTGTATTCGAAATTGTAGTTATTCAAGTCATCTGTATCAGGGTTATGTGCCTGAACCAGCACAACTGATCCCAAGGCGGGCGGTTTTTCAATAGAGTCGATAAATCCATATCCATCCTGGTTCTGAAAAGGAAAATCCGATGGCTTGTAACCCGTTTGCACATCACGCCAATGCTGGGTGATGATCAAAGGGGGAAACGAGGAAAAGCCGCCGTCTAGCACAAACCTGAATTCATTGGATGTGGCTTGCGGGGTGCTGACTGAAAAAAATACGATATCGTTGCCATAGCCATAAGGTGTGATCGATGCGTCTCCATGATCTATGACGATGATCGTATTGTCGTCCTGCACAACGAAGTCGCCGGGGGCCGGAGTGGATCCAGCCGATATAAGTCCACGAAACGAAAGCGATGTCGCCCCGGTAAAATTCCGCCCCGAGACTGTGGTGACCAACCGGCAATCGTTGCCGGCACAGCTATGGACGTTCGGATGATTACTAGCAAATACGAAGGTCACCCCGGTAATCACCGGCGTGTTGAAATAGCTGAACAAGCTGTTGGCGGTGTTGCTGCCGTTTGCTGTGGTGACGACAACGCTGGCTGTGCCCAATCCTCCGGCTGGTGCGCTTCCGGCTGGTGTGGTGGCGGTGATGGTGGTGTCGTTCACCACGGTCACACCCGTTGCCGCAGCACCACCGATCGTCACACCCGTGGCCCCCGTAAAGCCCGTTCCCGAAATCGTCACCGCCGTGCCACCCAGCGCATCGCCCGTGGCTGGCGTGATGGCTGTTACAGTGGGGGCTGGGTTGATGGAATTGGCCTGAGCCGCATTTGGCGGAGACAGAGCTGTCGCAACGCAGGCAAGCGCGAACGCTAGCAACACGCGACGCGCAACGGCCCACGACTCCAAAAAAGCCTCTCCCAATCTCAAATCCATGATCCCCAAAGACTTGCCGTCCGCCAAAGCCACCATGCAAATTGCGGGTGGCTGCGGGCCGTTATTCCCATCACTATAACCCATTGGTTTTGCAGCCACTGTGCCGGGAATCTCAATTGCTTGGCGCTGCGTCTCAATTTCTGAATTTTGGTTAATTTTTTTTAAGGGTCTATTAACCATGATCGAGATCATGTCCTGCCCAAGCGCAAACCTTGGGGGTGAGGGGCCTTTGTTTTCCGGCTCAATATCGCGCTTTGGCGCTGGCTCTAGCCAATCCGAAAACCGGGTGTTAGCGTTGGTGAAACAAGTACGATCCGTGAAAGTGGCGCCGTGAATAACCCGCCTGCAAATTCAGGACTGCCCGGACTGATTCTGCCATACGGACAAACGTCTGGCGAGGAGGCGTTTCAGCAATGGTCTGAAACCGTAGCCACGGTCTATGACCTTGATGTTGCGCGCGATGAGATTGCAGACTTTCGCTTTGGCTTTTCCGCCTGGCATTTTGGCTCGCTGGTTCTCGGCGTCAGCGAAACCGACAATATCGAATTTTGGCGTTCACCGCAAACCATTGCCCGCAGCGGCATCGATCATTACCTGGTGCAAGTATATGAAGAAGGCAGCTTTCACAGCAGCGTTGAAGGCAAGGACATGGTGGTGGACACAGGTGACGTGTGGATTGTTGATCTCTCGCGCCCAGTTAAAAACGATCAGGTCTCCTTTCGCAGCACCAACCTGGCCATTCCGCGCAGCGTGCTCGCACCCCTGTTGACGGACCCCGATTCACTGCATGGGTTGAAACTCTCGAAAGACAGCCCGACGGGCGGCTTGCTCAGCCGCTATCTCACCGATCTTTCCAAGAAGGCCCAGATGATGACGCCTGACGAGGCTGCATCTGTGGCTCAGTCAACAGTTCATTTGATTGCCGGATGCGCCGGGCCTTCGATTGATGCCGCGGAACTGGGGCGTGATGGCCTGAGCGCCGCCTTGCTCAGCCGGATCAAAACCGGGATCGACAGTGAACTTGCAAACCCTGAACTGGGCGCTGACTATCTGTGCGGCAAGTTCGGCGTTTCGCGCGCTACGCTTTACCGCCTGTTCAGCTCCCATGACGGTGTCAACACCTATATCCGCCAGCGCCGCCTGGCGCGTTGCTTCCAGGAACTTTCAACCCCCCAAGCCGTGCCAAGGCGCGTCTCCGAAATCGCGGAGAAATGGGGTTTTGCCAATGAAGGCTCATTCAGCCGGACTTTCAAACAGACATTCGGCATTTCGCCATCCGATGCGCGCGACGCCGCCCGCCGCTATTCCTCCATCAAAACCGACGCCTTGGGCGTCGACAGCGAATTGAGCCAATGGCTGAAGCACCTGATGAAGGTATAAAAAGTGGCGTTAGGTTCTGGCTGTGCATGCAGTTGGTGCTCGGGGGTTTTTTGAATTTTCCCATGGACGAATGACTTCGGTCGCCCCCGTCACGCAGCAAGGGAATCGGGAGCAAGCGAGCGCGTTGCGATGATCCGCTTCTCCGGGATGGCTAGCCAAGCGAGTCTCACGGTTTACACCGACGAATTACACAAATTCATCACCAACAAGAAACTGAATGTTCTGTCGCCGCCCAGTTACGCCTTCTACAATCCGCCTTGGACGCTGTCATTCTTTCGCCGCAACGAGGTCATGATCGAAGTCACGTCGCAATAGTTATCCAGTTATGGTTGTCCAGGCGCCGCTGGCGGCGCGGCCATGGCCTTCTTACGAAGGCGGCGCAAGTGCCAGCGGTAAATGACAGGAGCCAAAACAAAGTCATACACCACCGAAGCAACCTGTTTTACGCCCGGCACATCCACAATCCGGACCAGCCACTTGTATTTGGGCATTTGCGCCCAAAGTACTAGAAATGCCGGAATGCCTGAGGTCAGCGTACCCTGATGCAGGACATAAAGCCGCCTGGCGGCAGTATCTGCATCAAGTCCCCATTGGGCAAGTGCCTCCGAATTTAGATCGTCGAACCGAATGGGCAGGCTGTTATCACCCGCATATTGCGCATAGTGACCAATCTCGAAATTGCAGACTGGGCATCTGGCATTATACAGAACTGCCGTTGTGGGTGCTTGCTTCATGGCAGTGGATTAGCCCTCAGCAATGCCAAATCCAACACCTGCTTTGTCGCAGAATGATCTGCGCCAACTCGCGACGCAGGTGGCATATGGTGTGCGGTCAAATTTGCGGTTGGTGAATGTCGCATAAGTCCCGTGTGTGTACGAAACGAAATGGCGGCGTGGGTCCTTTTGCCTACTAGGTTCCAATTTTGCGCTTGATGAGATCAAGCATCGCCGCCTGCATCCCGCCACGCATTACCGCCTTACTCTTGTCATTTACACTGAAACTTAGATTCATCGCGGCATTGGCTTCGAAGAATAGCAGGCGGCCATCCGGCATAACGTCGAAATCGACGCCGAAGAAATCCAGCGGAATTTTCCGGCAAAGGTTTTGCAGCCGCTGCCAGACACGCTTGTTTTCAGGCGTTTCCAAGTGATGCATGAGGCTTTCGGCCTGCGCCATGTTGCTGACCGCGGTGTCAATCTGGCCCTGCTGCGCCTCGTCCCTGATACGGTGCACGCTCCAGCTGTTGTTGAAACGGACATGGGAAATGAAAATCTGCGAACCAATCACCGCTGCCCTGTATTTCCGGTACAGGCCCGGCTTCAGTGGGTTGTCAATGAAGGCAATGGCGTAAAATTCAGAGTTGCCCAATGAAGGTAGCAGCGCCAGCAAATCATCAACCGTGTCGATCTTGAAAACACCGCGGCCCATTTGCTGAAAGGGATCCCGGATGATCAGGGGAAATCCGATTTCCCGTTCCAAAAGCAAGGCAACGGCGATTCTCTCGCCATGATGGTTCTGAAACCGCAGGATTTTCGGTACAACAACCCCATCGGTTCCCTGCAAAACCTCAGCATTGCGTTGCCGCGTGGTCTGCAGGACCTGGAATGGCGCATTCAGTACCGGAGCTCCCGTCCAATCCAGCGCGGCCTGTACTTTAGCCAACGTGCCAGGCGTAGCCAGAATTTCGGCCGTGGCCCAATTGTTGATAACGATGTCGGGCGTGGGCACGAACGACGCGCCGCCCGCAGCGGCCGGAAAATATGAGATGAGCCGCAGATCACCGGACATCTGCTTGAACAGGCTGGCAGGGGTGTTCTCATGGAAATGAAACTCAGCGAGCGACTGCGCCTTGGTCACCGTGGAAGGTGGCGCATTGAGAACCGCCACGACATAGCTCTGACTATCACCACGCGCAGTCACATAAACCGGTGCCTGTGATGCCAACCTTTCGGCAACGCGTCCGGAAGCCTCCGCGTCTCTTTTCAAATAAGCTCCAGCGCCGCGCATAAGTGAGAGTTCAATATCTTCGTTCTCGTTCACATCAATCTGGCTCAGGAAACCAGGCAGCAACCGTTCCACATCCCGGTGGCATCCTGAATTTTCCAAGGCGATCATCAACGAGTGGGTCATCGAGATATCGGCACGTGTGGGCACAGTGTCAAAATCCCACGGCACGATGTTCGCACATTCAATGATCATTCCAGCACTGAGCTGGTTGTTGGCATTGCGCCAAACAATGCGGCTGGCGGCAGGAAGTGCAGCCGCCCTTTGCCAGGCGGCACCTGCCGCTGCGATGTCGCCTATCTGGAACAGACATAAAGCGTAAAGGCCCAGCGTGTCGGCATCCGCGTCATATTCCTCAAGAATTTTCAGATAGGCCGCTTGCGCTTCAGCAAGGGCGCCACCTTGATGCAACGCCTTGGCTTGCTCGCGCATTTTGTCCAACTCTTCCTGCATCAGAAACTCCGGATCCAGGCAATGAAAGCGGGCGTGAGCATACCCTCATAGAGCTGCGCACCGAACAGCCGGTCCAGAATGATGCTGACCGTTACATACGCCGCAGCGGCTGAAACCAGCAGGGTGATCAATTTTTCCCGCTGAACGAAGCGGTGATAGACTGCAACCATCAGCACAGTCGCCACATCAAATCCAAACAGGATGATCGCCACAACACAACTCACCAGCCAGATCGCGATGCGCCACTGCATCGGGTCCAGCAGCGGCTTTTCCTGTGTCCCGGTTGCGCGTTGCTTCACATCTGACCGTAGCTGCAAAATCGAAAGCGCCAGGCCGGGAATGCCGACCAACAGCGGCATGAGCCTGGCCTCCGGACCAAACTTGGCTGCTGCATAGGTCACAAAGGCAGCAAAAATCGCGACCATGGTGGCACTTGCGCCAATATGTGCTTTGCTACTCATGCGTCCACCCGCATCTCACGACGGCGGCGATAGAGGGATGACGCCACGGCACCACATGTCAAAACCAGAAGCATAAAGGTCCAGGGCCGCAACAGGAAGCTAGGACCCCAAATCGAAAGCGCCTGATGCAGCGATGTTTCTGCAATCGGCCCCAACACGATGCCCACCGCGAAGGGTGCGCGAGGCCAGTCTGCCAGCTTGAGCACCACGCCTACGCCGCCCAGAACGATGAAGAGGATCAGGTTCTGCCATGCCCCACCCGCAAGGTAGCTGCCCGCAATGGACAGCACGGCGATGCTGGGCAACAGCAGTTCGGAACGCAAGGACGCCAGCCGCCCGAAAAGTGGCGCCAGCGCTAGCATCACCAAGGCTGCCAGAATATTGGAAAGGGCCAGCGTCCAAACCAATACCCAGATGACCTTGCCGCCATCGGCCAGAATGGCAGGTCCGGGTGTAAGGCCAAGTGCGACGAGGCCTCCGCTTAATATCGCCATGCTGGCGCTGCCGGGCAGACCGAACAACAGGGTGGGGAGCAAGGCGCCACCCTCCTTCGAGTTGTTGGCGGTCTCCGGTGCAATCACGCCCTCTATGGCGCCTTTGCCGAAAAGCTCCGGTGTCTTCGAAGTATGAGCGGCATGGCCATAGCAAATCCAGGTGGCCACATCGCCGCCAAGGCCCGGTATCGTCCCGATGAAGGCACCGAGTATCGATGTGCGGATGGTCAGACCCCAATGCACGAAAACGTCTCTGCAGCCCTGCAGCAATCCTGCGAAGTCAGGCGCCACGATGCCTTTGCGTTCTGTGTCACCGTCACGCCGGCTGAAGAACAGGAATTCAGGCACTGCGAAAATGGCCATAACCGCCGTCACCGAGTCGATTCCGTCCCACAGAAAAAGCTGCCCGAAGGTGAAACGCTCTTCTGCTGTCAGCGGGTCCAGCCGCACGGTGGAGAGGAGCAGACCAAACAGGCCTACCACCGCACCCTTTGCAAAACTCCTACCGCTGAGCGAGGCAATGAAGGTGATGCCGAAAATCGAAAACATGAAAAATTCGCCCGGTCCGAAGGCCAAGATCAGCGGGCGTCCAAAGGGAATGAGCGTACTGAGATAGAGGGCTCCAATCACGCCACCCACGGCTGAGGCCATCAATGTCGCGCCAAGCGCACGACCCGCCTCGCCTTTCATCGCTAAAGGGAACCCATCGACGATGGTGGCCGCATCAGGCCCGGTGCCGGGCACTCCAAAGAGGATGCTTGGAAAGCCTCCCGATGTATGCACCACCGCATGCATGGCCAGCAGGAACACCGCCCCTTGCAACGGCTCCATGCCGAAAGTGAAAGGGATGAGAAACACCAACCCCAGTTTGCCGCCCAGCCCTGGCAGCACGCCGAAAAACAGGCCTATCCCTGTGCCCAGCAGCAGCAACCAAGCCATCTTCAGTGTAAAGAGGCTTTCGACCGGTCCGAAAAGCGTAGCGAGTTGGAGAATCGAAATCACTCCGGCTTGAGGATAGTCTTGACCAGCTCTACCAGTTCGGGAGCCTGAACCAACACAGAAGAAATCCCTTTCTGCACCTCTTCTCCGCCAGCTGGGTCAATTGGCAGATTGGCCTGAATGGCTTCGGCAAGCAGTTGGGGATCAGCAAGGGCAGCGTCATATGCCTGACGGAGTGTTGCGAGCACTTCAGGGTCCATGCCCGGCGGACCCGCCGTGGCGCGCGAGTAGCGGAGTTGGTTATCAACAAGAGCAAAGGCGGACTGGTCGGAAGGCGCAAGCTTCTTCCGGTCAAGCGTGGGAACATCACCTTTGGCCTCGCCGCCATATTCCAGCAGGAAGCGTGCATCACCCGCAACCACATAGTGCTGGGCGGCACTCCGCGACTCCACCAAAAAGTCCACGTCACCGCGCAACACTGCCAAATCGGTTTCAGTGCCTTGGAACCCAAAGATGGGTTTCAGGTTCCAGCCGAGAATTTTCGCAAGAAGCGCCGATTCAAAATGGGTTGCCCCGGTTTTCCCGGTAACAGCAATCTTCAAAGGCTCAACGGTGCCATGCAAGTCGTCGATGCTTTTCAATGGTGAGTCTTTTCGCACCATCACCACCCGCGATTCCGACTCGACCTTGCCTATCCAACTCAGTTTTCCAAAGTCGAGCTTGTCACCATAAAGCCCGGCGATCTGACCGTAGATAAGGCTCGTATTGAAAATGCCAATTGTCAGTCCATTCGGTTGCGAGGCGTATATATATTGCGCGCCCGCCAACTGGCCGGCCCCCGGCACATTCTTCACCACGATCGTGGAACCCGGCAGGTGCTTTTCCATATATTTCGCAATCAGCCGCCCATAGGAATCATAGCCGCCGCCAGGCTTGGATGCGATCACATAGGTAATGGTCTTGCCCGCAAAGTCGGTACCAAAGGCCGTGGTGGCAAAGGCCCCAAGAAGAACGAATGTGGCGGGCCATCGCCTGAGCTGTGTCAAATGCATGCGACCTCCCAGTCTGCGCTTTTAAGTCGGTGCTTTTGCCGGCCCCCAGCTTCGTGTTAGTCAAGCGCGTATGTCTGTGATTGGCAAGGACCTGCGCGATCCCGACTCGTTCGGCGAGGACCTGTTTGCTATTGCAAACCGCGCTGCCGAATTGGCCCCTATCTATTGCCAGGGTTGTGCCAGCTATCACTGGCGCATTCCCGCTCAGCGTGCTCTGGGCGTGATTGAAAGCTTGGGCGTTGACCGGTATAAACTGGTCAGTGAGGTGCGAGAAATCCTCGGCCCTCGATATCTGACGGCTGACGAAATTTCGATTGTTTTGGCTGGCTCGGCAGATACCGGCCTGTTAGCAACATTGGCACATGCGGTTGCATCACTTTCCGCGGATGCGGTGCGGCGCACCACATTCTTAGTCATGGATCTATGCGCCACGCCTTTACATCTGTGCATGGAATTTGCCGCCCAACAAGGCTTGGTCTGTGACGTCAGGCAGGGCAATCTTCTCAATCTTTCGATTGAGCAGCCGGTTGATCTGGTGGTCATGCATGGCATCTTGCGCTTTTTTCAACTCAATGAACGGACCATGGTCGTGCGTAACGCAACCTCTTGGCTGAAGCCCCAGGGCCGTATTATGATTTCGAACTCGTTCGAGGCGATGTCCGACAGGGAAAGCGCGCAAAAAAGACGTGACAAAGAATTGACGCAGCAGCGCCTTGCCGACGCGGTGGAGCAAGGCCTTTTGAAAAGCCCGTCTGCCATGGAAGGCTTTGCCGCGGAGATGAGACACTCGGTCAAAGTTTCGATGCAACGCGACCGGATTTTCCTCACACTATCTGATCTTATAAATCTCGCCGGCAATGCGGGGCTGATCGTACAAAATTGCAGTTTTGCTCAAATTTCTGAGGGCGACGGCAAGCTTCCGGAAAAAAAGAGAATTATCGCAGTATTGAGGCCAGAACCAACGGAGCAGGTATCTCAAAAGAATTAAATGATTGACCCCGCCCAGCGCTGCCGCCAAAATGCCATGATCCAAAGGGTTGGGCTATGAAAAAGAAATATATGCTTGGCTTGTTGCTCGGCAGCACCGCGATCAGTGGCGTGGCCATGGCAGATGATTGGAGCGGCTTCTACCTTGGTGCCCAAGGTGGATATCTTAATTTGCCCTCGACCACGAGCTCTGCCAGCTCTGATGCAATTTTAAGCGGCGGCCTGCTGGGCATTGATGTCGGCTTTGATCACCAGTTCTCCAATAACTTCGTGTTGGGCGCAGTCGGCGATTGGTCATTTGTAAATGCGACTGGGAACGGCGTAAGGCACGGTGACAATTTTGCGCTGACGCTGCGCAACCTGGGCCGCGCGCAGCTCCGCGCTGGGATGGCGGTGGGTGAATCGAACAATACGCTGATTTATCTGGGTGGCGGTCTCGCCGTAGCGAATCTTGAGCGCGGTGGAGATTATAATGGGTCCAATACCCATCTGGGCTTTGTGGTCAGCGCGGGCGTCGAGCATAAATTTACCCCAGCGGTATCGATCAAGGCTGAAGCCTCGTATCTGGGACTGGGCAACAAGTCATACGGCAACAATGGCGAGAGCGTTGGTCTCGGTGGGCTGATGGCCACCTTGGGTGTCAATTTCCACTTCTGATTCACTTCAAACTTAAACCCTGCAACCTACAAAGTCAGTGTTATCGGCTGATCGCGCATTTTCAAACATTTTGCCGAGGCAGAATTGTACCCGCAATCTCCTCACGGCTTAGTCATTAAAAACCACACCCCCGATTTAGCAATCATCTTTCCTCTCGCCACTAACGAGGAATTAAACTATAAGTCCTGGCTCGATAATAATCCAACTCCCTGCACAAATAGTCGCGCCCCCTCTGTCCTACATTTTCCCTGGATTTTCTACGATGCCCGCTGCGGTGGATACCATCTCGTGCGCCGATGCTTTGTTAAAAAAAGGCTGATGTGCGGTCTGGGTCAAAGGCGGACTTGTTTTGACGAAAACACCTAGTCCGCTATCGGGCGAACACCTGACTCATGCTACAAGCGTTTGCTGCCCTTCCGATGCACCTTAGATTGACTGTAAGTGCCTTAGCCTGGTTTTCCCCTGCCAAGTTTACTCGAGTGCCGTCAAGACTGTTGTCATATCACTAATTGCTGACAGGCTAGCTGACCAGTTTAGCAGGTTGACTGCCTAGTTAGGGTCTTCAGGTCAAATTTGAATTTCCAAAATTCCAGGCAGATGATCGACGATGCGGAGTGGCACAGGGCGCATAACCCTATTCCTAGATTCTCATCCCAATTCCCCAAGCCTCTTGATCAGCCTTTTACGCTCGTCAGCTTGCGTTTCGTTTTTGGACGGCTCAATCATGATATCTGTAAGGACTTGCCTTCTACGGTGGTCATCAAGATCACCATAGCTCGAAAATGTAGTCATCACGTCCTCGTGGCCGAGATTCTGTGACCAAGCCTTGAACTCTTCTGGAGTTTTGCAAAGTTGCTGGCCCAGGCGAACCAGGGTCTTGCGGAAACTGTGGGGGTTGAAGGGGGCAAAACCAGCTTTAAGAAAGGCCTCTTTGACGATCTTGCGGATCGGGCCGGCATTGGTCCAGCTCCGACGCTCAAGACCCGCGCCAATGAAGTGCAGGTTTGGACCATTTATCACCTTGCTGATTGGGAAGAGGGGATCATCGGGACCGTAGAGTTTATCATTTGCCAAATAGCCAATCCAACCGGTCACAACGTCCAACGCGTTGCCGCCGACCGGAAAGAACCAAGATCTAAAGGTCTTGGCAAATTTGGTTTTGACCAGTCTGGCATCTTGGAAGACACAAGCGTCGTCGAGGTTGACGAGCCCAATCCTCATGCTTGCAACTGCACCGTCGCGCATGCCCGTCAGCAGCAGGAAAGCGACCAGTGCACGGTCTCGCTTTTCGGTCTCAGTCCCGTAAGGCATCAGCCTTAGTACGTGGTGAATCTGTTCAAGGCTGGGGACCGGGCGATTGCGCTTGGCAGTGGCTACACGCACGTCTTTTTCCGAGAGGTTGAAATAGTCGGCATGGCTGTAGGTAATACGGGACCGATAGCCAGGTTCCGCCGAGAGCCATTGGAAAAAGGTTTTGAGGGCATTGGAAGTTTGATGCTGCGTGGCCTTGCTGAGTGGCTTGCCCGTTGTTGCATTTGCCCGCTTGGCAAGATGGGCTTTGAAACTCACCGCCTGTTCTGGCCTAAAGGTACGAAAATCCTTAAACTTTGTGTGTTCTTCAAACCGTCGCAGGGCCATTGAAACGCCATCAATGGTTGCATCATCGCGGCCCTTTGCCTGCTTGAGAAAGGCATAGTAGCGATGCTTTAGGCGTTCGTTGTCAGGGTTGTACTTTATCATGGGTGTCTCCAGGGTCTCCCAAGTCACAGTTCACACAAGGCTTGGGGATATCGCCTATGTCCAAAGTTGCTTGCGGCAGCTGGATCACCAATTTCCCGGAAAAAGTGCCCAAACGAGCGAAACTAACCCGCCTGAAAATGCGTTTGCCGCAATCAGGGCAGATACCTTGGAAGTTGCCTGAAGACTCCGTGAAAGGCATATATGCAACACGTTTGTCGAGTGGTTCCTTGGGTGCTTTGCACTTCAAACAGAACAGTTCATGCGGCTGGCACTTGGAATAAGCTGACTTACGCTGGGCTTGCAAAAACTCCCGCACGTCGGTGCCGTGCAACAGATACGGGCGCGAACCGTCGGTAGTCTTCAGGCCTTTTGTTATCCATCCACGAATTGTGTTGCGATGTGTTCCAAACAGGAGTGCGAGCTCGTGCACTTCGTAAGACCGATTGATCTTGACCAGACCTGGATTTGGATAACGGCGGGTCATTTACGGAGTGCTCTGAACGCCAGTTTCGATCAACGCCCAAATTTCTTCAGCGCGCCACACAGTGATGCGCGGACCCAGCTTGAGCGGCTTGGGATAGCGACCTTGCTTCACACCCAGCCACCAGGTGCTTTTGGAAACGGGGATTGGCCCTTGTGGTGCAAGGATTGCGTACAGCCGGACATGGCCACTGCGGGGAAACTCGGGTGTGTTCGGCACGGTGCGACTCCATCTGGTTGAGGTGATGAAGTCCTAACTCGTTGGATTGCCCTTCAGGCCGAAATCGGTTTTGGAAAAACCGAAATCGGTTTTCGGTCAGCAATTTCGGTTAGCTATCTTGTGGCCTGATATGTGGCACCGTATCGGCCGCTTCCGTCAGATATTTCCTGACAGTATCGGCTTCAATTTCGATACCCGCCCTATTCAACAGATTGACGATTTCCTGCGCGGTGGGCGATTTGGCTGCCTTCGGATCGTATCCTAATTCTGAGATTGCCAGTCCCAATACAATCTTCAAAAGGCTCACTCTGGCCTTTACGGGCATATCCTTTTTGGCTTGCTCTAGCTGTTTCAAAGCCTCTGCCAGCTTTTGTGTTAAGTCCTCATTTTGCGCCCTTAACTGAGCGACTTCCGCAATGGTGGGGGAGGGCTGCGAAGGTGGTGATTGCGAGACATGCTTAGATAACATGCCCTGTTTCGCTACCAGCTCACGAAGCTTGTCTGGCACGACAAACTCTTTGGAATCTGGCCATTTCAGCCAATTTTGCGGGCTTGAGGTCCGCCCGATTCCTCCAGCTTGGACCGCCCGAAAAGCTGTTTCCCTTCTCGCAACAAATTCCTTTGCAAGAGCAGACGCCTGCTGTTGGTAGACAGCCTTATCAAAAATCAGTTTCTCAGGGTCTTTGCCCAAAGATAGTGCCGCAGCCTCGTCGTAGTTCCAATAGTCTTGTCTACACCAATGAACCAGGTTTGCACTGTATGTCGGGTCCTCCGCGAGATGATCGCGTCTCTGGGCGCGTTGAGCTTCAATTTTTGCCTTCTCAATAGTCCGCTCTTTCTCGTATTCCGCTTGAAGCTGGTCATCATCAAGATTGGCTAACATCCGGGCATAATTCACAGGAATGTCGAAGGATTCGGCCAATGAAATTATGCCTGACTTAGACCTTTCCTTAAGTTCCTTCGCCTTCTCGGGCGTTACGGAACCGTTTTCCCAAACTTGCGATTTTGCAGATATTCGATCTGTAGGGCCCGAATTTCGACACTGCCAGGAAGTTTCGCCAATCTGAACGCCCCTATTTTTGACCGGAGCGAAGCTGGACCACATCTCCGATTTGGCCGATGACGAAGCGTGACCATTTTTCCATAAGGTCGCGTCTTTTCTCCAGTAGATCTCCTCTTCGATACGCGGCCTCTGCCTTACTCTTGATCGTATGCGCGAGCGACATTTCGCACACCTCCCGCGTAAAATGGGTGCGTTCAGAGGCCCAATCACGAAAAGCAGACCTAAAACCGTGAACGGTATATGGCTGCTGCATCCGACGCATCTTCATCAACATGGCCATGTTTGACAGCGGCTTGCCTTTGCGGAACCCCGGAAAGACAAATTCCGACGTGCTATTTAACTTCCTCGCTACACCGAGAATTTCAAGAGCTCGATTGGAGAGTGGAACGCGATGCTCCTTTGAAGCTTTCATTCGAGCGGCCGGGATTGTCCAAGTCGCCGCCTCGGCGTTAATTTCGGTCCAACGCGCCCCCAAAACTTCGTTGGTTCGGCATGCGGTTAAGATCAAAAACTCCAGGGCCAAATCAGGGGCCGTTGGAGCTGCATCATGGCGCATGGCTGTATCAACAAACGCGGGCACGTCCATATAGGGCATCGCGGCCATGTGAAGTTTGCCGCCAGTGTGTCGGGGAAGGACTTCGACGAGGCCTTCTACGGGGTTGTCTGTTGACCTGAATCCCGATGCTTTTGCCCAATCAAAGACTACACGGATGCGCTGCAATACCCTTCGCGCGGTTTCGGGCTTACTTTGCCATAGGTCCGACATGGCGGCTAACACATCATGAGACTGAATTTGGTCGATACGCCTAGCGCCCAATTTTGGGAAAATGTGCGAAACCAAAGTATTGAGCCACTGGCTTCCATGCTTTTCGTTCTTCCAAGACGCCAGACGCACCTGATGCACGGTCTCGGAAGCTTCACGGAAGGTTGGAATTTGAATTCTCAGGGCTTTTCTCTGTGCTAGGGGATCTTCACCGGCGCGCGCCACCTGCCTCATTCGCTGGGCCTGCATGCGGGCATCCGCCAACGACACGGTTGTCAGCCCTCCGAGGCCAATATCTGCCCGCCGGCCTTGGATGACTGTTCTAAGGACCCAGCGCTTTGAGCCTCGATCATCGACAATGAGGTAGAGCCCGTTTCCGTCGGCATGCGCCCTGGCACATCCAATGCCCTTATCTTAGGTGGTGTCAGGGCCTTCGACGGATGTTTTCCTTTTGTCCGAACTTCGCGCATACCACATTTTGTACCACATTTTCTGTGGGATGTAATGGGACTGTGTAGAACCTAGAAGAACACAAAAATGCAGCGCGGGGACCAATTCACGGCACAAATCGGCTTGGATAGGATTTGCTCGGTTACCAGTTAGGCGGACTCCCTCTCCGCCATTTCGCCAGCAAACTTAACTGATAGTAGTGATCAGCCCGCCTTCCACATGGATGCTTGATCCATTGGTGGCGGCAGACAGCGGGCTGGCCAGATAGGCCACGGTTGTTGCGATTTCCTGTGGTTCGATCAGGCGCTGCAGCAATGACGGTGCGCGGTATTTTTCGAAGAATTCGGCTTCGATTTTTGCCGCCGGGGCCTTGGGCTCACTGGCCACGCTGGCCAGGAAACCAACAATGCCCTCCGACCGCGTCGGTCCCGGCATCACGGCATTGACTGTGACGCCCGTGCCCTTGGTCAGATTGGCCAATCCGCGCGCCACTGAAAGCTGCGCGGTCTTGGTGGTAGCATAGTGAATCATGTCGGAAGGGATGGTGATCGCCGATTCACTGGAGATGAAAATCACCCGCCCCCAATTGCGTGCCAGCATGCGAGGGAAATACGCCCGCGAAAGGCGCACGCCGCTCATCACATTGATATCGAAATAGGAGAGCCAATCCTTGTCGGTGAGGTCGGCAAAGGCTTTGCTTTCGTAGATGCCCAGATTGTTGATGAGTATATCCACTTGCGGAAGCTCTGCCATAAGTGCATTCACGCCAGCACCCGAAACACTATCGCCCACAATGCCGCGCACGCCAGCGCCTCCTGACGCTTTGATTGAAGCTATAGCCTCATCGAGCTTCGCCTGGTCACGGCCGGTGATGACCACCTGCGCGCCTTCAACCGCAAGGCTTCGTGCGATTTCAAGGCCGATGCCTGCTGTTGATCCGGTGACCAATGCGGTTTTGCCGTTCAGTTTCAAATCCATGGTGAGCTCCTGTAATTGCTTCACTGAAACCTAGCGGTTGCAATCATTTCAAACTATTCCCATAACTTGACCAATATCTGTGAATGGGGTTCATCAATGAAACGTATTTTGATGGAGCGGTCCGGCGAGTTGGAAGTCTTCATCCAGGTCGTGGCGGATCGTGGATTTTCCGCTGCCGCACGCAGCCTGGGTCTCACACCTTCCGCAGTGAGCAAACTGATCAGTCGTCTCGAAACCCGCTTTGGGGCGCGGCTGTTCATGCGCACGACGCGTGCATTGACCTTGACGGAGGAGGGCGAGGCCTACTGGCGATCCGGCCAGCAGATCATTCGCGAGCTGAATGAGGCGGAGCAATCGGCTTCGGCGGGCTCCATTCGTGGCCGCCTGCGCATCAGCGCGTCCATCCCTTTCGGCACAATGTTTGCGGGTAAAATCATCCCCGGATTTATTGCCAAATATCCAGAAGTGCTGGTTGATCTCAGTCTCAGCGACGACGTGGTGGATCTCTTGGCGCAGCGCATGGATGTGGCCATCCGCATGGGAAACTTGCCGGACAGCACCTTGCTGGCCAAACGCCTAGGCCAAAGCCGCCGGGTGATCTGCGCGTCACCTGCTTATCTCAAACGCAAGGGCACGCCCATGCAGCCAAAGGATTTGCGGGAGCATGATTGCCTCACCTTCAACTTTCGCCGCGCCAACGCAGCGTGGCCGTTCCGTGAGAAGGGCACCCGGATCGATCAACCCATCTCCGGCAACCTGCAAGTCAACAATGGCGAGACCCTGAAGCAGATGATCCTGGCAGGGGCCGGCATCGGCCGCGTGGGCCTCTGGCACGTGGCTGATGAAATCCGAACCGGAAAGCTTGTTGCCCTATTGGAGAAATTCAATCCCGGCGATTCCGAGTTGATGCATGCCGTATATGTGGGCGGCGGCCACGTCCCCAATCGTGTTCGCGCTTTCATCGATTATGTCGCGGACAGTTTCAAGGCATCCCGGCTGAGCTGATTTCAGCGCTTGCCAGAATTGCCCCCAGGCTTCAAGATTACGAAAAAGCAATAGCTTGGGGTCGGCAATGGGAGCAGGGCAATCATGAAATTTTTGATCGATGTGGATGAACTGCAGGAGCAGGGGCTGATCGCGGCGGATACGGCTGCAATGCTCAAAGATCACGCGCAGCGCGACACCGGCACAACAGCCATCAATATGCTGCTGGCCTTTGGTGCCATCGCTGCGGCGGCAGGCCTTCTGGCGCTCACAGCATCAGCCAGCCTCTCAGCCGTTTTCGGTGTGATCTTTATCGGGCTCGGCTGGTGGATTTCGAAAAACTACGAATTGAGCTGGGGCAAGTTGGGCAGCATCTGGATGATCGTGGGCGCACTCACCTTGGTGGGCGCAATCGGCATCCTGATTAACAAGCCATTTGAAGCCGGAATCATGGGCGCCATCCTCCTGGGCGGCACTGCGTTTCTGGCAGGCAGCAAATTGCTGGCTGCCTTCGTTCCCTTGGCGCTGGAATCAGCCCTTGGCGGCAGCACCGGTTACTGGTCGGCCTGCTACGAAATCGTCGTCTCAGAACCGACTATCACAATTGTCCTGTTCGCGGTGCTGGCCTTGGGCGGCTGGCTGCTCACGCAGCGGCTCAAAGGCGTCTATCAGGCACTGGCGCTCAGTTTCACGCGCATCAGTATCATCCTCGTGAATATGGGATTCTGGATCGGCTCGCTTTGGGGTGACACCCCGGGCCGCACGTGGCGCGCGGTCGAAGGCAGCTGGTGGACCATCAGCCAGCAACAAATCTCGCCCAAAGTTTTTGTCATTTTATGGGCGCTGGCTCTGTTGGGCGCAGGTTTTTGGGGCGCACGCAATGGGCGGCGCTTCCTCGTCAACACCGTGGCCACCTTCGGTGCCATTCACCTCTATACCCAATGGTTCGAATGGCTTGGCGCTGATCCTTTGACCGTGATGATTGCTGGCATCATGACTATCGCCGTCGGCCTCGGCTTTTGGCGCTACAACAAGGCACAATTACAAGCCGAAAAATAGCGCGTTGAAACTCATCAGCGTTTCCGGTTGATGAAGCACTTAGATGCCGCTTTTGAGCTTTGATCAGGACGCAAATGCGCCTTGCGCACAATTTTGTCGAAATTCGGCGCTTTATCTGGCAGAAAGGCGATTCAGTGCGGGCAGCACTGGTACCAGCATAATGCAGGCATGAAGACTCCAAGCTTTTGACATGAAGTCGACGCTTGGCACTGAAGGTGGAGTATTGGGTTTTGAAGCGTTTGATGCAATCGGATTCGAATTTTTTGAACAAGCTGCGCCGCGCAGGTATGGCCTTGGCTTCCTGTGCGCTAGGCCTTTCGATTCTGGCCACGACCCCGGCCTTTGCCCAGGGCCTGATGGGCAACATGGATGATGATACCGGCGTCGGCTCGATCAACGATCACGAACAGCCGATCAATCCACAAGGCAAGCCTACCACCGCAACTGAAATCGTCGATGGTTTGCAACAGAGCCCGATGCTGCAATCCAATAGCGCCCAATTGCTGCAGAACTCGCTGGCCAAGTATCAGAACCTGGCCTCGCAAGGCGGCTTCCCCAAGGTTCCGGCCAGCTATTTCAAAAAGGGTGACAAGGGTGGCGGCGTTGCCGCGTTGAATACCCGTCTCTATCTTGAGGGCTATCTGCGCGTTGAAGGCACGCAGGGCCAGTTCGCCACCATCTTCACCACCGCCACGCAGGATGGCCTTGCCCGCTTCCAGCGCAACCACGGCCTCGCCGTGAATGGCCGTGTGGATGAACCTACGCTGGCAGAATTGAATGTGCCGATTGAAAAGCGCATCGCCACCATCCAGGCCAATATCGCGCGCTTGGCCACCTACGGCGAAGGCCTGGGCGAACGCTACATCGTCGTCAACATTCCTGCGCAGCAGCTTGAAACCGTGTCCGGTGGACGCGTCTATGAGCGCCACAACGTCATCGTTGGCCGCCCCGCGCGCCCGACCCCGGTTGTGATGACGCCGATTGATACGGTGAAGTTCAATCCTTACTGGAATGCCCCGCTGTCGATCGTGCGCAAGGACATCCTGCCGAAGCTCAAGAACGGCAATGACTATCTCGAGAAGATCGACATGAAGATCCTCGAGGGCGGCCCCAATGGCCCGGTGATTGATCCGGCCACGCTGAACTTCAACACCATCGTGGCGCAGAATTATTTGTTCCGTCAGGAGCCCGGTCCTGAAAACGCCATGGCCACTGCCAAGATCGAATTCCATAGCCCCTTCGGCATTTATCTCCACGACACGCCGGAAAAGCCGCTGTTCAACTACAACAACCGCTTTTTCTCCTCCGGCTGCATCCGCATCCAGAACATGCCGCAGCTGGTGAATTGGGTGTTGAACGGACAGGATGGTTATAATCCCGACAGCATCGCCAACATGGCCAAGACGCTTGAACGTCTTGACGTGCCCGTGCAGGGCGCGCCGCAACTGCGCGTGGCCTATCTCACGGCTTGGCCGGCAGCGGGTGGCACCGTGGCGTTCCGCAATGACATCTATCAGATGGATGGTTCGGGCTTCATTCTGGGACAGCCCATGCCGGTTGGCCAGATGAGCCCGGATGGCCAGCGCTTTGTGCTGAAGCCACTGCCCAACACACCTCCGATCGACGCGTCGGAAGCCGATGGCAAAGGCTTCTTCGGTTCGGGTAGCAAGGCACCCAAAGCCACCACCATTGCCAAGCCGGGCGTAGTCAATATTTCAGCTGAAAGGGCCACTGGTCCCGCCGTGAATAGCGGCAAGGCCAACAAGGGCTTGTTCGATTGGACCGCCTATCGCAAACAGCAGGCTGCAGCCGCCGCAGGCCAGACGAAGAAGCTGGTGAAAAAACCCAAGGCGGGTGATCCTGCTGTAAAGGATGCCGCCAAGACCGACCCTGCTAAGGATGCAACCAAGACTGCCATCGCCAAGAAGGACGTCAAACCCGCTGACAGCAAGACGGCCAGCGCAGATAAAACCAAGCCCGTGGACGCCACTGTAGCAGGTGCCAAGGCCAAAGTTGTGAAGCCGGTTGATCCCAAGGCGGTGGCGTCTGCTGCTAAGCCTGCCGTGAAGCCCGTGACCAAGAAGCCCGCCTGCGCTGCAGGTGTGACGACGGCAGCCTGCAAGGCCGCTGTTATCACTGCCAAGGCCGTTGTGCCCGCCGATGCTCCGGCGAATGACAACGTAAAGACTCCCTGAGCCATGCGCGGATCGTCTACGGACGGTCGCCAAATCAGTTTTGCGCCTGCGTTGAAGCCTGTATAGACAGGCTTCAATTGTTTTGAGGGCAAACATGGCGAAGTCGGCAAAGAAGGCATACAAGGCAAAGGCAAGGAAGCCAGCCACGAAAGCAAAGGCAAAGGGCGCGAAAGTAGCGAAGCCGCTGTTCCCCGGCTTCTTCAAGGATACCCTGAAGAGCAGCGATCCGAAGATCGCCAAGGCCATCGCCTCGGAACTCGCCCGCCAGCAGAACGAGATCGAACTGATCGCGTCTGAAAACATCGTCTCCAAGGCCGTGCTCGAAGCACAAGGCTCGGTGATGACCAACAAATATGCCGAAGGTTATCCGGGCCGCCGCTATTATGGCGGCTGCCAATATGTAGACCAATCCGAACAATTGGCGATTGACCGCGCCAAGGAATTGTTCGGCGCCACTTACGCAAACGTGCAGCCGCATTCCGGCGCCACGGCAAACCAGGGCGTGTTCTTCGCACTCCTGCAACCGGGCGACACGTTTATGGGTCTCGACCTCGCTTGCGGTGGCCATCTCACCCATGGCTCGCCCGTCAACCAGTCCGGCAAGTGGTTCAAGGTCGCGTCCTATCTCGTGCGCCAGGACACGTTGCAGATTGACTATGACAGCGTGGCCCAGCGCGCGCTGGAAACCAAGCCGAAGGTAATCATCGCCGGCGGCTCGGCCTATCCGCGCGCCATCAACTTCAAGAAGTTCCGCGAGATCGCCGACTCGGTGGGCGCTTACCTGATGGTGGATATGGCCCACTTCGCCGGCCTCGTCGCCGGTGGCCAGCACGCCAACCCGCTCGACTATGCCCATGTCGCCACCACCACCACACACAAGACGCTGCGTGGACCGCGCGGCGGCATGATCCTGACGCGCGATGAAGACCTGGGCAAGAAGATCAACTCAGCGATTTTCCCCGGCATTATCGGTGGCCCGCTGGAACATGTGATCGCGGCCAAGGCCGTGGCCTTCGGTGAAGCCTTGAAGCCCGCCTTCAAGAAATACGCAGCCAACGTTGTAAAGAACGCCCAAATTCTGGCGCAGACCATGATCGATGGCGGCTGTGACATCACAACCGGCGGTACCGATACGCATCTGATGCTGGTCGACCTGCGCAAGAAGGGTCTGACCGGCAAGGCAGCCGAAGCCGCCCTCGGCCGCGCATACATCACCTGCAACAAGAACGGTATTCCCTTCGACACTGAAAAGCCGATGATCACTTCGGGCATCCGTCTGGGTTCACCCGCCGGCACCACGCGCGGCTTCGGCGAAACGGAGTTCCGCGAAGTGGGAAATCTCGCGATCGAAGTGCTCGATGGACTTTCCAAGAATGGCGAAGACGGCAATGCCAAGGTGGAAGCCGGCGTGAAAAAGCGCGTTCTGGCTTTGACCAAGAAATTCCCGATCTACGGATAATACCACCCGATGAAATGCCCCTTCTGCGGCAACGCGGATACGCAAGTAAAAGACAGCCGCACCTCGGAAGATGGTGCGGCGATCCGGCGCCGCCGTGCCTGCCCGGATTGCGGCGGGCGCTTCACCACCTTTGAGCGGGTGCAGCTGCGTGAGCTTTCGGTGATGAAACGTTCAGGCCGCCGCACGCCATTTGACCGCGACAAGCTGGCCCGCTCTGTGCAAGTGGCCTTGCGCAAGCGCCCGGTCGAGGCCGAGCGCATAGAGCGCATGGTGTCAGGCATCGTGCGTCAGCTCGAAAGCCTGGGCGAAAGCGAAATCAAATCGGAGCAGATCGGCGAGCTTGTGATGGAAGGCCTCAAAAGCCTTGATGACGTGGCCTATGTGCGCTTCGCCTCAGTCTACCGCAATTTCCGCGAAGCCAAGGATTTCGAAAACATCATCGGCGAACTCGCCCAGGATGAAGACAAGTAGCTCACGCCGGTTGAGGCGCGAACTTGTCCTTGTTGCGTTCACGCCAGACCAGATAGGCCGAAGCGCCAGCGATCAGCGCAATGCCGAGCCAGAGATTGCCTTCCGGCAATTGCACGCCGAGGAACCAACTGACCGCCAGGTTGGACAGCAGCTTGAGATCATCAAACGGCTGCACGAAAGCCGCATCCGCCACCGCATAGGATTTGGTGAGCAGGAAATTGGCCAGGTAAGTGACCAGCCCGCCGATCAGCAGGTAAATCAGAATCTGCCCACCCGGCACTTCAAACCCGGCCTTCACTGAAAGCGCCAGATTGATCGGCGTCAGCAACAGCAGCAGCCACACGGTAATATTTTCCGATGGCTCTTCTGCCGTCAGCTTCTTGGTCATCAGCGAGACGATGCCCCACAGAATAGCGGCAACCACCGGCAACAGATCAGCCCAGGAGAAGCTTTGCGCCCAGGGCTGCACTACAACGAGCCCACCGAGGAAGCCCACGGCCGCAGCCACCCAGCGTTCCGGCCCGACCTTTTCGCGCAGGATAAGCCCGGCACCGAGCAAGATGAAGAACGGCGATGTCATCACCAGCACCACGATCTTCCACAGCGGAAGGCCGTAGGCGAAGCACATCACAAAGGCCTGCACGCCCAGCGCCGAAAGCACGGCGCGTACGACATTGATGCCGATATGTTTGGTCTTCAACGCATTGCGGCCATAGCGGAACAAGATCGGCAGGCCGATGATCAGCGCAATGGCATATTGGTAAAACGCGTCGGATTGCGGCTTGAAGCCCAGCCCGTAGACGATGGTCGAGGTCAAGCCATTGCCGATGGCAAAACACAGACCGGACGCCACCATGAATGCCGCACCAAGCAGCGGGGTCTTCTTTTGCAGGATCTGGTTCATGTCATTCCGGGGAAAGCCGGACCCATTCCGGCCAAGCTGGGATAGTATGAGCCAGCCGCGCTTGCAAGGGCAGGCTTGCCCCGCTAAGGCCTCAGCGCATGACCACCCCCCGCCAAAAGCCTACCGCCAAATCCGCCGCCAGGCTGGGTGCCGTTCAGGCGCTGTACCAGATGGATATAGCCGGCGCTGATGTTGGCGAGACCCTGGCGCAATTTGTTGCGCGCGCAGTAGGTGATAATTTTGAAGACGGCCAGTGCGGTGAGGCTGACTATAAGCACCTCCGCGATGTGGTCGAAGGCGTGGTGCGTGAGCAGCAACTGATCGACGTGACAGTGGACAAGCAGCTCGACAAGGATTGGCCGATCCACCGCATCAACGCAATCTTGCGCGCCGTGCTGCGGGCAGGGGCCTTCGAGATCATGTTCAAGGAAAATGTGCCCGCACGCGTGGCCATCAATGAATATGTGAATGTGGCTGCTGCCTTCTTTGATGCCGAAGAGCCGGCTCTGGCCAATGCCGTGCTGAACGCCTTGGCGCGGGTCAGGCGGCCTGAAGAGTTCGCGGCGTGAAAATCGCCGCATCGCGTCTGACCATTCTGCGCCTGGCGATTGCGCAGTCGCTCTATTCCAGCGTCATCATCATTGTGTTTGCGACAGCGGGCCTCGTCGGCCTGACCATAGCGCCGGAGCGTGCACTGGCCACGTTGCCGCCTTCGGCCTTCTATGTGGGCTCGATCCTGTCCACCCTTCCGGCTTCGTTCCTGATGCAGCGTTTCGGCCGCAAGCCGGTCTTCCTCACCGGGGCGGTGATTTCAGTCATCGGCTCTGGCCTTGCGGTCTGGGCGATTTTTCATGCGGCGTTTTATACTTTCTGTTTTGCCATCCTGCTGCACGGCGTGTTCCAGGCCACGAGCAATTTCTACAGCTTCGCCGCATCTGAAAGTGCCGCACCTGAAGACAAGTCACTGGCCATTTCCTGGGTGCTGACCGGCGGCGTGATTGCGGCCTTCATCGGCACATTGACCGCGAGCTACGCCGCAGACTGGTTTACGCCTTATACCCATGCTGGGGCCTATCTCGCTGCAGGTATCCTGGCCGTTCTCAACATGGGCGTGATTGCAACAACGCCGCTGCCGAAGCCCAAGCTGGCGGAAATATCCGGCCCTAGGCGCTCTTGGGGCGAACTCATCAGCCAGCCGCGCCTCGTCGTCGCGATGATCGCTGGTGCTGTCTCTTACGGCCTGATGAGCTTCATGATGACGGCAGGCCCCGTGGCCATGACCATCTGCGGCTTTGACCACACAGCTTCGTCGCTGGCGTTGCAATGGCATGTGCTCGGCATGTTCGTGCCCAGCTTCTTTACCGGGCTGCTGATCAAGCGTTTCGGCGTGGGCTTCATCACCGGCAGCGGCATGGTGATCCTGATCGCGGCCGGCGTTGTGGGCCTCACCGGCATCACCTTCATTCACTTCTCGGCGGCGATGATCCTGTTGGGCATCGGCTGGAATTTCGGCTTCATCGGCGGCACCACCATGCTCACCGAATGCTACCGCCCACAGGAGCGCTCCAAGGTTCAGGGCGTCAACAATTTCGGCGTAACCGTGCTGCAGACGATTGCGTCCTTCTCGTCAGGCGGAATGCTTGCTCTGTGGGGCTGGAACTCGGTGCCCACGCTGGTCATTCCGGTTTCGCTGCTCGTCCTCGGGCTGCTCACGCTGATGCTGTCGCGCAGGCAGGCTTCCGCAGCTTCGTGAAAAGACCAACACAGCTCGTTTGTGCCTTGGGGCTTACGCAGATCGCGGGCTATGGCTCGATCTACTATTCCTTTTCGATTTTAGCAGCTGACGTGGCCCGGGATTTCGGCCGCACTAGCAGCTGGTTCTTCCTCGTCTTCTCAGGCGCGCTGATCGCAGGCGGGCTGGTGATGCCCTTTGCCGGCAAACTGTTTGACCGTTTCGGCGCAGCCCAATTGATGGCGGCGGGCTCAATGCTTACCGGGCTTTTCCTGGTGTTCACATCCACCACGCATTCGCTTTGGGCCTTCGCCATCGGCATGGCGCTGATCCAGATCGTCTCGGGCTTCGTGCTCTACGATGCAGCCTTCACCACAATCGTCCAATCTGGCCTCGGCGGCAGCCAGAACATGATCATGTATCTCACGCTGATTGCAGGCTTCGCCTCAACGCTATTCTGGCCGCTCACCACAGCGCTTGACCATCAATGGGGCTGGCGCTGGACCATGGTGTTCTTTGCCGCCCTCAATCTGGCCTTCTGCTTTCCCACTCACGTCTGGCTGTCGCGCAATTTCCGCAAAGCCGCACATCCGGCCCAAGCCTCAACAGCCAGCGTCGCCGCAACCACAGAGCAACCGATGGACCGGCGTACATCTTTGCGCCTGATGATCATGGTCACCGCCGGTTTCGCCATCAGCGGCGTCACGCTCTCTGCCATCCTCTCGCAGATGGTGCCCATGCTGCATGAGCTTGGCCTGGGCAACATGGCATTACTCGTTTCAACCCTATTTGGGCCGGCTCAAGTGGCGATGCGTGCCGTCCAGATCTTCTTCGGCAAGTCGCAGCACCCGCTCACCATTACGATTTTCGCGCTCAGTCTGCTGCCACTGGCGCTGTTCATTCTCGCCATCACGGCGCCGTGGATCGCCGGCGCCGTGGCCTTCGCCATTCTGGTTGGCCTGGCCTCGGGCCTCAAAAGCATCGTGCAGGGCACGCTGCCCTTGGTTGTCTTCGGCCGCACTGGCTATGGCAGCCGCATCGGCATCATGAGCGGCTTCCGTTATGTGACGGCAGCACTTGCACCTTTCGCTTTCTCATTGCTGGGCGAAGTGACCACCACGCGCACCACTGCAATGATCTTCGCTGCCATCGGCGTCGTGGGCCTCCTGTGCTTCATCGACGTCATCTATGTCCTGCGCCGCCGGGGGCAGGGCGTGCCGCTCTGAAAGCTCAAAACCCCTCAGAATTCTGAGCATCGCCGCTCAATTCCATCAGGGCAAATCCCTCAAAACCGGGTTGCAAAAGTGTCGGAATTTTGGCAGTGGAAAGCTTCCTTCAGCACCGCCTCGTGAAGCGTGATTCCGTCGCGGCCATCGTCCCCTTGGTGCTGGGCAACAACATTTGAGGGAAATCATGAATTCAACTCTATGGCTGATTGCGCTGGCAGGCTTCCTGTCCATCGTTTACAGCATCGTCACTTACCGCGGCCTCATGGCCCAGGATGCAGGCTCGGCCCGCATGCAGGAAATCTCCGCTGCAGTGCGCGAAGGCGCGCAGGCTTATCTGAAGCGCCAATACACGACCATCGCCATTGTCGGCGTGGTGATCTTCATCATCGGCCTGGTGCTGCTGGGCTGGAAGGCCGCTGTCGGCTTCGCCGTGGGCGCCATCCTTTCAGGCCTCGCTGGCTTCATCGGCATGAATGTTTCGGTGCGCGCCAATGTGCGTGTTGCCCAAGCCGCCACCAAGTCTCTCGCTGGCGGTCTCGATCTCTCCTTCAAGGCCGGTGCCATTACCGGCCTTTTGGTTGCGGGCCTGGGCCTTCTCGGCATCACGCTTTACTTCTTGTTCCTCACTGCAGGTCTGGGCCTTTCGCCCACCAGCCGTGATGTGATTGACGCGCTGGTCGCCACCTCGTTTGGCGCTTCGCTGATCTCGATCTTCGCACGTCTCGGCGGCGGCATCTTCACCAAGGGTGCAGACGTGGGCGGCGACATGGTCGGTAAAGTCGAAGCCGGCATTCCGGAAGATGATCCACGCAACCCTGCGACCATCGCTGACAATGTCGGTGACAATGTTGGCGATTGCGCCGGCATGGCCGCTGACTTGTTCGAAACCTATGTGGTGACTTCGGTTGCCACCATGGTTCTGGCCGCCATCGCGCTGCCGGAAGCTTACAAGTTGGCCGGCATGGTTCTGCCGCTGGCGATTGGTGGCGCGTGCGTCATCACCTCGATCATCGGCACTTACTTTGTGAAGCTCGGTTCATCGAACAACATCATGAACGCGCTCTACAAGGGCTTGCTCGCCACCGGCGTGCTGTCGCTGATCGCGCTTTATCCCGTGCTGAACTACATGTTCGGCAACATGAGTGTTGAACTCGGCACCGGCGATCTGCACTTCACCCCGATGAGCCTGTTCTGGTGCGGTGTAACTGGCCTCGTGATTACTGCGGCCATCATCTACATCACCGAATATTACACCGGCACCGGCAAGCGCCCGGTGAACTCGATTGCCGAAGCGTCGATCACCGGCCATGGCACCAACGTCATCCAGGGCCTCGCGGTCTCGCTGGAATCGACGGCCCTGCCGGCACTGGTCATCGTGGTTGGCATTCTCGTCACTTATAACCTCGCTGGCCTCTTTGGCATCGCGTTTGCCGTCACCACCATGCTGGCTCTCGCCGGCATCATCGTGGCGCTGGATGCGTTTGGCCCTGTCACCGACAATGCCGGTGGCATTGCCGAAATGGCAGGCCTGCCCAAGGAAGTGCGCCACAACACCGACGCGCTCGACGCTGTGGGCAACACCACCAAGGCCGTGACCAAGGGCTATGCCATTGGTTCAGCCGGTCTGGGCGCTCTCGTGCTGTTTGCGGCTTACACGCAGGATCTGCACTCGTTCTTCCCTGACCTCAAGGTGAGCTTCGACCTCTCCAACCCCTACGTCGTCGTTGGCTTGCTGTTCGGCGGCCTGCTGCCTTATCTGTTTGGCGGCATGTCGATGACGGCTGTGGGCCGCGCGGCTCAGGCTGTGGTCGTTGAAGTGCGCCGCCAGTTCAAGGAAAACCCCGGCATCATGAAGGGCACGTCCAAGCCTGATTATGCTCGCGCGGTTGACCTGCTGACCAAGGCTGCCATCAAGGAAATGATCATCCCTTCCTTGCTGCCAGTGCTCTCGCCCATCGTGGTGTATTTCGTGATCAAGGCGATCGCCGGCCAGGCTGAAGCCTTCGCCTCTGTGGGCGCCATGCTCATGGGCGTGATCGTGACGGGCCTGTTTGTGGCCATCTCGATGACCGCCGGTGGCGGCGCCTGGGACAATGCCAAGAAGTCATTCGAAGATGGCTTCGTGGACTCAAAGGGCGTGAAGCACCTGAAGGGCAGCGATGCCCACAAGGCTTCCGTGACCGGTGACACCGTCGGCGACCCCTACAAGGACACCGCCGGCCCTGCCGTGAACCCGATGATCAAGATCACCAACATCATGGCACTGTTGCTGCTGGCCGTTCTGGCCGGGCACTAAGACAGCGCCAACAAGGTCAAGCCGGGGTGGCAACGCCCCGGCTTTTTGTTGTTCTTGCGCCAAATAGTTGCAAGTTATGGCGCCGATTCGAAATGAGTTCCTTATCATGTGCTCGCAGTCCATCCCACAAACACAAAACAAAGCAATCGCTTAGAAGCAGGCTTTAGCCTGCAACCTTCGCACACGCTTTGATTGCTAGCGAAGTGTCAGCTTTTGGGGAGAACGAAGTGGCCGGGTTCAAACAACTAAATCTCAATTTTAAGCTGTTGGGCATGAGCCTGTTTATCGGCGCCGTCGGCGTCGCATCTGCAGGTGCAGGTCTGTGGAGTGTGACCGCGCTGCAAGCCAGCCTGACCAAGCAGGACCGCCTGAATGACCTCGCCAATGTGCAGATGAACATCGACATGATGCATGATGCATTGCGCGCCGATGTATTGATCGGCCTCTCCACGTTGGAGCCTGACTCACAGATTTCGCTGGCAACGGTGAAGACGCAGTTTTCCGATCATGCCAAGAACATGCAGTCGCTTTCGGGGCGCGCCTCAATGCTCTCCACCACTGAAATTGTCGGTAACGACATTGTAAACGCGGTGGATGAAGCGCAGCACCCGCTGTTCAAATATACGGCGACCGCCCGCGAAATCATCGACGGTATCGATGGGCATGCAGCTGAAGCCAAGGCCAAGCTCCCCGATTTTCTGGATCAGTTCCATAAGCTCGAAGACCAGCTGGGTGATATGGGTGAGAAAATCCAGACGGCAGCTGGCGATCAGTCTACTCAATTGTCGGAATTCGCCAATTACAACCGCCTGCTCATGCTGGGCGTTCTGGTCTTCTCGGTCATCGCAGCGGCGCTCATGGGCCTGATGTTACGCCTGCAGGTGATCAACCCGCTAAACAAACTTGTCACGGTAATCCGCAAGCTCGCCGACGGTGATGTGAATGTGGATCCACCAGGCGTGAGGCGTGGCGATGAGCTGGGCATGATCGCCCGTGCGGTTGCCATTTTCCGCGATCATGAAATCACCTTGCGTGCCGAGCGTGAGGAGCAGGGGCGCGCCAAGCTGCAGGCTGATGAAGATCGCCGCAGTGCTGAAGCTGCAGCCATCAACAATGAACGCAGCCTGGTCATGAAAGCCATTGGTGGCGCCATGGAAAAACTGGCTCGGAAGGATCTGACCTATCGCCTGAAATCCGATCTGCCCGAGGCTTACAGGAAGTTGCAGGGCGATTTCAACGATGCCATCGGTGCCTTTGAAAGAGTGATCGAGAAACTTTCGCAGAGTTCCTCTGCCATCACCACCGGCACCCGCGAAATCACCACCGCGTCCGATGACCTGACCCAGCGCACTGAAATGCAGGCGGCCAATCTCGAAGAAACCGCCGCCGCCGTATCCGATATCACCAACAAAGTGCGAGCCACCGCCACCGGTGCTGGCCATGCCCGCGAAGTCGTTTCTGCGGCAAAGAATGAGGCCGCACAAAGCGGTGAAATCGTACGCCAGGCGATTGATGCCATGAACAGCATCGAAGGCTCGTCAAAGCAGATCACTCAGATTATCGGCGTGATCGACGAGATCGCCTTCCAGACAAATCTTCTGGCGTTGAATGCCGGCGTGGAAGCTGCGCGTGCTGGCGATGCTGGCCGCGGCTTTGCAGTGGTGGCGCAGGAAGTGCGTGCACTGGCCCAGCGATCGGCCGAGGCTGCCAAGCAGATCAAGACGCTCATTGCATCCTCGCATGCGCAGGTGCAGCACGGTGTGCGCCTTGTAGGCGACACCAGCACCTTGCTGGAGCGCATCGTGCGCCGCGTCGTTGAAATCAATGATGTGGTGGCCGATATAGCCACCGGTGCAGCCGACCAGGCCCAAAGTCTGGGCCAGGTAAACTCTGCAGTGGATAGCATGGACAAGGCCACCCAGCAGAATGCCGCGATGGTCGAAGAAACCACCGCCGCAACCCATCAGTTGGCTATCCTCTCGACAGAGCTGCATGACATCGTATCCACCTTCGCCATCAGCGGTGGGACAAAGCCGATCATGGCGCTCAAGCCGGCCAATCCGGTGGTTGCGCCCAAGGCTGCTTCGATGGCGCATTCTGAACCCGCTCAACGCACCTCCCGATCGCTTTTGGGCAAAACCGGCACGGACGATTGGTCAGAATTTTAACCTTTGTTCACTAGAAATTGAGTCTGTAGCGCAACCCAGGAGCGTAGGCATGGCTTTGTCCGGTAGCAATAATGGTGATCGCGAACTGGTCATTTTCAAGAATGGCGAGCTCGAATATTGCATCGATATCATGCAGGTTCGCGAAATCCGCGGATGGACCACGGCAACCCCGATCCCACGCGCACCGGATTACATGGTGGGCGTGATCAACTTGCGCGGAACAGTTTTGCCCGTGCTGGATCTGAAAATGCGCTTGGGCGGTGAAAAATCAGAGCCCACCGTGCGTCACGCCATTATCGTGGTTCAGGGCGGCGACCAACTAACCGGCCTTTTAGTTGAGGGTGTCTCGGACATCATCTCCATCAAGGAAGATATGTTGCATCCCACGCCGGATGTCAGCTCGGCCATTGCCCGCAGTTTTGTGACCGGCATCGTGACATTGGAGGGCCGCATGATCAGCCTTCTGTCGCTCGAAGAAATCCTGCCAAAGGCGGCGCTCGAAGCGGCGTAAATCCGCTTCTATAATGATATTACCTCGTGGGTTTCATGGCTGATGCGCCGGGAGTCGGCGTGCTATCTCCCACGCCCTTGAACAGCTCCACCAGCAACGAGAATTCTGAACCCGTTACCGGGCTCTTGCGGGTGTTCATGTCGATCACATGCCCGTCCTGCAGGCCATATTGAGCCACGCCTGAAACGCGGTCCTGCCGGTCAAATCGCACGGCGATCACCAATCTGTCGGTTTCCACTGGTTTGAAAAATGCCGTCTGCTGCGTGGTGGAAGAAATGTAATAATAGCTGTCGCCAGCAAAGTTGACTGAGGCCGTGGTGGTGGGCGAACCGAGATTGCCTTCCACTTCCACTTTCGACATGCCGGCATGAATCTGGTTGAAAACGCCGGGTTTGGGCAGATAGCCGCGGTGGTCGATTTCAGGGGTGCAACCCGCCAATGCGCTTGCAACAACGGCCGTTACAAGCCACATAGGGAAAAATTTGGACCCGTTCATTCTTGCTGGCATGTCTTATTCAACCCGTTTTTTGACCTTTTGCACGTGGCATGGATTCGAGGCAAGCCAATGCTAAGAAACCTTTTCAGACGCCGCCCCGATCCCAGTCAGCCCCTCTATGAAGCGATTGTGGCGGCGGCACGGCAGAAGTGTTTTTACCGTGATTTGGACGTGCCTGACACGATTGATGGGCGTTTTGACATGCTGGTGCTGCACCTGGCTCTGGTCATCGCGCGCCTCAAGCATGAGGAAAATGAACTTCGTCAGCATCTCGTCAACCGCTTCTGCAACGACATGGATGACAATCTGCGCGAGATCGGCGCCAGCGACATTGCGGTCGGCAAGAAAGTGCGCCGCATGGCCGAGGCATTTCAGGGCCGCTATGCCGCCTATGATGCCGCCACGGATGAGGCCACGTTAAAAGCGGCCCTGCAGCGCAATGTCTATGCGGGCAGGGATGTGAGTGGGGTCTCTACGTTGGCGCACTATGTGTTGACAGCACGAAGCGCTCTCGCGAAGCAACATCCGAACGTGATTGCATCCGGCAAGGTGCAATTCTCATGACCAGTAAAAAGATCACGAGCGTGGAATTCTCCCGGCCTCTGATCGTGGACCGGGTTCCGCGCAAGGGCTCGCATGAAGTATTCGAAGCCGATGAGACGGAGCGTACGCGCCTGGCCACGCGATTTGCGCTGCCACAGCTCCACAAGCTTTCTGCCAGGTTGCTTGCCATGCCCTGGCGCGGTGGCGGGCTCAAGGTCACAGGAACGGTGGAAGCGGATGTGACCCGGGTTTCAGTCGTCTCGCTGGAAGAGTTCCGCCAGACGACCAGCTTTCAGGTGGAGCGCTTCTTCCTCACCGCCAACAAGATCGATGAAAGCATCGAGGACGATGCCGACCCGATTGTGAATGGTGAGGTTGATCTCGGAGAAATCGTCTCGGAAGCGCTGGGTCTGGAGCTCGATCCCTATCCCCGAAAACCCGGCGAAGTCTTTGCTGCCGAGCCAGAAAATCCCTGAAAAAATTAGGTTGTTTCGAGGGCCAAAGCCTCTAATTTGCGAGGCACTCGGCCCGGAATCATAATGCTCATGACGTCAAAACTGAAAATCGCAATTGATGCCATGGGCGGTGACCATGGCCCGGACGTTGCGATTCCAGGGGCTGCTTTGGCCGCCAAGCGCCACCCCGATGTTGATTTCATTTTTTATGGTGACAGCGCGAAAATTTCTCCGATTGTCGCCGCTCAGAGCCACCTGTCGCAGCGTGCCGAAATCCGCAACGCCGATGTGGCGGTGGGGATGGATGAAAAGCCTTCGCAGGCGCTGCGCCGCGGCCGCAACAAAAGCGGCATGTGGCTGGCGATTGAAAGCGTGCGTGCCGGCGAAGCTGCGGCCGTTGTTTCCGCCGGCAATACCGGTGCTTTGATGGCGATGGCGCGCTTTATCCTGCGCACCATGCCCGGCATTGAACGCCCGGCCATTGCCGCCGTCTGGCCCACCATGAACGGAGAGTGCGTGGTGCTCGACGTGGGTGCCACGGTGGGCGCTGATGCGCATCAGCTGGTGGAATTCGCCATCATGGGCGAGGCGATGGCCTCGTGCCTGTTCGGCAAACAGCACCCGACCGTGGGCCTCCTCAACATTGGTGTCGAGGAAGTCAAAGGCAATGACAGCGTCAAGGAAGCCGGCCGCATGCTGCGCGAGCTGAAGTTGCCACTGAAATATGAAGGCTATGTCGAGGGTGACGACATTGGCAAGGGCAAGGTCGATGTGGTGGTGACCGAGGGTTTCACCGGCAACGTCGCCTTGAAGACGGCTGAGGGAACATCAAAGCAAATCACCAGCTTGTTGCGCAGTGCATTGCGCGCCAGCATCATCACCAAGATTGGTGCATTCCTGGCATCCAGCGCTTTCGATGCGCTGCGTGATCGGCTGGACCCGCGCAAGCACAATGGCGGCGTGCTCCTTGGCCTCAATGGCGTAGTTGTGAAAAGCCATGGCGGCACCGATGCCCTGGGCTTTGCCACCGCCATTGAAGTGGCGATCGACATGGTGCGCAATGGCCTGACCCAACGCATCGCCGCCGATGTTGCCGAAGTGCACAATGTTTTGCAGGCGGGACTTCCGAGCGCGGACACCGCGGCATGACACGTTCTGTGATTGCCGGCGTCGGCTCGGCCTTGCCGCGCCATATTCTCACCAATGATGATCTCTCCAAGATAGTGGACACCACCGATGCTTGGATCACCGAGCGCACCGGCATCAAGGCCCGCCACATCGCGGGTGATGATGAAACCACCAAGTCGCTTGCCGTCGAAGCCGCGCGCAATGCGCTAGCCCATGCCGGGCTTGAAGCCAGTGCCGTTGATCTGATCGTGCTGGCCACCTCGACACCGGATCATACGTTTCCCGCCACCGCAACTGAAGTGCAGGCCGAGCTTGGCATCACCAAGGGCGCGGCCTTTGACCTGCAGGCCGTATGTTCAGGCTTCATCTACGCACTGACAACGGCAGACGCCCTCATTAAGTCTGGCCAGGCCACATGTGCTTTGGTCATCGGCTCTGAAACATTCTCGCGCATCCTCGACTGGAACGACCGCGCCACCTGCGTGCTGTTTGGCGATGGAGCAGGGGCCTTCGTGATCACAGCGAATGATGGCGAGGAGGGCGGCATCATGAATTGCAAGCTGCGTTCCGATGGGCGCTATCAAAACAAGCTTTATGTCGATGGCGGCCCTTCTACCACGAAGACCGTGGGGCACCTGCGTATGGAAGGCCGTGAGGTTTTCAAACACGCTGTCACCAATATGCACGAGGTGATCGGAGAGATTCTCCGGGCTGCCGATGTCAAGGTTGCCGACATAGACTGGTTCGTGCCGCATCAGGCCAACAAAAGGATTCTCGACACAACGGCAGGCAAACTTGGCGTGCCGACCGAGAAATTTATTGTGACGCTGGACAAGCACGGCAATACTTCAGCTGCGTCGATCCCGCTCGCCTTTGATTACGGTGTAAAACAAGGACTTATTAAACGCGGCCAGCTCGTTTTGATGGAAGCCATGGGGGGCGGTTTCACCTGGGGCGGGATTTTGGCACGATTTTGATTCTCATTTAAATGAAGAAACGGCTTTAAGCCCTTGAGAACAGTCAAACTTGATTTGCATTATGTATTGAACCATTCTAGCTTGAAAGTGTTGAACAGGCGGAGATTCACATGAATACCAAAACCTTGACGCGCGCCGACCTGACTGAAGTTCTTCACCGTGAAGTGGGCCTGTCTCGTACAGAGTCAGCTGATATGGTGAATTCCGTGCTGGATCTGGTTTCAGATGCTTTGGTGGAGGGGCAGACAGTCAAGCTGTCATCTTTCGGTACTTTCATGGTACGCGCCAAAAGGCAACGTATTGGACGTAATCCAAAAACCGGTGTTGAGGTGCCAATCACCCCGCGCCGCGTGTTGGTGTTCAGGCCAAGCCAGATTATGAAGAATATCGTCAATGGCGAGGAGCCGGGCGACGTAGACTGATTGCAGGCGTGTGGGGACACCCGTGATCATTACAATTGGGGGATAGGGCTATGACGATCGAAAAGTCACCCGATGCGTTTCGCACAATCAGCGAGGTCGCGGAGGAATTGAACGTGCCGCAGCATGTGCTGCGCTTCTGGGAAACCAGGTTCACGCAAATCAAACCGATGAAGCGCGCCGGTGGGCGCCGCTATTACCGTCCCGCTGACGTGGAGCTGCTGAAGGGCATTCACGAGCTTCTCTACAAGAAGGGCTACACCATCCGTGGTGTGCAACTTGTGCTGAAGGAAGAGGGTGCGCCTTACGTATCGGGCATCGGCCGTGGCGAAGTCATGGCGCGCAAGAGCGAGCTGGCCATCCTCGGAGCACCGCAGCCGGGCACCGCAAAGGTGGCCCCGCGCCTGGGCCGTGCCACACCGGGCCGCAATGTGGATCAGGCCCCGAAAGTCATCCACAAGCTGTCCACCAATCAGTCCGACGCGCTGCGTGCAGCCCTGAAAGATTTGGGCGACGCCCGCAAATTGCTTGATCCACGCGGATAACAGCGCCGCCTAGCTTTGTATTGGACTTTGCGTTCAGGAATGCTAGACGGCCTCTAGAGCGTTTTGACTTTTCCTTGAAAAGTCAAAATCGCCTTAGTCGGAGCGTAGCGCAGCCCGGTAGCGCACTAGTCTGGGGGACTAGGGGTCGCAGGTTCGAATCCTGTCGCTCCGACCATTTCTTCTCACGCATCAAATAGAAATTCCAGCTCATGCCTTCGCGTGGGCCGTGGCGCGGATCAACTTGCGGCGCGGCTTCCGGCGCGCAGGTGTGACAACCAAAGCGGCGTCCACTGGCGCCTTCGGCGGCCAGATTACTCCCAGCAGTGAGGGATCCAGCCCCGCGCGCCTGCGCAGGATGCCGATGGTGATCACATTCCACAGCACAATGCCGCCAGCTGACGCAACCGCTGCACCCATCTGCCCATAATGCGGCACCAGCAATATCTGTGCGATCAGCGTGAGCGCATAGGAGCCGATCAGCACTTTGACATAGGGCTTCTCGAAATTGGTCATTTGCATCATGTAATCGGTAGGTCCTGCAATGGCATTGACCAGCGTGCCGAAGCCTACCACCAGCAGGACCGGATAGGCCGACACAAAGCTCGCATCAAAGAAGCCCAGCAGGATCTTGCCGCCCAGCACCAGAACCAGATAGCCAAAGGCCGTCGCCGCGAAAATCGCCAGTGCCAGCTTGCGGTTCAGTTTTTGCAACTCGGCGCGCTGGCCGGAATGATACAGTGCCGACATCAGAGGTGCGGCCACCAGGCCACCAGCAATCAGCACCAGGCTCAAAATCTGCGCGGTCTTCTGCGCCGCGAAATACGAGCCGGCATCTTCGGTATTCATCATCAGGCCCACCAGCACCACGTCAAACTGCTGGATCATCGCAAACACAACACTGGCCAGCCAAATTGGAAACAAACTGGACCAGATATTTCCCAGATTGCTGCGCGCCGCAACCACCGGCCCAAGCAGGTCGATATTCTTGAACGTCCGGTAGGCCTGCCAGCCATTGAGGGTGACCAGCACCAGTGCCGAAATTTCAAGCGCTGTGCCGCCGCCGACATGACCTTTCAGATAGAGCACCATGAACACCAAAGCAGGTGCAATGATGCGCCACACAACGTCGCGCGGAAGCATTGATGCTACAGTGCTGCCCTGCGCCCGCAGCAACGAAGTTGAATAGTCGCCCAGATTGATCATCATGCCCAAAAGGCCAATGCCAATGAAGAGGCAGAAGTGCTTTTCAATTCCGATGGCATCGAGGAAGAACCACAGTGCCAGGCAGGCACCAATCATCACGGCACCCCCGATCAGCGCCATCAGATAGCCCAGCTCCACCACCCCCTTTGCATGGGCTTTGTCGCCGCGTACCAGGTAAGAGGGCCAGTAACGCATGATGGAAACCGAGAAGCCGCAGCCACCCAGGGCCGCAATCACGATGGCCGCATTGAGGCCCAGCGCGTAATGGCCATAACCCTTGGCGGTGAGCAGATGGGCAAAGGCAATATTGCCGCCATAAGCAAGTCCGGCGCCCGCGACTTTGATCGCGAAGGAGATGAGTGCTGAGCGGCCCACCTTGGTATTCGTCAGAGCGGCATTCATGATTTGCTCTCCAGTCTTTTTGTTGTTCTTGTCAGGCAGGGTTCAATAAGCGTTTTCAGTATTCATCAGGGCCGCAGGCGTGCGCAGCAGGATGTAGATGTCAAACATCAGCGACCAGTTTTCGATGTAGAAAAGATCATGCTCGACGCGGCGTTCGATTTTTTCTGCCGTATCCGTCTCGCCGCGCCAGCCATTGATCTGCGCCCAGCCGGTAATGCCGGGCTTCACCCGGTGGCGGGCGAAATAGCCGTCAACCACATGCTCATAGAGCGCCTCGGCTGCCTTTGCCTGGGTGGCATGCGGGCGTGGGCCCACCAGTGAAAGGTCACCCTTCAGCACATTGATGAATTGCGGCAGCTCGTCCAGCGTGGTGCGGCGGATGAAGCGACCAATGCCGGTCACGCGCGCATCGCCCTTGGTCACCAGCTTGGTCGCGTTGGCATCGGTCTGGTTCACATACATCGAGCGGAATTTGTAAACTTCGATCAGTTCATTGTTGAAGCCATAGCGCTTCTGTTTGAAAAACACCGGCCCCTTGCTGTCCATCTTGATGGCAATGGCAATGACGGCCATGACGGGCGATAGCACCGCCAGCGCAACGGCAGCCATTGTCTTGTCCAGGACGGCCTTGAAATAGGGGCCCCAGTCGCCCAGCGGCCGATCATAGACATCAAGGCAGGGCAGGTTGCCGATGAAGGAATAGGCACGCGGGCGCAGGCGCAGGCGTTGGCTTTGTGCGCTGAGGCGAATATCAACCGGCAGCACCCAGAGCTTGCTCATGATCTGCGTCACACGATCTTCAGCAGCCGTCGGAAGCGTGATGATCAGCGTATCGACGCGCGTGGAACGCACGAAATCAATCAGGTCATCCATGCCGCCCAATTTGTAGAGGCCTTTGACTTCGGCGGCCGAGCGCGTGTCGTCGCGGTCATCAAAGATACCAATCAGATTGGCACCGCTATCGGGCGAGCTTTCGATGGCGGAAATCACCCGGGCAGCATTTTCACCGCCACCCACCAGCACCACGCGCTTGTTGAAGCGGCCATCGGCATTGAGCTTGCGCAGGAACCCGCCCAGCAGGAAACGGCAGGCAACAAACAGAAACGCGCCGGAGATGGACCACGAGATCAGCCACACGCGCGACAGGTCTTCACCTGCCTTGAACAGGAAGATGGCCGCACTGAGCAGCAGGAAGGAAAGCGCCCAGGCAAAAATCAGATGCGGCAGCCGGCGGAACGGCGACAGGAGGTGGCTGAACGCGTAATCCCGCGTCAGAACGCTCACCTGTACCAAAATGAAACAACCCAGTGCCGCAAAGCTGGCATAGGGCAGCCAGTTCTGCAGGGCGGTCGAACCGGGGTAGTGAATGGCAATGGTGAATGCGCCAGCCAGCGTGACCACGATGTCGATGAAGGCGGCCAGCAGCATGGCGAGCTGCGGCGAAACAAAAGGCTTTCCGCGCACTGTCGTGCTGACAGCCGCGCGCATTTCAGGGCGTCGCTGCGCCGAAAGCAGCGTGTCGAGGTCAATCAGGGTTGCCTGCGCAAGGTCTTTGGGGTCGAGTTTCATTTTGCACCATTGCCGAGAAGGGGTCCCGGTTGGCGGAATTGATGCAACCGCTGCGCCATCACAAGGCGCGCCGAGGCCAATGAAAATATGGAGTTAATGCCAGGTTAATGCTGACAGTTGTGTCAGCTGAAACCCTTCAAACATTCAGGCTGGAATAGAATATGCAGATTTTCTCCGCCATGTTTTGCGCACTGAATTTGGTGCTGGCGATTTTCTGCAGTACGGCAGCGGCGTCCATCGTGGCCTTGGGCGCAGCAAGCGCTTGCTTCATCGCGGCGGCCAGGGCGTTCACGTCACCCGGCGGCACCATGCTGGCCGCGGGCAGGGCCTCGGGAATGCCGCCCACATCGCTGGCGATCAGCGGAATCTGTGCCGCCATCGCTTCCAGCACCACATAGGGAAAGCTTTCATGCCGCGACGGCAGGATGAGCACATGGCCAAGCGCCATGGCCTCAGCCATCGGCATGCGGCCGGCAAAGACAGCGCGCCCGCCGAGGTTCAATTCCGCAGCCAGCTTTTCAAAGGAAGCCTGGTCGCGGCCATCACCCACCAGTGTCATCGTAGCGCCATCAATGCTGGCCAACGCGCGCAGCAAGACATCCACCCCTTTGAGGTTGCGCATCTCGCCGACAAACAGAAAGTCCCTGGCATCCTTGGCCAGTTTGCGCGGCTTGAATTCTTCCGGCCACAGGCCGTTGTAGACCACGGCGGATGGGTACGACCCTAGCCCGATCTTGCGGTCAAACAATACTTTTTCAAATTCGCAAACAAACACCGCACCTGTGCCGTGCCGTTTCAACAGGCGTTCGGCTCCAAGAAACGGCGCACCAATCGGGCTCAGCCATTCATAATGAAGACTGCCGCCATGCGGCGTGTAAACGCCTGCGATACCAAGCTTCGGTGCAGCCATCCGTGCGAATACGCCGCCTTTGGCACCGTGCCCATGCAGCACATCGGCCTTCACCAGGCGGGCAAAATCTGTGACTGCCTTGATCGCCCTGAGATCACCCAGCCCCGGCAATGTCGCCACGGGAATACGTGTGATGCCCAGTGTGCATTCGGCACTCATCGCCGCAAGCATGCGTGCCGCACCTTCGCCGCCTGTGCCAGAATCACAGATGATGCCGATTTCGTGGCCCAAGGCGCGTTGCCCGCGCACCAGGTCACGCACATGACGGAACAGCCCGCCAACCGGGCTGCGGAAAACATGGATGATGCGCATCTTGAGTTTTAGAACCAGCGTTCACGCACGGTGATGATGTCACCCGGGAAAATCTGCGTGGCCAGCGGCACCATCGTCGATGTTGTGCCGCGCGCATCGCGCCGCGTCAGCATCACTTTGCCCTTGTCACCGCGCGGCCCGAAGCCGCCGGCAATTGCAATCGCCTGCTGCACGGTGATGCCTGGCTGATAGGCGTAGGAACCACCCGCCGTCACTTCGCCGAGAATGTAGAACGGGCGCAAGGCAACGGCCTGCACCGAAACTTTCGGATCGCGCAGATAGCCCTGGCGCAACTTTCCCACGATCAGCTGTTCGATCTGCGGCGTGGTCATGCCAGCAACGGTTGCTGACTGCACATAAGGCATCGAAATCGCACCGGATGCATCCACTGGGAATTCGCCGGTCAGATCGGGCTCACCCGCCACGCGGATCTGCAGCTTGTCGCCGGCACCAACCTTGTAACCCGTCCCGAATTCATAGGCATTGGCGTGGCCGCGTGTGCCAAAGGGAGGGATCGGGCCATTTTCATTAGCGGCGGGAAGCTGGGTGATTGAAGATACGGTGCCCGGTCCATCGGCCACATCGCCGTTGGCCATCAGGCCCATGCCGCCGGGGGCGGCTTGCGGGCCACCATTCTGCCAATCGTTCACACAGCCTGAAAGCGCCAGGCTGGTGGCCACGAGAACGAGGCTAAGGGCTTGATTACGCATACGGACGCGACTTTCACAAACGATCAGCCTCCTTGCCTAAAGAAATATGGTGAAAAAGACCTTAAGGTACATCCCGAGCGCGAAATTAATCAATTGGTTACCATACCGGCGCGATAACCGGTCCCATCAGTGGGATGAATCATGGCGCGCATATCTGAATCACCATCGCAGATAAATCTGATGGACGTGATCCGAGGCATGTGGCGGTGGAAGCTGCTGCTCATTATGATGCCGCTGATCGGCCTTTTCGTGGGCGAAGGCGTACTGCTGGTCAATAAGCCGTCCTACCAGTCTGAAGCCCAGGTGATCGTGCAAAGCCTGGCCACTCCATTTGACAAGATTTCCAGTGTGGCCGAGCAAAGCGCAGGCGATGCCGGCCCGTCTGACCGTCTGGTGTTCAGCCAGGTCTCGGTGTTGAAGTCGCGTGATCTCGCCGCCCGCGTAGTGGATCAGCTGAGCCTCGATACCAAGCCGGAATACAACACCCAGCTCACCAAACGCAGCCTGGCGGGCACCGCGCTGATCATGCTGGGCTTCAAGGATGATCCCACGCTGTTCCAGCCCAAGGATCTCGCGATCAAGAATTTGACCGGTAAGGTCACGGTATATCCGGTGCCGGATTCAAACGTGATCGGCATCAAGTCCAATTCGGGTGACCCGGAAATCGCCGCCGCGATCGCCAATGCCTTTGCCGAAACCTATGTGCTCTCCACCCATGAAGTGGGCCAAACCGCAACCGACCGGGCCCGCAATTGGCTGAGCCAGCAGATTGATGATCTGCGGACCAAGGTTGCTGCCTCCGAAAACGCAGTTGAAAAATACCGCGCCGACAATGGCCTGCTGAAAGGTGCCAACACCACCATCAGCAAGCAACAGCTCACCGATATTAATGCGCAAATTGCCGTGGCAGATTCTGCCAAGGCCGAAGCCCAAGCGAAGGCCGATGAAATTAACCGTCTTCTGAAGGCCGGTGGCCGACTTGATATTTCGTCCGACGTGCTATCCTCCACTTTGGTCCAGGCCCTGCGCGAGCAGGAAGTGCAGGCCGAGCGCAAGGTGGCCGAACTTTCCGCCACCTATTTGCCGGGCCACCCCAAGATGATTGCGGCGATGAAGGAACTGAACGGCATCAACGCCCAGGTGCGCGCCGAGGCAATGCGTGTGGCGCAAAGTCTGCAGAGCCAGGCCAAGATTGCCGACCAACGCGCTGCGAGCGCCCGCGCCTCGCTCGACAAGTTGAAGACCGATCAAGCCACCGCGAATTTCTCTGATGTGAAATTGCAGGAACTTGACCGTGAGGCCGCAGCCAACCGCACACTGCTGCAGAACATGCTGGCCCGTTATGCCGATGCCAATGCCAGACAGGATGCCAGCCTGCAGCCCGGTTATGCCCGCGTGATCCAGAAGGCCTCGGTGCCATCGGTTCCCTATTTCCCGAAGCCCGGTCCGATCCTCTTGCTCAGCGGCCTCGGTGGTTTGATCATGGGCCTGGGCCTCGCTTTCTTCTTTGAAATTCTGTCAGCCGGCAGCAGCAAGAGTGTCGAAATCGTGCAAGCACCGCGAGCCAGGTCGGCGCCGGTATTGGAAGCGGATGAAGAAGACATGCCAGCTGTTGAGCCACGGCCTGCCCGTGAAACTCATATTCACAGCCACCCCCTCGGCAAGGCGCACGTTGATGATGTCGAAGTGCCACCGTTTGAATTCCCCAACAAGAACCAGCCCGCGGTGGATGCATTAGCAGCCACCGCTACCCAACGCGCTCCGGCCCCGGCAGCAAGCCTGATCGGCTCCATTCCCGGTGCTGTCACCCTGGGTGGTGCTTTCGCCATGCTGGGTGAATTGCGCTTAGGTGGTGCGGAAAGCCTCGATGCAGGTGCCAAGAAGATCGCCAGTATTCTGTCTGCGGTGAAGAATGAAAAGGGCCGCGCAGTCTGCGCCGTGGCTTCAATCGGCAGCCAGGTGCCCAATGCCGCTCTCAGCACCGCCGCCGCCGCGCGTGAACTGGGCCAGCGCGGCGAAAAAGTCATTGCCCTCGATTTCTCGCCCGCCGTGAACAATCTTGAAACCTTGCTCGACGTGCCGCAGGGCCTTGGCCTGATTGAGCTTGTGGCCGGCGATGCTGATTTCACCAAGGTGGTCACGCGGTGCTCATCGATGGGCTTCCACATGATCCGCCTGGGCCAGCCCCGCGGGGCCGAACAGCTGCAGGCCGTGGCCGACAAGCTGCCCTCGTTCCTGAATGCCCTGGGGAAGATCTACGGCTATATCTTCCTGCACGTCGGCGAAGGCGGCCCCAAAACCGTGACGCATATGACCGCTTCGGACGTAGCAGTATTGTTAGCCCCACAAGCCCGCATCCTGGACGCCAAGGCTGCGGCAGCGGGCCTGGAAGAACGCAGCGCTACCCGCGCGCTTGTAATGCGTCTGGAGTCTGAAACCACCCACCGCCCGCTTGCGGCGGTTCCGGCCTGATCGCGTAACAGCTGCGCATGGGCAAGACCGCGATCCTCCGCAGCGCTTTGGATATGATGCATTTTAGCGGCGCGACAGGCATTGTGCGCCGCAGACTCCAGGGCCTGGGCAGCATTTTCTGCCTGCATCAGATTTTGCCCGGTGGCGGCCGCCAAACTGGCTTTGCTCCCAACAGCAAACTGGAATGCGAACCGGAATTCCTCGCCGGCATGATCCGCCTGGCCCGCTCGCGTGGGCTTGAAACGATTTCACTGGCTGATGCAGTCGCGCGCATGCGCAATGGCGACACCAGGCCCTTCGCCGTGTTCACGCTGGATGATGGCTACAAAGATAATCAGCTTTTCGCCCAGCCCGTGTTTGATGCCCTGCAATGCCCTTACACCATATTCGTCGCCCCGCGTATCGTCGAGGGCACCAGTGAATTGTGGTGGCGTTTGCTGGAACTTGTCATCAAGTCCGGGGATCATTTCAAGGCTGAGATTGCAAGGCAGGGTTACAGCCTCGCTACGGCAACCAACGCCGAGAAATGGCAGGCCTTCAACACACTGTTCCCCGTGCTCGAAAATCTCGAGCAGCAAGAACAACGCGTGGTCATCCGCCGACTCTGCGCCGCAGCGAAGGTTGATCCGGATGCCTATTGTCGCAGCGTGGCGATGGATTGGAATGATTTGAAGGCCATCAACCGCGATCCCCTCTGCACCATCGGTGCGCACACCATGAACCATCATGCGGTGGGGCGGATGCACGAGGCTGATGCCTTCTTTGAATTGAACCAGTCCCGCAAGGATATTTCCAAGGCGCTGGATGAAGACATCCTGTTCAACGCTTATCCCTATGGCGATGAGCCCAATGCCATCGCGCGCGATTTCGTGCTGGCGGAAAAGGCGGGATACGCAGCCTCTGTCACCACTCGCAAAGGCGTCATCTTCCCCGGCCATGCGCAGCATCTGCAGGCGCTGCCCCGCATCATGGTGTCCGGCCGGTTCCAGCAATTGCGTTACGTGGATGCAATGATGTCAGGCCTGCCCACGGCGCTGTCCAATAAATTCAGTAAGGTGAATGTGGCTTAGGCGGGATCTGGTTTCGACATCCAGCGGATGATCACCATCACCACCGGCAGCCAGGCCAGACCGGCCAGGATGTAAAAGGCCAGCTCAAACACCACGCCCTTGCCCAAGATGAACACGCCGCCAAACGCCATGGCGACAAGGCAATAGACCATGACAAAGCCGACAGTCAGAAGCGTACCGATGAATTTGCGGGTGCGGATGTTCATGTGCGCCATATAAACCGCCTTCCCCCTGCGGCCAAGAGGCACTTGAAGCGGGGCACTCTTTCCGCGAAACAGCGCCCATGCTGATGCAACAGGCCGCCAAACCCGTCTCGCACTGGGTCACTTCCTGGCTTATTCTCATTGCGCTGATGATCGCCACGATGGTGGTCGTTGGGGGTGCCACGCGCCTCACCGGCAGCGGGCTTTCAATCACGGAATGGAAGCCGATCATGGGCGCCATTCCGCCGCTCAACTCGGCAGATTGGGAACTGGCCTTCTCCAAATACCAGCAGTCCTCGCAGTTCAAGCTGCAGAACAGCGCCATGACGCTGCAGGAATTTGAATTCATCTTCTGGTGGGAATGGGCGCACAGATTATTGGGCCGCCTCATCGGTGTGGTCTTCTTCCTGCCCTTCGTCATTTTTGCTGCATTGAAAATGTTGCCAAAGCGCATCTGGCCGCAACTCATCGGCATCTTCATTCTGGGCGGCCTGCAAGGCGCGCTCGGCTGGTACATGGTGGCTTCCGGACTGGTGGACCGTGTAAGCGTCAGCCAATACCGCCTGGCAGCACATCTCACCCTGGCGGCCATCATCTTCGCTTTTGTGCTGTGGGTGGCCTTCGCGCTCAACCGCCGACATCACCGGCCAAAGTCAGGCGCTGCCTGGTTAGGCTTGTCGCTGGTGCCGCTGATCCTGCTGCAGATAGCGGCGGGCGGCTTCGTCGCGGGCCTTGATGCCGGGCAGGGCTACAACACCTGGCCTCTTATGGAAGGCGCTCTGCTGCCTGCCGGGCTGGGAACCATGCAGCCCTGGTGGGCCAATCTGTTCGAGAATGCCCTCACCGTACAGTTTGATCATCGCCTGCTGGCCTATCTGATCTGCGTGTTGGTGCTGGTGCGGGCTTTCATCGCCCGCAATACTTCATCCTTGGTTCTGTTGGCATTTGTGCTGATCCAGATCGGGCTGGGCATCACCACGCTGCTGCTGCATGTGCCGCTGGATCTGGCACTGCTGCACCAATCCGGCGCGATGGCTTTGCTGGCCGCTTCCGTTTGGAACTTGAGCCGACTAACGCGGTAGCATCCGATTGATCAGGCCGTCGCGGTCAATGAACTGGTGCTTGAGTGCCGCCAGCACATGCAGCGCCAGCAGGCCGATCATCAAATTGGTCATCAGCCCATGTGCTGCGCCCAAAGGCCCAAGCGAAAAATGTGGAACCGTGAACAGCCCAAAGAATGTCAGGCTGGCAAATTCCGGATGCCGCCCGGCGATCTCCTGATCCAGCGCCGCCATGCCACTCAGTGGAATGAGAATCAGCAGCCCATAGAAAATCCAATGTAAGACATGCCCCGCCAAGGCCTGCCAGCGCGGCATGGGCACATCGGGCGGAGGCGGCTTGGCGAAGCGCCAGGCCAGCCTCGCAATCGTCAGGACAAGGATGGAGAAGCCCAGCGAGGCATGAAGTGCGGGATTGGCTGGCGTGCGGCCCCGGATCAGGTCCTCACCCCAGAACAGCATGTAAATGACGACCACGGCCGTCACCCAGTGAAGGATGACGGCCACTGCGCTATACTTCACACTACTTACGTTCCCAGTCGCAGCCATAAAATCTCCTGTCAGATGATAAGACGGTCCTGTGCGGCCATTCCGTCCCGAAAAAATATCAAATATGCAGGCGCGGGATTTCGATGGCCGGGCATCGGTTCATCACCACCTTGATGCTCTTGGCCTGGGCTAGCGCCGCCGCCGCGGTATCCGAAACGCCCAGCTGCATCCAGATCACCTTGGGCAAGGTTGCCAGCGCCAGCACTTCGTCGACCAGTTTCGGCACTTCGCTGCTGTTGCGGAACACATCCACCATATCGACCGGATGCGGCAGATCGGCCAGCGTAGCCACGACCGTCTTGCCGTGGATTTGCTGCCCCGCAAGGCCGGGATTGACCGGCACCACATCATAGCCGCGCCCCAGCAGAAAGCGCATCACGCCGTAGGATGGCCGCTCCGGCTTTGGTGATGCACCCACCAAGGCAATGGTTTTCACCGAGGTCAGAATGCCACGGATATAATCGTCGTCATAGGAAGCATGGTTCATGGCAACACCAGCGCGCCTTGCGCGTCAAAAGGGAAGAACGGATTATGCGCCACTTCCCAGAGATTATCTTCAGGGTCCGCGAAGTAGCCGGAATACCCACCCCAGAACACTTTCTCTGCCGGCTTCAGGATTTTCGCACCCGCCTTGCGGGCCAGTTCCAGCCCGGCATCAACTTCAGCTTCCGAAGCGCAGTTCCAGGCCAGCGAGCTGCCCTTGAAGCGATTCTGTTTCTCGAAAGGAAGATGCGCATCCTCGGCCAAGGCCTCTTGCCCAAACAGGCCCAGTACAACGGGCCCAAGCTGAAAGAAACTCACGCTTTCATTGCCAGCAGAAGAGGCTTTGAGCCCCAGCCTTTCATAGAAAGCACGTTGGGCAACCAAATCCTTCACGCCCAAGGTGATGAGCGTAATACGTGGGCCGCTCACTCTTCGGTGGTCTCGAGCAGCTTGATCTTCTCGCCGTAAGCCTTGTCCTTCATCACGTCCTGGATGATCTTGGTATTGTTCTCGGACGGCAGCGAGGCCTGCAGCGACTTGATGGTGCGGTCCTTCATGTCCTGTGCCATGTCGGTGCTTTTCTGCACATCCTCGATCTGCTGCTTGATGTCGGCGGTCTGGTCATCAAGAAGATTGTTATAGGCAATGCTGACCGAGGTGACGGCGATGTTCCACTCGTTCACCGAAGTAAAGCCAAAGGACTTGATGTCGGTTTCGAACTGCTTTCCCTTCGGGTCCTTGTCCACGAAATCCTGCAAGTCTGAATAGTCTTCCAGCGGCGAGTCCTGATACTTGTCGTGCACCAACTGATAGCCATCAATGGCTTTCTTGGCCATGTCGGCATTGAGCTCGACGGTCTGAACGTCGGGGATTTCACCGATCGACACATCGCCTTCACCATTCTCGTCACCGGCATTGGGATCATCGGTGGCAGGTGCGGTCGCATCAGGCGCAGGGGCTGTCGTAGTAGCATCGGGTGCTGGCGCAGGAGCAGGGGCTGTCGTAGTCGCATCTGGCGTCTTGGGAGGCTCGGTGGTCTTCGGCGCCTCGGGAGTCGTCGCCGGCGTTGTGGCAGGTGCGGTTGCCGTTGTGCCCGCTTTGGGATCAGGCGTTGTGGTTGTCGTTGCCTGTTGTGCCACGGCGGCACCTCCGGCGACCACAAACAGTGCCAGCACGGATGTGAAGACAGGTGACAAAAGCTTGACGCGCATGAAAAACCTCGTGGATACAGCCAAATTACGGCAAGGGCTTCGATTCATCCAGCAAATTGTGATTGTCTTGTGGCGTGGTGATGTCTTTCACGTCAATGTGGTATTATAAAACCACACAAGAAATAAGCACTGAAACACCATATTTTCTTGACACTCACTGACGCAATACCTATTCACCGGCTCAACAGCGCCCCATCAAACGGGCGCTTTCGTTTGAACTATGTCGTTACTTTAACCTTTGGATCACAGACAGCCATGAAGACTTACTCGGCGAAAGCCAGTGAAATTCAAAAGCAGTGGGTTTTGATCGACGCTGAGGGTTTGGTTGTGGGGCGCCTTGCCGCCATCATTGCCAACCGTTTGCGCGGCAAGCACAAGCCCACCTTTACGCCGCATATGGATTGTGGTGACAACATCATCGTCATCAACTGCGAAAAGATTGCCTTCACCGGCAAGAAGCGCGACCAGAAGCCGTATTACTGGCACACAGGCTTCCCGGGCGGCATCAAGGAACGTACTGCCAAGCAGTTCCTCGACGGCAAGCGCCCAGAGCGCGTGCTCGAACTCGCCGTGCAGCGCATGCTGCCGGGTGCTTCGCTGAAGCGCCAGCAGATGACCAATCTGCGCATTTTCAAGGGCCCAACGCATACCCATGAAGCGCAGAACCCGGTCGTGCTCGACATCAAGGCAATGAACCCGAAGAACGTGGTCAGGGGATAACAATGGCTGAAGCAACAACACTCGCCGATCTCGGCAAAGCCATGGGCGTGGCTTCATCGCCGGCAGCCGCCGTCGTGGCCGATGCCAAGCCGAAGCTGGATGCCAAGGGCCGTGCCTATGCCACGGGCCGCCGCAAGAACGCGATTGCTCGCGTCTGGATCAAGCGCGGCAAAGGCAAGATCACTGTCAATGGCAAGCCGATCGAGACGTATTTTGCCCGTCCCGTTCTGCGCATGCTCGTGCAGCAGCCTGCGATCTCGGTCAACCGCAACACGGAATTCGACGTTGATTGCACCGTTGTCGGTGGCGGCCTCTCCGGCCAGGCCGGCGCTGTGCGTCACGGCATCGCCCGCGCGCTCTGCAATTTCGAACCGCCGCTGCGCCCCGCGCTGAAGAAGGGCTCCTTCCTCACCCGGGACAGCCGCGCCGTGGAACGCAAGAAGTATGGCCGTGCAAAGGCACGTCGCCGCTTCCAGTTCTCGAAGCGCTAATTCGGGATACAAATTTTACGGAAAAGGGCCGCTGCAAAGCGGCCCTTTTTGTTTGTGGCTACTCGCCCTTGGCCTTCACATATTCGCCCGGCGCATCACCCAGTGCGGGCAGGGCGCCTTCACCCGGCACCAGCGCCTTTACTTTGGCGCCACTCTTAGGCCCGACCCATTCGAGCCAATCCGGCCACCAGGAGCCTGCAGTTTCTTTCGCGCCAGCCATCCATTCTTCCAGCGTGTCGGCATGGGTCTCGTTGGTCCAATGCTGATACTTATTGGCAGCGGGTGGATTGACCACCCCGGCAATATGCCCGGAACCTGAAACCACTAGCTTCACCGGCCCGCCGAAATGCTCTTGCAGTCGGAACACGGAAGGAAGGGGCGCGATGTGATCATCGCGCGCCGCGAGATTGTAGATCGGGATCTTCACCTTGCTCAGGTCAATCCGCGTATTTTCTAGCACCATGTTGCCATGGCTCAGGCGGTTGTTGAGATAGCATTCGCGCAGATAGAACGAATGCACGCCCGCCGGCATGCGCGTTGAATCGCTGTTCCAGTACAGAAGATCAAACGGCATCGGGTCTTTGCCGAGGAGGTAGTTGTTCACCACGCAAGACCAGATCAGATCATTGGAGCGCAACAGGTTGAAGGCATCGGCCATGCGCGAACCGGGCAGATAGCCCTTGTCCTCCATCCGGCCTTCGATCCATTTCACCTGCTCTTCATCGACATAGACGCAGAGATCGCCGGCCTTTTCAAAATCCACCTGGGTGGTGAAGAAGGTGGCGGCATTGACGCGCGCATCATTCTTCGCCGCCATATAGCCAAGTGCGGCCGAAACCAGCGTGCCGCCAATGCAGAAGCCAACAGTGTTGACCTTCTTGGCGCCAGAAGCTTTCAGTGCAGCATCAACCGCGGTGAGGAATCCTTCGCGCATATAATCCGAGAAACTCTTGCGCCCCTGCGCTTCGGAGGCGTTGATCCAGGACACCATAAAAACGGTAATTCCGTTTTCAACACAATATTTTACGAAGCTCTTCTGCGGATTGAGATCAAGAATGTAAAACTTGTTGATCCAGGGCGGCACGATCAGCAACGGAATTTCGTAAACCTGCTCAGTGGATGGCGAATATTGAATCAGCTCGAATACATCATTGCGGAACACCACCTTGCCAGGCGAAAGCGCTAGATCACGGCCCACTTCGAAAGCGTTCTTGTCGGTCTGGGTGATGCGCAACCGGCCGTCGGGCGATCTGAAATCAGCTTCCAGCTTGTCCATACCGCGCAGTAGGTTCTGCCCGTTGCTGGCCAGCGTGGCCTTCAGCACTTCCGGATTTGAAATCGGGAAGTTGGAAGGTGAAAACGCGTTGACGATCTGCTCCACATAGAATTTCGCCTTGAGCTTTGTGTGCTCATCAAGCTCCGCCCCCGCCACCATGTCCTGCATCCATTTGGCGGAAATCAGATAGGCCTGCTTCATGAAATCAAAGACCGAGTTTTCTTGCCAGTCCCTGTCCTTGAACCGCTTGTCGGAGCGCGATGGCGCAATCATCGGCGCGATCTGCTGGCCCAGCGCCTTGGCCCATGAAGCGTGCCACAGCATGGTCAGGCTCTGCCACAGCTGCATCTGAGCGGCCATCATCCGGGCCGGGTTTTCCTTGTAGTATTCGTAAACCTCACCCAGCGTCTTGGCCACTTGTTCCATCGGCAGGATCTGGATTTCTGATTCCCTTTGCTGCAGGTCCGGCCGCGCCGCGATGGCGCCAAAAAGCTCCGCCCCGCGCTCGAACACTTTCGTCATGTTCTGCGCCAGTTGCAGCATGTCCGGCAGCTTGAATTCGTTAACAGGTGGCTTCTGGTCGCTCATGCCCATGAATATAACACTCAATTCTGAAGATTTCACCGGGTGACGCTTTCTGGACAAATCAGGGTGAAGCCGCCATAAGCCCCCGTTATGACAAACGCTTTGAGATTGGGCATTGCAGGCCTGGGCACCGTGGGCACCGGCGTGCTGGATATGCTCTCTACCCATGCCGCCTTGCTGGCTGAACGCGGCGGCAAGCCCGTATCAGTCACCGCCGTTTCGGCACGCTCCAAGGGCAAGCCGCGCGGCAACCATGATCTGTCGAAGCTCGAATGGCACGATGATCCGGTGGCGCTGGCAAATTCCGCCAACATCGATGTGTTCATCGAACTGATCGGCGGCGATGAAGGCCCGGCCCGCAAAGCGGTTGAAGCTGCCATCGCCGCAGGCAAGCATGTCATCACTGCCAACAAGGCCTTGCTGGCCAAACATGGCACGGCGCTGGCCCGCGCCGCCGAAGCCAAGGGCGTGGCGCTGAATTACGAAGCGGCTGTGGCTGGCGGCATCCCTGCCATCAAGGTGGTGCGTGAAGGTCTCGCGGGCAATGCGCCGCGCAAAGTCTTCGGCATCATGAACGGCACTTGCAATTACATCCTCACCAAGATGGGCAATGAAGGCCGCAGCTTCGCCGAGGTGCTCAAGGAAGCCCAGGCGTTGGGCTATGCTGAGGCTGACCCGACTTTTGACGTGGGCGGTTTCGATACGGCGCACAAGCTGGCCGTTCTCACCGCGCTGACATTCGGCACGGAAGTCAATCTTGATGCCATCACCATCGAAGGCATTGAAAATGTCACGCTGGAAGATATCCGCAACGCTGCTCAGCTGGGTTACAAGATCAAGCTGCTGGGCGTTGCGGTGCGTCATGACAGCGGCATCGAGCAGCGCGTGCATCCGACTTTGGTGCCCAAGGGCTCGCCGGTCTCCGATACCGATGGCGTATTCAATGCCGTGGTGGTCGAAGGTGATTTCGCCGGTGACCTGCTGCTGGAAGGCCGGGGTGCCGGTGCGCATCCCACGGCTTCAGCTGTTCTGTCTGACATTGTCGATATCGCACGCGGCAACATGCGCCCGGCCTTCGGTGTTCCTGCTGCAAGCCTGAAGAAATACCAGCGCGCGCCGGAACAGGCGCATCGTGGCGGCTTCTATGTGGCCTTGCAGCTGCATGACAAGCCGGGTGCGGTGGCGGCCATTGCCTCCATCCTGGCCGAAGAAGGCATCTCGCTCGAAAGCATCGTGCAGCGCGGCAAGACCGATCACAGTACCGAACGCGATACGGCGCAATTCATCCTGATCACGCATGACACGCTGGAACCTTCGATCCGCAAGGCGATGGGCAAGATCGCAACGGGCGGCTTTGTGGCCGATGCCCCCCGGGTGATCCGCATTGCCCGCATCTGACGACGCGTTTCTGAACATCACCCGCTCGGCCAAGGGCCAGCGCTGGGAATCGCGCCTGAAGGACCAGCGCCTGGCCCAGGCGATCGCCGAAAAGCATGACCTGCCGGAAATCCTCGGCCGTGTCATGGCGGCGCGCGGCGTGGCGGTGGAAGACGTCGAAGCCTATCTCAACCCCACCATCCGTGGCCTGATGCCCAAGCCGTCTGATCTGATGGATATGGAGAAGGGTGCTTTGCGCCTGGCCGAAGCGATCATCGCCAAGGAAAAAATCGGCATCATCAGCGACTATGATGTGGACGGTGTCACATCAGCCGCACTGCTGCTGCGCTTCCTGCGCGCCGTCGGCCACGACGCCATCACCTACTTGCCGGACAGGCTCACCGAAGGCTACGGCCCCAGCGAAAAAGCCGTGGCCAGCCTGAAAGAGCAGGGTACCGAAATGCTGCTCACGCTGGATTGCGGCGTGCTCTCGCATGATCCGCTGGCCCATGCCGCAGACCTTGGCCTCACCACCATCATCATCGACCATCACCAAGCGGGCGTGGAACTGCCCCATGCCTGGGCGGTGATCAACCCGAACCGGCAGGATGATATGTCGGGCCAGGGCCATCTCTGCGCCTGCGGCATCGTCTTCCTTGTCATCGCCACCACCAACAAGATCCTGCGCGAGAAGCGCTTCTATGCCGAAGGGCAGGAGCCCAATCTGCTGCAATGGCTGGATCTCGTGGCATTGGCCACCATTGCAGACGTGGTGCCACTCAAGGGCCTGAACCGCGCTTACGTCACCCAAGGCTTGAAGGTGATGGCGCGACGCGACAATCTGGGTATCGCCGCTCTATGCGATGTAGGCGGCGTAAAGCGCCGGCCTGATGCCTACGCCCTGGGCTTCATCCTCGGGCCGCGTATCAACGCTGCAGGCCGTGTCGGCCATGCCGATGAAGCACTGGCGCTGCTCACCACAACAGACAAGGGCGATGCCGCAGCCCTCGCGCATCACCTGAACGAAATGAACCGCCACCGCCAGGCGGTGGAACTGCGCGTGGTCGACGAAGCCGTGGCGCAAGCCGAACTCGCTTTGGGCGCAGAGAGGCAGGCATCCGCTCTCGTGGTGGCCGCAGAAAACTGGCATCCCGGCGTGGTCGGCCTCGCCGCCTCGCGCCTGAAGGATCGTTACGGCGTGCCATCGCTGGTGCTGGCCCTCAACAAGATCACTATGCTGGCCACAGGTTCAGGCCGCTCGATTGCCGGAGTCGATCTCGGCAAGGCCGTGCGCGCCGCGCTCGAAGCGGGCCACATCACCAAAGGCGGCGGCCACGCCATGGCTGCGGGCATGACGCTAGAGATCGAAAAACTCGCAGCCCTGCGCCAATTCATGGAGCAATATCTCTCGTCAGCAGTGGAAGCCAACCGCACCCGCTCATTGCTGGTCGATGGCGCCTTGTCCGCTAGCGGCGCCACGCTTGATCTCATCGAACTGCTGGAACAAGCCGGGCCCTATGGCGCCGCCAATCCATCGCCGCTCTTCGTCTTCCCGGCACACAAGATCACCTATGCCGACCGGGCCGGAACAGACCATGTGCGCTGCACCTTGGTGGCGGGTGATGGCACAAGGTTGAAAGCCATTGCATTCAGGGCCTTGGGCACCGAATTGGGCGAGTTGCTTCTGTCCGAACGCCAGCACCCGATCCATGTGGCAGGCCGCCTGGTGGCTGACGAATGGGGCGCAAAACGTGTGCCCGCCTTGCAAATCGAGGATGCCGCTCTCATGGTTTGAGAGCACTTGCAATATCGTCCGAACTTATCTAAGCACCGCTCCGAAACGCGCCCTTCGTCTATCGGTTAGGACGACAGCCTTTCACGTTGTAAAGACGGGTTCGACTCCCGTAGGGCGCGCCAATCTGCATAATTTTTTGTTCTATTCGAACACCTTACAATTAATTTTGCGATGGTTGGAACTATTCCAGCACTCGCGCGTTTGCGTTCTGTGCGCGATGCACAATATTTCTCGGTCACTTTCCGGTTGACCGCTTTCGCCTAACCCGTTCCGGCGAAAGAAAGCTTAGCTTTGGCCACCCCAACAGATACTCGCTCACTCGCAACAGGACTCAGCCTGATGTTAGCGGTGATTGGTGCATCAAATGCCCCCGTGGTCTTGCTTGATGGCAGTTTGAACATTATCGCGGCCAGCACCTCGTTCTGTGATGCCTTTAAGATTGATCCGTCAACTGTTCCGGGGAAGAAGTTTTCGTCTCTGGGCAGCGGCGAATGGGACAATCCACAACTCAATGCGCTCCTTGAAGCCACGGCTTCGGGTGCAGCAGATGTGGATGCGTACGAGTTCATCCTGAATCGTGAAGGACAGGATCAAAGGTTTCTCGTTCTCAATGCCCGCAAATTGGAATACGAAGACAAGGGCCAAACCCGGCTGCTGCTGGCGGCAGCGGATGTCACCGAAGCGCGCGCCACTGACAAGCTCAAGGACAACCTGCTGCTCGAAAAAGCCGTCCTCTTGAGCGAAGTGCAGCACCGCGTTGCCAACAGCCTTCAGATTATCGCCAGCATCCTTTTGCAAAGCGCCCGACGCGTGCCGAATGATGAAACCCGGGGGCACCTTAAAGACGCGCACAGCAGGCTGATGTCCATTGCGGCGGTGCAACGGCAGCTTGCTGCTTCAACCCAAGGGCAAGTTGAACTTCGTACCTATTTTGCGCAGCTTTGTAAGAGTCTTGCGGCATCGATGATCCCTGATGACCAGGTACTTTCAATCGAAGTAGAAGTTGACGACGCTGTCACCAGCGCCAAGGAATCCGTGAGTCTGGGGTTGATCGTGACAGAATTGGTGATCAATGCACTCAAACATGCATTCCCCGGCAATCGCACGGGAAAAATCGTCGTAGATTATAAGGCGAAGGGCGAAGACTGGACTTTGTTGGTCAGCGATAATGGAGTGGGGATGCCGCCCGCTTCAGACAATCCCAAACCGGGCCTCGGCACCAACATCGTAGAGGCTCTTGCAAAGAGTTTGGAGGCTGAAGTTCAGGTCGCCAGCGCAAATCCCGGCACCGCCATCTCGATTATCCATGTGCAAGTTGCTGCCGCTCCAGTGGCCAGGATTGTCTGATGATTTTAAGTAGAGCGGTTGTTTTGGTGGTCGAAGATAATGCACTCATCAGGCTCAGCGCCATGGACTTGGTCGTCACCGCCGGCTTTGAAGCAGTTGAGGCTCAAAATGCTGATGAAGCCATCCGCATTCTCGAAGCCCGGACGGATATTCGCCTGGTATTCACCGATGTTGAAATGCCCGGCAGCATGGATGGCGTGAAACTTGTGCATTACATTCGAAACCGCTGGCCCCGCATATTCCTGATCGTTGCGTCGGGCCGGGCGATAATCGAAGAAAGCCAGCTTCCGACCGGTTCGCGATTTTTTACAAAACCCTACAACGATCATACCATCGTCGAAGAGATGACCAGGATGCTGGTCGCCATTGACCCAGAGCTTGGCGAACCGGGAAGTATCAGCCACTGACTTGCGCACTGGGCACGATGAATCAGTTGAATTGGAGCCAGACTTGGAATCGCACAGCAAGCGAATCGTAAAACTAGTTGAGGATCCTGAAGTTCCAGGCCACTACCGCGTTGAAATTTGGATTGGGGATGAACTCGAACTTGTCTTCAATTTTGACAATAAGCTGGAAGCGGAAAAGCGTTTCGACCAAGAACAGCAAATGCGGGGATTTTAGCCGGGGCTGTTAGGTTGAGTGATGCCTCGCCCTCACGGGCGAAGCATGATGCGTAGTTGTATCAGGCCTTGGCGGCCTTGGTGGCATTGGCCCACCAGACAAGGTCGTCCAGCGCAGCCTTGGCACCAGGCAGCAGATTGGCTTCAATGTCTTCCATCGATTTCTTGCCGCCGAAACCCGGATGCACGGCCATCAGATCGCCGCCCGCAACATGCACAGCCGAGCGCGTCGGTACCATCTGCAGTTCCACACCAATCGTGCGCAGATGCTCCAGCGCGCGCGCGCCGCCGACGCCACCATAGGCGATGGCGGTGAAGGGCTTGCGATTCCATTCCTTGTAGGCTTGGTCCAGCGCATTCTTCAAAGCACCGGTGATCGAACGGTTATATTCGGCAACCACGAAAATATAGCCATCATACTTGCCGATGGTTTCCTGCCAGCGCACGGCTTCGGGGTTCTTGCTGGGCATCCAGAGGTTGGACGCCATTTCATCAAAGAACGGCAGTTTGAAATCGCGCAGATCGATCAGATCGACTTCCATGTCGCTGCGGGCTTTTGCCTGTTTCAGCATCCACTGTGCCGGGATATCGGCAAAGCGGGTCGGGCGGGTGGAGCCGATGATAAGAGCGATTTTTGGCTTGGTGGTCATGAGAACCTCATTGGGGGTGGTTTTTTCAATTTCACCCGCTTACAGGAGTCTCGGAACACAGCCAGAAGGCACGTTGGCCATACTAGCTAACAGGGAGAATACCGTGCTATATTTGAACTGCGCTGGCCGTGGGCACGCGTGCCGGGGCAGCATTTTAATTCAGGTTTTTCAAGCGTGATCGACGCCAATCACTCTATCATCGTGGTCACGCCTGTATTCGAAGATGCCGAAGCCAGCACTAGGCTTTTTCAGGAGCTGGCGCAGCAATTCGGACCACGTGTTTATGTGGTGGCCGTCGACGATGGTTCAGTGCGTCAGCCCGTCCAGATCAGCGCGCTGCAGGCGGCTGGCCTGCAAGGTGCGGTTGTTCGGCTCCGGCGCAATGTGGGCCACCAGCGCGCCATTGCGATTGGCTTGGGCCATGTATCCGAATTCATTCAACCGCATCAGCGTGTAGTGGTGATGGACTCTGATGGCGAGGATTTGCCATCATCGGTTCCGGCCTTGTTGGCCGAGCTGGAAAAACCAGATCACGATATCGTCGTGGCCAGCCGCCGCAGCCGCGTGGAAACCTGGCGCTTCAAGCTGTTCTACATCCTGTACAAGCAGCTGTTCAGCGTGATGACTGGGCGCAATGTCAGCTTCGGCAATTTCATGGCGATGAAGGCCAGTGCTGCCATTCGCCTTGTAGCCATGCAGGAACTTTCGATTCATCTGGCTGGTGCTGTTCTGGTGTCAAAGCTCCGCACCGCGATCTGTGCGCTGGACCGCGGGCCACGTTATGCTGGGCGCTCGAAGATGAACTTCGTCGGCCTCGTGCTGCATGGCTTCAAAGGGCTGATGGTGTTTGCCGAAGACGTGCTGGTGCGTGTCGGCATTGCCTGCGCCTGCATCGGCGCTTTTGCAATCTTTGGCGTATGCCTCGCCATTGTTCTCAAATTGCTGGGCTTTTCCACACCCGGCTGGTTCTCGATTGCGCTGGGCGTATTGCTGCTGATCTTCCTGCAAACAGGTGCGCTGGCCTTGATGACACTGATGCTCACCGGCGTAGTCCGTGGCGGCACGGTCACCACGCAAGTGGCCTATCATCACTTCATCGATGAGGTGATCGAGACGAAGGGGGCGTGAGATGAAACAGCACGCCACGGAAGCCGTCCGTTACTTCATCAATGGCGTAGTTGCCGCAGCGGTCCACTATAGCGTGTTGAATTTCAATTTGCTGGTCCTCCACATGCAATCGGCGGGCATCGCGAATTTCATTGCAGCCTGCGTCGGCATCAGCGCGTCGTTCCTCGGCAGCCGCTATTTCGTCTTTCGCAACCACACCGGGAGCCTGGCCTCGCAGGCCCCCAAATTCGTGGTCTTTTATGGGCTGTTGGCCGTGATGCAGGGGGCGGTTCTGGCGGTATGGACGGATTGGCTGCATCTCGACTATCGCATCGGCTTTCTCGTGGCCTTGGTCCTGCAGGTGATCTGCAGCTATCTGGGCAACAAATTTGTGATCTTCAAAGCATGACAAAATTTTTCGTCAGCATCGGTATCAGCCTGCTGTTCGTTTTCCTGCTGGCTTGCATCTATCTCATCCATGTTAATTTCCTTGATGTGAATGTGGTCTTCTATGCAGCGCTTCTGGATGCAGCGATTGCTGCAGTGCTGGCGGGCCTTGTCCTGTTCGCCGGCATCCGTGCCCTGAATGGCTTTGAAAAGCTCCTGCTGGTCGTCATCTGGCTCATGGCGGGTTATGCGCTGGCCATTTCGCTGCCCACAGTGATTGACCGTTCACTCTCATTCTACATTCTGGAAAAGCTGCAGCAGCGCGGCGGCGGCATCAGGCAGGATAGCTTCGCGCGCGTCTTCAGCGACGAATATATGAAGGAATACCGCCTGGTCGATGTGCGCCTCACCGAGCAACTCGAATCCGGCACCATCACTATCAAGGATGGCTGCGTGCTGCTCACCCAGAAGGGCAATGTCATCGCCAGCTTCGGCCAGTATTTCCGCACTCACTTGCTGCCCAAGCACCGCCTGCTGATGGGTCAATACACCGGTGACTTGACCAATCCGTTCAAGAACAGTGCACCGGTTACTGACTACCAGTGCGGGCCAGCCCAATAAAAAAACCCCGGACCGCAAGGCCCGGGGCTGATGGTTTGAAAAGCGTTCTGCTTACTTGGTGGTCAGATTGTAATACACCACGTCAGCCGATGGGCCTTCGACATAGCCTTTCACATTGGCGCGCGAGGCCACTTCTTCGGTGTTCTGGAACATGATCACATAAGGGCCGGTATCAAGCACCTTCTTCTGCAGCTCGATATAATCGTCTTTGCGCTTGGCTTCGTCGCGTTCCTTTACGGCCGCATCGGTCAGCTTGGTTTCTTCCTCAGCCGGCCAGGCATTGCGCCAGGCCAAAGGCTTGGCCTTGGCATCATCCGCATTGTTGGTGTTGTGGACGAAACCATCGGCATTGGTATGCGGGTCCATGTAGTCCGGGCCCCAATAGATCATCAAAGCCTGATGCTGGCGGGCACGGTACTTGGTCAGCACGGCCTTCGTATCAGCCGGCAACAGCTCCACCTTGATGCCACCCTGAGCCAGCGTTGACTGAACGCTCTGGGCGATGTTGGTGAAGGGTGCCGAATTCGGAATATCCAGCTTCAGCGAGAACCCATCCGGATATCCGGCTTCCTTCAACAGCGCCTTGGCCTTCTCGACATTCAGGCTGTAGGGATTTTCATCATACGAAGCCCAGAAGCCAGAAGCCCAGAAGCTCTGATGCACTTGCATCGAGCCTTTGAGGAACGTGTCGGCCATGCCTTTGTAGTCCACCAGGTAACGAATAGCCTGGCGCACTTTCGGGTCCTGCAGTTCCTTGGTCTTTAGGTTGAGGCCGATATAGTAGAGCAGGGCCTGCGGCACGTCGGTGACGACAACATCCTTGTTGCCGGCAAGGCCGGCGATCTGGTCAGGCGTCAGGTTGCGGGCAATGTCGGCATCGCCCTTTTCAACCAGCAGGCGCTGGGCTGCCGGTTCAGCCACATGGCGGATCACCACGCGCTTCAGCTTGGCTTCGCCGCCGCGGTAATTTGGGTTGGCTTCCAGCGAAACGCTTTCATTGGCCTTCCATGATTTGACGACATAGGCGCCGCTGCCGGCCGAATTGGTCTTCAGCCAGGCGTAACCAAAGTCGCCATCCTTCTCATGTTCCTTGGCCACTTTGCTGTCGACCACCGAGCCCACCACGGAGGAAAGCAAAGCGTAAACCAGCGAAGGTGCGAAATCTTCGGTGATGGTGATTTTCAGCGTGCTGTCATCAGGCGCGGTCACCAGCTTGTCGACATTGTCCTTGGTCCAGCCCAATTGCGAGAGCAGGAACACCGGAGTCTTTTCCAGCTTGATCACGCGGGTCAGCGAGAACACGGCGTCTTGCGCCGTGACCGGATTGCCCGAGGCAAATTTCTGGCCGGGGCGAATCTTGAACGTGAAGGTCTTGCCGTCATCGCTTACCGAAGCGGTTTCAGCAACGCCGCCCACCAGCTTGGTGATGTCGGTGGGTTCAAAGCGCATGATGCGGTCATAGGTATTGGCCAGAACTTCGATGCCCGAAAGCTCATAGGCTTCTGCGGGGTCGAGCGAGATCAGATCGTCGATCTGCTTGGCAACAACCAATGTGTCCTTCGGGGTTTCGGCAAAGGCCTGATGCGCCAGTTGCGGCAATGTTGCGCTAACGATGGCGCCGGCGAGCAGAGCGAGTTTAAGGTGTTTAATCATTGATGCCTCCATTTTCCCTGTCTGTGATGAACAGTCTGAACCGAGATCACACACCTTTTTCAGATGGATGACAAGCAGCACAGATCAAACCTGACCCGCAAAAAATCTCATGCCTTATCAGGCAGGCGCATAGCCCTTGCTGGCGGCGATCAGCTGCTGGGCATATTTGGTATTGGCATTGCCCGCCTTCAATTGCGCCCGGTCGAGCACTTCCACAAACCGCCCCGCCTTCATTACGGCCACGCGCTCACACATATGCGCCACAACGGCGAGATCGTGGCTGACCAGAATGGAAGTCGTGCCCAGTGCCACCCGCAGGTCTGACAGCAGATTAAGGATTTCCGCCTGCACCGACACATCCAGCGCCGAGGTCGGCTCATCCAGTAGCAGGATCGGCGGTTTGAGAATAAGCGCGCGTGCAATCGCCACGCGCTGCCTCTGCCCGCCAGACAACTGGTGCGGGTAACGGAAGCGGTATTTCGGGTCCAGACCCACACTGGTCAGCGCCTCGGCAATGCGCGGGCTGGAAGCATCCAGCCCCTGAATGTTGAGCGGCTCGCGCAGAATGTCATCCACCGTGTGCCGGGGATGCAGCGAGCCATAAGGGTCCTGAAACACATACTGCAGCAGCTTGCGCTCAGCCCGCGTGCGCGGCTGTCCCAGAACATGTCCGTCAATCCCCAGCTTGGACGAGGTGAAACCCACCAGCCCGGCCACGGCCTTCAGCACGGTTGATTTGCCAGAACCGGACTCGCCCACAATGCCAAAGGTCTCGCCCTTGGCCACAGTGAATGACACGCCCTGCACCGCGTGATACGTCCGCCCCGTCACCCGGAATGTCACATCCAGATCCTTGACCTCGATCATGTCAGCCACGGCGGATTTCATGACAACCATGCGGGGTCTCGCTTCACGATGGCCAGTTTCTGCCCCGTCTCGCCCAACACGGGCGCGGAGCGCACCAGCGCCTGCGTATAGGGATGCTTGGCCTTGTGCAATTCCGAAGCCTTGCACTCTTCCACGATCCGCCCGCCATACATGACCAGTACGCGGTCACAGAACGACGATACAACAGTGAGATTATGGCTGATGAAAATCAGCCCCATGCCACGCTCGCGCACCAGCCTGTCCATGATGCGGAGCACTTGGTTCTGCACGGTCACATCGAGCGCGGATGTCGGCTCGTCGGCGATCAGCAGATCAGGCTCGGCGATCAGCATGGCAGCGATCATCACCCGCTGGCCCATGCCGCCGGAAAGTTGATGCGGATATTGCTGGTAAACCAGATCGGGATTGCGGATCTGCACCTCATTCAGCATCTGCATTGCGCGCGCCTTGGCCTCAGAGGAGGTGCATTTCTTGTGCAGGCGGTAGGCTTCCTCAATCTGCCACCCCACGGTCTTCACAGGGTTGAGCGAATATTTCGGGTCCTGCATCACCATGCTGATGCGGGTGCCGCGCAAGGCCTGCCAGCGCCACTCATAAGACTGCCGCAGGTCCATCCCATCAAAACTCAGCTTCTCCGCCGACACTTTCGCGGTGGGCGGCAAGATGCCAAGCAGGGCGCGGCCCAGCGTGGATTTGCCAGAACCGGATTCCCCCACAATCGCCAGCCGCTCATGGCCCAGCGTAAAACTGGCATCACGCACCGCGCGCGTCTCGCCGCCGCGTCCGGGGAAAGTGACGTTGAGTTTCTCGACCTCGTAAAGAATGTCGCTCATGAGGCCTTCGGATCGAACACGTCGCGCAGGCCGTCACCCAGAAGGTTGAAGCCAAGGCTGACAATGAAAATGGCAATGCCGGGCATCGTCGCCACCCACCATTGATCGAGAATGACTTCGCGGCCAGCGGATACCATCGCACCCCATTCCGGCGTAGGCGGCTGAGCCCCAAGGCCGAGGAAGCCAAGTCCAGCGGCGGTAAGGATGATACCGGCCATATCCAGCGTCAGCCGCACGATGACGGACGAGAGGCACAACGGCACAATATGCCGGATCAAAATGCGCCAGGTGGAAGCCCCCTGCAACCGCACCGCCGCGATAAAATCACTGCGCGCAATCGTGGCTGTCTCAGCCCGCGCAATGCGCGCATAAGGTGGCCAGGCGGTGAGTGAAATCGCAATCACCGCATTCTCAATGCCAGGCCCCAAAGCGGCAGCAAAAGCCAGCGCCAGCACCAGCCGGGGGAAGGCCAGGAAAATATCGGTGATGCGCATCAATACGATGTCGACAACGCCACCCAGGAAACCGCTCAGCGTGCCCACCGCCAGCCCGATCGGTGCCACCACGACGGAAACCAGGATCACGATGGTGAGCGTCACCCGCGCGCCGTAAACCGTGCGCACGTAAATATCGCGGCCCAATTCATCGGTGCCCAGCCAATGCGCGGCACTCGGGAAGGCAAGGCGATGCGCCAGATCCTGCGCGAGGGGCGATTGGCCGAAGGCCAGCAGCGGCGCAAACACCGCCATAAAAATCAGGGCCAGCACAATCAGCAGGCCCACCAACCCGGTCGGATTGCTGACAATCGCAACCAAGCTGCGCCAAGAACGTCCAGCCAGCGCTTGCCCGCGCGAAGCGGGTGCATCCGTCTCCAGCCAGCCACGCAGCGAAAGGGGGGGTGCGGTTGTATTCATGGCGCGCGCAGCCTCGGATCAAAAATCTTGTAGAGGAAATCACACACGGCATTGATGCCGGTATAGACCACGCCGACCGCCAGCGTGCCGCCCAGTACCGCATTCATATCAGCCGCAAACAGCGAATGCGTGATGTATAGCCCCAGCCCGGGCCAGGAGAACACCGTTTCGGTGAGCACAGCGCCCTCCAGCAGCGAGGCATAAGACAGGCCGACAACCGTAATCAGCGGTACCATGATATTCGGAAAGGCATGCCGCCACACGGCACCCCAAAAGCTCTGGCCTTTGACACGTGCCGCAATCACATATTCCTGGCTCAGTTGCTCGATCATGAAGCTGCGCGTCATGCGCGCAATGTAGGCGAGCGAATAATAGGCCAACAGCGCGCCGGGCAGCAGCAGATGGCTGAGCGCATTGTGCCACACATCCCATTCGCCCTGGATCGCGGCATCAATCAGCAAGATGCCGGTTTGTGGTGTGACGATATCATCATAACCCACATCCAGCCGGCCCGTGCCTGCTACCCAGCCCAGCTTGCCGTAAAACAGAAACAGCCCCACGAGCCCCAGCCAGAACACCGGCGTGGAATAACCGAACAGCGAAAAGATACGGATCACCTGATCGGGCCAGCGGTCCTTGCAGGCCCCGGCGACAACGCCGGCGGGAACACCAATCAGCACGCCAACCAGAATGCCCACCGTGGCCAGTTCAATCGTGGCCGGAAAGAATGAAGCCAGATCCTCCAGCACGGGATGCGAGGTCATCACCGATTGGCCAAGGTCGCCATGCAGCACCTTGTTCAGATAGATCAGGAACTGCATGTAGATCGGCTTGTCCAGCCCGATGGCGATGCGCGTGGCTGCATAGGTTTCCGCACTGGCATGATCGCCCACAATGGCGATGACCGGGTCAACCGGCACAAACCGCCCGATGCAGAAGGTGACAGCCGTGAGGCCCAGAAAAGTGATCGCTAGCGTCAGCAGAAACAGCCCGAAGCGCTGCGCCATGCGGCCGGCCCGGCTTTCCTGCGGGCCGGTGAATTGCGAGACGGGTTCTGTCGTGGCGCTCATCTCAGCCTTCAAGCTGCTGAGCGGCCAGCACCGCCAACATGGCGGGCACGGCCAGGAATGTCTCGGCCATCTCCACCCGCTGCGGCGTATAGTGATGCTCAGCATGCAGAATGTTGATGGTGGCAACCATATTGCCTTCCAGCACCACCGGAAGGTTGATCACTGAGCCCAGGCCCAGCGACCAGATCAATTCATGGTCGGGAAAAACCTCGGCGATGTCCTTGATCGTATTGGCCACGAAGCTCTTGTTCTGGCCATGCACAATGTCGAACCATTTGTTGCGTTCGATGGGCTTGGTGCCGGAAACGGGATAGTTCTTGGTGTCGCTTGAATAGGCCCGCCGTGCCAGGCCAGCTTTCATATCCGCCGTCATCACAGTGAACAGCTTCCAGCCGACCAGAACTTGCGTGTAATCTTCAAGCGCGTTCCACACGGCATCTGCCGTTTTTGCAGCCGAAACCGCCAGCCTGAATTCCACCAACGCCTTGTCCAAACGAATGCCCCGCAAATAACCCGTAAGGCGCAGCTTGGCGTTTTATGACGCAGCGATCAAGTGCAACTCACTCGGGCCCGTAGTCCGGCTTCTTGTAAAGCTTGTCCAGCACAGGTGCGATCTCAAGGTTGTAAACCTTGGGCATCCACTCGCTGTCAGGCACATCCTCAATCGCCACGGAAACATCACCTTCCGCCGACTTGGCATGTTCTATCACCGCCTTGGTGATGGCGTCGCTCAAGGCGCGCTTCTGCGCCTCGCTGCGTCCGGGGATCATTTTCACAATCACATGCGGCATGATGTGTCCTCAATAAACTTGAATGGTGGGACGGAACACGATTTCGTTGATGTCCACATCCTGCGGCTGTTCCATTGCAAAGGCAACGGTCCGCGCGAAGGAGTCCGCCGGGATGGCGTCGGTATAAACCTGATTGACGCGTTCCTTCGCCACCAGATCAGTGATCTGGTTGGGAAGCTCGGTCGCAACTGCACCGGGAGAAATAATCGTGGTGCGAATATTGTAGGGCTTCACTTCTTGCCGCACGCCTTCGGAAAAAGCCCGCACTGCAAATTTTGTCGCGGCATAGACCGCGCTGCCTGGCCCAACCTTGTGCCCTGCAACCGACGAGACATTGATGATATGCCCGCTTTTCTGCTCCATGAAATGGGGCAGGGCAGCGGCGAAGCCATACATCACGCCCTTGATGTTGACATCGATCATCTTGTCCCATTCGTCGACATGCAACTGATCAAGGCGTGACGTCGCCATCAGCCCGGCATTGTTGATCATCACATCAATCCGGCCATGCAGCTTCACCGCATGATCCACCAGCGCCTTCACCTGCGCACGATCGGCCACATCGGTTGCAAGAACGGAATCCTTGGGCAGCCCCAGTTCCTTTGCCAATGCCTCCAGCCGGTCGACGCGCCTTGCACCTAGGACAACCTTGGCACCCTTCTGCGCCAGCAATCGCGCTGCTGCTTCGCCCAGCCCGCTGCTCGCACCGGTGATGACAACAACTTTGTTTTCGATACCTTCACTCATATTCAAATCTCCATTATCCCTTGGGGCCGGCCGAGTAGGCGGCGTCTGCCACCTTCTCCATCCAGTCCACGAACTTGCCGTCGAGGCGTTCCTGTATGGCTATGTGGGTCATTGCGGTCGTTGCGGTGGCGCCATGCCAGTGCTTCTCATGCGGCGCAAACCACACCACGTCGCCGGGCCGTATCAGTTCAATCGGCCCGCCTTCACGTTGCACCCAACCGCTTCCGGCAGTGACGATCAGTGTCTGCCCCAGGGGATGCGTATGCCACGCGGTGCGCGCACCCGGCTCGAAGGTGACGGCATTGCCAGCTGTGCGCGCCGGATCGGGCGCTGCGAATAGCGGATCGATCCGCACTGTGCCGCTGAACCAGTCTTCCGGGCCTTTGCCCGAATTCTGCGTTCCTGCATGTTTGATTTCCATGTCTTCACCTCATTAACGATGAAGCCAATCTAGGGGGTCAGCACATATTTGATTAGGGGCAAAATCGGCATGTGCTTATTGCCGCCACGCATGAATGCTGCTTAGCTGAAATGATGAGTACAGATCTTGTGGGTAAAGTGGTAGTCGTCACCGGCGGCGTGACGGGTATCGGTGGTGCCGCCTCGCGTGGTTTCGCCAAGGCAGGCGCCAAGGTTCTGGCGCAGTATCATTCCGGCGGGCCGGAATTGGCCGAGGCCAAGAAGCTGGGGCTGATGACGCTGCAGTTGGACCTCACGGGTCCGGACGCACCGCAGAAACTGATCGATGCCGCCCTCACCGAATTTGGCCGTATCGATGTTCTGGTCAACAATGCCGGCAGCATGGTGGCGCGCACGCCGCTGGGCGATGTGACCGACGAATATATCGATCTCGTCTTCAATCTCAATTGCCGCCAACTGGTGCATTGCTGCCGCCTCGGCGCTGAAGCCATGAAAAAGCAGGGCAGTGGCAACATTATCAATGTCAGCTCGATTGCCGCGCGCAATGGCGGCGGCCCGGGCGCTTCGATCTATGCCAGCGCCAAAGGCTTTGTTTCGGCCTTCTCGAAATCCATCGCGCGCGAATTGGTGGATCACAAGATCCGCGTGAACTGCGTTTCGCCCGGCACCATCCACACGCAATTCCATGAACGCTTCTCGGATGAAAAGCGCCGCATCGCCATGGCAAAGACCATCCCGATGGGATACCTGGGCGCAGCCGACGACTGCACCGGCACCTTCCTCTATCTCGCCAGCGATGAAGCCTCTGGCTACATCACCGGCCAGGTGATTGAGGTCAATGGCGGGCAGTTGATGCCATGAGCACATTCTCAACGAAGCCGATTTCCGAAGAGCGTGATGACGTCGCACCAGACGGCATGGATGTGCGCATCCTCGCCGCCGGAGCAAAAGGCTCCATGGCGCATTTTGAACTGGCACCCGGCGAAACCAGCAAGGCCATGATGCACAAGACGGTAGAAGAACTCTGGTTCATCACCGCCGGTGAGGGCGAGCTGTGGCGCAAGCTGGGTGATGAAGAAGAAATCACCGAAGTGCATCCCGGCATGTCCTTCTGCATCCCGGTGGGCACGCATTTCCAGCTGCACAATGTGGATGACGAGGAGCCGCTGGAAGCCGTCGCCGTCACCATGCCGCCCTGGCCGGGCGCGGATGAAGCCGTACCGGTTCCCGGCAAATGGACCGACTGATCCCACCCCGTTGACAGGCTTACGGCCCCGAAGCATCGTGAGGACGACGGGGGCATGCAGGGTTTGGGGAAATACATATGCGAAAACTTTTGCCCGTGGGCGCTGTGACGCTTTCCATTGCCATGTTGGCCGCACCACAAATGGCCCAGGCGCAATATTGCCAGGGCACGGTTCATGGGCTTTCCGGCACCTATAATGCCGCCACCGGCGCCGGCTTCCTCGCGGTTCGTGAGGAGCCCAGCAGCTCAGGCGCCAAACTGGCAGAGCTGTTCAATGGCGACAAGGTCGAGATCACCGGCCGCCAGGGCAATTGGTATCAGGTGATGAAGGAAGGCGGCAGCGACGAAGGCTGGGTCAGCGTCCGCTGGATGCGCAACAGCTGTGGCTATTGAGGGGATCATGATGATGAAAAAATGGCTTACAATTGGCGCGCTTGCGCTCTCTCTTTCCCTCGGCAGCGCCGCCACCAGGGCGGACGACGCACCGGCAGATGGCGGCGCAGGGGCCAATGCCGACCGCATTGACATCGATGCCGACAGTTTCGTCGAAGGCAGCCTGTATTTCGTGGTCTATCACGAGCTGGGCCACGCCATGGTTTCGGAATTCAATCTTGCCGTGGTCGGCCGCGAGGAAGATGCGGTTGACGGCTTGGCCACCAAGCTGATGACGCCGGACGAGGATGAAACCACCCCCGACTATCTGCTCGGCGCCATGAAAAGCTGGTTCTTGTTCGGCTCGATGACCAAGGTGAATGACATCGCCTGGTGGGACGAGCATGGCACCGATAGCCAGCGCGCCTTCCGTATCGCCTGCTTGCTCTATGGCGCAGATGCCAAGAAATTCACTGACATTGCCGACACCGTGAAACTGCCGGAAGAACGGCGCGCCCGCTGCGAGCACGAGTCACAGATGAACTCCACCAGTTGGGACACGCTGCTCGATGAAGACAGCTATGGCGATGAAGACAAGGTGGCCGAGGATTCAGAGAAGCCGGAAATCACCTATGAGGAAACCAGCAAATTCCCGGACCAGGAAGCCTATCTGAAGAAGCTGGGTCTGCTGGAGGACATCGCCACCTTCATGCACGATAACTACAAGTTCAAAAACGGCATCAAGTTCACGGCCAAGGAGTGTGGCCAGATCAACGCCTTCTGGAGTCCCGGCGAGCGCACGCTCACTGTCTGCTATGAGATCGTGAATGCCTATCAGACTCTGGCCAAGAATATCGATACGGAAGAATAGGCCGCCAAGGCGCGGCGCAGATCAGTTGAGATTGATGGTCTGGCTGAACTTGTTGGGCAGGTAAAGGCCGTAGCATGCGCCCGAGATTTGGGTGACCACCCAGGGATGGGTGACGAATGTGTCGACACGGTAAGTCCTGCCGGGAGACAGGGTTGAATAGAGCTGGCGCATGCCCTGATAGTTGATCCAGTAGATGCGCTTGGTACTGCCGCTGCTGTTGATGAATTTCATATGCGTCCGGATGCTGTATTGTTCCGAATGCAATTGCCCTTCGCCCTGGCAGCCTGCGAAAGCAGCGCTCGCGCCAATCATCGTCACCATCGTAAGGGCCAGGCTTGCGGCCAGAATTGATTTAAGCATGATGAATTCGACCTTTTCGACTGCGGTGTAGGCTGCACATCAGCCAGATTGCTGCGCCAATGGAACGAAGTCAATCGCCCCACGGGACCGGCAAGCGTATTGAAATGAAGAAGTTCACCACACCCAGATATTGGACGCAAGCCGTGCGGTTTCATTCAGTTCGGTGATGAAGTCGTTTGCCCGGTGCAAGCGTGCTGCCAGGATCGCGGCGATTTCATAGGTGATGTCCGGATTGCTTTTGATGAAGGCTTGGGCGTCCGGAAAGAAATAGACATCGCACTGGCTTTTGGTTTGTACGGTCGCCGTATGTGCCGATCCCAGAAGAACGGATGTCTCCCCGAATACGGCGCCGGGTTCGGAAACCTGCGCCACTTCCACACCACCGCGGGATATGCCGATGACGCCGCGGGCCAGCACATAAAGCGTGCCGGTGTGACTGCCCTGTTCAAGCAGCACATTGCCTTTCGGGTAGGTCATGAGCTTTTCGGATTGGCAGAGGCGCAGGATGGCTTGGGACATGGTCACTCTCAACAATGGATGGAGCCCGATCATGCGCAAGTCTCGGGGCCGGATCAATCCCGGCATTGAAATGCAGTCGGAATCTGACTATCCATCATCCCCAGAACTTTTCAAGACAGGGAATACGATCATGGCTGACAAGAAACCCGTAGATGTGACCAAGGATTGGCAAGCCAGCCAGGGGCAGCAAAGCTCAGCCTTCAAGCTGCGCGCTTTCGCCATTTTGTCATGGGCGATTGCCATCGCTGCGGAAGGCGTTGGCATCTATTTCTTGATGCATCACAAATTCGACGCCGGCAACAATGGTGGCAACCTGCCGCTGATGATCGGCCTACTGGTCGGCATCGCCGTGTTCGCCATTCTCGGCAGCTTCCTGTGGAAGGCTGCCAACAGAAAGGATCCGGCCCAACGCTCTGACACGATCAACTTCTTCGTGCAGAACCAGCTCGGCGCCATCATCACCATTTTCGCGTTCCTGCCCTTGCTCGTCCTGATTTTCATGGACAAGGACATGGACCCCAAGAACAAGCAGATCGCCGGTGGCGCAGGCGCTGTCCTTGCGATCGTCGCGGTTCTGCTGGGCGTGAATTTCAAGCCGCCATCTGTCGAGCAATACACGCAGGACATGAATGCCTGCGCCGGCCAGATCAAGTCGGGCCAGCCCACCACGGCCTGCTCGCCGGAAGTTGCTGCCCAGGCTCAGGACATCGCGCGTGACACGACCGACATCGCCAATGCTACCAAATCCACCGCCAATCCGAACGGCCTGGACGTGGTTTATTGGATCGCCCCGGAAGCCGGCCAGAAGAAGTCATCTGAACCCCACGTCTTCCATCTCTGCGAAGCCGTAAGTCCGCTGAACGGCAAAACCATCAACCACGGCTCGGTGACGGAAGCCTACGCCGAAAACGCCATCCGCATCACCAAGCAGATCGACATGGAACAGAAGCAGTGCGGTTTCGCCGCGCAGTAATTTCTGAGCGGTTATAAACTTACCTAATGGCACAAAAGCGTTCCGCGCTGGTCCTGATTAACCAGAAGTCCGGCACGGTTCGCACTCTTGGCCCCGATGTGGTCAAGGCCAATGTCGAAAAGGCTTTGTCGGGCGCGTTCGAGCCCCTTGCTGTTGAATTGGTCGATGGCGACGTCACCACGCGGGCTCAAGCGGCGGCAAAATCCAAAGAATGCGACATCATCATCGCCGGGGGCGGGGATGGCAGCATTTCTTCTGTCGCCAATGTTCTGCGGGACAGCACGATCATCCTGGGCGCCCTGCCGCTGGGCACGATGAACACGTTCGTGCAGGATCTCGGCTTCTCCCCCAAGCTTGAATTGGCACTTCAGCAGCTGGCGGATGCGCGCGTCACCGAGATTGACGCAGGTGAAATCAATGGCCGGCTTTTCTTGCATCAGGTGTCGTTCGGCGTGCAGCCGCGCATGGCGCGCTTGCGCGAACGCCTGGGTTACAAGTCCCGCTTTCAAAAGATGCTGGGTGCCGCGCGCGCCTATCTCGCCATTTTCCGCCGTCCGCAAAACTTGCATGTGAATGTGAAGGCAGGCGAAACCGAGCATGAGATTTCGGCCCCCTTTGTCGCCGTCACCAACAATCCGGCAGCCTTGCCAAAGCAGGCCCGCGCGCTCGATCAGGGCATTCTCGGTTTTTATGTCGTTCATTCCATTTCGGCGTCCTCCATCCTGCGCCTGGCAGCGGCCTTTCTGACCGGCAAGCTTGATGAGGCAGAACAATTCGATCGCGCCACCTCTGCGGCACTGACCATGGAGGCGCGGGCCAGGCGATCCTTTCGCATCTGGGGCATCGCCAAAAAGCCAAAATCGATCCAGTCCTCCATTGATGGCGAAGTGGCCTTGCTGGATTTTCCGGTGAAGATGCAAAGCCTGCCGCGCGCCCTCCGGGTTCTGTCGGTAGCGCCGCAATATGCAAAGACCGATTTGCCGGTGAAGAAGAAAGCGCGCGATGCCAAAGTTTAGCAGGAACAGTGCAGCGCTGCTCTCCATCCTGCTCCTGTGCTTGGGTTTCGGCTTGCTGGCCGATGAAATGCGCGAAGGTGAAACCCTCGCTTTCGATCAGGCGATTTTGCAGGCCTTGCAAACCAGCGACGGCGGCACGATGCATCTCATCGGCCCCGTCTGGTTTCAGGAAGCCGCACGCGACGTCACCGCACTCGGCAGCTTCACTGTGCTCTTTCCGCTCGTCGCCTTCATTGCCATCTACTTGCTGCTGGAGGGCAAGCCGCGCAATGCCTGGGCGCTTGTTCTGTCCAGCGCCAGTGGCGCCATCCTGAGCACGATCCTGAAATCATTCTTCGACCGCCCAAGGCCTGACATTGTTTCGGCCACTCACGTCTTCACCTCCAGCTTTCCCAGCGGCCACGCTCTGTCCAGCGCAGTGATCTACCTGACCATCGGCACATTTCTGGCCCGCGCTGCGCCCTCGCGCAGCCTCGCCAGGTACGGCCTCGCGGTCGCTGCGTTCCTCACTGTCATCGTCGGCCTCAGCCGCATCTATCTCGGTGTGCATTATCCCACCGATGTGCTGGCGGGATGGATGATCGGATTGAGCTGGGCCATTGTGTGCTGGCTGGTGGCGGAGTGGTTGTTTCCGTCCAATCCGAAAGCTTGAACGCGGCCACACGATCCCGTCCGGCCAAGAGGCGGCGTTCCCCGGCACGGGGCCGGGGAAGGGGCAAAAACGGACTGCGATGACTTCAGGACGAGTCGGCGCGCAGGGCATCGAAGGCGAGGCCATGGCATTCGCGCAGCACATGGTCGATCTCGCGGCGCGGCGTGGCGCGCTGGCCCGGCGGCGGGCCGGGGCGCAGGGGTGAGGTGAATTTCGGACTGTCCGATTGCGCGCGGCGCAACCGCCAGCGGGCCAGGCGCCGGGCCTGACGGGGCAGGGTCTCCAATGCATATTTCAACGCCGCATAGCGGCGGCACAATGCACTTGCATCCATGCTGCGGGCGGGCGCTTCGCTCTGGGCCGGATTGAATTGCGGCACCAGCGGGCTCGCATCAAAGAAGCGAATGCGTGGACCAACGCTCGTGGAATTTTGTGCGGGTGTGCCTTCAGCGAAAGTCTTGCGCGTATCGAACAAAGCGAAACTGAGACGCCCTTCACCGCTGCTGGCAATCACCAGATCGTGCGGCATCGGGCGGGTAGGGCCCAGATTCACCTGCAGCCCGCGCGCCGCAATGACGATCAGCCGGCGCAGGGCGGATTCAGCGGGAATCAGCAGACGCTCAGCCTCGCTGTAAAGCAGAGGGGGCAGGCGGCGGAGCGGGCCTTCCAATGCCAATTCCAGCAACCCAAAAAGCTGCGCCACAACACGCGCCAGCGCGCTTCGGTTGATCTCAATTGCCCTGGTCCAGTCCATGAGCTTCTCCTGAAGCCCTCATAAGAACAAAGCAAGAACAATGTCAAGGGTCGTTGTGCTCTTTTGCCAGCGGTTGGCGCGCTGAAGCAAGAGCCTCAGCGGCTGTCAGGTGTGATGACCGGCATTCGGGTTTTGCAAATGCCTGGTGTTGAACGCCTCAGCGCTGTTGGCTGACGGGTAGTCAACGGCGGGCACGGGCACACCAAGATGGGCGCAGAGCGGTACCCAGCCATCGCCCAGCTCATGCACCAGAAGACGGGCGGCTGGTACGGTTTCCCGGATCGCTTTGATGTTGGCCTCATAGCAGGCCATGGCATGGGCCTTGTCATTCATCTTGCCGCCAAAAACCTTGTCCCGGATCAGCGCCAGCCCAACCGATTGAGGATCAGTGCTCTTGCTGAGGCCAGCCAGGATGGTCTTCTCAAAACTCGCCCACCAGCTTTCGGCGCTGCGATGGGTGAGGATAACCTTGGCTTGTGGATAGGCTGTGATCAGCTCACGCCAATAATAAGCGGAAGGCCAATCCACACAGGATTGGTAACCCGCAAAAAGCTCCTCCCAGCTGAGGGGCGCACCTTGAACCTTGGCCCGCCACATCTGCTTTTGCTGCTCATGTGCGATCACTTCATGCATGTGATGGCAGGGGCCAAACCCCAGAATGTCCAGCGCCTCGCGCATGGAATCCGTTCCCGTGCGGCCAAAGCCGGTGCCGATAACTTTAAGTGTCATGGATTGTCCCTCTGTCGTCACGCTAGGAGAAAGCAGAGGTAAGGGGAAGGGGCGTTGACACGCGTGCAATCCCATCGGTCCAGTGAAGGACAAGACCATCCATCAAGGTTCGGTGACCGAAGCCTATGCTCGAAAACGCCATCCGCATCACCAAGCAGATCGAAATAGAATAGCAGCAGTATGAGTTTGTTTAGTAAAAAGACTTAACAAACGGATATCTGCCACCACTCAATCCGTTCAAGGCTAGGGGCAACTTAATCTTCGGTGGTGAGAGAAGTTTCGCGTGGCAGTGGAGTTGTTGCTTAGACGATTTTCAAGCTTGGAGGCAAGCCATAACCCACTCTGCTCGATAGAGGGAGGTTGGGTGCATTAGCGTCACGTCTTCAAATTTTTCAGGCCAGTATAGCTGCCTACATCTTGCTCTGCCGGTTTGTAGGTAATCTAAAACGTCATCCTTGCGGAACACATACAACCGGCCCTCGTCATCTCTCTTCGTCTTATGTTCATCTTCCAATGCGCGTGATTTGACGACAAGTTCAGCAGCTGACAAGTTTATCTTCATGACACCAAATAGCGAAAAGTTGCCAACATCTTCCTCCAAAATGCCAGTCCATATCCTCTTGAATTCAACATATTGGGAGACGGCATCCCACGCCGCAGCTGGATTCTTTTCAAAGAACCCGGTTAGGGGAAAAACCTCTTCACAGATTGCTCGTTGAAACCAGTTTTCTGCTCGAAAGTCAGATCCCCTCTCAACATCTACCCGTGCAACCTGCTCTTCGAATGACACGGACATAGCATTGGGGTGATATTCTGTGGAGTTGTTTCGTTTTAGTGCGAGAAACTCGTTGTCTTTGGTCAGACACACAAAATGTAAGCAAAATGACGAGGGCACAGCATTTTTTGTTTTAAAATCGCTTTTCACGATTTTGTGCCTTAGCGGTTCGTCTGCCATTAGTTTGTCTTTTACGTTGACCAGATTTACCCAATCGGTCCGCCCAAGAGTTAGTCGCAGCTTTTCGCTATCATCAGCGAAGAGATGCCTAAAGGAACGAAGGAAGTATTTGTCGTTGTTGGCTCCAGGCACCACCTTATTTTTTTCTACAATGCCCTGAGAAGTGAAAAATTCCTTCTCCAATTCGATAACTACGTCGCCAGTATTCCATCCATTGTCGGACAAATCGCGATCTAGGAATGGGTGGGCAAATATTTCGATTGCACTCCCACTTCCACTATTAAGAATGCCATATTTTTCACAGTAGCGTTTTGTGCTTTCGAAAACAGACTTTACTACCGTTGCATCGCTTCTTCCTACTGGACGGCTCTCCCTAAAGTATCGCGTGAAATCATAGAGAAGTGCGATAGCTCTGAGACAAAACAGGCCGAAGGGGACGAGACTTATATAAGCTAGATTTCCAATCGAGATGAACTGAAGCTGGTTGTTTTCGAGTTGAATCGCTACGGTCAAGCCCAATAGAAGACAAAGTAAGTTTAGCAGCTTACCCATCATTCGAATCGACCAACTGGTAACGCGTCCAAGTAAAGTAGGTCTGTTATGGGCCCTTCCAAAGGCTCGTTTCGAGCGTTGCATAAATGTGGGTGACATCAGATGGCCTCACGCTCAATTGCAGACGAAAGGTTATATTGTGGTTATGTTCTACTCAATTGGCTCCACCTTAGGTTTGCTCAAATAGCCAAAAATTGCAAAGGGAAAGCTAGATCGTGCCAAGCAATTAGTAGAGTCGGGCTACTGTCGGTTGATTGACGATTTTCCGAACTGCCGGGTGACGGCGCGATAGCAGTTCTACTTCCGCTTCGGCCCCCGGAACGCCCGCGTCCCCGGTTTCCCCGCACTCGAACCCGCCTTGCGGTCCTTGCTCGGCTGCGGCCAGCTCGCTTCCGGGCCCTGGATGTTGCTGCTCTTGGCCAGCGGGTCGTCCATCACCGCCAGCTCCACCGCCTTCAGGCGCTTGACCTCGTCACGCAGCCTTGCGGCTTCCTCGAATTCCAGATTGGCCGCCGCCTCGCGCATGCGCTTTTCCATGTCGGCCAGCACCTTCGCCAGATTGTGCCCGATCAGCGGGCCGCTCTCCGACAGGCCGGTATCCACCTGCACATGGTCGCGCTCATACATCGAGCCCATGATGTCGCCGATATTTTTCTTGATCGATTGCGGCGTGATGCCGTTGGCCGTGTTGTAGGCCACCTGCTTGGCGCGGCGGCGGTTGGTTTCGGCAATGGCGCGCTGCATTGAGCCGGTCTCGCGGTCGGCATACATGATCACCCGGCCATCCACATTGCGCGCGGCGCGGCCGATGGTCTGCACCAGTGAGGTTTCCGAACGCAGGAAGCCTTCCTTGTCGGCGTCCAGGATGGCGACGAGCGCGCATTCCGGAATGTCGAGGCCTTCGCGCAGCAGGTTGATGCCGATCAGCACGTCAAACGCGCCCAGCCGCAGATCGCGCAGGATCTCGATGCGCTCCAGCGTGTCGATGTCGCTGTGCATGTAGCGCACGCGCACGCCTTGCTCGTGCATGTATTCGGTGAGGTCTTCGGCCATGCGCTTGGTCAGCGTGGTCACCAGCACCCGCTGGCCGGCCAGCGCCACGGCCTTGCATTCGGCGATCACGTCATCAACCTGCGTCTTCACCGGGCGGATGATGACGGGCGGATCGATCAGCCCGGTGGGGCGGATCACCTGTTCGGAAAACACGCCGCCGGTCTGCGCCATTTCCCAGCCACCGGGCGTGGCCGAAACATAAACCGTCTGTGGCCGCATCGCGTCCCATTCTTCGAAACGCAGCGGCCTATTGTCGATGCAGGAGGGCAGGCGGAAACCATATTCGGCCAGTGTGGCCTTGCGGTTGAAGTCGCCCTTGAACATGCCGCCGATCTGCGGAACGGTCACATGGCTTTCATCGGTGAACACAATGGCATTGTCCGGCAGATATTCAAACAGTGTCGGCGGCGGCTCGCCCGGTTTGCGGCCGGTGAGATAGCGCGAATAGTTTTCGATGCCAGCGCAGGAGCCCGTCGCCATCATCATCTCGATGTCGAACATCGTGCGCTGCTCAAGCCGCTGCGCTTCCAGGATGCGGCCAGCAGTGTTGAACTCGGCGAGTCTGATCTGCAGGTCGTTCTTGATCCGCATGACGGCCTGTTCCAGCGTGGGCTTGGGCGTCACATAATGCGAATTGGAATAGACTTTGACCTGCTCCAGCTCGGCCTTCTTCTGCCCGGTCAGCGGATCGAATTCCGAAATGCTTTCGATCTCGTCGCCGAACAAAGAGATGCGCCAGGCGCGGTCATCCAGATGCGAGGGGAACAGCTCAATCGTATCGCCGCGCACCCGGAACGAGCCGCGCACGAAATTCTGGTCATTGCGGCGGTAATGCAGTGACACGAGATCGCCGATCAGCGCGCGCTGGGCGATGCGCTGGCCCTTCTTCACGGCAAAGGCCATCGCCGAATAAGTCTCAACGTCGCCGATGCCATAGATGCAGGAGACGGAGGCGACCACGATGACATCGTCGCGTTCCAGCAGCGAGCGCGTGGCCGAATGGCGCATGCGGTCGATCTGCTCGTTGATGGCGCTTTCCTTTTCAATATAGGTGTCGGAGCGCGCCACATAGGCTTCCGGCGTGTAATAGTCGTAATACGAGACGAAATATTCCACCGCATTATTGGGGAAGAAATTCTGGAACTCGCCATAAAGCTGCGCCGCCAGTGTCTTGTTCGGCGCCATGATAAGGGCAGGGCGCTGGGTGGCCTCAATGATCTTCGCCATCGTATAGGTCTTGCCGGAACCGGTGACACCGAGCAGCACCTGGTTGCGCTCCTGCGTGTTCACACCCTCGACCAGTTCCTTGATCGCAGTCGGCTGGTCGCCCTTGGGCTCGTAAGGCGAGACCACTTCGAGCTTCTTGCCGCCTTCCGATTTCGGCATCTTGGTCGGCTTGTGCGGCGCAAACATCGGCAGCGATTGCACTTCGGGCCGCAAGCCCTCCAGCCCGGCGCGGGCGGATTCCGGCAGCGGTTGCAAATCGGTGATGGCTGGTTGTGGCGCTTCCGCGAAGCCGCCGTCTTGTCTTGAGTGACCCATGGGCCAGATATAGGCGCTGCAAGCTCATCCGCAAAGGGTGCCTGCTGACAACTACTGACAACCTCTGTCAGCAGACTGTCATTGGCGCAACCGGGCAGCGGCGAAGGGCGAGAGAAACGCCACCACAAGGCTCCACATCAGCATTCCGCCCGAGAACGGGTTGATCTCGTGAATCAATTGTGTCGCGTTCAAACCCTGCATCAGCCCGATGGCGATTTCAAACGCAAAGGTCAGCACCACCCACAAGGCGCCGAGTTGGAGCAGGGCCCGCGTGCCGCTAAGCCCCATCCAACGGCTGGTCAGCAATGTGATCCCAAACACGAGCGCGGCCGCAATGGGCCATCCGATCCTGTTTGACATCTCGATGCCAAGGCGTGGCACCAGAAAGATGCCGCGCAGAATCCCATGCACGGTCTCAAGGGCCATGAACCCTGCCCAAACAATGATGCCTCGCCACATGCCCATGCCTGACCTATAGGCCGATTCAGGTTCGCTGGTCAGGAAAGCGGTCTACATAAACCCGAAGTCAATTGCCGCTCTTTTAAAAGGCAGATAACGTGCATGTGAGTCGAATGCCCAAAAAGAAGGCATCGATTTGGCAACACAAGGGGACCAATATGAAACTCATTAATCCGTCACCGGCGTTACATAACGCCGACCTGGCGCCTGCGGAACAACGCAACTGGGGCGCCTTCTCAATCTTCAACGTGTGGACGTCGGACGTCCACTCGCTCTACGGCTACTTCCTCGCCGCCAGCCTGTTCCTGCTCTGCGGGAGCTTCCTCAACTTCGTCATCGCCATCGGCATTGGCTCAATCGTCGTCTTCGTGCTGATGAACATGGTCGGCATTGCTGGCGTGCGCACCGGCGTGCCCTATCCGGTGCTGGCCCGTGCATCCTTCGGCACCTTCGGCGCCAATATTCCAGCACTCGTCCGCGCCGTCGTCGCCTGCTTCTGGTATGGCGCACAAACCGCTGCTGCTGCTGGCGCCATCGTGGCGCTGCTCAGCCGCAATGCAGACATCGCCGCCTGGAACCAGTCGAGCCACATGCTCGGCCATTCCACGCTGGAAGTGATCTGCTTCGTGGTCGTCTGGGCTCTACAGCTGCTGATCATCCAGAACGGCATGGAAACCGTGCGCAAATTCCAGGATTGGGCCGGTCCCGCTGTGTGGCTGATGATGCTGTTCCTGGCCATCTACCTCACGGTCAAGGCGGGCACGATCTCCTTCGGCAGCGACATTCCGGCTGACAAGCTGGTGGAAGCCACCAAGGATGCCGGCGTTCCCGGTGCACCCGGTTCCTTCGGCGCTCTCGCTGCCGTGGCTGCCACCTGGATCACCTATTTCGCCGCCCTCTATCTGAACTTCTGTGACTTCACCCGCTACGCAACGGACGAAGCCGCAGTGCGTAAGGGCAATCTCTGGGGCCTGCCAGTCAACCTGCTGCTGTTCTGCCTGGTCGCCGGCGTGACCACCACGGCTGCCTTCACCGTCTACGGCGAACTGCTGCTGCATCCGGATCAGATCTCGGCCAAGTTCGACAGCTGGTTCCTCGCCTTGCTGGCCGCGCTCACTTTCGCGGTGGCGACTTTGGGCATCAACGTCGTGGCGAATTTCGTCTCGCCCGCCTTTGATATTTCCAACGTCTTCCCCAAGCAGATCGACTTCAAGAAGGGCGGCTATATCGCGGCCCTCATTGCGCTCGTTCTCTATCCCTGGGCGCCGTGGAATGGCGGTGCCGCACATTTCGTGGGCCTGATCGGTTCCACCATGGGTCCGATCTTCGGCATCATGATGGTGGACTATTATCTGATCCGCAAAGGCAAGATCGATGTGAACGCGCTCTATCAGGAAAATGGCGAGTTCAAGTTCCAGGGCGGCTGGCATGTAAATGCCTTCATCGCACTGATCATCGGTGGCCTGTTCTCGACGATCTTGCCGAACTTCACCACGCTGCTGCCGGCCTGGTGGGGCGTGTATGGCTGGTTCTTCGGCGTGGGCATCGGTGGTGCCGCCTATTACATCCTGCGCATGATCAACAAGTAAGAGACGCGAAAAAACTCGGGCATGGGAGCTTTGTTCCCATGCCCTTTTTTAATTTTACATGCCTTGACTCAAGGCCTGCCGCGCAGCAGGAAAAGTCATGGTTTTCGGTAAGATTCTCCCTATCCTTCTTCTCTGCGGCTCCAATCTGTTCATGACCTTTGCCTGGTATGGGCATTTGAAGTTCACGGACAAGCCGCTCTGGGTTGTCGTCCTGATTAGCTGGGGCATTGCCTTCTTTGAATATTGGCTCGCCGTGCCCGCCAACCGCTGGGGCGTGCAATATTACAGCCCCGCCGAACTGAAGACGATCCAGGAAGTCATCACCTTCACCGCCTTCATCCTGTTCGCGATCTTCTATCTCGGCTCCAGCATCACCTGGCAACATATTCTCGGCTTCGCCATCATCATCGTCGGCGCGACCGTGGTGTTCAGGGCGTAAGTCACGATATTGGTGCATCGGCGAATGCGTGGGCTTTGAATTTTATCGCCACTGCGAAACCAGCAAACAAAGCGGCCAGTCCGTAGAATATGCAGGCGCCGCCAAAACTGTTCATGATCAGGCCACAGAGAACCGATCCAGCGAGCATTCCTATTCCATAGATCGCCGAGAAGGCGGACGTGCCGACGAGGATCTGATTGCCGGAATAACGTTCTCCCAAGACCGCCAGTGCCAATGTGTAAAGGCCGGCGGAAGCTGCGCCGGCGATCGCCAGAATGGGCCATATCAAAACATTCAGGATCAACAACGGTATCGCGAGCAGCGCGATGGCAGTGCAGAGTGCACACCCCAGGAACACCCGGAATTTCCCATATTTGTGAGCCAGCCAACCAATGGGATATTGCAGGACAATGGGACCGCCGACGAAGGCCGAAACGAGGACAGCGGCCTGATCGGCATACAGGCCATTGAAGACGCCGAGCAGGGGCAAAAAACTCAAGGCCGCTGCCTCGCAAGCGGCGAAGAGCCCGACCGATGTTAACAGCATGGGCGATTCCCAAACAAAATTCAGAATGTCCGTCAGCGATACAGCAGACTCGATGCGGGCTTCCTCCGCTTTCACGAAGGCGATGGGAAGTGCCGCGACCAGAATGACGATAGCGGTGATGATAAACAGCGCGGACCCTTCAATACCGATTTGTGCCGGCAGAAGCGGCCCGGCCGCCATCGCCAATGCAAACAGCGACATGTAGATCGAGAGAATCCGTGACGCATAAGGACCAGTTGAATATTTGACCACCCATGCCTCGCTGATAGTGAACAGCGTGGTGAAGAAAAAGCCCTGGACGAAGCGAAGGACGAACCAATACCAGAACACCGGCAGATGCGGGTAGAGCAGCAAGGCCGCAATGATCATGACAACGCAAAGCGCGGCGACGCGCACCGCGCCAAATCTGCCGACAATCGGTGCCGTCAAAAATAACGTGGCAACAGTGCCTACCGGTTGGACAGCCGTATTGATCCCGATGAGCCTGGAGTCGATCCCCTGTTTTTCCATGAGAAGCGAAAGGACCGGAAAGATGAAGCCCAGCACGAATCCCAGGACCGTTATAGAAGACATTGCCGCAATCAGGTTGATGGTGTTCTGCCTGCTCATCGTCCCCTCACGGCAAGTTTTGATGCTCGCTCTGCGCATAGCCTTGCAAATATAGCAGTGCCGTCAGATCTCCGTGGTTGATCACATACTGCGCCTGTTCCTGCACCTTGGGCTTGGCATGTAATGCTACGCCTATCCCGGCGGCCTGCAGCATCGGGATGTCATTGGCGCCATCACCCACCGCGATCACATCGGCGGCTGATGTGCCCTGGGCTTTGGTGATGCGGTTCATCGCTTCCACCTTGGCGTCCTTGCCGAGAATGGGCATCGCAACTTCACCTTTTAGCTTGCCAGCTTCGATCAGCAAAGTGTTGGCGCGGTGCTCGTGAAAACCCAACGTGCCGGCCACGTGTGCTGTAAAGGCAGTAAATCCACCGGACACCAGCGCACAGTAAGCCCCATGCGCTTTCATCGTGGCCAGCAGCGTGGCACCTCCGGCCATGAAACTGATCCGTTCACGGATCAATGTGGCGATCACGCCTTCATCCAGCCCGCGCAGCAGCCCGACGCGCTCTTTCAGCGCGCCCTCAAAATCAAGATCGCCCCGCATCGAGCGGGCGGTGATGTCCTTGATCCGGTCACCCACGCCGGCCACCACGCCCAGTTCGTCGATGCATTCCTGCTCGATCATGGTCGAATCCATATCGGCCAGCAGAATGCGCTTCCGCCGCTTGGCCTCCGGCACAACATTGATATCGATCGGCAGTCCAGCGCAAAGCTCGCGTGCCTCGGCCTCAAACGCTGCATCCGCTTCCAGCGCATCGCCATGTGCCAGCCAGCGCACCGCGCCCAGTTCCTCGGCCAATCCGGCGGTGATTGCACCGGAGCCCGGCGCTGCTATGAGAACGAGAACGGAATCCATGATGTCTTCGAACACCCCAAAACGCGCCGTGCTTATTGCAGGCCCGACCGCCAGCGGCAAGTCGGCACTGGCGCTGGCCATGGCCCAGGCCGAAAACGGCGTGATCATCAACGCCGACTCGATGCAGGTCTATCGTGAGCTGCGCGTCGTGACGGCGCGGCCCTCTGCGGAAGACGAGGCGGCGGCTCCGCACAAACTCTACGGCCACATCGCCGCCAGCACCGATTATTCCGTAGCCCGCTGGCAGCGCGAGGCTATGGCTGAGGTGGAAACAGCCTGGGCGCAAGGCCAGTTGCCGATCATCTGTGGTGGCACCGGCCTCTATTTCATGTCTCTGATCAAAGGCTTGTCGGAGGTGCCTGAGATCGCGCCTGAAGTGCGCGACAAGTGGCGCAGCTTTACTGGCAATCATCACGCCGAACTCGCCACCCGTGACCCAGCCATGGCCTATAAGCTCAATCCCGCAGACCGCCAACGCCTGATCCGTGCGCTGGAAGTCATTGAAAGCACCGGCCAAAGTCTGTTGCACTGGCAGGCCTCCGCTTCTGCACCGTTGGCTGATGTAGCCTTGCGCAAACTGTTCAAATCCTTGCCCCGCGAAGAACTTTACACCCGCGCCGATGCACGCTTTGTTCAAATGCTGGAGCAGGGCGCGCTCGATGAAGTGAAGACCCTACCGCCACTTCACAAGGATCAGCCCTTGATGAAAGCCATCGGCGTGCCGGAACTGCAGGCCCATCTGCGCGGCGAGATCAGCCTTGATGAGGCACGCCTGCTGGCCCAGACCGCCACCCGCCAATATATCAAACGCCAGCTCACATGGTGGCGCGGCCAGATGGCGGATTGGGACGAGGTGACGGATGAATCTCCTGTCATTTGAGAGGCGTTCCTCACGCGCCCCTTGACAAGCAGCCCCCCGCATAGGCAAATATGCCCCATGAACAGCATTCTTGTAGTAGGACCGCGTAGCGCCAGGCAGGGTTAACCCTGCCGGATACTTGGTGCTACGCGAAACACAGGCTCCCCCGGGGGCCTTTTTTATTGGCAAAATTGCGTTTAGAGCGAACTGGAATTGAAGAGGGTTGAGATGGCTGAAGCAGAAATGATGACCGGCGCTGAAATGGTGCTCCGCGCTCTGGCAGACCAGGGCGTGGCGCATGTCTTTGGCTATCCCGGTGGCGCTGTGCTGCCGATCTATGATGAATTCTTCCAGCAGGAAAAAGTGAAGCACATTCTGGTGCGCCACGAGCAGGGTGCCACCCACATGGCCGAAGGCTATGCGCGCTCCACTGGCAAGCCCGGCGTGGCACTGGCCACATCAGGCCCCGGCGCCACCAATTGCGTGACCGGCCTGACTGACGCGATGCTCGACTCGATCCCGATGGTGCTGCTCACCGGCCAGGTGCCCACCCATCTGATCGGCAATGACGCGTTCCAGGAATGCGACACCGTCGGCATCACGCGCCCCTGCACCAAGCAGAACTGGCTGGTGAAGGATGTGAATGACCTCAGCCGCATCATCCACGAGGCCTTCTATGTCGCTACCCATGGCCGCCCCGGCCCGGTCGTTGTGGACATCCCGAAGGATGTGCAATTCGCCAAGGGCCGCTACACCGGCCCCGAAGGCGTGATCGTGAAATCCTATCAGCCGCGCACGTCTCCGCATGCGCAGGCGATCGAAGCTGCCGTGAAGCTCATCGCCTCCGCCAAGAAGCCGCTGTTCTATACCGGTGGCGGCGTCATTAACTCGGGTGTCGAAGCGTCCAAGCTGCTGCGCGAATTTGTGGGCCTCACCGGCATTCCGATCACTTCGACCTTGATGGGGCTCGGCGCCTATCCGGCCTCCGGCAAGGAATGGCTCGGCATGCTGGGCATGCACGGGACCTACGAAGCCAATCTGGCGATGCATGATTGCGACGTGATGATCAATGTCGGCGCGCGCTTTGATGATCGCATCACCGGAAGGCTCGATGCCTTCGCGCCCAACTCGAAGAAGATCCATATCGATATCGATCCGTCCTCGATCAATAAGACGGTGAAGATTGATATCCCGGTGGTCGCTGACGTGAAGGAAGCGCTCGCCGCCTTGCTGGCCGAATGGAAGAAGACAGGTGCCAAGCTCGACCAAGGCGCACTCGCCTCATGGAAAGAGCAGATCGCCAAATGGAAAGCGGTGGACTGCCTGAAGTACCGCGCCAACAAAGATGTGATCATGCCACAATATGCGATCCAGCGTCTCTATGAGCTGACCAAGGACCGCGACACCTACATCACCACCGAAGTGGGCCAGCATCAGATGTGGGCAGCGCAATTCTATCACTTCGAAGAGCCGAACCGCTGGATGACGTCCGGTGGCCTGGGCACGATGGGCTATGGTCTGCCAGCCGCCGTGGGCGTGCAAGCCGCGCATCCGAAATCCCTGGTGGTGGATATCGCCGGCGATGCCTCGGTGCAGATGACGATGCAGGAATTTTCGACAGCCATTCAGTACCGCCTGCCGATCAAGATCTTCATCTTGAACAACCACTATATGGGCATGGTGCGCCAGTGGCAGCAGCTTCTGCATGGCAACCGCCTGAGCGAAAGCTATTCGGAAAGCCTGCCGGATTTCGTCAAGCTGGCTGAAGCCTTCGGCGGGAAGGGTATCCGCTGCTCAAAACCTGCTGATCTTGATGCGGCGATCATGGACATGGTCAACACGCCAGGCCCGGTGATTTTCGATTGCGAAGTGGCCAACCTGGCCAATTGCTTCCCGATGATCCCATCAGGCAAGGCGCATAATGAAATGCTGTTGGGTGCCGATATCAGCGACGAGGAAGTGGGCTCGGCGATTGATGCCAAAGGCAAGCAACTGGTCTAATCAGGCGTGAGAAAGAAAACAACATGAACGCACAGCATCAGCAACCCACGGGCTCAGCCTATTTCATCGACGACACCAAGCCGGTGGCTGAAACCCACACGCTGGCCGTGGTCGCCGAAAACCAGCCGGGTGTCCTCGCCCGTATCATCGGGCTCTTCGCAGGCCGTGGTTACAATATCGACTCGCTCACCGTGTCAGAAACCGAACATGAAAAGCATGTCTCGCGCTTCACCATCGTGACCACCGGCACGCCGTCCGTCATCGCCCAGATCAAGGCGCAGCTGGACCGCATGGTGCCGGTGCATTCAGTAGCTGACCTAACGGTCGAGGGTGATTTCCTGGCGCGTGAACTCGCCATGGTCAAGGTGAAGGGCGAGGGCGACAAGCGCATCGAAGCCCTGCGCCTCGGCGATGCCTTCCGCGCACGCGTGGTCGATGCCTCAACCGAAAGCTTCGTTTTCGAATTGACCGGCAAGCCCGACAAGATCGACCAGTTCATCTCGCTGATGATGCCGCTGGGTCTGGTGGAAGTGTCCCGCACCGGCGTGGCCGCGATCTCCCGCGGCCGCGAACCGATGAAGGACTAAGTTCAGGCGCGGGCTTCAGAGCCCGATTTGGTGACAAAAAGATAAAGCATCATTGCGGTGCCGACGATGGTAACGACCGAGCCGAGCTGCAGGAAAATCGTTTCCTTGCCGTCATTGTCGATCATGATCTTGCCGATGATCAGCATCAGGATGCCGATTTCGTAAACCAGGAATTGCCACATCGCCACCTTGGAGCGCGCCATGGCAGGGAAGGCCCAGTAGAGCAGGCCAAACAGGGTCGAAACGACAAAGCCCAAAAGGTTGATATGGGCATGTGAATTGGCAAAGTTCATATGGCCCGAGCCGCCCAGCCAGGCGCCAAAGATCATCCCGGCGATCAGCCAGATCATGCCAACGGTAATGTAAGTTCGGTCAAGCTTCTGCATTCTGTTCCTCCCAGCAAACCCCCGAGCGCGCGAATTGTTATCTTAGCCGCGCGAGTCAGGCAACAGGAGGCGACGTATTAGCGGCGTTTGCCGAAGGCGCGAGGTCCAGACGAGGCAGTGGCAGGCCCGGCAATGGCCAATTCCTGCTGCTGGCTGGCTGCAAACTTCTGGGCGTAATTGGCCAGATAGGCATCATCCACCTTGGCCAGGCCGCCAGCCTTCTCCTCCAGTTCATCCAGTTCTTGGTCAAAACCCGCTGGCAGGCGTACTGCACCGGGGGGCGGGCCGTAGTTGTTCTTGTCTGGATTTCCGGGCAGGAACCCCAGCTCGATCAGCTGCCACAAGCCGCCGATCACCGGGATAACTGCGACCAGGCTCCACCAGCCACTTTTGTTGCGGTCGTGATAGCGGCGAATATGGCTGACAAACAAAACCCACGACAGGGGCGAGGAATAGAACCCGAAGTTGCGGAGGAAATCCGCCATGCTAGTGAGCGGCAGCACCGGACTGGTGCCTTCATCCAGCCGCAGCTGCCCGCGCGGTTGTGTCAGCCCATCCCAACCATCGGACGGCAAGAGCGAGAAAAAAAGCAGAGCGAGGATCACCATGCAGCCCAGCTGCACCAGCCACCAATGCTGCCGGCTGCTGCGCCCAGTGACCCACATAAGGCTTCCAAATGTCATCATTTCCACCACCAACCAACCGATAAAAGTCTAAGGTGAGGCCGCTAATCTTCTGTTAAGAGCAATAACAAAGCCGGCTGGGGACGAATCGCGCCCGGCCTTCTAAGACAAGCGCCGGGAGCAAGGGGCAGGGGTTTTCCACCCCGGAATTGAATAAGCATGAGCAATAACAAATACAAACGAATCCTTCTCAAGATTTCGGGTGAAGTGCTGATGGGCTCGCAACCCTATGGCATTGACCTCGCCACTGTGGGCCGCGTGGCCGATGAAGTGGCCGCCCTCCAAAAAGCCGGCGCACAAGTCGCCCTCGTTATCGGCGGCGGCAATATTTTCCGTGGCTTAGCAGGTGCTGCCAAAGGCATTGACCGTGTGTCCGCCGATCACATGGGTATCATGGCCACAGTGATGAATGCGCTGGCCATGGAAGGTGTGCTCGCATCACGCGGTGTGGGTGCCCGCATGCTATCTGCGATTGCCATGCCCACCGTCTGCGAAACCTATTCAGCCGCCAAGGGCATCTATCATCTGGAGCAGGGCCGCGTGGTCATCTGCGCGGCGGGCACCGGCCTGCCTTTTTTCACCACTGACACAGGTGCTGCACTACGCGCCGCAGAACTCAAATGTGATGCGCTGTTCAAAGGCACGTCGGTAGACGGCGTCTATTCTGCCGATCCCAAGACTGACAAAAGTGCCAAGCGCTATGACAAGGTAACCTTCGGCGAGATCCTGACCAAGGACCTGCGCATCATGGACCCAGCGGCAATCGCCCTTGCGCGCGATAACAACATTCCAGTAGTAGTCTTCTCAATCCGGGAGCCGGGAAACGTCGCCAAGGTTTTTGATGGCACCGGCCTCTATACGATTGTTGAAAAGGAATAATCATGGCTGCACCAGCCCCATTCAATGCTGCTGATATCAAGCGCCGCATGTCCGGCGCGATTGATGCGCTCAAGCACGATTTCGGCAGCCTGCGCACCGGCCGTGCCTCGCCGTCGCTGCTCGATCCAATCATGGTCGATGCCTATGGCTCGAAGTCACCCATCAATGCCGTGGGTTCGGTCACCGTGCCGGAACCGCGCCTCCTGCAGATCAATGTGTGGGACCGTGGATTGGTGATTGCCGTCGAAAAAGCCATCCAGCAATCCAATCTCGGTCTCAACCCGCAGACCGAGGGTCAGGTAATCCGTCTGCGCATGCCCGATCTGACGCAAGATCGCCGCAAAGAGCTCGTTAAGGTAGCTCACACCTATGCCGAGAAGGCGCGTGTTGCCGTGCGCAATGTGCGCCGCGACGGCATGGACCAGATCAAGGTTTTGGAAAAGGCCTCTGCCATGGGCGAAGACGAGGCCAAGGACAAGTCTGATGAAGTGCAGAAGATGACGGATGCCACCATCAAGGACATTGACGGCTCGCTCAAGAGCAAAGAAGCCGAAATCATGCAGGTCTGAGCAAGACATGGGGCGCGAGGGGCAACCAGCAGCACCGGCCAGCGTCCCGCGCCATGTCGGCGTGATCATGGATGGCAATGGCCGTTGGGCTGAAGCAAGGGGCCTGCCGCGCTCTGCCGGTCACAAGGCGGGCATTGATGCGCTGCGCCGCATGGTGCGCGCCAGTGCCGACCTCGGTATCGAATATCTCTCGGTCTATTCCTTCTCGACGGAAAACTGGCGCCGGCCGCGCGCCGAAGTTTCCTTTCTGCTTGATCTGCTGCGCCGCTTCATCCGCCAGGATGTGGCGGAACTTCATGCCGCCGGCACCCGTATCAAGATCATCGGCGCACGTGAGGATCTGGAGCCCTCGCTGGTCAAGATGCTGGACGAAGCCGAGAAGCTGACGGCCGAGAACAACAAACTCACCCTCGTTGTGGCTTTCAACTATGGCTCGAAGCAGGAATTAGCTCGCGCCGCGAAGAAGCTCGCTACCGAAGTGGCGGCTGGCAAATTGACACCTGACCAAATTGACGATGCAGCCCTTGAACGCGCACTGGATACTGATGGCATTCCGCCTGTCGATTTGCTGATCCGCACCGGCGGTGAGCAGCGCATTTCCAATTTCATGCTGTGGCAATGCGCCTATGCCGAATTCGTTTTCCTGCCCGTCTTCTGGCCGGACTTTGATGGCGCAGCCTTGCAGACCGCCGTCGATGAGTTTGGCGCGCGTGAACGCCGTTTTGGTGGCCTGAAAGCCCAAACCGCATGACGGTTGATACGCCCACGGCGAAATCCGGCAAGTGGGGGGATCTGGGCTTGCGCAGCCTTTCCGCAATCATACTCATGCCGGTGGCCATCTATTGTCTCTGGGAAGGTGGCATCTGGTTCCAGATGTTCATGGGCGTTCTCGCCGTTTTGATCGCCTATGAATGGGCCGGTATTGTGCATGGCGGCAGTGAGCGCGCCTTTGCCGTGCTCGCACTCGCCGGCCTTTGCGGCGTGTTTGTCACTGAAACCCAGGGACTCGATTCCGCCTGCCTCGCCATTCTCGTGTTATGGCTGGTCAGCGCGCTCATGTGGCTAGTCAATGCCGGGCAGGGCAGCATCTGGTCGCTGCTGGGCGTGTTCTATGTCAGCCTGCCGATGATCGCTTTCGTGCTGTTGCGCGAGGATGAGCAGTCTGGCCGCTGGGCGGTAGTCTGGTGTTTTGCCGTTGTCTGGGGCGCAGACATTTTCGCTTACTTCTTTGGCCGCATTATTGGAGGGCCGAAACTCGCTCCCACCCTGTCGCCCAAGAAAACCTGGGCAGGTCTTTTGGGTGCTGTTGTCGGTGCAGCACTGGTCTCTGCCGTGCTTGCCGGTTTCTGGGGGCTGATGATTTTGCCCTTGGTGCTGATCGCCGCCGCCGCTGCCTTGGTGGAGCAGGCGGGTGATATTTTCGAGAGCGCGCTGAAGCGCCGTTACGGTGTGAAAGACAGTGGCAATTTCATTCCCGGCCATGGCGGCGTCCTGGACCGGGTTGATGGCCTCCTGGCTGTGGTTTTGTTCGTCGCGGTGCTCGGTTTCATCCACAGGGCGGGCAATGCCGCAGGCGGCCTTTTGCTCTGGTAACACCATTCCCCGGAATGGTAACCATACTGCCTGATTGTTGACGCAATGACCGTGCTTTGTGGTGAATAAGTGGTTAAATATTCACTTCGGGGCTCAAGCGGGGTTAGATGCAATTTATCTTTCAATTTCCGGCATATGCGGTGCTCGTGTCCACCTTGGCCTATATTATGGCCGTGGTCGTCATTGTGTTCTTCCACGAGCTCGGCCACTTCCTCGTTGGCCGTTGGTGCGGCGTAAAAATCGAAGCCTTTTCAATCGGCTTTGGCCGCGAACTTGCTGGCTTCACCGACAAGCATGGCACCCGCTGGAAGCTCGGCTGGCTGCCCCTTGGCGGCTATGTGAAATTTGAAGGCGATGCCAATGGCGCTAGCCTTCCTGATGCCAATGCCAAGGTCACCGAAACCTCGCTGCAGGGTGCTAAACTCTGGAAGCGTTTCCTGATCGTACTTGCCGGTCCTGTCGCCAATTTTATCCTTTCAATTGTGATCTTTGCTGCCGCCTATTCGCTCGTGGGCATGCCGATCAGCCAGCCACGCGTCGATGAAGTGGTGGAAGATGGCGCCGCCAAGGCCGCTGGCCTGATGGCTGGCGATTACATCCGCAAGATTGATGGCACTGAAATCAAGAGCTTTGGCGATATCCAGGACGCCATGGTGTTGCGCCAGGCCGCCCCCGTGGCATTGGTTGTCGAACGTGGCGGGCAAAACCTAGATATTACTTTGACGCCCAAAATCGTTGAAATTGAAGACGGGCTTGGCACCAAGGTCAAGGTCACCCAGATCGGCATCAAGCATGATGCTCGTTTGGACCCTGAAGGCACCGAGCGTCTCAACCCCGTGGCCGCTTTGGGCAAGGGCGCGGAGCGCACGTGGTTCGTGGCCGGAACCACCTTGCATTACATCGGCAAGATTTTCATGGGCACCGAAAGCTCGAGCCAGCTGCATGGTCCTTTTGGTGTGGCCAAAGTGGCTGGAGACACGGCGTCCATGGGTGTGTGGCCCTTCGTGTTCTTCATCGGCCTGATCAGCGTTTCCATCGGCCTGGTCAACCTGTTTCCAATCCCGATGCTGGACGGCGGACATCTGCTTTTCTACCTGATTGAAGGCGTTATGGGCCGTCCTGTCAGCCCTGTCGCCCAGGAATGGAGTTTCCGCATCGGCCTCTCAGCCATCCTGATGTTGATGGTGCTTGTCACCACCAACGATATATTCACGATTTTCGGGCATTAAAAACCCTCTGGGTTGAATGCTAACAAATGCTTAATATGCTTGGAATTGCATGGAAATTTGAAGCCCATGTTTCATTTGCATTCAGGCGGGAATTGGTTAAAACGGCGCGAGTCAGGCTGGCAACCTGAACAGTGTTTCTGCCAGGGGTCTATATGGGGAAATGCGATGCACGGACGGTATTGGTTTAAGATTGGCTATTGATGCGTAAGAATTTCCGCCTTGTGGGCATGTTTGTTTTGGCGTTGCTCCTGGCTGTGCCGATGTTCGGCGCAGTTTCCCTGATTCCGACTGCTGCCTATGCTGTCCAGAATGGTGTTGTCATTGAGGGCAACCAGCGCGTTGAACGCGCCACAGTCCTGCAATATCTGCAGTTCGGTCCCAACGAAGCCGTGACACCTGAAAAGGTGGACGCTTCGATCAAGGCACTCTTCCAGACCGGCCTTTTTGCCGATGTGAAGATTGACCGCCGCGGCAGCAATATTGTAATTCACGTTGTTGAAAACCCGATGATCAACAAGGTCAATTTCGAAGGCAATTCCGAAATTGACGACACGAGTCTCCAAAAGGAAGTCGAAGTTCACCAGAACATGATTTTCACCAAGTCGCGCATCCAGAGTGATACGCGGCGTGTGCTGGCTCTGTACCAGTCCAAGGGCTTCTACAATGTGCGCGTCGATCCGAAGCTGATCGACCTCTCGGACAACCGGGTGAATGTGGCCTTCGAAATTTCCGAAAACGGCAAGACCCAGATCGACGAGATCGTCTTCGTCGGCAACAAGTCGCTCAGCGCCGACCGTTTGCGCGGCGAAATGGTGACGAAGCAGAAGGCTTGGTGGAACCCCTTCGGCAACAACACGACTTACGATCCCGACAAGCTCGAATATGACAAGGAACTGGTGCGCCGCTTCTACCTGAAGAACGGCTTTGCCGACATCCAGGTGCTGAGTGCCGAAGCCCATCAGAAGCCGGACGGCCGTGGCTTCCTCATTACGATCACGGTGGAAGAAGGCCCGCGCTATGACATCAAGGACGTTGCCGTCAATGTGGGCACTGCCAATCTGAATGGTGACGAGTTGCGCAAGAAAGTGCGCACCGGCGTAGGCGATACATATGATGCCTCGAAGGTTGACAAGTCCGTTGAAGCCCTGACCCTTGAAGCATCCAATCAAGGCTTTACCTTCGCCAAAGTCGATCCGAAGGTGGACCGCAATCCTGATGGCCGCAGCGTCAACATCACCTACAATCTGACTGAGGGTAACCGCGCCTATGTCGAGCGTATCGATATCGTTGGCAACAGCCGCACGCGCGACTATGTGATTCGCCGGGAACTCCAGCTTTATGAAGGGGATGCCTATAATCCAACGCTGATCGAGCGCGCTCGCCGCCGCCTGACTGCGCTCAACTACTTTGACAAAGTCGATTTCCAGCAGCAACCAGGATCCTCACCGGACAAGGTTGTGCTGATCGTGGACGTACAGGAAAAATCGACCGGCTCCCTCACTTTCTCGGTTGGCTACTCTTCAACTGAAACGGTCGTAGGCTCGATCGAATATGCAGAACGCAACATGTTCGGTATGGGCATCCAGCAAAGCGTTGCCACCTCGGCATCCTTTGTGAAGCAGTCGATCAATTACTCAATCACTGACCCCTATTTCCTGGGTTCTAATATCTCGGCCGGGCTGGATATTTTCGCCAACAATACCGACAACCAGGTTTCATCGTCTTATAATTCAACGCAGTATGGCGGTGCCTTGCGCACCGGCTTCAAGCTGGATGAATACCAGTCGATGAATTTCAAATATCTGCTGGCATATCGCAGTATCTATAACGTCAATACCAGCATCGCCACGCCGCTTGCCATTTCAGAACAGGGCTCAACCTGGAAGAATGCGATTTCGGTTGGCTATGTTTATGACGCGGTGGACAATCCCAATCTGCCGACCTCTGGTCTGCGCGCCATGCTGACCTCCGAACTTGCCGGTCTTGGCGATGCACAATATGGCAAAGTTGAAGGTAAGGCCTGGTACTTCTTGCCGCTGTTTGAAGATCAGGTTGTTGTCAAATTCCAAGGTACGGCAGGCCACATCCAGTCGTTGGGCAATAGCGTCAATCTGCAAGATCGCTTCTTTAAAGGTGGCGACTCTTTCCGCGGCTTCTCGCCTGGTGGCGTAGGCCCGCAACAGATCGGCAACAACGGCAATTGGCAGGCCATCGGTGCACAGGATTATGCGATCGGCACGGTCGAAGCCAGTTTCCCTCTGGGGTTGCCGCAAGCGCTTGGCATTTCAGGCGCGATCTTCACCGACTTTGGTACGGTGTTTAATGGTGGCGACGTAGTTACAAACGGTTGCACGTTCGGCGGTGGCACGGGTTGCTCGCAATATGACGGCGCAGATTTCCGCCTGTCAGTGGGTGCCGGTCTCGTCTGGTCATCGCCCTTCGGACCGCTGCGTCTCGATTGGTCCTATCCGCTGCTCAAGGCCGAGCATGATTCTGTGCAATACTGGCGCTTCTCGCTGGGCACGCGCTTCTAGACCGACAACAATCTCATATGTATAGAAAGCGGCGATCCTTTGGATCGCCGTTTTTCATTGGGGATATCATGACTGAAGCTGCCGCACCCGCTCTCAAATCCATCGACATCATGCGCATCATGCAGCTTCTGCCGCACCGCTATCCCTTCCTCCTGATCGACAAGATGAAGGACATGGATGGCGAACAATCCGGCATCGGCATCAAGAACGTGACCATGAATGAGCCCTTCTTCCAGGGTCACTTTCCAAGCCGCCCGGTGATGCCGGGCGTGTTGCTGGTCGAGGCTATGGCGCAAACGGCAGGAGCGCTGGTGCTGGAGCATCATTCCGAACATGCGGGCAAGCTCGTGTTCTTCACATCAATTGATAAGGCCAAATTCCGCCGCCCCGTGGGCCCGGGGGACACCGTGGAATTTCACGTCAAACTGATCGCCAAGCGCGTGCCGATCTTCAAATTTGCAGCCGAAGCCAAGGTCAATGGCAAGCTCGTGGCAGAAGCCGAAATCGGCGCGTCACTGATCGATAGCAAATAACCCTGAAGCTGAGAGAGGCGGCTAACTACCGCTTCTCAGCTTTCACATAATCCCGCTGCGTCGGGCCCACATAGAGCTGGCGAGGGCGGCCGATGCGCTGCGACGGATCTTCGATCATTTCCTTCCACTGCGAAATCCAGCCCACGGTGCGCGCCAAGGCGAACAGCACGGTGAACATATGCGTGGGGAAGCCCATCGCCCGCAGGATGATGCCGGAATAGAAATCCACATTCGGATAAAGCTTGCGGTCAATGAAATACTGGTCGCTCAGCGCAATCTGCTCCAGCTGTTTCGCGACTTCCAGCAACGGATCATCGGCCACGCCCAAAGCGTCAAACACCTCATAGGCAGTTTCCTGCATGATCTTGGCGCGCGGGTCATAGTTCTTATAGACGCGGTGGCCAAAGCCCATCAGGCGCACATTGGAGGACTTGTCCTTCACCTTCTCGATGAAGCTCGGGATCTTGTCGGCGGTGCCGATTTCTTCCAGCATTTTAAGTGCCGCTTCATTGGCACCACCATGGGCCGGGCCCCACAGACAGGCGATACCCGCTGCGATGCAGGCAAATGGATTGGCACCCGATGAGCCAGCCAAACGCACCGTGGAGGTGGAGGCATTCTGCTCATGGTCGGCATGCAACATGAAGATGCGGTCCATGGCGCGGGCCAGAACCGGGTTCACTTCATATTTTTCTGCTGGCACGGCAAAGCACATATGCAGGAAATTCGCAGCATAGGGCAGGTCATTGCGCGGATAGATGAAGGGCTGGCCGATGTGATACTTGTAGGCCATCGCTGCAATGGTCGGCAGCTTGGCGATCATCCGGTGGCTGGCAATCTCGCGCTGCCTCGGATCAGTGATATCGGTTGAGTCCTGATAGAAGGCCGAGAGCGCGCCGACCACGGCCACCATGACAGCCATGGGATGCGCATCGCGGCGGAAGCCGGAGAACAGCCGCGCCATCTGCTCATGCACCATGGTGTGGCGGGTGATTGCGGTTTCAAAAGTCTTGCGCTGCTCCTTGTTGGGCAGCTCACCGTAATAGAGAAGATAGCAAGTCTCGATGAAGTCACCATTCATCGCCAGCTGTTCGATGGGATAGCCGCGGTGCAGGAGGATGCCGGCATCGCCATCGATATAAGTGATCGCCGATTTGCACGCCGCTGTTGAGGTGAAACCTGGATCGTAGGTAAACACATCGGACTGGCCATAGAGCTTCGCGATGTCGATGACATGCGGCCCGATGGTTCCTTCCAGGATGGGCAGTTCCTGCGTTTTGCCTTCAAACGTGATCTGCGCCGTATTTGCCTTTTCTGCCATCAATGCCTCCAATGGAATATGCCCACGCTACTGCAACGCAACAGATTGGTCAACAATGCTGCCCTATCTGCAGTCTATCCCTGAGGCAACTGATCCGCAATCCTGCCCAGGGCCTCTTCGCGTCCCAAAACCTCAAGAACATCAAAGATGCCGGGTGAAGTTGACGTTCCTGTTAAGGAAGCACGTAATGGTTGCGCGAACTTGCCCAATTTGATGCCGGTGGCTTCTGCATGGGCTTTCACGATGGCTTCAAGCGCAGGTGCGGTCCATTCATTCGATGCAGCCAAAAGTGGATGCAACGCCTGCAGCGCCGCCTTGCCTTCGTCATTGAGCAGGCCCTTGGCCTTCTCGTCCAATGGCAGCGGCCGATGAGCGAACAGATATTGCGAAGAGGTCTGCAGCTCCACCAGCGTCTTCGCCCGCTCCTTGAGGCCGGGCATGGCCTTGACCAGCTTGGCCTGCATCGCGTCGTCGATCTTGCCCAGCAGTTCAGGTCCGCCTTCAACAAAGGGAAGGAAGCCCATGAAGGCATTGAGCAAATCAACATCCGCCATGTGGCGGATATAGTGTCCGTTCAGGTTTTCCAGCTTGGCAAAATCAAACCGTGCTGGCGAGTTGTTGACGCCTTCCAGCTCGAACCATTCCACCAATTGTTCGGTCGAGAAGATTTCATCATCGCCATGGCTCCAGCCGAGGCGCGCGAGATAGTTGCGCAAAGCCGCCGGCACATAACCCATGGCGCGGTAAGCCTCCACACCCAACGCCCCATGGCGCTTGGAGAGTTTCGCACCATCCGGCCCGTGGATCAGCGGCACATGCGTCATGTCCGGCACGGCCCAGCCCATGGCGAGATAGATCTGGCTCTGCCGCGCAGCATTGGTCAGATGATCCACGCCACGGATGATGTGAGTGACACCCATGTCATGGTCATCGACCACCACAGAGAGATTGTAGGTCGGGTTGCCGTCGGAACGCAGAATGATGAGGTCATCAAGATCCTTGTTGGGGATCACCACGCGGCCCTGCGCGCGGTCATTGATCACCGTCTCGCCTTCTTGCGGGGAGCGGAATCGGATCACCGGCTTCACGCCAGCCGGAGCTGTTGAGGGATCACGGTCGCGCCAGGTGCCATCATAGCGGATCGGGCGCTTCTCGGCCTCGGCCTTTTCGCGCATCGCGGTGAGTTCCGCCGGGGTGCAATAACAATAATAGGCATTGCCGGCTTTGAGCAATTCATTCGCCACTTCGGCATGGCGCTGCATCCGCGAATATTGCGAGATCGCCTCGCCATCCCAATTCAGGCCCAGCCACTTCAAGCCATCAAGGATCGCATCCACCGCAGCGGGGTTGGAACGCTCACGATCCGTGTCCTCGATGCGCAGCAACATCTTGCCCTTGTGGCCCTTGGCATAGGCCCAGTTGAACAGGGCGGTGCGCGCCCCGCCGATGTGCAGAAAGCCGGTGGGCGAGGGGGCAAAGCGGGTGACAGGCGATTCTGCCGATGACATCGGGCGGATTTTCCTTTTAAGTCTTAGGCGTGGGGTAAGCGCTGATGGCTTCGGGTGCGCTCGGTAGCACAGTTGGCGGGGGCATGAAAGGGCAGGCCATCTCGTGGGAGATGGTCTCCGTCTGGGCATGGGCGCAGGTCAATGCAGCCGTCACCGCGACCAAGGCGCAGGCGGATAGGTTGCTGCTCTGGGCGCCGCTGTTCCTGATCACAGGCAATTGGATCTACTTCACGCTGCCCACCGAACCTGCGGCCACGCTGAATGCCGTTTTCGCCACTGCGGCCATGCTGCTGCTCTTGCTGCGCCGGAAGAGCCTGTTGTTCTTCCTGATGGGCCTCGTTCTGGTTGGGTTTTGCGCCACCAAATTCCGTGCCGACATGGTGGCAACGCCAATGCTGCGGGGCTCCACCAATGGCGTGATCATCGGTGGTTATGTGGCCGACTACGAAAACAAGGCCAAGGGTGCGCGGCAACTCACTGTGACGGTAGAGGAGCAAACCGGCATTCCCGAAGACGAACAGCCCAGGCGCGTGCGGGTCTATGCGCAGGATGCCGCGGCGCTGCAGATCGGCGATTACATAAGCTTCGAAGCTTATCTCTCGCCACTGCCGCGCCCGGTGCAACCCGGCGGCTTTGACTATGGGCGCATGCTGTATTTCGAATCCATCGGCGCAGGCGGCAGAATGATCGGCGCACCATCGCTGGAAATGCGCCCGGTGCCTTGGCAGTTTGAATACCGCCGCATCTTCCGCACTTTACGCACCGCCATTTCAGATCGCATCACCAGCGTGATCCCCGGGCCCGTCGGTCACCTCGCAGATTCAATGGTCTCCGGTGAACGCTCCGGCATCCCTCAGGAAATGAACCAGAGCCTGCAAATCTCCGGCCTCGCCCACATCATTTCGATTTCCGGCCTTCACATGTCGATGGTGGCGGGCGGAGTTTTCTGGGCGGTGCGCGCACTTCTGGCGCTCATTCCCTTCCTGGCCTTGCGCTTTCCCATCAAGAAAATCGCCGCCGTTGCAGCACTCATTGTCGGCCTCATCTACACGCTGCTCGCTGACTCTGGCTCGGCCACCGAACGTTCCTATTTGATGATCGCCGTGATGTTCTGCGCCATTCTGGTGGATAGGCGCGCCATCTCGCTGCGCAACCTCGCCATCGCTGCGATCCTGATTCTGCTGGTCACGCCGGAGGAAAGCGTAGGCGCCAGTTTCCAGATGTCGTTCCTCGCGGTCATGGGGCTGGCCGGGCTCGCCGAATGGTGGCACTCGCGCCCGCGCCGCGAGGGCTTGCCTGATGCCTCGCGCAGTATGCGTCTAGTGTCGAAAGCGGGCCGCGCCGTAATGGCCGCCGCACTCACAACTTTGATCGCAGGCTCGGCGTCGACCATCGCCGCCGCCTATCATTTCGACCGCCTGTCGCCTTACGGCATTCTCGCCAACGGCTTGACCTTGCCAGTGACTGAATTGCTCGTCATGCCGCCCGCACTTGTCGCGGTGATCCTGATGCCATTCGGCTTTGAATACTATCCGCTCAAAGTGATGGAGTTCGGCCTCACGCTCACCATGCAGGTTTCCGATTGGATCGCGTCCTGGCCCTCCGCAAATGTGCTCGTGGCCAAGCCGCATGTCGCAGGCATCCTGCTGTTGGCGTTCGCCGCAGCGATCCTCGCTATCGGCGGCAAGGGCTTGCGCTTGCCCGCAATCCTTTTGGCCGCGCTGGGTTTCAGCATCGCCTCGATCCACGACCGCCCGGTCATTCTGGTAGAAGACCGCACCGCCAATGTCGCCATCCTCGACCAGGACGACCACTATGTCCTCGCATCTAACGTCAACAAATTCGTCGCCACCAAATGGTTGCTAGGCAATGGCGACACGGCCAGCGTCGATCAGGCCACGCAGCGCCAAGGGTGGGATTGCAACACCGGCGATTGCTTCAGCACTCTCGCGCCCATGAGCGTGTCCTATCTGCAGGAGAAATCCGGCAACGGCCTCTATTGCCCAAACACCCAGATCATCATCGCCGATTTTCCGCTGCGCCACCAATGCAAGGCGCGGCTGGTGATTGATCGGTTTGACGTCTGGCGCAACGGCGCCTACGCCGTCAGTTTCAAGAATGGGCGCTATTCACTCCGCACGGCGCGGGAAGAGCAGGGGCAGCGGCCCTGGGCCCATGACAGCCGCAAATCAATCCGCAATTGAGGACGACCACAAAACCCGCTAGGATGCATCAATGACAATGAACAGCTATCTCGCCTTCATCCTCGCCGCCACCGCCTTGGCTATCGTACCGGGCCCAACGGTCACCATCGTTATCGCCAACAGCCTGAAGCATGGCACCCGCGCCGGGCTGCTGAATGTTCTGGGCACGCAAATCGGCGTGATCATCTGGCTCGCTATTGCAGCTTTGGGCCTCACTGCCGCCATCCACATGATGGGCGTGTGGTTTGATGTGTTGCGTTATGTCGGTGCAGCCTATCTGGTCTGGCTCGGCATCAAGCTGTTCCGCTCGAAAGGTGATCTGGCCATGGCCACCGATCGCGCCAGGCCGCATGGCAGCTTCTTGTTGCAGGGCTTCGTGGTCATCATGTCCAATCCGAAGATGTTGGTGTTGTTCGGCGCGCTGATTCCACCCTTTATTCCTTCAGGCGCTGATGTGACCTGGTCAACGTTGCAGCTCGGCCTCACCTTCGCGGTGATCGCCTGCTTCAGTGACAGTCTCTATGCGATCCTCGCGGGCCGCGCCGGCAAGTGGCTCTCGCAGAAGCGCATCCGTATTCTGGAAATCATCTCGGGCTCGTGCCTCATTGGCGGCGCGGCCTGGATGGTCTCGCGGAACTCCTGACTTGCGCACCGGCTTTTACCCCGGCTCGTTTGATCCGATCACCTTCGGGCATCTGGATGTGATCGCCCGCGCCGCAAGGCTGGTGGACAAGCTGGTGATCGGCATCGGCACTCATGGTTCAAAGCAGGGCTTGCTTTCGCCAGAAGAACGCTTGGCACTGGTGCGCACAGTGGCAAAGCCGGTGGCCGAACACGCCGGATTGAAAATCGACGTGGTGACTTTTTCCGGCCTCACGGTCGAGGCCGCCAAATCAGCAAAGGCCAATGTCATCATCCGCGGCCTGCGCGATGCTTCCGATTTTGATTACGAAGTACAAATGGCCCAGATGAACGGTGCCCTGACGCCGGAAGTCGAAACCGTGTTCCTGGCCGCATCGCCTGCCACCCGCATGATCTCATCCTCGCTGGTCAAGCAGATCGGCAAGATGGGCGGCGACACTTCGCTGTTCCTGCCCGATGAGGCACAAGCTGCGCTGAAAGCGGCCCTCAACCACAAAAACTGATGCCTGCTTGACACTGCGAAGGGTGGGCGGCATACAGCGCCACGCTTCGCGAACAACTGCAATTGTTTCACAAGCTTGAACTTGGGGGAGAGTGTCCCGAGTGGCAAAGGGGGGGGACTGTAAATCCCCTGCTTTACGGCTTCGTAGGTTCGAGTCCTACCTCTCCCACCATTTCATTTTCCAAAGCCACAGAATCGTCGTGCCCGCGAAAGCGGGCATCGCTGTTTTAGGGCGCAAGAACCCTTTTACAGAATCCCGACTTCTGTTATCTCAGTGCTGCGATGCGGGTGTAGCTCAATGGTAGAGCAAGAGTTTTCCAAACTCAAGACGAGGGTTCGATCCCCTTCACCCGCTCCAACTTCCCCCATTGTCAGCGCCGATGAATTTTGATTACGTCTCCGCAGACAGGGGAGAACATGATGCTCACTAAAATAGCGTTTGCAGTTCTGGCACTCGGCGCAATCGCATTGCCCCATGCAGCAGAGGCAAAATCGGCACGTTGTTACATCAATACCCATGGATATTTCGGCTGCAGCTTCCGTTCACTCGGCGCTGATGGCAGTTTCTTGATCCGGGGCGGTGATGTTGCGGGCTTCAGCATGATCATGATGGACAGTGGCTTTGCCTCGGGCTTCGAACGCTTCGGCTCCCGCAATGTGCCACTGGCAGGCACCTTCGTGCGCGATGGCGGTGATCCCGCCTGCTGGAACAACCCGGAACTCGGCATGAAAGTCTGCGCCTGGTAGGAGCAGGGTAATTGGAAGATTCAGGGATTCTTGACCGGCGCATTTCCACCCCAAGGAAGCGCTGCATTTTCACCAGTGCAGGCAGCCATCACCAGATCGCCATGTGGGACGATGGGCCGCGCAGTTGGGATCTGGTCGTTGCTTTCTTTGGTGATGATGATTTGGTCTATGAAGGTGTCGCAGCGCGCGCCGATGTGATCCTGCGCCGCAAGGGCAGCAAGTTCCAGAATCTCAAGGCGCTCTATCTGCAGCAACCAGGACTTTTTGACCGTTACGATTTCATCTTCCTGCTCGACGATGACATTCACATCAAGCCGCCCGAGATCAACCGCCTGTTCGATATCGCGGAGACTTATGACTTCTGGGTGTGCCAGCCGTCTTACGATCCCGCGGGCCGCGTGTCGCATGCCATCACCAGGCAGCTCGGCAGGCATATCCGTCTGACTGATTTTGTCGAAGTGACCTGCCCGGTTTTTCGGCGGGACAAGCTGGTCAGCTTTTTGAATGTCTATGATGGTGAGTTGGTCGGCTGGGGCGTGGATTGGTGGTATTGCCATGTGTTGCAAGCGCGCGAACACCGGAAATTCGCGATCATCGATGAAATCGCTGTTCTCAACCCTCATCCGCATCAGAAGGGCATGGCGGTGCGCGAGATAACATTGCTCCAGTCCGATGACATGCGCCGAAAAAATTGGAACCAGATATCTGCACGCCTGAAATTGAAGGGCTATGTCCCCCGCAACCTGGCGCATGTGATGGACCTGGATGCAGGCATAGGCGTGGCAGCGGCTTCCAGTGCGGCGACCCAGCATGCGGCCCGGACGGTCGCTGAATTGAGCAGCGAAATCCTGAACGAGCGCAAAGAACACCTCTGGACCAAATTCGAATTTGACCAGTTGCAGGCGGCCAATCCGCAACTGGAGGCGTTGCAGACTTCGCTGGCCTGGCGCCTGACGCGGCCGCTCCGCATGTTGCGGCGTTACTTGCAAAGCGGCAGGCCAGGTCCAGGCAGCTCGATCAGGTCTTGAGCCTGCACCTGCAGACCTTGCAAACAGTCCTTGCAACCACCATTTGATTTTCCTATAGACGCGCCCGATTTGGTACCTCGCCAACCGGCGCGTGATTTGTTTGAAAAAGGACGTGAGATAAAATGGGAAAAGAGAAATTCAACCGCGACAAGCCGCATTGCAACATTGGCACGATTGGCCATGTTGACCACGGCAAGACCTCGCTGACGGCAGCGATCACCAAGATCCTGGCTGAAACCGGTGGCGCTACGTTCATGGCTTATGACCAGATCGACAAGGCGCCGGAAGAAAAGGCGCGTGGCATCACGATCAACACGGCCCACGTTGAGTACCAGACCAAGGCACGTCATTACGCCCACGTCGATTGCCCCGGCCATGCTGACTATGTGAAGAACATGATCACCGGTGCAGCCCAGATGGATGGCGGCATTCTGGTTGTGTCGGCTGCTGACGGCCCGATGCCGCAGACCCGCGAGCACATCCTGCTGGCCCGCCAGGTTGGTGTGCCTGCACTTGTTGTGTTCATGAACAAGGTCGACATGGTTGACGATCCGGAACTCCTGGAACTCGTCGAAATGGAAGTGCGCGAGCTCCTGAGCTCGTACCAGTTCCCCGGCGACACCATTCCGATCACCAAGGGTTCGGCTCTCTGCGCACTCGAAGGCACCAAGCCTGAGATCGGCCGCGACGCCATTCTCGCTCTGATGAAGACGGTTGACGAATACATTCCGCAGCCGGAGCGTCCGATTGACCAGCCGTTCCTGATGCCGATCGAAGACGTGTTCTCGATCTCGGGCCGCGGCACGGTTGTGACCGGCCGTGTTGAGCGTGGCATTGTGAAGGTGGGCGAGGAAATCGAAATCATCGGTATCCGCGACACCGTCAAGACCACCTGCACGGGCGTTGAAATGTTCCGCAAGCTTCTGGACCAGGGCCAGGCTGGCGACAACATCGGCGCGCTGCTGCGTGGTGTGGAACGTGAAGGCGTTGAGCGTGGCCAGGTTCTGGCCAAGCCGGGCAGCATTAAGCCGCACAAGAAGTTCATGGCCGAAGTCTACATTCTGACCAAGGAAGAGGGTGGCCGTCATACGCCGTTCTTCAACAACTACCGTCCGCAGTTCTACTTCCGCACCACGGACGTGACCGGTGTTGTGACTCTGCCAGCGGGTACTGAAATGGTGATGCCGGGCGACAACGTGTCGTTCGACGTTGATCTCATTACCCCGATCGCCATGGAAGAGAAGCTGCGCTTCGCCATCCGTGAAGGCGGCCGCACCGTCGGCGCCGGCGTCGTCGCCAAGATCAACGAGTAGGCTTCTTTCAAGCCCCCAAGGGGTTGAGTATAGAAATGACGGCCAGGATCACCAACATTGATCCTGGCCGTTTTTCTTTGGCGGCTCGCATTTGCACATGTCCGAGATATGCAAACTTTTCCTGTCACTTGTTATTTCATGATATCAAGATGCAGACACCAGTGAGCATTCTTCTTCATGATCGCCAGCAATAGTAAAGTCAGACCCATATCACTCCCCAAGTTCGGTCTGATTGTCCTGATCCATGCATTGCTTTGCTTTGTTTTCTTCCGTCACATTTGGGCCGGCACGCATAGTTTTGCGACCGGCGGGGATTCTATAGATCAAAGCTATATGTGGCTAACCAAGGTTTTCCACGCCGTTCGCTCAGGTGAGTTTGCATTGTGGGACTTCGGAGTCATGTCGGGCGTCTCTTTTGTCGGAGAGCTGCAGACCTCGCCCCTTTATCCGGTGGCTTGGATTGCGGGCCTCATTTTTCCGGGAGACACATTCAGGACTGTCGATCTGTTTCTCCTGCTGCATTATTTCATTGCTGCTATCTGCATGAGTGTTTTTTGTCTGCGGATTGGCTTGTCCACCACGGCCGCCCTCCTGGCATCGATCATTTATGCTTATGGAACGGGCTTTTCGCTGCGCGTCGCCGGTCAGCCCAATCTTTTTGCAGGTCTGGCATGGATGCCTCTTGTGTCTCTGGGGTTTTACGGTCTTGCGGCAGCGGCAGGCATAAAACAGCGAATTTCCTACGCCGTGCTAGCGGGCACAGGCGTTGCCCTTAGTTTTTTGGCCGGCCATGCGCATTCAACCGTCTTGGCGCTGATGGCAGCTTTTTTCATCCTGCCCTATGCCATGCCGGGCCTGCTCAGGTTGAATTGGCTGAAAACAAATCTTCCACGTTTGAAAGAGCTTGCCAAATTATTCTGTCTCGTTGGCTTGGTAGCTCTTATCCTTATGCTTCCGCAATTCATTGCAACTTCTGAATATCTTGTATTGTCCTATAAATGGTACGGCCCAGGTTACACGTCCTTTCCACACATAGTGCCACTGGACTTTTTCATTGCATCCACGGTTCCTTTTCGCGGACTTGTTTCGCTCTTCACTGGCGGAAGCGGTGGCGACCCTGACGGTGCGACATTCTTTTTCACGCGCATGGGATTGATCTTGGCAGCAGTTGCAATTGTGACTGCAGCACTGAACCGAACGGAACAGAAAGTTTTGGTTTTATGTTGTGCTGTTCTGGCAATATTCGCGACGAGCTTCGCCTTTTCATTCATTAGCCCGCTTGCCTATATCTATATGCATCTCCCATTATTGAACCTGGTCAGGTCGCCGGGGCGCGCGCTTTTCATGTTTGGCTTTGCTGGAGCAATTTTGGCTGGCATTGGCCTCGATTGTGCGCGGATGTGGGTTAGATCCGCTGCCCCCAAAATTCCAGACTTTGCACTTGGCGGGCTAATTTCGGGCATCGCCATTCTGATTGCGGTATTCGAGATCGGAAACTTCCTCCCACCCCGAACGCAGTTTGCGATTGGCCCAGACTCAGTCATCCCGAGTGTATCGAACAACCCGGTTGCCCAAAAGCTTTTGGCTCTGTCAGAAGCCTCGCCCGAACCCTACCGATTTTATGCACCCGAAGAGTTGGTGCCTCCTAATATTGGCGATCTTTATCCGATACTTTCGGCCCATGGTCATCGTTCTTCCAGGACCGTTGCCTATCATTCCTATTTTGACTTCAACCCCAAATCCGAAAAAATGGACGAGCTTGGGGTAAAGTGGTGGGTGTCTGACAAGGAACTTCAAGACCTGCCGTTAATCGCGCAATGGAATTCAACTTACCTCTATGAGCGGCCTACCGCCTTTCCGGTGTTGTGGCGGGCTGATCAGGACGGGAGCGGCCACGCTATACCCATGCAGCCCCCGCATGTTGGTCAGAATGAAGTCGTTTTCAACTTCACTTCTCCCGAGCATGGAACGTTTGTCTTTGGGCAAACCGCCTATCCAGGCTGGTATGCTTCTGCTGATGGCATTCCACTTCCCATCGTGATGCGCAAAGAGCTCCAGTCAGTGACAAGCCTGTCCCCAATCAAAGAGCTTAGGTTTTTCTATGAACCAATTTGGTGGCGCCCGGCATTGTTCATATTCCTGCTCGGATGGGGCGCCTTGTTGATTAGCATGGGGGTAGCCGGCACGAGGCACACGCTCAGGACTTTTCGCGCCATTTAACCAGTTGACGGAAGGCTGCATCCCCCCTAAATGCCGGGCATCCAATTTAGCGTGATCAGCGGCAAGGCGATGGAAGCTTTGGCCGCTCTGTTGCGTCTAAGGAATACGAGTAGTCATTTCAAGGGTTTATGGGCCCGCGAGATGAAGGGGTATAGCTCAGTTGGTAGAGCGATGGTCTCCAAAACCATAGGTCGTGGGTTCAAATCCTACTGCCCCTGCCAACTTCTTCTGGTTTCAGAAATGAAATCAGAGGCTTACAGATTAGAGAACGCAAGGCGAAAATGGCCAAGAAAGAGAATCTGATTACCTTTTTCCAGGACGTGCGCGACGAGGCCGAAAAGGTCACGTGGCCATCGCGCCGGGAACTTGGCATTTCAACCGTGATGGTCGTCATCATGGTGATTGCAGCGAGTGCCTTCTTTCTGGGTGCGGATGCGCTCCTGAAGCTGGTCGTTGACCGTCTTCTTGGAATTTGAGCTTTAAATCAAGGTATTGCGGCAAGATATGGCAAAGCGCTGGTACATCGTCCACACCTATTCGAACTTCGAAAAGAAGGTCGCTGAAAGCCTGAAGGAGCAATCCGTTCAGAAGGGCCTGCAGGACCTTTTCGAGCAGGTGATGGTGCCAACCGAAGAAGTGGTGGAGCTTCGCCGTGGCCGCCGTGTGAAGAGCGAACGCCGATTCTTCCCGGGCTACGTGCTTGCCAAGATCGATTTGACCGACGAAGTGTTCCATCTGATCAAGAACACGCCGAAGGTTACTGGTTTCCTCGGTTCGGGCTCCAAGCCGGTTCCGATTTCAGACGCTGAAGCCAACCGCATCCTGAATCAGGTTGCTGAAGGCGTTGAGCGTCCCAAGGCCACCATCCACTTTGAAGTGGGCGAACAAGTGCGCGTGGCCGATGGCCCGTTTGCCTCGTTCAATGGCCAGGTGGAAGAAGTGGACGAAGAACGCGCCCGCCTCAAAGTGGCTGTTTCCATCTTCGGGCGCCCAACGCCTGTCGAGCTGGAATACAGCCAGGTTGAGAAGATGAAGTAAGAATTCCCTTCTCCGCAAGGAGGAGGGCTTTAGTGACTAGAAACCCGTGGAAGGCCTTTCAAAAAGCCGCACCACTAACCTTGTAAGAGGGAAGACAACATGGCGAAGAAAATCGTCGGCTACATCAAGCTGCAAGTGCCAGCTGGACAGGCCAACCCATCACCCCCGATCGGCCCGGCTCTGGGCCAACGTGGTCTGAACATCATGGAATTCTGCAAGGCCTTCAATGCCGCCTCGCAGAAGATGGATCCGGGTTCGCCCGTTCCAGTGGTGATCACGGCCTATCAGGACAAGTCCTTCACCTTTGAAATGAAGTCGCCGCCGGCGTCGCATTTCCTCAAGAAGGCCGCCAAGATCAATGCCGGTTCCAAGGAGCCAGGCAAGGTCAAGGCTGGCACGGTGACCATGGCCCAGTGCCGTGAAATCGCTGAGCAGAAGCTCAAGGGCATGAATGCACGCGACCTCGAAGCAGGTGCGCGCGAGATCGCCGGTTCGGCCCGTTCGATGGGCCTGGAAGTGACGGGAAACTAAGCCATGAGCAAAGCCAAGCGTATTACCAAGAACCTCGACGGCCTTGACCGTGCGAAGCTCTACACCATCGAAGAAGCCGTGAAGCTGGTAAAGGCCCGCGCCAATGCCAAGTTTGACGAAACCATCGAAGTGGCAATGAATCTCGGTGTTGACCCGCGCCATGCTGACCAGATGGTTCGCGGCGTGTGCAACCTGCCGAATGGCTCGGGCCGTAAAGTCCGCGTTGCCGTGTTCGCCAAGGGCCCGAAGGCTGATGAAGCCAAGAAGGCTGGTGCAGATATCGTCGGCGCTGAAGACCTCTTTGAAATCGTCAACAAGGGCACCATTGATTTCGACCGTTGCATTGCAACGCCGGACATGATGGGCCTCGTCGGTCGTCTCGGCAAGGTTCTCGGCCCGCGTAACATGATGCCGAACCCCAAGGTTGGGACTGTGACCATGGACGTGACCGCAGCTGTGAAAGCAGCCAAGGGTGGCGCTGTTGAATTCCGCGTCGAAAAGGCCGGCATCGTACAGGCTGGCGTTGGCAAGGCATCCTTCTCGGAAGAGCAGATTGCCGGCAACGTTCGTGCTTTCGTGGACGCCGTCAACAAGTCCAAGCCGGCAGGCGCCAAGGGCACCTACCTGAAGAAGATTTCGCTGTCATCGTCGATGGGCCCCGGCCTGAAGATCGATCTCGCAGCAGTAGGCCCTGCGGCCTAAACGAAATTCCGTGTGCGGAGGGAAATCTTCCGCGCACGGATGAATGTCTGGCTTTCGGGCCTGATGTTCAACCTGTCCAAGATTGCGGGCGTGGGGGCAACCTCACTTAAAAGTCCAGCCAGCATGAGATGGGAGTCAAAACGAATTCCCTCCGCAAGGAGGAGTAAGTCGGTTGAGACCTCACGAACCGGATGAAAATCCGGGGGCAGGCTTTAAGCGCCGTTTTGCTTGAAGCCATAAGGCTTGAGAGCAAGACGGTTGGTCCAACCGGTGTGAGGCATTCCGCTTCACGCCAAAAAGGAGAGAGCAAGTGGAAAAAGCTGCAAAATCACAGCTCGTCTCAACGCTCAACGGGATTTTCAAGAATTCCGCTGTTGTCGTTGTGGCCCACAACAACGGCCTCACTGCGAACCAGGTCCTCGACCTGCGTAACAAGATGGCCGCTGCTGGCGCAACCGTAAAGGTTGCGAAGAACAGCCTCGTCAAGCTCGCTCTGGAAGGCACTGACGCAAAAAGCATCGAAAGCTACCTGACCGGCCCTACCATGCTGGCCTATGCTAACGATCCTGTGACGGCACCCAAGGTTGCCTCTGACTTCGCCAAGGCCCACGAAAAGTTCGTGATCCTCGGCGGTGCTCTGGGCGCAACCCCAATGGATGCTGCCTCCGTCAAGGCGCTCGCATCGCTGCCGTCGCTCAATGAGCTGCGTGCAAAGCTCGTCGGCATGATCCAGACCCCGGCCACCCGCATTGCGGGCGTGGTTGCGGCACCTGCAGGTCAGCTGGCGCGTGTGATGAACGCCTATGCCACCAAGGCTGCTTGATAAAGCGAACCCAACCAACTTTTGTTTTAACCGACTTAAAAAGTGAGAAAATAAAATGGCTGATCTTGCCAAAATCGTAGACGACCTGTCCGCCTTGACCGTTCTGGAAGCTGCTGAGCTTTCCAAGCTTCTCGAAGAGAAGTGGGGCGTTTCGGCTGCTGCTCCCGTGGCAGTTGCTGCTGCTGGCGGCGGCGCTGCTGCTCCGGCTGCTGAAGAAAAGACCGAGTTCACCGTTGTTCTGGCCGCCGCTGGCGACAAGAAGATCGAAGTGATCAAGGAAGTCCGCGCCATCACCGGCCTCGGCCTGAAGGAAGCCAAGGACCTTGTCGAAGGCGCTCCGAAGCCCCTGAAGGAAGGCGTTGCCAAGAAGGACGCAGAAGACATGAAGAAGAAGCTCGAAGGCGTCGGCGCCAAGGTCGAGCTGAAGTAACTCCACTTGGTTTTCCGCCCTGGGGTTCCTATCTCAGGGCGGGGAACCAGCCACAATCTTGCCACGAGGGGCGGGCAAAAGGCTCTCTCCGCATGACAGGATCATAAGTATCGAGTTGGAACAGTTCTTCAAAGGCCTGTAGTCGCAGGCATTTGCAGAACTGTTTTGGGCGTCCTGAAGGGGCGCTGTGCGCGTAGAATTCAAAAAGTGACAGGAAAACACATGGCTGACACAAGATCCATTGCAAGCAGGAAGCGAATTCGTAAGGTCTTCGGCAAAGGTATTGAAGTTGCCGAAATGCCGAATCTCATCGAGGTTCAGCGTGAATCTTACGAACAGTTCCTGCAGATGCAGGAGCCGGCCGGTGGCCGCCTCACCGAGGGTTTGCAAGCCGTCTTCAAGTCGGTCTTCCCGATTTCCGATTTCTCCGGCCAGTCGGTGCTGGAATTCAAGCGTTACGAATTCGAACAGCCGAAGTTTGACGTGGATGAATGCCAGCAGCGCGGCATGACCTATGCAGCACCGCTGCGCGTCACCCTGCAGCTCGTCGTGTTCGAAATTGACCCTGACACCCAGGCCAAGTCGCTGAAGGACGTGAAGGAGCAGGACGTGTACATGGGCGAAATTCCGCTCATGACCAAGAACGGCACCTTCGTGGTCAACGGCACCGAGCGCGTGATCGTGTCCCAGATGCACCGTTCGCCGGGCGTCTTCTTCGACAACGATAAAGGCAAGAGCCACTCTTCGGGCAAGATCCTGTTTGCCGCCCGCGTCATTCCCTATCGCGGCTCGTGGCTCGATTTCGAATTCGATGCCAAGGACCTCATTTTCGCGCGTATCGACCGCCGCCGCAAACTTCCCGTGACGACGCTGTTCTATGCCTTGGGCATGGGCTCGGAAGAAATCCTGCACCACTTCTACAAGTCAGTGCCTTACAGCATGACCAAGGAAGGCTGGCGCATGCCTTATTTGGCTGACCGTTTCAAGGGCATCAAGCCGACGGTTGACATGATCGACGCCAAGACGGGCGCTGTGGTTGTTGAAGCCGGCAAGAAGATCTCGCCGCGCATGGCCCGCAAGATCGCTGAAGACGGCACCAAGGAACTCCTGGTGCGCGATGAAGACCTCTATGGTCAGTACATCGCCGACGAAATGGTGAATGAAGACACCGGTGAAATCTATGCCGAAGCCGGCGAAGAGATCACCGAGAAGTCGCTCAAGGCACTCAAGGAGCAGGGCTTCAAGACCCTGAACCTCCTCGACATCGACCATATCAACACCGGTGCTTACATCCGCAACACGCTGAAGGCCGACAAGGTTGAAAGCTATGAGCAGGCGCTGGTTGAAATCTACCGCGTCATGCGCCCCGGTGAACCGCCGACGCGTGAAGGCGCTGAAGCGCTGTTCAAGGGCCTGTTCTTCGATCAAGAGCGTTATGACCTCTCGGCCGTGGGCCGCGTGAAGATGAACATGCGCCTTGATTTGAACGTGGCCGACTCCATGCGCGTTCTGCGCAAGGAAGACATCCTGCTCATCGTCAAGACGCTGCATGACCTGCGCGACTCGAAGGGCGAAGTCGACGACATCGACAATCTCGGCAACCGCCGTGTGCGCTCGGTGGGCGAGCTCATGGAAAACCAATACCGCCTCGGCCTCGTCCGTATGGAACGCGCCATCAAGGAACGTCTGTCATCGGTTGATATCGACACGGTGATGCCGCATGACTTGATCAATGCCAAGCCTGCTGCCGCTGCCGTGCGTGAATTCTTCGGCTCCTCGCAGCTGTCGCAATTCATGGACCAGACCAATCCGCTGTCTGAAATCACCCACAAGCGCCGTCTCTCGGCCCTTGGCCCGGGCGGTCTGACGCGTGAACGTGCTGGCTTCGAAGTCCGCGACGTTCACCCGACCCACTACGGCCGCATCTGCCCGATTGAAACGCCGGAAGGCCCGAATATCGGTCTGATCAACTCGCTCGCCACCTATGCCCGCGTCAACAAATATGGCTTCATTGAAACGCCGTATCGCCGCGTGACCGATGGCAAAGTGACCAATGACGTGAAGTATCTCTCCGCCATTGAGGAAGCCAAGTATCACATCGCCCAGGCCAACGTGCCGCTGACCAAGGACGGCGCATTTGCTGACGAACAGGTCATCGTGCGTTATCAGGGCGACGTGTTCCAGATCACCCCGGACCGCGTGGACTTTGCCGACGTCTCGCCGAAGCAGATCGTTTCGGTTGCCGCCGCCTTGATCCCGTTCCTTGAAAACGACGACGCCAACCGCGCCCTCATGGGTTCCAACATGCAGCGTCAGGCCGTGCCGCTGGTGCGTTCATCCGCACCGCTGGTGGGCACCGGCATGGAAAGCGTTGTGGCCCGTGACTCTGGTGCCGCCATCACCGCCCGCCGTTCCGGCGTGGTCGACCAGGTGGACGCCAAGCGCATCGTGATCCGCGCCACGGAAGAAACCGATCCGACGAAGCCGGGTGTTGATATTTATACCCTGGCCAAGTTCCAGCGTTCCAACCAGTCCACCTGCATCAACCAGCGTCCGCTGGTGCGTGCTGGTGACATCGTGGACGCCGGCGACATCATCGCTGACGGCCCATCGACGGAACTGGGCGATCTGGCTCTCGGCCAGAACTGCCTCGTCGCGTTCATGCCGTGGAATGGCTACAACTTCGAAGACTCGATCCTGCTCTCCGAGCGCATCGTGAAGGATGACGTGTTCACGTCGATCCACATCGAAGAATTCGACGTGATGGCTCGTGACACCAAGCTCGGCCCGGAAGAAATCACCCGCGACATTCCGAATGTGGGCGAAGAAAGCCTCAAGAACCTCGACGAAGCTGGCATCGTTTACATCGGTGCTGAAGTGAAGCCGGGCGACATTCTGGTCGGCAAGATCACCCCGAAGGGCGAAAGCCCGATGACGCCGGAAGAAAAGCTGCTGCGCGCCATCTTCGGTGAAAAGGCTTCTGATGTGCGTGACACGTCTCTGCGCCTGCCGCCCGGCGTGTCGGGCACGGTCGTGGAAGTGCGCGTGTTCAACCGCCATGGTGTGGACAAGGACGAACGTGCCTTGGCCATCGAGCGCGAAGAAATCGAACGCCTGGCCAAGGACCGCGACGACGAACTCGCGATCCTCGACCGCAACTCTTACGGCCGCCTGCATGACTTCCTGCATGGCAAGACAGCCACCGGCGGCCCGCGCGGCCACAAGCTGGATGGCAAGATTGCCGAGAAGGACCTGGAAGGCATTCCGCGTTCGCAATGGTGGAACATCGCTCTGGGCAACGAAAAGTCCATGGGCGAACTCGAAGCCATGAAAGTGCAGTACGACGACTCCAAGAAGCGCCTCGAAACGCGCTTCATGGACAAGGTCGAAAAGCTGCAGCGTGGCGATGAACTGCCCACCGGCGTGATGAAGATGGTCAAGGTCTTCGTTGCCGTGAAGCGCAAGATCCAGCCGGGCGACAAGATGGCCGGCCGCCATGGCAACAAGGGCGTGGTCTCCAAGATCGTGCCGCAGGAAGACATGCCCTATCTGGAAGACGGCACCCCGGTTGACGTGGTGCTCAATCCGCTCGGCGTGCCTTCGCGCATGAACGTTGGTCAGATCCTCGAAACCCATTTGGGTTGGGCCTGCGCCGGCATGGGCAAGAAGATCGGTGAAGCACTGGAAGTGTACCAGTCTTCGCAGAAGTCGAAGCCCGTGCGTGACGTGCTGTTCAGCGCCTATGGCAAGAATGCCGAACTCGATGCTTTGGATGATACCCAGATTGTCGAATTCGCCCACACCGTGAAGAAGGGCGTTCCGATTGCAACGCCGGTCTTCGATGGTGCGCGCGAGGAAGACATTTCCAAGATGCTGCAGGATGCCGGTCTGTCCACCTCTGGCCAGATCAAGCTCTATGACGGCCGTACTGGCGATGTGTTCGACCGTCCGGTGACCGTGGGCTACATCTATATCCTGAAGCTGCACCATCTCGTGGACGACAAGATCCACGCCCGTTCGATCGGGCCTTACTCGCTCGTTACCCAGCAACCGCTGGGCGGCAAGGCGCAGTTCGGTGGCCAGCGCTTCGGCGAAATGGAAGTCTGGGCTCTCGAAGCTTACGGCGCTGCCTATACGCTGCAGGAAATGCTGACGGTGAAGTCCGACGACGTGGCGGGCCGCACCAAGGTTTACGAAGCGATCGTCCGTGGTGACGATGCCTTTGAAACCGGCATTCCGGAAAGCTTCAACGTGCTGGTCAAGGAAATGCGTTCCTTGGGCCTCAATGTTGAACTGCAGAATGGCGCACCGTTGGAAGCCCCCGACGCACAGAACTGATTTTAAGGGCAGGGCGCTCGCACAGTGAGCGCCCTCCCTATCCAAGTTTGAGTTTCAATTCACAGCGGGCTCTCATCCCCCGCATAAGGAGCAAGGACACCCATGAACCAAGAGCTCATGAACGTCTTCAACCCGGTTACTCCGGTTCAGGTTTTCGACCAGATCCGCATCACCGTCGCCAGCCCGGAGAAAATCCTGTCCTGGTCGTTCGGCGAAATCAAGAAGCCGGAAACCATCAATTACCGTACATTCAAGCCGGAACGTGACGGCCTGTTCTGCGCGCGCATTTTCGGACCCGTGAAGGATTACGAATGCCTGTGCGGCAAGTACAAGCGCATGAAGTACAAGGGCATCATCTGCGAAAAGTGTGGCGTGGAAGTCACCCTGTCGAAGGTGCGGCGCGAGCGCATGGGCCATATCGAACTCGCAGCCCCGGTTGCCCATATCTGGTTCCTGAAGTCGGTGCCGAGCCGCATCGCGACCTTGCTCGACATGACGCTAAAGGATGTGGAACGCATCCTCTATTTCGAAAACTACATTGTGACCGAGCCGGGCCTCACCCCGCTCAAGATGCACCAGCTGCTGGGCGAGAATGAATATCTCAAGGCCCAGGAAGAATATGGCGAAGACAGCTTCACCGCATCGATCGGTGCTGAGGCCGTGCGCGACATGCTCAACGCCATTAATCTCGATGCGTTGAAAATTTCGCTGCGCGAAGAGCTGAAAGTCGCAACCGGTGAAATCAAGCCGAAGAAGCTGGCCAAGCGTTTGAAGCTCGTCGAGAACTTCCTGGAATCCGGCAACCGCCCGGAATGGATGATCCTGACTGTTGTTCCGGTGATCCCGCCGGAACTGCGCCCGCTCGTCCCGCTGGATGGTGGCCGCTTCGCGACGTCGGATCTCAATGATCTTTATCGCCGCGTCATCAACCGCAACAACCGCCTGAAGCGCCTCATTGAATTGCGTGCGCCAGACATCATCGTGCGTAACGAAAAGCGCATGCTGCAGGAATCGGTGGATGCGCTGTTCGACAACGGCCGCCGTGGCCGCGTCATCACCGGTGCCAACAAGCGTCCGCTGAAGTCGCTGTCAGATATGCTCAAGGGCAAGCAGGGCCGCTTCCGCCAGAACCTGCTCGGCAAGCGCGTCGACTATTCGGGCCGCTCGGTCATCACCGTGGGTCCGGAGTTGAAGCTGCATCAGTGCGGCCTGCCGAAGAAGATGGCGCTCGAATTGTTCAAGCCGTTCATCTATTCGCGCCTCGAAGCCAAGGGCCTTTCTTCCACCGTGAAGCAAGCCAAGAAGCTGGTTGAAAAGGAAAAGCCGGAAGTCTGGGATATCCTCGACGAGGTTATCCGCGAACATCCGATCATGCTGAACCGCGCGCCGACGCTGCATCGCTTGGGCATCCAGGCGTTTGAGCCCGTGCTGATCGAAGGCAAGGCCATTCAGCTGCATCCGCTCGTCTGCACCGCCTTCAACGCCGACTTTGACGGCGACCAGATGGCTGTGCACGTTCCGCTGTCGCTCGAAGCGCAGCTGGAAGCCCGCGTGCTGATGATGTCGACCAACAACGTGCTGCATCCCGCCAACGGCCAGCCGATCATTGTGCCGTCGCAGGATATCGTTCTGGGCCTCTACTATCTATCGCTCATGAACGACAATGAGCCGGGGCAGGGCATGATGTTCGGCAACATTGCCGAAGTCGATCACGCCTTGCAGGCCGGCGCTGTCACGCTGCATGCCAAGATCAAGGGCCGCATCACCGAGATGGGCCCGGATGGCCAGCTCGTGACCCGCACCCTGGAAACCACACCGGGCCGCCTGAAAATCGGTGAGCTGTTGCCGCATGCCGTCAACATCTCTTACGACCTCTGCAACAAGCTGATGACCAAGCGCGAAATCTCTAAGATGATCGACGCCGTCTACCGCCATTGTGGCCAGAAGGAAGCTGTTGTCTTCGCTGACCGCATCATGGGCCTCGGCTTCCACAACGCCTACAAGGCGGGCATTTCCTTCGGCAAGGACGACATGGTCATCCCCGCCGCCAAGGAAAAGCTGGTCGCGCAGACGCGTTTGCTGGCCAAGGAATATGAGCAGCAGTATTCCGACGGTCTCATCACCCAGGGCGAAAAGTACAACAAGGTGGTTGACGCCTGGGGCAAGTGCAACGACCGCGTGACCGAAGAAATGATGGCGGAAATTTCCGCCGTTCGCGTGGACGACAAGACCGGCCGTACCAAGCCGATCAACTCGATCTACATGATGTCGAACTCCGGCGCCCGTGGCTCCGTCACCCAGATGAAGCAGCTGGGCGGCATGCGCGGCCTGATGTCCAAGCCTTCGGGCGAGATCATCGAAACGCCGATCATTTCGAACTTCAAGGAAGGTCTCTCGGTTCTCGAATACTTCAACTCCACCCACGGTGCCCGCAAGGGCCTCGCGGATACGGCGTTGAAGACCGCGAACTCGGGTTACCTCACCCGCCGTCTGGTTGACGTTGCTCAGGATGCCATCATTTCTGAACCGGATTGCGGCACCAAGCGCTATCTCACCACACGCCCCCTGATCGATAGCGGTCAGGTGATCGTGTCGCTGGGCCAGCGTGTGCTGGGCCGTACGGCAGCCGAGAACATGGTCGATCCGGCAACGGGCACGATCATCATCGAAGCCGGCAAGGAAATTCTCGAACCGCATGCTGAGAAGATCGAAAAGGCCGGCATCACCGAAGCCAAGATCCGCTCGGTGCTGACCTGCGAAACCAAGTTCGGCGTCTGCGCAGCCTGCTATGGCCGCGACCTTGCACGCGGCACGCCTGTGAATATGGGCGAAGCCGTGGGCGTGATTGCAGCCCAGTCCATCGGTGAACCGGGCACGCAGCTCACCATGCGTACCTTCCACATCGGCGGCGTGGCGCAGGTTCTTGACAACAGCTTCGTTGAGGCCGCTCAGGAAGGTTTGGTTGAAATCCGCAACTCCGCAGTTGCCAAGGCCACCAGTGGCAACTTGATCGTGATGGGCCGCAACGCCCTGATCGCCATCAAGGATCCGCAAGGCAATGACCGCGCCACCTATAAGGTGGGTTACGGTTCGCGCCTGCTGGTCAACACCGGTGATCATGCCAAGCGGGGTATCCGTATCGCCGAATGGGATCCGTTCACCCGTCCGATCCTCACGGAAGTGGACGGCATCGTGGCCTTCGAAGACGTGGTTGATGGTGTCACCGTCAACGAAGCGACTGACGAAGCAACGGGCATCACCAACCGTGTGATCATCGACTGGCGCACCAATCAGCGTGGCACGGGCCTCAAGCCCGCCATCGTGATCAAGGATGCCAATGGCGAAGTGAAGAAGCTGGCCCGCGGCGGCGACGCTCGCTACCTGCTTTCCGTCGACGCCATTCTGTCGGTGGAACCGGGTGCCAAGGTGGGTGCAGGCGACGTGCTCGCCCGTAACCCGCTGGAAAGCGCCAAGACCCGCGACATCACCGGCGGTCTGCCGCGTGTTGCCGAACTCTTCGAAGCGCGCCGTCCGAAGGATGCTGCGATCATCGCCGAAATCTCCGGCAAGATCGAATTCGGCCGCGACTACAAGAACAAGCGCCGCATCAAGATCGTGCCGCAGGAGGAGGGTGCAGAAGCCGTCGAATACCTGATCCCGAAGGGCAAGCATTTGCCCGTCCAGGAAGGTGACTTCATCGAAAAGGGTGAATACCTGATGGACGGCAACCCGGCACCGCATGACATCCTTGCGATCAAGGGCGTGGAAGAACTGGCTGCGTTCCTCGTGAACGAAATCCAGGAAGTCTATCGTCTGCAGGGCGTGGGCATCAACGACAAGCACATCGAAGTGATTGTCCGCCAGATGCTGCAGAAGGTTGAAATCACCGACCAGGGTGAATCGACCTACCTGCCGGGCGAACAGCTCGACCGCGAAGAACTGGACCGCGAAAACCTCAAGCTGGTGGCCGAAGGCCTCAAACCTGCTTCGGGCCAGCCGGTTCTGCTCGGCATCACCAAGGCGTCGCTGCAAACCCGCAGCTTCATCTCGGCGGCGTCCTTCCAGGAAACCACCCGCGTCCTCACCGACGCTGCGGTTCAGGGCAAGATCGACACGCTCGATGGCCTCAAGGAAAACGTCATCGTCGGCCGCCTGATCCCGGCCGGCACTGGCGGCATGCTGGCACGCTTCCGTGCCATCGCCGACAAGCGCGACCGGATGATCATCGAGGAGCAGCAAAAGTCGCAGCTCCCCGCCGCGGAATAAGCGAGACACTAAATCAAGAGGCCCGGAGCAATCCGGGCCTTTTTCTTTGGAGGCCTATGTGAGCGACCCTGTTTCTGATCTGTCTCAGCTTCTCGCCACCATGAAGCCGGAGCTGAATCCGCGCCCCGTCGCCTTCTTGAGTTTTCCCGACGGCAAGAATCCGATAGCGCCCGAGCATACCATCTCAACTTTCGCCGAAGCAGAGGGGTTGACCGTTGTGGCCGACTTGGCGGAAGCGGAAAAATTGGGTGCGAAAATCTGGATGCGCGCCGCCTGGATCACTCTCACTGTGCATTCCGATTTGGCGGCAGTCGGCCTCACAGCCGCCTTCAGCAAAGCGCTAACCGATGTGGGCATCAGCGCCAATGTGATGGCCGGGGCCTATCACGATCACATCTTTGTCGGTCTGGACGATGCAGAACGCGCCATGCAGGCAATTCAGCAATTGCAGCAGCGCTCTAGACGTTAAGCGCCAGAACAGCCTTCACGCCGATGATCACGGCCATGATCGCCAGCAGGATGAGAACCACCTTGCGGAATTTCTCCTCGCTCACGCCCTTGAAGCTGCGCGCCCCGGTCCACACACCGAACAGCATTGCGGGCAAATAGAACGCGGCGCGCATCACCACGTCCCAATTCAGCAAGCCCTCGTGATACTGGTTGGCCAACCCGATCGTATCGGTGGCCAGGAAGAAGGCCACAATCGAAGCGCGCCCCGCCGCAGCGCCCGCAGGCGAGGAAAAATAGAACAGGATCAGCGGCGGCCCGGCAATGCCGAAGGCCCCGTTGGAAAGCCCGCAAGCCGCACCCACCGCCGTCGATCCCGCGATGCCGGGGATGTTCTTGAGAGAAAAACCCCAGCCCAGAATGGCCGTGGAAACCAGCACGAAAATCGCCAAGGCCAGCTGCATCGGGGCAGGTGAAATATGGGCGAGGCACCACACGCCCAAAGGCGTGGCAATCAGGCAGCCCAAGGTGAGCGGTGCCAGCGAGCGCCAGTGGATGTCCTTCCAGATCGAGGGCAGGAGGTTGATCGACGCCACCAGCTCCAGCATGAAGATCGAAGGCACAATGTCTGCCGGTGCATAGATCAGCGACAATCCGGTGATCGCGAGCAGCGACAGGCCGAAGCCCGAAAAGCCGCGCACGATGGAGGCGATGAAGACGATGAGCACGGCGATCGCGAGTTGCAGCATGGCACCAAGCTAGGCCACGCCTGCGGGCGGGCATAGGTGCAGTTCAAGCCAAAACCGTTGGCCATCTGCCCCTCGCTGGCCACATTCCAGACCTAACCAATTGTCACTGGTCAGCGGCTTGCCGCCGCCTCACACTCAAGCCAGACCAAGAATCTGTCATGCTGCATTTCATCGAAAACATCATCAGGCCCACGGCGCGTGGGACGCCGGGCGAACCGCCCGCGGGCCTCTTCAACTTCTACTGGTTCTTCGTGCGCCAGGCGAAATTGCCCTTTATCGCGCTATTCGTTTCGAGCTGCCTGGTGGCGATTGTCGATGCCGGGGTGCCGGTCTTCATGGGGCGCTTGGTCAAAGCCGTGACAACCAGCACACCTCAAACGCTTTTTGAATCCGGTCGCCCGTTGATTTTCGGACTCCTAGCCTTGGTGCTGATCATTCGCCCCATCGTGATGTCGATCCAGAGCGTGATCCTGAACCAGGCTATCGCCCCCGGCATGACCAATATGGTGCGCTGGCAAAGCCATTGGCATGTGGTGCGCCAAACCTTGAGCTTCTTCCAGAATGACTTTGCCGGGCGCATTGGATCGCGCGTGCTGGAAATCGGCCACACGCTCCGCGGCTCCGTCGTCTCGATGATCTCGGTGGTTTGGTATCTGGCCGCGCTGGGCATCACCACATCCTTTTTCCTCGCCGCCGCCAGCGGCCTGCTGGTGCTGCCGGTGGCCATCTGGACGGTGGCTTATGTCGGCTTTCTCGCCTTGACCGTGCCGAAGATCGGGCAGGGCTCGCGCCACATTGCCTATGCCCGCTCCGACATGGTGGGCCGCATCGTGGACAGTTATACCAATATCCTCACCGTCAAACTCTTCGCCCGCCCGGAAGAAGAAGATGACTTCGTGCGCCAATCGGTTGATGTCCATACTGGCCGCATGATCCGCCATCACCGCTGGCTTTCGGTCTTCAGTATTGGGCTTTCGATCCTATCGGGCGCGCTGATCGCCGGCACCACATTGATGGCGCTGCATCTCTGGCAAGTAGGCACCATCGGGCTTGATATGGTTGCCATGGTGCTGCCGATGACGCTGCAGATCTCCGCCACGTCATCGCGCGTGGCGCAGGAAGTGACCACCATTTTCGAACAGGTGGGCACCGTGCATGAAAGCATGGAAACCATCGCCAAGCCGATCCTGCTGACCGACAGGCCGGATGCCAACCGGCTGAAGGTCACCAAGGGCGACATCAATTTCGATCACATCTCATTCCACTATGGCCGCAAAGGCGGCATCATCGAAGACCTGTCGCTGCATATCCGCCCCGGCGAACGCATCGGACTTGTCGGGCGCTCAGGCGCAGGCAAATCAACCCTCGTCAACTTGCTGCTGCGCTTCTACGAGCTGGAGCAGGGCCGCATCACCATTGATGGGCAGGACGTGGCCCAGCTCACCCAGGCCAGTATCCGCCAGCATGTTTCGGTGGTCACGCAAGATACCTCGCTGTTGCACCGCTCGTTGCATGACAACATCGCCTATGGCCGCCGTTCCGCCACCCGTGCCGAAGTGACCGCCGCTGCCAAACAGGCGCACGCTCTGCAATTTATTGACCACCTGACCGACTGGAAAGGCCGCAAGGGTTTTGAGGCCCATGTCGGCGAGCGCGGCGTGAAGCTGTCAGGCGGCCAGCGCCAGCGCATCGCCATTGCCCGCGTGATCCTGAAGAACGCACCGATCCTCATTCTGGACGAGGCAACATCCGCCCTCGACTCCGAAGTGGAAGCTGCGATCCAAACCAGCCTCGAAGACCTGATGGAAGGCCGCACGGTCATCGCCATTGCGCACCGCCTGTCCACGATTGCTGCCATGGACAGACTGGTCGTGCTGGACCAAGGCCGCATCGTCGAGTCGGGGACGCATGATGAACTGCTGAAGCGAGGCGGCCACTATGCCGCCCTCTGGAACCGCCAGTCCGGCGGTTTCCTCGGTGAGGCGGCCTAAGCGTTCGAAGCCAGCCAGTTTCTGAAATCACCCATCGCCCGGCTCGTATAGGCGTGCTTGCGCGCCACGCCCTTGTCGGCATAGCTCATCTTCTTGCCCGGCTCGCGCTTCACCTCCGGCGGCGGCATCAGGCCGAAATTGATGTTCATCGGCTGGAAGCTGGCGCGGGATTCAGTGGTGGCAATATGCCCGCCAGTGATGTGATTGATCAGCGCCCCATGCGCGGTCGTGGCCGGCGGCGGCGTGAAGCCTTTGCCTTGCGCCTGCGCTGCAGCCATCCGCCCCGCCATCAGCCCCATCGCCGCACTTTCCACATAGCCTTCAACGCCGGTGATCTGCCCCGCAAAGCGTAAACGTGGTTCAAGCTTCAGGCGAAGTTGATCATCTAAAAGTTTGGGAGAATTAAGAAAAGTGTTCCGATGCAAACCGCCCAACCGGGCGAATTCCGCATTCTCCAACCCTGGAATGGTTTTGAAAACCTCGACCTGCTGGGCATATTTCAGTTTCGTCTGAAAGCCGACAATATTGTACAACGTGCCCAAAGCATTATCCTGCCGTAGCTGTACCACCGCATGGGCTTTCACATCGGGCTGATGCGCATTGGTCAGGCCCATCGGCTTCATCGGCCCGTGACGCAGCGTTTCCGGGCCGCGATCCGCCATCACTTCAATCGGCAAGCAACCATCGAAATACGGCGTGTTCTTTTCGAATTCGCGGAAATCGGTCTTCTCGCCCGCGATGAGCGCAGCGACAAAGGCTTCATACTGCGCCTTGTCCATCGGGCAGTTGATATAGTCCTTGCCATTGCCGCCCGGGCCCACCTTGTCATAGCGCGACTGGAACCAGGCTTTGCCCATGTCGATGCTCTCGCGATACACAATTGGCGCGATCGCATCGAAAAACGCCAGGCCTTCTTCGCCCGTCAAATTGCCAATCGCTTTGGCCAACCGTTCGGAAGTCAGCGGCCCAGTGGCGATGATCACATTGTCCCAATCGGCAGGTGGAATGGTCTCCACCTCGCCGCGTTCCACGGTAATGTTCGGGTGGGCTGAAATCTTTGCAGTCACCGCTTCGGAGAACCCATCCCGGTCCACCGCCAAAGCACCACCGGCCGGCACCTTGTGCTGCTCGGCAATCGCCATGATCAGCGAGCCCGCCATTCGCATTTCCTCATGCAGCAGGCCTACGGCATTATTGTCCTTATCGTCGGAGCGGAATGAGTTCGAGCAGACCAGCTCGGCAAAGCCATCGGTCTTGTGAACGTCGGTTTTGGTCAGTCCGCGCATTTCGTGGAGCACCACTTTTGCGCCTGCCTCGGCTGCTTGCCATGCGGCTTCCGATCCGGCCATTCCGGCCCCGATGATATGGATAGATTTTAACATGGAAGCTCCTTGCCCCAAGCTAGGGCCATGGATCAAGGCCCTTGCGATTCACCCCAGATGGGGCTTTATGAAATCATGCTGAACGCCTACGGAATTACAGATGATTGCCTCGTCGGCCACCCGGCCGAAGTGAGCGATCTTGTCCTGAAAAAATCCGTCTGGATTGACCTGGTCTCACCCACCCCGGCTGAAGAAGCCAAGGTTGAAAGCGTGCTCAGCCTTGATATTCCAACCCGTGGTGAATTGGCCGAGATCGAAGCGTCCAGCCGACTTTACCAAGAAGACGGCGCCACTTTCATGACCGCCAACCTGATCCGCCGTGGCGAGGATGACCGGCCCGAATCTTCCCCCGTTACTTTCGTGCTCACCGGTCGGCAGATCGTCACCATCCGCTATCACCATCCGCAGGCCTTTCCTCAGTATGTAAAACAGGCGATGCGCCATGCCAATGGCAGCGAGGCCTGGGGCATCTTCATCAGCCTGATTGAAGCGGTGGTGGACCGCGCCGCCGACCATCTGGAGCGCGTGGGCCTGATCGTGGATGAAACCTCAAAGCATGTCTTCGCCACATCGTTCCTGCGCAGGCCCGATGCCAAGCGCAAGCGGCGCACGCGCCCCAAGAACCTGGAAGAGATGCTGGGCAAAGTGGGCGAGGAGGGCGACTTCACCTCGAAGATGCGCGAAAGTCTGCTTTCAATCTCGCGCATGATGGCCTTTGCGCAGGCCGTGGTGGATCATCAACCGGCCAGCAAACCCAAGCGCGAGCTGCTTGCTCGCATCAAGGTTGTCCAGCGCGATATCATTTCGCTGACCGACCATTCGGGCTTTCTGACCGCCAAAATTTCGTTCCTGCTCGACGCCGTACTCGGCATGATTTCGATTGAGCAAAACAACATCATCAAGATTTTCACTGTGGCGTCGGTGGCCTTCTTGCCGCCCACGCTGGTGGCATCCGTGTACGGAATGAATTTCAAGGCGATGCCTGAGCTGGATTGGGAATGGGGTTATCCCTTTGCCGTGGTGTTCATGATCGCTTCAGCCTTGCTGCCCATCGCCTATTTCAAGCGCAAGGGCTGGTTCTGATGAATGCGGTGCTGGTTTTTGTGGGCGGCGGGCTGGGCGCCGCGCTGCGCTATGGCATGAACATTGGCATCGGCCGCGCCAATCCGACGGAGTTTCCTTTGCACACCCTGCTGATCAATATCAGCGGCTGCTTTGTGATGGGCTTCCTCACTGCCTTGATGGCGCTGAAGCTTAACATCTCCAACGAAATGCGGCTGTTCCTCACCACCGGAATTCTCGGCGGCTTCACCACCTTCTCGGCTTTCGCATTGGACTTTGCCGTGCTGTTTGAGCGCCGCGATTTCACCGGCGCTGCGCTTTACGCCGCGGCCTCCGTCATCATTTCCATCCTGGCCTGCTTTGCCGGTCTTGCGCTGGCCCGAGCCATCGCCGCATGAGTGAGGTAAAACGCCACGAAGTCTCTGCCGACGAGGATGGCATGCGGCTTGACCGCTGGTTCAAGGTTCATTTTCCGCAAGTCACTTTTGCCTATCTCAATAAGCTTACGCGCACTGGCCAGGTGCGCGTCGGCACGGGGAGGGTCAAGAACAACCACCGCCTCGCCAAGGGCGATGAAATCCGCGTGCCACCGCTGGCCTTTGACCGTCGCCCCGCCGATGCGCCCAAGGAAGACGTGCCGCCGCTTACTGCCAAAGAGCGGGCGCTGTTTGCTTCGATGGTCCTGCATGAGGACCAGGATATTTTCATCCTCAATAAGCCGTCTGGCTTCGCTGTGCAGGGCGGCACCAAAACGAGTATCCACCTCGATGGCTTGCTGATGGGATTGGGCGTCGAACTGGGCGAGCGACCTCTGCTCGTGCACCGGCTGGACCGCGACACATCCGGCGTGATCGTCATTGCCAAGCGCCGCGCCGTGGCGGCATCGCTGGGCAAGCTGTTCGCCAGCCGCAATGTGAAGAAGACCTATTGGGCCGTGGTCAAAGGCACTCCTGATCCCGCACAGGGTAAGATCGACGTGGCCTTGATCAAGGCACGCAGCGAAGACGGCGACCGCATGCGCGCCTCACGCGAGGGCGAGGAAGATGACGAGCAACGCGCCATCACTTTCTACAACACGTTGGAAAAATCCGGCAAGGCCGCGAGCTGGGTTTCGCTGAAGCCGCAAACCGGGAGACAGCACCAGCTGCGCGCCCATATGCATCACATCGGCACACCCATTCTGGGTGACAATAAATATGGCGGCGATGAAGGCCTGTCCGAAGGCATTGCCAACCGTTTGCATCTGCACGCCCGCCGCCTGCAATTCCCGCATCCACGCGGCGGCCAGATTGATGTGACCGCCCCGATGCCAGACCATATGCTCCACACCTTCGAAGCCCTGGGCTTTAACGCGGAGCGTTTTGATGACTGACGAGACCGAAGATCAGCGCTGGGAACGCCTGAGCCAGGACAAGGTGGACCGGCCCTTGCCGCGCCGTTTCTACAAGGACGTGGCCGTGGGCGAGGGTAACAAGATCCTGCTCGATGGCCGCGCCGTCAAAACACCTTTGAAGGCCGCCTTCTCGCTGCCCACTCATCCACTTGCCGAAGCGGTGGCCGACGAATGGCGCGCGCAAGAGAAGTTGATCAACCCCGCTCTAATGCCACTCACCAAACTGGCCAACACGGCCATCGACCGGGCAGGGCCGGAGCGCGCTCATGTGGCAGGAGAGGTCGTAGGCTTCGCCGGTTCAGATCTGGTCTTCTACCGCGCCGATGCGCCGGAAAAGCTGGTGGCGCTGCAAGCCGCCGCCTGGGACCCCATTCTGGATTGGGCCAAGCAGGCTCTGGATGCCCGCTTCCTGGGTGCCAGTGGCATCATCTATGTGAAACAGCCGGAAGCCGCCTTGCGGGCCGTTGAAGCGCATATTGCGGGCCTCGATGCGTTCAAACTCACCGCCGTCCACAACCTCACAACGCTCACAGGCTCGGCCTTGCTGGCTCTGATGATCCATTCAGGCGCCATCGACTCTGCCTCCGGCTGGGCCGCAGCCCATGTGGATGAGGACTACCAGATCAGCACCTGGGGCGAAGACCATGAAGCCGCCCGCCGCCGCGCCAACCGCAAGGCGGATTTTGAGGGCACAGTAAAATTCCTGTCCCTGTTGAAAAACTGACAGCCCGTACCCATGTATTACAAAATGTTTACAAACCAGGGGAAATGAATGTCCGACATTTGGTCCAAGAATAACAATAACCGCACGCCGCAACCGCCGCTGCCGTTTTCACCCGGCATCATGCGCTCCGGCGTGGCCGTTATTGTAATTCTGATTGCAGGCGTTCTCGCGCTGATGAACTCATGGTACACGGTGGACCAGGGCGACCGGGGCATTCTCCTGACCAATGGTGCGCTGAGCACCGTCACCGGCCCCGGCCTGCATTTCAAGGTGCCGTTTCTGCAGCGCGTCGAAAAGATCAGCCTGCGCCAGCAGGTGGTCCGTTGGGGCAGTGACCAGGAAAATGGTGGCGGCCTTCCGGTCATGCAGGGTTACTCCCGTGACCAGCAGCCGGCCGATATGCGTGTCACCGTGAACTTCCATGTGCCGGAGAGCGAAGTCGCCAATGTCTATGCGAACTATGGATCGCTTGAAGCTCTGGCCGACCGTGTGATCGCCAGAAAGGCACCCCAGGAAATCAAGACCGTCTTTGGCCAGTATGATGCCGTGTCCGTCATTCAGAACCGCGCCAAATTCAACAAGGATGTGTCTGACGCCATTTCCAAGGTGACCGATGGCCCGGTGATGATCGACAGCGTGCAGGTCGAGAACATCAACTTCTCCAGCGCCTATGAACAAGCCGTCGAGGCGCGCATGACCGCGCAGGTTGAAGTCCAGAAGCAGGAACAGAACCTGCAGCAGGAAAAGATCAAGGCCGATATCGCCGTCACCCAGGCCCAGGGCCGCGCCAGCAGCGTGAAGGCCGAGGCTGATGCCTCCGCTTACAAGACCAAGATCGAAGGCGAAGCCACGGCCGATGCCATCCGCTTGCGTGCCGCGGCTTTGGCCAACAATCCGCTGCTGGTGGATTTGACCAAGGCCGAACGCTGGAACGGCGAATTACCCACCACCATGGTGCCCGGCTCAGCCACGCCGTTCATCGACGTGACGCCCACCGTAAAAGCACCCTGATAATGTAAGTGAGCGGGCTCAGACCCGCTCACCCACCAGATCATATTCTTCGGCCTCGGTAATCCGTACGCGGACCATATCACCGGGCTTCAGGTCGGTGGCGCCGGGGATGAAGACATTGCCGTCAATCTCCGGCGCATCCCATTGCGAGCGTGCGACCGCCTCATCATTCTCAGTATCAATGCCGTCGACCAGCACGTCGATCTCGCGGCCCACTTTCGAGGCCAGGATTTCTTCTGAAATCTGCTGCTGGTTTTCCATGAAGCGCGCATAGCGCTCGGCCTTCACTTCGTCTGGCACTTGCGGCAAGCCAAGGTCATTGGCTTTTGCACCAGACACGGGCTCATATTTGAAGCAGCCCACGCGCTCCAGACGCGCTTCCTTCTGCCATTGCAGCAGATATTCGAAATCCTCATCTGTCTCGCCGGGAAAGCCCACGATGAAAGTGGAACGCACAGCGAGGTCCGGACAGATGCCGCGCCACTTGGCCAGGCGCTCCAGCACCTTTTCCTGGTTCGCCGGGCGGCGCATGTTCTTGAGAACTTGCGGGCTGGCATGCTGGAACGGGATGTCGAGATAGGGAAGGATCTTGCCCTCCGCCATCAGCGGGATCACATCATCCACATGTGGGTAGGGGTAAACATAATGCAGGCGCACCCAAGCGCCGAGATCGCCCAATTCCTTGCACATGTCGTAGAACTTGGCGCGCAGCTCGCGGCCCTTGAACTTCGACGTGGCATATTTGATGTCCACGCCATAGGCGGACGTGTCCTGCGAAATGACCAGCAGCTCCTTCACGCCGGCCTTCACCAAACGCTCCGCCTCGTACATCACCGCCGCCATCGGGCGTGACACGAGATCACCACGGATTGCCGGAATGATGCAGAAGGAACAGCGGTTGTTGCAGCCCTCGGAAATCTTCAGATACGAATAGTGACGGGGTGTGAGATGCAGGCCCTGCGGTGGAACCAGATCGAATTTCGGGTCATGCACCGGCGGCAAGGCGGCATGCACCGCCTCCACCACTTGCTCATACTGATGCGGGCCGGTGACGGCGAGCACGCCGGGATGCGTGGCGTTGATCACATCCTTCTCGACGCCATAGCAGCCGGTCACGATCACGCGGCCATTTTCTTCCATCGCTTCGCCGATGGCGGCGAGGCTTTCGGCCTTGGCGCTGTCAAGAAAGCCGCAGGTATTGACGATCACCACATCGGCATCATCATAGCCGGGCGCAATCGTATAGCCTTCGGCGCGCAGCTGGGTGAGAATGCGTTCGCTGTCGACCAGATTTTTCGGGCAGCCGAGCTGCACCAGGCCCACCTTGGGGTTATGGGCTTTCAAAGGAGCGTTCATGGGCCGGGGTTTAGACGCTTTGTCTCTGGGGGGCAAATTCGCTGTGTGCCTTGCACCCGGCACAATTCTAGACAAAGTTAAAGGCTGGGGGATTGCGAGGCAGATTGATGAAATGGTTTAAAATCCTTCTGGCAATGGCAGCACTTGTCATCTGCGGCGCCGCTTCGGCGGAAAACCTCAAACTCAGTGGCAAACAGCGATGGCTGGCCATTGCCTCCAGCCAGGACAAGGACGTGGCCATTGGCATTGCCCGCGTGCAAGCAGGCCAGAAGGGCGTGCGCGTCGTATCCTCCAATAGTGGATATTATGGCGTCATTTCTGGGCCTTATAACGTAAACTCAATCTCCAATCTGAAGAAGAATGATCCGGACCAGGTCTTTACCAGCCTTCCGTCAGATGCGTTGCTCTCGCAGGGAGCCAACTATATTGAAACCGTCTGGCAGCGGCCGGCAGACGGCAAGGTCGAGTTTAAGCCCTACACCCTCAAGAAGCCGCTCGCGCTCTCTTCGGATACGGTCAAGGCTCGGGTCTATGTCTCAAAGGACAGCAAGGACAGCGCGCATACCGTGATTGAGGGCCATGATGCCGAGGGCGATTTCCGCGTCGATATTGGCAAGGATGCATCCGACGATGCGAGCCTGGGGCCGGACGAGTTCGATAATCCAGATTTCTTCACGGCGGCCCTGGTGGATAATCTTGCCGGGCCCGAAGGTCAGGTCGTCATCGTCAAGAATTTTACCGGCGGGGCGCATTGCTGCACCTTGACCTATTTCGCCACCCGCATTGACCAGGACAAGAACTGGTCACTGGTGAGTGCCGATGGCCAAGACGGTGAAGGCTTCAGCTACGAAGACGTCAACAACGACGACTCACTGGAAGTGATTGGCGTGGATAACGCGTTTCTCTATGCCTTCGATTGTTATGCCTGTTCCTATGCGCCGGTGAAGATTTACGAAGTCTATGATGGCGCGCTGAAGGATTTGAGCGGCGATGCCGACATGCGCCCGCGCCTTGTTCAGGATCTGGCGGCGATGGAATTTCAGGCCAAGCTGAATGCTGATTTGTGGAAAGGCAATGGCTTCCTCGCCGCCTGGGTTGCCGCCAAGATCAGGCTGGGGCAGGGCGATGAAGCGTGGGGCAAGTTCCTGAAAAACTATGACACGGAAAGTACCTTCGGTCCGCAAACCTGCACCACGGGTGCAAGGGTTGAGGATTGCCCAGAGGATAAATTGCAGGCCATTCCCATCCCCAAGGCACTGGCGCAATTCCTGAAGGACAATGGCTACGAGCCGTTGCCCAAGGCCGCGGAGGCCGAACTGCAATAGCAAGGCACGGAAGCTCAAGCCCCGTGCCCTGCCGTGGGATTACTTCGCTGCAGCTTCCGCCGCGAGTGTCTTCTTCACCGAAGGGCGCTTGGCCATGTCGGCCATGAAGCGCTGGATATTGGCAAAGGGTGTGAGATCAACGCCCAAGCCGGGGCTCCAGTTCAGCACGGTGAAGGCATAGGCATCAGCCACACCGAAACTCTTGCCGGAGACGAATTTTTGCTTGGCAAGTAGATCATTGAGCCAAGTGAGGCGCAAAGCGACGCGCTGGCGCAGCGCATCCTTGCCCTCGGCCGGAACGCCGGGATTGAACAGTGGGCTATAGCCCTTGTGCAGTTCTGACGACACGAAGTTCAGCATTTCCATGGCGTGGTAGCGCGCCTTGGTGCCGGCCTTCGGCAGCAGCTTCGTGGCCTTTGCCTTGTCGGCCAGATATTGCAGGATGGTGCCGACTTCGGTCAGCACTTCGCCCTTCTTCATTTCGATGGCGGGCACATAGCCCTTGGCATTGATCTTGCGGTAGTCCTTCCCGCTGGCGGTCTTTTTCTCGCGCAGATCGACCTTTTCGATCTCGAACTTCTTGCCCAGTTCATTGAGCAGAATATGCGGCGCCATCGAGCAGGCACCGGGTGAGAAATAAAGCTTCATCGAATCCTCCTGGTTAGGGCGCGCAACCTACCAGCGGGGTTTCTGGGTGCAAGTTACTGTTGGGAAATCGGCCCGAAAATCGGCACAAATGTCCGGCGCAATGCGGCATCCACATCGGCCAGCGTGACGTTGACGCCCAGCGCGGCAAGGCTGGTCACCCCATGTTCGGAAACACCACAGGGCACGATGCCGGAAAAGTGGTTGAGATCGGGAGACACATTCAGGCTGATGCCATGAAAGGTCACACCGCGCCGCACGCGAATGCCCAAAGCTGCGATCTTGTCTTCCCCACCATCATGGCGCACCCAGATGCCGACGCGATCTTCGCGCCGCTCGCCCTGCACGCCAAACTCCGCGAGGGTGGCCATGATCCAGTTTTCCAGCGCTGCCACGAAGGCGCGCACATCGCCGCCGCGCTTGGCCAGATTCAGCATCACATAGGCCACGCGCTGGCCCGGGCCATGATAGGTATATTGCCCGCCACGCCCGGCATCGAAAACCGGGAAACGGTTGGGCTCCACCAGGTCCTCAATTTTGGCGCTGGTGCCAGCGGTATAAAGGGCAGGGTGCTCCAGCAGCCAGACGCGTTCAGGTTCGGACCCGGCGGCAATCCCCGCAGCAACCGATTCCATCCGCGCCAGGGCATCGGGATAGGCCGTCAACCCCGCGCTCGCCTCCCATGCCACCGGGTCGGCATGGGAAATTTTGACTTCAATTTCGTTGCGGGCAAGCATCACGAGAGACATAGGCAAGCCATTGCTTTTTTGCAATGATACGCGAAATGGGGAGACGGCGATGAAGGAATGCAAGGTGATCCGCGGCGGTGAAGGTTTTCACGGCAAGCAGGGCCTCGACTATTTCAGCGGCGTCTCCGCCGAGAGTTCAAATTCAACCGGCATCTGCATGCACATGCTGGTGATCCCACCCGGCGCCAAGGCCAAGCCGCATTATCACGAGAACCATGAAACCGCGATCTACCAGATGGAGGGCGTGACCGAGTTTCACCACGGCCCCAATCTGGAATTTACCTCGCGGGTGGAGGCGGGCGATTATGTCTATATCCCTGCCGGCGTGCCGCACCAGCCCTACAATCCCGGTGACAAGCCGGCCAAAGCGCTGATTGCCCGCACCGATCCCAATGAGCAGGAGAGTGTGGTGTTGATCGGAGCTGCCTCATGACATACCTGCTTGTTCTGGCCGCACTGGTCGTTGCCGTCATCGCCCTGCGCCAGGTGGGAGACCTGAAATTCCGGCTCAGCCAGATTGAAACCAAGCTGGAAGAATTGCTGGCCTTGCGCGAGAAACTTGAAACTCCAAAGAATGCCGCTTCACCTGCTAAAGCCGAACCCGTTGCAGCACCGACTTCCGTCAAGGCGCCTGCCGAGCCGAAGCCGGCCGAGGTAAAGGCGCCCGCGCCAGCGCTTGCTGCCAAGGCGGCTGCAGCGGCCTCAATTGCCAGCGCGCGGCCTGAACCTCTGAAGCCAGCGCTGCCGCCGCCTTCGAAATCGTTCAATATTGAAAACCTGCTGACCACCCGCCTGTTCGTCTGGCTGGGTGCCGCGGCTGTGGCGTTGGCCGGTCTGCTCTTTGTGCGCTACGCTGCGCAGCATAATCTGGTGCCACCCATCGTTCGCATTCTTGTCGGCTTGCTGCTGGGCGGCGTCCTGGTCGCGGTTGGCGAATATGCGCGCCGCTCCATCAAGGATGATAAATCCTATGTCCCGGCTGGCCTGTCTGCCGGTGGTCTCGTCACCGCCTTTGGCTCAGTCTATGCTGCCTATGCGCTTTATGATCTGTTGGGGCCAACAGCGGCCTTCATTGGGCTTGCGCTGGTCGCCTTCGGCGGACTGCTGCTATCGCTGCGGCAAGGGCCGCTGATCGCCGCCGTAGGACTGCTGGGTGCCTATGGCGCGCCAGCCATGGTGGTGTCACCGCACCCTCAGGCACTTGGCTTTTTCATCTACCTCTTTGTGATCCTCGCGGCCTGCTTCGCCATCCTGCGGCAAAGGCCATGGCTTTGGCTGGGCTTCGTGTCGGTGCTCATGTCCTTCCTGTGGTCCATGCTGTGGCTCACCTCGCAAGGCATGGATGAAACTTCAACCTGGGTCATTGGCCTGTTCGCACTGGCGCTGGGCACCATCAGCGTCTTTGCCGTGAATCCTCGCAAGGTTTTCTCGGCAGCTTCCGGCACTATCGAGTCGCTGGACAAGGCGGCACCTGAGCTTGTGCTGGCTTTGGCCGGCATGGCAGCGGGCGCGCTCATCCTCGGCTCCATGCTGCCCATATCGCTATTCGCACTGAAGGCCGTGATCCTGTTCGGCATCGGCATGGCGGGAGTCTCTGCCTTCGGCTGGTTCAAACAGGGCAAAAGCCATGCTGCTTTGTTTGCCGCCGGCTATACGTTGCTCGTCTTGCGGCTTTGGGTCGCTCCCGAAGTCATGCAGGAAATGGCCGCAACTGTGTGGGGCCAGCAACTGTCTTCCATTGATGCGATGGGCTTCGTCACCGGCCAGATGCCGCGTTATCTGACCGCCGTGTTTGTGGCCCTCGTAGGCTTTTCAGCCTTGGGTGCAGCAGGTTTCCTGCGCAAGTCGGAAACCTTTTCGTGGGCTCTGTTGGCGGCTGCCTCTCCTGTGCTTTACATTTTGCACGGCTGGCTTTGCTCTGATGCCTATCTGTCGGCTCAAAGCTGGGCCTGGATCAGCATCGCTGCCGCAGCGGCCTTGCTCGGCCTTGCTTGGTTGCGACGGGAAGGCGGCACGCCCACCGCGCTGCTCATCGGCGCCTCGGCGATCCTGCTCGTTTTCGCCGCTGACCGCCTGACCCAGAATGTCTGGCTTGTGCTGGTCATCGCGGGCCTCAGCATGGCCTATGTACTGCTGCAACGCCTGTTCGCGTCGCCCGCTGTGGCACGCATTGCCGCCGCACTCGGTGCTGTCGCTTCAATCCTGCTCTTCGCCCGCCACACCTTTGCGCCGGAGACTCTGGATGCGCTGCCCTGGGGCAAGCATTGGGGCCTCTATGGTTATGGGGTGCCCGTGCTGCTGTTCTATGCCGCTTCGCATCTGCTGCGCGCCGACCCAAAGAATTTCAAAGCCCGCGTGAGCTTCGAAGGCTTGAGCCTGGGCCTGGCGATTTCACTCGTCTCAGTCGAATTGCGCGCCCTCATTTCCGGCTACGAGCCCAATGGGGAATTCAATCTGCTGGAATTGGGTTGCCATGTGTCGGCCTGGCTCGGCGCTGCGGTGGGCCTGTGCTACCGCCAGGGCTTCTATTCCAGCCTGATCGCCAAATGGGGTGCACGCGTGCTGCTCGCCATGTCCGGCCTCGCGCTGTTGTTTGGCTGTCTGTGGATCTACAGTCCGTTGTTCAATGCTACGGCCATTGAGGGCGGCCCTGTCTTCAACAGCCTGATCCTGGCCTATCTGCTGCCTGCCGGATTGATCCTGCTGATCGCACGGCGCTTCGAAGCCTTGGAATTGCCGGACCTGCGCGAAGTCTTGCGCGGGGCAGGCCTGTTCATGATCTTTATCTATGTCTCGCTTGCCGTGATGCGCCTGTTTGAAGGCCCGGTCCTCTCGCACAATCCATCCGCGCTGGAATTCTACGTGCTGACGCTGGCCTGGACGGCTCTGGCGGGGCTTTGGGCCGCTGCCTGCTGGAAGTGGCCATCCGATGGCCTGCGTATCGGCGTGCTCGCCTTGGCGGGCCTTTTGGGGCTCTCCTGGCTGCTCGGCAATCTCGCGCGCTACAATCCTGCGATCGACCCGCAAGCCATCGCTGGCGGCACCATCTTCAACGGTCTCTGGCTGGGTTACCTCGCACCCGCTGTGGCAATGGTCGCTGCGGCGCGCGCCCGCCAGCTGGCAAATTGGCCAAAGGTGGGCAAGGAATTGCCGGCCTTCGCGCTGCTCTTCGTCCTGGTGTTCCTCAGTCTCGAACTGAAGCGCATCTTCGAAGGCCCGGTGTTGGGCATCCCCTTCATCTCGGACGCCGAATCCTATGCCATGTCGGCGCTGTGGCTGGTCTTTGCCATTGGTCTTCTGGTTGCGGGCTTCAAACGCAACGACGCGGCCTTGCGCTATGGCGGCCTCGCCGTGATGGTGCTCGCCTTGGCCAAGACCTTTATCTACGACCTCTGGCAATTGGGTGGCCTCTGGCAGATCGCTTCTGTCATGGGCATGGGCCTCACGCTGGTGGGCACCGGCTGGCTCTACACACGTCTGTCGCGCAAGGTTGAAACTGATGGCCACTGAAACCCTGAACCTCACACCAGAGGTCTTCGCCTATTACCGGGGCGTAGCCTATCGCGAACCAGCAGTGCTGGCCGAGTTGCGGGAGGAAACTTCCAAGCTCTCCAACTCCGGCATGCAGATCGCAGCGGAGCAGGGTGCCTTCATGGCCATGCTGGCATCTCTAGTGGCACCCAAGCACGTCCTGGAGATCGGAACCTTCACCGGTTATTCCAGTCTTGCCATGGCGCTCGCTTGTAACGCGAAATTCGTCTGCGCCGATGTGAGCGAAGACTACACCTCCGTCGCCAAGCGTTACTGGGCTAAAGCAGGTGTGGCCGCGCGGATGGACCTGCGCCTGACCGGTGGCACCGCCGTGATCAACGAGCTGCTGGCCGCGGGCAAAGCCGACACATTCGACCTGATGTTCATCGACGCCGATAAATCCTCCTATGATTCCTATTACGAAGGCGGCCTGAAACTTTTGCGCGCGGGCGGCCTGATGATGATCGACAATGTGCTCTGGGGTGGCGATGTCGCTGATCCCATCAAGAAAGACGCCGATACCAACGCCTTGCGCAGCCTGAATGCCAAGATCCAAGCTGATGAAAGAGTTCAGCTTTCAATGGTTCCGATCGGCGATGGCGTGACACTGGCCCGGAAACACTGACTAGGATTCTCTCGAGTCCCGTGCCATATGCCGCTGATGAAATACAATTCTGATGATTTGGAAGTAAAGATCACCTCGCGCGGCGGCTCTGGCAAATCAGCCGTATGGCATTGGAATGTCTGGGTTAAAGGCCCAGGCGGTGCACGTCTGGCTAATGGCGTGGAAACCGGCACCTGGTCCAAGGCCGAAACGGCTGCCGAAATCGCCAAAGCGAAATTTATCGCCTGAAACAGCGGCCTTGCCTTCATTGCACTGCGATGCTAGAGGCGGGCCGTTCAAAACCACATGCGGGTGTTTGGATTGTCTCACGGGCGCAAGCCCCTCATAGAGGCCGTCCTTCCGGTGTTGGCATTCCGCCAATCACACCATCCGCAGAGGATTAACCGGAAAAGGAACTAAAATGGCTGTGAATTTCACAATGCGCCAGCTCTTGGAAGCCGGCGTTCACTTCGGACACCAAACGCATCGCTGGAACCCCAAGATGGGCTCCTACATTTATGGCGTGCGCAATGGCATCCATATCATGGACCTGTCGCAGACAGTTCCGTTGCTCCATCAGGCACTCGAAGCAATCTCTGACACCGTGGCCAAGGGAGGCCGCGTGCTGTTCGTCGGAACCAAGCGTTCTGCTGCTGAGCAGATTGCTGAAAGCGCCAAGCGTTGCGCCCAGTATTACGTGAATGCCCGCTGGCTCGGCGGCACGCTCACCAACTGGAAGACCATTTCGGGTTCGATCAAGGCGCTGCGCCGCATTGACGAAGTGCTGGAAAAGCAGGGCGCTGGTTTCAAGAAGCGCGAAGTCCTCAACATGACCCGCGACAAGAACAAGTTCGAAAAGTCGCTGGGCGGCATCAAGGACATGGGCGGCACGCCCGACCTGCTGTTCGTGATCGACACCAACAAGGAACAGATCGCCATCAAGGAAGCCAATCGTTTGGGCATTCCGGTTGTGGCCATCATCGACACCAATTCGGATCCGGCCGGTGTGACCTTCCCGATCCCTGGCAATGACGACGCGGCCCGTGCCGTGGCGCTCTATTGCGAACTGGTTTCGAAGGCTGTTCTCGAAGGCATCGAAAAGTCGCAGCACGGCTCGCCCGTGGATGCAGGCGCTGCTGAACAGCCCGTCGCCGAAGCTCTGCCAGCTTAATTTCACTAATCATGCTGGGCGTGCATAAGCGCGCCCGGCTTTTCCTTTTTTGAAGAGGTTCAAACATGGCTGAGATCACCGCTGCACTGGTGAAAGACCTGCGCGAAAAAACTGGCGTCGGCATGATGGATTGCAAGGCCGCGCTCACCGCGACCGGCGGCAACATCGAAGAAGCAATTGATTGGCTGCGCGCCAAGGGCCTGGCCAAGGCCGCCAAGAAATCCACCCGCGTGGCCGCTGAAGGCCTCGTTGGCATCTGCGTCAAGGGCACCACGGCTGCTGTCGTTGAAGTGAATTCCGAAACCGACTTCGTGGCGCGTAACGAGAAATTCCAGGCCATGGTGGCCGAGATTTCGAAGCTGGCTTTGGCCGCTGACAGCTCCACTGAAAAGCTGAAGGTCATGCCGTATCCGGGCACGGCGCATTCGGTTGAAACCTTCGTTGCTGAAATGGTCGCCACCATCGGCGAGAACATGACGGTGCGCCGCACGGCAGCTCTCTCGGTGAAGCAGGGCGTCATCGGCTCCTACGTCCACAACCAGGTGGCACCCGGCATGGGCAAGATCGGTGTGCTGGTTGCGCTGGAATCAGCAGGCAAGGCCGAACAGGTGGCTGAATTTGGCCGTCTGCTCTCGATGCACATCGCTGCCACCAACCCCATCGCCATGAACCTTGAATCGATCCCCAAGGATGTGCTGGCGCGCGAAGCTGCTGTTCTCGAAGAAAAGAACGCTGGCAAGCCCGCAAATGTGATGGAAAAGATCGTGGCTTCGGGCCTCAAGACTTATGCCAAGGAAAACTGCCTGCTCGAGCAAGCTTACGTGCATGACGGCGCCAAGACGGTGACGCAGGCCGCAGGCGAAGCCGGCAAGGCTGCGGGTGGCGACATCACCATCACTGGCTATGTGCGCTTCCAGCTGGGTGAAGGCATCGAAAAGGCCGAGGACGATTTCGCTGCCGAAGTCGCCAAGATGTCAGGCACCGAAAAGGCCTGAACGACCAAACAGAATTTTCAAAGCCGGGCCATGTGCCCGGCTTTTTTGTTCATGAGGGGTTCAGGACGAAGATCATAGTTCTGCTCCATCAACAGGAGGAAACCATGTCAAACTTGATCCGTCTTTCACTCACCACTGCCTTGCTCATCGGCATTTCCGCACCGTCGGCCTTCGCCGGCATGTGCGAAGGAACCGTCCACGGCCTCTCGCGCCACTACAACCCCGCCACGGGTGCAGGCTTCCTTGCCGTGCGTGCCGGGCCGAAGGCATCCGCCAGTCAGATCGGCGAACTTTTCAACGGCGACCGTGTCGAAATCTTCGACCGCAAGGGCGGCTGGTACCGTTTGGCCTCTGAATCGGATTCGTCGATTGATGGCTGGGCCTCTGTCAAATGGGTACGCGCCAATTGCGGTTGGTGATCTAAAAGCCTTCCGGTTAAGCTGTTTTTCCCAACCCTGAATTTCCCCGAAACAGGGGTGGACAAGCTACGTTCTCTCGCCTAAGACCCGCCGAGTTCTGGTGGGCCTTGGCACACAGGAATGAAGGATGGGCGACTAGCTCAGGTGGTAGAGCAGCTGACTCTTAATCAGCGGGTCGTAGGTTCGAGTCCTACGTCGCCCACCATCCTTACCCTCGAAAACTTGATTTATCAGGTCTTGCGCTTACATTAGGCGCGAAAGGAAATTTCGCGTGCGCGATCCCTATGAAATTCTGGGTGTTGGCAAGTCGGCTTCAACCGATGACATCCGCACGGCCTATCGCAAGTTGGCGAAAAAAAGTCACCCAGACTTGAACCCTGGCGACAAGAAAGCCGAGGAACGTTTCAAGGAACTGAATGCGGCCAATGATCTGCTGTCTGACAATGAGAAGCGCGCCAAGTATGATGCGGGCGTCATCGACGCCGCCGGCAATGAAAAACCGCAGCCACGCCAATATTACCGCGACTATGCGGGCGCTGGCGCAGCTAATCCCCGTTACCAGTCGTCGGGAGGATTTTCTGATTTTGATGGTTTTGACGATGTGCTGGCGGATATGTTCGCGCGGCAAACGCAAGCGCGCCGCAATGCGCGGGGAGCCGATGTGAATTACCGCCTGACTGTTTCGTTCCTCGATGCCATCAATGGCGCCAGCCAGCGTATCACGCTGCCCGATGGTTCAAATCTCGATGTGAAGATTCCAGCAGGAATCGAAACCGGCAAATCGATCCGCCTCAAGGGCAAAGGCCAACCCAGCCATGGCACCGGCGGATCAGGCGATGCACTGATCGAAGTGACAGTGGCCCGCCATCCGGATTTCACCCGTGAGGGCAACGACATTCTGCTCGACTTGCCTGTCTCGATCAAAGAGGCGGCCTTGGGCGGCCCGGTGCGCACGCCCACAGCCTCCGGTGCTGTGATGCTAAACATTCCGCCCGGCAGCTCCACCGGCACCCAGATGCGCCTGAAGGGCAAGGGCGTAGCCGGCAAGGGCGATCAGATCGTGCGGCTGAAGATCGTGATGCCCAAAGTGCCGGATGCAAAGCTCAATGAATTCCTGAAGACGTGGGAGCCGGAAGGCGATCCGCGCGCAGAGGTGAAATCATGATTCTCAAACGCAGGGAATTCCTGGCCAAAGCCAGCATCGATGATCAGACACTGGATGTCTGGCTGTCAGAAGAATGGCTGATCCCGTCAGAAGCCGCCCAAGGCGAAGCCTTCACCGAAGCCGATGTGGCCCGCGCGCATTTGATCCACGATCTTGAAGAAGATCTCGGCGTGAACAGCGCCGGCATCAGCGTGGCGTTGCATCTGCTCGATCAGCTCCACGGCTTGCGGAATGCCGTGAAGACCAGGCACTGAAATCTGTTACTTGATTTCGATCACCGCCATCGTCGAGCGGTGATCTGAAGGCCACGGGCTCACAACCAGATCAGCTTCTGGAGCTTTCTCGCCCACAATCCCCGCCGACTTGATTTGCAAATCCTTGCCTTTGGCAAAGATGAAATCTATGCGGTCATGATGGTCAGTCGTATCGCTGGCCTCTGTCGTCGGCGTCCAGGTAATGCCGGGCTTGGCCACCGGGTCCGGATAGATCGCCCGGAATGTGTCGGTGAAGCCTTGGGCTTCCAGGCCTGAGGTGAAGGGCCATTTGACAGCGATGGGTTGCAGCTTGGCGGCCACTGTCGCGTCAGTCCAATCGCGCACGCTCGGCTCGTTGAAATCACCCATGATGAATTGTGCCGCCGCATCCTGCTCGGAAGCCACATCGGCCAATAGCAGCTCCAGCGCCTTGCCATGCGCCTGCTTGGCAAAGGTCACCGCTTCGTCTGCGGTTTTGATAAAAGGGAATTTGCCATATTCAATGCCGAGCAGCTGATAGGGCACATAGGGCGCGTCATTCAGGTTCATGGCGTAAACCACCACCTTCTTGCCATCGACTTTCAGCTCAACACCAACGCCATTGGGTGTTTCCTTGCCGATCTCATATTTGGTGATCACGGCATCCGCCCAGTGGTTTTCGGTGCCGTGCTTGAATTCATGCACATGATAGCCAAGCGCTTTGGCAATATCCGCAGCGCGGCTCTGGTCGCCGGGAATGCAATTGGCGGTGCCGGCTTCACAAGGGTCAGGCTCAGGGACGGTCTCCAACGCACCGATAATGTCAGCGCCGGATGCCTTCATGACAGCGACCGTTTCATCGATCGGCTTGTTCGCATTGGCGCCCGCACCCCACATGTTCATGGAGAGCAGCTTGATCTCGCCCGCCATTGCGGGGGCGGTGGCAAATGCAAAAAGCACCACTGAGGCGGCCATCAATTGGCTTTTGAATGTCATGATTGTTTGCTCCCCGTAAGGCGGCTTCTGCCACCAGTTTGAACGAGAATTGCGAAACTGCCATGACGCGTCAAGGCTGCCTTACGGCTTGAACAGCCCTTTCATTCCCGCAACCGACAAAATATCCGACTTGACAATTCGGGTTATAAACCGACTATATTGATCGGATATTTGGGAGAGCTAGATTATGAGAATGTTGTTTGTGGCTGCACTGTCAGTAGCAGCTTTGACTGCCGCTAGCGTTGCGCGCGCGGACGACCAGCCTGTCGAATGGAAGCTCAAGGGCACGAATTTCGATCCGCCCGTTTTGAAGGTGAAGGCCGGCCCTGCGCTCACCATCAAGTTCATCAACGAAAACGATGTTGCCGGTGAGCTGGAATGCAAGGGTCTGAAGATCGAAAAGCCGGTCACCGCTGGCGGCACCATCATGGTCAAGGTTCTCAATGCCAAGCCGGGCACTTACGATTGCGTGGATGAGCCTCATGAAGACAAGGCCAAAGCCCAGATCATTGTAGAATAAGATGCTCGGCGCACTCATCATCGTCTTCCGCGAAGTCTTCGAGGCCGGACTGGCCATCGGCATTGTCGCTGCGGCTGTAGGTGGCGCGCAACGTGCGGGCCGCTACATCTGGCTTGGCATTGCGGCAGGCGTGGTGGGCAGCCTGATCGTGGCCGTCTTTGCCGGGCAAATCGCCAACCTCTTTGGCGGTTATGGCCAGGAAATGCTGAATGCAACCATCCTCATCCTGGCGGTCTTCATGCTGGCCTGGCATACCTGGTGGATGGCGCGGCAGGGCCGCAACCTCGCGGCTGAATTGCGCGAGCTCGGCCAGATGGCAGCCAGCGGATCAAGGCCGATGATGGCGATTGCCATTGTCGTGGCCACCGCCGTTCTGCGTGAAGGTTCGGAAGTGGTGCTGTTCCTTTACGGCGCGTCCGCCGAAAGCGGCGCAACTGCAATCCAGTCGCTGACGGGCGGGCTTTTGGGCCTGGCGTTGGGGGCTTGTGTTTCGCTGATCACCTATTACGGCATCGTGCAGATCCCGATGCGCTGGATATTTGCAGCGACCACAGGGCTCATCACGCTTCTCGCCGCAGGCATGGCAGCTCAGGCCGCCCGCTTCCTGCAGGCAGGCGGTGCCGTGGAATCTCTGACCACAGAAATGTGGGATTGGTCCGCATTCCTCCCAGACAGCAACTTGCTCGGCACCTTCCTGAAGGCGCTGATGGGCTACAGCGACAGGCCGACAGCACTGATGGTGCTGGCCTTTGTCGCTACCCTCATTGCTTTCACCTTGATCTCACGGCTGTCGAGCCCGAAGCCGCGCGTCCAAGCCGCCTAAGGTACGTTGCGCACAGCCCCCTTGGCCGCCGAAGTCGCAAACGCCGCATAAGCCCTGAGCGCCGTTGTCACCTTGCGGGGGCGTGACTTCATCGGCGTCCAGGCGGCCTTTCCGCGCGCTTCCTGCATCGCCTTGCGCTTGGCCAGTTCCTCATCCGGCACGGCCAGCTTGATGGTGCGGTTTGGAATGTCGATCTCGATCCGGTCGCCACTGTGTACCAGCGCGATCAGCCCGCCTTCTTCCGCTTCCGGAGAAACGTGGCCGATCGACAGACCGGACGTGCCGCCAGAGAAGCGGCCATCGGTGATCAGCGCGCAGGCTTTGCCCAGGCCCTTCGACTTGATGTAGCTCGTCGGATACAGCATTTCCTGCATGCCGGGGCCGCCGCGCGGGCCTTCATAGCGGATCACCACCACATCGCCCGCCTTCACATCTCCATTGAGAATGCCGGCGACAGCACTGTCCTGGCTCTCGAACACGACCGCCGGACCCGTGAATTTCAGGATAGACTCATCCACGCCCGCTGTCTTCACGATACAGCCATCAACCGCAAGGTTGCCCTTCAGCACGGCGAGGCCGCCATCCTTGGAGAAGGCGTGTTCAACTGAGCGGATCGCGCCTTTTTCACGGTCGGTATCAAGGCTGTCCCAGCGGCGTGATTGCGAGAACGCTTCGGTGGTAACCACGCCACCCGGTGCGGCCATAAAGAAGTCACGCACTGATTCAGAATTGGTGCGGCCGATATCCCAGCGGTTGATCGCATCGCCCAACGTGGCGGCGTGAACCGTGGGCACATCCGTGTGGATCAGCTTGGCCTTTTCAAGTTCGCCCAGGATCGACATGATCCCGCCGGCACGGTGCACATCTTCCATGTGAACATCGCTCTTGGCGGGTGCCACCTTGCACACGCAAGGCACGCGGCGCGACAGCCGGTCAATGTCATCCATGGTGAAGGGGATGCCACCTTCATGCGCGGCTGCAAGGATGTGCAGTACGGTGTTGGTGGAACCGCCCATGGCGATGTCCAGCGTCATGGCATTTTCGAACGCCTTGAAGCTTGCAACGTTGCGCGGCAGCACGCTTTCGTCATTCTGCTCGTAGTAACGGCGCGCCAAATCCACCACCAGATGGCCAGCTTCGAGGAATAGGCGGCGGCGATCCGAATGCGTGGCCAAGGTAGAGCCGTTGCCCGGCAGTGAAAGGCCCAGCGCTTCCGTCAGACAGTTCATCGAATTGGCAGTAAACATGCCGGAGCATGAGCCGCAAGTGGGGCAGGCAGAGCGTTCGATGACAGCTACTTCCTCGTCGGAATATTTGTCATCCGCCGCCGCCACCATGGCGTCCACCAAGTCGAGTGCCACGGTCTTGCCGGTCTTCGGCGCGATGTATTTGCCGGCTTCCATCGGGCCACCGGAGACGAACACAACGGGGATGTTCAGCCGCATCGAAGCCATCAACATGCCCGGCGTGATCTTGTCGCAATTCGAAATACACACCATCGCATCGGCGCAATGCGCATTGACCATGTATTCGACGCTGTCCGCGATGATCTCGCGCGACGGCAGCGAATAGAGCATGCCGTCATGGCCCATGGCGATGCCGTCATCGACAGCGATGGTGTTGAATTCCTTGGCTACGCCGCCTGCCGCTTCGATCTCTCGTGCGACCATCTGGCCGAGATCCTTCAGATGCACATGGCCGGGTACGAACTGGGTGAAGCTGTTGACCACCGCAATGATCGGCTTGCCGAAATCACCATCCTTCATGCCGGTGGCGCGCCAGAGGCCACGGGCGCCGGCCATGTTGCGGCCATGGGTGGAAGTGCGGGAACGGTAAGCGGGCATGTTTCAATTCCTTGGTTCAAATAGGCTTCTAACCCAATGTGAGGGGCAGGGGAAAGATTACAATTGCAGGCCGCCCTTGAAGTGGGGTCATGGCCGCACCACTTGCTCCTCACCCTAAAGAAGGAGGGGGCATCATGAATAACAGTGCTTATGCCAGTGCGGAAGATGGCGGCCGTGGTTCATCCTGGGGCGCACGCTCCGGAAAGAAGCCTTGGTCGGTCTATGAAATTGCGGCAGTCGTCGGCGGTTTTGCCGTGTTTTGGCCAATCGGGCTCGGCGCCCTGTTTCTGAGATACAAGAATGGTGAAGTCTGGAAAGGAGCCAGTGAAATGCAAGCCCCATGGTCGCAATGGAAAAGCCCGAAGGACGCCGCGGATCATTTCGCCAAAGCCACCAGCGGCTGGAAGAACCGCACATGGTCGGCCTACAGCTCCACCGGGAATGAAGCCTTTGACGAGTATCGCCGCGCCAAGCTCGAAGAGCTGGAAGCCATGAAGCGCAAGCTCGACGAAGAGCGCCAGGCTTTCGATGAATACCTGACCAAGCTGCGCAAGGCCAAGGACCGCGAAGATTTCGAACGCTTCGTCGCTGAACGCAACGTGCCCAGCACGCGCGAAGACTGATCTTCCCGCTTGATATAATCTCCACGGGCGGCTTTTATCCGCTCGTGGAGGACATCGCATCTTGACCAACCGATTCACTATCGCCGTTGCTTTTGGGGCAATTTTCGCATCTGCCCCTGTCGTGCATGCTGCTTCCCCGGAGGATGCAGCCATCAAGCAGGCGGCCACTGAAATTATCCGAGTGCTCAAAACCCAAGGCGCGCCCGGCATGCAGGCCTATGTGCAGAATTGCTACGCCCAGCAGGGCCAGAACCTGCACTGCCTCTATCTCGATGCCGGGGCCTCACAGATCAACAACTACATGGCCGGTGTGATGAATGCGCCCCGGAACCCCTATTTCTTTGGCCTGCCTTACGCGCAGCGCATCGGGCCCACGATGAAAGCGGCAGGCATTGTCCCTGAGCAGCAAGGTGTATATCTCAAAAATCTCTATTCCGTGCAGCGGTCGGCGCTATATGCGGCCTATGTAGCAAAGTAGTCCTTAGGCACCCTGGCTCTCGATCAGGCGTTCGGCCAGCAAGGACATTTTGTCTTTATCCACATTGGCAAAGGCAAAACGCAAATAATCTTCCTGTCCTTCTCCAAACATCGCACCCGGCAGGCACAGAACGTCATGTTCCTGCGCCAGCCGCTTGGCCACCACACGAGAACCTTCGCCCTCAAACGGATGTTTGACATAGGCGAAATAGGCCCCGCTGGAGATCAGTTCATATTTCAATCCGGGTTTGGTGAAGGCTGCACGCATTGCCGCAAGGCGCTCCGCCATCAGAGCCTTCTTGCCTTGCTTCCACTCGTCCAGTTCCTTTAGCGCAAACAATACGCCGCGCTGCGAAACCTGCGGAGGGCAAATGGTCATTGTGTCGAGAACCTTGGTGGCCTGATGCATGACTTCCGCCCCAGCAACCATGGCCCCCAAGCGATATCCAGCCAGTGCATAGATCTTCGAGAAGGAAAACAGCTGGATCAGACGGTCCCGCCAGTCAGGCTCATTCAATAACGCATGGGCAGGTGTAGCGTCAGGGCGGAAATCCTTGTAGGTCTCATCGATGATAAGCGCGATGTCGGCCTCGCGCGCCACGTCGTAAAATTCCTTTAGCACCGATGCCGGATAGATCGCACCTGAAGGGTTGTTGGGGGTGCACAGCATGATGGCGCGGGTCTTCGGCGTGATTGCCGCCTTTGCATCGGCAGCCGACGGCCATGCGCCCCCCGGTGAAAAAGCAGAAATCGGGGTGATGGCCACACCCAGCATGCCCAGCCACATTTGATGATTGAAGTAATAGGGCGCTGGCATGATGATATTGTCGCCAGGCTCGGCAATCGCCATCACGGCCGCCGCAAAGGCCTGATTGCACCCGGTGGTGATGCCCACGTCCTTGCTGGCCACGCGTGCAGCATAACTCGATGCGAGATGGCTGGCGAAAGCCTCGCGGAGCTCTGTAATGCCAAGGATTTCGGTATATCCACCCATGCCCGGCAAATGTACCAGCCTCGCGAATTCATCTTGCAGCGTCTCCGCTGGCGGATAGCTGGGCACGGCCTGGCAGAGATTGAGAAGTTCCCGGTTGCTTTGCCGGCCGTTGACCCAGCTCAACGCCTCCGCGATCGGTGGAAACTCGACACTGGAGAGACGCGGCGAAACGGTAACGACCATGGATGAAGTCCTTGAAGATGATGGAACTGCTTAAGACAGAACAGACCACTCTGCATAGTTCCAAAATGACATGGAAGCCTGTAAGGCCCATCGCTTGACCACGGCGCTGCGGCATCCGATGATCTGGCACAACAAGAGGTGTGGGCATGAAGGCAATTCGGTTTGAACGGACAGGCGGTCCAGAAGTTTTACAGCTGCAGGATGTGAATTTGGAAGAGCCTGGCACAGGCGAAGTACAACTCCGCCACACGGCCATTGGCCTCAATTTCGTCGATACCTATTACCGCAGTGGCCTCTATCCCAGCCCATTGCCCTCCGGCCTTGGCAACGAGGCTGCAGGCGTGGTCACCAAGCTTGGCAAGGGTGTAAAGGCCTTGAAGGTGGGTGACAGGGTGGCTTATGGTACCGGCGCTCTGGGCGCCTATCAGGAGGCGCGCAATTTTCCCGCCAACCGGCTCGTCAAACTGCCAAAAGCGATCAGCGACGAAGTGGCCGCCGGCATGATGCTGAAGGGCATGACCACACGTTACCTGCTGCGCGCCACTTACAAGGTCAAGAAGGGCCAAACCGTGCTGTTCCACGCGGCTGCGGGCGGCGTGGGCTTGATCTTTGGCCAATGGGCCAAGGCGCTGGGCGTGAAGGCCATCGGTACGGTAGGCTCCGACGAGAAAGTCGCCATCGCCAGGAAGCATGGCTATGCCCATGTGATCAATTCCAGCACCGAAGATGTCGTGGCCCGTGTGAAGGAAATCACCAAGGGCAAGGGCGTGCCGGTTGTCTATGACGGCGTGGGGCAGGCCACATTCAATGTCTCGCTCGACTGCTTGAGCCCGCTGGGCCTGCTGGTGTCCTTCGGCAACGCTTCAGGTGCTGTATCTGCTTTCAATCTCGGCATATTGGCGGGCAAAGGTTCGCTCTATGTCACTCGGCCCACTTTGGGCACCTATGTGGCCAGCGATGCCGATTTCCAGGCCACGGCGCGTGATCTGGTCAATGTCGTCAAATCCGGCAAGGTGAAGATCCAGATCAACCAGCGCTACAAGCTTGCTGATGCGGCCAAAGCGCATGAAGACCTGGCGGCGCGGCGCACCACGGGCGCTACAGTTCTGATCCCTTAGGGTTCAGCGCGGCGTCAACCGCAGCTGTCAACCGGCTTGGCGGCGATGGCTTGCCAGTTCGAACTGCAGGAGCCTTGGCTGCAGATGAACTTGCCAATCGTATTGGCCGGAATGGCATGCGCCATGGTGATCGAATTCCCTGATTCATCCGACAGGGTTGAAACCACCATGCCGATCAATTGGCCTTGGGCGTTGAACACAGGACCGCCGCTTTCGCCGCGCTGGGTCCCCATATGCAGCACCATGGCATCGGGATAGCCGAAATTGCCATAAGCCACCGCACGGCCGAAATGCATCGCCTGCAGTGTCCCGATGCGCGCGGTATCACCCGCGCCATGCGGCTTACCCAGCGTGTAGATGGGCGAGCCTACGGCCACGCAGGCCGGCGAGGCCGGTACAACATCGCGCCCATTGAACGAACGCAGCTTCACCAGCGCCATATCATTGCCGGGATAGATGCCCACCACCGTGCCGCTATAGATGCGCCCATTGGCAGCGCGTGCTGAAATTTCATTGCCCTTGTTGACCGCCACATGCGCCGCAGTGACCACAAAGCCATCTGGCGAAACCACAAAGCCAGAGCCTGAGGTGATTGCCGTCGTGCCATCCTTGGGCGAAGGCATCGAACCGCCGTTTTGCCGCGCCACGGTCAAGGTCACATAGGTCGGGCCGGTGGCAGGAAGCATGCTGGCCACGGAAGCAGCACTCTGGACGCCGGCCGCACCCGCAGGCTCAGCATTCTGGTCAAGTGCGATCGGACGGCTTTCCATATCCACCGCCTGGTCAGCCACGCAGGCCGAAAGCAGCAGAGCAGAGAGCATAAGTGTAAGGGGAAAAAAGCGATTCAAGGTAGCACCCGGTGAGGCTCCGCTCTAGGCGATATTTGAGTCACGAACAAGGCTGCACGCTGCAAGGCAACAAAAGATGCAAGCGTTGTGGCTTTCCTGCACCGGAAAATCGAAGCTTACGCCTAAATCTCTGATTCAGGATAGGAATAACCCGCTTTCCCTAATGCCTCAAACAGCGGCCCAAGATGCTTTTCATAGTTCCGCCAGCGGCCGACGGACTTGTTGTTGATGCCCGACCGCACCTGGTCACGGCTGAAGGTGCGCACGGCATTTCCGGATTCGTGGAAACGCAGGCAAGCCGGATCCCAGTCCAAGCCGAGGAAGCCCAGCATCCGCCGAACCTGGGGTTCGGGGTCTGAGACAAGTTCTTCATAAGAAAGATCCAGAATAAGCTCGCCGAAAACAGCACGCCAATGTTTCAGAATTTTCGCACGGTGCAGGTAGAAATGCGCAAAGCTAACCTGGTTGAACGCATAGCTGAACGTATCGGTGAAGTGATTTTGATAAGTTGAAATGAACACATCGGCGGGATGGCGCATTAGGTTGATAAATTTCGCATACGGCAAACACAGATGGATATAGCCAGCCGCCAGAAATTGTGTCGGAGTCTTGTCGACAACCAGTTTTGCAGGACGTTTGGCGACCAGACTTGAAACCGTCAGGAATTCCTGCCCGCGCGCCACAAGTTTGCCCTTCAAGGCGTTCGCGAAGATTTCTCCGGGCCCGCTTGGCACACCATATTTTTTGATGAAGGGAACACCACGCACCACCATGCGGCCCAACTCGCCAACACCAACACAATCGGGATGGGCATCAAGGATCTGCTCGCAAAGTGTGGTGCCGGAGCGGGGCATGCCAAATACAAAAACGGGAGCATGCGACCGGTTGGCAAAGCCGCGTGTCTTGTCAAACAAGGGTTTGGTGTAAAGCTCCACACTTTTTGCCACGATGCTCTCGATTTCGCCGGCATCGTATGGCGCCGGATTAAGGGCACGGGCCTTCTGCCAGCTTTCCATGGCCAGGTCATGATTTTTGGACTTTTCGGCGGCGCGGCCATATCCAAGCAGAAGCGCCGTACGATCTCCCGGGGGGATCGTACCTGCCGATGTATCAATCAAATTCAAGATGTCTTGCACCACGGGGCTTTCCAGATTGGCCCGCGTCAAATCCGCTGTGGTAAAAGCATTGTAGGCCTTGTGGCCAGGTGCTGATTGTAGCTCGGCGAGCACGCTTAAAGCCTCATCTTTCCTGTTGGAGGCCCGGAGCACCTCAACCAGGCCTCGCTTCACGATCTGGCGATACCCGTTGTCGTGTGACAATCGGAGTGCGTCCCGGTAGTGGCTGATGGCGAGGTCTGATCGTCCCAGAACTGAATAGAATTCTCCGAGATTTCCGAAAACCGTGGCGGATTGAGGATGGCGCCGAATGGCTTCGCGCAACATCTTGTCAGCGTTTTCATAGAACTGGTGATCCAGATAGAGCCGCGTCAGGATATCCACATAGCCTGGTTCAAAACCGCTGCCCGTCACGGCTCTTTCATAGAATGCAATGGCCTGGAAGTTTTCACCGGCTGTCAGCAACATTTCACCAACAATAACGTTGGCCTGCACATCCTCGGGATACTTGCTCAAAAATGCCTGGGCCAGCGCCGGTTCAAGCCGCCCGCGCTTCTGGTAGGAGAGGACCTTGTCGCGATCTTCGCTGTAATTTCCTTGGAGCAGGGGGGCAGCCTTCTTGTTCATCTAATTGGCCCCGTTCGCGGCAGAATTTTCAGGATAGGAATAGCCGGCTTTGTCGAGAGCTTCAAACAACGGCCCGAGATGTTTTTCATAATTGCGCCAACGGCCGACTGACTTTGTGTTGATCGCGGAACGCACCTGATCGCGGCTGAACGTGCGCACGGTCGAAGAATGCTCGAAGAATTTGAGGCAGGCGGGGTCCCAGTCAAGCGCGAGGAAGTCCAGAATACGCCGCACCTGCAGGTCCGGCGATGCGGTGAGGGATTCATACCCTACGTCCAAAATCTTTTCCGGAAACAGGCTTCTCCAGTATTTCAGGATTTCGTGGCGTTTGAGGAAGAAATGCGCAAAGGCCTCCTGATCAAAGGCAAAACCGAATTCCTGTGAAAATCCATTTTGGTAGGTGGAAATGAAAATATCGGCCGGATGGCGCTCCATGTTGATGAACCGCGCATGCGGGAAGCACATATGGATATATCCCGCCGACTGGAATTGCAGTGGCGTTTTGTCAACGAGGCGTGCGGCAGGCTTTCCGGCAACAAGCCGGGCAAGTTTCAGAAAATCTTCGGTGCGGCTGGCGATGGCTCCGGCCTGCGCGTCTGCAAGGAGCTGTTTCAGCCCGCCCGCCACATGATATCTGCCGGTAAAAAACTTCGCCTCGACGGATAGCCGCACCAATTCTCCGGCGCTGGCCGCTTGTGGATGTGCCGCGAGAATCTGTGCCGCAAGCGTGGTTCCTGATCGTGGCATGCCCACCACAAACACCAGCGATGCATCGGCATTTGCATAGGGCAGGGTGCGTTCAAACAGGCTCTTCTGGTAGAAAGATTTGGTTTCCTTGACGGTGTACTCGTTCGCAGCTGCACTGTATGTCAGGTTTACGAGAGCACGAGACGCTTTCCAATCTTCAAAAGCCTCATCATGCCGGCCTTGCCGGGCTTTCAGGTTGCCCAGTTGGAGGTAAAGCGCTTCTCTGCTGCTGGCCGTCCGGGGATCGTCTTTGTCATCAGGCACCAAAAGTTGGGTTTCGATCTGCTCGATCAGCGAAACGGTTTCATCCGGCCTGGCAATTTGAGCAAGCTCACCCAGCGCCCAGGAGCGTGTATCTGCCGATGAAGCCTGTTTCTCAATCAGTGCTCTGGCCTCATCATTGTGGTTTGCATCTCGCAAGCATTCCAGAAGGAGGCCGAGGGTTCGATGCCTGGAGCGCACGTCAACAAATGTGTCGCAAGCCCTTTTGAGATAGGGCAGAGCCAGTTCTGCTTTGGCAATCCGGCTGTAATAGTTACCGATCGCTCGGTCCTGTTCGGCGGAACTTTTGCCGCTGGCCAAGACCTGGGGCAACAGGCGATCCACCTGCTCAAGAAAGTGAAACTTGCAATAGAGGTTGAGCAGCAGCGCCACATGGTCGGGTTCAAAGCGGCCGAGCTGTACTGCTCTCTGGGCGAATGGAATGGCGTTCAATTCGTGGCCCACGGCCATCATGGTGTCGGCCATGAGATAGTTCGCATGGATATCGTTGGGAAAGCGTCCCAGGAAGGCTTTGATCAATGTCAGTTGGGCACCCGGCTCTTTGCCCATGAGCGAGAAAAGAAGCTGCTGCCGGTCGCGGTCAGAAGGACCTGTGAATTTGGAAGCTGGAAGCAATGGCATAAGGCCATTTAGTGGCCTTGGGTTCGAAGGTAAAGATCGAAGCCGGATTTTCAACCCAGCCAATCGCAAGTCAAGGGTTATGCCGATTAAACCACTGTTTCAGTGTAAGAATAACCGGCCTTTTCGAGCGATTCAAACAACGGTGAGAGGTGCTTTTCGTAATTGCGCCACCGGGCGACGGACTTGGTGTTGATCGCAGAGCGGACCTGGTCGCGGCTGAAGGTGCGCACGGTGGAAGAACGCTCAAAGAATTTTAGGCAGGCTGGATCCCAGTCAAGCTCAAGGAAATCCAGAATGCGCCGCACTTGCTCTTCCGGGTTGCGGGTCAACGCCTCGTATGAAACGTCAAGTATGTTATCGGGGAAAAGTCTTCTCCAATGTTTCAGGATTTCATGGCGTTGCAAAAAAAAGTGGGCAAAGTCTTTCTGATCGAACGCAAATTCGAAGCTGCGCTGGAAGTTGTTTTGATAAGTTGAAATGAACACGTCAGCCGGATGACGTTCTACGTTTATAAACTTCGCATTGGGAAAAATGAGATGAATGTAGCCGGCGGAAAGAAACTGCGTTGGCGTTTTGTCGACTATCTTCGCGGCGGGCTTGCCTGCCACCAGCTTGGCGAGTTTGATGAATTCATCTGTGCGAGCGGCAATCTCCCCACTTTCGGCGTCGAGCAAGAGTTGCTTTACCCCCCCTGCCACGTGATACCTGCTCATGAATACATTGGCTTCTGCCGCCAACCGAGCCAGTTCGCCAGCGCTCGCCCCATCCGGATGAGCCGATAGAATTTGCGCAGTTAACGTTGTACCGGAACGCGGCATGCCCATGACGAACACCAGCGAAGCATCCAAACTCGCATAAGGTGCTGTTCTATCGAACAAATCTGGTTTGTAGAAAGCTTTCGTGTCCTTGATCCCGCGTTCTGTAGCTATGGCGTTATAAGTTCTGTTCACAAAACTCCGGGACGTGCGCCAGTTTTCAAAGGCAGCATCATGCTGCCCTTTTTTTTCTTTGAGATTCCCAAGCTGGAGATGAAGAATTTCGAGTCTTTGAGGTGTCAAAGATACATCTGCATCTTTTTCTTCGAGAAGTGATTCAATCTGCTCTTCAATCGCAGGAACGTCATCCGAACGGGCTATCTGAGCGAGGTCGGATAGCGCTTCCGCTCGTGTATCCTCCCCCGCCAGCAGCTCTTGAAGCAGCGCCCTGGCTTCATCATTCTGACCTGAGTCGCGCAAACAGGTGACGACCAATCCGATAGCGCCCCTTTTTGCGATCGGTTCTACATGTGTTGCGTAAGCACGTTTGAGATATGGCACAGCACTCTCTGGGCGACCGAGCTTGCTGAAGTAATTGCCTATCGCCTGATCCTGTGCAGCAGAGCTTTTTCCTGTGGCAAGAACGAGCGGCAGCAATTGATCAATTTGTTCCAGGAAAAAGAACTGGGTGTAGATGGTGATGAGTAACGCAGCATAGTCAGGATGAAACTTGCCCGTATGTACAGCCTTCTGGGCGAAGGGAATTGCCATCAATTCCTGGCCGTTTGCGGCCATGGCGTCCGCAAGCAGGTAATTTGCGTGAGCTTCATTCGGATATTTGGCGTGAAATACCTTTATTTGAGAAAGCTGAGTGACAGAGGTCGCACCCATGAGGGAATGCACCAACCGAGCGAGGTCTTGGTCATAGGAGTTGTTGGAAAGGGCGTTTTCAGCGATCAGCATACACCCATTTAGAAGACCAGAATCCAAAGGTAAAGCCGCTGAACTGGCACGGATAAAAACAAAACGGCCCGCCGAAGCGGGCCGTCCGTCAATCAGACTTTAAGTCAGATTAGAACTTGAAGGTCGTGTAGAGAGCAGCAACGTAGGTGCCGTCGAACTGGCCACCCGAAACGTAGCTGCCTTCCAGGCCAACCGTGAGCTGCTTGACCGGAGTGTAGTACAGAGCAGCGTCAAACACGGTACGATCCGTGTTGGTCTGCTGCGTGTTCCACACGTGGCCTACGCCCAATTCAATGCCGGCGCTGTCAGACAGAGCAGCCATTGCATAAGCGCTGACCTTGGTGAAGTCGTCGGTCGTTTTGAAGCCCGAGCCCATGCCGAGAGCAGCACCAACCGAGAACATGCCCAGCTTGGCGCCGATGCCACCATCGATCACCCAAGAAGCTTCAGCAGACGTGGTGTCCGTCGTGCCCCAATAGCCGCCCGACAGGTCGGCACCGAAGGTGTCGCCCTTGTAGGTGGCCTTGCCGGTTACGCCGAACGCGCTGGCGTTGACGCTGTCATTGTCGCCGTCTTCAACTGCGATGGCGATGCCCAGAGGGCCGTCGGCATAAGCAATCTGGACCTGAGCCGGATCCGAACTGCGCGAGCCCTTCGAAACAGCACCGATATAGTCGTTATAGGCGCAGGTGCACTGTGCGTCGAACGAATAGCCGTTCTTCGACAGCGAACCGAACACGCCGCCCTTGAGGGTCAGGTTCGGGGTCATTTTCCACCAGCCGTAGAAGCCGTCAGAAACGAACGCCGGGTTGCCGCCGTTATTGGTCCAGGACGAGTTGGAGCCGTTGGCGAAAATGTCAGACGAACCAGTTGCCTTCATGGCAACCGACACGCCAACTTCACCCACAGCGGTGTCGGTGGTGGCAACAACCTTCAGGCCGGCAGCTGCGCGGATGTCGGCAGCATATTCGTTACCAGCATAGTAGTTGGCGTTGGTGGAGCTACCAACCGGATGCCAGCTGCTGGCAGACATATAGTCGCCAACGTTACGGCCGGCCACGATACCAGCGCGCACCCAGCCCGACCACACGATGGTGGCAGCGGCAGGAGCATCAGCGGTCGGCATGATCGAGATAACATGTTCACCAGCTTCGTTGCGGGTGAACGACACAGCCTGGTAGCCAGCCGGAACCGAAGGAGTGGCTTCGAGCGAGGCAACGCGAGCGTTCAACGTTTCGATCTGGGCCTTGAGGGCGTTCAGATCATCAGCGCGAGCGCTGACCGACACGGCTGCCAGAGCAGCGGTACCGATGAGAGCAAGTTTCATAGCTTTCATTAGATTATTCTCCCAAAGAGATTGGAGTTTGAATGATGCCCCCCCGGTCCCCTGCAATGAGTGGGCGGACAATGCACGAGTCACCCGTGCAATGGTGTCGTTTTGGGTCATCAGGGCGTGGGGGTCAACGGCAAAGGGCCGGGCCGGGGGATAATTCCGGTGCCTGTGGCACGGGAGACACAGTGCACTGCACCGGCGCATATAGAGACTCATATCCCGGGCAGAATCTCTGCTGTCATACAAAGCAAAAATGCGGCTGAATTGAAGCGCTTGCCCCAGCCATCCGCGATTTCGCTGGAAAACCCGAGAATCACATGTTAAGAATCTATTAATATTGGGTTTTTATCGAAACGGGGGCAAGCCCGTAACACAAGGAAAAGGCAAGATGTTCTCTTGGCAGCCAGTGAAATGGGTTCAATATGCGGTGGTTGGCGTGGGCCTGCCTTATGTGGCGGCCGCCTGGTTATCCACAGATTCTCTTGTAGGCGATATTTCGCACCGCGCGGCCCTCGTGGCGGGTGATTGGGCCAAGGTGAAAGTTGAAGGCCGGGACGTAACGATCGCCGGCACCGCCCCCAGCCCGGACGCCGCAAAAGCCGCCGCCGAAGCCATTGCCACCACTTATGGTGTACGCACTGTTGACATGGCACAAGTACAGATTGCGCCGCTGGCTGCACCGACCGAAGAGCCAGCCAAAGTCGAATCGGATGCTGCTCCCGAAATCAAGGGCACTTGGCCGGAAGGAATCGCCAAGACGCTGGATGTCACCGTCAATGGCAAGACCTACAGTCTGGGCAAAGACCCGGAATTGACCTCATCGGGTGGCAACTGGGTGCTGAAACTGGGAAGCCCGCTGCCGCCCGGCTCTTATGATGTGGCCTCAAGCGTGGGTGATGGCTCGCGCACTGCAGCTGCCGAAAAGCCGGTGCAATTGGTGGTCAATGAGCCGCCAAAGCCAGTCGCTGCCCCCACGCTCAACCCCATCACACCAGAACCCGGCAAGCCGGTCATGCTCAGCGGCACATGGGCCGTCGGCACCGGCAGCACGCTTTCTGTCACTGTAAATGGCAAAACCGCGCAGCTCGGCCGGGATTTCTCGCTCCTCTCCAGCACCGATGGCAAATGGACACTCAAGCCTGCTGAAGATTTGGCACCCGGCCATTATGATGTGACGGTCACCAATACCGATGCCAAGGGCCAAGCCCAGGAAATCAAGGGCAGCTTTGAAATTGCAGCCCCTCCGCCTCCGCCTCCGCCATCGCCGCCCAAGCCGGTAACGGCCGCAACCCTTGATCCTGTTGAAACACAACCTGTCACTTTGACCGGCAAATGGCCCGCCATGAGCGGTGCCCAATTGTCGGTGACGGTGAATGGCAAGACGGCGGAACTCGGCAAAGACTTGAGCCTGCTGACTGACACCTCCGGTAAATGGAGATTAAAGGCTGGCGATGATCTGCCCCCCGGCCATTATGACGTAACAGTGACTGTAACGCCGAACGATGGCGGCACGCCGCTTGAAACCAAGGGTGGATTCGACATTGCTCCGCCTGCAGTGGCGCAACCTGTGCCGGCGCCGGTACCTGCCGCCCCGACCGTAGAAACCGCGTCTTCCACCTCCGACAAACCAGTGGTCAAGGGCACATGGCCTGAAGGCAATGGCAACAAGCTGCAGGTTGAGCTTGATGGTGTCACCCATGAACTGGGCAAGGATGCTGATCTCACCTCCGATGGCGCTGGCCACTGGACGCTGACCCCGGACAAGCCTGTGGTGAATGGCGCTTATGATGTGATTGCCAAAGTGGTCACGCCGGATGGCCAGTCCAACGTCACCGCTGGCAAGCAGGCCATAACGGTTGCGGTTGAAGCGCCAACCCCGCCGCCACCACCAGCCGTGATCAATTGTGATGAAGTGTTGGGCCGCATCGCTGCGGTTTTCCCGGTGCGTTTCGAATTCAACAAGGATGATTTAGGCGGCGCTTATCCCGAAGCCGTGAATCAATATGCCGCCTTGATGAAGGATCCGCGCTGCGGCGAGCTGAAAATCCAGGTGGCGGGCCATGCCGATTATATCGGCTCGGAATCCTACAATCAGGGCCTCAGCGAGCGCCGCGCCAAGATGGTGATCGACGCGCTGGAAAAAGCCGGCATCGATGCCTCAAGGCTCAGCTCGGTGGGCTACGGCAAAACCAAGCCGCTGGATCCCGCCCATTCCGATGGTGCACGGGCAAAGAACCGCCGTGTTGAATTCACGGTGCAGAAATAAGAGGGCGACGCATGAATGAATTTTTCAACTGGAATAACTCGCAGATACTTATCCAGCACAATTGGTACTGGTTGCTGCTGGCCTTGGCCGTGGGCTGCATCGTCGGCTTCCGCACAGCCAAGCCGCGCGCGTGAGGATAGAGCATCATGTCTCATTACCTCATTGAACTTCTGATCTGGGTCGCCATCGCCTACATCATCGGCTGCATTCTGGGCTGGCTGGCCCGCGGCCTGTTCAGTGGTGGCGCAGCTGAAACGGCCGCTGTCGTCGCATCGGCAGCGCCTGCTGTTGCCTCCGCCGCCGGCACATTGACCAAGCCGCAAGGCATCAAATCCGCACGCGGTGGCAAGGCAGATGAATTGCAGCGCCTCTCCGGCGTGGGCCCGAAGAATGAAACCATCCTCAATCAGTTGGGCTTTTTCCACTTCGACCAGATCGCCGCCTGGACGGCTGCCGAGATCGACTGGATTGATGACCATCTGAAATTCGGTGGACGCATCAAGAATGAAGAATGGGTGCGCCAGGCCAGCCTTCTGGCCCAAGGCAAGGAAGAACAATTCGCCAGCGAATTTGGCACGGGCGGTATGAAGGGCAAGGATGGCCAAAGCCATTCAGGCTCACATACGCGGAAATAATCAGCCTATTGATGAAATGAAAAAGCCCGGAGTTTTCCGGGCTTTTTTTATTTATTGAACTGCGCCTGTACTGGCCACATTAACATCATCGGCGTTACCGCGCCGCAAATCCGCCGTCATCGGGCGCACCGTTTCAGGTGCCAACCGCGAGCGATACACATGCAAGTTCTGCATCACCTTCTGTACATACTGGCGCGTTTCATTGAATGGAATGCATTCCACCCAATCCACCGCATCCACCTTGCCGCCGCGCGGATCACCGAAATAGGAAACCCAATCGGTCGCACGGCGCGGGCCAGCATTATAGGCAACGAGAGTGAGAACGTAGGAGCCATTTAGATTATCAACGAGGTCGGCCAGATGCGCTGCACCCAGCTTCACATTGTATTGTGCATCCTTCAGCTTGCCGGCGTTGTAACCAATGCCATATTGCTTGGCCACCATCTTGGCCGTGCCCGGCATCAACTGCATCAGGCCCTGCGCACCAACACTGCTGCCGGCATTCGGATCAAATTCGCTTTCCTGGCGCGACAGCGCAAACACCATCGATTTCTCAATCGGCTTGCCAACCTGCGCCCAATTGGGCAGGCCATAAATCGGATAGCCCCAGGCATCGATGTCCTTGCCCTGCATGGCCGAAGCCTTGGCAAAGCGCAGCGCGCAAGCCACGCCAACCTGGCTCTGCAGCATATTGGCCACCGCATTGAGCTGATCAGTATTTTCAAAGCGCTTGGCCAGTGGCATCAGGAAGATGCCCATCTTGTTCTGCCCGCCGGCTTGCGCCAGCAAGGAAGCGCCACGCACCAATTCATCCCTGGCCACGCTGGCCTTGGCGGCATCGCTGGAAGCTGCCGGCGTGATTTCTTCCGGCTTTTTCCCAAGCCCGATTTCTTCACGTGCCAGCTGGCCGTAATAAACTGTGGTATGCGAAGCTGCGTTCTTGAAAGCAGCCTTGGCCTGCGCCTGATTACCGAGCGCCAACTGACTGCGGCCGATCCAGTAAGCCGCCCGCGCGCCCTCGGTGCCATTGGTGGCCAGCTTCTGCAATTTCAGGAAATGGCCCATCGCCACTTGCGGCTGGTTCAAATAGCGCAGCGCCACCCAGCCGGCGAGGAACTCACTGTCAATCGCACCCTCGCCTTTGACCATGCCATGATTCTTGGCGATCAGATAAGCGGTCTTCCAATTGGCCCGCTGCATCGGGCCAACCGATCGGCGCACAGAGGTCCGGCGCTCGTCAGACCATGCATCTGCATTGCCCATCGCAACCGGATCACCCGGAATGGAAGCCAGAACACTGCGCGCGCCGCTGAAGTTTTCCTTCTTGCGATAATAGCGCGTCAGCACATAGAGCAGCGCCATCTGATTGCGCATGGCACCCGAAAGCGATCCAAATTTCTTGTCAGCACCACCTTCGCTGTTGATTAGCGCGCGGCCCACATTGGCGGCATTCACATATTCGCCACCCAGATAAGTCTTCGCCACACGAACAGCGCTCTCGCCCTTCTGGTCGAAAATCAGCTGCCACAAGCGCTTCTTGTGATCGTCCACCGAAAGCCGCGAACCGAATTCGCTGGTGATCTTTTTTTCCAGGGCAACATCCACATCAGGATCGGCCCAGGCCTTGCTTAGCCACGCCTTGCCCGAGGCACCATCACCCGATGCATAGGCCAGGCGTGCCATTACCAATGCGCCATAAGCCGTGGCGGGTTTGCGCGCGGCAAAATGCTGGGAAACAACCGCCGGAGATTCCGAATTGTCATAAAGCGCCTTTTCAGCGCGGCGCAGCAGCGTTTCGTTGAGCGGCCAATCCGGCGCGCCATTCACAAAGGCCATGACGCGGTCATAACCGGCCTCAGATCCGTGATCCTTCAGATAGAACAGCTCAACAAGCTTGATCGCAGCAGAATCGCCGGATTGCTGCGCCAGGGGCCCAGCCGATCCGAAATCACCAGCCAGAGCACGCTTTGCGGCTTCCACAGCGGTACCAGACGCGGCATGCGCCGGTTCCATCGCCAGCCGGGGTGCCAGCATGGCAATTGAAAGGACCGAAATCCCGCGGAGAAACTGGCGCCTCGAAGTGGTCTGAATCATCGAATTCAACGTCTTGCTCGCTTTCATAGTGGTGGACCGGTTAGACAGCAATTGCGTCAAGGTTGTGGAAGCCTTGGCTTGCCGTTCCGGCAGCGGCGGACTAGATAGGTTGCCTCGTTCTGGCCGCTTCTGCCCTTTTATTCAGGGATGGTTGCCAGAATCTTACTTTCAGGAGAGTTGTCGTGAAGTTCCATGGTTCCATCCCCGCATTGCTGACCCCACTGAAGTCTGGCTCGGTTGACGAGCAGGCATTCCGCAAATTTGTGGGCTGGCAAATCAAAGAGGGCAGCCATGGCCTGGTGCCCGTGGGCACGACCGGCGAAAGCCCGACGGTGACGCCGGAGGAGCACAAGGCCATCGTGCGCATCTGCGTGGAAGAAGCCAATGGCAAGGTGCCGGTGATCGCCGGTGCCGGCTCCAACAACACGGCCGAAGCCATTGAATATACCCAGCATGCCAAAAATGCCGGCGCTGATGCGGCCCTTGTGGTGGTGCCGTATTATAACAAGCCCACCCAGGACGGCATCTATGCCCATTACGCAGCGATCGCCAAGGCAGTGGACATTCCGATTTTTGTTTACAACGTGCCCGGCCGCACCGTGGCCAGCATTTCGGTTGAAACGCTTGACCGTCTGGCCAAGGACTTCAAGAACATAGTCGGTGTGAAGGACGCAACGGCAGACCTCACGCGCCCCTCACGCCAGCGTCTGATGACAGGCACCAAGTTCATCCAGCTTTCGGGTGAAGATGGCACGGCCTTGGGCTTCAACGCCCATGGTGGCACCGGCTGCATTTCGGTCACCGCCAACGTCGCGCCGCGCCTCTGTGCTGAATTGCAGGAAGCAACCTTGCGTGGCGATTATGCTGCAGCACTTAAAGTGCAAGACAAGCTGATGCCGCTGCACCATGCGATGTTCGTGGAAGCCAGCCCCGGCCCCGTTAAATATGCAGCCAGCCTTCTGGGCCTGTGCGAACCCGAGGCACGCTTGCCGCTGGTGCCGGTGGTTGAATCCACAAAGGTGATCGTGAAAGAGGCCCTGGTTCACGCAGGGCTCTTGAACTGATGTCTTCAAAAGCAGGCGGAGCAAAATCCGCACGCAAGCAGGACGGTATCAAGGTCGTATCGGACAACCGCCGCGCCCGCTTTGATTATGAGCTGTTGGAGAAATTCGAGGCCGGCATCATGCTGCAGGGCTCCGAAGTGAAATCCTTGCGCGTCGGCACCATCAATCTGGGTGAAGCCTATGCCGGCATGAAGGGCTCTGAACTTTTCCTGTTCAACTCCAATGTGCCAGAATACCGCGAGGCCAACCGCTTCAACCATGAGCCCAAGCGCCCGCGCAAATTGCTTCTGCATGCCAAGGAAATCAAGCGCCTGGCATCGGGCGTGCTGCGCGAGGGCCTGACCATCGTGGCCGTGAAGATGTTCTTCAATCCGCGCGGCAAGGTGAAGGTGGATATCGCACTGGCGCGCGGCAAGAAAGCGGCCGACAAGCGCGACACCATTAAAGAGCGTGACTGGAACCGCGAAAAGAGCAGGGCGCTCCGCGACCATTCATGATCCTGGTCGCCCTGGGCAGCAACATGACCGGGCCTTGGGGCACGCCGCACCAAACAGTGACGCGCGCGCTCGCTGAACTCAATACTTTCCCGCTACGCCTGAAGGCGGCTTCAACCTTGCTGGTCACCAAGCCTTTTGGTGTGCTCAACCAGCCGGATTTCGTCAACGCCGCAGCATGGATTGAAACCGCGTTGCCGCCGGAAACATTGCTGCGCAAATTGCACGAGATTGAAAAACGCGCCGGTAGAAAACGCCGCAGGCGCTGGGGCCCGCGCACGCTGGATCTCGATTTGCTGGACTACAATGGCCAGATCAAACGCAAGCCCAGCGACATGCCAAAAGCTCTGATCCTGCCACATCCAGGTCTCGCGGCACGGCGTTTTGTTTTAGAGCCGGTGGCTGAAATTGCACCACGCTGGAAACATCCGCAGCGCCACCTCTCACCCGCACAGCTTCTGGCGCACTTGCCGCATTAAGCGCGTTTTAAGCTCACCCGCTCAACATGCTTGCTGATTAAGTGTGTGAGTGTGCGTTGTGTCCTTCCTTAGATTGAATGCTGTCATGGCGGCCTGCCTTTTGGCACAGGTGCTGCAGGCGGAAGCCAAATCCTTCTCTATTCTCGGTGCAGAGGAAATGTCGGCGCCGCAGGACGTGGCATTCAGACCACCCATCTCATCCGCCGCTTTGGCAGGGCCTGCGGTGGCCGGTCCGGTGCGCAAGGAAATTGAATTCAACACCATACTGCCGCCGGGTTCGATCCTGGTGCGCACCAGTGAGCGCAAACTCTATTTCGTTCTGCCGGGCGGAAAGGCCATGGTCTATCAAGTGGCCGTGGGCCGCGAAGGTTTTGCCTGGTCAGGCACCAACACCATTACCCGCAAAGCCGAATGGCCCGATTGGCGCCCGCCAGCCGAAATGATTTCGCGCGAGGCAAAAGCCGGCCATGTGATCCCGGTTTTCGTCAAAGGCGGCGAGGCAAATCCACTGGGTGCACGGGCACTTTACATCGGCTCGACCGACTATCGCATCCACGGAACGGATAAGCCCAAGACCATTGGATTTGCTTCCTCTTCCGGCTGCATCCGCATGCGCAATGAGGATGTCATTGAGCTTTATGGGCTGGTGAGCACCGGCGCAAAAGTCGTCGTCGAATAAAAATCCCAAGTATTTTTACACTTAAACTCCCTTTTAACGAAAATCCTGCATTGTTGTTTAGGTTACCGGATTGTTGTCCGGCTGTTTGTAAGTGAGTTGAGTACGGAGTTCGGTTATGGGTAAGTCTGTCTCGTGTTCCTTCGAGGGCGCTGTGCGCTGGCAGCTTCTGTTGGCGAGCGCTGCTGCTGTGCTTTTGGCCGGCTGCTCCGGCTCGGTTGAGCGCTTCTCCGAAAATTACAGCAATCCTTCCGATTCAGATCCCGTTTACACGGCATCAATTCCCAAGCAGAAATTGAAATATACGGCTCCTTCCTACAAGGCGCCGAAATATTCCGAACCGCAAATCAGCGACAACAGCGATGCCATTGTCGAAAGCCCGATTGCTTCCAAGCCAATCGTGAAGGCTCCGGTCTATGATTACACCAAATCATACAGCCAGCAGGCGGCAACAAAACCTGCCTATGAGCAGCCGAAATATTCTTACAATGCGCCCGCAGCGCCTGCCTATCAGAAACCTGCTTACAAGCAGCCGCAGGTCATTGAAGATCAGCAGGCGGCCGCTGACGAGCCGGTGATTGTATCGAAGAAGAAGCCGGTTGTTGCGCCATTCAAGATGGCACCTGCTGATCAGCAGATCGCAAGCGCAAAGCCGAAGGCGCAAGTTATCGCTGATGACGCTGATATTGTGGCACCGTCCAAAACGGGTGCGGGCAAAGCTTACACGATTGCCAAAGGCGACACGCTCTTCTCGCTCGGCCGTAAATACAATATGTCGCCCTTCGCGATTGCCGATGCCAACAAGCTGCCGCATGACAAGCCGCTGGCAGTCGGCCGTCAAATCATAATCCCGACATCAGGCACGGCCACCGCCAAGCTTGATTCCAAAATCAAGCCACTCGCTGGTGATGATGCGACCGGCAAGTCGGATATGGACTCAGACCAGGAGCAAACCGCGCAGGTTCAAGCGCCGGTGCAAAAGGCGGCACCCGTCCAGGACGCAGCACCTGCGGATGGCCAGTTGGCCATGCGTTGGCCGGTGCGCGGCAAGGTGATCTCGCCCTTCGGCCCCAAGCAGAACGGCATGAAGAATGAAGGTATCAACATTTCCGTTCCGGAAGGGACGAACGTTCAGGCCGCCGAAGGCGGCGTCGTGGCCTATGCTGGCAACGAACTCAAGGGTTATGGTAACCTCGTGCTGATCCGCCACTCAGGCGGCTATGTCACGGCCTATGCGCATAACTCGCAGATCATCGTCAAAAAGGGTGAGACCGTGAAGCGCGGCGACATCATCGCCAAGTCTGGTGCCACCGGTGCCGTGCAAAGCCCGCAGCTTCACTTTGAAGTGCGCAAGGGTGCCACAGCGCTGAACCCGACAACATTCCTCAACGCGGCCACCGCGTCGAACTGAGATCGCCGCGCATTCAACAAAAGTTGAAGACTTTTGCGATAAGAATTCGCGCCCTATTTAAAAAGACAGAAGTCCCCTGCAAGGGAGCCCGGGCCCTCAAGCCTGGGCAATCTGTTTTGGGGCTTAGTGATATTTCCGCATGAGGCCCACCAGACGGCCCTGAACCTTCACCTGGTCAGGCCCGAAGATGCGCGTCTCATAGGCAGGATTGGCGGCTTCCAGCGCGATCGAAACGCCCTTGCGGCGCAGGCGCTTCAAGGTGGCTTCCTCATCATCCACCAGGGCTACTACAATGTCTCCGTTGTTGGCCGTGTCGCCCTTGCGGATCACCACCGTGTCGCCGTCGAAAATGCCGGCATCGATCATCGAGTCGCCTTTGACCTCCAGCGCGAAATGCTCGCCACCGCCCAGCATCTCGGGCGGCACCATGATGTTGGAAGAATGATCCTGGATAGCGGCGATGGGCACACCAGCAGCGATACGGCCCATCATCGGAATGGCGGTCGCGCGCGGTGCACCATCATTGGCAGCGGGCAGGGGCTTCACCTTGCCCAGCGAACCTTCAATAACATTGGGCCTGAACGCGCCCTTCTTCGAAAGGCTGGGCGAATGCGAATCCGGCAGCTTGATCACTTCAAGCGCGCGGGCCCGGTTCGGCATGCGCTTCAGAAAGCCACGCTCTTCCAGCGCCACAATCAACCGGTGCACACCTGATTTGGATTGCAGGTCGAGAGCGGCCTTCATCTCCTCAAAAGAGGGCGGAACACCTTCTTCTTTCAGCCTTTCATTGATGAAAAGCAGAAGTTCAAGTTGTTTGCGGGTGAGCATGAAGTGTCTCCGGAATCAGAACAAAAGCAAAACCTGCTTACACGTTCCGGTTAAGTTCCACAAGTGTTTCCGTTATATCCCGGCAGGAAAACGCAGGATTGGCACAAGCGCACCAGCTTCCAACGCCGGCGCGTGTGGCGGGCGCACCACCATGCAATCAGCCTCGCGCATCACGCGCTGCATCGAGGAATCCTGCTTCGTGGCGGGCGTTACCAAAAGCGTTCCGTCATCTGCATTAGATATCCGCGCGCGCATATAATCTTGCCGGTGATCATTGGCGGGCAGGTCAATCGCAAGTCGCGCTGTCCCAAAGCCGGTATCCGGCGGCAATCCATCCATCACATGCAGAAGCGGCTTCAGGAACACCAGGGAGCACATGATGGCGGAAACAGGATTGCCCGGCATGCCCAGCACGCGCAATTTGCCCTTGGTGCCAAACATGAAAGGTTTGCCAGGGCGCAATGCGATCTTCCAGAAATCAATCTTCACGCCGGCGCGCTTCAAGGCCTCCTGCACGAAATCGTGATCCCCCACCGATGCGCCGCCAGTGGTGACCAGGATGTCCGCGTTGAAAGCTTTTTTCACAGCAGCCGTGGTCGCCTTCAGATCATCGCGCACCACGCCAAAGTCGATGGCTTCCGCCCCCATGGCGGTGACCAGCGCGCTGAGCGCCTGATTGTTGGATGAAGTGATCTGGTCCCAGCGTGGCGCCGTCCCTATGGCGGCCAGCTCATCGCCGGTCGTGAGGATGGCCACACGAGGTTTCTTCCGTACACGGATCATCGCCGCGTTGCCGGCAGCGGCCAGGCCAAGATCGCGCGCGGTAAGCTTGGTGCCGGCGGGCACCAGCACTTCGGCCTTTTTAAAATCCAGCCCGCGCACGCGGATGTTGCGGCCGGGCGCTGGGGCATCCAGAACTTCCACGCCACCCTTGACGATGCGCGTCACTTCCTGAATCACGATTGTGTCCGCACCCTTCGGCATGGGCGCGCCGGTCAGAATGCGGACGGCTTGGCCTTGTTTCAGCATGCCGGTAAAACCATGCCCCGCACCCGAAGCACCGATCAGCTTGAGCGTGACAGGAACTTGGTTGAGATCTTCGTGCCGCACGGCATAGCCATCCATGGCCGAGGCATAAAAAGGTGGCTGATCACGGCGCGCTACAATATCAGCCGCCAAAATGCGCCCCAGCCCATCTTGCAACTTGATCGTTTCCGCAGGCAGCGGCTTGGCACCCTTGAGAATGCGTGTCAGCGCTTCTTCGACAGGAACCAGCGCCATCACTTGGCTCTATATGTGCCGGATTTGCCTCCGGTCTTCTCAACCAGCCGCATGTCAGTCACTGTGATGCCGCGGTCCACACCCTTCACCATGTCGTAGAGCGTGAGGCAGGCAATGGCGCAGGCAGTCATCGCCTCCATCTCAACGCCTGTCTTGCCCTCCACTTTCACGGCGGCTTCCACATCAATGTGCTTTTTGGCCAAAGTAAAATCCACCGTCACTTTCGAAATCGCCAGCGGATGACAGAGCGGAATGAGATCAGGTGTTTTCTTCGCAGCCATAATGCCGGCAATGCGTGCAGTAGCCAGCACATCGCCCTTTTTGGCGCTGCCTGCCTTGATCAGCTTGATGGTAGCAGCTTGCATTAGCACGCGTGCACGCACGACAGCAGTGCGGGTGCTGATCTCTTTGGGCGACACATCGACCATGTGTGCTTCGCCCTTGGCATTGATATGCGAAAGCTTGCTCATGCCGCGAGGATCGCGCGCGTGGCCGCGGCCACATCATTCTGCTTCATCAGACTTTCGCCGATGAGAAAAGTGGATGCGCCGACCTTGGCCAAACGCTGAAGATCAGACGGTGTGAACAGGCCGCTCTCCGCCACGATCACCCGGTCCTTGGGGATCAGCGGTGCCAATTCCTCAGTGGTTTCCAGCCGCGTCTCAAATGTATGAAGATTGCGATTGTTGATGCCCACCATCGATGAGCGCAGCTTCAGCGCACGCACCAGCTCGGCTTCATCATGAACTTCAATCAGCACATCCATGCCAAGCGATTGCGCCGCGTCTTCAAGCTCGGCTGCCAGCGCATCATCAATCATCGCCATGATCAGCAGGATGCAATCCGCACCCCAGGCGCGCGCCTCGTAGACCTGATAGGCATCCAGCATGAAATCCTTGCGCAGTGCGGGCAGGGCGCAAGCATCACGCGCTGCCACCAGAAACTCAGGCGCACCTTGAAAGGAAGGCTTGTCAGTCAAAACCGAAAGGCAAGCCGCTCCACCAACTTCATAGGCCCGCGCCAAAGCTGGTGGGTCGAAATCCTCGCGGATCAAGCCCTTGGACGGACTGGCCTTCTTGATCTCGGCAATCAGCCCGAATTTCCCCGCCGCATGCTTGGCCCGCAACGCCTTGAGAAACCCGCGCGGAGGTTCCTGCGCAGCGATCTGATCCTTCAGTGTACTGACGGATACAGCCTTCTTCGCCGCCGTCACTTCCTCGCGCTTATAGGCGGCGATCTTGTCGAGAATGGTGGCCATCAGCTGTTCGAAACCTCGATCAACCGGCTGAGCGCCTTCTTCGCAGCACCCGACATCACGGCATCGCGCGCCCGCGCCGTAGCCGTTTTGAAATCGCTTTCCTTGCCCGCCACAATCAGCGCTGCCGCCGCCGTCATTACGGCTGCATCAGCAAAGGCCGATTGGTTGCTGTCGAGCACGGCGCGCAGTGCCTCAGCGTTATGGGCAGCATCGCCACCCTTCAAATCTTCAATGCGGCTGCGCCCCAGCCCTGCGGCTTCAGGCGTAATCTCGAACGATCGGATGTTTCCATCCTTCAACTCCGAAATCCAAGTCGTGCCCGACGGCACGATCTCGTCCATCCCGCCTTCGCCAAAGCAGATCCAGGCGGACTCGGTGCCTAAATTCTTAAGAACCTGGGCAAGAGGTTCAACCCAAGTCTTTGAAAAAACGCCAGTAACCTGGCGTTTAGCTCCAGCCGGATTGGACAAAGGTCCAAGCAGGTTGAAAATCGTCCGCGTGCCCAGCTCGACGCGCGTCGGACCCACATGCTTCATCGAGGAATGATGCGCAGGCGCGAACATGAAGCCCAAACCCGCTTCATTGATGCTCTCCGAAATCTTGGCGGGCGGCACATCGATCTTGATGCCTAGCGCCATCAGCACATCAGCCGCGCCAGATTTGGACGACAGCGCGCGGTTGCCATGCTTGGCCACTTTGAGGCCCGCACCCGCCGCCACAAAGGCAGCGCAGCTGGAAATGTTGTAGGAGCCTGATGCATCGCCGCCCGTGCCGACAATGTCGATTGCATCGGCAGGGGCGTCCACACGCAGCATCTTCTCGCGCATGATCTCGACGGCACCGGTAATCTCGTCCACTGTTTCGCCACGCACACGAAGGGCCATCAGCAAGCCGGCAATCTGCGAAGGTGTCGCCTCACCAGACATCATCACATTGAACGCCTCACGCGCTTCCGCGCGGGTGAGGGCTTGCCCGGAAGCGGCCTTGCCGATGAGTGGTTTCAAATCAGCCACGGCTTTTCTCCGCTTTCGCTTTATCGAGGAAATTCTTGAGGATCAGATGGCCATGTTCCGAAGCAATGCTTTCGGGGTGGAATTGCACGCCATGCACATTCAGCGTTCTGTGCTGCAGGCCCATGATGATGCCGTCCGTCTCCGCTGTCACTTCCAGTTCCGAAGGCAAACTCTCGCGGTCGACCACCAGCGAATGATAGCGCGTGGCAGCGAAATCCTGGGGCAGGGCGGCAAACACGCCTTTGCTGTCGTGGCGCACTTGGGAAACCTTGCCATGCATCTGCGATGGTGCACGTACCACTTTGCCGCCAAAGGCTTCGCCAATGGCCTGCAGTCCGAGGCAAACACCAAAGACCGGAATTTTGCCGGAGGCTTCCTTCACCAGATCAATAATGATGCCAGCTTTGTCTGGCGTGCCGGGGCCGGGCGAAATCACGATGGCCTCCGGCTCGGCCGAGATGACCTGGCCTACCGAAATCTTGTCGTTGCGGTGAACCACGGTCTCGGCACCCAGATCACCCAGATAGTGATAAAGGTTCCAGGTGAAGCTGTCGTAATTGTCGATGAGGATGATCATTATTGTCCCCTCCCGGCGCGGCCCGCGAAACGCACGGCTTCTTCCGCCGCGCGGAACAGGGCCTTGGCCTTGTTCACGCATTCTTGCAGCTCGCTCTCAGGCACGCTGTCAGCCACGATGCCAGCACCCGCCTGCACGAACATCTTGCCGTCTTTCACGATGGCGGTGCGCAGGACGATGCAGGTGTCCATCTCGCCATTGGCACCGAAATAACCCACGCAGCCGCCATAGATGCCGCGCTTGTTAACTTCCATCTCGTCGATGATTTCCATCGCGCGCACTTTGGGGGCACCAGACACTGTGCCCGCTGGGAAGCCTGCAACCAGTGCGTCAATCAGGTCATGCTTCTTGTCGAGCTTGCCTTCGACATTGGACACGATGTGCATCACCTGGCTATAGAATTCGAGAATGAATTTATCGGTCACCTTAACTGAGCCTATCTCGGCCACACGGCCCACATCATTGCGGCCCAGATCGAGCAGCATCAGATGTTCGGCACGTTCCTTCGGGTCAGCCAAAAGCTCTTCCGCCAGCGCCTGATCCTCGGTGGGTGTTGCCCCACGGCGGCGCGTGCCGGCAATCGGACGGATCGACACCTTGCCATCGCGCACGCGCACCAGAATTTCCGGACTGGAGCCGACAACAGCGAAGGAATCGAAATCGAGGTAATAGAGGAACGGCGAGGGGTTCACCCGGCGCAGTGCACGATACAGCGAAAATGGCGGCAGCGAAAAATCACTTTCGAACCGCTGCGACAGCACCACCTGGAAAATGTCACCAGCGGCGATATACTCTTTCGCAGCCAGCACCATTTCACGGTAGCGCTCCGGCGGGGTGTTGGAGGCCGAAGGCGCAATCGGCAGCGTGTCGGCCTCGCGCAGCGCCATGTCCAGCGGCCGGTCCAACGCATCCACTACTTCCTGAATGCGCTCAGAGGCGCGGGCATAGGCGGCACGCGCTGAAACGGCAGGGTCCAAATAAACCGGTGCCGTCACCGTCACTTCATCTTTCACGCTGTCGAAAATCGCCATCACTGTCGGGCGGATCATCATGCCATCCGGCACATGCATTGTGTCTGGCTTCGGCGATGGCAGGTCTTCCATCAGCCGCACCATGTCATAGCCCAGATACCCGAACACGCCGGCCGCCATCGGCGGGGCATCATGGCCAAAATCAATCCGGCTTTCCTGCAGCAAGGCACGCAGCGAAAGCAGGGGGTGCTGGTCCAGCGGGGTGAAACCTTGCTTGTCGTCGGCCAGCGCCTTGCGGTTGATCGCAGCCTTGCCGCCTTCCACTTTCCAGATCAGATCAGGGTTCATCCCGATGATCGAATAGCGCCCGCGCACGGCACCGCCTTCCACCGATTCCAGCAGGAAGGAATAACGCGCATTGCGCGCCAGCTTCAGCATGGCCGAAACCGGGGTCTCCAGATCCGCCACCAGACGGGTGCTCAGAATCTGCGGCTGCCCCGCATCATAGGCAGTGGCAAAACTTTCATAGTCCGGGCTGAAAGCCATGCTGATTACTCGACCAGCACCGGCGGCTCACCACCCGTATTCTGCTTCCACAAAGCCTCGTTGATCTTCACACCAACATCCTTCTTGAGCGCGCCGACCAGACCCAGCTGCAGGTCATTGGCGAAGCTTGAGGAAAGCTGTTTCTTCATCTGGTCCAGCTCTGGCGAGGAAGCCATGACTGCCGGCATGCCGGTCTTGACCACCTGCATCACGCGAGCCGACTTGCCGTCACCACCGGGCGAGAAGGCAAAGGCTTGATCGGGGACCGAGAAGGCAGCCGAGAGAGCAGGGCCGTCAAAATCCGGCGTCTGCTGGTCGCGCTTCAGGGCAGTCACGGTCTTGACCGGCCCGCCCGCTTCCGTAGCCGCAGCGTCGATCACTTTGCCGCCCTTCAGGGCTTCGATGATCTTCTTGGCCTTGTCGAGAGCCGCAACGCTAATGCGTTCATTCACGATATCCTTCGTCACTTGCGCCTTGACCTGATCCAGTGGCTTCAAAGCGGATGGAATGACCGACCGCACTTCATACCACACATAGCCATCACCCTCATTCAGGGCATCATTCTCCACGCCCACATCACTGGTGAACAATGCTTTCAGCAGGTCACCTTGGGCCTGGGCGGAAAGGTCCTTGTCATCCTGGCCTTTGCCAGTGGCTGAAATCGGGCCGAGCGAGGTGAACTTCAAATTGAATTTCTGCGCAATGTCTTCGAACTTCAGGCTTTGCGCGCGGGCGTCTTCCACGTTGTTGTAGAGGTCCTGGATTTGCGCCTTGGCCTTTTCCAGCGCCAGCGTCTTGGTGAGTGGGTCCTTCACTTCATCCAGTGTGCCCTGATGCGCCGGCGTCACCTTGGCCGCCTTGAGAACGGCAGTCGCCAAGCCGCCCTGCACAGGCTCGCTGACTTCACCTTCCTTCAATGCAAAGGCCGCTTCGCCGATCTTCGGATCAAGGAAGTTTTCCTTCACCCGGTCAGTCAACGTCACGTCTGTGTCCTTGAGTTTCAACTCGCCAGCGATCTTCATGATGTCTTCGCCGGCAGCAATCCGGTCCTTGGCTTTCTTGGCGTCATCGAGCGTGGGGAAAGTGAGCTGGATGATGGTGCGCTTTTCCGGCGTGTAGAAATCCTTCTTGTGGTTTTCATAACCCGCCGCCAGTTCCTCCGGGCTCACTGTCTGGCTGGCCGAGAGGGCAGCGGCATCAATGCTCATCACGCCTGCCGTACGGTACTCCGGTGCGGTATAGGAGGCAGGATGGTCCTTGTACTGCTTGTCGAGATCAGCATCATTCGGCTGGGTCACATCAGCTTCAGTCGCGGTCACGTCGAAATATTTGAGGTCGCGGGTCTCGCCGGTGAATTGCGTCAGAGCGGCACTCAGCACCTTCGGCAGCGTGACTTCGCCGGAGGCCACATTGAGAATGGCATTCTCATTATGCATGCGCACTTGCGTGGCAAAATACTGCGCTTCCGAAAGCCCGTTATTTTCCAAAACGCGGCGGAAGGCGGTGGCGTCAAATTGCCCGCTGGTATTCTGGAAATTCCGGTCACGGGCCACTTCAGCGAGAAGCACATTCATGCCCACTGCCAGGTCAAGCTTCTTGGCCGTGGTGGCCACGGCGGCCTGCGACACCATGCTGTCCAGAACCTGAACATCAAGGCCGCTGCGATGCGCATCATCCATGGTCAAGGGCTGGCCCGTTTGCTGGGCGGCATTCTTGATCGAGCGCTGCAGGCTGCGGGTATATTCATCACCATTGATGGTGATCTGGCCCACTTGCGCCAGATCCTTCGGGCCCCAACCCCAGAACGACAAAGCGGACTCAAAGGCCGAGCCGGCAATGCCGCTCACACCCCAAACGCCGAAGGCCACCACAAGGAGGCCGAGGAGGATCTTCGCCACAATGGTCTTGGCAAGATTGCGCATGGATTCGAGCATGGATATTCCTTTGGTGGTTAAGGCGGATTCAGGTCTAGCGCTTATAGGGATGCATGTTTTCTCTCGCAAGGGCGGGATGGCTTTGGTAAGAGCCGCCCAAAGCCTGCCACAAAGATAAGATCGCAAGGAAAAACAGCAATGACCACCATCCGCCCCCTGGTTGCCGGCAACTGGAAAATGAACGGCACCACGGCTAATCTGAAGGAAGCCCGCCTGCTGGCCGCGATGCTGCGTGACGTGAAGCTGAAATGCGATGTTACCATCTGCCCGCCTGCCACGCTGATCCGCCGCGCCAAGGGCGTGATGAAAGGCTCCAAGATCAAGCTGGGCGGCCAGGATTGCCACGCCGCCGTTTCAGGGGCGCACACGGGTGATATTTCGGCCGATATGCTGAAGGATGCTGGGGCAACATCCGTGATCGTGGGCCATTCCGAGCGCCGCACCAATCACAAGGAAACGGACGCCATGGTTTCCGCCAAGGCTCAGGCCGCTCACAAGGCCGGCCTCAGGGCTATTATCTGCGTTGGTGAAACGCTGGATGAGCGCAAAGGCAACAAGGCGCTCGAAGTGCTGACCACGCAGCTCAAGGGCTCAGTGCCCGCAGGTTCAACCGCCGCCAATACTGTGATCGCCTATGAACCCGTCTGGGCCATCGGCACCGGCCTCACCGCCACAGCCAAGGAAGTCGAAGAAGCCCATGCCCATATCCGCGCCGAGCTGAGCAAGGTCATGGGCGAGGAAGGTGCTGGCGCACGCATTTTGTATGGCGGTTCAGTGAAGGGTTCCAACGCTGCCGAACTGATGGGCGTGCCCAACGTGAACGGCGCACTGGTCGGCGGCGCCAGCCTGAAAGCCGTAGACTTTATAGGAATTTTGAAGGCCTATCTCTAAACTAGGCCAGCTCTTTCGCAAACCGGTCCGCGGCTAACACCAACTGGTCGCGGATTCCCGGCTCACCTGCCGTGTGGCCAGCGCCTTCCACTACATGCAGTGACGCGGCAGGCCACGCCTTATGCAGCAGGAACGCATTGCGCAGCGGGCAGGGCATATCATAACGGCCATGGATGATGGCACCGGGAATGCCCTTTAATTTATGAGCATCACGCAGCAATTGGCCTTCTTCGAGCCAGCAATTGTGGGTGAAGTAATGGTTCTCCAAACGCGCAAAAGCCAGTGCGAAATGGCCATTGCTGAAACCGGCCGTCATCGCGGCATTGGGCAGAAGTGTAATCGTTTCACCTTCCCAGATGGTCCAGGCCTTGGCGGCCTCCAGTTTCACCGCCTCATCATCTGAAGTCAGCCGCTTGTAATACGCGGCCACCATATTGCCGCGCTCGGATTCAGGAATGGGGGCCTGGAATTTCTGCCACTTGTCAGGAAACATTTCGGAGACGCCGAATTGATAGAACCAGTCGAGCTCGGCTTTGCGCACGGTATAAATGCCGCGCAGGATCATCGCACTCACGCGCGTCGGATGCGTCTCGGCATAGGCCAGAGCAAGTGTTGATCCCCACGAACCGCCAAATACCAGCCAGCGCTCCGCCCCCATGATTTCGCGCAGGCGTTCAATGTCAGCTACCAAATGCCATGTCGTATTGTTCTCGATTGATGCATGCGGCGTGGAACGCCCGCAGCCGCGTTGGTCAAACAACAGCACGTCATATTTCGAAGGATCAAAGTAACGACGCGAATCCGGATTGCATCCCGCACCCGGTCCGCCATGCAGGAACACAGCAGGAATGCCGCCCTTCTTGCCAGAGCGCTCGTAATAGACCTGATGCCCATCACCCACATCAAGCATGCCGGTTTCATACGGGCTGATCGGCGGATAAAGCTCCCGCAGTTCAGGCATCAGTCTTCTTTATGGTCGGTGGTGGAAATGAAATTCTTGTCGACCTGCGCCAGGCGCTCGAAGGACAGGAAATCATAGTAGCCGCAATTGTCCTCGCCCGGATAATCCTTGCAGGGGAACGGCCGCGCCAGATAGATCGTGCAGCGGCGTGCTGTCGTATCAAAGAACTGGCAGATCTTGCCGAAATGCGGGTCCTTCTTGCGTTTCATCACCCGCTTGTAGCCATGGGCCGATTTGAAATACTTCTTCTCGGCCACTTCCATGGTCAGGCCGAAATGCTTGGCAATGCGCTTGGCATCCCGGTCCTTCACTTCGATCACTGGGTACGAACAGCAGTAACCGGGGCATTTCAGGCAGTCATATTTCAGTTTTTTCGGCATTCTCGAATCTCACAACGCGTTGAAACGACTCGTGGCGCGTTTTCAACTCTGCTTCAAGGCTTGTTGCCTGTAAGCCTGATATTTCTTGTTGGTATCTGCCATTTCGCTGGCCACCCACTCACGAAACGCCCGCATCGGCCCGGTTTCGCGGATGCCTTTCTTGCGCGCCAGGTAATAACCGCCGTGATCCTTCATCTCCTGGGTGAAGGGCTTCACCAGCCAACTCTCCTGAAGTGAACGGGTGAACAGGATCTGATCGACCAGCACAAAGCCTTGGCCGTTTTGCGCAGCCTCAATGGCAAGCTGGCTCTGCAGGATGGGCCCACGCAACGCGTCATGGGTTTCAACCCCCGCAAAGCTGAGCCAATCAACCCACCATTGCTTCTTGTCTTCGTGAATGAGGGGCAGCGATGGCAAGTCCTGCGGTGTCACGCCCTTGTGCTTGGCCAGATAGGAGGGCGCGCAGACCGGGAAGACCACGCATTCGGTCAGCTTCACCACATCCACATCAGTCCAGTTGCCATATCCATAGCGCAGGCCGAGATCGATATCGTCACTATAGAAATCAACAAGGTCATTCGACGAGTCGACCATCAACTCAATGTCGGGATGAAGTTCATTGAACTGGCCCAGACGAGACACCAACCAATGCGAGGCCAGATTGGGCTGCACCGAAACCTTAAGCGAGCGCGCCGTGCCTACTGCCGCTGCCTCGCGCGAGGCATTGGCAATCTGGTCAAACAGCGGCGTCAATGTAGTGCCGAACAACCGGCCCGCATCTGTGAGCTCAACACCACGCCCGGTCCGGTAAAACAGTTCTGTGCCCAAATACTCTTCCAACTCGCGAATATGCCGGCTGATCGCGGCATGGGTAACGGCAAGTTCCATTGCCGCGTCAGAGAAACTCTCGGAGCGGGCAGCGGCTTCAAAGGCCTTGAGGCCATTCAGGGAAGGGAGTCGGCGTGCCATGGATAGGCTCTATACCATGATCATGTGACTTTTTGTTATATGACATGTCACTTTTCCCCGTTTGTCTTTCAGGGCCCCTAAGCGCATATCCATACCTGTAAGGAGAACATCATGAACCGCACACTTTTCAACGTTTATTCAGACGTTTACACCGTAGCCCTGCTGCGCGATATCCGCCAGCCGAGCTTTGTGAACAAGCCTTCCGTGGCCAGCGAATCGCGCTTCGGCAAGCTGGTTAAGTGGATCGCCCGTGGCTAATCCACAGCCTCCGGGGACCGCTCAACGACTGAACGCCCACTAAGCAAGGCCCGATCCAACCGACCGGGCCTTGTTTTTTGACTCAAAAGAGAACATAGCAAGAACTTGTGGATTAGTCAGTAACAGCCCCCACATAACAAATCAAAGCGTGTAACAGCGGCAGTCAAACGGAGTTAGGCCCATGGCAGGATCAGTAAACAAGGTCATTTTGGTAGGTAATTTGGGTGCAGACCCGGTGGTGCGCCATACCCAGGACGGCAAACCCATCGTATCCTTCGGCTTGGCCACTTCGGAAACCTGGCGCGACAAGGGTTCGGGAGAGCGCAAGGAAAAGACCGAATGGCACAACGTCGTCATCTTCAATGACAACCTTGCCAAAGTGGCCGAGCAATATCTGAAAAAGGGCTCTACGGTTTATATTGAAGGTTCCTTGCAGACCCGCAAATACACCAACAAGGACGGCGTGGAAGTACGCACCACTGAAGTAGTGCTGCAGAACTTCCGTGGCGAGCTGACCATGCTGGGCGGCCGCCCCGGTGCCAGTGATGGCGCATCTTCCGGCGGTGATGATTTCGGTGCGTCGAGCCCGATGGAGCGCCCGCGCACGTCTTCGCCCAAGCAGAGCTTCGCCCGCGATCTTGACGACGAAGTTCCGTTCTAGGAAAATCGTTGAAACGGAGAAACCGACAGATGAAGATCAAGACTGTTATCCTGGCCGCAAGCATGCTTGCCATGGCCTCCGGCCTGGCCTTCGCCAAGGCACCGCTGACAATCCGCGAAGCGATGAAGGGCACGTATAAGATTATCTCCGATGGCAATTTGGTGGCCACCATCACCATCTCGCCTGGCGGCAAGGTCACGGGCGTGCAGCCCAATGGAGACAAGGATGTAGGCCGCTGGCGCATCAGCCCTAATGACCGCTATTGCGTGACTTTCACCAAATGGCTGGGCCACCAGGAACGTTGTTCCGACATCACCATCGATGGCAGCGGCATTGTTCACGGCAACGGTTTCAGCGCCCACCGCTGACAGGGCATAAACGCTGTGCAATGATGCGGCCTTCTGATGGGAGGCCTCAACCATGCGTTTCAAACTAGCCGCTGCCGCAGCAATCCTGAGCCTGTCGCCCGCGCTGGCTGCGGATCCCTATCTGGATGACCGCAGCAATCCGGAAGCCTTGGTGCGTTCGCTCTACAGTGCCATCAACCTGCAGCAATATTCCCGTGCCTATACCTACTTCAGCGACCCCCCGGCCAAAGACTATGAGACCTACGCCAAGGGCTATGAAGACACAGCCCATGTCGATCTGCTGGTAGGCGACATTACGGGCGAGGGTGCTGCGGGTCATACATTCTCCAATGTGCCCATCGCCATCCGTGCCAAGGACAAGGCAGGCAAGATCAGCACCTTTGCCGGCTGCTATGTGGTCGTGGCCACCAATGCAGACCAGGACCCGCCTTACCAGCCCCTGCGCATCCAGAGCGCCAAGCTGAAACCCATCAAAGCCGATGATTTCGACCGCGTGAGCCTGCCCAAATGCGGCGACATCCCACCTGACGAAACCACCGTTGCAATCACCGTGGATGACGCCAAGGCCAAATTTGCCAGCGAAATGAAGGGCCGCTGCGACAAGACGGGCGACACACTGGCGGGCCTCAACGAGCCCGAACACGATACCATCACTTTTAAGGCCGAAGGCGAGACTGCCGACGATGCCCCGCGTAAGGCCGAGCTCTATCTCTTCAGCTGCCAGATGGCCGCCTACAACGAAAGCTTCGTGGCTTACCTTTCGGATGATGTAGAGGGCCTGCGCCGCATCAGCTTTGCCCAGCCACATCTTAAGCTGGTCTATGAGGGCGAGGGCGACCAGAAACTGAAATCACTGGCGGTGGACGGCTATCAATCCACCGACCAGCTGACCAACGCAGAATTTGATTCTAAAACCGGTGAAATCAGCGAATTTGCCAAATGGCGGGGCATCGGCGATGCATCCTCAAGTGGCACCTGGAAGTTTGTTGACGGCCAGTTTGTGCTGAAAACCTATGATGTGGACGCCACTTACGACGAAAACGAGAACCCCGTAGAGGTCATCAAGGACGGAAAACTTATCCTCAAACCGTAATTTTGCCCCATTTACATTCTTTGTGCGCTGCAACATAACCCCCAAATCACGATATTAGGATACTGAGATGCGCACGAAATCATTTCTCGCCTTGGCCTGCCTTGGGTTGGCTCTGTCTACCACCGCTGCTTCCGCTGATACTTTGGCCGCCAAAGAACTCCGCGCGCTGGCCCCAGGCCGCTACAACGTCGATATTATGGGCGGCATGATCTCGATGATCGTCACTCTCTATCCCAATGGCCGGATTGCAGGCGTGGCCAAGGGCCAGAAGGACAGCGGCACCTGGCAGGTGCGTGGCACCCAGATGTGCATCGCCTGGTCCAAATGGCTGGGTGGCAGCAACCATTGCTCAGCCCTTGATGACCAGGGCGACAAGCTGCGCGGTTCGAGCTTTACCATCAAGCATATCTGAGGTTTTTTAAGCCTCATTTTCCCGTGGAATTATGGGCAGCTTTCGTTGCTCCACCGGGCCGAAAAGTCTAGAAAAGAACCTCATTAGATCGAGTCGTTTTGGAGCACTCCAAAACGGCTCTTTCTGCATAGGTTTTCAGACTTTCAGTGACCGATAAAAACAACGACAAAGAGGGTTTGCCGCCCGCCAATCCGCACGAAATTTCCCCGATCACCATCGAAGAGGAAATGCGGAAATCCTATCTCGATTACGCCATGAGCGTGATCGTGTCGCGCGCGCTGCCAGACGTGCGTGACGGCCTGAAACCGGTGCACCGCCGCATCCTCTATGCGATGTATGAAGGTGGCCGCACGCCGGACAAGAAATACACCAAATCCGCCACCACAGTGGGCGACGTGATGGGCCGCTATCACCCGCATGGCGATAGCGCGATCTATGACGCTTTGGTGCGCATGGCGCAGGATTTCTCCATGCGCTTGCCGCTGATCGACGGGCAGGGTAATTTCGGCTCGATGGACGGCGATCCGCCCGCCGCTATGCGCTACACCGAAAGCCGCCTCGACAAGGCCGCCATGCCGCTGCTCGACGATATCGACAGCGATACGGTGGACTTCCAGCCCAATTATGATGGCGAGCGCCAGGAACCCACCATCCTTCCGGCCAAATACCCCAATCTGCTCGTCAACGGCGCAGGCGGCATCGCCGTCGGCATGGCCACCAACATGGCGCCGCATAATCTGGGCGAAGTGATCGACGCCACACTGGCGATGATGGATGAACCCGGCATTACGCTGGAAGATCTTCTGAACATCATTCCAGGCCCAGATTTCCCGACGGGCGGCATCATCCTGGGCCGCGCCGGCATCAAGTCGGCCTTCGGCACGGGCAGGGGCTCAATCGTGCTGCGCTCCAAAGTCGATGTGCAGGAAGTGCGCAAGGACAAGATGGCGCTGATCGTCACCGAAGTTCCCTACCAGGTGAACAAGGCGACGATGGTCGAAAAGATCGCAGACCTGATCCGCGACAAGACGATTGAGGGCATCACCGACATTCGCGACGAAAGCTCGCGCGAAGGTGTGCGCGTGGTGATCGAACTGCGCCGCGACGTGGAGCCGGAAATCATCCTGAACCAGCTGTGGCGCTTCTCCAGCCTGCAGACCACTTTCAGCGTCAACAACATTGCGCTCAGCCATGGGCGCCCCGAGCAGTTGAATCTGCAGGATCTGCTGAAGCAATTCATCGCTTTCCGCGAAACCGTTATTACACGCCGCACCAAGTTCCTGCTGCGCAAAGCCCGTGACCGCGCCCATGTCTTGGTAGGCCTCGCTATTGCGGTGGCCAATATCGACGAAGTGATCAAGCTGATCCGCGCGTCCAAAGATGCTGCCGAAGCCCGCACCGCCTTGATGGCGCGCGCCTGGCCGGCCAGCATGCTGGCCCCGCTGATCGCGCTGATCGCCGACCCGCGCCATACGCTGCGGGCCGATGGCACCTATGTGCTTTCCGACGAGCAGGCGCGTGCCATTCTCGATCTGCGCCTGCAGCGCCTCACGCAGCTAGGCCTTGGCGAAATTTCCGAAGAGCTTGAAAAGCTCGCCGTTGAGATCAAGGACTATCTCGATATCCTGTCATCGCGTGCGCGCGTGCAAGCAATTATTCGCGCCGAGCTGACGGATGTTAAAACCCATTTCGCCACACCACGCCGCACCCAGATCATCGAGAATGAGGGTGAGGTTGACGATGAAGACCTGATCCAGCGTGAAGACATGGTCGTCACCGTGTCGCATGCGGGCTATGTGAAGCGCGTGCCGCTCTCGGCCTACCGCGCCCAGCGCCGCGGCGGCAAGGGCAAGACCGGTGCGCAGGTGCGCGACGAAGACTTCATTACCAAGCTGTTCGTGGCCAATACCCACACGCCCATCCTGTTCTTCTCCTCGGCGGGTTTTGTGTACAAGCTCAAGACTTGGCGTCTGCCGGTGGGTAATCCACAGGCGCGCGGCAAGGCGCTGATCAACATGCTTCCGCTGGAAGCAGGTGAGCGCATCACCACCATCATGCCCATGCCCGAGGATGAAACCACCTGGGGGCAGCTGCAAATGATGTTCGCCACCAAATCGGGTGACGTGCGCCGCAACGAACTGGCCGATTTCCAGAGCATTAACCGCAATGGCAAGATCGCCATGAAGCTGGAAGATGGCGATGCCTTGATCGGCGTGGAAACCTGTTCCGATGCCGACGATATTCTGCTCACCACGGCGCAAGGCCAGTGCATCCGCTTTGCCGCCACCGAAGTGCGCGTCTTCCAGTCGCGCGGTTCAACCGGCGTGCGCGGCATCAAGCTGGATGGCGATGACAAAGTCATTTCGCTGTCGATCCTCAATCATATGGAAGCCACTTCCGATGAGCGCTCAGCCTTCCTGAAAAAGGCCCGCGCTTTGCTGGGTGAGAATGGCGATGCCGGGCCTCCGGATGAGGAAGAAGCAATGTCGGATGCTGTCACCTTGTCAGCTGAACGCTTTGCCGAAATGCAGGCGGCGGAACAGGTGATCCTGACCGTGTCTGCCAATGGCTATGGCAAGCGCACATCCTCGTTCGAATATCGCATCACCGGTCGTGGCGGCAAAGGCATCGTCGCCATGGCAGTGAATGACCGCAATGGTCCGCTGGTGGCTTCGTTCCCGATCGTTGAGCAGGATGAAATCATGCTGGTCACTGACGGTGGTCAGGTGATCCGGTGCCCGGTGCATGACATCAGGCGAGCCGGTCGTTCAACCCAGGGCGTGATCGTTATCAATACGGCGGATGACGAGCATGTAGTCTCGGTGGAATGCATCAATGAAGATGCAGAAGCAGCCGAGGCAGCAGCCAGCGAGAGCTCCAACCCATAATCAGTCATCCCGGCGAACGCCGGGACCCAGACTTTCAACAGTCGCGTAGTTTGACAGCCTGGGTCCCGACGTTCGTCGGGATGACGATAGTTGCTTTGGCGATTCAGCTAACCGCAAATCTTCTTCAACGCCTGCCATTCTTCCGGTGTGAGTGCGGGCTTTGCAACCACGCCTTCTGGCAGCGGCTTGATCTTGGCGATGCGTTCTTCCGTGCCTGGATGGGTGGAGAAGATGCTGCCCAAGGCTTTGAGCGCCGAGAATTGCGACGAGCTGCCGCCTTCCAGCTTCAGCAGCTTTTCAAAGAAGGTCTTGAACCCCATCGGGTCAATTTGGGATTTGACCAGCATGTCGCGCGCATAGGCATCGGCCTCTTCTTCTGCCGCACGCGAATGGCGCAGCACCGTGGCAATGAAAATCGCATTGCTGGACATGTTGCCGCCATTTGTGCCGCTGAAGGTGCTCGACAGAATCTGCACGCCGGCCAAGCGCACCATCTGCGCTTCCGGATGCAGATGCGCCACATGGCCAATTTCGTGGGCCAGCACGCCGGCCAGTTCCTCCGGCCGGTCCGCCGCATCAAGCAGCTGCTTGGTCACGATGATATGCCCGCCATTGACGGCAAAGGCATTGAGCATACCGAGATCATAAACATGCACCGAGACCGGCGGCATATCCGGCACACCTTCGGCCAGATTGGCCAGAAGCTGCCCGATGGCGCGATCCCCGGCGGTCGTGCTGCAAGCCACTTTGCCGCCCGCCATGGCTTTTTCCATTTCAATGCCGGTGCTCTGTCGCCAGCTTTGCGGCATCGCACGGGCGATTGGAGCGGGCAGAACCGAAACCGCAATCCAACCGAGCAGAACGAACACCGCAATGCCGCCCAAGGTCCAGCCCAGCAGCTGTGTAATATCCTTGCGGGTGTAGCCACCATGCAAATGCCGCGAGCGCGCCGTAAGCTGCGTGATGAAATCTTGATCACGGATGATCAGCCGCGCACCGGGCGCGCCCTCATGCGTGAGCCTATAAGGCTGGCCGGGGCTGGGCGGGTCAATCGCATGCAGGCCCGCGATGGTCCAACTCACCTGCGCCACATCAGCGCCAGAGAATGTCAGCTGCTGGCCATCTTCGGAGACATGAACCTCATGGCTCTTGGCCGATTGGCCATCGAAATAGGTGGCAGAAACAGCCATCACCAGGCGCCCACGTCAAAGGCGTCAGCCAGACCCTCGCCACGCTTCGGTACGGCCAGGCTGGATTGGCGGATACGCTCGACTTCAATTGCACCTTCCAGTTTCAAACGGCTGGCCATGTATCGGAAATTGCGCTGCAGGATGAAAGGCCAGAACGTGCCCAGCGTGAAAATCAGGATAAGGAAGTTCACCACCGTCAGCCCGATCAGGCTGCCCGCCGTCGCGTTGAGTTTGAACTGCGCGCCGTCAAAGCGCGTATATTCTGCAAAAGTGCGGATCTGCTTTGCCCAATAGATCGACCAGATCGCTGGAAAAATCACCATGTAGCACAGGAAGGCCAGCGCGAAGAACACAATGCCGATGCCCAGCATGGCGAAATCTTTCTGGCTGCTGGTGCCGTCAATCGTTGAATAGATCCCGGCGAGAATGCCACCGATCACCGCAATCGAAACAAACAGGATGACGGCGAATAGGAACCAGCACAACGCATAAGCTGGATAAAGCGGTCCTGCGGGCCCCTTGAATTTGAAGGCCGCATCACCGAAGCGCATATCATTGGTGATGTGTTCCTGCAGCACGGTGTTCATCACCGGCGTGGCCCAGCCCAGGCTGGCGCCCTTGGCCACCATCGAGCCAAAATAGAGCAGGCTGTAGGTCATGGCGGAACCCGCCAGGTTGCCTCTGATTCCTCGCCATAGAGTGCGGCTCAGCTGGTAACGCCTTGCCTTGTAGATCGCAAATCCGATCATGCTGTAGACGAAAATGCCGAAAATGGCGCTGGCGGCGGCAGCGGCCGGGCTTTCATCGCCATAGGCGATATGAAGCCCTGTGGTCAGCAACAGAAAAGGCAGGATGATCAGCCCGAACACAAATAGGAAGCCCCTGAACAGCTCGGCGCCTGTGCCGGTATATTCCAGCGGTTCGCCATTGATGTGAATGCAGCTCCAGATATGGCGCCGCGCATTGGTCTTGCCCCAGAAACGGTAGATCGAAAGCGTCAGAATATTGAAAACCAGGTTGATCAGGGTGATCTTCAGGAGGCCAGGCCGGGACACATAGGAAAAGGTCAATTGCTCAGCCGGGGCCTGCGGGGGGAGGGTTTCACTGTCGCTCATGCCGCCCTTGTGCCATGAAAGGTTGCGCTGCAAAAGGCCCGATAGAGCCTAGCTGTGGCCGCCGCGCAACAGATGAACTAAATCTCATTTCCGGCGCAACGGAACCGCAATTCACCCCCGTCGCGCCCAAATTGCGCCTCAGCCTCTCATCACAATTGGGTAATGAAGTTAGTCTTTTATCCTGCCCGGACGGGGGCCTCGGGTTGAGTAAAAATTGATGGGTTGCACTTCGGGCAGACATTTGGGGGCGTATGGCAGCGCCGTTTTCGCCCTGTTGATGCTTTTCCAGTCCTGCCTTGTGACAGCGGCAAGGGCCGAAGGCGGCTTTTTTGGCAACCTCATGGGCATGTTTGGCGATACGCCTGAGATCAAACTTCCCCGCCCTGACATCCATCTTCCCCGCCTCGACATCGTGCCCTTCTGGACGGATGAGCTGAAAGCCGGCCGCGCCGCCTATGGTCGCGGCGATTATGGCCGCGCCCGCAAACTGTTTCTCAAAAGCTCCGACGATGGAAACATGGTGGCCGATTGGTATCTGGGCCACATGTACCGGCTGGGCCATGGTGTGCCAGTGGACCCGGCAGCCGCCTATTCGTACTTCTCCCGCGTGGCCGATCAGTTTTCATCCGACGAGCAAGACCCGTTCCGTCTGCGCATCGAAGTCGACGCCAAAATTCGTGCGGCGGATTACCTGCGCCTCGGCATTCCGTCCGCCAAGTTGAGGGCCAACCCGCAAGAGGCAGCGCGCACCTATCTGCAGATGGCCACCAGCTTCGGCCATCCGCGCGCCTTTTATGCACTGGGCGTCATGAGCATAGAAGGCGACGGCATGCGCCAGAACCCCACGCAAGGGTTGAAATGGTTGAATGCCGCCATCCGCAAACACTCAGCCGAAGCGGCCGCCTATATGGGCGAGTTGTGTGCGAAGGGGGGAGTGGTGCCGCAGGATGATCTGAAGGCCCTCACCTGGTACATCGTAGCCGCAGGTGCGGCCCGCCAGGACGAAGACCCCGGAATTTACGACCGTCTGAATGATTTGAAATTCGCCGCCTCGCAGGAAACGCGCCTTGAAGCCGAAGCACGTGCGCGCGTGTGGAATGAACAGAATCCCGGCAATCCCAATCAATGAAGCCTGACGCGCCAGAGTCAAAGTGCCGCTTGCAATGGCGGGGGCTGGATGCCATTTCTTTTCGATGACAAAGCCTGAAACATCCATTCCACCACGGCCAGCTACCGCCAGCATTTCACGCTTGCGCCGCTATTTCTTCACCGGCCTTGTCATCATTGCGCCCGCCGCGATCACCATTTGGGCCACGCTGTGGTTCATTGAACGCTTTGACAACATCGTTAAGCCGCTGGTTCCACAAGCGTATAATCCAGACACCTATCTGCCTTTCAAGGTGCCAGGTTTCGGCTTGGTGGTGAGTATTGCTGTCATTACGCTGGTCGGTTTTCTGGCCGCCAATCTGGTGGGCCGCACGCTGCTTCGCCTGTGGGACAAGATGCTGAACTCCACGCCGGTTGTGCGCTCGCTCTACAAGGGCTCAAAGCAGATTTTCGAAACATTGTTTTCAGATTCCGGCGCATCATTCCGTCAGGTCTGCCTGGTGGAATGGCCTCGCAAGGGTGCCTGGTCCCCCGCCTTCATCTCGCGTGAAGTCGATGGCGCAGAAGTGGGGCTGGAAGCCGGGCGGAAGATGTATGCGCTTTATGTTTCAACCACGCCGAACCCGACTTCCGGCTACGTCTTCTTTGCCGATCAGAGCGACGTGAAGATTCTCGACATGAGCGTTGAAGACGGCCTGAAGCTGGTCATTTCCATGGGCATCATTTTTCCGGATGGAAAGTCACAGGTGGCTGCGGGAGCAACACCTCCGGTGAAGCGCAAGCTTAGCCGGAAGACAAAAGCCTGATCGCTTCGTCACGCTCGAAAAGATAGAGCAGGTGACGCAGCGCTTCGCCACGAGCGGAAGAGAGCTGCGGGTCGCGCCGCAGGATCAGTGTGGCATCATCGCGTGCGGCGGCCAGCAATTCTCCGTGCACGGATAAATCAGCGATCCTGAACATTGGCACACCTGATTGCGCCGTGCCCAGCACTTCACCAGCACCCCGCAGCCGCAAATCTTCTTCGGCAATCCGGAAACCGTCTTCCGTGTCACGCATAATGGAGAGTCGCTGTTTGGCCACTTCGCCCAGGGGTTCCTGATATAGCAGGATGCAAGTGGACTTCGCTGCACCACGGCCCACCCGTCCGCGCAATTGATGGAGCTGTGCCAACCCGAAGCGCTCAGCATTCTCGATCACCATGATGGCCGCTTCCGGCACATCCACCCCCACTTCGATCACGGTGGTCGCCACCAGAACTGTAAGCGCGCCGGACTTGAAATCCGCCATCACCTTGTCTTTCTCAGGCCCTTTCAGCCGCCCATGCACCAGCCCAACTTGCCCCGGAAAGGCGGCATTCAAATCGGCAAAGCGGTTCTCTGCCGCGACCAGATCAAGCTCTTCGCTTTCCTCCACCAAAGGGCACACCCAATAGGCCCGCACGCCTTGGCCCAGGCTGCGCCGGATGCCCGCCACGATCTCTTCCATCCGCGAAAGCGGCATCACCCGCGTATCCACTGGCAAGCGGCCAGCAGGCTTCTCCGTGAGCTTGGACACATCCATGTCACCATAAAGTGTGAGCGACAGGGTACGCGGGATCGGTGTTGCGGTCATCACCAGCAGATCGGTGCCCAGATGCGATTTATCCTGCAACGCCAGGCGCTGGTGAACACCAAAGCGGTGCTGCTCATCAATCACCACCAGACCTAAATCACGATAAGTCACATCCTCCTGAAACAGCGCATGCGTGCCGATCAGAATATCAATCTGCCCCGCGGCCAGTGCGTCAAGCAATTCAGTACGGGCTTTTCCCTTTTCGCGGCCGGTCAGCACGGCGACACGCAAGCCGGTCCCCTCGGTAAGCCGCGCGAACGAAACCACATGCTGCCGCGCCAGAATTTCAGTGGGCACCATGAACGCACCTTGCGCACCCGACTCCACCGCCGCCACCAGAGCCAGCAGAGCCACGACTGTTTTGCCCGCGCCCACATCGCCCTGCAGCAAGCGGATCATCCGCTGCTCGGAAGCCATGTCTTTGAGGATTCCATCTGTCGCATGAACCTGCGAGGCTGTAAGCGCATAGGGCAGGGCCGCGATGATCTTGGCACGTAACGCACCCGCGCCTGAAAGCTGCCTCCCGCTCTCGCGCTTCATCTGGTTGCGCACCAATGACAACGCGAGCTGATTTGCCAGCAACTCGTCATAGGCGAGACGGTCACGGTTTGGATTTGCCACACCAACACTTGCAATCGCGGGCCGATGTTCGGCATCTAGAGCCGTATTGAACGCTTGCCATTTGTTTTGCGTCAGCCACGCTGCATCCTGCCATTCGGGCATGGCGGGGAGTTTCTCCAAGGCCGCACCAACCGCCTTGTGAAAAATCTTCCCCGTCAGCCCTGCCGTGAGGGGATAAACCGGTTCGATCTCCGGCATCAAAGCCAACTCATCCGGCCGAACCACATAATCTGGGTGGCTCATCTGCGCTTCAGTGCCAAACCATTTGATCTCACCCGAAATGTAACGCTCCTCACCCACAGGGAAATTGCGCGCCAGGTGATCAGCAAAGCTGGAAAAAAACACCAGGCTCATATGGCCCGTGTCATCGAAGACATCGATCTTGTACGGCAGCCTTGTGCCGCGCGGCGGCGGCTTGTGCTTGCCCACAGTCACTTTCAAAGTTGCAATACCTTGGGTGGGAAGCTGCGACACCGTGCAACGGAAGCGCCGGTCAATCACGTGTGAAGGCAGATGGAACAGCACATCGATCAGCCGTGTTGACGCATTCTCATCGCCGCGCAACAACTTCCCGAAGAGTTTTCCCAGCTTTGCACCAATGCCTTTGGCACTAGTCACATCGGCAAACAACGGGTTGAGAAGAGCAGGGCGCATGACAGCATTTTGCCCTGAAAATGTTGCGATGCAAGGACAAGGTGATTAAGAGACGCGCATGACGAAAACCGACCTTGATCTGATCCGCAAGCGCTTGCTCTGGCGTGCGATGCATCGCGGCATCAAGGAGATGGATATTCTCGTCGGCGGCTATGCCGCGCAGCATTTGCCCATCATGAATGCCGCCGATCTGCAGAAGTTCGAAGTGCTACTCGAGATTCCGGATCAGGATCTTTTAAGCTGGGCCACGAAGCAGGAAACAGTGCCGGCGGAATTCAGTTCACCCATGTTGGATGGCATCTTGTCCTTCAGGCCGGAAACCTTCTGATGCAACTGCCTGCGGGATTGAAAGAGCGGCTGGCGCGGCCCGGCAAAACCATTCTCTCGGGCCTGCTCGAAGGCCAGGACGCGATGTTGCTGCCTGCCATGGTGCAGGAGGCGGGCAACCGTGGCTTCGTCTATGTCTGTCGCGATGATGCGCATCTGGCCACGCTGGAAGAACAGCTCGGCTATTTTGCCCCCGAACTTGAGGCCCTGCGCTTCCCCGCCTGGGATTGCCTGCCTTACGACCGCGTCTCGCCCTCCGCCGATATTCTGGCGCGCAGATTGGCCACCTTGGCCACGCTCTCACACGGGCTGAAAACGCCAACGCTTCTGCTCACCACAGTGAATGCTGTGCTGCAGCGCGTGCTGCCGAAAGTACAGATGAGCAAGGCAGCCTTCCTCGCCAAGCCGGGCATGAGCATCCCGGTGGAAAAGTTACAGGTCTTCCTCAGCGACAATGGTTATTCACGCGTTGGCACGGTGGTGGAGTCAGGTGACTTCGCCGTGCGCGGCGGCCTGATCGATCTGTTCCCACCCGGCGCCGACGCACCCGTTCGCTTGGACTTCTTCGGCGACACGCTGGAGTCGATCCGCAGCTTTGATCCGCAGTCGCAACGTTCCACCCATCAGCTCAAGGAATTGAGCCTCAACCCAGCCAATGAAGTGCTGCTGACGCAAAGCGCCATCGCCGGATTCCGCAGCGCTTACTCGCAAGCTTTCGGCGGGCTTGATCTCAATGATCCGCTCTATGAAAGCATCACCAATGGCCGGCGCTATCAGGGCATGGAACATTGGCTGCCGCTGTTCCAGCCAGCACTTGTCACACTGTTTGATTATGTACCGGAAGCTGTCTGGTGTCTTTCCAACGAGGTTCCCGCCAGCATGCAGGCGCGCCATGAACAGGTGGCGGAATATTACGATGCCCGCAAGGAAGCTCTGAGCCAGCAAAGCTTCGGTGCAGCACCTTACAAGCCCTTGCCGCCGGAGCGCCTCTATCTGAGCGCCAGAGAATGGGACCAGATCACCGCTGATGTGACACTGCTTGAGCAATCGCCGTTTGAGCATCCCTCAGCACTTGCGGTTTCCTTCGCGGGCCGGCAGGGCCGCAACTTCGCTGCTGAGCGCAGCGCCGGGCAGGGCCAGGTCTATGATGCCGTTCGTCAGCATACGGAGGATCTGCGCAAGGCCGGCACCCGCACGCTTATTGCTTGCTGGTCGGAAGGTTCGGCCGACCGTCTGTCCACCATCCTGAAGGACCATGATCTCGCACCTCTGGCCGTGGTGAAATCCTGGGCCGATGCGCTCAAGATGGAAACGGCGATCTGCGGCCTCATCGTGCTGCCGCTGGAGCAGGGCTTTGAAGCGCCCGGACTCGCCATCATTTCCGAACAGGATGTGCTGGGTGACAGACTTGTGCGCCGCGCCCGCAAGGCCAAGAAGGCGGCAGATTTCCTGTCGGAGCTCGCCTCGCTGTCGCTCGGCGATCTGATGGTCCATGTCGATCACGGCATTGGCCGCTTCGAGGGCCTGAAAACCATTGAGGTGCAAGGCGCGCCGCATGATTGTCTGCTGCTCACCTATGCCGACAATGCCCGTCTGTTTCTGCCAGTGGAAAACATCGAGCTGCTGTCGCGCTATGGGTCGGAAACCGAAGGCGTGCAGCTTGACCGCCTCGGCGGCGGCGCCTGGCAGGCCAAAAAGGCCAAGCTCAAGCAACGCATCCGCGAAATCGCTGGTGACCTGATCAAGACCGCCGCCGCCCGCGAATTGAAACCGGGCGATGTGCTGGCCCCGGTTGAAGGCGCCTTCGATGAATTCTGTGCGCGCTTTCCTTACGAGGAAACCGAAGACCAGCTCACCGCGATTGAAGCCGTATTGGAAGATTTGCAGCGCGGCCGCCCGATGGACCGGTTGATTTGCGGGGACGTCGGTTTCGGCAAAACCGAAGTGGCTTTGCGCGCCGCGTTCGTTGCAGCTTATGCCGGCAAGCAAGTCGCCGTGGTGGTGCCAACGACACTTCTGGCGCGCCAGCATTTCCGCACCTTCACCGAGCGCTTCAAAGGCCTGCCGCTGCGCATAGCGCAAGCCTCGCGCCTCGTGCCGCGCAAGGAACTGGAGCAGACCAGGAAGGATCTGGCCGAGGGCAATGTGGATATCGTGGTCGGCACACATGCGATCCTCGCCGAAAGTGTGAAATTCCGTGATCTCGGCCTGATGATCATCGACGAAGAACAGCATTTCGGCGTGAAGCATAAAGAACGCCTGAAGCAGATGCGCGCCAATGTGCATGTGTTGACGCTGTCGGCAACGCCGATTCCGCGCACCTTGCAGCTCGCGCTGTCTGGCCTGCGTGAAATGTCGCTGATCACCACGCCGCCGCTCGACCGCCTGGCCGTGCGTACTTACATCGCACCCTTTGATCCGATCATCATCCGCGAGCATTTGCTGCGTGAGCATTTCCGCGGCGGCCAAAGCTTCTATGTGGTGCCGCGCATTTCTGATCTGGATGAAGTGTCAGCTTTCCTGCGCGAAGCCGTGCCGGAGGTAAAATTCCGTACCGCTCATGGCCGCATGCCGCCCACCGAACTCGAAGACATCATGACCGGATTCTATGACCGCGCTTTTGACGTGCTGCTCTCGACCACAATTGTCGAATCAGGTCTCGATATTTCGACAGCCAATACAATGGTGATTCACCGCGCGGATATGTTCGGCCTGGCGCAGCTCTACCAATTGCGTGGGCGCGTGGGCCGCTCGAAGCAGCGTGCTTACGCATTGCTGACTACTGCAGCCAAGAAGCAACTGACCGCCACGGCAGAGCGCCGCCTGAAAGTCCTGCAATCGCTTGATTCACTCGGCGCAGGCTTCAATCTGGCTTCGCATGATCTCGATATCCGTGGTGCGGGCAATCTGCTGGGCGAGGAACAACACGGCAATATCCGCGAAGTGGGCTTCGAGCTTTATCAGAACATGCTTGAGGAGGCAGTGGCCGCCATGCGCTCCGGCGCAGACGAGAGCATGGACGAGGGACAGTGGTCGCCCTCGATCAATATCGGCACATCTGTGCTGATCCCCGAAAGTTATGTCACTGACTTGCAAGTGCGCCTCGGCCTCTATCGCCGCCTCGCCGATTTCGCTGAGCAGGAAGACCTCGACGCCTTCGCTGCAGAATTGCATGACCGCTTCGGCAAAAAGCCGGACGAAGTGGACCATCTGCTGGAAATCGTCTCGATCAAATTGCTGTGCCGCAAGGCCAATGTGGAAAAGGTTGATGCCGGGCCGAAGGGCGCAACCGTCACCTTCCGCAAGGGCATCTTCGCCAATCCGTCTGCCCTGGTCACGTGGATTGCGGGGCAGGGCACGCTGGCCAAGCTACGCCCGGATATGAGCCTCGTTCTGCTCCGCGAATGGGTAAACGCTGCCCAGCGCCTGAAGGGCACGCGGCAGCTGCTGCAAAATCTGGTGAAGCTGGCGGCTTAGGCTTCGGCGGCGGCGCGGCGGATTGAATCGGCAAGCACCGCAACGTCCTGCGCGCCCGAAATTCCGTATTTCTGGTTGATGATGAAAGTCGGCACGCCTTGCACGCCGATATTATAGGCCTGCTGCACTTCCGCCATCACTTCGGCTGCATCTTTGTTGGATTTAAGCAACCGCTCCACTTCCGCGCCATCCATGCCTTGTGACTTCGCCACATCGACCAGCACGGCAACATCGCCCACATCGCGGCCGTCCCGCCAATAGGCACAGAACAGCGCCTCGACGACTTCCATCTGCTTGCCAGCCTGCTTGGCCCAGCGGATTAGGCGGTGGGCATCCATCGTGTTGGGCGTGCGGGTGATCTTGTCGAACTGATAGGGCACACCATCCTTGGCACCCGCATCTTCCAGCGGCTTGTGCATGGCCTTGAGGTCGCGGTTGCCGAACTTGTCCTTCATGTATTTTTCGCGGTCCAACCCATCGACAGGAATGGTTGGATCAAGAAAGAACGGCCGGAACGACACTTCAGTCTCGAGTTCAGGAAGGGACGCCAAGGCTTTGTCCAGCCTGCGTTTTCCTAGAAAACACCAGGGGCAGATCACATCCGAGACAACATCAATCCTGATCATTTCTGATACCATAAAGTAGTGGCCTCAAAGCCGGGCAACGGCTGTTTGTCGGGTGGGTTTGAGCCGATATATTTCCACCTTCCCACCCATTGATCAGACGTGAAGAACGGCACGATATAAAAGCCCGCCACCAGCAGCCGGTCTTCCAGGCGCACGGCAGCTTGGAAATCTTCCTGCGAAGTGGCATGCAGCATCGCGTCAATGGCATGGTCAATCGCCGGGTCAGCAATGCCTGGATAATTGCGCGTGCCCGTCGTGTCACGGCCCAGTGAGGCGAAATACAAAGTCTGCTCATTGCCGGGCGATAGTGAATTGTACCAAGTGGCGGGGATCATGTCGTAGTCATAGCTGGTCTGCAGCTGCTTGAACTGCGTATCATCCACCCGCTTCACCTCAGCCTTGATGCCGATCAACTGCAATGTCCGTTGATAATGCAAAGCCAGTTTCTCGTGGTCCGGGCTTTGCACCACGATGGTGAAGGCGAAGGGTTCGCCCTTGTCATTCACCAGCCCATTGCCGCCGATTTTCCAGCCAGCCTCGGCCAGAAGATCAACCGCTTTGCGCAGCACCTTGCGGTCATGGCCAGAACCATCAGTAACGGGCAGCTTGTAGCTGCCATCCAGCATGTCGGCGCGAAGTTTGGCCTTGCCGTCGCCCAGTATAGCCAACTCCGCCGCATCGGCGGGCTTCCCCGCCGAGGACAATTCGCTGCCGGAATAATAACCGTAAATGCGCTTATCCAGCTTGTTAAGCAGATTGGCATTGGCCCATTCGAAATCGAAGGCCATTGTCAAAGCCTCACGCACTTTCTGGTCAGCAAAAAGCGGGCGGCGCGTATTGAAAGCAAAGCCGGAGGCCGGTGCTGGCGTCTTGCCGAAATAAGTCTCGATCTTCACATCGCCATTTTGGGCAGCCGGGAAATCATAACCCGTGGCCCAGCGAATGGGATCATTCTCGATACGAATATCCGCCTCGCCCTTCTTGAAGGCTTCAAACGCGGTATTGGCATCCTTGTAATAATCAAAGCGCAGTGTATCAAAATTCCACAGGCCTTTATTGATGGCAAGGTTCTTGCCCCAATAAGCGGGATTTTTCTTGAAGGTCACACTGTCGCCGGCGCGAATGTCGCCAAACATATAGGGCCCGGACCCCACCATCGCATCAAGCGACGACACTTCGAAATCCTTGTCCTTCCACGCCGCTTTGGGCAGCACCGGCATCAGGCCGATGATCATCGGCAATTCCCGGTCGCCCTTGTCCTGGTGGAAAGTGATCGTGTGATCATCCGGCACTTCGATCTTGCTGATCTTGCCGTAATTATTCTTGAAGTTGGGCCGCCCATGATCGCGCAAAGTCTCCAGCGAGAATTGCACATCGGCGGCTGTCACCGGTGTTCCGTCGGAGAATTTGGCCTCCGGCCTGATCTTGAATGTAAATGTCTGCCGGTCATCCGACACGTCAATGCTTTCGGCGAGCAAGCCATAGAGCGAGAAAGGCTCGCCCCAATTGCGGCCCATCAGGCTTTCAAACACATAGGTTCTCGCACCTTGCGCGGCATTGCCCTTGACGATGAAGGGATTGAGGCTGTCAAACGTGCCCACCAGGGCCTGTCGCAATGTACCGCCCTGCGGCGCATCCGGATTGGCATAGGGCAGGCTCTTGAAGTCCGCCGCCAAAGCAGGCTCCCCATGCATGGCGATGCCGGTTTTGGGTTCGGCGGAACCCGCCGAAATCCAGAGCGGCAAAAATATTACAGAAAGGATAGAAAGCCGAATCTTGTTCATGTTCTATATCCTAGTGCTGCGGGGCGCCGTATTGAAGGGATCTTGCATGGCCAAGGTGACAGGACTTTCGGGCAATGAAATCTATTGCCTGGCGCTCAAGGAATTGAGCCCCGGCGAGCTTGTAGTGGGCAACAGTGTCAACTCCATGGGCTTTCTGGGTGCGCTGGGCGCAGGCGTCAGAAACATCCTGGGCGGTGAAGTGGTGGAAGTCACCCAGGCCATCCAGGAGGGCCGCACCAATTCTTTCAACCGCATGGTGGCCGAAGCCCAACGCGAGAATGCCACGGGCATTGCCGGGGTGACAGGCGAGCTGCGCAATTTCTCCGGCTCGACGGAATTCCTCTTCGTCGGCTCCTGCGTGCACGCCAAGGGCTGGCAGGGCGGCTTCTTCAGCAGCGCCGGTTCCGGCCAGGAACTCTATTGCCATATGGATGCAGGTTATCAGCCCGTGTCGCACGCTTTCGGCAATATCGCCTATTCCATGGGCATTGGCGGCGGCTTTCTCGGTGCGCTGAAAACTTTGGGAAAGGGTGAGATCAAGGAATATTCCGACGTCTTCAATCACACCCGCCACTACGCACTGGACCGGCTGGTATCTCAGGCGCGCGCTGATCGGACCAATGCCGTCGTCGGCGTGCGCACCACTATTCTGCCTTGGCGCGGCCTGCATGAAATGGTGATGACGGGCACGGCAGCGCGCAACCCGGCGCTGCCAAAAGAATATGACGCCAACCCCGTGACCAGTGATCTCACCGGTGAAGAACTCTGGGCCATGGCAAGTCTGGGCTACGCGCCGATCAAGCTGCTGATGTCCACTTCAATATATTCACTCGGCTTTGTCGGTGGCTTCCTCGCCGCGTTCAAATCTTTCTCGCGCGGCGAGGTGAACGAGCTGACGCGGCTCATCCATGACGCGCGCGAAATCGCCATTGCCCGCATCAAGGACGAAGCCGATGCGCTGAACGCTGAAGACGTGGTGGGCGTGAAAACCTACATTCAGGAAATCGGCAATGGCCTGGTGGAGTTCATGGCCATCGGCACCGCGATCCGCAAATTGCCGGGTATCAAGACGCAAAGCGCAGCTTTGCCCGTCCACGCCATGGTGAGCGAGAAGGATACCTGGATTGACGGAGATTTCGGCTTCTCGCTGGACCGCCAGAAGAAAGCCTCTTCCGGTGGTGGCGGAGACTAAGTGGAAACCAGAATATTGGTGAACTGCCACGGGTCCTTCTTGTCGGAAGGGCCGCCGAACAACCCATCATAGCTGTCAAGCGGCGTCCAGTCGGTATAGTGCCCGCGCACCTTGCCGAGATACGGCGCCTGGATTTGCAGACAGCGCTCGAAATCCACTTCGTCGGTTTCGACGATGCCTTCATTCGGGTTTTCAATCGCCCAGATGATGCCGGCCAGAACCGCTGACGTCACCTGCAGGCTGGTGGCCGACGAATAGGGCGCCAGATTGCGCGCTTCCTCGATCGAAAGCTCCGAGCCATACCAATAGGCATTCTTTTTGTGCCCATAGAGCAGCACGCCCAGCAGATCTTGCCCGCTGGAGATTTCCTCGGCTGTGAGAATATGCTGCTTGGCCGGATGCGTGCCGCCACGGCCAAACATTTCGTGCAAGCTCAACACCGCGTCATTGCACGGATGATAGGCATAATGACAGGTAGGCCGGTAAGCGACCTTGCCCGCGGTTTTCACCGTGTAATAATCTGAAATGGAAATGGCCTCATTATGGGTGACCAGAAATCCATATTGCGGGCCGATGCCCGGCACCCAACTGCGCACTTTCGTCGTGGCCCCAGGGCTCTCAAGATAAATCGCGGCCTTGCTGCCGAAGCGGTGCTTGCGCCCGATGCCCGGAATCTTCTTTTCATGGCTGCCCCAACCCAGTTCAGCCGGCTGCTTGCCTTCTGACACAAACCCTTCAACCGACCAGGTATTCACGAATGTGTCCTGATCCTTTGGCTTGACGGCAACTTGCGTGTCACGCTCGGCAATGTGGATGCCTTTCACGCCCAGCTTCTTGGCCAGCTTGGCCCACTGGATTTGCGTCTTCGGCTTTTCAAACTTGATACCAGTTTCCTTGGCCAAGTTCAGCAATGCCTGTTTCATGAACCACGAGACCATGCCCGGATTAGCGCCACAGCACGACACGGCCGTCACACCCTTGCCAAGCTTACGCTTGGTGGCCAGCATGTTTTCACGCAGCACATAGTTGGTGCGCGCCGCATTGCCGCGCTTCGAGTCGTAATAGAAACCAGTCCACGGTTCGATCACCGTATCGACATAGAGCGCGTTCAACTCACGCGCTGCCTTCATCATGTCAACGCTGCCGACATCGACGGAAAGATTGACGATCAAACCTTGTTCAGGTCCAGAGAGTAGAGCGTCCAATACCGTGCGATAATTGTCCTCAGTGAGGCCGATCTGTTTGAAATTGGTGCCATACTTGTCAGCCAGATGCTTCCAGTCAGTCAGCGGTTCAACAATGGTGATCTGTTTCGGGTCACATTGAATGTGCCGCAGGATCAATGGCAATGTGCCACGGCCAATGGAGCCCAGTCCCACCATCACGATGGGTCCCTTCCACGTCGCATAAATCGGCCATTGCGCCATTTGAGCCTCCATAAAAAAACCAAGCGCGGATCACTAACAGAATGCGGCGCGCCATCAAGAAAATTCTAAAGAATTTTCAGCATGGAGTTGAGCTTCTATTGCATGGTCGAAAATACACTCTGCTTTCCCGATGGCGAAACAAACGTCACGGTTTTGTCATCTTGAAGCACATCGTAACAAACCCATGTCTCGTTGGGCGGCCATACCGAGCAATATTTGTCGCCATCAATCTTCCATGCGCCCTGGTTCTGCGCATCTCCAACGCTGTAGAAAGTGGCACCGCTTTTCTGAAACAGCTGTGATGCCGCCTTGCCATCAACTTTCGCATAAAGCGTTTTGTCCGACAGCAATTTGACGATTTGATCGCCGTGCAGCGGCAGCAATCCTGCGCTTGCCGGAAGCGTTAACATCATCAAGAAAAACACGGCCAAACTCTTGCGCATCATGCTTCATCCTCACGTCACTGGATATTTCACACAGCAATAGCCATATTCGACCCCTGATTCGAGTTGATTTAAAAATGGCCAAGAAACCTGACGATAATCTGTTCGGCGAACTGCCTGCCGCACCGAAACCAAAAGCCTCCGCTAAATCCAAGGGCGAAGAAAGCTACACGGCTGCCGACATTGAAGTGCTGGAGGGTCTTGAGCCTGTCCGCCGTCGCCCCGGCATGTATATCGGCGGCACCGATGAAAAGGCGATGCATCACCTCTTCGCCGAAGTGCTCGACAATTCGATGGACGAAGCAGTGGCAGGCCATGCCACCTGGATTGATGTGAATTACACGGCTGATGGCTATCTTGCCGTCACTGACAATGGCCGTGGCATGCCGGTCGATCCGCATCCGAAGTTCAAGGACAAGTCGGCCCTTGAAGTGATCATGACCATTCTGCACGCCGGCGGCAAATTTGACTCTGGCGCTTATGAAACCTCAGGCGGCCTTCACGGCGTGGGTGTCTCCGTCGTCAACGCACTGTCGGAGCATGTTATCGTGGAAGTAGCGCGCGGCCAGCAGCTGTACCGGCAGGAATTTGCGCGCGGCAAACCGATGGGGCCGATCCAGAATCTCGGCAAGGTCTCAGGCCGCCGCGGCACCATGGTAAAGTTCAAGCCTGACGCGCAGATTTTCGGCAAGAACGGCACCTGGTTCAGCCCGTCGCGGCTTTATAAAATGTCGCGCTCGAAATCCTACCTCTTCGGCGGGGTGGAAATTCGCTGGCATTGTGATCCGAGCCTGATCAGGGACAAGGACATTCCGGCAGAAGCCGTGTTCCATTTCCCCGGCGGCTTGAAGGACTTTCTGGAAGAGCGCCTGGATGGCATGACCCGCGTGGTCGATGATATTTTCTCCGGCAAGGTGGAAAAAGAAGGCGGCCACGGCACGGTTGAATGGGCAGTGGCCTGGTTCGGCGGCGATGACGGCTTCATGTCGTCCTATTGCAACACTATTCCCACGCCCGATGGCGGCACCCATGAAACCGGGCTGCGCTATGCCTTGCTGCGCTCGCTGAAAGACTATGCCGATCTCGCCGGCAACAAGCGGGCAGGGGCGATCACCGCCGATGACGTGATGGTGCAATCCGGCGCCATGCTTTCCGTCTTTGTGCGCGAGCCTGAATTCCAGGGTCAGACCAAGGATAAGCTGGCCACGATTGAAGCCACTCGCATTGTCGAAACGGCGGTGCGCGACCATTTCGACCATTGGCTGACGGGCCATCCGGCCCAAGCCGACAAGCTGCTCGGCTGGATCATCGAACGTGCCGAAGAACGCCTGCGCCGCCGCCAGGAAAAGGAAGTGGGCCGCAAGACTGCGGTGCGCAAACTCCGCCTTCCCGGCAAGCTGGCCGATTGCTCCGCCACCATGCAGGAAGGCTCTGAACTGTTCATCGTCGAAGGCGACTCGGCTGGCGGTTCCGCCAAACAGGCGCGCAACCGCATCAACCAGGCCGTGCTGCCTCTGCGCGGTAAGATCCTGAACGTGGCCAGCGCCGGCAAGGACAAGCTCTCTGCCAACCAGCAGATCGGTGACCTGGTGCAGGCCATCGGTGCAGGCATGGGTACATCTTACCGCGAGGAAGACCTGCGCTACGACAAGATCATCATCATGACCGACGCCGACGTTGACGGCGCCCATATCGCCTCATTGCTGATGACCTTCTTCTACCGCCAGATGCCGGGTGTGATCGAGCAGGGTCACCTATACCTTGCCGTGCCGCCGCTCTACCGCCTCACTCAGGGCGGCAAGACGGTTTACGCTAAGGACGAAGCCCAGCGCGACGAGTTGCTCGCCAATTTCGGCGGCCGCGGCAAGGTTGAAGTGGGCCGCTTCAAAGGACTCGGCGAGATGATGGCCGCCCAACTGAAGGAAACCACCATGGACCCGGCCAAGCGCATCCTGTTGCGTGTCACCATGGAGGACGCTCAGGCGGCGCTGACAGCCAAGACGGTTGAACAATTAATGGGCAACAAGCCCGAAGAGCGCTTCAACTTCATTACCGCCAACGCCGAATTTGTGGAAGAGGCCGGGCTCGATATTTAACTCTTAATATTAAACGCGCACGAGGTCTTTGATCCCACGGGGCAAAGCCCTATATTATGGATCATGGCCAAATCTCCCTCCAGGCGCGGTGGTGATAGCGACACGCAAGTCATTACCCGCAGCAAGACCAAAACCCAGAAGCCCTCGCTCTATAAGGTGCTGCTGATGAATGACGATTACACGCCGATGGAATTCGTCGTGCATGTGCTTGAAAGCGTTTTCAACAAGACCAGCGAAGATGCCTATACAATCATGCTTCACGTTCACACCAAGGGTGTGGGCGTGTGCGGTGTCTATACATTCGAGGTGGCTGAAACCAAGCTTTCCGAAGTGATGGACATGGCCAAGCAGGACGGCCACCCCCTGCAATGTACGATGGAACCAGCCTAAATTAATTCTGTTTTGACGCTCTGTCCAAACCGCCTTTGCTCCCTATATAGTGATCTCACAACGAAGGTCTCCCGCCCGTGCCCACTTTCTCCCGCAGTCTTGAAAAAGCCCTCCACCGCGCCCTTTCGCTGGCCGCTGCGCGCCGCCAGGAACTGGCCACGCTGGAACATCTGTTGTTGTCTCTCACCGAAGATGAAGACGCCTTGGCGGTGATGAAGGCCTGCAGCGTGGATGTGACCGAGCTGCGCGAAAGCCTGGAAGACTATATCGACAATGAGCTCTCCAACTTGGTGACAGACAATGTGCTGGAAGCAAAGCCCACGGCATCGTTCCAGCGCGTCATCCAGCGCGCGGTGATCCACGTGCAATCTTCGGGCCGCGATGAAGTGACAGGGGCCAATGTGCTCGTCGCCATCTTTGCCGAGCGTGAAAGCCATGCAGCCTATTTCCTGCAGGAGCAGGACATGACGCGCTATGACGCGGTCAACTACATCTCTCATGGTATCGCGAAAAAAGCAGGCGCGTCGCAAAGCCGTGCGGTACGTGGCACCGATGAAGACCGTGAGAATAACAATGACGACCGGCAGGACCCAAACGGCAAGGGCGGCAAGCAGCGCGAAACCGCACTCGAAGCCTATTGCACCGACCTGAACAAGAAGGCTGCTGAAGGCAAGATCGATCCGCTGATCGGCCGCCATTCGGAAGTGAATCGCACGATCCAGATCCTCTGCCGCCGCACCAAGAACAATCCGTTGTTCGTGGGCGATCCGGGCGTGGGCAAAACAGCCATTGCCGAAGGCCTGGCCCGCAAGATCATCAAGGGCGAAGTGCCCGCGGTCCTGAAAGATTGCACCATCTACCAGCTCGACATGGGCACGCTTTTGGCGGGAACTCGATACCGCGGTGATTTCGAAGAACGCCTGAAGGCGGTGATGAAGGAGGTGGAGGCTAATCCCGGCGCCATTCTCTTTATCGATGAAATCCACACGGTGATCGGGGCAGGGGCCACTTCTGGCGGCTCCATGGATGCATCGAACCTGCTGAAGCCGGCCTTGGCTGCCGGCACGCTGCGTTGCATCGGCTCCACAACCTACAAGGAATACCGCCAGCATTTCGAAAAGGACCGCGCACTGGTGCGCCGCTTCCAGAAGATCGACGTCAATGAGCCTTCGATCCCCGATAGCATTGCCATCCTCAAGGGCCTGAAGCCCTATTACGAGGACTATCACAAGGTTAAGTTCACCGATGAAGCGGTAGAAAGTGCTGTCCAGCTTTCCGCCCGCTACATGGCCGACCGCAAACTGCCGGACAAGGCGATCGACGTGATCGACGAAACCGGTGCGTCGCAAATGCTGGTGCCGGAAGACAAGCGCAAGAAGCTGATCGGCGTCGAAGATATCGAAGCCACCATCGCCACCATGGCCCGCATCCCACCGAAAACCGTGTCGCGTGACGATCAGGCCGTGCTGAAGAATCTGGACTCCGAGTTGAAGCGTCTCGTCTTCGGCCAAGACAAGGCCATTGAGCAGCTCACTGCGGCGATCAAGCTGGCGCGTGCCGGCCTGCGCGAACCAGAAAAGCCCATCGGCAATTACCTGTTCTCCGGTCCCACTGGCGTCGGCAAAACCGAAGTGGCCAAGCGTCTCGCCGAAGTGCTGGGCGTGAAGCTCATCCGCTTCGACATGTCGGAATATATGGAGCGCCACACGGTGAGCCGCCTCATCGGCGCACCTCCTGGCTATGTGGGCTTCGACCAGGGCGGTCTGTTGACCGATGGCGTGGACCAGAACCCCTATTGCGTGCTGCTGCTTGATGAAATCGAAAAGGCCCATCCGGACCTGTTCAACATCCTGTTGCAGGTGATGGATCACGGCAAGCTGACTGACCATAACGGCAAGCAGGTCGATTTCCGCAACGTCATCCTGATCATGACGACGAATGCTGGCGCTCAGGATCTGGCCCGCGCGGCCTTCGGCTTCACCAAGAATGTGCGTGAAGGCGACGACCAGGAAGCCATCACCCGCCTGTTTACCCCGGAATTCAGAAACCGCCTGGATGCCATTGTTTCCTTTAGTCATTTGCCAAAGGAAGTGGTGCGCAAGGTGGTCGAGAAATTCGTCCTGCAGCTGGAAGCCCAACTGGCCGAACGCCAGGTGAATATCGATCTCTCGACCGAGGCTGCCGACTATCTCGCCGACAAGGGCTACGACCAGCAGATGGGTGCAAGGCCCTTGGCCCGCGTCATCCAGGAAGAGATCAAGAAGCCATTGGCGGAAGAGGTCCTGTTCGGCAAGCTGACCGGCGGTGGCACGGTGCGCGTGCTGCTGAATGACGGCAAGCTGGCATTCGACTATCTCTCGCGCGAGGAAGAGGAGAAGTCTCTTCCGAAACCGCCAGAGCGCAAGGCACTGCCGCGCGCCAAGGCTGCGGCACCCAAAAAGCCGAAGAAGCCTGCAAAGGTGAAGTAATCAAGGCCGCTCTCCGGAGCGGCCTTTTTCTTTTGGGCAGTCGTGTTACACCACAGCCATGTCCCGCAACGCGCTCATCGTCCGCACCGCACTGGCACTTCTGGCATTCGCCGGAAACTCGCTTCTATGCCGCTTGGCGCTGAAGGCAACCACCATTGATGCCGCCACCTTCACCAGCGTCAGGCTGCTCTCAGCGTCACTTGCGCTCTGGCTGATCCTGCATTTCAGCAAACGCGTCCGCCCCTCACTGGGCAATTGGCACTCAGCAGCGGCCCTCTTTGTCTATGCTGCAGGCTTCTCACTGGCCTATATCAACCTCACCGCTGGAACCGGCGCGCTGCTTCTGTTCAGCGCGGTACAGATCACCATGATCGGAGCAGGGCTGGCGCGCGGCGAACGTCTCACGGCCCTTCAAACGGTGGGCGTGGTCTTGGCGGTTGCCGGCCTCATCGGCTTGGTTCTGCCGGGTTTGACGGCCCCGCCGCCTGCCAGTGCCGCGCTGATGATCCTCGCAGGCATCGCCTGGGGCGTCTATTCATTACGCGGCGCGGGGGCAAGCGATCCTACCAATGTCACTGCCGGCAATTTCATTCGTACACTGCCGATGACTTTGATCTTCAGCATGATGTTTTTCATGCAATTCCACTTCGACGCGTTGGGGCTGATTTATGCCATCGCTTCCGGCGCCATCACCTCCGGCATCGGTTACGCCATCTGGTACGGCGTCCTGCCGCATTTGCGTGCCACCCAGGCCGCGACGTTGCAATTGAGCGTACCTGTCATCGCCGCATTTGGGGCGGTGTTTCTGTTGGGCGAGGCCGCAAGCTTGCGCCTTCTGCTTGCATCAATTTGCATTCTTTCCGGAATAGCCTTGGTCATCCAGCAACGGGCGCGCAAAAAACTCAGTTAGGTGAGGTGAACCTTGATGGCTTTGGCCTGTTCCGCCAAAACTTCATGATCCGCCATCTTGCCGACATGGCCTCTGAGGGGCACCCCTTCCTTCATCGGGAAAATGTGAAAATGCAGATGGAACACCGTTTGTCCGGCGGCGGCCTCATTGTATTGGCGCAACTGAAAACCATCAGCACCCATCGCCGCCACGGCCGCCTTGGCCACTTTCTGCACCACCGGCATCACCAGCGCCAGTACGGCAGGGTCTGTATCCAGCAGTCCGCGTGACGGCGCCTTGGGGATCACCAGGCAATGCCCATCACATTGCGGCATCACATCCATGAAGGCCAGCGTGTGCTCGTCCTCGTAAATCTTATGCGATGGAATTTCGCCCCGCAGGATCTTGGCGAAGATGTTGTTGCTGTCATAAGTCATGTGAGCCTCACTCCTGCTCAGTGTGGCGGAAGGGCGCATGGGCGGCAAGCGCCTCCTGGCCTTCCGCAATCGCGGCGCGCTCCTGCGCCAGAAACTGCGCCACGGCACGTGAAAGGCCGGGATGAGCGAGATGATGAAAGCTCTGAGTCTTCACCGGCACATAACCGCGCGCCAGTTTGTGGTCACCCTGCGCGCCCGCTTCAACCACCCGGAGCTTGTGCGCCATGGCAAAGTCCATCGCTTGGTAATAGCAGGTCTCGAAATGCAGGAAGGGCACATTCTCAGTGCAGCCCCAGTTGCGCCCATAAAGCGTGTCGCCGCCAATGAAGTTCAACGCGCCTGCAATAGTCTCGTCACCGCGCTTGGCCATGATCAACAGCACATGCTGGCGCATGCTTGCGTGAATGAGCTTGAAGAACTTGCGCGTCAAATAGGGCTGGCCCCATTTGCGAGAGCCGGTGTCCATATAGAATTCCCAAAAATAATCCCAGTGCTGAGGCTGGATCGCGTCACCCGTCAGCGCCTCGAAGGTGATGCCCGCGTCGTGCACCGCCTGCCGCTCCTTGCGCAAATTCTTGCGTTTGGATGACGATAACGCCGCGAGAAACGCATCAAAATTCTCATACCCCTCATTGAACCAGTGAAACTGAATGTCATTACGCAGCAACCATTCCTTGCCGCTCAGCGCCGCCGCATCATTTTCCAACGCAAAGGTCACATGAACCGATGACGCCTGTTGCGCAGCGCAGAGCTGCACAAGCGCCGCCGCCAAGGCGTCACGCAACACCGCAGTGGGCGCCAGCAGCTTCGGCGCAGTCACTGGTGAAAATGGTACCGCCACTTGCAGCTTGGGATAATAATGTCCGCCCGCGCGCTCGAAGGCATCGGCCCACCCCTGGTCAAACACATATTCGCCCATCGAATGCGATTTGAGATAGCAGGGTGCTGCCGCAACCAGCCGCCCATCATCCTCAAGCAGCAGGTGCGACGCCATCCAACCCGATTTGCGCGTGGCAGAACCGGAAGCTTCCAGCGCCGACAAGAACGCGTGGCTTACAAACGGGTTGAATGTTACCGGGTCCGGATTGGCCAAGCCGTCCCAGGCGGCAGCAGAAATCTCCTCCATCGAGCCCAGGATGCGCGGCTTCAGCGTCATGCCGGAACGAAATTCTCAAAGGTGATCTGGTCACACCAGCGCCGCGCCTGTTTGGCTTGCGCATCATTCTCAATCGTCCAGGTAATGATCGGAAAACCCGCTGCCTGAAATTCCGTAATCGGCTGGAATGGCAATTGACGGTAATCGAAGGAAATGAAATGCGGCTGGCTCTGCGGCAAATGACTCATCTCGCGCATCGCCACGCGCTTTGCCACGGGCAGGGGTTCGTAATAGGGATCAATCACCCGGTCGGCAGTGATGCCGCGCACGGTACCCGAGGACGTGGCCGCGACTCGCGCCACGAGATCCGGGTCGAACGACATCAGGGCATGCGGCCCCGTATAATCGGCCAGCACATTCAAAGCATGATCAGTCAAAGTAAAGTCATCATCCCAGAGTGATTTGATCTCGATTACCAAAGTGGTGCGTCCGGCCACTTGTTCCAAGAGCTCGGCCAAAGTTTGCACCCGGTCCTTGCCCTGTTTGAATGACATGGCCTTCAGTTCGCGCGTGGTGAAATCCTTCACCCGGCCATGGCCCTGCATCACCCTGTCAATATCATCGTCATGAAACACCACGGCTTGGCCATCCTTGGTCAGCTGAATGTCGCACTCGATGGAATAGCCCTGAGCGACGGCGGCAGCGAATGAACTTTCGCAATTCTCGACGTGGCCATTCTTCTCATCGTGAAATCCGCGATGGGCGATGGGTTTCGCCACCAGCCAGTCCAGCGCCCGCAATTGCGGCGTAAAACGCATCAGGCGATTTCCACCACCGCTTCTACTTCCACCGGCACGCCCAGCGGCAGGGAGGACGCACCCACGGCAGCTCGCGCATGCTTGCCCTTGTCGCCAAACACCTCGACCATCAGATCAGACGCGCCATTGATCACCTTGGGAATATCAATGAAGGCCGGGCCGCAATTCACAAAGCCCGTCAGCTTCACAATGCGAACAACCTTCGAAAGATCACCACCGCAGGCATCCTTCACCTGAGCCAGAATGTTGATCGCGCAAAGCCGCGCCGCCGCTTGGGCGTTTTCCAGCGTAACACCGGCACCCGCCTGGCCCACGGCCACGGGTTTGCCATCCTTCACCGGAATCTGCCCGGCTACAAAGACCAGATTCCCGGTAATCACCCAAGGCACATAATTGGCCACCGGCTTTGCCGCGGCAGGAAGTGCAATTCCAAGTTCAGCAAGCTTATTTTCAACAGGATTAGACGTCAGACTCATCGGGTTCATTCACCTTGTGTGTTGCCTTCACTATAGGATAGTTTCGCGTCATGAAAAACCTTCACCTGCGTCTGATTTGCCCGGTGTCAGCAATACTGCTTTCATCGCCCGGCATGGCTGTGGATTTCGGCACTTATCGCGCACTTTATGAGCTGGAGCCCGCGCGCATCGACCAGGCCGCCGGGTCCCAGCCGCTGGACGGCAAGATCGCCTATGAGGTGACGGGCTCGGCCTGTGCCGGCTTCACCGTCGATTCCGATTACACCACACGCTACACCGATGCCGACCAGAATGTCCGCGCGGTAGACACCAAATCCAGCGTGTTTGAAACCGGTGACGGGCTGCAATTGCAAGTCTCGCAGACCCAGTCGGTGAACAAGGAAGTCACCGACGACGCCAAGATCACTGCGATCCGCACCGTCGCGGGCGGTGAGGCTCAAGCTGAACAGCAGGGGACCAAGAAGCAGCAATTCAAACTGGGCGGCGACGTTCTCTTCCCCACCGCACACCAGCAAAAGCTTTTGGCCGCCGCACAAGCCGGTGAAACCCGAGATGTCTCGGTGATCTATGACGGGTCGGATGGCGCCAAGCAATTCCGCGTGGTCAGCTTCATCGGCAAGAAGCGCGCGCCCGGCACCTATGCGCCGGACCTCGCCAACCCGGAAGCCCAGGCGCTGCAGACCATGGCCTCGTGGACGTTCCAGCTGGGCTATTATCCGTTGGACAATCCCCAGGCAGAAATTCCGGATTTCCAGGCCACCTTCAACATGTATGAAAATGGCGTGACCACCGAGATGCTGTTCGATTATGGCCCCTACAGCATGAAGGGCACACTGAAGCATTTTGAAGCGATCGCAGCCCAGCCTTGCGATGCGCCAGCGCCAGACTCGACTACCAAAGCCCAATGACCAGCCTGATCATTATTGCGGCACTTCTCACCGGCCTCTGGGTGTTGCGTCAGGCCGGGCGCATGGACCCGCGTGCCGCCCGCAAATTCGGCGCGCGCGTTTTAGGGGCGGGGTTAATAGCGGCTGGGGGCTTGTTTTCTTTCCACGGCAACTTCGCGTTGGGCGTCCCGGTATTGGGCATCGGCGCAGGATTGATGGGCTGGGGCAACCTGTTCGCGCAGAAGCCAGCCTTCAGCGCCAATCGCGGTGGTACGAACCAGCAGCCCGCAAATCAGGGCGCGATGGACCGAAAGGAAGCCTATGCTGTTTTAGGTTTGGACTCAGGTGCAACACCTGATGAAATCAATGCCGCCTTTAAGCGGCTGCAACGGGCAAATCACCCCGACGCCGGCGGAAGCACCTATCTGGCAGCCAAGATCAATCAGGCCCGCGATCTATTATTGAAGAAGTAGATCAGCCCTCAGGGGCCATTGGCATGCATTCTTTCTTCAGCTTCTTGCACAGCTTCTTCGCTGTAGCGGCATCAAAGCCGGAGAAGCGTGCGCGATACACCATCTTGCCGCGCACCTTGGCCTCAGTGGTAAAACTATCCTTGCTGCCCAGCAGGTCCGGCAGCTTGCCGCGCAACACGGCGAGTTTTTCATCCGCTTGATTCTTGTCGGGGAACGAACCGACCTGAATGGTCCAGCTGTCCGCAGCGGCATTGTCCATGGTCGCAGGCTGGTCATTTGCCGAAACCACTTTGAAAGACGGCTTCTTCGGCTTCTTGCCCGAAGGCGCCTGATCATCAACCGCAATGGGCTGAGCCGTGGCGGTGGAGGTCACCAGCGTCGCCATGTCATCCTGACCAGCGGTCATCTGGGTCTGCACATTAGAATCGGCAGAAGCGGCTTCAGCCACCTGTGCCAGCGACTGGCTGTTGGCCTTGGGGGCGAGCGGCGTGGGTGCCGCAACCTTGGCAGTCGCTACAGCCACGCTGATCGGATTGATCGCACCAGCCGAAGTGCCGGGCAGGGCGGCGATCGTGTTACCATTGCGGGCACTGGCGAAATTGTTTTCCAGCATGCGCATCATGTAGGCTTCACGCACCGCTGGAGAGGTCGCCCCCAACACCGTGCCAACCAAACGCTTGTCGCCACGGCGGGTCGAGGTGACCAGATTGAAGCCTGCATTGGCGATGTAACCGGTCTTGATTCCGTCGGTGCCCGGATAATTGGCGACCAGCTTGTTATGGCCACGGACAAGGCGGCCGCGGAACATGAACGAGGTGGTGCGGAAATAGGGATAATATTGCGGGAAGTCGCGCTGCAGACGTAGGCCCAAAGTGGCCATGTCGCGCGCTGTGGTCCATTGCCCCGGATTGGGCAGGCCGGACGCGTTCATGAAGGTCGATCTGCGCATGCCCATGTCGCGCGCCGTGCGCGTCATCCGCGCCGCATAGGCGCTTTCACTGCCACCAAGATTCTCAGCAACCGAGCAAGCCACGTCATTTGCGGATTTTACCACCAGCGACTTGATCGCATCATCCACACTATATTGACCGCCTGCTCTGATATTCATTTTGGTCGGCGCCATGAACGAGCAGCGACGCGACATGGTAAGTTGCGTATCGCGGCTGATGCGGCCCGACTTCATTTCCTGGAACAACACATAGAGCGTCATCATCTTGGTGAGTGACGCCGGATGGCGAGGGCTGTCGGCACGGTCTGCAAAAAGGATCTGCCCGGTGCGGGCATCAACTGCAATGGCAGCAAATTCAGGGCGGGCAAAGGCGCTGGAAACCATCAACACAGGGAGGAGAGCCGCCACCAAAGCAGCTTTCAATATGTTCAGAACCAGCGATTTCAACGGCAAACCCCACAAATCCAGTGTTAACCCACGGTATCAATCACGGGGTCAAGCTTATCAAATACTCACCAAGCCCTTACCATCGCGTAAAACCGATTCACAGACGCTTTTTAGGATTTTTTTGTGCAGTGCAAAATTGCTATTGACTTCATTGTGCAGTGCACATAAATAGGGTCATCGAACACATAAATGCGACCCCAAAGGAGACCAAGATGGTGAAATCATTTGAAGATATGCAGGCTGCCAGCAAGGAAGGCTTTGAAGCCTTTACCGCTTCGAGCACCGCGATGACCAAGGGCTATCAGGCCGTTGCTCAGGAAGTTGCTGATTTCTCGAAGAAGTCTTTCGAGAAGACCACTGCCGTCTGGCAGACCGCCGCTTCGGCCAAGTCTTTCGAAAAGGCTGTTGAAGTCCAGCAGGCATTCGCCAAGGAAAGCTTCGATGCGACCGTGGCTGAAATGACCAAGATCGGCGAAATCTTCGCTGCCGCTGCCAAGAGCGCTTTCAAGCCTTATGAAGCCACCTTCGCTGCTTTCGGCGTGAAGGCTCCGGCCGCTGCCAAGTAATTCTTGATCTGTACTGACTTCGAAACCCGGTGGAGCAATCCACCGGGTTTTTTTATTCAGATATCGCGAAGCGTGATTTCGACCGGAACGTGATCGGAAGGCTTCTCATGACCGCGCGCTTCCTTATGAATGCGCGAGGCTTCCAGCAAATCGGCGGCCTGCGGCGAGAGCAGCAAATGGTCGATCCTGATTCCATTGTTCCTTTGCCAGGCGCCGGCCTGATAATCCCAATAGGAATAGGCATCCTTCAACCCCGGATACAGCGAGCGGAACGCCTCGGTCAGCCCCAGATTGATCAGTTCCTGAAAGGCCGCGCGGCTGTCGGGCAGCCACAGCGCATCATTCACCCATTGCTCGGGCTTGCGCATATCGGCCACGGCGGGAATGATATTGTAGTCACCTGCCAGAACAAAGGCCTCCTCGCGCGCCAGCATGGATTGCGCCAGCGCCTTCAGCCGCTTCATCCAGCTCAGCTTGTAATCATATTTGGGGCCGGGAGCAGGGTTGCCATTCGGCAGATAAAGCCCACCCACAGTGACCGGAATTTTCTTCTCGGTATAAACCGTGCCCATGATGAAGCGCGATTGCTCATCCGTGTCATCGCCGGGAAGGCCGCGCACCACATCGTGGATCTGGCCGCGCGCCAGCAAAGCCACGCCATTATAAGTCTTCTGCCCCAGGACTTCGCAGGAGTAGCCCAGTTCCTCGAACGCAGCCTTGGGGAAATTCGGCTCTTCGCATTTGATTTCCTGCAGGCACAACACATCAGGCTTCTCAGCCTTCACCCATGACGTAACCTGATCAAAATGGGCCTTGACCGAATTCACATTCCAGGTGGCGATGCGCATGGGGATTTAGAGAGCGAAGCTGGTGCCGCAGCCGCAGGACGACTTGGCCAGCGGATTGGCAATGCGGAAAGATTGGCCCATCAGATCATCGACAAAATCGACGGTCGATCCGGCCATGTGGACCAGCGAGATGGAATCGACCAAAAGGGTTGCACCATCGCGCTCGATCACCACATCATCGTTCTCGCGCGCGTCACTGATGGAGAATTCGTATTGAAAACCAGAACAGCCACCGCCATTGACCGCAACGCGCAAGCTTGCCGCCTGATGGTTCTTGGTGGCGACTTCGACAATGCGCTTGGCGGCACGGTCGGTCAGGCTGATTTGCTGGTTTTCCATGCCCCAGATGTCGGTTCATTGCGCCCAAAAGTCAATGGGGCCAGAACATGACGGGGCGCATGGCAGCCTTCGCCAGCAAGCCGCAAGCTTCACTGGGAAGGTTAATTCCGGAGCCCGATGAAAAGCACCGCTCGTGCTTTGCGCGGGACCGTGACCGGATCATCCACGCCTCGGCCTTTCGCCGCCTGAAACAGAAAACCCAGGTTTTCGTGGCCCATGAGGGCGACCATTTCCGCACCCGCCTCACCCATTCGCTCGAAGTGGCGCAGATTGCCCGCTCGATCGCCCGCGCACTTCATCTGGATGAGGACCTGACCGAGGCCCTGGCCTTGGCGCATGATCTGGGCCACACGCCTTTCGGCCATGCCGGCGAGCGTGAGCTTGACCGTTTGATGAAGATGTACGGCGGCTTTGACCACAACGCGCAAGCCCTGCGCATCGTCACCAGCCTGGAAAACCACTATGCGGCTTTCGACGGCCTTAACCTCACATGGGAAACACTCGAGGGCCTGGTCAAACACAACGGCCCGTTGACCGACGCCGACGGCAATGCCATCGGCCATTACCGCGAGCAGGGCGTTCCCGCAGCGATTATCGATTATGTGCAGGCGCATGATCTCCGGCTCGCCACCTATGCTTCGGCCGAAGCACAGGTCGCCGCAGTAGCCGATGACATTGCCTATAACGGCCATGACATTGACGATGGACTGCGTGCCAAACTGTTCAGCGTGATTGATCTGGGTGACGTGCCCTTGGCCGGGCAGGCGCTCGGACAAGTGCTCAATGCCTATCCCAATCTCGAAACGTCGCGCGTCATCCATGAATGCGTGCGCCGGGTGATTTCGGCGATGGTCGGCGATGTGCTGGGCCAATCCGAACGGAATATCTCCAAGGACGCTCCAAAATCACCCGAAGAGGTGCGCCTGCTGGGCCACACGCTGGTCTCGTTCTCAGCGCAGATGAAAGAGAACAACCGCATGCTGCAGCAGTTTCTCTCGGCGCATATGTATCAACACCCGCGCGTCACCGAGATTATGGGCCGCGCCCAACGTGTCGTGCGTGATCTGTTTGAAGCCTATATGACTGACCCCAGCTTGATGCCGGACGACTGGCGCCAAGCCCATCCGCGCACTGAGGATTCTTCGCGGGCCCGCCAGGTTTGTGATTTTCTCGCCGGCATGACCGATAATTTCGCACTGGAACAGCACCGCCGCTTGTTTGACCTCGACCCGCTTTTTCGATAGGGCAGGCGCAACGTTTAAGGGTTGCAATGAACATATTTTCTGATTTCCAGATCGTGGTTGGCCAAGCGGTTCAACTGCTCGTCGAAGCGGGTAAATTACCCGCCGGGCTTGATCTCTCCAAGGTCACGGTCGAGCCGCCGCGCGACTTCACTCATGGCGATATTTCAACCAACGTCGCAATGGTGCTGGCCAAGCCCGCGGGACTCAACCCGCGCGCGCTGGCCGAACTCGTTCTGCCGGAACTGAAGTTGCATGCTGATGTGGAAGAAGCCAGCCTTGCAGGCCCCGGCTTCATCAATCTGAAACTGAAGCCCGCCATCTGGCCGCGTGCGTTGAAGTCTGTGCTGGAACAGAAGGAGCGTTACGGCTCCTCGAAACTGGGGCAGGGCAGCAAGGTCAATGTGGAATATGTCTCCGCCAACCCCACAGGCCCATTGCATGTCGGCCATTGCCGTGGTGCAGTGTTCGGCGATGCGCTGGCCGCACTGCTGCAACTCGCTGGCTACGATGTCACCCGCGAATATTATATCAATGATGCCGGCGCTCAGGTCGATGTGCTCGCACAGTCCGCCTTCCTGCGGTACCGCGAGGCTTTGGGTGAACACATTGGCGAAATTCCCGCCGGGCTTTATCCGGGCGATTATTTGGAGCCGGTAGGTGCAGCCCTGGCCAAGGAATTCGGCCCCGCACTGAAAGCCAACAATGACTGGCTGCCGCTCGTGCGGGATAAAACCATCTCGATGATGATGGATATGATCCGCGACGACCTCGCGGCGCTGAACATCAAGCAGGAGATCTTCTTCTCCGAAAAATCGCTGCAAACCTCAGGCGCTGTCAAATCGGCCATGGCCGATTTGGAAAAGCGCGATCTCGTCTATGTCGGCAAGCTGCCGCCGCCCAAGGGCGAAGTGCCTGCCGATTGGGAAGACCGCGACCAGACGCTGTTTCGTTCGTCAAACTTCGGCGACGATACCGATCGCCCGCTCGTCAAGTCCGATGGCTCCTTCACTTATTTCGCCTCTGACGTGGCCTATTCACGCAACAAGATTGAGCGCGGCTTCAACCAGCTGGTCTATGTTCTGGGTGCCGACCATGGCGGCTATGTGAAACGCATCACGGCCGTGGCCAAGGCCTTCGATGAAAACGTTCAGGTCGATGTGAAACTGTGCCAGCTGGTCAAGCTGTTCCGCAACGGCGAACCTGTGCGCATGTCCAAACGGGCCGGCGATTTCGTCACCCTGCGCGAAGTGGTGGATGAAGTGGGCGCGGACGTGGTGCGCTTCATGATGCTTTACCGCAAGAACGAAGCTCCGCTTGATTTTGACTTCGCCAAGGTGACTGAACAGTCCAAGGACAATCCGGTTTTCTATGTGCAATATGCCCATGCCCGGATCTGCTCGGTGCTGCGCAATGCGCCTCCCACTTTGCAGGGCGAAGTGGACTTCGCACTGTTAACGGATGAGGCCGAAAAGGCCCTGATCAGAAGAATTGTTGAATTTCCGAGGCTTATTGAGGCTGCCTCACTCTCTCATGAACCCCATAGGATTTCGTTCTATCTCTATGAATTGGCAAGCGATTTCCACTCTTTGTGGAACAAGGGCAAAGAACTGCCGCAATTAAGATTTATTTTGGAAGCTCAGGGTAGTGTGTCCTTAACCCGACTCGCATTTTTGCAAGCGATTCGGTATTGTCTGGCCAATGGCCTGAAAGTTCTGGGCGTCACGCCCGTCGAGGAAATGTAGGGTTGAAACCGTAATGGACCAGCAATCTGGTGATACAGCAGACAAGCGCAACTGGCGCGAACGTTTGGGCATTGGCAAGAACGCCAATGGCTCTGATCTGCCAAAGCTTTCTGACGAATTCAAGGGCAAGGACGTAAAGCCAGCCCCGGCAGTACCTGCTGCGCGCGCGGCTGTTCAAACGCCTATCAAAGCTGCCCCGATGGCACCGCGTGCGCCACGCGCACCTGCACCCTTGGCGCCACGCACCGCGGTACATGCACAAGCACCGCGTCAGGCACCGGTGGCTCCCGATGCGCTCGCCAGCAAATTGCGTGACCAGCGCGAAGCTGCTGAGCGTTTGGCGCAGCAACGTATCCAGGCTGCCAAGGCGCGCGCCGAAGCCGCCAGCCATGGCGCCAATGCTGCGGCAGCCGCAACGCCGCCCGGCGCCAAACCCAAATTCTCTTTCGCTGATCAGGATGGCAATCCGCAAAATCCGGGTGCCGCACGTCCCACTGCTTGGCCAGTACCGGCTTCCGGCCCACGCCCAGCAGCACCCCCGCCGCCACGTCCGCAATTCCAGCCGCAGGTGCAGCCGCCGCGTCCGCAGATCGGTGGCGTGGCACCGCCGCCGCCGTCTTATCAGCCCACACCGGGCTATGGTCAGTCGAGCTACGGCCAGCCGCAACAGCCACCTTACAATCCGGGCTATGCCAATCCTTACGGCCAGCAACCGCCGCCGCCTTATCGCCCGATTGATCCGTCCACCGGCTATGCGCCGCAGCCCGGCTACAATCCGCAGGGCCGTGGCCTTTCGCCCGCACCCGGCAGTGCTCGCTTGCAACCGGTCTCGCGTGGGCCTGCCGCAGGCTATCCGCCGGCACAGCCCCAACTGCAGATCGGGCCTTCCGATGACGGAGGCGATACCGACGATATTTTCGAAACTGCGCCATCCCGCAGCCAGGGCCGCCGCGCCACGGCCAATGATTACCAGCAAGCTTATCAGGACGATCTTGACTACGTGGAAGATACGCCGCGTTCCGGCAGCTTCGGCATGATCCTCGGCCTGCTGCTGCTTGGCCTTCTCGTGGCCTTCGCAGTGGTCTTCGGCTATTCGCACTTCATCAAGGGCCAGACAGCCTCGACTGGTGGCAACGTGCCAGTGGTCAGCGCACCAGCTGCTCCCGCCAAGTCCACGCCGGACACGTCGGCCAATCCGCAGAGTGAAAGTGCCAACAAGAAGCTCATCTATGACCGCATCGAAGGCGATCATGAAGTTCCGGGCGGGCCGCTCAAATCCACCGAGCAGCCACCAGCACCGCAGCAAAACGGTGATGCCCAGCAGGGAGGAGGCGCCACCAACGGCGATGCCTCGCAACCGGTCCCACTGCCTCCGCCGCCGGGCGGGAATAACGGGCAGCAGGGGTCACTTAGCCCCGACGCCAATAGCAATGTTGCTAGCGCAACCTCAGCCGCCGGACAAAATCCGGCGGCAAATTCTTCTACAGAAGGTAAAACAGCCGCGGCCAGTGATGCAAACGTCACACCCACTTCCGCTGCACCAGACGCCAGCGCCGCAAAACCTGTAGCCGCCACCCAGGATGCCATTATCCCGGCGCCACCCGCGCCAGGTGAGACACCAGCGCCCGCCATCAAGACCGCAACGGCTGCTGAAGCGCCGACAGCCGGTGAGCAGATTGGCAACACACCCGCAGCGCCCGCCAAATCCAAGGCCGTGGCGAAAGCCGAAACGGCCAAGGCCCAGCCCACTGAAAAGATCGAGAAGCAGAAATCGCTGGGCTCATCACCAGTGGTCCTGGTTCCGCCGTCCAAGACAGCAGCACCTTTAGCGGCACCAGCACCCGTTGTCATTGCGCAATCCAAACCATTGACCAACACGTCTTCAGGCGCCGGACTGTATGGCGATACGCCGGTGGCCGCAGCGCCCCAGCAGGTGGCCATTGCAGCCCCCAAGGCACCAGTTCCGTCAGCGGTTGCCCCGGCAGCTCCCAAACCGGCTGCAACAGGCGCCTATGTGGTCCAATTGGCATCCTTCGGGAGTAGGGATGAAGCCACCAAGGAATATCAGCGCCTCAGCAGCAAACACGGTGCCGTCATCACCCGTTACGCGCCAATCATTACCCAAACGACTGTGGCCGGAGCGCCAAGATACAACCTGAATCTCGGTCCCATGGCATCAAACGATGTAGCTTCCAGTGTGTGCTCAAGTTTGATTTCAGCTGGAGAAAGAGATTGTGCGGTGCGTAGGCAGTGATATACTTCACTGGTTTTCCGGGGGCATAAAAAATTGAAAACGCGAGCCTATATTACAGGCTGCGCTGGCCCGCAATTGCAAGCCAACGAAGCCAAGTTGTTTGAAAAGTATCTTCCTTGGGGATTGATTCTTTTCAAGCGAAATTGCGAGTCTCCCGATCAGATCCGCCAATTGATTGCTGATTTCAGGAAGGCTGTCGGTCGTTCTGATGCACCGATCTTCATTGATCAGGAAGGTGGCCGGGTGCAACGCCTGGGCCCACCCACATGGAGAAAGTATCCAGAGGCACGCGCCCTCGGAAATCTTTACAACATCAATCCGGGCCTTGCACTGCGTGCCGCCCGCAACATGGGCCGTCTGATGGCTCAGGAACTATATGCCCTCAACATTACATCCACTTGCCTGCCAGTGCTGGACGTGCCGCAGGCCGGTGCCCATGACGTGATCGGCGGCAGAGCCTACGGTCTCCGTCCTGAAATGATTATCGTTCTGGCCCGTGCCCACATGGCGGGGCTGATGGATGGTGGCGTGCTTCCGGTGATGAAGCATATTCCCGGTCACGGCCGCTCGATGGTCGATAGCCATCACAACCTGCCGATCGTCAGCGCCACCCGTCTCGAGCTCGAAAATATCGATTTCATTCCGTTTACTGGCCTATCGGATTGCCCAATGGCGATGACGGCGCATGTCGTCTTCCAATCCATCGACCCCGATAATCCTGCCACATTGTCGCGCAAAATCATCCGCCATGTCGTGCGCAAGGTGATCGGTTTCCAAGGCTTGCTGATGACAGACGATCTGTCGATGAAAGCCTTGGGTGGAACCCATGCTCAGAAGGCTGTTGCTGCATATGAAGCTGGCGTTGACATGCTGCTTCACTGCAATGGCGTGTTCGAGGAGATGGAAGAGATTGGTGCCAATGCCATCGAACTCACGCCCAAAACGGCAAGGCGTGCCAAGGTTGCTTTGAAAGTGCGGCGCAAGCCACAGCGCTTCGATGAAAAGCAGGCCATGGCCGACCTCAACGCTTTGACCGAGACGGATCTGGTCACCCGCCCGACCACCTGACTACAGCACGGATCAGCCCAGCTGATTCTGGGGATAAAAGGGCCTAGACTGTCGAATCAGAGGGTGTTTTCTGCGAAGAAGGCCCCTGTGTTTTTTAGTCTGGCAGTTGGCATCAATGAGTGAAAATGACCTTTGGGCGGATGCCTCAAGCCCTGAACGGCGCGAGCTTCCCCCTCCTGAAGAACTGGTGGTGGATGTCGGCGGCTTTGAAGGACCGCTGGACCTGCTGCTGGAGCTTGCCCGCGCCCACAAGATTGACCTGACGCAGGTTTCCATCCTCGCCCTCGCTGACCAATACCTGGCCTTTATCGACAAGGCCAAGATCCTGCGCATCGATGTCGCTGCTGATTACCTTGTCATGGCCGCCTGGCTCACATACCTGAAATCGCGCCTGCTGATCCCGCAGCCCGTCTCCAATGACGAGACAGCACCGCAGGACATGGCCGCGCGGCTGGCCTTCCGCCTGCAGCGCCTGGCCGCCATGCGTGAAGCATACGAAAGCCTGATGAAGCGCCCACAGCTTGGCGTGGATACATTCGCCCGCGGCGCGCCGCAGCCGCTGGTCGTCGAAGTGACCAAGGAATATAGCGACAACCTGATTGATCTGCTGAAGGCCTATGCCAGCCGCCGCCAACGCAAGATGGTGCGCTCCTCCTATACCGTAAAGCGCCAGACCACCTGGTCGATCAAGGAAGCACGTGACGCCATCCAGATGATGGTGGGCCAGATGGATGACTGGGGTACCTTTGATCATTGGCTGGAGCATTATCTCGCCACCAGCGAAACACGGCGCTCGGTGCGCGCCTCCAGCTTTACCGCCAGCCTTGAATTGGCCCGCGATGGGCAGATTGAGCTCAGGCAGGATGACGCTTTCCGGCCGATCTATTTGCGCCGCCGTAAAGAAAGCAGTGACAGCGTAGGAACTTCGTGATGAATGCCAAACCCATGATGATTCAACCCGAACAAAGTGATGAAACGGAGGATAGCCCCGAGGCAGTCGTCACGATCCATCCCATGGCAGACCGGGCTGAAAACCTGCGCGTGGTGGAAGCCATGCTCTTCAATGCAGCCGAACCCTTGGCACTGGAAGCGTTCAAGGAATTCCTGCCCGAAGGCACGAACATTGAAGCCCTGCTGGCCGACCTTGCCGAGAACTACGAAAAGCGCGGCGTGAATCTGGTCCAGGTATCCGGTAAATTCGCGCTGCGTACAGCGCCGGACATGGGCTCGCTGTTCCGCAAGGAAAAGACCGAGCAGAAGAAGCTCACCAAGGCCGCTCTCGAAACGCTGGCCATCATCGCCTACCATCAGCCGGTCACGCGCGCCGAGATCGAAGACATTCGCGGCGTAGCCATATCCAAGGGCACGCTCGACAATCTGCTGGAAATCGGCTGGGCCAAAATGCGCGGCCGCCGCAAAACCCCGGGCCGCCCGGTGACCTATGGCACGACAGAAGCGTTCCTCGGACATTTCGGCCTCAATGAACTGACTGACCTGCCGGGCTTGCAGGAATTGAAGGCCGCCGGCCTTCTCGATGCCAATGTGCCGCCGGGCTTTGATGTGCCGATGCCCAAGCTAACCGACGAGCTGACGGCGGATGAAGACCCGCTGGATGGCAATGAGCAAATGCCGCTGGAAATGCATCTGCCGGAGGAGGGCGCTGAGCCAGAAGAACTGCCGGCAGACGAAACGCCTCCGCACACCGAAAACTAGGCCTTCTTCAGCCTTTGCTGAATAATGTAATTCCCGATCGCACCAATGGCCATCAGCACGCTGGTGGCCAGGAACACGGCGCGCATGCCCACATGCCCGCCGACAAATCCACCCGCCACCGGGCCCACCACCTGGCCCACATATTGCGCCGAGATCGAATAACCCAGAACGCCGCCCGCCATCCGCTCCGGCACCGCATGGCGGATCACGCTGGTGATCGCTGGCAGCAGGCCGCCCAACGCCAGCCCCATCAGGAGGCGCAAAGCAATCAGTTGCCAGGCCGAGGTCACATAGGCCTGCGGTACCAGCAGCAGCGCCGCACAGGCCAAGCACATCGTCACGATCTTCCAATGCCCCACACGGTCGGCAATGGCACCCAACCACGATGACGAAAGAATGCTGCCCAGCGCTGCAACAGACATCACCACACCTGAAATGAAAGTCACCTGCGTCGTCTCCACCAGCCCCGCCACATAGACTGTGATGATCGGCTCGATCGACATCTGCGCCACCATCAGCAGCAGACCGGTGGCCAGCATTGCAAAGATCGGCCGCTTGTCAGGAATGGCCGCCCAATTGGCCGGCACCTTTTCCTTCGCACTACCGACGCGCTTGGCTTCTTGGATCAAAAACGTCGTCGCCAAAAACATGAGAAAGATCACCCCACCGGCCAGCAGGAATGTCTCGCGAATACCGATGAGCGGCGGCAGGATGCCACCAATCAATGGCCCCACCAGATTGCCCGCCATGATTCCTGCCGAAAGCACACCCAGCGCCCAGCCGGTGCGCTCCTTCGGGGTCTGCGCCGCCACCAGCACCATTGAGCCGGATGAATAGCCGCCCAGCAAACCCGCCAGCAAACGCAGCGCCACCAGCTGCCACACATCATGCGCCATGCCGATCAGCGACATCGCAATCGCCATGCCGAAACTGGCGCGGATCAGCATCAGCTTGCGCCCATAGCGATCCGCCAGTCGCCCCCACAACGGCGCAGTCAAAGCCGCAGAAAAGAAAGTGGCGCCATAAGCGATACCGGACCACTGCACGATTTCCGCATGCCCACTGGCCCCTAGCTGTTCCACATAAAGCGGCAGGATCGGCAGCAGCAAAGTCATCGCCACGATGGTGGTAAAGGAGCCGATCAGGACCACCACCAGGTTGCGCCGCCAAGGATCAGTGCTGCTTTGAGTTAAGTCCATGTGCAGGCGCTATAAATGCTTCCGCCGCGGTGAGTAAGCAGTGCCGTTGCAGGGCAGGGTATTCGAAAACAATTGAATCAAATACGCCCGCATTCACCTTAACGCTTCATCGTTAATCCCGCTCATGCCCCATTTACCATAGGAATCCATAGCCTTAACGGGGTTCACGAGTCATTATCCAATCAAGACATTCGCAAGGGCGCCTCACTCCTCTCCAGGTTCGAAGGCGCCAATCCAGACTGACGGTGCACTGCTTCAGCACCAGTGCACCGTCAAATTTTTCGAGTCTGGATCAAGTGGGACGGTGCGGCAAACTCCGTCAGACAAAACTTGAATGCCTTGGGGTCAGGTCCGCCGCATCTCCTGATTTCGAGGTTAGCTGGTCCGGGTCCTGAACCGAGTGGCCTCCTCGTTCTGAAAAAACCCGGACCAGCACCTTATCCCACAATGGGGCTTGCAACTCACTGCCTATCGCAGAACTTTGAACAACAAAAAAGCGCCGGAAAACCGGCGCTTTGTTCGTTAGGCAATCCCAGATCTTACTTGATCTTGGTTTCCTTGAATTCCACATGCTTGCGCACCACGGGGTCATACTTCTTGAACGAGAACTTCTCGGTCTTGGTGCGCGAATTCTTCTTGGCTACATAAAAGAAGCCAGTGTCAGCGGTGGACGCCAACTTGATCTTGATAACATTGCCTTTGGCCATGGTCGAAACTCCGATTTGCGCTGGATAGAGCCCAAACGGCGCGCAAAGTCAAGTTTCCCGGCTTTCTCCAAAATCATGCATCTTCATGGCCCATTGCAGGCCCACGGTGGCACCCTTGACACGTGGCAGAAGCCAAAGGGACAACAAAGCGATCACCGGCAGCCACACCGCCATTTGCAGGGCGGCAGGCGGCGCATAATACCGCTCCCAGGCCCACATCAGCGGCACCACGATATGGCCCACGATAAAGATGGTGAAATAGGGCGGCGCGTCATCAGCGCGCTGCGGGGTGAGATCGAGGCCGCAGGCATTGCACTGGCTGGCCACGGTGAGATAGCCCGCCATCAGTTTGCCTTCGCCACAGCGCGGGCAGCGCTTGCGAAAGCCGCGCCCCATGGCCCGCCAGACTGGGCGCGATTCAAGCTGATAGACTACTTCCGCCATTTCTTTGTCTTTTTGCCGCGTGGAGCAACTTTGCCCACGCGTCCCTCTGAAACCATCTCGAAACGAAGCCCGCCTTTGACCGGGGCCACTTCGAGCAGTTTAACAGAAACGCGGTCGCCCAGCTGGAACATTTCGCCGCTGCGCTCTCCTGTCAGGCTGTGGCGCACTTCATCATAGATGAAATAGTCGCGGCCCAGGCTGGAGACGGGAACAAAGCCGTCAGCCCCAGTGTCATCCAGCACGATAAATAATCCGGCACCCACCACGCCAGAAATGCGCCCCTTGAATACCGCACCCATCTGCGGCTCAAGGAAGGAAGCGATCAGCCGGTCATTTGTCTCACGCTCGGCCAGCATCGCGCGCCGCTCCGCAACGCCAATCATTTCGGCGGTTTCATCCAGCTGCGAAATATCTTCCTGAGATAGACCGTCCGAGCCGAAGCCCAAGGCCGAAATCAGCGCGCGGTGCACGATCAAATCAGCATAGCGCCGGATCGGTGAAGTGAAATGCGCATAGCGATGCAGGTTCAACCCGAAATGCCCGGCATTTTGCGGGCTGTAAGCGGCTTGCGATTGCGTGCGCAGCACCACGTCATGCACCAGCCGTTCGAAATCCTCACCCTTCACCGATTCCAGCAGCCGGTTAAAATGTGAGGGCTTCACCACCTGACCCAATGCGAATTCACGGTTCACTGTTTTCAGGAAGGTGGAAAGCGATTTCAGCTTCTCTTGCGATGGTTCTTCATGAATGCGGTAGAGCAAAGGCGACTTGCGCTTCTCCAGCTCTTCAGCGGCGGCCACATTGGCCTGAATCATGAATTCCTCAATCAGCTTATGCGCATCAAGCCGCGGCGGCACAACCACGCGCGCAACGCTGCCTTGCTCATTGAGGATGATCTTGCGCTCCGGCAGATCCAGCGCCAGCGGCCCACGCTTGTCCTGCGCTTTCTTGAGGGCACGATACGCAGCCCAGAGCGGCTTCAATACAGGCTCCAGCAAACCGTCTGTCTTGGGGTTCTGTTTGCCGTCAATAGCGGCTTGCGCTTCTTCGTAGGCGAGCTTGGCGGCAGAACGCATGGTCACGCGCGCGAAACGATGCGAAATCTTGGTGCCGCTTTTGTCAAAGCGCATGAAACAGGCGAGCGCCGGGCGCAGCTGCTTTTCCACCAGCGAGCAGAGATCGTTGGAAATCCGCTCCGGCAACATGGGCACGACGAGATCAGGAAAATAAACTGAATTGCCCCTGATGCGTGCTTCTCGGTCCAACCCGGTTGCCGGGCGCACATAGGCCGCCACGTCAGCGATCGCGACGAGAACCTTGAAACCACCCTGATTGTCAGCCGCGTCATCGGGCTCCGCAAAAACTGCATCGTCATGATCGCGCGCATCAGCAGGATCAATGGTAATCAGCGGTGTGGCCGTAATGTCCTGCCGCCCTTCTTGCGAGAAAGGCTTCAGCGCTTCCGCCTCGGCCAGCACGCGCTCCGGCAGGCGGTTCGGAATTCCGTGCTGATTGATGGCGATGAGCGAGATGTTGCGCGGGTCGCGCACATCGCCCAGCCGCTCGCGCACCCGCGCGGCAGGAAGTCCGAAGCCACGTTCGCGCGTCACTTCAAAGCGCACCAGCTCGCCATTCTCGGCGCCGCCATCATCACCCGGCAGAACCTGGTATTCATGCTTGGCCTTCTTATCGACGGGTATCAGCCGCGCACCCTTGCCTTTGATCAGGCGGAAAACAGCCAGCAGCTTGGCCTGCGCGGCAGACAGCACCCGCACGACGCGCGCCTGATGCTGGTAGTCATGATGGCCGGGCAGGGCCTCGAACTTGGCCACCGCACGGTCGCCCTTCTTCGGTGCCCGGCCTTCACCAGCCACCACGAGAATCTTGGCCGTGCCAACGTTGCCATCGTCACCGACATGAAAGCCGAACTGATCGCCGTCTTTATCTTCGCCCGCTATTTCGACAACGCCGATCGGCGGCAACTTGCCCTTGGCATGGATGCGCTTGCGGTTGCCCGAAAGCTGGCCAGCTTCCTCCATATCCTTCAGCAGCTTTTTCAGCGCCAGCTTGTCAGCGCCCTTGATCGAGAACGCCTTGGCAATCTCGCGCTTGCCCACAATGCCGGGCGAGGTCGCGATGAATTGCAGCACATCCTCAGCGCTGGGCACGCCAGCGCGTTGGGGGGAGGGCGGGCGCTTAGGCTTCTTCGGCAACTTTGGCCTTGGCCGGTTTTTTTGCAGCAGCTTTTTTTGCCGGAGCTTTCTTGGCAGCCTTTTTCGGTGCGGTTTTCTTCGCAACCTTTTTGGCAGCTTTCTTCGCCGGCTTCTTGCCCGTTGCCATTTCGCGCTCAGCGATGAGCGACACGGCTTCATCCAGCGTGATCGTCTCCGCCGTCTTGTCCTTCGGAATGGTGGCATTTGTCTTGCCATGCTTCACATAGGCGCCATACTGGCCGTTGAAGACTTCAACATTTCCGGTGCCATCAGGATGCGCGCCGAGATTCTTCAATGCCCCCGGACGTGTGCGTTTCGACGGCCCTTTGAGGCGCTTCTCCGCCAGCAAGTCCACTGCACGGTTGAGGCCGATGGTGAAGACTTCTTCCGGGTCTTTCAGATTGGCATACACACCATCATGCACAATATAGGGCCCAAAGCGGCCGAAATTGGCGGTGATCGGCGTTTTCGTTTCCGGATGAATGCCCACTTCGCGCGGCAGTGAAAGCAGCTTTAGCGCCTGATCAAGCTCTATCGTGGCCGGGCTTACATTCTTCGGAATCGAAGCGCGCGTCGGCTTCTCACCGTCCACCGCTTCACCAAGTTGCAGATAGGGGCCAAAGCGGCCCACACGGCGCGTGACGTTCTGCCCGGTCTCCGGGTCTTGGCCCAACACGATGCCGTCAGCCGGCACCGCGTCGCCACCATCGCCGCCGCCAATAGAGAGCGGGCGCGTGTAATTGCAATCCGGATAATTGGTGCAGCCGACGAATGAGCCGAAGCGCCCCAGCTTCATCGAAAGCTGGCCGGTTTCGCAATTCGGGCATTTGCGCGGATCAGTGCCATCGCCCTTGTCCGGGAAAATATGCGGCGCCAGCAAGTCATTCAGCGAGTCGATCACCTGAGTGATGCGCAGGTCTTTCACTTCGCCAAGCGCCGCCGTGAAATCCTTCCAGAAATCGCGCAGCACTTGCTTGTATTCAATGTCGCCATTGGAAATCTTGTCGAGCTGTTCTTCAAGATCGGCAGTGAAATCATATTCCACATAGCGCTTGAAGAAGCTTTCAAGGAACGCCGTAACCACGCGGCCTTTATCTTCAGGGATCAGGCGCTTCTTTTCGATGCGCATATAGCCACGGTCGCCCAGCGTCTTGAGGATCGAGACATAAGTCGAGGGGCGGCCAATGCCCAATTCTTCCAGCTTCTTGATCAGCGAGGCTTCCGAATAGCGCGGCGGCGGCTCGGTGAAATGCTGGGCCGGATCAATACCGCGCACGCCGGTTGAATCACCGCGCGCCATCGGCGGCAGGCGGCGTGCATCTTCGTCCTCGTCGTCATCAAGGTCTTCAGTATAGGCGCGCAGGAAGCCGTCAAACTTCACCACCGAGCCATTGGCACGGAAGGAATAGACCTTGCCGTCACGGCCCGTCGCGGCGATGTCGGCGGTGGTGCGCTCCATCTCAGCGCTTTCCATCTGGCTGGCAATCGTGCGCTTCCAGATCAAATCATAAAGCGCGAACTGCTCAGGTTCCAGCGTGCCGCGCACCTGGTCCGGGTGGCGCGATGGATCGGTCGGGCGGATCGCTTCATGCGCTTCCTGTGCATTCTTGGCCTTGGAGGTATATTTGCGCGGAACCGGCGGCACATAGGGCTCGCCGAAATGTTTCAGGATGGCGTTGCGCGAGGCGGCAATGGCTTCTGAAGCCATATCCACGCCGTCGGTACGCATATAGGTGATCAGTCCCACCGTTTCACCGCCGATGTCCACGCCCTCATAAAGGCGCTGGGCGATCTGCATGGTGCGCGCCGAAGAATAACCAAGCTTCCGCGAAGCTTCCTGCTGCAGCGTAGAGGTGCGGAAGGGCGGGAACGGGTTACGCTTGGCCGGCTTGCTTTCAAGGCTGTCCACTTTGAAAGGCTGGCCTTTCAAAGTTGCGGCAATAGCCTCAGCCGATGCGGCATCCGCAATTGCCAGCTTTTCAAGGCGCTTGCCATCCACATGGGCGAGGCCTGCTTCAAACTCGGCACCCTGTGCGGTGACGAACTTGCCATCGATGGTCCAGTATTCCTGAGCCTTGAAGGCTTCGATTTCCAATTCACGGTCGCTGATCAGCCGCAACGCAACCGATTGCACGCGGCCCGCCGAGCGCGAGCCCGGAAGCTTGCGCCACAACACGGGCGAGAGCGTAAAGCCGACGAGATAGTCCAAAGCGCGGCGCGCCAGATAGGCATCAACCAGTGGCCCATCCACATCACGCGGATGCGCCATTGCGTCCAGAATGGCGGATTTGGTGATGGCGTTAAAGGCGACGCGCTGCACGGTCTTGCCTTTGAGCGCGCCCTTCTTCTTCAGCACTTCCATCACGTGCCAGGAAATGGCTTCGCCTTCGCGATCAGGGTCGGTGGCGAGAACGAGGCGGTCCGAGCCCTTGAGGGCCGCGGCAATGTCAGCCAGCCGCTTGGCGGATTTGGAATCCACCTCCCAATCCATCGCAAAGTCTTCGTCGGGCTTTACCGACCCGTCCTTGGCCGGCAAGTCGCGGACATGGCCAAACGAAGCCAGGACGGTGAAATCCTTGCCGAGATATTTGTTGATGGTTTTGGCCTTGGCGGGCGATTCTACGACGACAACGGTCATTCAGACATCCAGATAAGGCGCTTCACATAGAGTGGAAGCCCCCAATCTGCAAGTTGGGGCCTGCGCGCGACCCGAAACGCGGGCAAAATACAACCCAACAACAACCTCCGGTTTATTTACAGGGAGTGGAGCACTCCTATGTTGAGTCTAACGAGAACAACAACCCGCAGATTTGCTGTGCCCCAGGGAAAAACCATCATCGTAGCGGCTCATCGGCAACCTGGCCCCGAAGCCAGTCTGCACCCCCACGAAGCCGCTGTCTATCTGGCCGACATGACCTTGCAGATGATGAAAATCGCGCGGACGCAGGGTCTGAAGCCCTTGGAAGACCTGTTTGAACTGGCCTACTACGAAGCCTACTCGGCGGCCCACCCGGTGGATGTGTCGCCTGAGGATTTTGAAGAATGGCAGGCCCTACAGCCCAAGCCGACGCTCCGCCGGAAGCGCTGAGTTAGAGCTTGTGACGTGCCCGGCCAACGGGCTCGGCATGCGCCACCACCCGCCTGACATTTTTCAGCTTGTCCATCAGCCGCGCTTCCACCCGATCCTGGACCTGATGAATGACAACGATCCGCATCCCTGGCGCGAAGCGGCAATGGTAATGTACGAACAGGCCCTGATCCACCCGCCGCACCCGCACATTATGCACATCGCTCATCTCATTCTCCGCGGCGGCAATGGTTTTGATCGCCTTTTCCACCTTGGCCGTCACCGCTGGCCCCGCATCTTCACCATGCAGCTGGCTTTCCGGCTTGGGCTCGACATGGCTTTCCACTTCCACATCGCCACCAAGGCCATCGCGGATCGCGTCCTCAAGTTCGGTGGCACGTTCATGCGCTTCGTCCAGCGGCGTTGCACCGTCCATCTCCACATCGAAACTCACGGCAAGTTTGCCAGAAATGTTTTGCACCACGAGGTGGTGGATATAGAGCCCACGCTCGGCAGCAATGACGCTGACCTTCTGCTGGGCGGTTTCCGAATCCAGCGCCACGGGATTGAGCACCACGCTCAGATCAGGCTTGCCCACCGCCGCTTCAATCTTGCGCTTGAGCTCCTCACGCAAACCTTCGATGGAGGCGGGCGGCAGGGTGCGCGGCACTTCTGCGGCGAGCGAAACATAAGTGGTGGCGCCCGCCTGCCGCAGCCGCAATTCATTCACCCGCAGCACGCCCGCCTCATGCTCCGCCACCGCTCTTATTTTTTCCGCAACACCATCCGGCGCGCGGTCCAGCAACGTGGCCAATGTATCACGGCCCAGTTTCACCGCGATCCACGCGATGAAACCAGATACCACCAGCGCAGCGGCAGAATCCGCCCAGGGCAGACCCAGCCAGATGCCCATCAGACCCGCCAGCACGGCCGTCGATCCATACATGTCCGAGCGGAAATGCGCCGCATCAGCCGCCAGCGCTTCGCTCGATTCCGCCTTGGCCACTTTCATCAAAGCCCGCGACCGGTTGAGATCAACCAGAATGGCGATGACGAACAGAGCAGGCGCCCACCAGGGCAAGTCGTGCGGCGCAGCGCCGGACATCAACCTCAACACCGCTTCATAGGCGATGTAGAGTGCAGTCAGTACCAACAGCACCGATTCCATCAGCGCCGCCACGCTCTCAATCTTGGCATGGCCGTAATGATGGTCATCATCAGCAGGCTCATCGGCCCAACGCACCGCCAGCAGCGTCATCACCGTGGCGCCGAAATCAATCAAACTGTGCAGCGCTTCCGACAGCACGCCGAGCGAGCCGGTGAGAAGTGCGACCACCAGCTTGCTCCCTGCTAAGGCGGCGCTCACCACCATGGAGAGCAGGGCCGCCTGGTGTTTTCCGGATGAAGTTTCGCTCATCCATCCCTCATACAGCTGGTGAGACTTTTTGGCCAATGTGGCTATTGCGCGCCGCCCACTGGCGCTGCAAATGCCGCTTTATGAGTGAGCAAATGGCCTCCGTGATTCTGCCCGACAAGCGAAACCGGGCAGGGGTGTGGACCTTTGGCATCCTGTTCCTGCTTGAATCGCTCACCCGGTCGTTTAATTCAGGCGTGCTCTCCATCCAGGCCTACGACATCCTGCATTCCACCCAGAAAATTTCTGTGCTGGGTACCGTCGTTTCCGCCACGGTCCTGGTCACGACTTTACTGCTGCCGTTCCTGTTCCGGCGGATGCGCCGCCGCTGGACCTACACAATGGGCTGCACACTGATGCTGCTGGGCAGCTTGGCGCTGGCAACATTTACGCTCGAAGGCCAAATCGCCGGCACCATGCTGCGCAATATCGGCGCTTCGATCACCAATGTGACGCTGCAGCTTTATATCCTCGACAATATCAAAAAAACCGAACTGACTACCAGTGAACCCTTCCGCCTGGCCATCTCCACCTTGGCCTGGGTGGTGGGGCCCTTCGCCGGTGTCTGGCTTTACCAGCACGGCGGACCATGGGCGCCGCAAATCGCGGCCATCGCTTCGGCAACCGTGCTCTTGTCCACCTTCTGGTATATGCGGCTGCATGACCCGGTGACCATGCCATCCGGCAACCTCCAGCCCTTCAACCCACTCGCCAATGTGATGCACTTCGTCCGCCAGCCGCGCCTGCGTCTGGCCTGGTCCATCGCCTTTGCGCGATCCTGCTTCTGGGCCGGTTTCTTTACCTATGGCCCGCTGCTGATGATCGAAGGCGGACTTGGAAAATCGGCCGGCGGCCTGATCATTTCTTTGAGCCAATTCTTCCTGCTCTTTGCGTTTTTCTATGGGCCGGCCGCCAGGAAGCTCGGCGTGCGCATTGTCATCGCAGCGTGCTTTGCTGCGATGGCTATGGCAAGTCTTCTTACGGGCTTCTTCGGCACCACCTTTCCCTATCTGGCGGCGGCGATGCTGTTGCTGGGGGCACTCGCGGCATCAGGCATCGATTCCATCGGCGGCATTCCCTATCTGCGTTCAGTGCGCTTTCACGAGCGCCAGCGCATGACGGCGGTGTATCGTACTTTCCTCGACTTCTCCGACCTGCTGCCCTCGATCGTCTATGCCGTCGCGCTGAAATATTATGATGTATCCATTGTCTTCATCATTTTGGGTGGATCAGTGAGCTTGATGAGCGTTTTGGTGTGGCGCTATCTGCCAAAATCCATGTAACGCTGTGCCTCATCGGGGAGGACCAATATGGCAACACCACTGCTCATCATCGGCAACAAGAATTACTCATCCTGGTCGCTCAGGCCTTATATGGCGCTGGCCGGTGCCGGTATTGCTTTCGATGAAAAAATGATCCGCTTCGGCGAGCCGCAATTCAGCAAAACAGTGAAGCGCATTTCCAAAGCGGGCCTGGTGCCCATCCTGAAACACAATGGTCTGGTGATCTGGGAAACCCTTGCCATCATGGAGTATATCGCTGAAACTTGGCCGGAGAAAAACCTGTGGCCCAAGAACAAAGCCGCGCGCGCATTGGCACGTTCCATGTGTTCTGAAATGCATGCGGGCTTCCGCCATATCCGAAACGCTTGCCCGATGAACCTGCGCCGCCCGCCCAAGCAGGTGCCAATGACGGATGGCATCAGGGCCGATGTGGCGCGCCTTGAAAGCCTGTGGGCTGATGCACGCAAAGCCTACGGCAAGGGCGGACCATTCCTGTTCGGCAAATTCTCCAACGCAGATGCGATGTTCGCACCCGTCGTCACGCGCCTCGATACCTACGCAATCCCCGTCTCGAAGCAGAGCCGCGCCTATATGGATGCTATATTGCAAAGCCCCGCCTTTCGGAGTTGGCTCACGGAAGCGCTGAAGGAAAAGTGGATCGTCCCGGAAGACGAAGTGGATTGAGCGTCAGCTTAGTCGCGCGATCCGTCCACCCGCCAAACGCTGCACCTGCCCGGCGATTTCCAGCTCCATGATGACGGCCAAAACCTGGTCGGGTGCTGCACCCGCTTCACGCACCAGGTCATCAAGATCAATCGGTGTCGGCGACAAAAGCTCCAGCACGCGGCGCTTCACATCATCACTTGCCGGGGCAGGGGACATAGCCATCAGCGGCGATGCTGATATAGATAAAACCTGCGCTGAGCCCAGCACATTGATTACATCAGCCGCCCGCATCAGCATATGCGCGCCATCCTTGATCAGCCCATTGGTGCCTTCGCAGCGTGGATCAAGAGGCGAGCCGGGAACCGCAAACACATCGCGGCCCGCCTCATTGGCCAACCTTGCAGTACTGAGCGAACCGGAGCGCAATGCCGCCTCCACCACGATCGTGGCCAACGACAGTCCCGCGATCACCCGGTTGCGGCGTGGGAAATATTCCGCCTTGGGGGCCGTGCCAAGTGGCATTTCCGCCACCAGCAATCCTTGCTCTCCAATGGCATCATGCAGGCTCGCATTTTCCGGTGGGTAAATATGATCGATGCCGCCGGCCACCACTGCAATCGTGCCGGTGGAAAGGCTGGCATCATGCGCCGCCCGGTCAATGCCGCGTGCAAGTCCAGAGACAATGCTGAAGCCCGCACCACCAAGTTCGCTGCTCAGCGTGCGCGTAAAGCGCATGCCGACGGCAGACGCATTGCGCGCACCCACAATCGCCACTGAAGGTTTTTCAAGCAGGCCTATGCGTCCCTTCACGCAGATCAGCGGCGGAGGGCCGGGGGATTGACGCAGTAACTCCGGATAAGACGGCTCACACAGCGCCAGATAAAACGCCCCGTACTGGCTGGCCCGCGCAAAATCCGCCTCGGCCCGCGCCGCATCGTAAAGACTGACCTTGCGGCGCGACAGATCGGGCAGTGCAGCGATGGCTTCATCCGCCGTATCAAACCGCTCGATCAATTTCTGGAAAGTGGCAGCCCCGATGCTTTCACTCTGCGCCAGCCGGTGCCAGGACAAACGCTCCTGATCCGACAGCGCGCGAAGTTTCATTTTGCTTTGGAGAATGACGAGCGCGGCTCCGTGCCGTTCAGCAGCCGGGCAATATTGGCGCGGTGGGTGATGATGACAACCAGCGCCACGATCAAAACCCGAGGCCAGAGCGTCGCAAACACAAAGAGCTCATCCGGATTGCCCACCATGCCAAACATGAACGCGACCGGCACCCCCACCACAGCAGCCGTCAGCGCCGAGAGTGACGAGATGCGGAAGATCACAAACATCAGCAGCCACGCCGCAGCCACGATGAGCGCCAAAGGCCAGGACCAGCCGAGCAGCACGCCAAGCGCAGTCGCAACGCCTTTGCCACCCTTGAAGCCCAGCCAGACAGGGAAGATGTGCCCCGCCAAAGCGGCCAACCCGCCCAGCATCGCGGCGGCGGAGGTGAAGGCATAGCAGCCAATCAAGACTGGGATCAGACCCTTCAGAACATCGCAAGCCAACGTGAGTGCAGCGACTGTCTTGTTGCCGGTGCGCAGCACATTGGTCGCACCGATATTGCCCGAACCGATCTTGCGCACATCGCCGAGACCCGCAGATCTCGCCAATAGGAGGCCAAACGGAATTGAGCCGAGCAGGTAGCCGATAATGATAGTGATGATTGTGCCGCCCATAAGTGAGACCCTACAATGGCTTAGGCGGCGCTGTAAACCGTCTGTCCGGCGACCACGGTTTCCATCACCCGGCCTTCAATGGTACGGTGCTCGAAAGGCGAGTTTTTAGACCTCGAGAATAGGCTCTCCGGCTGCACTTTCCACGACGCCTGCGGATCAACCAAGCAGAAATCAGCCGGTGCACCCGGCACCAGCTTGCCTTGGGGCAAGCCCAGAACGCGCGCAGGTGCTTCACATCCAGCTTCAATGATCCGGCTCAAAGATATGTTTTCATTGTGATAAAGCGACAAAAGCCCAGCCATCAAAGTATCCAGCCCAATTGCGCCAAAGGCCGCCTCGGCAAAGGGCAAGCGCTTGGTGTCATCACTCTGCGGATCATGGCCTGATACGACCACATCAATCACACCCTCGCGCAGGGCCTCGACCAAGGCGCGCCTGTCGTTCTCGCAGCGCAGCGGTGGCGAGAGCTTGAAGAAGGTGCGGTAAGCGCCGATGTCATTCTCGTTCAGCACTAGGTGATTGATCGAAACACCACAAGACACGGCCAGTCCCTTGGCCTTGGCGCGGCGCATCACCTCGGCACTTTCGGCACAGGAAATCTGCGCCACGTGATAGGAAGCACCGGTCATTTCAACCAGCCGCAGGTCGCGCTCCAGCATCATCACTTCGGCCATGGCATGCGAACCCGCAAGGCCAAGCCGCGAGGCAGCTTCACCGGCATTCATCACGCCCGAGGCCAGTCCAGGCTCTTCCACATGCTGCACGATCAGCATGCCGTGATCCTTGGCATAGGTCATGGTGCGGCGGAGCAGGGCCGCGTTGGTCACCGACTTGATGCCATCGGTGGCCGCAACCGCACCTGCAGCCTTCATCAAGCCTAGCTCAGTCATCGCTTCGCCCTTGAGGCCCTTGGTGATGGCGCACATCGGTGCCACGCGCACTTTGGCGGTATCTCGTGCCCGGCGCAGAATGAAATCCACCATCGCTGCATCATCGATGACGGGATCAGTGTTCGGCATCACGATCATCGTGGTCACGCCGCCTGCAGCGGCCGCATCGGAAGCGGTCGCCAATGTCTCGCGGTATTCGGTGCCGGGCTCGCCCGTGAACACCCGCATGTCGATCAGACCGGGAAGCAACAGTTTGCCCCCGCAATCCACCATCTGCGCGCCAGGCACATTGTCCTTGGTCACATCAGCACCAGCGGCAACCACCAAGCCATTCTCGATCAGCAATCCGCCGTTGCCGCCCGCCAGTTTGGCATTGAGATAAGCACGTTTCATGCCTGGCTCCGCTGATTGCGCGAGAGTGCATCGAGCACCGCCATGCGCACGGCCACGCCCATTTCGACTTGCTCGCGGATCACGCTTTGCGCGCCATCAGCCACCGAGGAGTCGATCTCCACGCCGCGATTCATCGGGCCGGGATGCATGACCAGCGCGCCGGGCCTGCCATATTTCAGCTTCTCTTCGGTGAGACCGTAGAAATGATAATATTCACGCTGCGAGGGCACGAAAGTGCCGCTCATCCGCTCCAACTGCAGCCGCAGCATCATCACCACGTCGGCCCCCGCCAAACCGTCTTTCATGTTGCGATGAACTTCGACGCCGAAATTGCCGATGCCCGAGGGAAGCAAGGTGGAAGGTGCCACCACTCGCACATGCGCGCCCATCTTGGTGAGCAAGTGAATATTGGACCGCGCCACGCGCGAATGAAACACGTCTCCACAAATGGCAACTTCCAAACCCTCAAGCTGGCCATAATGCCGCCTGATGGTGAGCGCATCCAGCAGCGCTTGCGTCGGGTGTTCATGCTGGCCGTCACCGGCATTGATCACCGCGCAGGATACTTTTTGTGAAAGCAGTTCCGCCGTGCCGGAGGATTGATGCCGCACCACCAGAAAATTCGGCTGCATGGCATTGATGGTCATTGCCGTGTCCAGCACCGTCTCGCCCTTGGAAATCGACGAGGTGGAAACCGCCATGTTCATTACATCAGCGCCCAAACGCTTGCCGGCGATTTCGAACGAGCTTTGCGTGCGGGTTGAGTTTTCGAAGAAAAGATTTACCTGGGTTGCGCCCGGCAGGATCATATGGCGCTTTTCCGCATTGCGGTTCACTTCCACATAGGAATCTGCCAAATCAAGCAGCAGCGGAATTTCGGAAACGGAAAGATCGGATACAGCCAGCAGATGTTGGGCTTTGAGGAGCGGTGGCCGTTTTTGCGCGTTGGGCATCAAAGCCTGCGTCTAAGCGAAAGCGCAAGCGAGAGCAAGCCTGCCTGTGCCGGTTTTCCCCGCTTGGTTAAGCCATGAAGCCAGCGCTGCCCTTCAAACGCCTGATCCCGGCGGTGCGCCCGCTGCATTATGTGCTGAATTTCACGGTTGATCCCGATGCCGCCGAATTCTCTGGCACCACTGAGATCGAGATCATCTGCGATGCGCCGCAGAAGGCAATTGAGCTGCACGCCCTTGGGCTCAGCTTCGATTCCGTCCACCTCGTGCAGCCGCAAGGCCAGAAAACAGGCAAGGTGACGGAGGCAGGGCCGGGCCTCATCGCCATCACCTTTGACGCGCCTTTGCCGACCGGCACCCACCATCTGCGCTTTGCCACCCGAGCCCCCTTCGCCAGCGGTTTGGAAGGCCTCTACCGCGCCCGCAACGGGCAGAGTTGGGGTGCCTTTACGCAGTTTCAGGCGCTGGGCGCCAGACGCGCTTTTCCCTGTTTCGATGAACCCGCTTTCAAGGCAACCTTCGCCATCACCTTGCATGTGCCGATGGAGTGCGAGGCCATTTCCAACGAGCCGGAAACCCACCGCAGCGACCGGGCAGGCACGAGAACCATCCACTTTGCGACGACGCAGAATCTGCCGACCTATTTGCTGGCCTTCGCCGTGGGCGATTTCGAATTGGTGCAACACGAGCCCATCCCTCCCGGAACGCAACCCCGCGCCCCGCTGCCCTTGCGCGCCTTCGCAAGACGCGGGCAGGGGCAGAACCTGTCCCAGGCCATGCAATGGACAGCGCCCATCCTGCAGGGGCTCGAAACCTATTTTGGCATGGCCTATCCCTTCAGCAAGCTGGATTTCATGGCGGTGCCAGACTTTGCGGCGGGCGGCATGGAGAATGCCGGCCTCATCATGTATGAGGAAAGCCTGATCCTGCTCGACGAGGATTCCGATTTCGAGCAGTTCCGCGATTGCCTCACCACCCATGCCCATGAAATCGCCCATCACTGGGTGGGTAACCTCGTATCGCCCGCCTGGTGGGATGACCTCTGGCTCAATGAAAGCTTCGCCACTTTCATGGAAGCTAAGATATCACATTTGCTTCAACCCGGCTGGGGCTACGATACGGACCTGCAGGAAAATGCCGTAGAAGCCATGCAGCTTGATCTGCTGCCGTCAGTTTCCCGCATCCACCGCCCGATCACTAACCAGGATGAAATCACCACAGCTTTTGATGCCATCACCTACCAGAAAGGCGCGGTCGCCCTTTCCATGCTGGAAAGTGAAATGGGCGAAAAGCCGTTTCAAACAGCAGTGCAACGCCTGCTGCAGGAAAACCGCTTCGGCCTCTACGACACACGGAAATTCTTTAAGCTCTTCGACGTGAAATCCATTCCGCACAGCAGCGGCAAAAGCTTCGCCCGCTTGATCGGCGAAACCGGAATTCCCGAAACGACAGATGCTGCTTTCATCCTGAAAGGCAATTCAGCCCCCAGCTATTACCGCGCCAAGCTGGGCAGCCAGCATTGGCAGAAGGTGTTTGCGCAAGGAAAGTCGCTGGGCAAGACCGAAGCCCTGCGCGCGGTCATCAGCCTCGATCTCGCGTTGCAAACCGGCGAAGTGCAATTGCCGCAGTATCTGGAAGGGGTGCGCGCCTTCGCCGCTCATCCGCAATGGAGCGTGGCTGGCTTCGCGCTGGGGCGCCTGTCTTTTCTGATTGCCGAACTGCCGCAGGCCAAATCCCTCAAGGAATTTGCCAGCGAGCTCTACGCCCCCATGCTGCGCAACTTGGGTTATGTGCCTCGCGTCGACGACAACACCTTCGCGGATTGGCAAATCATTTCCAAGCGCGAAGACCTGGTGGAATTCTTTTCCGCCAGTGATGCTGACCCACTGATCGAGCTTGATCTCCTGCATTTCGGCCTGCGCCTATTGGACGCGCCGGATGAGATTTTCGACGCCGAATGGCTGCCCGGTGAAATGCGCGAAAGTGCCCTTACCGCTGTGATCCGCACCGGTCAGGACAAATTTTCCGAACAGATATTGAATGTGCTGCGCGACACCGACACAGCTTGGGAGCGCGAGGAACTATTGACCGTACTCGCAGCAGATGCCTCGCCGCAGAATGCCTCGCGCATGCGCACGCTATTTGAGAGTGGCGAAATCAAAAGCGGCGAGATCAGCGACTATCTCGCCGCCCGCGCCGGTTCGTCCAAACTGCGCGATGACCTGCTGGATTTTGTGAATGTGGCGGCACCATCACTGCTCACGCGCCTGGGCGGCGATGCCGATATCGCCATTATTCAATTTGCCGATGCCTTCACTTCCGAACATCACGCCCAGCGCCTGGACGCGATCATCCGCCCCATCCTGCCGCAGATCCAGGGCGGTGAGCCGCAGCTGAAACTCACGCTGGAACAGATCAGCCTGAACACCCGCATGCTCGAACGCCTGAGCCGCCGTGCCTAACGCAGATCCAGTAATCCTTGCAGGATGTAGGACGCCGCTAGCTTGTCCACATTCTCCGCCCGCTTGGCGCGCGACAGATCAGCTTCCAGCATGGTGCGTTCCACAGCCGCAGTGGACAGTCTTTCGTCCCAGTAGATGATCGGAATCGGCGTTAGCTTTTCCAGATTGCGCACAAAGGCGCGGGTGGATTGGGCGCGGGGGCCTTCCGATCCATCCATGTTGAGCGGCATGCCCAGCACGATCAGCCCGATGCCCTCCGCCGCCGCGAATTCCAGCAGCAACTTGGCATCGGCTTGGAATTTGCCGCGCGCCATCGTGTGCCGCGGCGTGGCGATGGAAAGAGTAAGGTCACTGGTGGCAATGCCGATCGTCTTGCTGCCAAGGTCCAACGCCACGATGCGCTGGCCCGGGGGAAGGGCTTCGATGCTGGACCGGGCGATTTCCAAAAAAGGGATCATGACGTGGCACCTCAATACATGGCATAAACCAGCCATGACAACAGAAACCCACCCAGTAGGCCCCGTCGTTGACCCCAAGCCCCCTGGCACCTTGCCAGATTTGCGTCCCTTGCCCGGCCGCTGGGCCCGGCTCGATGCGCTGAATACCGAGAAACACGGTGCGCAGCTGTGGCACTCCATCGACGGCAAGGATGAGGACGGCAAGCTCTGGACCTATATGGCCTTCGGCCCCTTCGCCAACAAAGAGGCCTTCGATGCCTGGCTCAAAGCGCGGCAAGTCCAGAAGGACGCCTGGTTCTACGCCTATGTGAAGCGCGACACCGGCGAGGCCCTGGGCATGGGCTCCTTCATGCGGGCTGACCCCGCCAATGGCGCCATCGAAATCGGCTCTATCTGGCTGTCCAAGGCGCTGCAGAAAACCCGCGAAGGCACCGAGGTGATCTACCTGATGATGCGCCACGCCTTTGATGATCTGGGCTCGCGCCGCCTGGAATGGAAATGCGATGCGCTCAACGCGCCCTCGCGCCGTGCAGCACTTCGCTATGGCTTCAAATTCGAAGGTATTTTCCAGCAGCACATGATCATCAAGGGCAAGAACCGCGACACCGCCTGGTTCGCCATGCTCGACAAGGATTGGCCGCAAGTAAAAAAGGGCTTCGAAGCCTGGCTGGCGGAAAGCAATTTTGATGCGAACGGTAACGAAAAATCCAAGCTGAAAGTTCCGGCTTGATCAAGCTGCGGCCTGCCACCCGGGACGACCTGCCGCTCTTGCGGCACTGGGACGCGCAGCCGCATGTGATCGAAGCCACTGGCACATTCGAGAAAGACAGCCATGATTGGCTGGCTGAATGGTTCCCGCCGCTGCGGGGCTGGATTGAAATGCTGATCGCGGAGCTGGATGGCCGCCCCATCGGCGTGGTTCAGGTGATCGACCCCGCCGAAGACGAAACCCACTATTGGGGCGAGACTGAGCCCGATTTGTGCGCCCTCGATATTTGGCTGGGTGATCTGGCGGATTCTGGCAAAGGCCACGGCAGCGAAATCATGCGGCAGGCTTTGGCCCGTTGCTTCGCCGATCCGAAGGTGAATGCCGTGCTCCTGGACCCATTGGCCAGCAACACCCGCGCCCACCGCCTTTATGAGCGCCTGGGCTTCCGGGCGGTCGAAAGGCGCATGTTCGCCGCCGATGACTGCGTGGTCTACCGGATCGACCGTGAGAATGCCAAGTTGCGGCCCTCGTGACGCTTTGCTATCCAGCGCGGCAACAAGGAATCCCATATGTCTGTTGACGCTAAAACTGTGCGCCGTGTGGCGCGCCTCGCCCGCATCAAGGTTGAAGAAAATGACGTGCCCAAGCTGCAGGATGAGCTGAATGTCATCCTCGCTTTCGTCGAGCAACTGAATGAAGTGAATGTCGACGGCGTGGAGCCGCTGACTTCAGTGGTGGCCCAAGACATGAAGAAGCGCAAGGACGTGGTGACCGACGGCCATTACCCGAAGGACATCGTGGCCAATACCCAGAGTGAAGACCAGTTCTTCATGGTGCCGAAGGTGGTGGAATAATGAGCCTCACCAATCTCACCATCGCCGAAGCCCGCGCTAAGCTGAAAGCCAAGGAATTCTCGGCCCTTGAATTGACCAATGATTATCTGAAGGCCATCGACGCGGCCAAGGGCCTGAACGCCTATATCGTCACCACGCCGGAACAGGCCGTCACGATGGCCAAGGCCTCGGATGCCAAGTTGGCCAAGGGCGAAGGTGGCGCGCTGGAAGGCATTCCGCTCGGCATCAAGGATCTGTTCGCCACCAAGGGCGTGCACACCCAGGCTTGCAGCCACATTCTGGATGCGTTCAAGCCGGGTTACGAATCCACCGTCACCGCCAATCTCTGGCGCGAAGGTGCTGTCATGCTGGGCAAGCTCAACATGGATGAATTCGCCATGGGTTCGTCGAACGAGACCAGTTACTACGGCCCCGTCACCAATCCGTGGAAGCGCAAGAACTCCAACGCCTCGCTGGTGCCCGGTGGTTCGTCGGGCGGTTCCGCGTCCGCCGTGGCCGCGCATATTTGCGCCGCCGCCACTGCCACCGATACTGGCGGCTCGATCCGCCAGCCCGCCGCCTTCACTGGCACCGTTGGCATCAAGCCAACCTATGGCCGCGTCTCACGCTGGGGCATTGTCGCCTTCGCATCGTCGCTCGATCAGGCCGGCCCCATCGCCCGCGACGTGCGCGATGCGGCCATCATGCTGAAGGCCATGGCTTCGGTGGATGAGAAGGACACAACTTCGGTCAACTTGCCGGTGCCCGATTACGAGGCAAGCCTGGGCATGAGCCTCAAGGGCCTGCGCGTCGGCATTCCGAAGGAATACCGCCCCGATGGCCTGTCGTCCGAGATCAACGCGCTGTGGGACAAAGGCGCCCATTGGCTGAAAGAGCAGGGCGCCGAGATCGTGGAGATTTCGCTGCCTCACACCAAGTATGCGCTGCCCGCCTATTATATCGTCGCCCCGGCAGAAGCGTCTTCCAACCTCGCCCGCTATGACGGCGTGCGCTACGGCCTGCGCGTGCCCGGCGAAGACCTGATCGACACCTACGAAAAAACCCGCGCCGCCGGCTTCGGCCGCGAAGTACAGCGCCGCGTGATGGTCGGCACCTATGTGCTCTCTGCTGGTTATTATGATGCCTATTACGTCAAGGCCCAGAAAGTCCGTACACTGATCAAGCGCGACTTTGATGAAGCCTGGAACAAGGTCGATGTGGTGCTCACGCCTGCAACGCCGTCGCCCGCTTTCGCCCCCGGTGAAATCACCGACCCGGTAGAAATGTATCTGAACGACATTTTCACGGTGACGGTGAACATGGCCGGCCTTCCGGGCATCGCCGTGCCCGCCGGCCTCTCGGAAAGCGGCCTGCCGCTGGGCCTGCAGCTGATCGGGAAACCCTTCGACGAAGAAACCCTGTTCAAGACAGGCTTCGCCATCGAACAGGCGGCAGGAAAATTCACCGCGCCGAAGTGGTGGTAACTTCCATCATCTCACGATGAAACGAAAAAGCCCGGTCACAAAGACCGGGCTTTTCCATTCTGGACAGGGGAGGGAGGAGCCCTGGAGCCAGTGTATTAGTCGAGGCGCACGGTGCGCAGATAGGGCTTCACGGATTTCCAGCCTTGCGGGAATTTCTCCTTGGCGGCTTCATCCGAAACCGAGCCGAGGATGATCGCGTCATCGCCCTTCTTCCAATCGGCCGGTGTCGCCACCGACTTGGTGGCGGTGAGCTGCAACGAGTCAATCACGCGCAGGATCTCATCAAAATTACGGCCCGTGCTCATCGGATAGGTGAGGAGCAGCTTAATGCGCTTGTCCGGTCCGATCACGAACACCGTGCGCACCGTGGCATTGTCCGCCGCTGTGCGGCCCTTGGCATCGCCTGATGCGTTCGGATGGATCAAGCCGTAAAGCTTGGCCACGCTGAGATCGCTGTCGCCGATCATCGGATAGGTCACTTCTGCGCCCGCCACATCCTTGATGTCGCTTTTCCAACGCAAATGGTCATCCACGCTGTCGACCGAGATGCCGATGAGTTTGACGCCGCGCTTATCGAATTCCGGCTTCTTCTTCGCCATGGCACCGAGTTCAGTGGTGCAAACCGGGGTGAAATCCTTGGGGTGCGACACCAAAAGGGCCCAAGAACCATCAATGTAATCGTGGAATCGGATACGGCCTTCGGTCGTGTCAGCCTCGAAATCCGGAGCAATATCGCCAAGTTGCAATGCCATGTGTGTCTCCTGTCGTTCGGTATATCTACAATGTGTTCGTTATAACGAACAATGTCAAGTGCACCAATGTGCATGACCCATAAGATTTTTATTTCAAGCCTTTATCCGCTCACTCTTTGGGTCATAGAAGCTCTGCAATTGCACTTTTGCCGGGTATTTCTTCCAGGCCAGCTCCACTTCCCACGTCCCCGCATTGATCCATTCCGCTGTCACGCCGCCTTCGTTTTTCACATAGGCCAATCCAAGAGACAGGCCCATACGATGCCCGAAAGCGCCCGACGTGGTGGACCCAACGATAACGCCGTCCCGGTATACCGGTTCCTCGTGATAAATCATCGGCGCGTCGGCAGATGTGTCTTCCAGCGCCAGCGCCACCATGCGCTTGGGGAACCCCTTGCCGCGATGCGGGAGTAGGGCGTCCTTGCCGATAAACCCGCCGGGCTTGTCCCAGGCGCAGGCAAAGCCCAGACCCGCTTCCAGCGGCGTATCTTCATCCGCAATGTCATGGCCCCAATGGCGATAAGCCTTTTCCATGCGGGCATTGTTCATCGTATGCATGCCGGCGGGCTTGAGCTTGAACTCCGCACCCGCCGCCAAAACAGTTTCTATCACATGCGCAGCAAACTCAGCAGGGATGTAAAGCTCCCAACCCAATTCACCGACATAAGTGATGCGCGAAGCCCGCACGCGGGCGTAACCGATTTCCAGTTCCTGCGAGGTGCCGAACGGGAAAGCTGCATTGGAGAGATCAGCGCCCGAAAGCTTCTCCAGCAAGGCGCGAGACTTTAGCCCCATGATCGAAAGCATCGGCAGGCCGGATGTCACATCCACGGCCACGCAATGCGCATCGGCAGGCGTGTGCTTCTTGAGCCAGGCCATGTCGCGCGTCTGCGGTACGGCACCGGTGACGACGAGGAAGCGATCTTCGGCCAAGCGAGTCACCGTCAAGTCAGCCTCGATGCCGCCGCGTTCATTCAGCCATTGGGTGTAAACGAGCTTGCCGGGCTCCACATCCACATTGTTGGATGAAATCCGGTTCAGCACCTTACAGGCATCGCGGCCCGCCACTTCATACTTTGCAAATGAAGACTGGTCGAAGAACACCACGTCATTCTTCAGCGCATCAGCCTCGGCCTGTGCGGCAGGGAACCAATTCTGCCGGCCATAGGAGTATTCATATTCCTTCTTCATGCCGGGCAGGGCGTACCAATTGGGCCGTTCCCAGCCATTCACTTCGCCGAACACCGCGCCCAGTTTCTCCGTGTACTGATAAAATGGCGAACGCCGCACCCCGCGCGCCGTTTCGGCCTGACGGTAGGGCCAATGCATCGCATAGAGAAGCCCAAGGCTTTCGGTGACGCGGTCGCGCACATAGGCCTTGTTGGACTGGAACGAATGAATGCGGCGAATATCCATGCCGTTCACATCCATCGGTGAATGGCCATTCTTGATCCAATCGGCCAGCACCAGCCCCGCACCGCCGGACGATTGAATGCCGATGGAATTGAAGCCGGTGGCCATAAACAGGTCCTTCAGCTCGGGTGCTTCGCCCAGATAATAGCGCACATCAGGCGTGAAACTTTCCGGCCCGTTGAAGAACAATTGAATGCCCGCCGTTTCCAGTAGCGGCACGCGTGCAATGGCACTGGTCAGGATCGGCTCGAAATGATCCATGTCTTCCGGCAGGGTGACGAAGGCATGCTCGTCATCAATGCCGCCACCACCCCATGGCTTGGCCTTGGGTTCGAAGGCACCAACCATCAGCTTGCCGGCATCTTCCTTGTAGTAAGTGCATTCATCGGGCACGCGCACCACCGGCATGTTGCGCGGCAGCTTCTCGATGGGCTCGGACACGATGTAGAAATGCTCGCAGGCATGGAGCGGAATGTTCACGCCCACGCTTCGGCCCAATTCACGGCTCCACATGCCGGATGCCACCACCACCTTGTCGGCGGTGATCGTGCCCTGTGTGGTCTCCACGCCAGTGGCCCTGCCATCCTTGGTCAGAATGCGGGTCACCTTGGTGTTCTCGAACACTTTGGCGCCGCGCGAGCGCGCACCGGCCGCAAGAGCCTGCGTCACGTCGATCGGGTTGACCTGGCCATCCTTGGGCAGGAACACGCCACCTTTGACGCCCTCGAAATTGTAATGCGGAATGCGCTCTTTCAATTCACCCAGCGGCAGCACATCCACGGCAAGGCCAAAATTCTTGGCCATCGAAGCGCCGCGCAGCAGTTCCTCGTAGCGGCCATCAGACAAAGCCAACGAGATTGAGCCATTCTGCTTGAAGCCGGTGGCCTGTCCGGTTTCCTTTTCCAGTCCCTCAAAAAGGCTGGTCGTGTATTTGGCCAATTCCGTCAGGTTGCGCGAGGCGCGCAGCTGCCCGACCAGACCAGCCGCATGCCATGTCGTGCCGGAGGTCAATTGCTTGCGCTCCAGAACCACCACATTGGTGATACCAATCTTGGTCAGGTGGTACGCGATCGAGCAGCCCACGATGCCGCCCCCGACAATCACCACATCTGCCTGTTTCGGAAATTCCTGCGCCATAACCAATCCTTTGCTTGATCAGGCAATCTAACACTGATGCGCGTTACGATCATAGCCAGACTGTCTCACCTGCTGGTCCAATCAGCTTTCCCCTTTGTAGGTTTTGTCGGGTGTTGTATGACGACACAAACGACAAGGACCGACAAATGTATAAAGGCGATTTGCCTCCACCCGAAGCCCACCAACGCCTCAAGGCCAATCCCGCCGCCGTGCTCATCGACGTGCGCACCCAGCCGGAATGGACCTTTGTGGGCGTACCGCAGGTGGACCGTCTGGTGCGCCTGTCATGGCAGGTTTACCCAACCATGGATGTGAATGCCCGCTTTGTCGAAGAGGTGCGCGCACTCGGCCTGCCGCCCGATGCCGAAGTGTTCTGCATTTGCCGCTCTGGCGCGCGCTCCGCCTCGGCTGCCACTGCGCTTGCGCAAGCGGGTTTCACCAATGCCTGGAACGTGTCGCAAGGCTTCGAGGGCGACAAGGACGCGGACGGCCACCGGGCCCGCGTCAATGGCTGGAAGGCCGCAGGTCTTCCCTGGGTGCAAAGCTGAGATCATGAAAAAAGGCAAATACACCAAGACGCAAGACCCGACCGGCTGGGGTGACTCAACCAAGTTGATCCGCGGCGGCCTGACCCGTTCCGAATTCGGCGAAACCGCCGAGGCGCTCTATCTCACCTCTGGTTATGTCTATGACGATCCGGAATCCGCCGAGCGCCGTTTCAGCGGCGAAGAGGAAGGCTATGTCTATGGCCGCTATGGCAACCCCACCGTCACCATGCTGGAGGAACGCTTCCGCATGCTGGAAGGGGCAGAAGCCGCCTATGCCGTAGCCTCAGGCATGGCCGCCTGCTGGGGTTCACTGGCCTGCCAGCTGAAATCCGGCGATCACATTGTCGCGTCGAAATCGCTGTTCGGCTCGAACTACCAGATCCTTACGGTAATCTTGCCACGCTTCGGCATCACCGCCACGCTGGTCGATGGCAATGACTTGAGTGCGTGGAAAGCCGCGATCCGGCCAGAAACCAAAATCCTGTTTTTCGAAACGCCATCGAACCCACTGCTCGAAGTGCTGGACATTGAAGCCATCAGCGACATCGCCCACAAGGCCGGTGCGCAGGTGGTGATCGACAATGTCTTCGCCACGCCGCTGCTGCAGAAGCCGATGGAGCTGGGTGCGGATATCGTATTCTATTCCAACACCAAGCACACCGATGGGCAGGGCAGGGTGTTCGGCGGGATGATCCTGTCCACCGCCAAATTCAAGGAAGAGCTGTTGAAGCCCTTCCTGCGCCACACCGGCCCCACGCTCTCGCCCTTCAACGCCTGGGTGCTGCTCAAGGGCCTGGAAACGATGAAGCTGCGCGTCAACGCCTCCAGCCATTCGGCGGAATATCTGGCCAACAGCCTGGACGGCATGCCCAGCATCGAGCGGGTCTATTATCCGCATCACGACACGCACCCGCAGGTGCGCCTGGCCAAGAAGCAGATGAAGCTGGGCGGCACCATGGTGTCCTTTGATGTGAAGGGCGGCAAGGAAGGCGCTTTCAATTTGCTCCGCAGGCTGAGGATCATTGATATCTCCAACAATCTGGGCGATTCAAAATCCCTGATCACCCATCCGGCCACCACGACGCACAAGAATATTGGACCGGAAGCGCGCGCGCTGATGGGCATCAGTGATGGCTGCCTGCGCTTATCGGTGGGCCTGGAAGATGCAAGTGACCTGTTGGCTGACTTGAAGCAGGCAATGGCAGTCAACAGCTAAAAATAAGAGGGAGGGCGCACAGGGTCCTCCAATGTTGCTGCACGTTTTTTAGGGAACTTCGCCCCGGTTCCGATGTTCCACTTGTTCAAGCAACAAGGAGTGCACCATGAGCAAGGACCAGCAAAAGAGTGATCTGAGCCCGCAGGAAGTGACCGACCGGATATGGGAACTCGCTGAAAAAATTGACATCTGCATGTTTACCACTTGGGATGGGAAACAGCCACGCGCACGGCCCCTCTCTGCTCGTGTTTTCCGAGAAGAACATGTAATCCACTTTCTAGTGGATGAGGAGGGCGCCAAGAATGCCCAAATCGATCAGAACCCTATTGTCACGCTGGCTTGGGCGGATAACTCTGCCTACAAATATGTCACCATCACCGGCCGCGCGTCAGTCAAAAATGACCGCGACCTGATCGCTGACCTGTGGGAGAAAACCGACAAAGCTTGGTGGGACGACGAGACCGATCCCAGCATCCGCGTGATCACGGTTTCTCCCACTGAAGGCGAGCTATGGGATAGCCCCAGCAAGTTGGTGGCGATGACCAAAATGATTGCAGCAGCCTTGACCGGAGCAAAGCCGGATATGGGCGACAACGCCAAGACGCGGCTTTAATCAAGTCGGCTTATGCTTTCTTTAAATCGCGCAAGCCAAAGCGACTAAAAGACCAAGCGCGTTCGTGGAAATAATACAACACAATCTTGGTCACCACTTCGAACGTAGCGATCGATCCTGCGATCTTGAACGACCCGGTGAAAAGCCAGCCCCAGAAGGCCGTATCGAGCGAACCGATGATGCGCCAGCTCACCGCTTTGGCGAATGACCGGCGTGGATTGGAATTTGAACTGATGTGTTTCTCTGCGGCGCCGCTCGGCGAAGTCTCGCTCATGCGTTCACCAGATCAGCGGCAGATCCTCGCGCTTCCATGCGGATGATCTTGCCATTGGCCGAAAAGTGAATGCCGCATTCGGTCTTCTCTTGCCCCATCCAGCGGCCGGCACGCGGATTATCCGCGCTGCCGCCCTTGGTGGTGCAGGTGGTCGGCGCACAGCCGATCGAATGATAGCCTTCCAGATTTAGCGGATGTGACGGCAATTGCCGCATAACCTTGTAATTATGCAGATCGAGCGAAGTGAACGAGGCCAGCGGTTCCAGTTTGATGCGCTGGTCATCGAATGAGATCGGCTTCAGGTCAGAACGCGCCGCGCCATGGAAGCGCTTGCGGCCGGAAATCATCACATCAAAACCGCGGAAAGCCTTTTCCATCGGCAAGGTCTTGCGGATATGGCAGCACCGGTCCGGACTGCTGAGATGCAGCGTACCCGCCGGATCGTCACGTTCCAGATCAGCCACATTCGGTTGGAACACGCGAACATCGCGCAGGCCCAGTTCACGCGTGAGCCGGTCACGGTATGCAATGGTTTCCGGAAACAGCTTCAGCGTATCGAGAAAGATCACCGGAATGCTGGGATCAACTTCCGACAGCATGTGCAACAGCACGGAGGATTCAGCACCGAACGATGACAGGAGCGCGATACGGCCTTCAAAGTCACGCGCGAAGGCACGGATCAGATCGCGTCCTTCCAAGCCCGCATAGGCTTCGAGAACTTCGTTCTGGTTGATCGGTTGTGGTTGAGGATTTCTAGCCAGCATGAGGCTGTTCCTCCCAAGCCTCAAAACCCTGATGGCGGATGGACCACACTTCAGTTTCTTGTACCTGACGGAACAGCCCGCGCTGATAGGCAAGCGACATCTGGTGTGCCGCGGCCTGCCAGACTTCGAGCGGGAAACGGTCAGTCACCAAAAATGAATCGAAACCGATCTGCCGCATATATTGCAGCTGGTCCGGCAGCACATTGCCTTCGGCGCGCAACTCGCCACGATAGCCGTCAAGCCGCAGCCCGCGCGCAATCGAATAGCTGCGACCGTCAGTGAAGGCCGGGAAGCTCAACACCACCAGCGCAATCTTCGAAAGATAAGGCGTGAGTTCTTCGACTTTGTCGGTATTGGCCAGACGCACACCCACCATCGCGGGGAGCTTGGCAATCTCGTCCCATTCCTTCTTCAAACGCGGAAAGCTGACCAACACGCGGCCGGCTTGCGGCAGCGCGTCTTCATCTCCAACAGTGATGTAATCGTCATCAACGAACTGACTGTTCTTAAGCAGTGGCATAGAGCGCCTCCTTGAAGGGCTTGGGCCCCACGCGGCGATAGGCACTGAGGAAATCCTCGCCCCTGTCGCGCAGTTTCACATAGGTATTGAGAATGGTTTCGATTGCATCGGGCACCTCATGGGCGGCAAAGCCCGGCCCCAGAATTGTACCGATCGACGCGTTCTCGGATGACGAGCCACCCAGCGTGATCTGGTAATATTCCTCGCCTTTTTTATCGAGGCCCAGGATGCCGATATGGCCCACATGGTGGTGGCCGCAAGCATTGATACATCCGGAAATATTGATCTTCAGCGGGCCGTAATCTTCCTGCTTGGCCAGATCGCCGAATTTGCGGCTGATCGCCTGCGACACAGGGATCGAACGGGCCGTGGCAAGCGCACAATAATCAAGGCCGGGGCAGGCGATGATGTCACCAGCCAGCCCATAATTGGCGGCGGCGAGATCATGCGTCTTCAGTTCTTTCCAGATCGTATAGGCATCTTCCAGCTTCACATGCGGAAGCACGATGTTCTGGGCATGGCTGACGCGCAGCTCATCGAAGGAAAAACGCTCGGCCAGATCCGCCATCACGCGCATCTGATCGCCCGTGGCATCGCCGGGGATGCCACCTTCAGGCTTGAGTGAAATGTTGACGATAGTGTAGCCATCGCGCGCATGGGCCGCCAGATTATTGCGGGCCCAGCCAGCAAATTCTAGATCAGCGCGGCGTGCATCTTCGTAATGCGGCGCAAAGCGCGACAGCCTTTCAAAAGCCGGCACAGCGAAATATTTGGTGATGCGGGCGAGTTCGGCTTCTTCAACCTGCGTCTGTTGCGCCGGATGCTTGGCATATTCGGCCTCAACCTCGGCGCGGAATTTCTCGGCACCGATTTCATGCACCAGGATCTTGATGCGTGCCTTGTACTTGTTGTCGCGGCGACCATAGAGATTATAGACGCGCATGATCGCTTCCAGATAGGCGATCAATTCATTCTCAGGCAGATGTTCGCGCACAGTTACAGCGATCATCGGCGTGCGGCCCTGGCCACCGCCAACCATCACTTCCCAGCCATGCTGGCCAGCTGCATTCTTGTGTAATCGCAAGCCGATGTCATGCACCTTCACGGCGGCGCGGTCATGCGGCGCACCGGTAATGGCGATCTTGAACTTGCGCGGCAGGTAGGAGAATTCCGGATGCAGCGATGACCATTGGCGGATCAATTCACCAATCGGGCGCGGATCAGCCAGTTCATCAGCGGCAGCACCAGCCCAATGATCGGTAGTCACGTTACGAATGCAATTGCCGGATGTTTGAATGGCATGCATTTCCACATCGGCCAAAGCCTGCAGAATGTCGGCGGTGTCTTCCAGCTTGATCCAGTTATATTGGATGTTCTGGCGTGTGGTGAAATGGCCGTAGCCCTTGTCCCACTTGTCGGCAATGTCGCCCAGCTTGCGCATCTGCTTGCCAGAAAGCGTACCGTAGGGAATGGCCACGCGCAGCATGTAAGCGTGCAGCTGCAGATAAAGCCCGTTCATCAAACGCAGCGGGCGAAACTCATCTTCCGTCAATGCGCCAGACAGGCGGCGGTTGGCCTGGTCACGGAACTGCGCGGTGCGCTCGCTCACAAACTTGGCATCAAACTCATCATAACGATACATGGCTTAAACCTCATCCAGCAGAAACGCACCGGCGGTGCCTTCTGCCTGTTTGCCCAGATCGAGCCGAACCGTGGGGCCCAAAGTGCGAATACGCTCGCGATTGTCAGTTGCCCGGATTTTGCCGTTAATGCGCGTTGCGGCGAAGAAATACTGCCCCGTGACCACATTGGCCTTCACGTCCGCAAGCGCGCGCGCCTCAAGGGCTGCCGTAGCTTCGGGCTCCAGCGCCAGCACTGCATCGTCAATCTTCTCGCTCCAGCTGCCATTGCGTTGCAGGAACACGGCAATGCCGTCGCCCAAACGATTGGCCGTCATCACCTGGCCCTTTTCTTCCGCACTCATGATGCTGCTTTCTCAAATTCAGGATAGATATGGTCAGCCGCATGTGCGGGTGCAACCGTCTCAACAACAACGCCTTCAGCCTCCGCTTTGGCTTTCAGCGCAGTGGCATTGCCGAGAACGACCACCAACTGGCCGCGCTTCACTTCATCAAGCAGGTTTTCAGTGCCATCAATGCGTACAGCATCACGCCGTGCCATTTCAATCAGGGCAGGGGCAACATCGCCCACCCGACCGATCACATCGGCTTCCATCAGGCGGCGCTGCGCTTTCAGCGTCAGTTCATCAATATCGGCAGGAGCGCTAATGATGGTCAGGCGGCCCTTGCTGCTATGCGCGTGATGAAACAGTGCATCCCCCACGGCCAGTTCATAAGCCACTTCATCCTTGTCCTTCAGAGCATCCGCCACCGAACCAAAGAAGAAGTCCGCCCAAAAGCTACGGCGGCGTTTACCAGCCTCAATCTTCTCGGCAACCAAGGTCCGCAAAGCCGAAGCCCGGCGTGCCACAGCACCCAATTGGCTAGGAACGAATGCGTCGATCTTCGACCGCAAGGCCTGCGCCAACACGGGTGCAGCACCTTCAGTTCCAATGGCAATCACCACCGGGTCGCGATCTACAATGGAGGGCACCAGGAAAGAAGAGAGTGCGGCATCATCCACCGCATTGACCGGAATGCCGCGCGCCATCGCATCGGCGGAAACCTGCGCATTCCATTCCGGCACGGAAGAGAACACCAGCTTCACCCCATCCAGATGCTTCGCCTGATAGGTTTTCGCCTTCCACATCACGCGCGGATTGGCGTTCAATTCCGGGTGAAGATCATCGGCAATCACTTCAATCTGCGCCGGCGTCTTCAGCAGCAGGCGGATTTTGCGCAAGGCTTCCTCGCCGCCGCCGATCACGGCAATGCGGGCATTTTCGAGGTCATAAAACAGCGGGAAATATCGCATGGGAGCGCTCCGTTCGCTTTACTGGTCCGCCGTCATTTTCACCAAACACCAGCTTTTCCTTTAAAAAACACTGGATTTGGACTATCTTTTGGGCGTAAAGGCAGTTTGTTCGTTATTCCGAACGCCAGTTCTATTTGAAGGACCAGCCTATGTCAAGCCGCCGCGACCCCAAGAGTTCCACAACTGCGACAGAGGATGCAGGGGCCGATCTGGGCAAGACCATCCAGCGTTTGCGCAAGGCTTACAACATGTCGCTGGGCGAACTTTCCGAACAATCCGGCGTGGCCAAATCCATCATTTCGCAGATCGAGCGCAACGAAACCAACCCCACGCTTTCAACCGTTGTGCGCCTCTCCCGCGCGCTCGATACGACGGTGGATGAAGTGCTGCGGGGCGAGCAGCAATCACTCTTTATTGATCACCAGACCAAGTCGGGTATTCCCATGCTGGAAAGCCAGGACGGCCTGTGCCGCCTCGCCATCGTCGGACCCTTGAGCCTCGTTGATGTATTCCAATGGTATGATTTCCATGCCCAGGAAAAAGGCGTGCTGGAATCCTCGCCGCACCCTGCTGGCACCATCGAGCATCTTTATATCGTGACCGGCGAACTCGAAATCACCACCGGCGGCGAAACCCGCATCGGCCGGGCAGGCGAGGCGGTGCGCTTTCGCGCCGACGTGCCGCACAAGATTGTCAATATCGGGCCGGGCGCAGCCCATGCCGTAATGATGCTGGCCCTCAAGCAGTTTGGCGCGCCTGCCTAAGCCTGCTAGTTTCGGCTCATGTCTGAAACATCCTCTCCGATCAAACTCCATGACAGCTGGTTCAAACCGCTCGCCGGGGAATTCAACGCGCCTTATATGCACAAGCTGCGCGATTTCCTGCTGGCCGAACGCGAGTCGGGCAAGCAGATTTTCCCTAAGGGCTCGGAATGGTTTGCGGCCCTCAATTTTACGCCGTTGGACAAGGTGCGCGTGGTGATTCTGGGGCAGGACCCCTATCACGGTGAGGGCCAGGCGCACGGCCTTTCATTCTCTGTACGCGATGGCGTGCGCCCGCCACCTTCTTTGGTGAATATTTACAAGGAACTGGAAACAGACCTCGGTATCAAGCCAGCGCGCAGCGGCAATCTGCAACATTGGGCGGAGCAGGGCGTGCTGCTGCTGAATTCTGTTCTAACCGTCGAGTCAGGCCGTGCAGCATCGCATCAGGGCAAAGGCTGGGAACTTTTTACTGATGCCATCATCCGAGCGCTGAATGCGCAAAGCCGCCCGCTGGTCTTCATCCTCTGGGGTTCCTATGCGCAGAAGAAGGCTGCCTTTGTCGATCGCAGCAAACACCTGGTGATCCCTTCAGCCCACCCCTCGCCGCTCTCCGCCCATAATGGCTTCTTCGGCTCGAAGCCCTTTTCAAAAGCCAACGCTTTCCTTGCTGAACACGGCGAAGGCGAAATCAACTGGGCATTGCCCGCCAACTAGCTTAAGCCATGCCCATGCTCCCGCGCCTCCTGATTGCGTTTCTCCTGCTCTTGGCCGCACCCGCCTGGGCGGCCCCGGCCAACCCGCCGGCGGCGGCACCTGCTTTTGATATTCCGGCCCGCAGTGCAATCCTGATCGACGCAAAATCCGGCTACGTCTTTTTCGAAAAAGATTCTGACAAGCCTATCCCGCCCGCCTCCATGGCGAAGCTGATGACCCAAGCTTATGTGTTTGATCTGATCAAGAGGGGAGATGTGAAACTGGACCAGTTGATGGTTGTCAGCCCCAATGCGGTGAAAATTGGCGGTGCCGCCGGCGGCAGTTCCACCATGTTCGCCAATCCCAACTCACAAGTGGCAGTGGATGATTTGCTCCACGGCGCCATCATCCAGTCCGCCAATGATGCTTGCATCGCACTGGCAGAAAACATTGCAACCAGTGAACTTGTGTTTGCCCAGCGGTTGAATGTCCGCGCGAAGGAATTGGGCCTGACCAATTCTTCGTTCGCCAATTCAACAGGGTTGCCGGACCCTGCCGAGCGCATGAGCGTGCGAGACCTTGGCATCCTTGCCCGCTACATCATCGACACCTATCCCGAGTTTTACAAAATTTACGGCCAGCGTGAATTCACCTGGAACAAGATCACCCAGCCTAATCGCAACCCGCTGCTGAAAGACTATGACGGCGCGGACGGTATGAAGACGGGCTACACCAAGGAATCTGGCTACAGTCTGGTGGGCTCGGCTGAGCGCGATGGCCGCAGGCTGATCATCGTGGTCGCTGGCCTCGACAGTGTCAGTGCCCGCCAGCAGGCCGCGCAGAAGCTGTTGGATTATGGCTTTGCACAATTCAAACCCATCCGCGTCTATGAGCCCGGCGATGTTGTTGTGAAGGCCCGCGTGTGGGGTGGCGACACGCCATGGGTAGACCTTGTGGCACCTCAAGGTTTCGACACGGCGCTGGCCCCGTTTGAGCAGAACAAGGCAGACATCAGCGTAAGCTACTCGCGTCCACTGATGGCCCCGGTCAAAGCCGGCACCCCGCAAGGCGTGATCCGGCTGAAGGTGGACGGCCAAGTCATGGCTGAGGCCAAGCTGGAAACCGCTACTGACGTTCCTGCGACAACCTCCATGTGGCACAAGGCGCTGGACACGGCCTTGATCGCGCTCTTCGGAGGCTAAGCATGCTCATTACTTTCGAAGGCGGCGAGGGCACCGGGAAGTCGACACAGGTGAAGCTGCTGGCAGAGCGCCTGCGCCAAGACGGCAAGGACGTCATCACCGCGCGTGAACCCGGCGGCACGCCTGAAGGCGAGGCCCTGCGCAATCTTCTGGTGTCCGGAGACACGGGGCGCTGGTCAGCCAAAGCCGAGGCGCTGCTCAATTACGCAGCCCGTGACAGCCATTTGCGCCACGTGATCCGCCCGGCACTTGCTAAGGGCCAACACGTCCTCTGCGACCGCTTCATGGATTCTACTCGTGCCTATCAAGCCTATGCTGGGGGCTGCCCTTTCGAACTGATCGACCATCTGGAAAAATCTATAGTCGCTGATACTCGCCCGGCACTCACTTTGATTTTTGATCTCGATCCGAAACTCGGCCTCGCGCGCGCCAGCAACCGCGGCACCGACGCCGAAGACAGGTTTGAGCGCAAAGGCTTGGGCTTTCATCAGAAGCTGCGTGAAGGCTTTCTCACTATCGCCAAGGCAGAACCCCAGCGTTGCAAGCTGATCGACGCTTCGCAATCCATCGAAGCTGTTTCCGCCAAGATATGGCAGGTGGTCAATGGCTGAGGAAAATGAAGACCCGCGCGAACGCCCCTGGCATCCGCGCTACACCACAAAGCTTATCGGCCACGCCGCCGAAGTGAGCCAATTTGAAAAGGCCTTCAAATCTGGCAAGCCGCATCATGCCTGGCTGCTCTGCGGGCCGGAAGGCATCGGCAAGGCCACCATGGCCTACCAGTTGGCCATCAAGGTGTTGGGCGGCACTGATCAGGCGCGGCGCTGGATGGAGAGCAGGGCGCATCCGGATTTGTTCGTGCTGGAGCGCCAGCTCAATGATTCCAAGCCGCGGAGGCTGCGCGCCGAAATCTCGGTGGATGATGCACGCGGCCTGGCCAACTTTCTCGCCCGTACGGCTTCAGGCTGGCGCGTAGTCATCGTGGATGCGGCGGATGATCTGAATTCCGAAAGCGCCAATGCCATTCTCAAACTGGTGGAAGAGCCACCAGCCAAGACATTGATTTTTCTGGTATCTCACCAGCCGGGCCGGTTACTGCGCACCCTCAAATCACGTTGCTTGCGGATGATCATGCAGCCGCTTGTGCAAGAGCAGGTTCTAAGCATTATCAATAACTTGCCTCTAGATGCTCGACCAAACCCTGAGGAGTTGGACCGAGCGGTGGCGCAATCCGGCGGCAGCATCTCGCAAACGCTGGCGCTGCTGTCCTCAACCGGAGCCAAAGCCTTCGCGCGCTTTGCCGGATTGACAAAACCGCGCGCTGGAGAGCTGCTGGCCATAGCAGAACAGCTAGGTGGCCGCAACGTTTCGTGGGATGAGTTCGGCATCTTCAACCGCCTGCTTCTGGAATGGACGGCCGCCCGCGCCAAGTCTACGGCCTCGCCCGCACTGGCCGAAGCCTATAGCCGCCTGGCCGAACGCGCCCGCATTGCCGAAGGCTTCAACCTCGATCGGAAGCAGGCCGCGATGGAGCAGCTCCAGATCGTGAATGATGCCTTGAAAGCGTCGTGACCCCGGCGCTATAGCCAAGCTCATGACCAAAGAGACCTATCTGATTTCCACCGCCATTCCCTATGCTAATGGCGCGCCCCATATTGGCCATGCCTATGAGCGGATCGCCACTGATGTGATGGCGCGTTTCAAGCGGCTGGACGGCGCTGATGTCCTGTTCATCACCGGCATGGATGAGCATGGCCAGAAGATGCAGCAGACGGCAGCGCGCGAAGGCATTACACCAATCCAGCTGGCCGACCGCACGGCGGTACTGTTCGAGCAGATGGGTGAAGACCTGAACGCCAAAGCTGACGACATCGTGCGCACCACCCAAGCGCGCCACCGCGAAGCGGTGCAGGATATCTGGCGCCGCATGGAAGCCAATGGCGATATTTATCTCGCCAAATATTCCGGCTGGTACTCGGTGCGTGACGAGGCTTACTACGACGAGGACGAAACCGAAGTCCGCGAGGAACGCCGCTTTTCGCTGAAAACCAATACGCTGGTCGAATGGGTAGAAGAGGAGAGCTATTTCTTCAAGCTCTCCGCCTATGCCGAGCCGCTGCTGAAATTCTACGACGAGAATCCAGATTTCATCGTGCCGGAGCAATACCGCAACGAAATCGTCTCCTTCGTGAAGCGCGGCCTCAAGGATCTCTCAATCAGCCGCACCACCTTCAATTGGGGCGTGCCGGTGCCGGACAATCCGAAGCACGTCATGTATGTTTGGGTCGACGCGCTCACCAACTACATCACTGCCACCGGCTATCCCGATGCCAAGGCACCGCTCGCCCATTTCTGGCCCGCTTCTGCCCATGTGATCGGCAAGGACATTACACGCTTTCACGCCATCTATTGGCCGGCCTTCCTGATGTCGGCCAAACTGCCCACGCCCAAGCAGATCGTCGTTCACGGCTTCCTGTTCAACAAGGGCGAGAAGATGTCGAAATCCACCGGCAATGTGCTCAGCCACAAGGACCTGGTGGATCAATATGGCGTCGACCAAGTGCGCTATTTCTTCATGCGCGAAGTGCCTTACGGCAATGATGGTTCCTACAGCCAGGATGCCATCCAGGGCCGGATGAATGCCGACCTCGCCAATGATCTCGGCAACCTCGCCCAGCGCTCGCTGTCAATGATCAACAAGAACTGCAATGCGGTGGTGCCGGTCTGCGGCTCGCTGTCGGACAACGACAAGGCGATATTGGCGATGGCGCAAGCCATGCTGGCCGAAGTGCGGAACCAGCATGCCGCCTACGCCATTTCAAAGGCCATGGATGTGATCTGGAAAGTGGTCGCTGAGGCCAACCGCTATTTCGCCGGCGAAGCGCCCTGGGGCCTGAAGAAGACCGATCCAGCCAAGATGGAAACGGTGCTCTATGTCACCGCCGAAGTACTGCGCCGCGTCGGCCTGCTGGTGCAGCCCTATGTGCCGCAATCCGCTGCCAAGCTGCTTGACGCACTGGCTGTGCCACAAGAGGAACGCAGTTTTGCCAGCTTCGACACGGCGCTGAAATCCGGCACGCCGCTGCCAGCCCCACAGCCGATCTTCCCACGCTACGTGGAGCCTGAGGCCAAGGCATGAGGCAGCTGATCGTCGATAGCCATTGCCATCTCGACTATGACGGGCTGTCGAACCAGTTGCCGGATGTGCTGGCGCGTTGCCGCGAGCAGGGGGTTGGCCTGATGCTGACCATCAGCAGCCGTGTGGAAAATTTCGATCGTGTGAAGGCCATCGCTGAAGCCCATGACAACATCTTCTGCACCGTGGGCACCCATCCGCACAATGCACATGAGGAACTCGACATTACGGTTGCAGAGCTGGTGAAGCTGGCTCAGCACCCCAAATGCGTCGGCATCGGCGAGGCGGGCCTCGATTATCACTATGACCTCAGCCCGCGCGATGCGCAGATGACTGGTTTCAAAAACCACATCGCCGCCGCGCGTGAAACCGGCCTGCCGCTGGTCATCCACACCAGGCAGGCGGAGGAAGACACCGCCCGCGTGCTGGAAGAGGAAATGGCAAAGGGCGCTTTCAAGGCTGTGCTGCATTGCTTCACCTCACAGCAATGGCTGGCAGAGAAGGGGATGGAACTCGGCCTCTATGTGTCCTTCTCGGGCATCCTCACTTACAAGAATGCAGAAGACCTGCGCACTACCGCCAAGGCGATGCCAGTCGATCGTCTGCTCGTGGAGACCGATGCGCCCTTCCTCGCGCCAGTACCGTTTCGCGGCAAGGACAATGAACCAAGCTACGTCGTGAAGACGCTGGAGACACTGGCCGCCACAAGAGGCCTCACGCGCGACGAGATGGCCTATCTCACCTCGGCCAATTTCTTCCGGCTATTCGACAAGATACAAATGCCAGCCACTTTCCGGAATGCGGCATGACGCTGGCATTAACCATCTTGGGCTGCGGCTCATCGGCAGGCGTGCCGCGCGTCGGCAATGACTGGGGCGCCTGTGACCCGGCCAACCCAAAGAACCGCCGCCGCCGCTGCTCGATCCTGCTGGAACGCAAGGGCCCGGACGGTACCACCAAGGTGCTGGTCGATACCGGGCCTGATCTGCGCGAGCAGCTGCTGTCAGCTGAAGTCTCGCATCTCGATGGTGTGTGGTTCACGCATGACCATGCTGACCACACCCACGGCATCGATGACCTGCGGCCGCTCTATCTGATCGGCCGCAAGCGCCTGCCCATCCATGCCACGCCGGAGACCATGCGCACCTTGCAGTCGCGCTTCGCCTATTGTTTCGTCTCCGCCAATGACTACCCGGCCATCGCCCAGCCCCACGAGATCACGCCTTACATTACGGTATTAAGCCATGGAGCAGGGGGAAGCATCACGGCCCTGCCCATCCCTGTGCGCCATGGCAATATCGACGCGCTGTGCTTCCGCAGTGGCGACACCGCCTATATGCCCGATGTGAATGGCGTACCCGAGCCTGCCATGACGGCGCTCCAAGGCCTAGACCTGCTGATCATCGACGCGCTGCGCTACAAGCCGCATCCCAGCCATTTCAGGCTTGAGGAGACCATCGGCGTGATCAAGGCACTGAAGCCAAAGCGCGCCGTGATCACCAACATGCACATTGATCTGGACTATGAAACCCTCGCCAAGGAGCTGCCAGAGAATGCCGTACCTGCCTATGATGGCATGAAGCTGGAACTGAAGGATCTGGCGTAGCACTTTGATGGGGCCAGCTTTCCGCCAAATTCTACCATCTCAGAATATTCCATAATATATATTATGCGAATGAAGGATTGAATGTCAGAACAAGACCCGACCCGCATGGACCCACGCTCCATCGATACCCTCCTAGCTGTGATGGCGGCCCTGCGCACGCCTGTCACCGGCTGCCCATGGGACCTTGAACAGAGCTTCGACACGATCGCACCCTACACGATCGAGGAAGCTTATGAGGTGGCAGAGGCCATCGAGAAGAAGGATATGGCAGCCCTGAAGGACGAGCTGGGCGACCTTCTGTTCCAGCCCGTCTATCACGCCCAGATAGCCGCCGAGGCTGGCGCCTTTACCTTTGACGATGTGATCGAGGCCGTGGTGACCAAGATGATCCGCCGCCACCCCCATGTCTTTGGTGACGAGGCTGCCAAGGCCGCTGGCGTCTCCAAGGGCTTCTGGGAGGCCAACAAGGCCAAGGAGCGTGCGGGTGCTCCCAAGCAAAGCGTGCTGGCCAATGTGCCTGTGAACCTGCCCGGCCTCACCCGCGCCCTCAAGCTGCAGGCCAAGGCCGCCAAGGTCGGCTTCGACTGGCCCTCCGTGGACAATGTCTATGACAAGATCACCGAGGAAATTGCCGAGTTCAAGGAAGCTGACGCCGACCACAAAAAGGAAGAATTCGGAGACCTGCTCTTTGCCATGGCCAATGTGGCGCGGCATTTGGGCATCGACCCGGAGGCTGCACTGCGCGGCGCCAATGCCAAATTCGAGCGCCGCTTCGACTTCATCGAAATCGAGCTGGCCAAGGCAGGCAAGGAGCCCAAGGATTCCGATCTGGCGGAAATGGACGGCCTGTGGGACGCAGCCAAGAAGGCCGAGAAGGCGTGATCAGCGCCCTGCTCCATTCACCAGGAAAACCACATAGCCCCTGAACATCGGATCAGCCGCCAGATTGCCCGGTGCACTCCACCCGCCACCCTCCAGCAGGCCAACGCGAAACGGCACATTGAGCTTTTGCAACCGCACCAGATAGTTCTGATAGCCGGGTATCACCCGTCGCCCCTGGTAGATCTGCAGGATCACTTCATCCACCACGCCATGCAGTGCAGCCAGGTCCGCTGCCCGCGCATTGGCACCCCAATCAAGCAGCCCGGTAATGCCCAGCTTCAGCTCTGATGGAAGCTTCGCCCTCACATCCCGGAGGAAGGCCACATAGCTACCGAGATTGCGCGTGCCGGAATCGAAATCAATCTGCAGGCCCGCCATGTCATTGCCTGCATCCTGCCACGCCGCCACATGGCGCAGGATATTTTCCATCGCACCAGGAGGCCAGTCCAGCGTTTGCACCCGGTAAACAATCCAGACCTTGCTGGTCTTCACGCGCGGCGTGGCCCCGCGCTGAGAGGTGATCCCCCGCGCCGTCACCTCGCCAGCCAGCAAGAACACTTCCTGCGCCTTGGCCAGTGCCGGCTTGGGCGTTACCCCCGACCACAGCCAGAAGGCACGGTAATCGTCGGCGGATACCGGCTGCGCGCTCACCAGGGCGGGCCATAGGGCCAGCAGAACGACAGCCAGCCTAGTAATAGTATTTCGTGTCGCGCGCATAAGCCGTGCTGCCGAATTCCGACTTCAGCCTGTTGAACCAGCCCTTGCGCACATTCTTGTCCACATCCTTGCCGCCGCAATGGTTGTCGCCCACCGAGGCATAGCAATTGATCGCGCGCGAAAGTGCAAAGGCCTTGTCGTCACCGGCAGCTTTCACATCGGCCATGACCTGCGTGTAGATGTCTTGTCGCGTGATGGTAGTACCAGGGAACATGAGCGCAGACCCTCCCAGCTCATCCTTGGCCGGCCTTGTGGCAAGCTCAAACTCATCGCCGATCACCAGCCGCAGGAACTCACCCAGGCAAAGTTTGGCATGGCCATCTTTGGGTGAAGCCGCAAGCTTGGCGGCGATGGCTGCAAGTGCAGGGCAATCAAACCCCTCCCCCTTGCCATCCCACAGGAAATCCTTGAGCGCCGGTCGCGGCCCAAGCTTCAGGTCCGGCGTTTCCACGTTGGCCGCCGCTGGCGCGATCAGCTTCACATCATCCACGAAGGATTTGTAAGCGCCCTGCGTCAGGTCGCGGTAGAGCAGCGTGTAAAGCGCCAGCTCGCGCTCCGACCGGCTGGTCGCGGCATTGATAGTCTCACGGCGCAGCAGGCCGGGCCCCGCCACATATTCCAGCAGATGCACGCGCACCAAAGTGCTGCTCACCGGACTGTCCTTGGCGAACACGGCATCGGCCTTGCCTGCCCGCTCCTGAACCATGGCCAAAGCGAGCTCCGCATTAGCGCGTTGCAAGGGCGAGCTGGCATGCTCGATCACATCCGCAAAACCCTTCGCATCATGCGCCGCTTCGGCCCTCAGCATCGCCGTTGCAAAGGCCAGGTTGTTGAGTTTGTCGGTGATCTTCTGTTCCGGAAGCAGGGCCAGAACCGCCTTGTCATCATGCTTCACGAAATGTGCAAGCGCGGCTTGGAGATACACAAAAAGCTCCGGCTTATCCTTGAATACGTCTTTCACCGCATCGAGATTAGCTTCGGTGAGATCAAGCTTGGCATCTTCAGGGGCATTGGGGCGCATGCGCTTCAACAGGTCGGTCGCCAGCAGCAAAGGATCAGCCTTAGCATCGTGGTAGGCGTCACTGGGAAGCTTGGCATCAATTTCTTGCGAAAGGTCAGTCTCGCTTAGAGCCTTCACGGCATCCGCCGTATCATTGATCTGAGCGCTGTAGGCTTCCAATTGCTGCTTGGCATCGCCCGATAACCAGAAGGCCCGGCGCAGCAGCCCGCGTGCCGAATTGAGATAGGTGCCTTCTGGATAAGCCTTGATATAGGCGTTGAGCGCTTCACCTGCAGCAGCTGCAGCAGTCTTGTCGGATTTGGCGAGATCAACGTCACCGTAATCACTCAAACCCGATTGCAATGCCGCCAGAAGTTTGACGCGCGCTTCCATATAAATCGCCGCTTCCTTCACCCAGGGCTGCTTGGCCTCCTTGAGCGAGGTGAAGCCTGCCGGATCATTGTGATCCACCGTGTAGAACTTGTTGATTGCCGCCAGATAAGCCGCAAATTCGGTGGCTGCGGGAGAATGCACGGTGAGCGTGGGAAGCGGCGTTGCGGCCGCATCGCTGGATGACGAGCAATGGATCTGCTTGCGGGCATCAGTCAGCGCCTGCTTCTCGGTATCTTCAACGCCGCTGTCACTCGTAACAGCTTTTACAAAACCATCGGCACCGCTGCTATCGCTGATGCAGATAGTCCCTTCCCCATAAGTCTCTGAACCATCATCGGCAGGCTTCTGTGCGTCATCCACGGGCGCAGCGAACAGGGCCGCAAAGCTCTGCCAGTCAGTGGGCCAGGCCCAATCACTGTTCGGCCAGTTTGAATAGGCGGATGATTGTGCATCATTCAGCTTGTCTGCACTCTTGCCGCGCAGATCGAGCAGCAGTAGCGTGAAATTAACCCGCGTGTCATTGGCCGGCGAAATCACCGCCATGTTATCGCAGCTGCTGAAATCCGTGTGGAAGGCTTGCAGGCTGGGTGTGCAGCCTGCGTCGCCGCTGGCGCGCGCCTGGCTGGAAAAAGCGATGACGAAAATCGAAATCAGAAAAATCAGAACGCGCATGAAATCCTCTCGGGCCTGAGCACCATGTGGTGCCGCAGTCTTAGAGGATAATTCCGCGCAACGGAATGGGCTGAACTTAAGCCCGAGCCTTGATTGTCTTACCGAAGCGTGCAGCAGCCTGCCCCGCCGCATTGGCATCCAGCCGCAGCGTAAGCTTGGTGCGCCCGTCCTTATAAATGTGACGATCAATCACTTCGCCGCGCTGATGCGCCCAGGCGAGGCCCTGCCCATCTGAAGCGTCTAGCGTCAATTCATAGACCGTGCTGGTTTTCGCCAGTTTCAGTTCAACCAGATCCAGCAAATGAGGAATGCCTTCGCCCGAAAGTGCGGAGACCAAGGCCACATCGGCGCGCCGGTCAGACTTGGCCAGCATGCCGCTGCGCGCAGCCTCATCCAGAAGGTCGGCCTTGTTCCACACTTCGATGATCAGATTCTTGCGGTCTTCTGAAAGACCCAGATCACCAAGCACCTTGGCCACATCAATGGCCTGTGCCTCGGACTCTTCATGGGCAATGTCACGCACATGCAGGATCACATCGGCCGCCAGCACTTCTTCCAGCGTGGCACGGAACGAGGCGACCAGCGTGGTTGGCAATTCGGAAATGAAGCCCACCGTGTCAGACACGATAATCTTGCGGCCCGTAGGCAGCGTGATGTTGCGCATCGTCGGGTCGAGCGTGGCAAACAGCAAATCCTTGGCGAACACATTGGCGTCCGTCAGCTTGTTGAACAGCGTAGACTTGCCGGCATTGGTGTAGCCCACCAGTGCGACGATCGGATAGGGCACGCGTTCCCTGCCCTTGCGGTGCAAGTCACGGGTTTTCACCACCACTTCAAGCTCGCGCTCGATCTTGGCGATGCGCTCTTGAATGAGGCGCCTATCCGCTTCGATCTGGCTTTCGCCAGGGCCACCAAGGAAGCCGAAGCCGCCGCGCTGCCGCTCCAAATGGGTCCATGAGCGAACCAGGCGTGATTTCTGATACTGCAGATGTGCGAGTTCGACCTGCAGTGAGCCTTCACGCGTCGAAGCGCGGCGGCCGAAAATTTCCAGGATCAAACCCGTGCGGTCCAGCACCTTGCAGTCCCACGCGGTTTCAAGGTTGCGCTGCTGAATAGGAGAAAGCTGGGCGTTGACGATGACCAACTCAACCCCGGTCTCCTTAACCTTCTTGCCGATTTCCTCGACCTTGCCGGAGCCAATATAGGTAGCAGGCTTGGGTGCAGCCAAGGGCGCAATGATCGCGAGCTCGATCTCAAGATCAATGGCATCAGCCAAGCCCATCGCCTCTTCCAGCTTGGAAGCAGCAGTGCGCTCAAAAGCATGCTGTGCCTTGTTGGTCTTGGGCTCGACGTGAACCACAATGGCGCGAGCGGCCTCAGGCCCCTCGCGCGAAAAATCAATACCTTTACCAGTCACTACTCGCGGTTCTCGTCTTCAAAAAGGCTGATCGGGGCGCCCGGCATGATGGTTGAAATCGCGTGCTTGTAGACCAGCTGCGAAACGCCATCGCGCCGCAGCAGCATGGAGAAATTATCAAACCAGGTAATGATGCCCTGCAGCTTGACGCCGTTCACCAAAAACACGGTGACGGGCACTTTTGTCTTGCGCAGGTGATTGAGAAAGGTGTCTTGCAGGTTTTGTTGTTTTTCTTGTGCCATGACCATACCGTGGGTTGTTGTTGTTTTTACGCCCAAACCAGTTGGCCAACCTTAGCTGATTCAGGCGGTTGGGTAAAAGCTTCAGACCGGTTCTTCTTCTTGTTCTTTGGCAGCAAGACCCAACATCTTGATTTTACGGTGTAAAGCGGACCGTTCCATTCCGATGAATTGCGCTGTCTTGGTGATGTTTCCGCCAAAACGTGACAATTGTGCGGCAACATATTCCCGCTCAAACAAATCGCGCGCTTCGCGCAAGGGTAGCGCCAGCAAGTTATCCTGCGAGAAGCCGGGGGCAGAAACCTGCGCATTATCGCCGCTCAGATATTGCGGGGTCACCACGTCATTCCCATCGCCGGTTGAAAGAATCAGAGCGCGTTCCACATGGTTGCGCAGCTCGCGCACATTACCCGGCCAGTCACGCGTCTGCATGGTGGTGACGGCTTCTGGCGAGAACCGCCGCACTTGTTGTCCCGAGGTGGCGGCAAAATTCTTGCAGAAATAATCAATCAGCTCCGGAATGTCGTCGCGGCGTTCGTTGAGGCCAGCCACATGCAGTGGCACCACCGCGAGGCGGTGATAGAGGTCTTCCCGGAATTGTTGGGCGGCGATCAATGTCACGAGGTCACGCGACGTCGAAGTGATGATGCGCACATCGACCTTCACCTTTTTCTTGCCGCCTACCCGCTGGAATGTCTGGTCCACCAGCACCCGCAAAACCTTGCCCTGGGTTTCCAGCGGCATATCGGCCACTTCGTCAATGTAAAGCGTGCCACCATGCGCTTCTTCCAGTGCGCCAACACGCAACGGTTCGCCGGCATGCGATTCAATCCCGAAGAGTTCTTCTTCCATGCGCTCAGGCGCCATCGCCGCCGCACCCATCACCACGAAGGAACGCTCGGCGCGCTGTGAAAGCCTATGCACCGAACGCGCAACGAGTTCCTTGCCCGCCCCCATCGGCCCGGTGATCAGCACGCGGCTGTTGGCGGATGCAATTTTCTTGGTGGTCTGCCGCAGTTGCCGCATCACGGCACTCTGCCCCAGCAATTCCGCATCAACGCCGGAGCGGCCCTTCAATTCTTCATTCTCGCGCCGCAGACGCGTGGCTTCCAGCGCACGGCTGACAACCAGCAACAGGCGTTCGGAATTGAACGGCTTTTCGATGTATTCATAAGCGCCGCGCTTGATGGCAGCGACCGCCGTTTCGATATTGCCATGGCCGGAAATGATGATGACCGGCACGCCCATCTGCATGTTCTGGATTTCCAGCAGCAGATCGAGCCCGTCGAGCTTCGAACCCTGCAACCAGATATCGAGGATGACCAGCGATGGCTTGCGTTGCGAAATCTCCGACAAAGCGGCATCGGAATTATGCGCGAGGCGTGTCTCGAACCCCTCGTCCTGCAGAATGCCTGCGATCAATTCGCGGATATCCGCCTCATCGTCAATGATCAGAATATCGGCGGCCATTACGCACTCTCCCTAACGAGTTCAGGCTGCGGCGCAAATTCCAGCGTCACCACAGCACCCTTGCCTCCCGGCGCATCCGACAGGCGCAGGAAGCCGCCATGCTCTTCCATGATGCGTTTGACGATGGCCAGGCCAAGGCCCGTGCCCTTTTCACGTGTGGTCATATAGGGCTCCGCCAGTCTGTTGCGGTTTTCTTCCGGCAAGCCGATGCCATTGTCGGTCACACTCATGAAGGGCACATCGCCGTGCAATCCGGTGGAGATCAAAATCCGGCCACGCGGTGCGTCGGCATTGCGCGCCTCAATAGCCTCGCCCGCATTCTTGACCAGATTGGTCACGGCCTGGGTCAGCAATCGGCGATCAAACGGGAACACCAATTGATCCGAACCAAAGGCAAATTCGATATCAACATCCGAAGCTGAAACGCGCTGCAGGACAGTGGCCTCGCGCACCATGTCATTCAGATTGTTGGGTTCCGGCACTGCAGATGGCATGCGTGCGAAGGACGAGAACTCATCCACGATGCGCCCAATATCGCCCACCTGACGAATGATCGTATCAGTGCATTGTTCGAAGATCTGCCGGTCAGACTGGATTTCCTTCAGGTATTTGCGCTTGAGCCGCTCCGCCGACAATTGAATGGGAGTCAACGGATTCTTGATTTCATGGGCAATGCGCCGCGCGATGTCAGACCAGGCCGAATTTCGCTGCGCCGAAACCAATTGGGTAATGTCGTCAAAGGTCAATACATGGCCATGATCCGCATGGGTGCCAAGCTCTGTGGTGATGCGCACGATGAAGCTGAGATCCTGACCCCTCACCTTGTAGTCGATTTGTCCGTCAGCAGAACCCACACTGCGGGCCTGCGCGGCATGGTAGATCGCGGCAAATTCCGGAAGGGCATTCGTCACCGACTGCCCCATCAATTCATGGTCAGCCTTGCCCAGCAGATTAAGTGCTGATTTGTTCACCAGCGTGATCCGTTGATCCGAGCCGATGCCGATGATGCCAGCGGAGACGCCTTCCAGCATGGCTTCGGTGAAGCGGCGGCGGCCATCGAGCTGCTGGTTGGTTTCAACCAATTGGTCACGGCTCTGTGCAATCTGGTCGGTCATCAGATTGAAAGTCTGCGACAAGCGCTGCAAGTCACCCGGGCCGTCAATCACTTTCACCTTGGCATTGAAATCGCCACGCGCCACATCGCGCGAGGCGTTGAGAAGCCGCACGATGGGCGCAACCAGGCGATCGGAAAACCACATGCCCGCCCATACAGCAGCCAACAAAAAGATTAGCGCCAGAAGGGAATAGACGAGTGCAAAATTGAGCTGCACGCCAAAACGGTCATTCTGCAATTGGTCATATTGCGCTTTGGCAGCTCGTGTCTTTTCAAGTTGCTCGATCACGGCCGGCGAAACCAGGCGGTAGATATAGAGATACGCGTTGGGATAGCCCTGCAACTTCATCGCCGCGCGGATCAGATTGCTGCCCCGGGCCGGCGGAATAAGCACCGGATCGCCTTTTGCGATTTGCGCCTGAATGTCGGTGGATGGGGGCAGGAATCCAATCTCCTTCGATGCCGCTACGCTGGTGTCAACTTCCTGGCTGGTGATGTCGACCACAAATATGGCGCCGAGATTTCGCAAGGACGCGTGCCGAGTCAGCCGCTGGGAAAATGTGGGCCTGTCTTCGTTGAAAGATTGAATTTGCTGCTGCTGCACTAAATCGCCAGCAATATTGGCAAGATCATTCCGGGTGGCTTCTGAGGCATTGGTGACATAGGCATCGGCCACCGAAGCTGCCGTTTCAACAATGCCGCGGGTCTGGGTTGAAAACCAGGTATCAAGACCACGGCTGAGCGTCACCGTGGCAAAGGCCGCCACCAACAGCGCCGGCACCACTGCCACCAGGCTGAACAGGCCCACCAACCTGACATGCAAACCCGCACCGGCTGTTCCGCGCCGCCGCTCCCATAGCAAATGCAGAAACTGGGCGGCAATCATCGCGACCATGATGGCAACGACAACGGCATTGGCAATCAATAGATAGGTGATGTTCTTGCCCGAAGGCTGGATGGGTGTCAGGCCGGTAAGCAGCAGGAAAGTGGCAAAGCCCAGAAAGGCTCCCACGCCTACAAGTGCGGCGGCGGCCCAGCCCGAAAATCCCCTGATCCGGCGGTAGAGCCGGTTATCAATTTGACTTGGCATCACGCCAATAAGCGCAACCGTTGCCCAAAATCAACACCAGTGACGCAAGGATGCCACACCCATCATCCCAAGAGTTGAGGCTTTACTTAGGAAAAGCCACGCAAGGCCTTGATTTGATGCTGTCTTATCTTCACACGCAAGGTGTTCCGATTGATCCCCAGAACTTCCGCTGCCTTGAGCTGATTGCCCTTGGTGGCCGATAAAACGGCACGTAGAAGCGGTGGCTCAACGTCATTGAGAATCCGGTCATAAAGCCCGGCCGGTGGCATGCTTTCGCCAAAAGCAGTGAAATATCGCGCCAGATGACGCTCCATGAACTCAATCACACTGTCAGGCGTATCTGACCCACTGCCTTCTGAATTCACCGGCGATGGACCGCTGCCCGCCAGCTCGGCATTGACCGAGGCGGCACCAATCGTGTCGTCGATCTCCATCGCCATCAGGCGTTTCATCAGGTTTTCCAGCTCGCGGACATTGCCGGGCCAGCGATAGGATTTCAGCGCGTCCACTGCTTCAGGCGAAATGTCTTTCGGCGGCAAGCCGTCCTTCACCGCAGTGTTGAGGAAGTGCCTTGCCAGATCGGGAATGTCTTCCACCCGGTCCCTCAATGAAGGCAGGCGCAGCGGCACGACATTGAGGCGGAAGAACAGATCTTCGCGGAACTGCCCCTGCCCGATCAATTGCCTCAGGTCACGGTGGGTGGCGGCAATGATGCGCACATTGGCCTTGATCGGCGCATTGCCGCCCACGCTGGTATATTCGCCCTGCTGCAACACGCGCAGCAGTCGAGTCTGCGCCTCCAGTGGCATGTCGCCGATTTCATCGAGGAACAATGTGCCGCCTTCGGCCTGTTCAAAACGTCCGGGCATGCGGTTGGAGGCACCGGTGAAAGCGCCCTTCTCATGGCCAAACAATTCGCTCTCGATCAATTCACGCGGGATCGCAGCCATGTTGACGGCAACGAAAGGGCCCCGCTTGCGCCGCCCGAAATCATGCAGCGCACGCGCCACCAATTCCTTGCCGGTGCCGCTTTCGCCGATGATGGTAACAGTCAGGTCAGTCTGCGTCAGGCGCGCAATCACCCGGTAGATTTCCTGCATCGCTGACGAACGCCCGATGATCGGCAGGTTCTCGCTGTTCTCAATGGGTTTGGGTAGGTTGGGCTTGTTGACCTGTTCCAGCGCCCGCGCCACGGTTTGGAGCAGCACATTGAGATCAAACGGCTTGGGCAGATAATCATAGGCGCCAAGCTCGGTGGAACGGATGGCGGTCATGATGGTGTTCTGCGCGCTCATCACGATCACGGGAATCTTCGGCCGCAGCTTCTTGATGCGCGGCAGCATCTCGAAAGCATTTTCATCCGGCAGCACCACGTCGGTCACGATGATGTCGCCCTGGCCTTCCTGTACCCAGCGCCACAATGCGGTGGCCGTGGCGGTGGAGCGCACGCTATAGCCGGCACGCGTCAATGCCTGCGTAAGCACCGTGCGGATGGCACTGTCGTCGTCAGCCAGCAGAATGGTTTTGGCGCTCATCAATCAGCCTTTTCAACACGTTTTTCGAGAGGCAAAAGAACGCGGAACGTGGCCCCGCGTTCACGCCCGATACATTCGACCACACCGCCATGATCGCGCACAATTTTGGCCACCAGAGCAAGCCCCAGACCTTTGCCTTGCGCCTTCGATGTGATGAAGGGATCAAAGATGAAGGGGCGCAGTTCTTCTTCCACACCGGGGCCGTCGTCATTCACGCAGACTTCCAGCGGCAGCGAAACGCGCTCGCTTGAGCCCGGCACAGCAAGCTTCACGCCGGGACGGAAGGCGGTGGTGAATTCAAGCTTGCCGCCCTGATCAGAATTCATCGCTTCAACCGCGTTCTTGGCGAGGTTGAGAAATACCTGCACCAGTTGGTCGTGGTTGCCGGAAACCGGCGGCAGCGAAGGATCGTAATTCTCTGTAAGGGTGACACCGTTGGGATTGGCCGCCAGAATGATCTGGCGCACCCTATCCAGCACTACGTGGATGTTGACCGGTTGGCGCTCCAGTGGCCGTTCATCAGAGAACACTTCCATCTGGTCCACCAAGTTGCGGATGCGGTCAGTCTCGTCGCAAATCAGCCGGGTGAGTGAGCGGTCCTGTGGGCCAACGGTAGGCTCCAGCAATTGCGCTGCACCCCTGATGCCAAAAAGCGGATTCTTGATTTCATGGGCCAGCATCGCTGCCATGCCAGAAACAGACCGCGCGGCCCCCCGGTGCGAGAGCTGGAAATCAAATTTCTGCGCCATCGATTGGCGCAATATGATGATCAACACGGTGCCCGGCATGTCGCCCAGCCCGGTGGTCTGCACATCCACAATGCGCTCGCCGCCAAAGCGTGGCGTGCCAATCGAAGTGGCATATTCGTTAATCACGCCGCCCTCATCGCGGGCCCGCGCAATCGCCTCCAGCGCCGGGCTGGAAAAAGGGAACAGGTCTTCAGCAGTATTCTTGCGCAGCATGGTGGCGCTGGCCTGGAAGAAATCCTCACAGGCTGAATTCACCATCGCGATGCGGTTCTTGCCGTCTACTAACAACAGCGGATTGGGAAGCGCTTCCAGAATGGAACGCGCCAGTTGCTCATCAGCGATCATGCGACCAGCCGCTCCTGCGGGAAGTCGGAATAGATGGAGCGCAAGAGTCGGGTCACAGCCGCATTGTCAGTCTCGCCCAGCAGCGCAGTGCGATGGCTGGCAGCAGCTTCATCGGAGATCAATTCCCGCTCTTCCAAGCGAGTCACTGTCCAGCTCAAATGTTTGCGGAAAATCTTGTTGCCTAAGGTTGCACCATAGAGCGCGAGTGTCTCGTCCTGCTGGCGCAACAACAAGGCGAGTTCCTGGCTCAACCCCAAGGGTTTGCCACCTGTGCCACGTTCCAATGCTTCTGCGATCTGCCCCGGCAGCCATGGCCGACCATAGGCGCCACGCCCCACCATGACGGCATCAGCGCCCGAAGCGGCAAGCATCGCGCGGGCATCGTCGGCGGTATTGCAATCGCCATTGGCAACCAAGGGAATCTTGATGGCATCTCGCACCGCTAGAATAGCGTTCCAGTCGGCCTTGCCTTTATAAAATTGACAGCGCGTACGGCCATGAACGGTGACCATGGCAATCCCAGAAGCTTCCGCATAGCGCGCAAGCTCTGGTGCATTGCGCATGCCGTCATCCCAGCCCAGACGCATCTTCAGCGTGACCGGCACTTTCACAGCGGCCACCGTCGCTTCAATCAGTGTGACCGCATGACCCAGATCGCGCATCAGCGCAGAACCTGATAGGCCACCCGTCACCTGCCGGGCGGGGCAACCCATATTGATGTCGATAATATCGGCACCCATGTCCTGCGCCACCTTGGCACCTTCGGACATCCATTTGGCCTCGCGCCCGGCGAGCTGCATCGCAAACGGCTGGAGCTGCTTGGCACCGCGCGCGCGGCGCACCATGTCGCGCCGTTCCTGCACGAGGGCATCGGAGGCAACCATCTCGGAAACGACCAGCCCGGCACCCGTATCATGAGCCACTTTGCGGAACGGCTCATCGGTAACACCTGACATGGGTGCCAGGAACACGTTGTTGCGCGTCGTAACCTTTCCGATTTGAATGCCCATATTTTAGTCAATTCCTGCCAACGGCTAATATTTGATCAAATTACGAATCCAGAGCCCAAAATCAAGCTCTTTCTGGCTTTTGCCCAAGCCATAGTGAATCGCCCAGTTGCTTTCACACCGAAATCTTCTATTTCCGATGACATGAAAGTCATGGCCGTGATTGTCGCGGCAGGCTCGGGCCTGCGCGCTGGCGGAGAGATACCCAAGCAATATCAGTTGATTGGCGGAAAGCCCGTGCTGCGCCTCACGCTGGAAGCGTTTGCCACACATCCCCTCATAACGAAAACAATAACGGTGATAGGCGAAGGCCATGACGATCTGTTTTCAAGAGCTTCTCAAGGCCTTTCAGCCGCAGTTCGGGGTGGGTCATCCCGGCAGGAATCCTGTCGCTTGGGCATCGAAGCCTGCGTAGGCGACGCGCCTGATTTGATTTTGATCCATGATGCAGCGAGACCCTTCGTGTCGCACACTCTCATCAGCGCGGTTATTGCCAAGCTGGGAACGGCGGAAGCAGTTATCCCCGCTCTTCCGGTAGCGGATACGATCAAGGAAGTGAAAGATGGCGTGATCGGGCGCACGCTAGACCGGTCCGCACTCTACCATGTGCAGACACCGCAGGGATTCCACTATGCCAAGATTCGCGCGGCGCATGAACGCGCGGCGAAGGCAGGCGAGAACCAATTGACCGATGATGCAGCAGTGGCAGAAGCTGCCGGAATGAAAGTGCATATCGTTCCGGGTGATCCGCGCAACCGCAAGCTCACCACCGCGGAAGACATCGCCGCAGCAAACCGCGAATTAGATAATAGCATGGACAAGCCGGATATCAGAGTTGGCAGCGGCATGGACTTCCATGTGTTCGAAGTGGGCAATGCTGTCTGGCTCTGTGGCGTGGAAGTGCCGCACAGTCACAAGCTCAAAGGTCACTCAGACGCCGATGTAGCGCTGCATGCACTGACCGATGCTTTGCTCGGCACGATTGGTGAAGGCGATATCGGCACGCATTTTCCACCTTCTGATCCGCAGTGGAAGAACGCGAAATCGGCAATCTTCGTGGCCAAGGCCAGGGCATTGCTGGAAGCCAAGGGCGGCGTGATCGCCAATGTCGATATCACCATCCTTGCCGAAGCCCCCAAGATCAGCCCGCATATCCCGGCGATGAAAGCGGCCCTCGTGCAGATGCTGGGCATCAGCGCAGACCGCATCGCCATCAAGGCCACCACTACCGAGAAGATGGGTGCCATCGGCCGCAAAGAAGGCATGGCGGCGATGGCCACCGCCACGGTGAGGTTGCCATGAAGGCCGCTGAACTCGTCGCCGAACTCATCAAGTACAAGGCAGTCGTTGCCACCGCAGAAAGCTGCACCGGCGGCATGGTGGCCGCAGCCATCACTGACATTGCCGGCTCCTCCGCGATTTTTGACCGCGCCTTCGTGACGTATTCCAATGAAGCCAAGAACGAGATGATCGGCGTGCCCACTGAACTGATCACTGCGCATGGTGCCGTGAGCGAGGACGTCGCCCGCGCCATGGCCAAAGGCGCGCTGGCGCATTCGAACGCCACGTTAGCCGTCGCCATCACTGGGATCGCAGGACCATCAGGTGGCAGTGCAGAAAAGCCAGTGGGCCTTGTGCATTTTGCCTGTGCGTCAAAGGCCGGTTACGAGCGCCATGAGCGCCAGGTGTTTCCCGGTGACCGCGCCGCGATCCGTCTGGCAGCGCGCAATTTCGCGCTTCAGATGTTGGGCAAAGCACTCGCCGGATAAAGTTTGCGGCCACGTTCTTCAAACGCGTGCAACACTTTCGCCACCGCATGATCCATCAATCGCCCGGCCGCCAGCTGCAGCAGGAAATTGCGGAAGTGATAGTCGATCTCGATGGAGACCTGTGAACGCCCGCCATTCATCGGCTTCATCGTCCACACGGCCTTCAGGTCTTTCACTGGCCCATCCTGCGAAGTGGCCACCACAGTGCGGTGCGCAGCATCAGTCACAACCTGGCTGGTGAAACCTTCGTGCAAATGCAACTTCTCCACCGCGATCATCAGATCAGCGGCGAAGCGCTTCACCTGCCCCTCCTCATTCACAGTACCGCGAATAGTGGAACGCGTGACCAGCGGGATGAATTCCTTGTAGGAAGCCACGTCAGCGGCAATCTCGAACGCCTGATCCATGGTAATCGGCACGATGCGCTGGACGGAAACTTTCGCCATCAGCGGGCAAGCCGCGCCGCCCGCAGCCGCGCGAAATCCTCACCCGCATGATGCGACGAGCGCGTCAGCGGCGAAGATGAAACCATCAGAAAGCCCTTGGCATAGGCCGTGGTTTCGTAACCCTTGAATTCCTCAGGCGTCACGAACCGGTCAATCGCGGCGTGCTTGCGCGATGGCTGCAGATATTGCCCGATGGTGATGAAATCAATCGACGCAGACCGCATGTCGTCCATCACCTGCATCACTTGCTCGCGCGTTTCACCCAAGCCCACCATGATGCCGGACTTGGTGAACATGTTCTTGTCCAGATCCTTCACCCGCTGCAGCAGACGCAGCGAATGGAAGTAACGCGCACCCGGGCGGATCTTGAGGTACAGGCCCGGCACGGTTTCCATATTGTGATTGAACACATCAGGCTGCGCTTCCACCACGCGCTCAAGCGCGCCATCCTTCTTGAGGAAATCCGGCGTGAGAATTTCGATCGTGGTCAGCGGCGAAGCTTTGCGGATGGCTTTGATGGTGCGCACGAAATGTTCGCCCCCCCCGTCAGCCAGATCATCGCGGTCCACCGATGTGATCACCGCATGATGCAGGCCCATCTGCGCAATGGCGTCAGCGACACGCTCAGGCTCGCCCAGGTCGAGCGCATCCGGTAAACCGGTCTTCACATTGCAGAAAGCGCAAGCCCGCGTGCAGGTGTCGCCCATGATCATGAAGGTGGCATGCTTCTTCGACCAGCATTCACCAATATTGGGGCAGCCTGCTTCCTCGCAGACGGTGACCAGCTTCTGGTCCCGTACGATCTTCTGGGTCTCGGCATAGATGGGAGAGCCCGGCGCCTTGACGCGGATCCAGTCCGGCTTGCGCAACAACGGGGTTTCCGGCCGGTGCGCCTTTTCAGGGTGCCTCGGCCGGTTTTGATTTGTTATGTCGATCAGTGTGGCCATCAGCGCCGGTTGATCAGCCTGTACAGGAAGATCAGGATGCAGGCGCCCAGCACCGCCACGATGATCGTGCCGATCACGCCGCCGCCGATGGAAATATGCAGCAGGCCGAGCACGAAATTGCCAACGACAGCGCCAACAATGCCCAGGATGATCGAGAGGATCAGGCCGGTGTTAAAGCTCATCACTTTTTCAGCGATGATGCCGGCAATGCCGCCCAGAACGATCGACCAGAGGATACCATATCCGTCCATGTTAATTCCTTTCCCTGTGGCAAACTATTTGAGTCACCGGACTAATGCCACAACGGCCCGGCAATGCCGGATAGTGTAACAGCCTTCAGCGCCCGCGCAACAAGCGCAGCAGGAACAGCAGCACAATCGCACCCGCCGCCGAGACGAGCAGATTGCCCCAGAACCAGCCGTGGAAAAGCTCGCCCAGATGGATATTCAGTTTCTCTGCAACAAAGAAGCCAAGCCAAGAACCGATCACACCGATGATCAGGTTCCAGATGATGCCGCCGCGGCCGCCCATGACGGTGTGCGCCAGCCAGCCGGCCAGGATGCCGACAAGAATGGTGCCCCAAAAGCCCAGGCCGCCGCCCAGTTGCATAATGTTGTTCATTTTTCTTTCCCTCTAACTCAGAATACGCGCGATGATCATCACGACCACAGCGCCAATGGTGGCCGTGGCGATGTCACGGCCGATTTCATTGCGGATGCCCAGATTGATGCCGGCCTTCTGCAGCAGGAACGAGCCGACAAACGAGCCCAGCACACCGCTGATCAGATATTGCACCAGCCCGTGCCCGCCGACGATCCACGAGGCAAGCCACCCGGCAATGATGCCGAGGATGATGGCGATGACGACGTTCTTTGTATCCATGGGAACCCCCGTTTAATCTCGAATATGGCGAAGCTGTACCGCCACTTCAAGATCACATGTGGATGACACGGCCGTAAGCATCCAGCACGCTTTCATGCATCATCTCGGACAGAGTCGGATGCGGGAACACGGTGTGCATCAGCTCTTCCTCGGTGGTCTCAAGCCCCATGGCGATCACAAACCCTTGGATCAGTTCGGTCACTTCGGCACCCACCATATGGGCGCCCAGCAGGCGGCCGGTCTTGGCGTCGAATACCGTCTTCACCAGACCTTGGTCTTCGCCCAGCGCAATGGCCTTGCCATTGGCCAGGAACGGGAAGCGCCCCACCTTGACCTCGAAGCCTGCGGCCTTGGCCTTGGCTTCGGTGAGGCCCACGGAGGCCACCTGCGGGTGGCAATAGGTGCAGCCGGGAATTTGCTCTTTCTTCATCGGATGCGCATCAAGGCCCTTGATCTTTTCGACGCAGATCACGCCCTCATGTTCGGCCTTGTGGGCCAGCATCGGCGGACCGGCCACATCGCCAATCGCATAGATGCCGGCCACATTGGTCTTGCCGTAGCCATCAATCACCACGCAGCCCTTCTCGGTTTTCACACCGAGCGCTTCGAGACCCAGATTTTCGATATTGCCGACCACGCCCGTGGCGGCAATCACCCGGTCAACCGTGATCGTCTCGCTCTTGCCGCCGGCTTCAACCGTGGCGGTGACGTTGTTGGCGCCCTTCTTCAGGCTGGCCACCTTGGCGGAAATGCGGAACTTGATGCCCTGCTTTTCCAGCTGCTTCTGCGCAATCTTGCTGATCTCGTTATCTTCGACCGGCATGATCTGATCCATGATCTCGACCACTGTCACATCCACGCCCATCGAATTGTAGAAGGACGCGAATTCAATGCCGATGGCGCCAGAGCCGACGACCAGCAGAGACTTCGGCATCTCCTTCGGCACCATGGCTTCGAAGTAGGACCACACCAGCTTGCCATCATGCTCCAGCCCGGGCAGCGCACGCGGACGCGCGCCGGTAGCAATGATGATGTGCTTGGCGGTATAGACCCCTGCCCCCAGAGTGCCCTTGGGCGGCGGGTTCTGCGGCAACATCACCGGCTTGGTGCTGGTGCCCACGGTCACTTCGCCCACCTTGGAAACCTTGGCTTCACCCCAGACCACCTGCACCTTGTTCTTCTTGAGCAATCCACCCACGCCCATATTGAGGCGGCCCGACACATTGCGCGAACGCTGCACCACGGCAGACGGATCAAACGACACATCCTTGGCGGAGAGCCCGTAGGCGTCAGCATGTTTCATGTAATGATAGATTTCAGCCGAGCGCAGCAGCGCCTTGGTCGGAATGCAGCCCCAGTTCAGGCAGATGCCGCCCAGATGTTCACGCTCAACTACGGCGGTCTTCAGGCCCAGCTGTGCCGCACGGATCGCGGCCACATAGCCGCCCGGCCCGCCGCCAATAATGATCACGTCAAATGCTGTGTCGGCCATTTCAGATCTCCAGAATTTTCTTCACGACGGGCACCAGGCCCATGCCGATGGCGGCCGTATTGGCAGAATCAAGATGCCCGCCATCCGTGGGGTCGCACTTGGCAACGGCGTTGGTATCAAAGAAATGCACGCCTTCTTCCTGCGCCACGCGCGCGTAATGCTTTGGCAGCAATTTGGACTCTTCAATCGCGTGGCCCCAGAGGTCGTTGAACCACTCATCATCCGTCTTCACAAGATGCGGCGGGTTCATAATGAGAATCTTCGGGCTGGCGTAGTTCTCATTGTAGGGAAAGCGCTTTGCCAACCCAATCAGCCGCGACATGCCCATCGAAGCATCAAACGCCCGGCAGCGATTTGCATATTTGATATCATTGGTGCCGAGCATGATGATGATCAGATCAAGCGGCTCATGCGTCTTGAGCAGCATGGGAAGTGCAACAGCACCATTGCGCTCCACATCTTCGGTCGGATCAGGAAACACGGTCGTGCGGCCATTGAGCCCTTCCTCAATCACCCGCGCCTTGCCGCCCAGCCCCGCCGCCAAAACATTCGGCCAGCGCACATCGAACGGATGCCGCAAAGACTTCAGTGCCACAGCACCCCAAGTGAGCGAGTCACCAAACGCCAGAATGTTTTTCATGGTCACCTCAGACCAGCATCAAGCCGGGTTCTTCCAGATACATCTTGATCGCGCCAATCAGCTCCGCACCCAGAGCGCCGTCGATGCAGCGGTGGTCGGTGGAGAGGGTGATCGTCATTTGCTGTTCGATTACGATGTTATTGCCCTTCACCACCGGGCGGCGTTCACCGGCACCGATGGCCAGAATCGAGGCTTGCGGCGGGTTGACGATGGCGGCGAAGTTGGAGACCCCCATCATGCCCATATTCGACACCGAGGCCGAGCCGCCGGTATATTCTTCCGGCTTCAGCTTGCGCGTCTTGGCGCGGGCGGCATAGTCCTTCATTTCCTGGCTGATCTGGGCCAAGCCCTTGCTTTCCACCTTGCGCACGATGGGCGTGATCAGCCCGCCGGGGATCGAAACGGCCACCCCGATATCAGCATGCTTGTGATGCACCATGGCGCTTTCCAGCCAGGACACATTGGCATCCGGCACCTTCACCAGAGCCATGCCAAGTGCCTTGATGATGAAATCATTGACCGAGACTTTCCAAGCCGGTTTGCCGTCCTTGTCCTTCGGGGCCTGCGGGTTCAGCCGCTCACGCAAGGCCAGCAAGTTTTCCAGACTCACATCCACGCTCACATAGAAATGCGGAACATGCTGCTTCGATTCCGTGAGGCGGCGCGCAATCACCTTGCGCATCGTATCATGCGGCACGAGATCGTAAGAACCGGCCTCGAACATCTTGAGGGTAGATTCATCCGACGGCGCCGGCGAGAAGCCAGCCGCAGCGCCGGCTTTAGCGGTAGGTGCTGCACCCGGTTTGGCGCTTTCCACATCCTTCATCACGATGCGGCCATGCGGGCCGGAGCCTGCGAGTGCAGCAAGGTCCACACCCTTCTGCTTGGCGATACGGCGTGCGAGAGGCGAGGCGAACACGCGGCCACCAGCGGCAGCGCCGTTGGCCTTCGGCGCGGCAGCGGCTGGCGCAGATGCGGCAACGGCAGGTGCTGGCGCAGCAGCTGCGGGGGCCGCTGCCTTTGGCGCAGCTGCGGCAGCAGGCGCTTCCACCTTCTCGCCGTCAGCGGCGATGATGGCAATCGGCGTGTTCACCAGCACATCATCTGTGCCTTCGGCCACCAGGATCTTGGCGAGCTTGCCTTCATCGATGGCTTCGATTTCCATCGTGGCCTTGTCGGTTTCGATCTCGGCGAGAACATCGCCGGACTTCACGGCGTCGCCTTCCTTTTTGAGCCATTTGGCAAGCTTGCCCTTTTCCATCGTGGGAGAGAGCGCGGGCATCAGAACCGTGGCGGACATGGGTTTAACCCTTGTTGGAGAGAACCGAACTTTGTGCGGCGGCCTTGTTCAGATCCTCCGTCAGCACCTTGCGAATGATATCGAGATTGGCAGCGGTGGTGCCGTGGCCCATCTCCTCCATCGAAGCAGCAACTTGCTGCGCCATTCCGGACAGAACGTGGCCCCACATATCGGCCTTGCCGAAGGCCATGGAATGCAGCGACAGGCTCAGATGCCCGCCGGTGATCCAGCCGCGCACGATTTCGCCCGCATTGGCATCATGAAACACTTCATGCGGCGGCTGCAGCTGATGGGGGTGAACATCGTGGCTGTGATCATGGTGATGATGCTCGTGGCCATGATCGTCATGGCCGTGGCCTTCATGGCCGCCTTGCGGTTTCTTAGACATAGAGAACTCCTTTCACAGCGGCCACCACTTCATCGACATTGGGCAGGGCCAGTTTTTCAAGATTGGTAGCGTAGGGCATCGGCACATCCTTGCCGGCCACGCGGGCAACGGGCGCGTCGAGATAATCAAACGCATGCGTCATGATCTCGGCAGCCAGTTCCGAGGTGACGGAGAAGCGCGGATAGCCCTCCTCCACGCAGACCACGCGGTTGGTTTTCTGCACGCTCTTCACCACGGTTTCGATATCCATCGGGCGGATGGTGCGGAGATCAACCACTTCGGCTTCGATGCCTTCGGCGGCCAGCTTTTCCGCCGCGCCTAAAGCATAAGTCATGCCGATGCCGAAGGATACGATGGTGACATGCGTGCCAGCACGCGCAACGCGCGCCTTGCCGATCGGCACCACCCAATCATCCAGCTTCGGCACGTCAAAGCTCTTGCCGTAAAGAATTTCATTTTCAAGGAAGATCACCGGATTGGGATCACGGATGGCGGCCTTCATCAGGCCCTTCGCATCGGCCGCAGAATACGGCATCACCACTTTGAGGCCGGGGATTTGCGAATACCATGCGGCATAATCCTGGCTGTGCTGGGCGGCCACGCGCGCAGCGGCACCATTGGGCCCGCGGAACACAATGGGGCAGCCCATCTGACCGCCAGACATATAAAGCGTCTTGGCGGCGGAGTTGATGATCTGGTCAATCGCCTGCATGGCGAAGTTGAAGGTCATGAATTCGACGATGGGCTTCAGGCCGGCAAAAGCCGCGCCCACAGCGATACCAGTAAAGCCATGTTCGGTGATTGGCGTATCCAGCACGCGGTCAGGCCCGAACTCATCCAGCATGCCCTGCGAAATCTTGTAGGCACCCTGATATTGGCCCACTTCTTCGCCCATCAGGAACACGTCCTTGTCGGCGCGCATTTCCTCCGACATGGCAGAGCGGATCGCCTCACGCACCGTCATATGCACCATCTCGGTGCCTTCGGGAATTTCGGGATCAGCCAGTTCAACCGGAGCAGCGGCATGAACCGCCGGTGCCGCCGGTGCTTCAGCCTGTTGTGCCGGAGCCGCCGCCGCAGGAGCTGCAGCTTTCGCATCCGCCGTGCCAATCACTGCAATCGGCGCATTCACTTTGACACCTTCAGTGCCGGCGGGAACCAGGATTTCCGTCAGCGGGCCTTCATCGACGGCTTCCACTTCCATCGTGGCCTTGTCGGTTTCAATCTCGGCCAGAATGTCGCCAGACTTGATCTGGTCACCGACATTCTTGAGCCATTTGGAAAGCTTGCCCTCTTCCATCGTAGGCGAGAGCGCGGGCATGAGGATGGTTGGCATCTGGTCTTTACCTCACGCTACTTTGTAAATGTCGGTATAGAGCTCGCTGTCATCCGGCGGCGCATCCGCGGTGGCGAAGTCTGCCGCTGCCGTCACGATCTCGCGGATTTCGGCATCGATCTTTTTCAGATCATCTTCAGTCGCGCGGTTGGCCTTCAGGATGCGCGCCTTGACTTGCTCGATCGGGTCATGCTCTTCGCGCATCTTCTGCACTTCTTCCTTGCTGCGGTATTTCGCCGGATCAGACATGGAATGGCCACGATAGCGATAGGTCATCATTTCGAGGATATAGGGGCCCTCGCCCGAACGGCAATGTTCCACCGCGCGATCGGCGGCTTCCTTCACCGCTTCCACATCCATGCCATCCACTTGCTCTGACGGAATATCGAAAGCCTCGCCACGCGCACCCAGATGCTCGGCGGCAGCAGTCGAACGCGTATTGGCGGTACCCATCGCATAACGGTTGTTCTCGATCACGAAGACCACCGGCAGCTTCCAGATCGAAGCCATGTTGAAGGTCTCATAGACCTGGCCCTGGTTGGCCGCGCCATCACCGAAATAGGTGAAGCTCACATTATCGTTCTTGCGGTAGCGGTTCGCAAAGGCCAGCCCAGCACCCAGCGGCACTTGTGCAGCAACGATGCCATGCCCACCGTAGAAGTTCTTCTCTTTGCTGAACATGTGCATCGAGCCGCCCTTGCCCTTGGACAGGCCGCCCTTGCGGCCCGTCAGCTCAGCCATGACGCCCTTGGGGTCCATGCCACAGGCCAGCATGTGGCCATGGTCGCGGTAGGAGGTAATGCGCTGGTCGCCTTCCTTGGCAGACATTTCCAGACCCACCACCACGGCCTCCTGGCCGATATAGAGATGGCAGAAGCCGCCGATCACGCCCATGCCATAAAGCTGCCCGGCCTTCTCTTCGAAGCGCCTGATCAGCAGCATGTCACGGTAGGATTTGAGCTCCTCTTCGGCCGAAAAGCCGGAATTCTTCAAATCCGTTTTTTTGCCGGATTTTTCCTTGGCGTTTTTACGCGCCAGGTAAGCTGACTTCACCGCCATGCTCTCGCTCCCCTGATTTTTGTAGGAGCTTTATAGCACTAAACTATTGGTGCAAATGCAAAAATCATGAGTTAACTGGAATTCAGTTTATCTAGTGGAATTCGTGAGGCTATTAGCGCCTAGAACTTCACGATCACGTCGTTTTCCAGACCGAGATTCAGTGTGCGGCGCGCCATTTCATCCAAAAGGTCCGCATCCACATTGCCGGGCCGCATCTGGGCCACCCGGTCCTCCAGCGCCATCCGCTCACGGGTGACATTGGAGAGCGTATCCTCAAGCTGGGCGAACCGCTGAGTGAGTTCAGCCCGGTCGGAATAGCTGCGCCCGCCCATCGTGGCCTGCAGGGCAAAATACGCCATCAAAGCCAGGCAGGACATGGAGACCAGCAATTCGAGTCGGTGGCGGAGGATGAATCCCATGGCTTCTATTTGTGATCAGCACCGTTAACGGCCTCTTAAAATAAGCCTGTTTCCTGGCAGGACTTGATTTTTGGCGCAACAAGGCCGATCTGTAACTCATGTTATCCTCCAGCCGATTTGTTGTGGCCGTCCACGTCCTGAGCCTGCTTGACCATTACGGCAAAAAAGGCCCGGTCTGTTCGTCCATCATTGCCCAAAGCGTTGAGACCAATCCGGTGGTGATCCGCCGGTTGATGTCGCAGCTGGAGCGCGGAGGATTGGTGCATTCCACCAGCGGCCGTGCCGGTGGCTTCCTGCTGGCCAAACCTGCTGCAGATATCAACTTGGCCGAAGTCTATCAGTCGGTGGAAGACGAACAAGTGTTCCGCACTCACCGCAACAGCGACAATCCGGAATGCGAAACCGCACGTGCCATCTTCCGCGCGCTGATGCCACGGCTTGCAGAGGCCTCCAAGGCCATGCAGATGCAGCTGGCCACCACCAAGCTCAGCGACCTTTCGCCTAAGCAACAACCTGTCGCCCTCAGCGCCTAAGCCTGTTTCCAACCTGACAATCCACTGATAGGCCGCGCGGGCGAATCGTCAGCTTCGCGGCTCTATCTGTCAGTCATCGCCGTCCCGTACCCCAATCCGGTTTGGTGATATGTCAATTGCGTTTGGATGCGGCTCTTTCATGCGGCTCGTCCGGTAGTTGAAATACGGGTCCCGTTTCGTTGGTTCCCAAGGTGCCGCCCTAAGCCCAACACCTTGGATGCATCAATTGAAGCGGGGCCCAATCTCGCTTAATTCAGGTCATGTTCCGCCACTCCCGCCAATTCATGTTGATTGCATCGCTGCTCGCCCTGCCCGGCGTATTGGCCAGCACATCTTTCGCTTCTGGTGGTGGTCACGGTGACGGGGGCGGCGGTCCTGGCGGTGGTGGTGGCTATCACAATAATGGCGGAGGTGGCTGGTCTGGCAATAGCGGTGACGGCCATGACGATGGCGGCCATCACCCTGGAGATGGTGGTGGTGATCATCACGGGCCGCCCGTTGACCACAATGCCGATGGCGACAATGGTACCGGCGATAACAGCCCTGATCCGACTAACGCGACGCGAGCTCCCGCAACGCAGCCCGGCACTGATCCATTCACTTCTTCTGCACCCCAACCTGATGGTGCCCCCAGCCTTTACGGCGCATCGGCGCCTGCAGCAGCGGACGGGAATTCGGACGGAAACAGCGATCCCCTCAAACAGCGAGCCGCTGCCCGGTTCGTACAAACACCCGTGCTCGACCAGGAACAATCCAAACAGGTGATCCAGCAAGGCCAGGCCGCAAGCATGCCGCTGCTGTTTGCCTATATGAACCAGAAATTCCCGGGCCAGGTACTGGACGTGAAGCTTCATGCCACGGGCGAAGGGCTGGTGTATGAAGTGCGCTACCTCGCCAACATCATTGAGTTACGCACCCTGTTCCTGGACGCCATGACCCTCAGCCGAAAGTAGAACATGCGCATTCTAATTGTTGAAGACGAAGCCGCCATTGCCCGCAACATCGCCGAAACGCTTCAGGCGGCAGGTTTTGTCACCAGCATTTCCGGCGATGGCGAAGACGCCTGGTTCAAGGGTGCGACAGAAAACTATGCCGCCGTGATCATGGATCTCGGCCTGCCCAAGCTGGACGGCCTCAGCGTGATCAAGCGCTGGCGTTCCGAAGGTCTGGATTTTCCGGTGATCGTGCTTTCAGCCCGCGGCTCCTGGGCCGAACGGGTGGATGGGATTGACAGCGGTGCCGATGACTACCTCGCCAAGCCTTTCCAGATGCAGGAGCTGATGGCCCGCCTGCGCGCACTTTTGAGGCGCTCTGGTGGTGCCGCAAAATCCACCCTCACCGTTGGCCCGCTGCTCATCGACTTGAAAGACCGGACGGTCAGCGTGAATGGCACGGCCATCGCTTTGACCCCGCTTGAATTCCGTTTGGTCCAATACCTCGCCATGCAGCAAGGCCGCGTGACCACCCAGACCGAGATTGCCGATGCCCTCTACGATCACGATCACAATCGCGATGCTAACGCCATCGAAGCCGTGGTCAGCCGCCTGCGCCGCAAGCTGGGCAATGACCTGATCCGCACCCGGCGCGGCTTCGGCTATTATCTGCAGAACCCGGCCTGATGAACGCGAGGTCCCTGAAGCTGCGGCTCCTTCTGGCGGCGGCCTTGGGTATTGCGCTTTCTTTGCTGGTGGCGGGCGCCGCGTTTCTTTTCATCTTCCTTCACTATGCCGGCGACTTGGCGAAGCGCGAGTTGGAAAATGACTTTGTGCAGCTCGCCGCAAAAGTCCGCATAAACCCGGGCAACAAGATCGTGGTCGATGGCGCGCTGAGCGACCCGCGTTTTGAAAAACCCTATAGCGGCCTCTACTGGCAGATTGATGAACCGGACCAGGAGCCCATCCGGTCGCGCTCGCTATTCGATGCCGCCCTGCCCGATCTTACCGCCGGGCGCACCATCGAGCTGATTGACGGGCCAAACCAGACACCACTTTTTGCCTTGGTCAAATCACTGGTGCTGCCCCTGGCCGATGGCACTGGGCGCAAACTCTCGGTAACGATGGCGGTGGATCGCAGCGAGATTGACGATGCCGCGCAGGGCTTCAGAAACGATCTGGGGCTTGGCCTTTTCATCCTGCTGGCGGCGCTGCTGACGGGTGCTCTCATCCAGATCTTGCTCGGGCTGAAGCCGCTGCAAGATCTGGAATCTGCGGTCAAGGATATTCATGGCGGTGACGCCAAGCACCTCACCGGAAAATTCCCGTCCGAGGTTGAACCGCTCGTTTCCAGCTTGAATGAGTTGCTTTCCGCGCGTGACGACGCCCTTGAACGGGCCAGGCAGCGGGCGAGTAACATGGCGCATGGTCTCAAGACACCACTCACCGTTTTGGGCGCCGTTGCCGATGACCTCAGCCGGCACGGTCAAACGCAGGCCGCGATGACCATCCGTGAGAACGCGGAATTCATCCACAACCAGGTGGAACGGCAATTGGCCCGCGCCCGCATGGCGGGCGGGCAAAACATCGCGCCCACGCCCTTGCGCCCAAATGTCGAACGTATCTTGCGCGCGCTCTCCAAAACGCCTGAGGGCGCCAAGCTGCAATGGGACAACACCATCGCCGCCGATGACGCAGTGGCGATTGAGCCGCGCGACCTGCTGGAGCTGCTGGGCAACCTGCTCGACAACGCCCGCAAATGGGCCAGGACCACAGTACGCATCTCGCACGACACTGATCTGTTGCGCATCGAAGACGATGGGCCGGGTGTTGTGCCAGAGCAGATGGCAGAGATTGAAAAGCGCGGCTTCAAGCTGGATAACGCACGCGCCGGGCACGGGCTGGGCCTCGCCATCGCGCGCGAATTGCTGGAAGGCTACGGCCTTGCCCTCAAATACGAACGCTCAAGCCTGGGAGGCTTGAGCGTGAGAATTGTGAAACCAGGCGGCCCTGCCGCCTGAAGCTTACTTCAGACCCTTGAACACCGAGCGCCCGGCATAGAACGCCTGGCTGCCCAGTTCTTCCTCGATGCGCAGCAGCTGGTTGTACTTGGCCAACCGGTCAGACCGCGCCAGCGAACCCGTCTTGATCTGCCCGCAATTGGTGGCAACTGCCAGTTCGGCAATCGTCGAGTCTTCGGTTTCGCCCGAGCGATGCGACATGACGGCGGTGTAGCCGGCCTTGTGCGCCATCTCGACGGCTTCCAGCGTCTCGGTCAGCGAGCCGATCTGGTTCACTTTGACGAGGATCGAATTCGCCACGCCGTCCTTGATGCCGCGTGCGAGGCGCTTGGTGTTGGTGACGAACAGATCATCGCCGACCAGCTGCACACTCTTGCCGATCTTGTCGGTGACTTTTTTCCAGCCATCCCAATCATCTTCCGAGAACCCGTCTTCGATCGAGATGATCGGATAGGCCTTGGCCAGCTTCGCCATATATTCCACCTGCTCGTCGATCGAGCGGGTCTTGCCCTCGCCTTCATAGACATAAGCGCCGTTCTTGAAGAACTCGGTCGCCGCGCAATCCATGCCGAGATAGATATCCTTGCCGGCCTTGTAGCCAGCCTGCTCGATGGACTGCATCACGAAATCAAGGGCAGCTTCGGCGGACGGCAGGTTCGGCGCGAAGCCGCCCTCGTCGCCCACATTGGTGTTGTGGCCGGCCTTCTTGAGAGCACTCTTCAGCGTGTGGAAGATTTCCGCACCCGCGCGCAGGGCTTCCTTGAAGCTGTCGGCACCCACGGGAAGGATCATGAATTCCTGGAAGTCGATCGGGTTGTCGGCGTGAACACCGCCATTGATGATGTTCATCATCGGCACTGGCAGCGTGCGTGCGGATGCGCCGCCCACGTAACGATAGAGCGGCAGGCCGCAGGATTCTGCAGCAGCCTTGGCCACGGCCAGCGACACGCCCAGAATGGCATTGGCACCCAGCTTGGCCTTGTTCGGCGTGCCGTCGAGCTCGATCATTGCGCGGTCCAGCGCAATTTGATCGGTGGCATCCATGTCCACCAGCGTTTCGAACAAGTCGCCATTCACTGCGGCCACGGCCTTGGTGACGCCCTTGCCCATGTAACGCTTCTTGTCGCCATCGCGCAGCTCCACCGCTTCATGCGCGCCCGTGGAGGCGCCCGAGGGAACGGCGGCGCGGCCGAACGAGCCGTCTTCCAGCGTCACATCAACCTCAACCGTGGGGTTGCCGCGGCTGTCCAGGATTTCACGGGCGTGAATGTCGATGATGGATGTCATGATGAACCTCGAGGAATTGATTTCGCTGGGCTTATGAGCGGACGCCATGACAATTGCAAGAATTTTGAGGGGCGTACGTCAAAACACGGCTCCGCCCCTGTTCGCCGCGTGTCATCCGCAGCGGAAAAGAGAAAAGCGGGGCTCAGCGCAAACCGAGCCCCGCTTTCCGGTCGTCAAGGAAGCGGAGGAGAAAGCTCCGCCCTGGCTTCGGCCCGATGCAGAATTCTGATGAAAAGACATGGGCCAAAGCCCGGGTGAGGAACGCAGCGATTTTAAATCCGGAGCTGATATTGGTTAGCCATTGAAGGCGCGCAAGTCTTAGTGCCTGCGGTCCAGAACCGGAGCTCCCGGAACCCACCGGCGCGTTAAACCGGATGAGCTGCAGGCGCTGCAAACGAAACCCGCGATGATGAGACGCTGTCGACATCGTCCCCTCCTTAATTTGGGTTAGCGTTCGCGAAGGCATATACTCCTATAGGAATATATTGTCAATGTTTTTATAGATACTAATCTAGATTTGGCAAAGGATGAGGTGATTGAATAGCGGACAATCTGCGATAAAGCGCACGAGCGTTTTCCAATCTAACAAAGTTAGCCTTCTCAGGCTTTCGGCGCGCAGTCTCATTCCAAGGATCATCCACGCCTTCCTCTTCCAAGAACAAAGCGGTAGCCGCGAGTTCAAGCTCGACAGCATCCGCAGCGGCAGCCATTTGAGCCATTTGCAGACGGTGGGCATCAGCCCCCTCAGCTTGAGCGCCATCAGTCGAGTAGATCGAGTAAAGACCTCCCCAGCCAGCCCGTTCTTCTCGTTCATTCACCAATCCGAGAAGGCTGGCTTCGCGCGAAGCCGAGGCCAACGCTTCACTGTATGGCCCGTAGTGCTTGTAAAAAAACTGGATGTCAGGTTCAAATCCAGCTGTCACGAGAAAATAGACGAGCTTTTGAAGCTTGGTGCGCCCAACAACTTCCCCACCAGCATCAACAACAATTTGGCGAACCCTCTGCGCTAACGGCATTCTGAAATCCCTTCCTCCATGGCTGAATCAATTTCAGCTTCAATCTGCGGGTCGTCTTTGGAAAAATACGCCCGGAAAAGCTTGAACACTTTAAGCGAACTAACAACACTTGAACGCTCGTTCAGATCAACCAGATGATCGCCTGAACGCACCATAATTTGGTTCAAGGGCCCTTTTGACCGATCAACTGATCGGTAAGGGGATCGTTCGTCTTCATCGAAGAGAATCTTCGGAAACCCGTCACCATTTGGGAATTTGCCAGTTAATTTCACCTTAACCGAAGCGCAACACTTGTCGATCTGATCAATTTTTTCACGCATATTCGATGACTTAGGATCAATTCGAAGGGCTATCCGCTCCCGCACATCATAGCATTTCAACAATTTTCGGTCTCTGAGTCGTGCGGCAACATGCGCAACAACTTTATCCGAAGCATCAATCATGAGAGGGAGAGCACCCCACACCACTGTATCGTCCAACATGAGCGCTAGCTCCGCACTTTCTGGATCCTTTGCAAATCGAACGATCGGGTGATTATCAAAAAGTCCAGTGGATGCTGTACCCTCAGACTGCACTAAGGTGATGACCCGAACTAGAAGCTCCTCAAAAAGCTTCTCCGCTCCTCGTGTCGCCTTGTGAAAATAAACCGTGGGATAAAGTTGAAATAGCCCCAACACAAATGCCTCAGCAGCATGAACAGCTTTCGGTCCGATGACAAAGGTTTCAACAGAACCAGTTGGCTGATCATCCACCCCCGTTTCAACAGACCTGATTTCGAGATTTGCTAGCAGCCATTGAAAATCAATTCCTGCGTGTTGAGACCCCGTCATAAATCTATCGCGACGCATGTAATCCAAACGATCCGCATCGAACTGACTTGAAACGACAGCGTGATGCACCGTTTTAACTCCGTTCTTTTTGATGATATCAGCCACATCGTCTGAGAAACACTTCCCCATCTCATGGTTCAAGGTCTCAGCAATTTCACCTCTTCTGATGAGCTCTTCGCTTAACAGCTCATGGTTTGCTAGTTTAAGATTTAGGCGACCTCCGACCTTTTCAAATGCATGGCTGAATGGTCCATGCCCAACGTCGTGAACAAGCGCTGCTGCCAAAGCATGGTTTTCACGCGTATCCTGACGGGAGGCCGTGTGGCGATGAACTATCTCCATCAACATCCGCGCGGTGTGAAACACACCAACGCTGTGAGCAAATCGCGAGTGAGTGGCGCCTGGATAAACAAAGTCCGAAAAGCCCAGCTGCTTTATTCGACGAAGCCTCTGAAACGGACGAGTTTGCAGCACCTTCCAAAGCGCTCCCTCCAACTGCGATTTGTTGGGGCCCTCAAAAACGATCAGATCGTGAATAGGATCACGTATTCTTTGTTGCACACCTTCCATCCCTAAATTATACAGTTCTTGTTTTGTTCTTGCAATTGATATCTAGGAATTTTAGAATAGGCGCAATCTACAGTTATCGCATAAGTAATTTTACTACTGGGGATAACTCGAGCGCTAAGCCGGCGAATACAGAGTTCTCTTGCGTATCCCTACCGCATATTCCCGGTATGCCCCAGCGAGAACCGTCCCACTTGCGGCCACACGGTCAGCCCATGCGGCTCGATGCCCACATTGATCTTGGTCACGGCGCCATTGCTGGTGTCGATGGCATAGACTTCGCCATCATAGCGCCCGGCCAGCCAGAGTTCCTTGCCGTCCGGCGTGACATTGCCCATGTCCGGGCTGCCGCCGCCGGGGATCAGCCAAGTGTGTTCCACCGCGTTGGTGGCGAAGTTGATCACTGACACGCTGCCCGGGCCGCTGTGCCGGTCGGGCATGCGGTTGGAGCCGCGATTGGCCACATAGAGCGACTTGCCGTCGCGGCTGACATTGAGGCCGTGTGCGCCCTTGCCAGTGAAGATGAAGCCCGTCTCATTGAACGTGGCCGCATCCACCAGGAACACGCCGTCATTCATCATGTCGGTGACATAGAAGGTCTTGCCATCGGGCGACAGGCGCACATCCTGCGGCATGCCGGGTTTGGAGAACACCAGCTCGCCACTCACCGTGCCGCTTTTCAGATCGACCTTGATCAGGCTGGGGCCGATTTCGCCATGCGCCTCGGTCTTCACCATCTGCCCGTGGCGGCCGGAGACCACGCCGCCGAATTCACACGTGAAAACGATCTCGGAGAAATCGGCATTATAGTCGGCGTGGTTGAGGCCCTCGCACGTAGGCGTGGGGATGCTGGAGACCAGCGCCATGGTCTGCGCGTCACGCAGGTCGAGGCGGCGGTAGGCTTCCGCCACCACGATGGCCAGCTTTCCATCCGGGGTGAAATACATGTTGTAGGGATCATCCACCGCGATCTCGGTGCCGGGCTTGCCGGTGGTGGGATCAATCGGCGTCACGCTGCCCATCTTCGAGCCATCGGCGGTGTTGTTCACCCACAGCGTCTTCTTGTCGAAGCTCGGCACCACATGCTGCGGCCCGCGGCCCACCTTGTAAGTCTCGATCACTTTCTTCGAATTCATGTCGATGACGGTGACGGTGTTCGACGAATGATTGGGCACATAGACGCGCGGCAGCGCCGTCGATGGCCCGATTTTGTCTGACGAAGTTTCGCTGTAGATATTGCCCGCCGCAGAGCCTGCGGCGTTGGCCTTGATCACCGCGTCATCCAAAGCCACCGGCACCGGCGGCACCAGAGGGGCCGGCGTGGCATCACTGCCGACCGGAGCCGGAATGGCACCCAGCGCACCGGCTGCGGCCACCAGCGTTGCGGGCACCGCGTCATTCGCAGCCAGCATCATCTCACGGTGAATGTCCTTGCAGGTGCTGAGATCAGGCGCTTCAGCCGCCTGCCCTCCGCTTACTGCAGCCACGAAGGCCAGACCTACCAGGAAGATCGATTTCATTTAACGCGCCGCCACGAAGTTACGGATTTCGGTTACTGTGCCCGCAATGATGAGGTCAACGCCTTTCTGCCCGAGAGCGGCTGAAGACCGCAGCGGATGGCCCCCATAAATGCCGTCCTTCTCTCCGTAAGTCCCTGATTCCTGCAACCTCTCCGCGCGCACCATGCCGGGCACGGTTGCAAGCTGCAGAGATGTGTCGGCAAGGCCTGCATGGCTGCCGATTTCGCTGTCTTTTATCCCCGCGGCCCGCAGTGCATCCACATAACCCTGCTGCGCTATGTCGTAATAGTGGAGCAGCGCCAGCGCCCTGCCCTTGCCATGCCATTGCGCGTTCAAGGCATCCGCTGCGATGCTCAGATCCTTCTGGTAGCCGCCATGATCGCCGATGAAGATGATATGGGTGAAGCCGGCATGGTGCAGCGACTGGCCAGTCTGCTTGAGCAGCTGGATGAAGGTGTCGTGACTAACGCTCAGCGTGCCGGGAAAGCGCATATGCTCCGTGGGCGGATCAATATTGCCTTCGGGCACATAGGCAATCACCGGTGCCACCAGCGTCTGCCCTGCGGCTTCAGCAATCTTCGCACTCAGGAAAGAAACGCGCGCGTTGTGTTTGCCCAGCGCGATCAGCGGCCCGCTCTGTTCGGTGCCGCCAATAGGCACGATCACCGTGGTTGAACCCGCCCCAATCGCATCGCGCAGCTCAGTCCAGGTCAGATTTTCCAGCAGCACTTCCGCCCGCGCCGATACGGCAAGCAAAACGGAAAATACGAATGCGAAAACCAGCCTGACCATGGCGCTGCTTTAGCGCCATCACATGTCAGTTCCTAGTTGAACTTAGTTCATCGAAATCTGCTGCGGCTCGGCGGCCACCGCCTTGGCGTCTTCATAGCCAGCGCCCTGCACCGCAGTCATCGCCGCATCAGCATCGGCCTTGCTGTTCAGCGGGCCAACTTCAACGCGATAGAGCGGCCCATTGGCGCCCACAGCTTTCACGATGCGGGTCGGGCCGGCATCCGAAAGCTGCTCGAATGCCGTCTTGGCATTGGCAAGGTCATGGAACACGGCCACGCGCACCACATAGGAACGCATTGGTGCGGGCGGTGCCGCAAATGCCGCCGGCTGCAGGTTGCCCTGGTCATCGGTGCCATTGAAATCCTGCGCGACCTGTTGCACAATCTTTTTCCGCGACTTTGGCGCATCCATCGCCACCTGCTGGTCGCTGGCGTAAGGGTCAGCACCATATTGCTGCGTGGCCGGATCATTCATCGCCTGCTGCGAATAGGAACCGCCATCCTGCGGGTCGTCATTGCTGGCTACCTGGGTCGTGGCGCGGGCCGATGTGTCGCCGGACATCGCCACCAGCTGGCCCATCGAGGCGCCGTTGCGCATCGCATTGTTCATCGCCACCATATGGCTCATGGAATCCTGCTTCGGCGCAGGTCCGATCAGCTTGACGCGCACATGCGCCGTGCCCTTCTTGCGGTAGCCCAAAGTATCAGCAGCACGCTTCGAAAGATCAATCACGCGCGTGCCGACAAACGGCCCACGGTCATTGATGCGGACAACCACCTGGCGGTTGTTTTCAAGATTGGTGACCAGCGCATAGGACGGCAGCGGCAAGGTGGCATGTGCTGCGGTAAACGTGTTCATGTCGAAATATTCGCCATTCGAAGTCTTGCGGCGGTGAAAGGCTTCGCCATACCAGGAGGCTGTGCCTTCGCGCTGATAACCAGGCTGTTCCTTGGGGGTGAACCAGCGGCCCGCTACGCTATAGGGTTTGCCGACGAAATATTTGCCGCCACCAAAGGGAATGGCGCCCGAGCCTTTGTAATAAGCGCTGCCATTGCCGGCAAAGGGATCAGCCTTGGCACTGGCAAAGCCATGATGATTTGAAGAAGATGCACGATGATGCGAGCAACCGGCGAGCAACAACCCAAGACCGCCAAGGGCACAAAGCTTCAACCACGACTGGACCATGAGTGTCTCCCACACAACTACTGGGAGTTTTGCAGGCGCGGGGTAAAGTTTAGGTCAAGCAGCGTGGTTAAAGTTCGGTTGAGAACGAGGCAGGGTTAATTGCCCACGCCACTCGTCGAGCCGGTGGTAGAACCCTGCTTGGCCTGCAAGCGTTCAAAATTTTTCTGGCCTGCACCAACGCCGCGCTCACCCGCCAGTTTGTATAAACTCACGGCCTTGGCCATGTCGGCCGTCGTGCCCCAGCCTTTTTCATACATGCCGCCCAGATTGTTCAACGCCCAACCATATTTCTGATCAGCCGCCTTGGTGAACCATTTGAAGGCTTCATCCAAATTGCGCTCGCGACCCAAGCCACGCAGCACCATCACGCCGTAATTGTTCTGGGCTTCGGCCATGCCTTGCTCGGCGGCCTTGAGGTACCATACCCCTGCCTGCTTCTCGTCTTTTGGCAGGCCATCACCGTTTTCAAGGATCGCGCCATACTGGTTCTCTGACAGCATATGCCCCTTCTGGGCCGCCGCCGCGATCAGCTTGATGCCAGTGGCCTTGTCAATTTTCACGCCCGCCGCGCCGCGCATGACAAGTTGCGCCAGCCGGTATTGCGCATCGAGATTGCCATTGAGTGCCGCCTCGCGGTACCAGCGCGCGGCCTCGGAGGCCGAGAGCTTGGTGCCAGCACCCTTTTCATAGGCTTCCGCCACCGCCATCTTGGCTTCGACATCACCCGCTTTGGCGAGTTGCAGCTTTTTCTTGAACGGCAAATCCGCCAAAAGCTGGTCTACAGCAAAGGCGCTGCCCACAGGGGCAGCGGCCAAAGCAAAGACCATCAGAATGGCGATCAGGTATTTCATTTGTTGCGGTTGAAATTCAAATCCCGGCAGATCACGAACCAGCAGCCTTTGACGTTGAGCTTGTCGCCATTCATCTTGGCATAGCCGGAATAATATGAACCATCGTCAGACGAATAGATCTGACCTTTCCAACTGTTGGAACCCGTCTGCTCCATGCCCGTCAACACCGGCATGCCAATCAAACGGCGCGAACGCTGCGATGGATCCTTGTTCTTGAGGTCAAGCTTGGGGGTGCCGTCGGCATTATTCGGCTCCTGCAGGCGCACCACATTGGCGCAAACCTTGGTGCCCTGGCACTGGAAAACATTGACCGTCACCCGGCCATCGTTCAGCGTCCAGTTGCCCCACGGCGTTGCACCACTTGCGGCATCTGCGTGGGCTGCACCTGCAACCACACCAAGGCCCATAACAGCGGCAAGAAGAGTTTTTCCGATCATAGTCTTACGTCTCCAGAGTTTCTTTTGCCTCTCTCCGGCTTTCCATATAACATTCCCCGCAAGAAGGGAAAGGCCATGGCGAAAAAATCGAAGAAGGCGTCTGATTCAACCAATGGCAATGCCGAATGGCAAATGCGTGTTGATCTTGCGGCAGCTTTTAGGCTTGCCGCCAAATACGATTGGCACGAGGCCGTGGCCAACCATTTCAGCCTTGCCACCTCGAGAGATGGCAAGAATTTCCTGATGAACCCGCGCTGGAAGCACTTTTCGCGAATCCGCGCGAAAGACCTTCTGCAGCTCAATGTTGACGATAAAACGGCAATGGAAAAGCCGGATGCTCCTGATCTGACGGCCTGGAGCCTGCATGGCCGCCTGCACGCGGCCCTTCCCCAGGCGCGCTGCATCATCCATCTGCACCCACCCTATGCCACCGCCATCGCCTCACTGGCTGACCCTGAAATCAAGCCGATCGACCAGAACACCGCGCGCTTCTTCAACCGCGTGGCCTTCGACATGGATTACGGCGGCATGGCCAACAGCGACGAGGAAGGTGACCGTATCGCCCGCAAGATGGGCAACAAGCAGATCATGATGATGGGCAACCATGGCGTTCTGATTTGCGCGGAGAGTGTCGCCGAGGCTTTTGACCTGACCTATTATCTCGAACGCGCCTGCCGCAATCTGGTCCTGGCCTACCAGACCGGCCAGAAGCTGCATGTGATGACCGACAAGGTGGCCGAAAACACTGCCCAGGAATGGGCCGCCGACCGCGAACAATTCAAGACGCATTTCAGTGAAATGAAGGCGATTCTGGATTCCGAGGACAAGAGCTACGCGAAGTAGTTCTATTCATCGTCCCATAGTTACGTCATGCCCGCGAAAGCGGGCATTTTCGTCAGGCGACGTTGCGCAATTTGGCGAGGTCCTGGCGGATCGTCTCAACGATCGGCAGCAGCGCACCATCGATGGAAGCTGACCTGCCTTCCGAATGCGCCTGCGCGGACACCATGGTGATCTTGCGCAACAACTCCTCATAGGATTCGGCACGCTTCTCGCTGTAGACCGGCGCAGCAGCCACATGTTCGGCAATAGGCCGCATCGTTGGCACGGGGGCCGGCTGCGGCGCTGGAGGTGCGAGGGTCTTTTCAACCCGCTCGGTCAGGCGAGCGGGTTGCTGGTCCGGGCCGAAGGCATTCATATAGCTCTCAGGCTTTGCAAGGTCCTTGTAGTTATGGGCAGAGGGCGGCAGGGCCGAAGCCCGTGCCGCTTCCCCATGAGCCTCCTCCGGCCCTTGCAGGGAAGCCGGTGGATGCGTGGGCTGGTAATCTTGTGCGAATGCAGAGCTGGGATGCGCCGCTTCCTGAGCCGGCACATAGGCCTTGGCCTCGGCAGCATAGCGCGCCGCGTCCTGGAAGGCCCTGGCAGATTCGCTCATGACTTTGGGGGCTGGAGGCCGTTCCACCGCCTCAACGGGCTTGGCGGCCTCCGGCTTGGCCGCTGGAGCCTTTTTGGGCGGGATTTCGCGCACCACGGTCAAATCACAGGTCTGGTACATCGCCGCCAGCGCATCGGTGGCCCGGGTGACCAGGATTTCCATCGCCTGAATGGACTCATGGACAAAACCCAGGCCGGTCACGAAAGTGTTGTTCTGCGGATCATAAACGCCGGAAATCATGGTCAGCATGCCGTTGATGCGGGCAAGGGCTGCCGCCACATCATCCGCCGGGTGCTTGGGAATGGCCGTCATAGCGAAGTCTCCGAAGGTCCTGAATCACCGAGAATTGTGATTAGGTTTTCGTTAATGCTGGTTAACGCTGAGTTAACGAATGCATCCCTGACCTGCGGCCTGCGCGTTTGCTGGAGCAGTTTCAGGGGCCTATACTCACAAAAAAGAATCCCGCCTTGACCCTTCCCACCGAAAACAAGACCCGCGGCATCCTCTGGATGCTGGCCACCATGCTGTGCTTCATCACGCTGGACACCACCGTGAAATACACGCTGGCCTTCTACCCGTTGATGGAAGTGAACTGGGGCCGGTTTTTCTTCGCCACAGTGATCGCCGTGATCATCGCCGGAAGGCGCCTGCCCCAGCTGCTGAAAACCGCTTTGCCGCAATGGCAGGCTTTGCGCTCTCTCCTGCTGGCCATCACCACCGGTGTTTTCAATGCCGCCATCATGGGCGTGCCCCTACCCACCGGCACTGTGATCATGTTCCTCACCCCCATCATCGTCACCATGATGTCGAGCCTGCTGCTGCGCGAACATGTGGGCTGGCGGCGCTGGCTGAGCATTGGCGCAGGCTTTCTGGGTGCCCTTGTCGTCACTGCGGGCAGCGAATGGTCGGGCACCACCAGCCTCTTCAGCATCGGCCTGCTGTTGATCGCCGCCTTCACCAATGCTTCCTACCAAACAGTCACGCGCCGCCTGCGCACCGATGATCCGCTGACCACGCTGATCTATTCGGCAGCGCTGGGAGCTGTTTTCACTTCCATCCTGCTGCCCTTTTCCAGCTGGGTCTGGCCCACACCTGCCGGCTGGGGCCTGTTGATGCTGGCGGGCCTTGCCGGTTGCCTCGGCCATCTCTGCCTCATTAAGGCGTTCACCGCCGCGCCCGCTTCGGTGGTGGCACCCTTCGCCTATTCCTCGCTGATCTGGGCCACCATCTATGGCTTCCTGATCTGGGGTGATCTGCCGAACGTCACCACACTGGTAGGTGCCGCACTCATCATCGGCTCAGGCCTGTACATCTTCCTGCGCGAACGCCAACTCGGCCAACAGCGCGAGCCGCATGTGACGCTGGAATAACTACTTCGGATAGACCAGGAACGTGCCAGTGGCATGCACGCAGAGGCGGCCCTTGGCATCCTTGAGCTGGCCTTCAGCCGTCAGCATGGTGCGCCCGGAATGCAGGGCTGTGGCGTGCACATGCAGAAGCCCGCTTTCTACATCGACCTTGCGCACATAATTGACGCTGAGCTGCACCGTGCCCAGCCCCTGCCCGGCCGGTAGCTTGCTGACCACCGCCGAACCCATCGCCGAATCCAGCAGTGAAGCCAGATAGCCGCCATGCAGGCGCATCGCCGGATTGTAGAATTCATAGGAAGGTTGCGCTTCCATGTCGGCGAAGCCATCACCCACGGCCACCAGCTTCATCTTCAGCAATTCGCCAAACGGATAGGTGCGTCCTTCGGCAATGACGGCCTTCAGCGTCTCCAGCCCCGTGCGGTTCTTGTAACGCTTCTGCGCTTCGAGTGCGGCTTTGAGAAACGGATTGTCTTCCACGTCAGACCAGGCGGCTCTGCACCACTGCTGCACCGATAAACGAGGCAAACAGCGGGTGCGGCTCGAACGGCTTTGACTTCAATTCGGGATGATATTGCACGCCGATGAACCACGGATGATCGGCATATTCCACCGTCTCCGGCAGCAGGCCATCCGGCGAAAGGCCTGAGAACAGGAGCCCGGCTTTTTCCAGCCGCGCGCGGTAAGCAGTGTTCACTTCATAACGGTGACGGTGGCGCTCGGAAATACGCGTGTCGCCATAAATGCCGGCGATGCGGCTACCGGCCTTGAGGCTGGCTTCGAATGCACCGAGACGCATGGTGCCGCCGAGATCGCCGCCCTTCTTGCGGATTTCAAGCTCATTGCCCTTCATCCACTCAGTCATCGTGCCGACGACCGGTTCCTTGGTGTCACCAAATTCGGTCGAGGATGCATCTTCAATGCCGCACAGATTGCGCGCCGCTTCGATGCAGGCCATCTGCATCCCAAAGCAGATGCCGAAATACGGCACCTTGCGCGTGCGGGCAAATTCCGCCGCCTTGATCTTGCCTTCCGAGCCGCGCTCGCCAAAGCCGCCCGGCACCATGATGCCGTGCACGCCTTCGAGATACGCGCTCGCATCTTCCTTCTCGAAGATCTCGCTCTCGATCCATTCGAGATTGACCTTCACCTTGTTGGCAATGCCGCCATGCACCAGCGCTTCCTTCAGCGACTTATAGGCATCGAGCAGCCCGGTGTATTTGCCCACCACCGCAATGTTCACTTCGCCTTCCGGCTGGGTGATGCGCGACTGGATTTCATCCCACTTGGAAAGCTCCGGCGCCTTCGCATCCGTGATGCCGAAATGCTCCAGCACTTCCGTATCAAGCCCCTCGGCATGATAGGCGCGCGGCACATCATAGATATTGCCCACGTCCAACGCCTGGATCACGGCGGAGGGCCGCACATTGCAGAATTGTGCGATCTTCTTGCGCTCACCCGCCGGAATTTCACGGTCAGCACGGCAGAGAAGAATATCCGGCTGAATGCCGATGGAACGCAGCTCTTTCACCGAATGCTGCGTCGGCTTGGTCTTCAACTCGCCGGCTGTCGGAATGTAAGGCAACAAAGTGAGATGCAGGAACAGGCAGGTGTTGCGCGGGCTCTCCTGGCCGAACTGGCGGATGGCTTCGAAGAAAGGCAAGCCCTCTATGTCGCCTACCGTGCCGCCCACTTCGACGAGCACAAAATCAAAACCATCATTGCCGTTGCGCACGAAATCCTTGATCGCATCAGTCACATGAGGAATGACTTGCACGGTGCCACCCAGATAATCGCCGCGGCGTTCCTTGGTGATGATGTCCTGGTAAATCTTGCCGGTGGTGATGTTGTCGAGCTTGTTGGCGTGACGGCCAGTGAAGCGCTCATAGTGACCAAGATCGAGATCAGTCTCCGCACCATCATCAGTGACGAAGACTTCGCCATGCTGATAGGGGCTCATCGTGCCCGGATCGACATTCAAATAGGGATCAAGTTTGCGCAGCCGCACTTTGTAGCCACGCGCCTGCAACAGCGCGCCTAATGCTGCTGATGCCAAGCCTTTGCCAAGTGAGGAAACCACGCCGCCGGTAATGAAGATGTATCGCGCCATGGGAGTCCACCCTAACAACCAGCCCACGCGATTCGAAGCACCGAATTGTCATGGGCACATAATTTTGTGGAATGACGTGAAACATCAAACTGTTTCACGCCGCGAAAACGAGATTGGAAAACGTGAGTTTACTGTCCGGTCGGAACCGCAGGTGCTGCGGGAGCCGTGCCGCCACCCAGCTGCGGCAGGATCGCCGAGCCACCGCCCGTACCCGTATCAGCCGGCGCCGTGGTGCCGCCGCCCGTTGCAGGAGCAGACTGTACCGGCACATTGCCCACAATCGAGCCACCCTTCTGGTTGGACAGCATGGTGAGGCCAATCGAGGTCAAAAAGAAAGCCGTGGCCAGGATAGCCGTAGCGCGCGTCAGGGCGCTGCCCACGCCACGCGACGAGAAGAGACTGCCGCCACCGCCACCGCCAATGCCGAGCGCCCCGCCTTCAGATTTCTGCAGCATGACCAGCCCAATCAGAAAAAGGGCAATCACCAGATGAACGGCCAGAAGAACGGGAAGAAGGGCTTGCATGGGTATCTCTCTCAAACTTGAAGGCTAAATAGGAGGGATCGCCCCGTCCTGCAAGCCTGCAAAGAAAAAGGGCCGGGAAACCGGCCCTTCAATTCGTCTCAAGCAGCCAATTAGGCCGCCACTGTTTCTTCCGAACCAGCCTTGGCCTGGACCGGACCTGAATCCTTGCCCTTGGCGGTCACGTCGCGGTCAACGAATTCGATCACGGCAACGGCGGCGTTATCGCCGTGGCGAAAGCCAGCCTTCATGATGCGGGTATAGCCGCCCTTGCGGTCAGCGTAACGCTTGGCCAACACGTCAAACAGCTTCTTGGTTTGATCGACGTCCTTCATCTGGCTGATGGCCTGACGGCGCGCATGGAGCGAACCCTTCTTGCCCAGCGTGATCAGCTTTTCGATGATCGGACGCAGGTCCTTGGCCTTGGGCAGCGTGGTAACGATCTGCTCATGCTTGATCAGCGACGCGCACATATTCGCAAACATCGCCTGGCGATGTTCGGACGTGCGGTTGAGTTGGCGGCCTTTAAAACCGTGACGCATGATAGACTCCTAAATTCTCAAATCTCAATAATGGCTTTCGAGCTTCTTGGCGAGCTCGTCAATGTTTTCCGGCGGCCAGTTCGGCACTTCCATGCCGAGATGCAGGCCCATCTGTGCCAGAACTTCCTTGATTTCGTTGAGCGACTTGCGGCCGAAATTCGGCGTGCGCAGCATCTCGGCTTCGGTCTTCTGGATCAGATCGCCGATATAAACGATGTTGTCGTTCTTCAGGCAGTTGGCCGAGCGGACAGAAAGCTCAAGCTCATCAACCTTCTTGAGGAGTGCAGCATTGAACGGCAGTTCATGGCGCACTTCTTCAGTGATCTGAGCCTGGGGCTCGCTGAAGTTGATGAAGACCGAGATCTGGTCCTGCAGAATGCGGGCGGCATAGGCGACCGCATCTTCCGGCGACACAGCACCATTGGTTTCAACGGTCATCACCAGCTTATCATAATCGAGGATCTGGCCTTCGCGGGTGTTCTCGACGCGGTACGAAACGCGGCGCACCGGCGAATAAATCGAGTCGATCGGGATCAGGCCGATAGGCGCATCTTCCGCACGATTGCGGTCAGCGGCCACATAGCCCTTGCCATTGTTGATGGTGAATTCAACGCGCAGCTCAGCGCCTTGGTCCAGCGAGCAGATCACATGCTCAGGATTCAGAACCTGCACGTCAGCGCTCTGCTGAATGTCGCCAGCCTTGACGATGCCAGGGCCGGTCTTCTTCAGCGTCAGGCGCTTCGGGCCTTCTGCATGCATCGCAAAAGCGATTTCCTTGATGTTCAGGATCATGTCCGTCACATCTTCGCGCACGCCGGCAATCGACGAGAACTCATGCAGGACGCCGTCCACCTGGATAGAGGTGACGGCAGCGCCCTGCAGCGACGACAGAAGGATGCGGCGCAGCGCATTGCCCAAAGTGGTGCCAAAGCCGCGTTCCAGCGGTTCTGCAACAACGGTGGCGACGCGGCGTTTGTCTTTTCCGGGCTGGATATCGATCTTCGTCGGACGGATCAATTCCTGCCAATTCTTCTGATTGACTTGCATGTTCATGTTCCCTTGGCCTCCGGAAGGATTTGAACCTTCCAAACTCAGGTAATTTCAAATCGAAGGCGTGCCGGGCACGCCTTCAGCGAATGGCTAGACGCGGCGGCGCTTCGGCGGGCGGCAACCATTGTGCGGAATGGGCGTGATGTCGCGGATCGAGGTGACCTGCAGGCCAGCGGCCTGGAGGGCACGAAGGGCTGACTCACGGCCCGAACCCGGACCCGTCACTTCCACTTCAACCGTGCGCATGCCGTGCTCGATGGCAGCGCGGGCAACCTGCTCACCGGCCATCTGGGCAGCGTAAGGGGTCGATTTGCGCGAGCCCTTGAAGCCCATCTTGCCAGCCGACGACCAGACAATCGTATTGCCCTGCACGTCGGTGATGGTGATCATCGTGTTGTTGAACGATGCATTCACATGCACCATGCCGGATGAAACGTTCTTGCGCTCTTTTTTGCGCGGGCGGGCAGCTTCTTTAGCCATATGAGGTAATCCTTACTTCTTCTTGCCTTGAATGGCCTTAGCCGGGCCCTTGCGGGTGCGAGCATTGGTGTGGGTGCGCTGGCCGCGGACCGGAAGGCCCTTGCGGTGACGCAGGCCACGGTAGCAGCCCAGATCCGTCAAACGCTTGATATTGACGGCGATTTCGCGGCGAAGATCACCTTCCACCGTATAGTCACGGTCGATGATTTCGCGGATGGCCAGCACTTCGGCGTCAGAAAGCTCGTTCACACGCTTGGCAGCGGGAATCTTCACTTCATTGCAAATGATCTTGGCGTTGTTCGGGCCAATGCCATTGATGTAACGCAGCGCGATTTCTACGCGCTTGCCAGTCGGGATATTTACGCCTGCAATACGGGCCACTCTATTCTCCTTGTCAAATCAGAGACTTGCAGCCCCTGACTTATAAACCAAAACCCTGTTCCGGTGTCTTCATTTAAAAGACACAAGGCCGTGCCAAGAGAGAATACTCCCTTCGCCAGCCAACTGTTGGGTCAGAATTGGGCCGTCCTTAGAGGGGAATCACTACCCCGTCAACCCGGAAAGCCCTTAAAAACCCTAACCCTTTGCTGCCTCGACAAGACTCGCAATTGCCTTCGTTACCTGGGCAATTTCGGCCATGCCATCGACCACATGCAGATTGCCCTTGGCCCGGTAATAATCCACCAGGGGGGCCGTCTGCTTGTTGTAAACTTGAAGGCGGTCACGGACCGTCTTCGCATTATCATCTGGGCGGCGCACGAACTCGGTAGAGCCGCATACGTCGCAAACCCCGGCCGTGTTCGGCGGGGCAAATTTATCATGGTAGCCCTGCCCGCACTTGGCACAGGTGAAGCGGCCGGCGATACGCTCAATCAGCGCCTCGTCATCGACCTTCATTTCAATTACGGCATTGAGCTTCTGGCCCTTGGAGGCCAAGAGCTTGTCCAGCGCCTCGGCCTGGGCCGGCGTGCGCGGGAAACCGTCAAACACAGCACCCTTCTTGACGTCAGGCTGATCCAGCCGGTCGGATACGATACCGATCACTACGTCGTCAGAAACGAGGTCGCCGCGGTCCATGATGGCCTTGGCCTTCAGGCCGGTTTCGGTGCCCGCTGCAATGGCAGCGCGCAGCATGTCACCGGTCGAGAGCTGCTTGAAGCCAAACTTGCCCTCGAGGATTTTCGCCTGTGTTCCCTTGCCCGCCCCTGGCGGCCCCAACAAAATCAGGTTCATCGGCCGCGAGTCCGCAATGTCGATTTCTTCATCAGGCGCTCATATTGCTGGGTCAGCAGATGGCCCTGGATCTGTGCCACTGTGTCCAGCGTCACCGAAACCACGATCATCAGCGACGTGCCGCCGAAATAGAACGGAATGCCTGAGTAACCCACCAGCATTTCGGGGATCAGGCAGATCACCACGATATAGGCAGCACCGATCACCGTGATGCGGGTCAAAATACGATCGAGATATTCAGCCGTCTGATCACCAGGGCGGATGCCCAGAATGAAGCCGCCGGACTTCTTGAGATTGTCGGCCGTTTCCTTCGGGTTGAACATGATCGAGGTGTAGAAGAAGCAGAAGAACACGATCAGCAGCGCATACATGATCAAGAACAACGGCTTGCCGTGGCCGAGCATGGCGACGATTTCGTTGAACCAAGCCGGGCCCTTGCCGGCCGAGAAGTTAGCCACAGTCAGTGGCAGCAACAGCAGCGAGGATGCGAAGATCGGCGGGATAACGCCTGACGTATTGAGCTTCAGCGGCAGATGCGAGCTTTCAGCCTGGGTCAGGCGCATGCCCACTTGTCGCTTCGGATATTGGATCAGCAGGCGGCGCTGCGCGCGTTCAAAGAACACAATGAAGGCCACAACCGCAATCGCCAGCACCAGGATGCCCATGATCACGAAGGGTGACAGCAGGCCCTTGCGGCCCAGTTCCAGCAAGGCTGCAACGCCCGCAGGCAGGTTGGCCACGATGCCGGAGAAAATGATGAGTGACGTGCCGTTGCCGATACCGCGTGCGGTGATCTGCTCACCCAGCCACATCAGGAACACCGTGCCGCCGGTCAGCGTGATCACGGTGGAGGCAATGAAGAAGGGACCTGGATTGAGCACCAGCCCGCCCCTGCCCTCAAGCCCGATGGCGATGCCATAGGCCTGCATGGCAGCAAGGATCACCGTGCCATAGCGGGTATATTGATTGATCTTCTTGCGGCCAGATTCACCTTCCTTCTTGAGCGCTTCAAGCTGGGGCGAAACCGTCGTCATCAACTGCATGATGATCGAGGCCGAAATGTACGGCATGATGTTCAGCGCGAAAATGGCCATGCGGCCCAGTGCGCCGCCTGCCAGGCCATTCATCCAGCCCAGAATGCCCGAGGCGTTCTGCTGGGTGAACTGCGCAATGGCAGCGGTATCAATACCGGGAATGGGGATATAGGAGCCGAGGCGGTAGACCAGCAAAGCACCCAGCGTGAACCAGATGCGACGCTGAAGGTCTTCATTCTTCGTCAGCGAACTGAAATTGATATTGGCTGCTAATTGTTCAGCTGCTGATGCCATCGTGCTTATCCTTTGAACGCAAGGCCCTCATATAAGAGGGCCCCGCCGATTCAACAACCTTAGGCCTTGTGCTCGACCTTGGGGGCCGGTTCAGGACGCAGAACCTTGACCTTGCCGCCGGCCTTTTCAACCGCAGCAATGGCACCCTTGGTGGCGTAGAACACTTCAAAGTTCAGAGCGGCCTTGAGCTCAGCCGAGCCGATCAGGCGAACGCCCTTGGCCAGCTTGGTGATGACGCCGGAAGCCAGCAGGCTTTCCTTGGTCACCGGGCTCTTGGCGTCGATCTTCTTGGCTTCGACGGCAGCGGCAATGCGCGCCAGCGAAACTTCATTATATTCAACCACATTCGGCTTGTTGAAGCCGCGCTTGGGCAAGCGGCGATAGATCGGCATCTGGCCGCCTTCGAAACCTGCTTTGGCGCCGCCCTTACGAGCCGTCTGGCCTTTGCCACCGCGGCCGGCAGTCTTGCCGAGGCCGGAACCGATGCCGCGGCCCACACGCTTCTTGACGTGGCGGGCGCCGGCATTATCAGCGATTTGATTCAGTCTCATCGAGGTAATCCTTATTCAACCACGCGCACGAGATGCGCGACTTTGCGGATCATGCCGCGCACTTCAGGCGTATCGGTCAGTTCAGATTGCTTGCGGATACGGCCAAGGCCCAGGCCGATCAGGGTCTGTTCCTGAATGGCCGGACGGCGGTTCGCACTTGCGATCTGTTCGAGCTTGACGGTTTTTGCTGCAGCTTTTGCCATGATCAATATTCCTTAGTCAGCCACAACGTCGTTGGTGCGGTTCTTGAGAACTTCCGACACCTTCTTGCCGCGGCGGGCAGCCACGGAACGCGGAGACACCTGCTTCTTCAAAGCGTCAAACGTCGCACGAACCATGTTGTAGGGGTTCGACGAACCACGCGACTTGGCTACAACGTCAGCCATGCCCACGGATTCAAATACAGCGCGCATCGGGCCACCGGCGATAACGCCAGTACCGGGAGGAGCGGTACGCAAGGTCACCTTGCCAGCGCCCCAGCGGCCATCAATGTCATGATGCAAAGTGCGGCCTTCGCGCAGCGGCACGCGGATCAAACCACGCTTGGCTGCTTCAGTTGCCTTACGCACAGCTTCCGGCACTTCGCGTGCCTTGCCGTGACCAAAGCCAACGCGGCCCTTCTGGTCGCCGACGACGACGAGAGCTGCAAAGCCGAAGCGCTTACCACCCTTCACCACCTTGGCGACGCGGTTGATATGCACCAGCTTGTCGATGAATTCGCTGTCGCGCTCTTCACCGCCCTTGTCGTCACGCCTGCCGCGCTCTGAACGTTCTTTTGCCATGTGTCGATCCTTAGAACTTGAGCCCGGCTTCGCGAGCCGCTTCAGCCAGCGCCTTGACGCGGCCATGATAAATGTACGAACCGCGGTCAAACACCACGTCCTTGACGCCGGCCTTCACAGCGCGCTCAGCGACGAGCTTGCCGATGGCGGTTGCGGCGTCCTTGTTCGCGCCGGTCTTCTTGCCGTCGATGAACGCCTTTTCCAGCGTCGAGGCGGAAGCCAGCGTGTGGCCTTTCACGTCATCGATGATCTGAGCCGAGATGTTCTTCGAAGAACGGAACACCGACAGACGCGGACGGCCGTTTTCACGGGCCTTGAGAACCTTGCGTACGCGGACCTTGCGCAGGTCCATAGCTTTCTTTGCAGTTGCCATTTTCCCGATTCCTTACTTCTTCTTGCCTTCTTTGCGGTGGATGTACTCACCCGCATACTTCACGCCCTTGCCCTTGTAGGGTTCCGGGCCGCGGTATTCGCGGATCTCGGCAGCCACCTGGCCGACTTTCTGCTTGTCGATGCCCGACACCACGATTTCCGTGGGCTTCGGCACCTTGATTTCGATGCCGGCTGGCACTGCGTAATTCACATCATGGCTGTAGCCAAGATTGAGCTGCAGAACCTTGCCGTTCAGCGCGGCGCGGTAACCCACGCCGTTGATTTCGAGCGACTTCGAGTAACCCTCGGTCACACCCTTCATCAGGTTTGCAACGAGTGTACGCGACATGCCCCAAGACGAGCGGGCCATCTTGCTCTGGTTGATCGGATCAACCTTCACGCCGCCCTCTTCCATCTTCACGAGCACTTGCTCGTTCAGAACGACCTTGAGTTCGCCCTTTGGGCCTTTGACCGATACGGTCTGGCCGTTCACGTTGGCGGTAACGCCGGCGGGAACAACAACTGATTTTTTGCCAATACGAGACATATTGCTTACCTCAGAATACGGTGCAGAGCACTTCGCCGCCGACATTCTGGGCGCGGGCATCCGAGTCCGACATCACGCCCTTCGGCGTAGACAGGATCGAGATGCCAAGGCCGTTGAACACGGATGGCAGAGTGTCAACCGACGCGTAAACGCGGCGGCCAGGCTTGGACACACGGGTCATCTCCTTGATGACCGGCGCGCCGTCGAAATACTTCAATTCCACTTCGATCTCGGACTTGCCGTCCTTCTCAACAGTGGCGAAGCCGCGGATGTAACCTTCATTGGCCAGAACCTGGAGCACACGCTCACGCAGCTTGGACGGAGGAATGGCGACCTTGGACTTGGAACGCATCTGCGCATTGCGGATGCGAGCGAGCATGTCGGAGATCGGATCGTTTACGATTGTCATCTTTCAGATCCTCCCTTACCAGCTCGACTTGACCATGCCCGGGATCAGACCCGAGTTGGACATTTCGCGCAGCGCGATACGCGACAGCTTCACTTTGCGGTAGAAACCACGCGGACGGCCGGTCAGCTCGCAACGGTTGCGGATGCGGACCTTGGCCGAGTTGCGCGGCATTTCAGCGAGCTTCAGCACGGCGGCGAAACGCTCATCCATCGGCGTCTCTTTCTTCATGATGAGAGCCTTGAGCTTCTTGCGGCGCACGTCAGCAAGCTTCGACATCTTGCGGCGCTTGTCGTTGCGGTTGATTGAACTGGTCTTTGCCATATCGGATCCTTTGCTTACGCAGCCTGCTTCTTCGGCGCGGCGCTGCGGCGGAAGGGGAAGTTGAATGCTTCAAGGAGAGCCCGGGCTTCCTCGTCGGTCTTGGCTGTGGTGCAAACCACCACGTCCATGCCCCAGATGCGGTCGATCTTGTCGTAATCGATTTCCGGGAAAATCAGATGTTCCTTGATGCCCATGGCGTAGTTGCCATTGCCATCAAACGAACGCTCGGTCAGACCGCGGAAGTCGCGCACGCGCGGCAGAGCCACGGTGATCAGGCGGTCGAGGAATTCATACATGCGCGTCTTGCGCAGCGTGACCTTGGCGCCGATCGGCAGGTTTTCGCGGATCTTGAACTGTGCGATGGCCTTGCGGGACTTGGTGATCACGACCTTCTGGCCGGCGATCTTCTGCAAGTCCGAGGCAGCAACCTGCACCAGCTTTGAATCCTGGGTGGCTTCACCGATGCCCATATTGAGGACAACCTTGGTGATGCGCGGCACCATCATGATGTTGGCATAGTTGAACTGCTTCTGCATTTCAGGACGCACCACGTCGATGTAATGCTTCTGCAGGCGCGCCACATAGCCTTCCGGCAGGCCGGCATTGGCATTCGCCACTGTCGCTTCTGCGGACTCGCCCTTCTTGGCGCCTTTCGGTGCCTTAGGCTGCTTGGCAGCCTTTGGTTCTTGTTCAGCCATTGATCACTTCTCCACTGCGCTTGGCAACGCGGGCTTTTTTGCCGCCGTCAAGCGTCTTAAAACCAACTCGCGTGGCTTTGCCCGACTTGGGATCGGTCAACGCGATATTGGAAATATGTATTGGCAGCGGCTTCGAGATGATACCGCCTTCATTGGCGCCCTGCGTCTTGGTGTGACGCTTGGCAATGTTGATACCGGACACGATGGCGCGGTTCTCGGCCGGGATCACCTGGATCACGTCGCCGGTCTTGCCTTTGTCCTTGCCTGTAAGAACGATAACCTTATCGCCCTTCTTGATCTTGGCAGCCATTACAGCACCTCCGGAGCAAGCGAAATGATCTTCATCTGGTTCTTGCCGCGCAGTTCGCGGGGCACCGGTCCGAAGATACGGGTGCCGACCGGTTCGCCCTGGGCGTTGATCAGCACGGCGGCGTTCTTGTCAAAGCGGATCGACGAGCCATCGGCGCGGCGAATGTCCTTGGCGAGACGAACGACAACAGCCTTCATGACTGAGCCCTTCTTCACACGGCCACGCGGAATGGCTTCCTTGACGGAAACCACGATGATGTCACCGATGGTGGCATAACGGCGCTTCGAGCCACCCAGCACCTTGATGCACTGGACGCGGCGCGCGCCGGAATTGTCGGCCACTTCGAGATTGGTTTCTTGCTGAATCATGTTCTATCCCAATCTTATGCTTTGGCCGGATCAACTTTGCCGACAAGCGCCCAGCGCTTCAGCTTCGATGACGGCTTGGTTTCTTCGATGCGAACGATCTCGCCGGTCTTGGCTTCGTTCTTCTCGTCATGGGCATGATACTTCTTCGAAAGACGCACGGTCTTTTTGAAGACGGGATGCAGAAGGCGGCGTTCCACCTTCACGACAATGGTCTTGTCGTTCTTGTCCGAGACTACCACACCTTGCAAAACGCGTTTCGGCATTTTCTATTCTCCTACTTCGCGTTCTTGGCGGCTGATTGCGCCGTCTTCAGACGGGCAATATCACGGCGCAATTCACGGATACGCGAAGGCTTTTCCAATTGACCCGAAGCGCGCTGGAAACGCAGGTTCAGCGCTTCCTTCCTGGCCTTCAGGATTTCTTCTTTAACCTGCTCATTCGAGAGGCCCTTGATGTCGGCGTACTTCATCTGTCAGCCCTCCCCTTATTCGCCCAGGCGCGCAACAAAGCGCGTCTTGATCGGCAGCTTGGCGGCGGCCAGAGCCAGCGACGATTCAGCGATTTCACGGCTCACACCGTCAACCTCGAACAGCACGCGGCCTGGCTTCACACGAGCGGCCCAATATTCGGTAGAACCCTTGCCGGAGCCCATGCGGACTTCAGCAGGCTTCTTGGAAACCGGCACGTCCGGGAACATGCGGATCCACACGCGGCCGGCACGCTTCATGCCACGGGCAAGAGCACGACGGGCTGCTTCAATCTGGCGGGCCGTAATACGGTCCGGCTCCAAGGCCTTGAGGCCGAAGGAACCAAAGTCCAGCGTGTTGCAGCTGGTGGCCTTGCCATGAATGCGGCCCTTGTGGGCCTTGCGGTATTTTGTCTTTTTAGGTTGCAGCATGACGATACTCTATCAAGCGTTGGCCGGCTCGCGCTCACGGCGCGGCGGACGATTCTGGTGGCTGTCGCCACCGCCTTCATTGGCGAGGCGGTCCTGGGCCATCGGATCATGCTCAAGGATTTCGCCCTTGAAGATCCAGACCTTGACGCCGTTGGTGCCGTAAGCCGTATGGGCCGTGGCCACACCGTAATCCAAATTGGCGCGCAGCGTATGCAGCGGCACGCGGCCTTCGCGGTACCATTCCACACGGGCGATTTCAGCACCGCCGAGGCGGCCCGAGCAGGTGATCTTGATGCCTTCAGCGCCGAGACGCTGGGCCGATTGCACGGCGCGCTTCATCGCACGGCGGAAAGCCACGCGGCGTTCGAGCTGCTGGGCAATGTTGTCGGCAACGAGCGTAGCGTCGATTTCCGGCTTGCGCACTTCAACGATGTTGAGGTGAACTTCCGAAGCGGTCATCGTGGCGACCTTGTTCTTCAGCTTTTCAATGTCGGCGCCCTTCTTGCCGATCACCACACCCGGACGGGCGGAATAGATCGTCACGCGGCACTTCTTGTGCGGGCGTTCGATGACCACGCGCGACACGCCGGCCTGCTTCAATTCCTTGGTGAGATAGGCGCGGATCTTCACGTCTTCATGAAGCATATTGCCGAAATCGCGGCTGTTGGCGAACCAGCGGGAATCCCACGTGCGGTTGATGCCGAGGCGGAAGCCGATTGGATTGATCTTTTGACCCATGTTATGCGGCCTCTTTGCTATTTTGACGGACGATAATCGTCAGTTCACTGAAGAATTTTGCCAGATGGCCAACACGGCCGCGGGAGTCCGGCGACCAGCGCTTCATCACCAGGTTCTTGCCAACCCAGGCTTCGGCCACAACGAGATCGTTGATGTCGAGCGAGTGGTTGTTCTCGGCGTTGGCGATGGCGCTTTCCAGCGTCTTCTTCACGTCGATGGCGATGCGGCGGCGCGAGAAAGTGAGGTGCGCGAGAGCCTTGGCAACTTTCATGCCGCGGATTTCGGTTGCCACTTCATTCAGCTTGCGCGGGCTGATGCGGATCGAACGGGTGATCGCTTTCGCTTCAGTCGGCTTCAGGGCGCGTGGGGTTTTGGGCTTGCTCATGATTACTTCGCTGCCGCCTTCTTGTCAGAAGCAGAGTGAGCCTTGAAAGTACGCGTCGGTGCGAATTCACCGAGCTTGTGGCCCACCATTTCTTCCGAAATGTGCACGGGGATGAACTTGTTGCCGTTATGGACCTGGAATGTCAGGCCAATGAACTGCGGCAAGATGGTCGAGCGGCGCGACCAGGTCTTGATGGCCTGATTGCGCTGACCACGTACGGCCTCCGCCTTCTTCAACAGATACCCGTCAACAAACGGGCCTTTCCAGACTGAACGTGTCATCGTTATTGAGCCTTCTTGCGATCATGGCGCGAGCGCACGATCATCTTTGATGTTCTCTTGTTCACGCGGGTCTTGTAACCCTTGGTCGGCTTGCCCCAGGGCGTTGCCCAGTGCTTACCACCATTGGTACGGCCACCGTTCGGATGGTCGACCGGGTTGCGTGCGATACCGCGCGAGACAGGGCGAGCGCCTTTCCAGCGGGCACGGCCGGCCTTGCCGATCACTTCGTTGATATGGTCCTGGTTGGACACAGCGCCAACCGAAGCCATGCCATTGGCCGGAACCAGGCGGGTTTCGCCCGACTTCAGACGGATGATGACATTGCCACCATCACGGCCAGCCACGAGAGCGTAAGTGCCTGCAGCGCGGGCGAGCGAGCCGCCAGCACCTGGCTTGGTTTCAATGTTGTGCACAACCGTGCCAACCGGAACCGAACCGATTTCCATGGCATTGCCCGGCTTCACGTCAACCAGCTTGCCGGAGATGACGGTGTCACCAACTGCAAGGCGCTGCGGAGCGAGAATGTAAGACAGCGTCTCGTCCTGATACTTGATCAGGGCGATAAAACCAGTGCGGTTCGGATCATATTCGATACGTTCCACCGTGGCGGGCATGTCATGCTTGGTGCGCTTGAAATCGATCAGGCGGTAAGCGGTCTTGTGGCCACCGCCCTTGCGGCGCGAGGTGATGCGGCCCGTGTTGCCACGGCCACCAGCAGCATGCTGGCCTTCGATCAGTGCCTTGACCGGCTTGCCCTTGAACAGGTGGCTGCGGTCCACCTGGATCAGGTGGCGGCGGCCGGCGCTGGTTGGGTTAAATGTTTTGAGTGCCATGTTCTTACAGTCCTGTCGTCACGTCGAGGCGTTCGCCGTCAACGAGCGTCACATAAGCTTTCTTGCTGTCGGAGAGCAGCGCGCGGCGGCCCTTGAACACCTTGAGCTTGCCCTTGCGGACCAGCGTGTTCACAGCCTTCACCTTGACGCCGAACAGGCCTTCGATGGCGGCCTTGATCTGCGGCTTGGTGGCGCGGCGTGCCACGTCAAACACATGGGTGTTCGTCGAAGCAATCAACGTGCCCTTTTCGGTGATCGAAGGGCTCTTGATGATCGAATAATAGTGTTCCTTGCTCATTTGAAACGAGCCTCCAGAGCTTCTACCGCAGCCTTGGTGAGAACCAGGTTCTTGCGGCGCAGAATGTCATAAACATTGATGCCCTGCACTGGCAGCACGTCGATGTTCCAGATGGCGCGGGCAGCCTTGGCGAAACCTTCATTCACAATTGCGCCGTCAATGATGAGGGCGTTGGTGATGTTCAGCTTCTCGAATGCAGCCTTGGCATCCTTGGTCTTGCCAGCGTTCAGATCAACCTTGTCCAGGATGATCAGTTCCGAGGTCTTCACCTTGGACGAAATGGCGTGGCGCAGGCCAAGCGCACGGATCTTCTTGTTCAGAGCAGTCTCGTGCGAACGGAAGCGCGGGCCAAAGGCCTTGCCGCCGCCGACGAAAATACCCGACTTGCGCGAACCGTGACGCGCCGTACCGCCGCCCTTCTGGTTGCCCAGCTTCTTGGTGGTGCGGTTGATTTCGCCGCGGCTCTTGGCCTGGTGCGTGCCCTGCTGGCGCTTTGCAAGCTGCCACTGGACGACGCGGTGAAGAATGTCAGCGCGCGGTTCGAGGCCGAAAATGGCCTCCGACACGTCAACCGTGCCGGCCGCTGCTGCTTCAAGTGTTTTTACATCAAGCTTCATGGTTCAAACTCAACCTTGTGCCGTTGCGGCAGTGAAAGCACCCGGCTTCGGCGCAGCGTCCGGAAGCTTGCGCTTCACGGCATCACGCACCGTTACCCAGCCGCCCTGCGAACCCGGAACCGAACCCTTGACCAGGATCAGGCCGCGTTCCTTGTCGGTGCGGACAACAGCAATATTCTGCGTGGTCACGGTTTCAGAACCGAGATGACCAGGCATCTTCTTGTTCTTGAACACCTTGCCCGGGTCCTGACGGTTACCCGTCGAACCGATCGAACGATGGCTCACAGACACACCGTGGGTGGCGCGCAAGCCCCGGAAGTTCCAGCGCTTCATACCGCCCTGGAAACCCTTACCCTTGGAGGTGCCGGTCACGTCAACGAACTGGCCGGCCACAAAGTGGTCAGCAGTCACTTCAGCGCCAACAGGCATCACGCCATCTTCCGACACGCGGAATTCCTGCAGCTTGCGCTTCGGCTCAACCGAGGCCTTGGCGAACACGCCGCGATCAGCCTTGGTGAGGTTCTTCACCTTGATGGTGCCAGAGCCCAACTGCACAGCGGTGTAGCCATGCTTGTCCTTGGTCTTGTGACCAACGACGTGAACGTTATCAACCTTCAACACGGTCACAGGAACAGCTGCTCCCTCTTCCGTGTAAATCCGGGTCATCCCCAGTTTTCTTGCCATGATGCCAGAACGCATCGTCTTGCTCCTACTTCAGCTCTTAGAGCTTGATTTCAATGTCAACGCCGGAAGCCAGATCAAGCTTCATCAGCGCATCAATCGTCTGTGGGGTCGGATCCACGATGTCCAAAAGGCGACGGTGTGTACGCATTTCGAACTGTTCACGGCTCTTCTTGTCAACGTGGGGTGAACGGTTGACGGTAAACTTCTCAATCCGGGTCGGCAGCGGAACCGGGCCACGAATTTGGGCGCCGGTGCGCTTCGCCGTATTCACGATCTCCTTGGTGGAGTTGTCGAGAATGCGGTGATCGAAGGCCTTGAGGCGGATGCGGATGTTTTGGCGTTGCATATCTGCCTCTACTACTCGTTGATCTTGGCGACGACGCCGGCGCCGACGGTGCGGCCGCCTTCACGGATGGCGAAGCGCAGCTTCTCTTCCATGGCGATCGGGGTGATCAGGTCAACGTCGAACGACACGTTGTCGCCCGGCATCACCATTTCAGTACCAGCCGGCAGAGTCACAACACCGGTCACGTCCGTGGTGCGGAAGTAGAACTGCGGACGGTAGTTGTTGAAGAACGGCGTATGACGGCCACCCTCTTCCTTGGTCAGAATGTAGACTTCGGCCATGAACTTCTTGTGCGGCTTGATCGAGCCCGGCTTGGCCAGAACCTGGCCACGCTCAACGCCTTCACGTTCCACACCACGCAGCAGCGCGCCGATGTTGTCGCCAGCCTGGCCCTGATCGAGCAGCTTGCGGAACATTTCAACGCCCGTGCAGGTGGTCTTGACGGTGTCGCGGATACCGATGATTTCGATTTCCTCGCCCACCTTCACAATGCCACGTTCCACACGGCCGGTCACAACCGTGCCACGGCCCGAGATCGAGAACACGTCTTCGATCGGCATCAGGAACGGCTGGTCAATCGGACGCTCCGGCTGCGGAATGTATTCGTCAACCGTCTTCATCAGAGCGAGAATGGCATCGCGGCCGATCTCAGGCTTGGTGCCTTCGAGTGCGCAGAGAGCCGAACCCTTGGTGATCGGAATGGTGTCGCCGGGGAACTGGTACGAGCTCAGGAGCTCGCGCACTTCCATTTCGACGAGTTCCAGGAGTTCCGGATCGTCAACCATGTCGACCTTGTTCATGAACACAACAAGTGCCGGAACGCCAACCTGGCGGGCCAACAGGATGTGCTCGCGGGTCTGCGGCATCGGGCCGTCAGCAGCCGACACAACCAGAATGCCGCCGTCCATCTGGGCAGCGCCGGTGATCATGTTCTTCACATAGTCAGCATGGCCGGGGCAATCGACGTGGGCGTAATGGCGCGCCTTGGTCTGGTACTCAACGTGGGCCGTGTTGATCGTGATGCCGCGCGCCTTTTCTTCCGGCGCCTTGTCGATCTGGTCATAAGCCATGAACGTTGCGCCACCGGTTTCAGCCAGGATCTTGGTGATCGCAGCCGTCAGCGAGGTCTTGCCGTGGTCAACATGGCCAATCGTGCCAATGTTGCAATGCGGCTTGTCGCGGTTGAATTTCTCTTTTCCCATGGCGGTTCTCCGTCAATCCTGATTACGAATATTTCTTTTTAACTTCTTCGGCCACGGCAGTTGGTACCTGCTCATAATGGTCGAACTGCATCGTGTAGGATGCGCGGCCCTGGCTCATCGAGCGCAGGTTGTTGATGTAGCCGAACATGTTGGCCAGCGGCACCATGGCATTCACGATCTGGGCGTTGCCACGGGTCGTGGTGCCCATGATCTGGCCACGGCGTGAGTTCAAGTCGCCGATCACGCCACCCAGATATTCATCTGGAGCCGTAACTTCGACCTTCATGATCGGTTCGAGAAGAACCGGGCCAGCGGTTTCGAACGCTTCGCGCATGGCGGCGCGGGTCGCGATTTCGAAGGCGATGGCCGAGGAGTCAACGTCATGGTAGGCGCCGTCGATCAGGGCCACCTTGAGGTCAACAACCGGGAAGCCGATCAGCGGACCAGCGGTCAGAACCGAGTTCAGGCCCTTTTCAACGCCGGGGATGTATTCCTTCGGCACTGAACCACCAACGACCTTCGATTCAAACGAATTGCCCGTGCCGGTTTCGGCGGGTTCGATTTCGAGGATGACGCGGGCATACTGGCCCGTACCACCGGTCTGCTTCTTGTGGGTGTAATCCTTGGTCACCTTGCGGGTGATGGCTTCGCGGTAGGCAACCTGCGGAGCACCAACCACAACTTCAACCTTGTGGGTGCGCTTCAGGATGTCGACCTTGATGTCGAGGTGAAGTTCGCCCATGCCCTTGATGATGGTTTCGCCAGACTCAGAGTCGGTCGAAACACGGAAGGACGGATCCTCAGCAGCCAGCTTGTAGAGGGCAACGGCCATCTTTTCCTGGTCAACCTTGGTCTTCGGTTCCACCTTCATTTCGATGACGGGTTCAGGGAACTCCATCTTTTCGAGAATGACGGGCTTGGCCGGATCGCACAGCGTGTCGCCGGTGCGGGTATCCTTGAGGCCAACGAGAGCGACGATGTCGCCAGCATGGGCTTCAGCAATTTCTTCACGGTTGTTGGCATGCATGAGAACCATGCGGCCCACACGCTCCGACTTGTCGCGGGTGGAGTTCAGCAGGGTCGTGCCCTTGGCCAGAACGCCGGAATAGATGCGGCAGAAAGTCAGAATGCCATACTGGTCATCCATCAACTTGAAGGCCAGCAGAGCGAGCGGTTCGGTGTCCGACGAAGGACGGGTGGTTTCGCCACCGGTCTTCACGTCGATACCCTTGATCGCGGGGCGATCCAGCGGCGAAGGCAGGTAGTCGCAAACAGCGTCGAGCAAAGGCTGCACGCCCTTGTTCTTGAAGGCCGAGCCACACAGAACCGGGAAGAACGAAGCGTTCAGAACGGCCTTGCGGAGCAGCTTCTTGATGGTCGCGTTGTCCATCTCGATACCATTGAGATAGTCATCCATCGCCTTGTCATCGAGTTCGGCACAGGCTTCGATCATGTCGGCGCGGGCCTGCTTGGCAGCGTCGAGCATGTCGGCCGGAATTTCTTCGTCGTGGAAAGAAGCGCCGAGTTCTTCGTTATCCCAGACAACCGCCTTCATGCGGACGAGGTCAACGATACCCTTGAAGTTGGCTTCAGAACCGATCGGCAGCTGGATCGGAACCGGACGGGCACCGAGGCGCTCCTTGATGTCCTTGACGCATTGTTCAAACGATGCGCCGGTCTTGTCCATCTTGTTGCAGAACACGATGCGCGGAACCATGTACTTGTCGCCTTGGCGCCACACGGTTTCGGTCTGGGGTTCAACACCCTGGTTCGAATCGAGCACGCAGACAGCGCCGTCGAGCACGCGCAGCGAACGTTCAACTTCAATGGTGAAGTCCACGTGGCCGGGGGTGTCGATGATGTTCAGGCGCATGCCGTTCCACGTGGTGGTGGTGGCAGCCGACGTGATGGTGATGCCGCGCTCTTGTTCCTGCTCCATGAAATCCATGGTGGCAGCGCCGTCATGCACTTCGCCGATTTTGTGGGTCTTGCCCGAGTAATAAAGAATACGTTCGGTCGCAGTGGTCTTGCCGGCATCGATGTGAGCCATGATGCCGAAGTTGCGGTAATTTTGAAGTTCGTGCGTGCGTGCCATGATATTCTCTGATTACCAGCGGTAATGGCTGAAAGCGCGGTTGGCTTCGGCCATCTTATGGGTGTCTTCGCGCTTCTTCACGGCCGAGCCGCGGTTGTTGCCGGCATCGAGAAGCTCAGCAGACAGACGCTCAATCATGGTCTTTTCATTGCGGCCACGGGCTGCAGTGATGATCCAGCGGATGGCGAGAGCCTGGCGGCGCTCGGTGCGCACTTCGACAGGAACCTGGTACGTTGCACCGCCAACGCGGCGCGAACGCACTTCGATGGCCGGAGCGACGTTTTCGAGAGCAGAATGGAACATCTGCACCGGGTCGGTCTTGCCCTTGGACTGGATGATTTCGAAGGCGCCATAGACGATGCCTTCGGCGACGGACTTCTTGCCGTCTTCCATGAGGTTGTTCATGAATTTGCCAACAATCAGATCACCAAACTTCGGATCTGGGTTGATGACGCGTTTTTCAGCTGCGTGACGACGTGACATTCTTAAATCCTCTTACTTCGGACGCTTCGCGCCGTACTTCGAACGGCGTTGGCGGCGCTTCGGCAGACCCTGCGTATCGAGGATGCCGCGGATGATGTGGTAACGAACGCCCGGCAAGTCCTTCACACGGCCGCCACGGATCATGACGACTGAGTGTTCCTGCAGGTTATGGCCTTCGCCTGGAATATAGCTCACGACTTCAAAGCCGTTGGTCAGGCGCACCTTGGCGACCTTGCGGAGCGCCGAGTTCGGCTTCTTTGGGGTCGTGGTGTAAACGCGGGTGCAAACGCCACGCTTTTGCGGGCAAGCCTGCATCGCCGGAACCTTGTTCCGGTAGGTCGGTGCAAGGCGGGGCTTGCGGATGAGCTGGTTAATTGTCGGCATGAGCCTCGAAAACCTTCAAATTCAATTCGGACCGGGCAAACGAAAAAAGCACTAGAAGCGCCCCGGTCCGGGTCCGCTTAGTGCCAAAACCAGAGGCCCAGACAAAGAACCGGCCAGGTTCTAAGGGGCATGACCTTGAAATCTCTTATCTTTTACTTCCCTGTCAGCGTTTTGTGAGGCGAACTCACAACGGCCTGCCTTTAGGAAGTGGCCGTCTATTAGGCGATGAGTCTGACGAGGTCAACTGGATTCTTGCGGGGTTTTTGAGAGGGTTGCGACCCCTCCTCCCGCAGCCAGGATGCGGCGGATATTGCACTGCACCTAAAGGCTATTTAGCACAAAAAGGCAATAGCACCCTGCAAGGCGATGCCAACCGAAATGAGCGACATAAAGAAGGTAATGCTCATCCCCGCCTCCTTATAGTGAGAATCGGGCTCCGGCACCTTTTCCGGCTCCGCCACAGACTCCGAATGCGCACAGCATTGTTGTGATCGTGCGTCATAAGCCCCCTATTCGCAAACGTTTCGGCGCTCAGCAACCCCATCCCGATTAATGCGCTGCCAAAGCTGTGGGCCAGCGTCAGCCGCCTGTCAGAATCCGGAACTCAGTATCGCCCTACTCGCGCCTCACCTTCGCCCCATTGCGGGATGACTTTCCCGCCCGGGACGGCGGCATGTTCAATTCAATAGTAGCTGAGGGAACCTCAACATGACGATGATGCAACACGACGCCTGGCATGAGCTCAACACCTGGGAGCCGGAGGCGGCACTCTCCTTTTATCGCAGCACGCTGGGTTGGGAGTTCCAACAGACCGAGCTGAATGACGGCGGCGGCTTCTGGCTGGCCACCAAGGATGGCAAGACTGTAGGCGCCATCTATGAATTGACCGCACCTGATCACGATGGGATCCCCTCACACTGGATGACTTACCTCAACGTGCCGGACATGGAACAGGCCGAGGCGGATGCCGTGAAGGCAGGCGGCGAGGTGCTGCGCCCGATGATGGAAATTCCTGGCGTGGGCAAGCTCTCGGTCGTCACTGACTCGACCGGAGCACTCATCGGGCTCATCGAACTTGAGGCAGAAAGCGCCTCGCGCCACTAGAGCGGAATGACTTTTCATCGAAAAGTCATTCTCGCCTTGGCAGTCAACGCGAAGGCTGATCTATCCAATTCTTAACGGCATCTTAACGCGTCACCATTCTGCTGAGCAGGATGATGACGCGATTCTTTTTTGCCACGGCTCTGAGCCTCGCCTTGCTTTCAAGTGCAGAGGCCGCACTGCGCAAGCGTGCGAAGCCTCCGGTGGCTGACCAGATCATTACCTCCACAATTGATGTTCCCAAAACCGTTGAAGGCCGCACGCGGATTCCAACAGGCAGCCAGATCGAAATCGCCTTTGCTCCCAAGCCGCAGCGCCAAGCCGAGCGACTGGTGATCAAGGTGATAGAGGCTGCCGATACATCGGTTTTCATGGCGGCGTATTCGATGACGTCGAAACCCATTGCTGATGCGATGTGTCGTGCCGCGGCGCGCGGTGTGGCCGTATCAGCCGTGCTCGATGCCAAATCCAATCCGCATGGCAATGGCTGGAGCAGTTCCAAGCGCGACTACATGAGTGCCTGCGGTGTGGATGTGAAAGCCAACCCGCGCTACGCGATCATGCATGACAAATTCATCGTGGTGGATGGCAAACACGTCCAGACCGGATCGTTCAACTACACCTTCGCGGCTGCCGAACGGAACGCCGAGAATGCTTTGGTGGTCTGGAACAATCAACCGATGGCGATGCGCTATCAAACCGAATTTGAACGGTTGTTCGCTGAAGCCAGCGACTAGCTCCGCCCCGGCTTCGACTTGGATTTCTGCCCGGCCCGCTCGCCGCTCAACACATCGTCGGTGTCCGAGATCAGCGCCTGCATCGCCTTGCGGGCACCTTCTGAATCCTGTTCCTTCACCGCCTTGAAAATCCGCTCATGCAAATGGATGGCCTGGCGATAACGCGGGTTCACTTGCGTGGTGAATTCAAACAACGAACCCAGGCTCTGCTCGATCAGCACGGCAAAGGGATTGAGCAGTTCATTGTTGGCAGCAGCCAGAAGCCCGCGGTGAAAAGCAACGTCCGATGAAATCGCATTGTCCAATCGCTCGGCCTCGCTCATCCGCGACAAAGCATGCGCCATGGCTTCGAGTTGCGCGGGCGTGCGTTTCAGTGCTGCGAGCTCGGCAATGCCGGGCTCGATATGGCGGCGGAATTCCTGCGTGGTGGCGATGAACGCCTTGCGGCCCACGGCCGCGCCGTGCCAGGCGAACACATCCTTGTCGAGCAGGTTCCAGCTTTCCCGCGGTGCAACACGCGAACCGATCTTCGGGCGCGAGATCACCAGCCCCTTGGCCTGCAGCACTTTCATGCCTTCGCGCACCGCCGTGCGGCTGGCGCCGAAAAGCTTGCCCCAAGCGGCTTCATTCGGCAGCACCGAGCCTGATGGAAACTCGCCGCTGCAAATGCGCTCACCAATTTTGAAGGCGATCTCTGCATGCAAATTGCGCACGCCACGCGATGTGCCACTGGTACGACCACGTTGGCCGCTATGCTTAGCCTTAATTGTCATACAAATCTTGACACCGAAAAAAGACAGCTTATGGTCCCGCGAAGCGGGCATGGCAAGGGAGGAAACCTCCATGCCGCTTTAACACCCTAGGGAGGAACTACATGTTTAATCGTCGACTCTTCTTGGCCTCGTCCGTTGCTGGTGCTGTTGCACTGGTTGCCGGCGTTGCCCATGCCGAAGGCAAAGGCCTCATCGGCATTTCGATGCCCACCAAGTCTTCCACCCGTTGGATTTCCGACGGCGAATCCATGGTCAAGGAATTCAAGGCCCTTGGCTATGACACCGACCTTCAGTTCGCTGAAGATGATATTCCGAACCAGCTCGCCCAGATCGAAAACATGGTCACCAAGGGTGCCAAGGTTCTGATCATTGGCGCCATCGACGGCACCACTCTCTCGGACGTGCTGAAGAAGGCCCACGCTGCCGGCACCAAGGTTATCGCTTATGACCGTCTCATCAAGAAGTCGGGCGACGTTGATTATTACTCCACCTTCGATAACTTCAAGGTTGGCGTTCTGCAGGCCACCTCGCTGGTTGCCGGCATGAAGGAACGTTTTGCTGGCGTGAAGCCGCTGAACGTCGAACTGTTCGGCGGCTCGCCGGACGACAACAACGCCTTCTTCTTCTATGATGGCGCTATGTCTGTCCTGAAGCCCCTGATCGACAGCGGCGACATCAAGATCGGTTCCGGCCAGATGGGCATGGACAAGGTCGGTACGCTGCGTTGGGACGGTGCTGTGGCTCAGGCCCGCATGGACAACCTGCTCTCCTCGACCTACACCAAGGACAAGGTCAACGGCGTTCTCTCGCCTTATGACGGCCTGTCGCGCGGCATCATCTCCTCGCTCAAGGGCGTGGGCTATGCTCCGGGCAAGGACTTCCCGATCGTAACCGGTCAGGATGCTGAAGTTCCGTCGGTGAAGGCCATGCTGGCTGGCGAACAGTACTCGACCGTGTTCAAGGACACGCGCGTTCTGGCTTCCGTCACCGCCAAGATGGCTGACGCTGCCCTCCAGGGCAAGGAACCGGAAATCAACGACACCAAGACTTACAACAACGAAGTCAAGGTTGTTCCGTCGAACCTCCTGGTTCCGGTTGTTGTGGGCAAGGATGACATCCAGAAGATCCTGGTTGATTCCGGCTACATCGCTGCCGACAAGCTGAAGTAATATTCAGTTGAAATCATGGGCCTCGCAAGGTGACTTGCGGGGCCTTCTTTTCTAAGACATCATGGTCAGCCAAGAGCAGCGCAAAGTTGCCGGATCAAGTGGAGGCGAAGGGCGTTGGGGCGTAAATCTATAAAGAAATCGTCAGCGAAGGCAGCCAAGCCAGCGGCCAAAAAGCCTGTGGCTGCCAAGAAGGTTGCAGCACCACAAACCGCCGCGGCGCCGACTTCCATTGTGGTCGAGCCAGTACACATTCCTTTGGCCCGGCTGCAAATGGCACCATCCGTTCCAGCTTCCGGCCCGCAACCCATTCTCGAAATGCGCGGCATCACCAAGACCTTCCCCGGCGTGAAGGCTCTGACCGATGTGAACATCAACACATTCCCGGGCGAGATCCTCGCCGTGGTTGGCGAAAACGGCGCCGGCAAGTCCACCTTGATGAAGGTGCTCTCCGGCGTTTATCCGCATGGCGATTTTGATGGCGAAATCCTGTTCGAAGGCCAGCCGCAGAAATTCAACAGCATCAAGGATTCTGAACACGCCGGTATTGTCATCATCCATCAGGAGCTGGCGCTGGTGCCCCTGCTCTCGATTGCCGAAAACATTTTCCTCGGCCAGGAAACCGCCAAGGCCGGTGTGATCAACTGGTTCGAAGCCCATTCGCGCACCCGCGAACTGCTCAAGAAGGTCGGCCTCAAGGAACATCCCAACACCCGCATCGCCGATATCGGCACCGGCAAGCAGCAGCTGGTCGAAATCGCCAAGGCGCTGAACAAGAGCGTGAAGCTGCTGATCCTCGATGAGCCCACGTCTTCGCTCAACGAAACCGACAGCAATGCGCTGCTTGAGCTGCTGAAGGGCTTCAAGGCGCAAGGCATCTCCTCGATCCTGATCACTCACAAGCTCAATGAAGTGATGAAGGTGGCAGACCGCATCACCGTGATCCGCGATGGCCGCACGGTCGATACGCTAGACACCAAAACCGGCAAGGTCGACGAAGACCGCATCATCAAGGCCATGGTGGGCCGCGAACTCTCCGAGCGCTATCCGCCGCGTGACGCCAAGATTGGCGAAGTCATGCTCGAGGTGAAAAACTGGAATGCCTTCCACCCGATCTATCCGGATCGCCAGATCATCAAGAACGTCAATCTCAATGTGAAGGCCGGCGAAGTGGTGGGCATTGCTGGCCTCATGGGCGCGGGCCGCACGGAATTCGCCATGTCAGTCTTTGGCCGCGCTTACGGCCAGAAGATCAGTGGCGATGTGTTCATGCATGGCCAGCAGGCTGACGTCTCGACCATTCAGAAGGCGATGGATTCGGGCCTGGCCTATGTTACCGAAGACCGCAAGACCTACGGCCTCGTCCTCATTGACCATATCAAGCACAACACAACCTTGGCCAATCTCGAAGGCGTGTCAAAAAACGGCGTGCTGGACGACATTGCGGAACTGCAAGTCGCCAACCGCTACCGCAAGGATCTGGGTGTGCGGAGCTCCAGCGTGTACCAGACCACCGGCAATCTCTCGGGCGGCAACCAACAGAAGGTGGTGCTGTCGAAATGGTTGTTCTCCGGCCCTGATGTGCTGATCCTCGATGAGCCCACGCGCGGTATCGATGTGGGCGCCAAGTTTGAAATCTATGGCATCATCAACAAGCTGGCCGAAAGCGGCAAGGCGGTGATCGTCATTTCCTCCGAAATGCCTGAACTCCTCGGCATCACCGACCGCATCTATGTGATGAATGAAGGCCGCTTCGTGGGCGAAATGCCCACCGCCAAAGCCAGCCAAGAAGCCATCATGCGCACCATCATGAAATCCTGGGAACACTGATCATGAGCACGACTTCCACCGCCGAGAGCCCCTCCATCTGGCAATTCGTCAAGGCTAACCTGCGCGACTATGTGCTGCTGATCGCGCTGATCGCCATCATGATCTTCTTCGAATTCGCCACCAACCATGTGCTTTTCAAGCCCGTCAATCTCACCAACATCATCCTGCAGAATTCGTACATCATCGTGATGGCGCTGGGCATGCTGCTCATCATCATCGCCGGCCATATCGACCTTTCAGTGGGTTCGGTCTCCGGCTTTATTGGCGGTGTTGCTGCCTTGCTGATGACGGGCACCATGCCCTTCTTCAAAGATGACGTGCTGCCCTTCAAGTTTGACTCCTTCTCCGCCAGCGTAGTCTGCATCATCCTGGGTGCTGCGATTGGCGCGGTGCAGGGCTACTTCGTGGCCTATCACAAGATCCCTGCCTTCATCGTCACGCTGGCCGGCATGCTGATCTTCCGCGGCCTGCAATTGCAGGTGCTCGGCGGCGCTTCGGTCGGCCCCTTCCCCACCACCTTCCAGGGCCTGTCCAACGGCTATCTGCCGGATGTCTTCGCCTATGGCGAAGGCTTCAATCTCCTCTGCGTCGTCATCGGCGTGCTGATTGCTGCAGCGATGATTTTCTCCAACATCAGGAACCGCCGCGCCCAGATGGCGCATGGCCTGGCGGAAGAACCCAATGCCATTTTCGCCGGCCGCAACGGATTGATCGCAGTGGCCTTCATCGGCTTCGCCTGGTTGATGGCCGAATACAAGGGTTTGCCCAATGTGTTGATCGTGATGGGTGTGCTGATCGCACTCTTCATCTTCATCACCACCCGCACCACCTTTGGCCGCCGCATCTATGCTTTGGGTGGCAATGAAAAGGCCACGCGCCTGTCCGGCATCAACACCGAACGCCTTACGTTCTATATCTTCACCATCATGGGTGCGCTCGCGGCCCTTGGCGGCATGATCTATGCCGCCCGCCTCAACGTGGCCACGCCAAAGGCCGGCCAAGGCCTGGAACTGGACGTGATCGCCGCCTGCTTCATCGGTGGCGCAGCCGTCACCGGCGGCGTGGGCAAGGTCACAGGTGCTGTCATCGGTGCCTTCATCATCGGCGTGATGAACAATGGCATGTCGATCCTCGGCATCGACATTGGTTGGCAATTCGTCATCAAGGGCGCGGTGCTGATGCTCGCGGTCTTCCTCGACGTCTATTACAAGAACAAGCGATAAACGCTCGCGACCATCTACAAACTAAGAAGGGCCCCGATGGGGCCCTTTACATTTTCCGACGATCAATCACCGGGCGATCAATATTCCGGGAAATTTTCCGTGCCGTCCGAATTGCGGTCGCTCATGAAGCGGCTCATCCGGCTGTCGGTCTGGCGCGCATGCAGCTGGCGCTGATAAATATCGGTTTCATAAATGTCGGCTTTGGCAATCGCCTTGCGCTCAGCGGCAGACAGCATGCTTGGATCAGAGTTCGCAGTCGAATAGCCAAAACCCATAGGGATGAACGTGTCGAAGGCCTGTGCCTCGCCAGCAATGAAGCCAGCAGCGACAACCACACCAAGAATCAATGACTTCTTCATAATCCGCTCCATCTCACGCCCTGCTTAGAACAGCTTTCCGCCAAACACACGAAAATTCAGTTAACCAACGATGCTTGTAATGTCCAGCTTTCCGAGACGCACCCATGCAACGCGCTGGTGCAGGCAGCGGTTCCCATTCCATTTTCGCGGCGAAGTGCTTGCCAGCGGCTCCAAATCAAGGCAAAGGTCGCCCCGGAACCCAAAGGTTCTGGAAACGTGGCCGAGTGGCTGAAGGCAACGGTTTGCTAAATCGTCATACGCTGTAAGGCGTATCGAGGGTTCGAATCCCTCCGTTTCCGCCATTTGCAGCCAAAACCTTTGAACACCGATGAAGGGGGATGTCGCGATCACCCCGACAAGAATACCTGCTTCTTGCCGTTACTCGAAGTGTTCAATGCGATCGCAACTCGCAAACATTTACCAAGATCAATACAACCCGGGTTTAGAGAGAAGCGAGATTCTTCGGCATATCCGTGCTCAAGACCGAAGTTTAGAGTCATTGGACCCCAGTTTAGATACCGCGGCTCATAATTCCCATACACGGGCGTATCGCTTATTCAGTCTTTCCAAATCAGCAGGCCAGTGGACCTTGATCGAGCTTCACAACTGGCGGATCGCGGTTCCGTCATGGCCCATCTCACTTTAGGAGCCTTAAATGATCCCTGTCCAACACATCCACCCTATGATCGTACACTTTCCAATCGTCTTGGTTTTCTTGTTGCTGGGCTTTGACACGATTGCCTCCTTCATGGGCAAGTCCATTACCGGACGGACAGTAGCCGGGAACCTGTCACTTACGCTGGCGCTCCTTGCGGCTGCATCAGCCATTGCTGCTTTTGTATTCGGAGGGATGGCCCTGGATGTTGCAGAGTCAACGGGGTTTCACTCTGATGTGGCGGAGATGCATGAATCGCTGGGAACCGCTGTCGCCGTCGCATTCACTGCCTACGCCGTGGTCCGTGCATTGTTGTGGTGGCTCAACGTCCGGCTGACTGGAGCCAGTGCCTTCACGTTCGCAATCGTTGCGCTCGTGGGTTGTGCTTTGGTAAGCGCCACAGCGTTCTATGGCGGTCAACTGGTGTATGAGCTCGGTGTCAATGTCACAAGGGTTGCGCTTAACTGACAACGCGTGGCGGTGCAGTTTTCACACTGAACGCCACTGATTTTAGCCATACCTGACACAACGGTCGGTCTTCCTGGTGCTATCAACCTTGGAAGCCGGCCTTTCCTTTTCTGACGGAGTCAACAGCACGCTCCTGAAAAGACAACAGACCTCGATAGCATTACAACCTGAGCAAGGTGGTTGACTTGAAGAAGCGGATGCATATACATGATGCATATGCATCCACACGAATCCCATCATTGCTCCTGCATGGCATTGCGCAAAGCATCGCGGGTGCTGACCGGCATTTATGATGACTTCCTCAAGCCCCATAACATCACCATCACCCAGTTCTCCCTGCTGCGGAACATCGCACGCCAGGGCGAAGTGACCCTCAGCCATCTGGCGGATCTGATGGTGATGGACCGCACCACGCTTTACCGCACCATAGCGCCGGTTGAGCGCGAGGGCCTCGTCACAATCGCCGCCGCCGCGCGTGGCAATGTGAGGCAAGCCAAGCTTACCAAAGCCGGCAAATCCCTGCTCGCCAAAGCCGAAAAAGACTGGCTGCGCGCCGAGGACGAAATTGAGCAGCGGCTGGGCCGCAGCACTTTGACCAGCATTCACGCTCTTTCCGCCGACATCATCAAACTTTCACAGGTCTGAAATGAACCTCGCAATCCTCAAGCATCGCGCCGTCCTCGTCACCGCCATCACCTTCCTATCGCTTCTGGTGGCAGCCGGCGTGCGCTCCGCGCCCAGCGTGCTCATCCAGCCGCTGGAAACCAGCTTCGGCTGGGACCGCGCCACCATTTCCTTCACCGCCGCCACCGGCATCTTCATTTATGGCTTGGTCGGTCCGTTTGCGGCCGCGTTGATGCTGACAATCGGCATCCGCCGCACCATGATGGCGGGCCTTGCTCTGATGGCGCTTTCCATCACCCTCAGCCAGTTCATGACTTCAAGCTGGCAGTTCCTGCTGTTATGGGGCGTGGTCTCTGGCGTCGGCAGTGGCGCAATCGCCAGTGTGCTGGGTGCGGCCATCGTCAACCGCTGGTTCGCCACCAACAAAGGCCTCGTTATGGGGTTGCTGTCCGCCAGCACCGCAACCGGCTCGCTGATCTTCTTGCCTTTCATGGCCTGGCTCACCAGCACTGGCGAATGGCAGCCGGTGGTGCGCATCATCGGCCTCGCCTGCTTGGCACTCATTCCGCTTGTCTTCTTCCTCATTCCGGAAACCCCGAAAGATGCGCATACTGTGCGCTTCGGTGAAGCACCTGATACGCCGCCGCCAGTCGTCCGCCCCGCCAGCGTGGGCCTCGCCATCTCGGCCCTCACCCGCGCCACCAAGGTGCCGGCTTTCTGGCTTCTGTTCGGTAGCTTCTTTGTCTGCGGCCTCACCACCAATGGCCTCGTCGGCACGCATCTGATTGCCTATTGCGGCGATCATGGCATCGCACCTGTGGCTGCTGCGGGCCTGCTCTCCACCATGGGGCTTTTCGATCTGATCGGCACCACCGCCTCAGGCTGGCTGACTGACCGCTATGATCCGCGCAAACTGCTGGTGATCTATTACGGCTTCCGTGGCGCCTCGCTCGTGGCCCTGCCTTTCATTGATTTCGGCCCCTTCAGCCTTGCCATCTTCGCAGTGTTCTATGGCCTCGACTGGATCGCCACCGTGCCGCCCACGTTGGCCATCGCCAACCGGACGTTTGGCACGCAGGAAGCCCCCATTGTGTTCGGTTGGGTCCTTGTCGGCCACCAGATCGGTGCCGCCGTGGCGGCCTTCGGCGCGGGGTACATCCGCGATACGGCAGGCAGCTATTCACCGGCCTTCTTCCTGGCTGGTTTGATGGGACTTGTGGCGGCGGCAAGCTTCGTGGTTTTCGGCTCGCTCGCCCCGCATCAGGCACAAGCCAAGGCAGCGGCGTAATCACTGCCGCCTATCTGGCTTCCGACGACCAGGGAAAATCCAGATACTGCTCGCGCGTGTCGTAGCAGATATTGCCATAGAGCTTCAGATACTGCGCCCGCCGCGCCGGGTCGGCATAGACAGCACCCGGATCAGCAAGGTCGGCCTGATAGCTGGCCAGATTTTCTGTCGTCAGTGCGTGGGGCAGGATATCCATCGCCTGCGGCACGCTTTTTCCTTCGAGCCAGTCGGCCCCTTGCGCGCCGAGCGCATAGCCAAACACCGGTGAGGCCAGGCTCACTGTGATCTTGTAAGGCCCACCCTTCTGAATCTCCGCCACCGCTTCGGCCTCGCCATCGATGCCGCCGAAGAATTGATCGGGCCGGTCCTTCTTTGCATCACGTATGGCTGCCAGCGCGCCCAGCACAACCGTATCGGCCCCCAACACAACATCCACATTCGGATTAGCCAAGAGAATGGTGCCCATGGTTTTGTAACCGCCCGCGCGATCCACGGTCGGGGGTGAAATGTCGGCGATGATGTTCACCTCCGGCAGGGCCTCCAGCGCCTCACGGATGGCGCGAAAGCGTGGTGCCAGAAACTGCAAACTGTCATGGGTCAGCAGAACCACATCGGCCTTGCCACCCAGATGCGTTTTGATATAGGCCGCCGCCGCATCGCCCAGCACCCGACCCGTGAGATATTGTGGCGCATTGAGAATAGTCGTCGCAGGTGGCGGCACCACCGCCCCCACATAACTGCCCTGCCATAGCACTTGCTGCAGCTTGGGCTTCAACATGGCCGCATTGATTGGCGCCACCACGATTGCACCCGTCTTGTCTGCGGCCAGGGCTTGCATCTGCTCAGCCATAAGTGCCGCGTCGTTGTCTGCCAGCACCACACGGAAAACCAATCCATGGTCCTTCGCGGCCTGCTCAAGGCCAAACTTCGTGCCTTTCATGAAGTCGCGCTCATTGTCCTGCGCGAAAACCAGTTCCTTCTTGAGATCAGGCGGCGCATGGCAAGGCGCAGCCGCAGGATCAAACGCGGGAAGCACCACCGGCACGGTCAACCCTTGTGAACCTGCTTCAGCGTGCGCGGGCTGCGCTCCGGCAAGCGCCGCCATGGCAATCGCAAGAAACAGGGAGCGCGTGCCCTCATTCATGCTTCATAAGGCCCTTCGGATCGGTATTCACATCAAACACCAGCCGCGCGATGGTGCCAGGATTGCCCGGCAAATAATCCGCCGTGGCCGACAGGCTGGTGGCCATCGCACGCACGATCTTGGTGCCAAAGCCCGTGCCGATGGATTTGCCGTCTTTGAGGCCCACGCCCTTGTCCACCACTTTGAATTCAGCTTTGCCGGATTCAGTCAGCGTAAGTGCAATCGAAATTTCACCTTCGCCTGATGGATAGGCATATTTCACCGCATTACTGACCCATTCATTGAGGATCACGCCCAGATTGATCGTCTGGTCCACCGGCAGGAAAGCTTGTGCAATCTGGTAGCGCAACGCAATGCCACGATTCTGGCTTTGCACCGTGGTTTCAAGGTGCTTGATCAATCCGGTGAGATAAGTATCCAGCGAAACTGAAACCGCATCACCTGATGTGTAGAGCTCTCGGTGCACCAAAGAGATCGCATAGATCCGGTCCTGGGTTTCAGCCAGCGCATCTTTCGCCGCCTTATCCTTCAGCGAGTTGGCCTGCAGTTTCACCAGTGTTGAAACCATGGTCAGGCTATTGGCCACGCGGTGGTTGACTTCGGCCAGCAGCACCTCGGCCCGGTCACGCGCCGCGCGCAGCTTTTCGTTGGTCTGCGCCAGTTCAGTGGTGCGCAGCGCTACCCGCTGTTCGAGGCTGGCGTTGAGCTCGCTCACCGAAGCCTGCGCTTCTGCGAGGCCGCGCGCATAATTGAGGAACAGATAGCCCGCCATCGTCACCACGCCCATGATGACGAAGGCGCCAATGATCGAAACCCAGCGCAACACCGAAGCATTGGTTTGCTGCTCGCCCACATCCGCGAGAAGCCTTGCGTCGGTGGCCCGGGTGATGCCGCTGAAAAACACATTGGCCTCATCCATCATGGCCTTGCCATTGTTGGTCTGCACCATCGCCAATGCACCCGCATCATCGCGTTGCTGCTTCAGCTTGTTGGTCTGGTCCAACTCGGTGATCTTGCGTGCCACCAGATCACTCAGCCGCTCACGCGCCGGGATCAGGTCGGGATAATCCGCCAGACCGATCAACACCTGCTTCAGCTGCTTGGCGGCTTGCGTCTTGGCCACCTCATAGGGCGCCAGATAGATTTCATTGCTCGTATAGAGATAGCCGCGCTGGCTGGACTCAGCCGTTTGCAAAGCACTACGCAATTCTGACGTTGCGGCACGCAAGGCACGCACCGAATTCACATCCTCAAAATTCCGCCGCGCGCGCTCGTTGATGTAGAATGTCATGGCCACGATCATGACGAGCGCGACAAAGCCGATGATCAGTGGGGCAATCGTCAATCTTGGCGGCCTGCGGTATGGCATTCAGCGGGTCAAATCACGAACAGACATCATGCGCAGTTTCTTGACATACCCCCCAACAGCACACAAGCAACCAAACGCGAGAACACGCATAAGTGGTATAGTGTCCTTTGATACATCTGATTTGAGGTATTAATTTCTAGCACGACACAAGCTTGTATCCCTAACACCAAGGCCATGTTTGGGGACATTTTGAATCTGGAGGCCGTGCTGTAATGGCGCGTGCGCTGTTTACCGCCGGCTCACTCCTAGCCATGAGCCTGCTGTCGTTCATCGGCCTCGCCACTGCAGATGCCAAAGACAAGACGGTCGCTGTCGTGCTTCCGCCCTGGTGGAACCAGGCCACAAGCCTCGCCGCCGCCGGAGAATCCGGCCCGGTGATCGGTGTCGGTGGCCTGCCCTTCATCGTCGTCATTCCCAATGAAATCACCCGGCCGAAAATTCGCGGTGAGTGGCTGCGTCTGCACTTATCCATTATTCCCGGCTGCTTCGGAGAGAGAGCATCAACATGAACGAGAACATTGAAACCCAGCGCCTGCGCTCCGACAGCATCATCCTGGCCATGCTGTGGTTCCACCTGCCACTGATTGCGGGGCTCAGCTTTTTTCGTGACACGAATACACTGATACTCACCAGCACCGCATTGATCGCGGCCCTGCTGCCTGCAGTTCTTCTGCGCACATCCGGTGACAAATTTCTGGGCCGCGTCGCTGCTGCAACCTGCCTGATGATTCAGGTATCGTTGATCGTTGCTGCGTTGCGTGACCACAGTTGGCAAATTGACGTCCACATGTACTACTTTGCCATGCTGGCCATCCTCGTCAGCTATCTCGATTGGCGTGTCATTGTCGCTGGCACAGCAACAGTCGCCGTGCACCATTTGACACTCACATTCATCCTCGCATCAGCTGTCTATCCGGGCGGTGCCAGCTTGGAACGCGTCGTGCTGCATGCCGTGATCCTGCTGCTGGAAGCCGCAGTGCTCATGGCCATCAGCGTTAAAGTGTCCAAGGTGATTGCCGATCTCGGCGTGACCCTTGCCGCCGTGAAAAATGGCGACGAAAAAAACCAGAAGCTGATTGCTGATCTGGACGCCACGGTTCTGCAGGTGCGCTCGGCGGATGAAGAATCCCAGCGTCACATGGAAGAAACCCGCCAGCTGATCCAGACCCTCACGACGAGCCTGGCTCGTCTCGCGAAGAAGGACCTGACCATCCGCATCGAAGACCTGCCGCCGGCCTATGCGCAGCTGGGTCGCGATTTCAATTCCACCGTTGAAAATCTCAGCTTGGTAATCAAGACCGTGGCCCAGACCACCCATGCCATCAAGCTCGGCACTCAGGAAATCTCTGTAGCAGCCTCCGATCTGTCCGCCCGCACCGAGCGTCAGGCTGCCGGCGTTGAAGAAACCACATCAGCGCTGTCCGAGCTCACCATAAAAGTGAAGCAGACGGCCAATGGCGCCAAGCAGGCCAGCGAAGCTTCGTTGTCGGCCCGCCATGAAGCCCATGCCAGCAATGATGTGGTGGCCAAAACCATTGAGGCAATCCAGCGCATCCAAGTCTCCTCCATCGAAATGACCAAGATCACCAACCTGATCGAGGACATTGCCTTCCAGACAAATCTTTTGGCACTCAATGCCGGCGTTGAAGCCGCGCGTGCCGGTGATGCCGGCCGGGGCTTTGCCGTAGTGGCAACTGAAGTGCGTTCGCTCGCCGCGCGCTCATCGGAAGCGACGAAGAGCATCAAGAGCCTGATCATCAAATCCACTGACGATGTGCAGAACGGTGTGAGCATGGTGGGCCAGACCGGCACGGCGCTCAGCAACATCGTCGGCAAGGTCGAGGAAGTCACCGACAAGATCAATGAAATGGCCGCCGCCGCCCATTCGCAGGCAACCAACCTCGACGAGGTCAATTCCGCTGCCCATGATTTTGACCGCAGCACCCAGCAGAATGCCGCCTTGGCCGAGGAAATCAATTCGTCCACACTCATCCTCACCCAGCAGACGGCAACCCTCAGCCGCATGATCAACGAATTCGTGCTTGAGATCGATCCGCGGGCAAGAGCCGCTGCTTGACCCCACTTGCGTACCCGCCTGCCCCGGTCTAGTCAGGGCATGTTTGGTGCTTGTGGCCTGAAAAGGCTGCGGGAGAATAGGGAACACGGTGCAAACCCGTGACGCGCCCAGCGCTGTAAGGCGGATGCCGTAGCAAGGCCACTGGTGAAAACCGGGAAGGCGCTCGCGGCAGATGAAGCCGAAGTCAGAAGACCTGCCAGACAACAAAGGATCGCGCCGTATGGACGGCGGCGTGATCGGTCAATGCAAGAGAAGGGACTCTCATGCACATGTCGTCCGTTGCGCCAGTTGCAGCTTCAGAGTTTTCCGCCGAGGAACGCGAAAGCGTTTACAAGGCCATCTTCACGCGCCGTGATGTGCGCAGCCAGTTCAAGGCTGGCAAGCCAGTTCCCGACGATGTTCTGAAGCGCCTGCTAACGGCGGCCCACCACGCGCCTTCGGTAGGTTTCATGCAGCCATGGAATTTCATCGTCATCAAAAGCGTCTTCCAGAAAACCTTGATGAAGATGGCCTTCAGCCGCGCCAATGATGAAGCGGCGGCGCTGTTTCCGGATGAACGCCGCGCGCTTTATTCGTCTCTAAAACTCGAAGGCATTTCAGCGGCACCAATCAATCTCTGCATTACTTGCGACCGCAGTCGCGGCGGCCCCGTCGTGCTGGGCCGCACCCACAATTATGACACTGATCTCTATTCCACCGTCTGTGCCGTGCAAAACCTGTGGCTGGCGGCACGCGCCGAAGGCATCGGTGTGGGCTGGGTAAGCATCGTTCGTGATGCCGAGCTGCGCAAAATCCTGCAACTGCCTGACCATGTCGTGCCGGTAGCCTATCTCTGCATCGGATATGTGGATGAGCTTTATGCCACGCCAGAGCTGGAGCTGCGCGGCTGGCGCCAGCGGCTGGATCTCGACAGCCTGATCTTCAATGAAAGCTGGGGCAACCCGTGACAGCGCACACTCCGCAAAAGTTGCAGACTTTTGCGATCAGAATTTGCGCCCTTATTAAATAAGCCGGCTTTCCAGCGGCAGCAATTGTTCGGGCGTCGCAAAGCCCGGCAATTCCTCAAAATGCTTTTTCCATGCTTGCAGGTGCGGATAATGCGAGAGGTCAATGCCAGCTTCGGGCGCATAACGCAGCACACCATAAACGCCGATATCGGCAATCGAAGCCTTCTTTCCCACGATCCAGGGCGACTTGCCCAGTTCCTGTTCCAGAACGGCAAGCGCCGCCTTGGCTTCGGTATCATACATGGTGCGCACTTCCGAACCGAACTGGCGCGTGCCGCGTTGCTGCGCACGCAGGCGGAACACCGGCACTGCCAGCTTGTCCCACTGCCAGAACAGCCACTCGCGGATGCGCTGCTTTTCCACCGGCACCTTGGAATTGAACTTGTCGAGACTCTCAGCCAGATGCATCAGGATGGCAGCGGATTGCACCGCATAAATCTGCCCGTCACGCAGCGCCGGCACCTGCCCGTAGCGGTTCTTCACCAGATAATCAGGCTGCTTGTGCGCACCTTCGCGCAGATTGACGTGAATATAGGAATAGGGATGCTTCATCAGCGAAAGTGCGAGCGCAGCCGTATAGGTCGGGCCGGACGTGGCACTGCCGTAAAGCGTGAAGCGCTGGCGCTCTTTCGGGCTGGGCCCCTTCTCCTTCTTGGGAGACTTTTTGACTGGCGAGGCCTTGGCTTTCGCCATGGTCTTCGTCGCGCTTTTTGCTACCGCCCGCTTTGGCTTTTGCGCCATGGGAGCATACTCCTACAATTCGTGTACTGATGATCAGTCCACGGACTATACAGGAGAGGCCCAAAAAGGGGAAGGCTTGTAAACCTATTGTTAACGCCTGATAAACCTATGAAATACCAAGCTTTTTCTTGAGGATATCGTTCACCGCAGCAGGATTGGCCTTGCCTCCGGTGGTCTTCATGACCTGCCCGACGAACCAGCCCAGCATGGTCGGCTTGGCCTTAACCGCCTCAACCTTATCGGGATTTGCGGCCACAATCTCATCAACCGCCTTCTCGATGGCACCCAGATCAGTGACCTGCACGAGGCCACGGGCTTCCACGATCTGTGCAGGGTCGCCACCTTCGGTCCACAGGATTTCGAACACGTCCTTGGCGATTTTGCCGGAGATGGTGCCTTTGGAAATCAGCTCCACCAGCCCGCCCAACTGTGCGGCCGAAACTGGTGAATCCTCAACGCTTTTGCCTTCCTTGTTCAGGCGGCCGAAAAGCTCATTGATCACCCAATTGGCGGAAAGCTTGCCATCGCGGCCCTTGGCCACTTCTTCAAAGAAGGAGGCAGAAGTCTGTTCCGCCACCAGCACGGCAGCGTCATAAGCCGACAACCCGAAACTCGATACAAACCGCGCGCGCTTTTCGTCCGGCAATTCCGGCAGGCTCTGCTTGATCTCGGCGATCATCGCCGGGTCCAGCTTCAAAGGCAGCAGATCAGGATCGGGGAAATAGCGGTAGTCATGCGCTTCTTCCTTGGAGCGCATCGAACGCGTCTCGCCCTTCTTGGCATCGTAAAGGCGCGTTTCCTGCGCGATCGATCCGCCATCTTCAATGATGCCGATCTGGCGACGCGCCTCAAATTCAATCGCCTGTCCCATGAAACGGATCGAGTTCACATTCTTGATTTCGCAACGCGTGCCGAAAGCCGCGCCGGGGCGGCGCACCGAAACGTTCACATCGGCCCGCATCGAGCCCTGTTCCATATTGCCATCGCAGGTGCCAAGGTAGCGCATGATCTGGCGCAACTTGGTCACATAGGCTTTTGCTTCGTCGGACGAACGCATGTCAGGCTTCGACACGATTTCCATCAGCGCACAGCCTGAGCGATTGAGATCGACATAGCTCATATTCGGGTGCTGGTCGTGCAGGCTCTTGCCGGCGTCCTGTTCCAGATGCAGGCGTTCAACACCTACTTGAACAACCTGGCCGTCATCGAGATCGACGCTGACGATGCCTTCGCCCACGATGGGCTGCTTGAACTGCGAAATCTGATAGCCCTGCGGCAGATCCGGATAGAAATAATTCTTCCGGTCAAAAACCGACACTTCATTGATCTGCGCCTTGAGGCCAAGACCCGTGCGCACGGCCTGCTCGACGCAGAACTCATTGATCACCGGCAGCATGCCGGGCATCGCCGCATCCACGAATGAAACATGGTCATTCGGGTCGCCGCCGAATTCGGCCGAGGCGCCGGAAAACAGCTTCGCCTTGGACAGCACTTGCGCATGGACTTCCAGCCCGATGATCACTTCCCAGTCGCCGGTGGCGCCCTTGATCCAGTCTTTCTTGTCGGCAACGCGCAATGCGGAATCCATCTTCAATCCTTCAATTCGTGAGGCCGGAATAACGGTTCAGGCCAATGTAATCAAGTCGTGGCGGCTTGCAGCTCACGCAGCAACTTGCGGTGCATGGCCTCGCTGAAGGCTTGGTCATTGATCGCTGGCTCGACAAAACAGCCCTCCCCGCCAATCACCGTCCGGGAATAATAGGCCAGGATCTCCGGCGAGCCAGTCAGGATCGGCAGGCCGTTGATCACGATTCCTCGGGCCACAGCGCCGCCCCGCGCCTGCGCCATGTTGCCATGCTCGCTGTCGCCGCCATCGCCGGAAATATCAATCACCTTGCGCCCGGTTTTCAGGTGCAAGTCGTCGAAAACATGGGTGCAATATTTCAACGCCGCCGCCATCCCGGTTCCGCCCGGCTGCCAATCGCGTGGCAGATTTTCCACTTCATCCGCCGTCGCCTTAAGGGCGGCCTCCGAATCCAGCACACGCCATCGCAGCGACGTCACTTGCTTCAAAGGGGTGGACCACTGCACCAGGCTTAAAGCTACAGCGCCCGCCGGCCCGGCCTTGATGGCCTCCAGAATATCCGGCTCACGCAGCGCTTTTGAAATGCCCCTGGTCTGCAGCGCAAAGTCGCCCGCATCCATGCTGCTGGACACATCGACCGCCAGAACCAGCGCGACATCGACGATGCTCACGCTGGCCATGAAAGCCTCTTAGGCCGCTTCTTCAGCCTCGCCGGGCACCATGCCCAGTGCGGCGAGATAAACGTCGAGCAGCGCTTCTTCTTCCATGCGCTCTTCCGGCTCTTTCTTGCGCAGCGAAATCACCTTGCGCAGGATCTTGATGTCATAGCCATTGCCCTTGGCCTCGGCATAGACTTCCTTGATATCGGCGGCGATGGCCTTCTTTTCTTCTTCCAGCCGTTCGATGCGCTCAACAATGGTCTTGAGCTGGCCTTCGGCAAATGAGGTTTTGGTCTTGGTGGCCAAGATAGTTCTCCGCTTACAAACTTAAATAAATCAGTGGTGTGATGGCTTTTTCAGGTCTTCAGGCTGGCCCGTCTGGTGCATCGCCTTCCATTCGTCATAGGGCATGCCATAGACCATTTGCCGAGCTTCGTCGCGCGAAACGTCGAGGCCCTTTTCCTTGGCTGCCGCTTCATACCAGTTGGAGAGGCAGTTGCGGCAAAACCCCGCCAAATTCATCAAATCGAGGTTTTGCACATCGGTGCGTTCACGCAAGTGTGAAAGCAGCTTGCGAAAGGCTGCGGCTTCAAGTTCGGTCTGGGTTTTGTCATCAGGCTTCATGGCCGTGATATAGGGCGAAAGGCTGGAGAATTCCAAGCCTGTTACCCAACTCTCCCCGTCATTCACAGGGGTGGGCGGAGCTTGCGCGAGGCTTTTGCAGGGCTTGTCGCTCCGGGCAGAATCCCCTAGTGATTTGCCGTTTGGGGCGATTTGCCCAAGTTTTGCTATATTGGACGTGGAGAACGGGCGCATGAAACGCTTTTTTATCGCTACCGGCCTGGGGCTTGCCCTCTTTGGCCTCTCCTCCCTGCCCGCCAAGGCTGACTTGAAGCTTTGCAACAACACCACCTCCTCGGTCAGCGTGGCCATCGGCTACAAGGACAAGGAAGGCTGGGCTTCTGAGGGCTGGTGGACGGCCAAGCCGCAAGGCTGCATCAGCCTGCTGAAGGGTGCGCTGATCGCGCGCTATTATTACATTTTCGCACTTGATAAGGAAAAGGGCGGCTCGTGGGGTGGCCAGGCCAAGATCTGCATCAAGGACAAGATTTTCACCATCCGCGGCCTTGAGCATTGTGCCGACCGTGGCTACCAGCAGCAGGGCTTCTTCGAAGTCGATACCGGTGAAAAGCAGGATTGGACTGTTTCACTCTCAGGCGACAAACCGGCCACGCCAGCCGCCGCACCTGCCGCTGATGACAAGACGGGCCAGGCGGCTCCCATCCCTGCCCCTGATGCAAACGCACCAGCCGCGCAAGGCACTGACACACAGACCAACTAGATCCCTGCAAGCGACATAACAAACAAAAAAGGCAATACGCGTGCATAGAAACCGCAAAGTCAAAATCCTGGCCACTTTGGGCCCGGCGTCCAACACCCGCGAGATGATCGAGAAGCTGTTCATCGCCGGCGTGGATGTGTTCCGCATCAATATGAGCCACACGAGTCATGCGCTTCTCAAGGAGCTGCATGGCCACATCCGTGCGGTCGAGGAAAAAGTGAAACGTCCCATCGGCATCCTCGCCGATTTGCAGGGCCCCAAGATCCGCATCGGCACATTTGCTGAAAAGCAGGTGGTGATCAAAGCCGGTGACAATTTCATTTTTGACACCAATCCAGCCCCCGGCGATGCAACCCGCGTTTATCTTCCGCATCCGGAAATTTTCGCCGGTGCCAAACTGGGCGAAAATCTTCTGCTCAATGATGGCCGCCTGCGCGTGCAGATTACCAAGGCCGAAGCCACCCGCCTCGACACCACAGTGATCTATGGCGGCACGCTGTCAGACCGCAAGGGCGTCAACCTGCCGGATACATTGCTTCCCATTCCGGCGCTCACTGAAAAAGACCGCGCCGATCTGGAAGCCGCAGCCCAACTAGGCGTGGAATGGATCGCAATTTCCTTCGTGCAGCGCGCTGAAGACGTGGCCGAAACCAAGCAGCTGGTCAAAGGCCGCGCTTTCGTCATGGCCAAGATCGAAAAGCCATCGGCCCTGCCGGTGCTGGATGACATTCTGAAATTTGCTGACGGCCTGATGGTCGCGCGTGGAGACTTGGGCGTCGAACTGCCACTCGAAACCGTGCCAGCCAAACAAAAGCACATCACGAGAGCCGCGCGCCGGTATGGCAAGCCGGTGGTGGTGGCCACCCAAATGCTCGAATCCATGATCACCGAGCCGGTGCCGACGCGCGCCGAAGTCTCTGACGTGGCCACCGCCGTTTATGAAGGCGCGGATGCGGTCATGCTCTCCGCCGAAAGCGCGTCGGGCGCCTGGCCTGAAAAGGCTGTGCAAACGATGGACAAGGTGGCCCAGTCCGCCGAGGGCGATACCTATTACAACGGCATTCTCCACGCTCAGCGCGCCGAGCCGGGCAATACCACTGCCGACGCCATTTCGGCAGCCGCCCGTACCATTGCCGAAAGCCTCCATATTCCGGTCATCGTTTGCTACACTGGCGGCGGCATCACCGGCAACCGCGTGGCCAAGGAGCGACCTTCAATGCCGATCCTGGCGCTGACGCCCATCGTCAACACCGCCCGCCGTTTGACATTGACCTGGGGCATTCATCCGCTCGTGGTGCCGGATGCGCAGAGCCTTGATGAGATGATGAGCGGTGCCAGCGAAATCGCCTTCAGCGAAGAATTCGCCAAGCCTGGCGAAAAGATCCTGATCACCGCAGGCGTTCCTATCGGCGCTCCTGGCACCACCAACCTGCTCCGGGTGGCCACATTAGGCCCCGGCGGCAAAGGCGTCTGAGCTAAACGCAGGGCAATAAGGACATTTCAGCATTGAGCCGGAGTGCGGCGGCGGGCATGATGCCCGCCACTGCAAACACGGATTTTGAAATGTCTAAGAAGCCGATCGACCGCTCAAAACTGAAAGCCGCCACTCAGGTGGCCACCGCCGCGCGCGCCTATAACGAACATGGCATGGTGAACCCGGCCGTCTATCATGCTTCGACAGTAACCTTTGAGGATGTGGAAGCCCTCAAGAACCGCAAGCAGCCTTACGTTTACGGCCGCCGTGGCACGCCTACATCACGCGCCATCGAGGAGGCGATTGCCGAGCTTGAAGGCGGCTTTGCCTGCAAAGTTTCACCCTCGGGCCTGGCGGCCATCACCACCGCATTGCTGGCGTTCCTGAAATCCGGCGATCATCTGTTGATGGTTGATACTGTCTACGCGCCGGTGCGTGATGTCTGTGACAGGCTGCTTGCCGGACTTGGCATTGAAACCACCTATTACGATCCACTGGTGGGCGAGAAGCTGAAAGGCTTGATCAAGCCCAACACCAAAATTGTCTATCTCGAATGCCCCGGCTCGCAGACCATGGAAATGCAAGATGTGCCCCTGCTCTGCAAGATCATCCATGAACACGGCGCACTCGCAATGATCGACAACACCTGGAGTGCCGGCCACTTCTTCAAGGCCTTCGACCATGGCTGCGATATCTCCGTGCAGGCCGCGACTAAATATATCGTCGGCCATTCCGATGCGATGTTTGGTTCGGTTGTCTGCTCAGAAGCCACATGGCCACAGTTCTGCGAGATGTATGAAATCATGGGACAGTTTGCTGGCCCTGATGACATGTATCTGGCCCTGCGCGGCCTGCGTACGCTCGATGTGCGCCTCGAGCGCCACCAGAAATCCGCCATCCAGGTCGCCGAATGGCTGCGCGGGCGGGCCGAGGTTGAAACCGTGCTTTATCCCGCACTCTCCAATGCACCGGGCCATGCCATCTGGAAGCGTGACTTCACCGGCGCATCCGGTCTGTTCTCGCTCATTCTGAAACCCGCCAGCGACAAAGCCGTGGCCGCCATGCTGGATGGGCTGGAGCTGTTCTCCATGGGCTATTCCTGGGGCGGGTTTGAAAGTCTGGTGGTGCCGTTCAAGCCGCACCGCACGGTCACCCAATGGACGACCGATGGCCCGGCGCTGCGCCTGCATATCGGGCTTGAACATCCTGAAGATCTGATCGCCGATCTTGATGCGGGCTTTAAGCGATTGAACAATGCGTCGCCAGCAAAGGGGCAGGCCGAGTTTGCGTCCCCTGACGCACCCTTTAGAAGAACCACTTGATTTTGGCGCAGGAACACCAATCTCTCTCCCCGAGGAGAAATGCATCAATGAAAACCTTCACCCGCCTGGCCGCTGCTGCTGCTTTGTGTCTCGGCTTTGCCGGTATGGCCCAGGCTGACATGGCCGACGATCCGGAACTGATCTTCAAAAAGAGCACGGTGTTCCACCTGCTCTCGCCGGATGCCAAGCTCGCAACCTATGTGATCGATGATCCGGCCATCGAAGGCGTGGCCTGCTATTTCACCATTCCTGAACAAGGCGGCTGGACCGGCTGGGCCGGCTTTGCCGAACAGCGCTCGGAAACCTCGATTGCCTGCCGTCAGGTGGGCCCGATCAAGATCAGCGGCAAATTCGATCAGGGCGAAGACATCTACCGCGCCCGCCGTTCGCTGTTCTTCAAGAAGATGCAGATCGTGCGGGGCTGCGACCCCAAGCGCAATGTGCTGGTCTATATGAGCTATACCGACAAGCTGATCGACGGCTCGCCGCAGAATTCGACTTCGACCGTGCCGATCATGCCCTGGGGCACCGATACGAATGCACCGCCCAAATGCGGCGACTTCGTCAATCCGTAATCAAAGGCCTCCGGCCCGAAAAGGACCTGAGGCTTTTTTAGTGGCTTGATCGCCGTTTGATTTCCGCAATCGTTTCGCGCAATTGTTGGTCAATCTGGTCAGGCGGCAATATGGTCCGCTTGCCCTGGATGCAGGCTTCTGCATCCATCATCAGACTCCAGAACCCGTATCTGATGTCCGTGCTCTCAGCAATCGCGCGAAGTCTTTTCATGTCTTTCAGAATCTCATCTTGGATCATCGGATTTGCTCCTGAATGAGATGCTTGCGCTAGAAGCGCCGGCACAACTTTACGAAAGCGGAATCGAAGCGGCCCGGATGATTGATGACCTGACGGCATTTGAAAGCCACGTCGTCATCCGCGATTTCAATTCCGCTAACGCTACGCCCGTCGGGACGCGGTTGGATGACCGGTGGTTTATGCTGCACAACAGTCGTGCGCCCATTGCCACAGCCACCGCCCACGCTGACACAGACATTCAGCAGTTGGCGACGGTTCAGCAGCCCGATCCTTGCTGTGATGAGCTTGGAGAGCCCTGCGCGGTTCTGGCCGCCGCAGTTGTCGCCACCAGTTGATACGCAGAGCCCAACCAATTGCCGGTTGGACAATACGTTCAACTTGGCCTTCACCACGCCAAGAACATCCGCGCGTACGGACGCAAGGCTACCTTGGGCAATGGGACAATGTCTTCAAGTTCTGATTGAAAGCTAACATCTGCAATACTCCTCAATTGGTTAAGTTGAGTGCCCGTACAGGGTACGGGTGAAGTTTCGCAGGGCAAATAATCAGCCTAGAGTTGTTGCGGGCCTCTTAATGAAAATCGCTCAATTGTAGTGAGTTAACGGGTATATTTTTGTGGTTTCATGGAACTCAGCGGCAAAGAACTGTATTGACGGCATTAACCGGTTGAATATTTCCCGCATATTTTCAACACATACAACTTCAAGCTTTCTTCGGAGTGCCCATAACGTTCTGATATGGGTTTGAATTAATCTTGTTTCTTACGGACGAAATACGCCACAAAGTTGTAAAGCGAGGTCGCCAGAGCTGCAACCGAACGCGGTAGTCCAGGTGGAACATTTGAGGGCGCGGCCCATTGATCGTCATCACCAAGCGATGAGGAGCAGAAAAATGCGCCCAGGACGAAAAGACATTGCTGCAACTCCAGCCCAAGATTTGCCGGGAGCCTCACGTGGCTCACGCGACCGCTGGAAAAGCATGATCAATGGCGGCTCACCGGAACAGCCCGACAAGGACGGAACAGCCCGGCACGATCAAGCCGACGCACCGGCAAAGCCGGTAGCACCTGAAGCAGACCTCTCCGGTCGCCCTGTCCAAAAACCGCAGAAGTGAACGCTCAAGTGAGGGCGGGAATTTAGCTAATGCGAACAACGTGAGGGCAGGAAATGGCGACCCCGGCATGATTCGAACATGCGACCGACGGATTAGAAATCCGTTGCTCTAGTCCAGCTGAGCTACGGGGCCTAAGAAGCGCAATTCCGAAGGAATTGGCGCGGGAACCAAGCGCAATTCACAAAGGGAATTGGCGCGAGGTATTCAGTGCGTCCAGTTATCCTTGCGCCCGAATTTGAAATTGTCGGAATAGGATTTCTTCTGCATGCGGGCGGGTGTTTCCGGCTGCACCATGTAAGCAATGCCATTGCGCTTGGCATAGTCTTCGGCTTCCTCGCGGGTGTCGAAGCGCAGCTTGACCTGGGTGGATGTGTCGCCAGAGGTCCAGCCCATCAACGGATCAGCCGAAGGTCTCGTCTCGCGCAGGAATTCCAAGAACCACTCATTCTTCGCCTTGCCAGACTGCATGGCGTTGCGGGCGGGCTTGTAAATGCGTGCGGTCATCAGACGTCCCCTGGAGAATCCGGCTTCATGGTAACGTAACCCCATGAAGTTTCAAACTCAGATTCAAAGTGGTCGGGGCGGCGGGATTCGAACTCGCGACCCCCTGCGCCCAAGGCAGGTGCGCTACCAGACTGCGCTACGCCCCGACACCTTGTTAGGCCGGGATATTTGCCCGGCCTGCCGGGGTGAATAACCGCTGTTCGGCCAAAGAGCAACCACTGAAAAGGGTTAAAACCGAACCTGCTTGGCGGCCTTGTAAATCAGCCATTGTTTGCGCAGCGGGCTGATGTCGCAGCCCTTGACCAGCACCGCCCTGCCCCGTTTGCGTGCCTTTTGCAGATAAGGATCAGCCAGCGCCACATGCAGGAAGGCTGGCGCCACCTTGGGCGAAATCGTCCAGGTCACGCGGCGCAACTGTTCCCGCCGTTCCTCAGCGAGAGCACGCAAGTCCGCCAGCACCACGCCAATCCCCGCCTCGGACTCCGGATCAAACAGATGCGTAGGATCAACTTGCCGCTTGGCTAGAAGATCAGCCGGCAGAAAGCACTGTTTCAGTCTCTGTGCACGGGGCAACTGGTTCAGCACCTGCGCCACCCCATAGCGCACGCCGGCCAGGCCGCAGGCCTCGCTGGCTTCCAGCGCGCCGTCAGAATCCATGATCATCGCCGCCATCTTGATGACGGAGGACTGCGTCTCACCCAGATAGCCCTCAAGGTCATTCAGGCTGGGCATCGGGTCGGAATAGAAATCAAACTGATGCGCCTTGAGCAGATTCATCAAGGCATATTTGGGAATGTCGCCCGCCTGCACGGCCCCGGCCAAAGCCTGCGCCACCGGATGGGCCTGCACATCGCCGTGAAAGATCGAGTCAACCACATCCATCCAGAATTGCAGGCGGATTTCCGCCAATTGCGGCTCGCTGACATTATAGGCAATGCGGTTCACTTCGGCATTGAACGCATAGAGCGCCATCACATGGGCGCGCTTTTCGCCGGGCACGAACAGCGCGCTTAAATAGCGGTCAATGTCATGAGTGTGAACGATGCGGGCCATGTCATCCATCACCCCACCGCCTTCAGCGCGCAGGCCACCCGCCGGTCTTCGCCGAACATCAGATTGTAGGTGTGTACAGCGGCAGATGTCGCCATGACGTCAGGGCGGATGCCCAACGCTTCCAGCCTGGCCAGTGCGCCAGCCGAAACCCGTTCAAATTTCGCGCCAGTGCCGATCACGAGGAAATCGAAGCCATCCATTTCAGCTATGATAGCGGAGAAATCGTCCCCGTCCCACGCGCGCATGCCGGATGGTAAAATTAACAAATGGCCGCGGTGCGAATGGTCGCCAAAGCGGAACCCGCCCTCGCCGAATGACTCGATCGGGCGGCGTTCCGGCAGTTTCTTGTTCAACGGCGCTTGCCCCGCCCTTTTTCAGGGTTGGCTTCAGAGCTCGAAATCTCGCGCTTGGTGCCCAGCAGGATCAAAACAGGCGCCGCAATGAAGATCGACGAATAAGTGCCGACCACCACGCCCCAGATCATCGCGAAGGAGAAACCGCGGATCACTTCACCACCAAAGAAGTAGAGCGCCAGCAACGCCATCAACGTGGCGACCGAGGTGAGCATGGTGCGCGGCAGAACCGAATTGATCGAGAAGTCGATCAGGTCGGCCAGGTTCATCGATTTGTAGCGCCTGAGAAACTCACGCACGCGGTCAAACACCACGACAGTGTCATTCAGCGAATAGCCGACAATTGTCAAAATCGCGGCAATGATCGAGAGATTGAATTCGAGCCCGATCAAACTGAACAGACCAATAGACAATACCACGTCATGCAGCAGCGAGATCACGGCACCCATGGCAAATTGCCATTCAAAACGTGCCCACAGATAAAACAGAACAAAAAGGATCGACAGCATCACAGCACCGGTGGCCTGCTGCGTCAGTTCTTCCGAAACCTTGCCACCCACCGTGTCCTTGGAGCGGATTTCAACACCGGCCTCCAGCGACTTCAACGTGTCGATGACTTTCAGCTGTGCGGCCTGTTCATTGGCATCACCGCCGCCCTGTGCGGGCACCAGGATTTTCACATCCTGCGGGCTGCCGAATTGCTGCAACTCGATGGAGCCAAGGCCAATATTGTTCAGCTCGTTGCGCAATTTATCAAGCTGGGCCGGGCCCTGCGTGCGGATGGCGATCTCAGAACCGCCCTTGAAGTCGATGCCGTAATTCAGGCCCTTGAAGGCAAACAGCGCAATGGCAACCGCGCACAGGATGCCGGACAGGAAGAAGCCGAAGCGCGATACGCGGATGAAGTGAATCTTGGTATCGTCAGGAACGAACCGGATGGGTTTCCAGCGCATCAGAGGTTGATCTCCTTGGGCTTGTAGCGTTTGACCCAGGCCGCAACCATCAGACGGGTAAGAACGAAAGCAGTGAACATGGTGGTAACGATGCCGACCGCCAGCGTGATGGCAAAGCCACGCACCGGGCCAGAGCCCACGCCGAACAGCACGAAGGCGGCAATAAGTGTGGTGACGTTCGCATCGGTGACGGTGCTGAGCGCCGCCTTGAATCCAGTCTCAATCGACTGCATGGCCGATTTGCCGTGCCGCCATTCTTCTCGGATGCGTTCATAGATCAGCACATTGGAGTCCACCGCCATGCCCAGCGTCAGCACGATACCGGCAATGCCGGGCAGCGTGAGCGTAAAACCGAAGAATGACATGACACCAACCAGAAGAATCAGGTTCACGATCAGCGCGAGGTCCGCAACGATTCCCCAGAAGCCATAAGGCAGCAGCATGAACAGCATGACGAAAACCAGGCCAGCAATCGAGGCGTAAACACCAGCCTTGATCGAGTCAGCACCTAGCGTCGGGCCCACAGTGCGTTCTTCGACGATGGCCAATTTGGCTGGCAATGCACCAGAGCGCAGCGTGATCGCGAGATCGTTGGTCTGCTCCACTGTAAAGCGGCCGGAAATCTGACCTGAACCCGTGAGAATGGCTTCATTGATATTGGGGGCACTCTGCACGATGCCGTCGAGAACGATGGCGAATGGCTTGCCCACATTATCGGCGGTCAGCTTGCCGAAACGCACAGCACCCTTCTGGTTGAACTTGAACGACACAACAGGAGAGTTGTTCTGGTCAAAGGTCGATTGCGCGTCAGTGAGATCAGCACCGTCAACTGTCGCCTGCCGCGAAGTCTGCACCCACATCTGCGGCAGGGCCTTCAGTTCGGCATCGGTGAGTGTCTGGGCTGTCGCATCCGTCTTCTGCTTTTCCAGAAGCTTGGCGTCCACGCTTTCCTTTTGCGGATAGGCGGCGCAATCAGGCGGTGGCAGTGAATTCGGCGCCGTGGCCTGCTCGGCGCAAAGCAGTTGGAAGTTGAGCTTCGCCGTGGAGCCGAGCAGCGTCTTCACCCGGTCAGGGTCTTGCAGGCCAGGAATTTGAATTGATATGCGGCCCTTGCCCTGCTGCTGGATGGTCGATTCCGTCGTGCCAAGCCCATTGATACGCAGCTCGATCACATGGATCGCCTGCTTGATCGAACCAGCCGTCTTGGCATCAAAACCGATGGGATCAATCGCGAAGACAAACTGATTGCCATTCTGTGTCAGGGTGAAGAGGTTCACCGCTGTCCCGACTGATAGCACGCCCGAATCCACCGGATTGAGCAGCTTCTTCAATTCGGTTGAGGCCTTGTCCGTATCTTCCGGCTTGTTCACCGTCACGGTCACGCCATTGTCGGTCTTGCCGAGGCCGCTATAGCCCACCTTCTGTTCGCGCAGGCTGAGACGAATGTCGCCCATCAACTGCTGCTGCAATTTGTCGGTCAGGTCTTTCTGGTCAACTTCCATCAGGATGTTGGACCCGCCCTGCAAGTCGAGGCCCAGGGTCATCGGCTTGAGGCCAAAACGGGTCATCACATTGCTGTAACCAAGGGGATCAAGAGCATTGGGCAAGGCCAGCACGATGCCCAAAAGCACCGTGCCGAGAATCAGCAGAACACGCCAGCGTGAATAATGAAACATCAGGGCTTCTTCAGCTTCTGCGGTTCACCCTTGGCACGCACATCGGCAATGCCCTGACGCAGCACGCGCACCTGCACATTGGGGCCAACTTCGACCAGCAGTTCATTGTCGTCGACAACCTTGACGATCTTGCCGATCAGGCCGCCATTGGTCACGATCGTATCGCCGCGTTCTGCCTGGCCCAGCATCTTCTGGTGTTCCTTGGCCTTCTGCTGCTGCGGGCGGATCATGAAGAAATAGAACACCGCGAGAATGCCGAGCATCGGCAGGATCATGCCGAACATGTCAACGGCACCGGGTGCTGGTGCAGCTTGCGCCAGAATTGGAACGATATTCATCAGGTCTCCCATGCCACCCAAAAAGGACGGCTCACAATGGGGCCGCCCGGAATGGGCAGCCAAACAAAGGTTGCGCGGAATATAGCTATGGATTAGGCCATTGCAACCTTTGGAGAGAAGGTTTTTTTGATGTCGAAATCCACCGAATTGGCTGAGCTGAAACGCATTTCCGAGGCACTTTCACGCCTCGCACCAGCCCCGCCTGCAACGCCTGATTTCAGCAAGGTGGCCGCCTTGGTCTGGAACGGCCCGCAGGCTGGCTTGGCAGCTGTCGCCAAGGTCAACCGCGTGGATGTGGACCTATTGAAGGGCATCGGCCAGGCCAAGGACACTTTGCTGGAAAACACCACCCGCTTCGCCAAGGGCCTGCCCGCCAACAATGCGCTGCTCTGGGGCGCGCGCGGCATGGGCAAGTCGTCGCTGGTCAAGTCGGCTCATGCCAAGATTGCCAAGACGGTGCCCGCGCTCAAGATCATCGAAATCCACCGCGAAGATATCAACTCCCTGCCCCAGTTGATGGCCATCCTGCGCGCCGCAGCCAAGTTCCGCTTCATTGTGTTCTGCGACGATCTTTCGTTCGATGGTGATGACACCAGCTACAAGTCACTGAAGGCAGCTCTCGATGGCGGCCTCGAAGGCCGGCCTGAAAATGTGCTGTTCTATGCTACCTCGAACCGCCGCCACTTGATGCCGCGCGACATGATCGAGAATGAACGCTCCACCGCCATTTCGCCTTCTGAAGCGGTACAGGAAAAAGTCTCACTGTCGGATCGCTTCGGCCTCTGGCTCGGCTTTCACAACTGCTCGCAGGATGATTATTTCGACATGGTGCATGGCTATGCCAAGCATTTCGGCCTGAAGATTGCGAAAGAAGACCTTGAGCATCGGGCCAATGAGTGGTCGGTCACCCGTGGCGCGCGCTCGGGCCGCGTGGCCTGGCAGTTCATCCAGGATGTCGCAGGCCGCCTCGGTCACAAGCTTGGCTGATGATTTCGGCGCGTAGCTGGTTTAGAAAATGCGCATGACAAAGCGCGCGCCTCTCGCCCTGATGATTCTCCTCTGCCTTGCCGGGCTGGCCTTTTCCGCCCCCGCAGTGCCGGACAAGAAGGGCCCCTTCGGCCCGCTCGACGCTTTGACGCCGGATGAAATAACCCTGGCCGTCAAAATCCTCACCGACAGCAAGAATGCCGATGCCAACACCGTCTACCCCGCTGTCACCTTGATGCCGGGCGAGAAGGACGTGATGCGCGCCTGGAAGCCTGGCACGCCCTTCACAAGATCGGCCTTCGTGGTCCTGCGCCGCAACCTCATCACTTATGAAGCGGTGATCGATCTTTCCGCCAAAAAACTCGTATCGTTCACGCCTAAACCCGCGGCCCAGCCGATGATCATGGATTTCGAATGGGATAAGGGCCGCGATGCCTTCATCGCCGACCCGCGCTACAAGGCCGCCCTCGAAAAGCGCAAGCTCAAGGAGGCGGATGTCTTCTGCACGCCCAATTCCGCCGGCTATTTCCCCGGTGACGGCCTCGACGGCAAGCGCGTCGTCAAAATCCCCTGCTTCGTGAAAGACAATGGCATCAGCGCCGTGGCCGCCCGCCCGGTGGAGGGCCTGATGGGCATCGTCGATACCGATTCCGGCCAGGTGCTGGATGTGATCGATAATGGCGTTGTTGATATGCCGCCCATGCCGGCGGGTTACAGTGATGCAGATCCGAAACTCGGCCCCGCCCTGAAGCCGATCGCCATCATGGCCCCACAAGGCACCAACATCCAGGTCAGCGGCAATCTCGATATCAAATGGGCGAACTGGTCGCTGCATGCAAGGGCCGACAAACGCGCTGGATTGATCCTCAATCTCATCCGTTTCCAGGATGGCGCGCGGCTGCGCGATGTGGCCTATCAGCTCAATCTCTCGGAAATTTTCGTGCCCTACATGGACCCCGACCCGACATGGTCCTACCGCACCTTCATGGATGCCGGTGAATTCGGCATCGGTTATCAAATCTCAAGCCTGCGTCCCGGCGTCGATTGCCCGCTGGCCTCCTATTATTTCGATCTCACCTTCCCCAATGACATTGGCGGCACCTACACTAGGCCCACTGCTTTGTGCGTGTTCGAACGCGCCACCGGCGATCCGTCCTGGCGGCACTATACGGCGGCCGACCAATATGTGAACGGCATACCGCAAACCGAAATGGTGGTGCGCCATGTGGCCACGCTCGGCAATTATGACTATCTGATCGACTATGTGTTTACCCCGCAGGGCAACATCACCATGAAGGTCGGGGCCACCGGCTTCGACGCCATCAAGGGCACCGCGGTGAAGGACATGGATGATCCGAATGCAGCAGAAGCCACCAAATACGGCAACCTGATCGCGCCCTATACGATTGCTCCCAACCACGATCATTATTTCTCCTTCCGGATGGACCTTGATGTGGATGGTGAAAAGAACGCGCTGGTGCGCGACAGCATCATGCCCGCCGCAATCCCCAATTCAAAAACCCGCAAATCGCTGTGGACGGTGAAGTCAGATCGCTACGCCGCGGAAGGCCCGGTGGCGCCGGAGCATGGCGCTGCCGGCGAAACATGGCGCGTGATCAACCCCAATGAAAAGACCGGTCTGAAATACAATCCTGGTTACCTGATTGATGGCGCCCACAGCGTCACCTCGGTGCTCGACAAGGCCGACCCGCCGCAATATCGCGCCGGTTTCACCGCCTATGCACTCTGGGCCACACATTATGCGGCGGATGAGCAATGGTCTGCCGGGCTCTATCCCAATCTCGCCACCAAGGATGAAGGCCTGCCCGCCTTCGTGGCGCAGAAGCGCTCGATCAACAATGAAGACCTGGTGCTCTGGTACACGATGGGCTTCCGCCATGTGCCACGGCCCGAGGACTATCCGATCCTGCCCACCTATTGGCATGAAGTGACTTTGCGCCCGTCCTTCTTCTTTGACAAAGACCCGTCCATGACGTTCAATCCCGGCATCCTGGCACCACCGCCCGCGGAAAAGCCATCCGACAAACAACCCACCAAGCAGCCAAAGAAAAAACCATGAAACTGTACGGCGATCTGATTTCCCCCTTCGTGCGCATGAGCATGATCACCGCCCTTGAATGTGATCTCGGCATGCGGGTGCAGCTGGTCAACATGCGCGCCGCCCCCGACAAGGTCACGGCAGAGCTGGAGGCCCTCTCGCCCATCGCCAAGGTGCCGGTGCTGGAGACCGAACATGGCCATGCGCTCTATGACAGCCGGGTGATCATGGAATATTTCTGTCATGTGTCTGGCAACAAGAAGCTGCTGCCGGATGAGGGCAACAAGCATTTCCGGGTTCTCACTTTGCTGGCGCTGGCATGTGGACTCGGCGATGCTTCAGTGACGCTGCGCTATGAACAATTCTCGCGGCCCCGGGATGCAGTCTGGCCGGAATTCGAAGCCCGCCAGAAGGCTCGCCTCGCCGCCTGCATGAAAGAGATGCAAGGCAAATGGCTGGGCGAAATGGCCGAGGTCAATCTCGGCAGCATCGCCGCCGCCGTGGTGCTGCATTACATTGATCTGCGCAGCCTCGCCCCCGGCTGGCGCGAAACCTTCCCGCAATTGAGTGAATGGCACAGCGCCTTCATCAAGCGCGATTCCTTCCGCAACACCGAGCCCAAGGCCTGATGACGGATTACACCGCCATCGTCTCCGGCGCGGGGCCAGCAGGCCTCGCCGCCGCAACTTTGCTGGCGCAAGAAGGCGTGAAGACGGCCGTGATCGCGCCCGGTATTCAGGACGATCCGCGCACCACCGCACTGATGCAGCCGGCGATGAAGCTGCTGTCTTTCATCGGCGTGTGGCCAGGTACCATCAAGGACCACAGCGCGCCGTTGAAGCGTTTGCGTCTGGTCGATGATCTGCAGCATCTCGTCTCAGCACCCGCAATCGAATTCGCCGCCCTGGAAATGAACCTGGAGGAATTCGGCTTCAACGTGCCGCTCACACATCTCGTCCCGGCTTTGAAGGCGCGCGCCGAAGCGGTAGGCGTCACCTTCATCAATGCCAAGAGCGAAAGCGCCACCGATCAAGGCACGCAGATCAGCGTCACCACAGATGATGGCCAGCAAATTTCAGCACAGGTGCTGCTGGCGGCCGACGGCGCCAAATCACAGCTGCGCAGCGCGCTCGGCTTTTCACTCGCCACCTCGCGCTATGACCAAATGGCTCTGGTCACCAGCTTTGATCATTCCGGCCCGCATGACGATGTCTCGACCGAATGGCACAAGCAGGATGGCCCCTTCACCACCGTGCCCTTGCCCGGCCGCCGTTCCAGCTTGGTCTGGATGGCCCGCCCGGAAAAGATCGAGCAGCTGCTGGCCCTCACCGGCCAAGAGCTCGCCACCGAAATCCAGCTGGAAAGCCATGGCACTCTGGGCCGCATCTCCAATGTCACCCCGCGCAAGACCTTCGCCATGAAGATGCAACGCGCCACCACTTTGGCGAGGTCGCGCACTTTGCTCATCGGCGAATCCGCCCATATGATGCCGCCCATCGGCGCCCAGGGCCTCAACCTTTCGCTGCGTGATGCCGCCACTGCGGCTGATCTGATCATCGGGGCTGAAGACCCCGGTGCGGCCTCCGTCTGCGCCGCCTATGACAAGGCCCGCCGTGTGGATGTGATGGCCAGGCTGTCCGTCACCAGCTTGCTCAATCACTCGCTTCTGTCGGGTCTTGAGGGTTTCCACCTCGCCCGCGCTACCGCCTTGGCCGCAGTGGAGAAATTCCCACCTCTGCGCCATGCCGCATTGCGCCAGGGACTGCAGGGTGCAGGGCCACTGCCTTTTGCCATGCGCTAAAGCCCCCTTGCGTTCCCACCCTCCTGTTGGGTAATTTGGAGTGGCAATGAGCATTCTTCCCAACGCCAAATTTCAGATCGGCCAGGTTGTCCGGCACCGCCTGTTCTCGTTCCGCGGTGTGATTTTTGATGTCGATCCGGTCTTCAACAACACTGAGGAATGGTGGAACTCGATCCCTGCCGAAGCCCGCCCCCGCAAGGACCAACCCTTCTATCATCTCCTCGCCGAGAACGAGGATACGGAATATGTGGCCTATGTCTCCGAGCAGAACTTGCTGGTTGATGACAATGCCGAGCCCGTGCGCCACCCGCAGGTGGGCGAATATTTCGTCGGCTTTGACCGCGACCACAATTGTTACCAGCTGAAGCCCCGGCGCGCGCACTAAGATGACGAAGAAGAAAGCTCTGATCGTCTGGGGCGGATGGGAAGGCCACACGCCTGAACGTTCCGCTCACGTCATCCGCGATATGCTGGCCGCCAAAGATTTCGATGTGCGGGTGGAAAACTCCACCGCCGCTTTCGCTGATCCCGCCATCCACAAAATGAACCTCATCGTGCCAATGATCACCATGTCGGTGATCGGCGAGGAGGAAGTGCAGAACCTGTGCGACGCGGTGCGCAGCGGAGTGGGCCTCGGCGGCTTTCACGGGCTGATGTGCGATTCATTCCGCAACGAAACCGAATATCAGTTCATGACTGGCGGCCAGTGGGTGTCCCATCCCGGCAACATTATCGATTACCGCGTGAATGTGACCAAGCCAAACGATCCTATCATGCAGGGCATCGCCGATTTCGATTACCGCTCCGAGCAATATTATATGCATGTGGACCCCGCCAATGAAGTGCTGGCCACCACGACTTTTGACGGCACGCATTGCGACTTCATCAAGGGCGTTGTCATGCCGGTGGCCTGGAAGAAAATCTATGGCAAGGCCCGCGTGTTCTATTGCGCGCTGGGTCACACGGCAGATGAATTCGCTGTGCCACAATTCCGTACCATGGTGGAACGCGGCCTGCTCTGGGCGGCGACTTAGCCGCGTGTAGAAGCGTAAGTTGAAAGCGAAATCCCCACCGCGATGATCGCCGCCCCTATCCACACTTCAACTGGGTAGCTCTCTCCCAGAAACGTCACCCCGGCAAACAGCCCCACCGCCGCGCCCACATAACCGATCTGGCTCAGATAAGTCGGGCCGCCCACCTGCTGCAGCCGGAAGAACAGCATGAACATCAGGCTGGATGCCAGTAGCTGCGAAAAGGCTAGAAGCGGCGCTTGCCCAAATGGTGCAAGATCAATCGTACCATGCAGCAGCAATGCGACAATCAGCAGAAACGGTACGGCCGACAGGTTGGTCAGGCTGCCCAGCAGCCGCGGCCCTGCATCCTTGGGCCAGCCCAGGCTGCGATAGAGATTGCCCGCCGCCAGAAAGAACGGAATGCACAGCGCCAGCAGCAGCCACGGCGAAATGCCGCCGCCCACGCCGCCATCCTTGCCGAACACGATCACCACCGCGCCGATGAAGCCGAGCCCGATGGCCATCAGCGTCAGCTTGTTAGGAGGCCGCACATTGAACGCCCAGGACAGCAAGGCCGTCATCATCGGTGAAATTGCAAACATCAGCCCGGTCAATCCGCTGCCGATCTTGGGGATCACCGTAAAGGTGATCAGATTGGGCATCACGAAGGAGAGAAAACCAGACAGAAAGGAAAAGCGGATCAACCCCAATTTGTCCTGCGGCCAGGCTTCCGACTGCGAGGCAACCACCAGCAGCACCAGTCCTGCCCCCAGTGAAATGAAAGCCGCCCAAACCGGCGCCGCAAATCCCGCCGCAAAGGCCAGCTTGCCTAGCGGGAAATTCAAACCCAGCCCCAGCCCGGTGCCCAGCAGCAGGAAGCCGGGACTGTCCATCAGCTTCTTCACAGGCCAATCATCCCGATCAGGTCCTCGGCAATCAGCGTCCGCCGGGGAACCCGCGCAGCGGCCTCCCCATGCAACCAAACAGCTGCACAAGCGGCTCCAAAAGCATCCCATCCTTGAGCCAAAAGCCCCGTGATCAGCCCCGCCAAAACGTCACCTGAACCCGCCGTGGCCAGCGTGGGCGGCGCATTGCTGTTGATCCTTGCGCGCCCATCAGGTGATGCGATCACCGTGTCCGCCCCCTTCAAAACCACCACCGCGCCGGACAGCGCCGCAGCCCGCCGCGCCACTTCTACCTTGCTCTCAATTGAATCCTTCAACAGGCTGAAAAGGCGATTGAATTCGCCTTCATGCGGGGTCAGCACGCAACCCCGTTCCGGGTGTGCCTGGATGGCCTCAAACAGCGACTGCGGCGCATCGGCAAAAGCCGTCAGCGCGTCTGCATCAAGCACACAGGCCGGTCCCGATTTTAGCCCATCCAAAACTTTGCGGCGCAGCGCATGCGACACGCCCGCCGCCGGCCCAATGCAAAACGCCTTGATGCGCCGGTCACTGAGGAGTGAAACCAACGCGCTATCGCTCTCCGCCGGCTTCAGCATGATCGAAGTCACATGCGCGGCCTGAACCCTCAACGCATCTTCAGCTCCCGTTAGGCTCACCAGCCCTGCCCCCACCCGCGCCGCAGCCAGCGCCGCCAGCCGCGATGCTCCGGTCGCAAGTTCCGGCCCACTCCACACCACCGCATGCCCACGGGTGAACTTATGCCCGCTCACATCAAGCGCATGAAATTCCGGAGCTGAATTCTCCCACAGCCGCGGGCGTATTTCCTCCAGCACCTGCAGCGGCAAGCCGATATCCGCCAGCACAATTTCACCGCACAATGCGCGCCCCGGCTGCAACTGATGCGCCGGCTTCTTGCGGAAGAATGTCACCGTCACATCAGCCGTGATGCAGGCGCCAATCGGCCGCCCCGTCAAACCATCAAGCCCCGATGGCACATCAATCGCCACCGTGGGAACTTTCGCCGCCGCAATCGCCTCGGCCCAGGCCAGTGGAAATTCCCGGTTGAGCCCCGCGCCAAAGATCGCATCGACAATCAAAGCTGGCCGGTTCCGCCCCGCAAAGCTGGCCCCCAGGCTGGCAAAAGGATGCACGCGCCCCTTCCACTTCTTCGCCATCAAGGCGGCATCGCCCTTGAGCTGAATCAGTTCGCAAGTGAGGAACACGCTCACCGGCCATTTTTTGGCAGCGAGCAACCGCGCCACCACGAAACCATCGCCGCCATTATTGCCCGGCCCGCAGATCACTGCCACATGCCGCTTCTTGAAGCGCGCAATGATCGCATCGGCCGCCGCGCGCCCGGCATTTTCCATCAGCTTGAGCGAGGAAGCGCCGAACACGCCAGAGGCCAGCGCATCGGCCTGATACATTTCCGCAGGAGTGAGAATTTCCAGTGTCATGCCTGAAAGATACACATCCTTGCTCTGGCGAAACAAGCCGCCAGCGCCTATTTAACGCCACATGATTTTTGATATTGCGATTATCGTCTTCCTCATCCTGCTCAACGGTGTTTTCGCCATGACTGAGCTTGCGGTTGTCTCCTCCCGCCGCAGCCGCCTGGTGGCCCGCGCTCAAGCCGGGAACCGCGCCACCAAAATCGCGCTCGATTTGAAGGATGATCCGGGTAAATTCCTGTCCACCGTGCAAATCGGCATCACCTTGATTGGCATCTTCTCTGGTGCCTTCAGCGGCGTGACATTGGCGGAGCCCCTGGGTGCCTATTTCCTCAGCCTCAATCCCGATCTCGGCACGCGCGCCGATGACATTGCGATCGCCATCGTTGTCACCGGCGTCACCTATCTCTCGCTGGTGATCGGCGAATTGGTGCCCAAGCAGATCGCCCTGCGCCATGCGGATACAGTGGCGACCGCGATTGCCATGCCGATCTATTGGCTTTCTCTCATCACGCGCCCGGTCGTCGCCGTGCTGGATTTTTCCAACCGCGCGGTGCTGGCCCTGCTACGCATCAAAACGGATGAACCAAATTCAGTCAGCGAAGAAGATGTCAAAGCCGCCATCGCGGAGGGTGCCGCAGGCGGCGCGCTGGAACCGGCGGAGCGCCAGATCATGGACCGCGTGATGCGGCTCGACGATATTTCCGTCACCGCCGCCATGACCCACCGCAAGGACATTGTCTGGCTGGACGTGAAGGAGCCCAAAGCCTCCGTGCTGCGCAAAGTGCGGGAGTTCCGTCATTCGCGCTATCCGCTGATGGACAAGACACCTGATAAAATCCTCGGCATCGTGGTGGTGAAGGACATGCTGCTGCGCCAGTCGGCTGCGAAGTTTGATCTGCGCAGCATGGTGCACAAGCCGATCTACCTGCCGGAATCGCGCTCAGTGCTGGAAACGCTGGAGGCCTTCAAACAATCCTCCTCCAACATGGCGCTCATTGTTGATGAATATGGCGCACTTCAGGGCTTGATCACCATGAAGGACATCATGGAATTCATCGTCGGCGTGTTACCCGAGCCCGCCCACCGCGAAGACTATTCCGCCGTGCAGCGCGAGGATGGCAGCTGGCTGGCCGATGGCGGGCTTTCCACCCACGAGATGCAGGACCTGACTGGCATTTCCGGCATGGCGGATGGAACGGATGATTTCACCACGCTGGCCGGTTTCATGCTGTCAAAGCTGGGCTATATCCCCAAGGCTGGCGATCACATCACCTGGAACAACTGGCGCTTTGAAGTGGTCGATATGGACCGCACCCGCATCGACAAGATATTGATTTCCCCTGTGGTCTCTTCCTGAACTTCATGTTAGATAGCCCGCAGAGGGTGCTAGCATTGGAGTAATCGTCCATGACGCGACGTCTTTTTGGCGCAGCCAGTTTCGCTGTTCCGCTTTTTTCTCTCACCTTGTTTGCAACGCTCACCTTGGCCAGCCATTATGTGCGCGCTGAAGATGCCAAGCCGCCCATCCCCATTCCCGATGGTGTGGAAGACCTGAGCTATTCGCCCGACGCCGCCAGCGGCACGCTGGATTATACCTCAACGACCTCGGTCAAGGATCTCGCCGCCTTCTATAAGACCGAGATGAAAAAGGCCGGCTGGAAGGAAAGCCCTTCCGTCATCCACAATGACAACATGCAAGTGCTGATGTTCAAGAAGGATGGCAAGGACGTCAATCTCACCATCATGCAGATGGGTGATCACGCCATGATCAACGGCACCGGTGATGGCCTGGCTGGCGATGGCAAGCCTACTGATTCAGCAGATTCAGGTGACAGCGGCGATTCCGATTCAGGCAATGCAGACGCGGGCGGCAGCAAAGTTGCCTTGGTCGCCGAGGACAAGGATGGCTATCCGGTCCCGACCGAGCATTCGATGCTGGGGTCCGAATCTTCGATCTTCCGCAAGTCAATCAACGTCACCACATCCGCGTCGGTGATTGATCTCACTGCGTTCTACCAGAACGAATTGCCCAAGAAGGGTTTCACCACCACATCTGAGCACACGGGCGAAGACAATGTCGTGCTGGTCTATGACACGCCGAACGGCCCGTTGACGGTTGCGATCAAGAAGGAAGGCGATGGCGCTTCCGCCACGCTCAGCATCAGCGACAAGGCGGCGGCGTCGAAGTCACCTTTGTTCCCCAAGCCCGGCCAGGTGAAACTCGCCCTCGGCAATATCAATGACAGCGCTGCGGAAGTCAGTGTGAATGGTAAGAAGGTGAAGGTCAAAGGTGGCGCGGGTGCCAAGGCCCCGGACGGCCCGACGATGGATGTGGCACCCGGCGACATCAAGATCGAAGTGAAAGGCGCACCGCCGGAAATCATCAAGGCCGGCCCGGACCAGATCTGGATGGTTATGGTCGGCCCCGGTGGCCTGCTGCCGATCCAGGCTTACTAGAACACCACCTCACATGCGCGGAGCCAACCCGGCCCGAATGTCAGGGCTCCGCGCATGACGAAGTCAAAGAGGCCGCGGGGGCCAATTTGCCGTATCATGATCCGGGTGCTGTTTGCTGCTCAGGCGGATCTTTTCAAATCTTTCCGGCGTGTCGCCTACGCCATTATCGCCTTCGCCAGTTACCGACCCGGGAAGCGACAGGACCTCCAGGAGCCACGGCTCGCGCGATTCAAGCCCATACTGGAATTGCGGTTTCATGTCCAAGTGCCGGTCCAGCGAGCCAATCGAAACCGAAATTTTAGGCTGCGAGGCGAATTTGTAGGCGATGGGCGTTCCGCAGTCGCGGCAGAACCCGCGCAAGGCATCATCTGAACTCTTGAAATAGCTGATTTCACCGCGCGTCAACTTGAAGTCGGACGTATTCACATCGGCAAAGGCACCGAAGAAATTGCCGAATTGCTTTTGGCACATGCGGCAATGGCAAATGCAGGCATTGGTTGGCCGCACGGAAAGCTCGTAACGAACGGCCCCACATTGGCAACCGCCCGTCCAGTGTTCTGACATGCCCATCCTCCACGCGCAACAACAAGGCGCAGAACCAAGCTAACGCAAGCCTGCCGTCGGGTCGATAGGTGTGAACACGCAATCACCGGCGGGCATCACCCACCGGTGCGGCGTAACGCTCAGTGCTTCACCTCTTGGGTCTTCCCCATCGGCTGGCCGATATCCTTGAGCAACTGGCCAAACCACTTCTGCTTCACATCCAGCGCCTTGCCGCCCTTGATGCGGGGGAATTCGATGGCGCGCAATTTGCCCTTCTGTTCCTCGTCATGGCCGATCACGCCGGACACGCCCTTGAGCGCGCTTTTGACAGCCTCAGCGCACATCATCTTGATCAGCGCCAAGTCATCCTTGTTGGCCTTGGCCGAGCGGGCGAAATAACCCGACTTCTGCACGAGAACTTTTTCCGCCTTCACCATGTCGGCAAAGCGCTTGGCAAACCAGGCACCGGGATTGATCTTGTCGATCTTCACATGGCCGAAGGCATCACGCTCCGGCTCTTCGCCGCGCGCGCGCATCTCGGCCACGATGTCTTCGATGCCGGCCCCTTCGCTCAGGAAAATCGACACGCAATCCTTCTTGTCCATCAGCGCGGAAAGGCGCTTGGCTTCCGCTTCAAGGTCAACCGAAACTTCCGGCACATAAACCGCATCAATATCCTTGTGCGCCATCGACAGATTGAAATCGGGCACGAATTTCAGTTTCTTGAGGCGCTTGCGGTAGGTGTCGGCGGTGGCAGCCGTCAGCCAACCGCAATTGCGGCCCATCACTTCGTGGATGAGCAGCATGCGCGGCGAGGTCGATTGCTCGTTCACCGAGTTTTCCCAGAAGATGGCACCCTGCTCGGCCGCCGTCACCGCGCCCAAAGTCTGGCGGATCGGGATCACGTCATTGTCGATGGTCTTGGGTAGGCCCACCACGGTGAGATTATAATTGTTGCTGGCCAGATAGGCGGCCAGATCTGCCGCCGTGGTGTTGGTGTCGTCACCGCCAATCGTGTGCAGGATGGTGATGCCATCCTTCACCAATTGCTCAGCCGCCACATGCAGCGGGTTCTCGCCGTCCTTGACCAGGCCGCGCTTCACGCAATCCTTCACATTGGTCAGCTTCACGCGGCTGTTGCCGATGGGCGAGCCGCCATGTTGCGTCAGGATCAGCGCATCCTTGCGCGTCTTCGCCGTCACCTTCACGGACCAGCCCTTGAGCAGGCCCATATAGCCATTGCGGTAACCGATGATCTCGGCCTTGGGCAGCTTCTTGGAATAATCCGCGATCAGAAACCCAACGGATGCCGAGAGGCACGGCGCCAAACCACCTGCGGTCAACAGGGCGATCTTGTGTTTCTTTGCAGGTGTCTTGGCCATTTGATGTGCGCTCCTCAGAATCTTGTTGGTTTCTCCTAGAACAGGAAAAGCTCAAATGCCAGAGCGGATCGCGGAGGTCAGACTTCCCGTGGCCGGATAAAGTGGAATGAGACAGGCCTGCAGCGCGTGATAAAGATCAGGCTTGCCTGCCTCGAAGCCGACTGCCGGCTTCAAATCATCCCCCAGTGCCACGTGCCAACCGCCCTGAGCATGGTCGATGAAATGCGCATCGCAGAAATTCCACAGCCGCTGATACCATTCCTCGAAGAACGGGTCTTCATCATGCTCGGCCAGAAAATGCGCCGCACCAATCGCCTCAGTCATCGGCCACCACAGCTTCTGGCGCAGGCGTGGGCGGTTCTGCCAGTCGAGTGCGTAGTAGAAGCCGCCCTTGTCCTGATCCCAACCAATCGCGATGCTGGTCTTGAAAAGTTTCGCGGCGGCAAGCTTCATCCAGTCCTGCCTGCGCCCACCCAGTTCCCACAGCTGCAGCAGCAGCCGGGCCCATTCCAGCGAATGCCCCGGCGTGGTTCCAGCCGGGCGGAACACATCATTGCCCTGATAGTCAAAATCCACATTCCATTTTTCATCGAAATGCTCGGCCACCCGCCAACGCAGATCGGCCGCATGCTTGCCTATGATCAATGCGGCGATCCGCTCAGCGCGTTGCAGATAAACGCCCTCGTCCGTGGCCTCATGCGCCGCTATCAAGGCCTCGACCAGATGCATGTTGGAATTCTGGCCGCGATAGGTGCTGATCTCGCTCCAGTCGCGCGCAAATTCTTCACGCTGTGCGCCCGCCTGCTCATCCCAGAAGCGCGTGGTCAGAACCTCGCTCACATCCGCCAACAAACGATCCGCATCCGGATGGCCCACAATCTTTGCACTGCTGGCCCCCAGCAGTACAAAGGCATGGCCATAGCCCTGCTTGCTGCCATCCACGATGCCGTCATTATTGAGCGACCAGACATAGCCACCATGCGCGGTATCGCGGTGCGCCTTCCACAGATAGTCCATGCCGTGATCAACAAACCGCGCTGCCCCTTCGCGGCCCAGCAACTGGCCCAGCGCAAAGCAATGCACCATACGGCACGTGGCGTGCAATTGGCGCAGCGCGTTCATCGGCTTGCCATCGTCACCCAGCTGATAGAAGCCACCTACCGGATGAAGCGCTGCCGCCTGATAGAAATCAAACAGACTATCGGCCTGCTTCCTCAACCAAGCGCGATGGGCTTCTCCCTTGCGCCATGCCGTCATGTCGCGCGGCCATTAGCATGTTCCGGCTTGAGGGCGCGCGGATCAACACCATCGAGGCAATTGGCATTGATCACCGCGATGGAACCCACCGCGAAAGATTCAATGCCGCAGATTTTGCAGAACTTGTGCTGCCCCACATTGCGGTTGAAGGTGAAGGTGGTGAGCTGGTCTTCGCCCGACAGCACTTTCAGCTTGTCGAGCGATGTGTACCCCCACACCGCGCCCAGTGCCTGGCAGCGCGAACAGTTGCATGTCCGCGTCTTGTCCAGATCCACCTGCACCTCAATGCGCACCGCCCCGCATTGGCAGCCACCCGTATAAGTCTGTTCAGCCATAATCGCTCACCACAAGGTGTAGCCGCCATCCACCGCCACGCAAGCGCCGGTCATCAGGCTCGCGGCATCAGAGGCCAGGAACAGGATCACCGACGCAATCTCTTCCGGCTTGCCCATGCGCGCCATCGGCGTGGAATCGACCCATTCCTTCAGAACCTCCGGCGGGCGCTCATGCACGCCCTTGGTCATTTCTGTTTCGATGTAAGTCGGCGCCACGGCATTGACGCGCACGCCACGCTCCGCCCATTCCGCCGCCAGCGAGCGCGTCAGGTGATGCACCCCAGCCTTGGAAGCATTGTACTGCGCCTGCTCCTGAGGATAATTCACAATGTCAGCCGACATCGAGCCCAGATTGACGATGGCGCCCTGCTTGCGCTCCAGCATGTGCTTGCCGAATGAGCGGCAGCACCAGAACACACCGTTCAGATTGACATCCATCACCTTGTTCCAGGTGAAATCATCCATCACTTCGGCCGGGACGAAGGACAATGCGATGCCGGCATTGTTGACCAGAATATCAACCTGGCCATGCGCCTTGATGATCTTTTGCGCCGTCGCTTCGACCGCCTTGGAATCCGTCACATCGAGCGCGAAAGCTGATGCCTTGCGGCCCTTGTCCCGCAACTTTTGCGCCGAGGCTTCCGTGGCTTCGGCATTCAAGTCGGTCAGGATGACTTCAGCACCCGCTTCCGACAGCGCATCAGCGGTGCAAAAGCCAATGCCGCGCGCCGCACCCGTGATCACCGCAACCTTGCCGTCCAGCTTGAATTTATTGAGATACATGTCCCTTACCAACGTTCCCCGGTCGCGATCCCATCACCATGCGGAATCCGCTCAGTAATAGCATGGAAGCCGCCAGCGCCGTGGCAAAAACAAGAACCGAAACGACAGGAATTCCGACCGGATACAACTTCCATAAATCCTGTAGCCGGTGGGCAAAGAAGAAGATGATTCCGATCGGGTGCAGCACATAAATCAGCGGTGTGGCCCGGGCCATTCGCTGCACACCCGCCGATGCCGGCAACAGCGGCGCCAGCCGGAACACCGACACGGCCATGATGGCAACGAAAACATGTCCGAAGGAGCACGGATATTCAAAGCCGCCCCAGCCTAGCTGCCCCACCAGTGCTGCCCCCGTCACCGCAGCTGCCGTGCCGCTCGCAACAAATGCCAGGCCCCAGAACACGGCTTCGCTCTTACCCGGTGCGGGCCAACGCGCAAGCTCGATGCCAATGACGAAGTAACTGCAAATGGCCAGCCCGACGATGGCTTTGATGGCAAGTCCATGCCCAGGCCAGCAGGCGAAAAGCGAGGCGAGGAAGACGGCGCCGATAATACCAAAACGCAAAGTGCGCGGTAGCCGCAGCCAGACCCACATCACAATCGGTGCGAAGAAATAAATTCCAGTGGCAAGATAGAGGAACCACAGATGATGAAACGGCAGGCCGCCCATCATCGCGCCAAGCACGCCCTCCTTCTCGATATCGCCCACCACGAAGATCGAAATCGTGAGGTAAAGCAGGGAGGAGGCCAGCGTCAGCGCAACGATGCGAAGCAGCCTGCGCCGCCACAGCGCGATGGAGAAAGTTTCTCCACCACGCGTAGCCCAAAGCGTGCCCATCATCATGAGAAACACAGGAACCGCCCAGCGGCTGAAGGCAAATGCGAAATCAGCAAAAAGCCAATTGGGATCAGCTGCATCCGGCTTCCAGTACACCGCAAAGGTCGCAACGTGCCCCCAAACGACGGCAAACGCAGCGGCCAACCGCAAGGCATCAAAGCCCGCAATGCGCGACTGTGTTGAAACCTCTTGCTGCAGCGGAATACTCCCGGCCAAAGCCCCCGATAGACCTTAGCAAAGGCTGCGAAATATGCTTCAGGAAAATGAAACGGAAATTATTCTGCTGCGAAACAATAGAACAGACCCGAACCACCGGTTTTCACCAAAGCATCCTGGCTGCAACCGGCTGATCCATGCGCCGAGTTCCAGGAATGCATCTGCCGTGAATCCGCCAAACCCTGCCGGTCATGATGGCCGAGAATGGCTGAACCTTCGCCGTCGCTCGTCCAGTTCTTGCAGGTCGTGTCGCCACCGGCCGTTGAATAGAGGCCCTGCGGATCAGAGCCGGTCAGCATGTCATGGGTGTTGGGTTGATCGCCCTTGCCATTCACCTTCTCGCCCTTTTCAGTCAGCGCCGTGTCCTTGGTGATGTTGTTGGCGTCGGAATGCAAATCCTCAACCGACTTGGCGACAACATCGCCCTTCACATTCATCCACGGCCCTTTGCCGATCCGGTCGCGCGCATTGATGCCGGGCTTGCCTTCGGGAGCTGTTGTCGAGAGATAGGCATGCCAGGATGTCTTGGCCGAACCCGCAGCCTTGGCCAATTGGCCGCAATAGGCGTCTGCCCCATCAAGGCCACCGAGATTGGCACCGTGGCCCATGCCAGCGCTGGTGATGAAGAATGACATGCTGGCGGGGTCGGCCTGTGCGGTAAGGCTGGACGCCCCGATCAGGATCACACTGGCTGCAAGTACCGGAAACAGTTTCATCGCATCACTCCCTTGATTTTCGCTTGGATTTGAAGCCCTTCGCGGCTCATGATCATTACGCAAAGTTCATCGCACTTGTTCCATCCTGAAAGAGGAAAAAGCAGATGCTGAAAAAATAATCATCGAGGTCAAAAATCAGGCTATGACTCACGCCTATGGCTCTGCCGTTCATTCTAACGCATTGAAATCATTGCGTTGCGAGTCTGGCACGCCCCCTGCAAGCTCTTTGGCAAACTAAGAGGCTCAAACATGAAGAAAATCGAAGCCATCATCAAGCCGTTCAAGCTGGATGAGGTGAAAGAAGCGCTGCAAGGCGTCGGCATCCAGGGCATTACTGTCACGGAAGCCAAAGGCTTCGGCCGCCAGAAGGGCCACACTGAACTCTATCGTGGCGCCGAATATGTCGTCGATTTCCTGCCGAAGGTGAAGCTGGAAATCGTCGTCTCGGATGAGCTGGTGGCCAAGGCCATTGAAGCCATCCAGGCCGCCGCCCGCACCGGCCGCATCGGTGACGGCAAGATTTTCATTTCCACCGTTGAGCAAGCCATCCGCATCCGCACCGGCGAGTCCGGCACGGACGCGCTCTAGCTTCGAACGAGCAAGTTGCAGACTTGCGAGTGCAAAGAAGCGAAAACTAAAAGAGACATAATAAAAGAATCTAACGCCTAACAGAGAGGGTATTTCCTATGGCAGAAGTAAAGAAAGACGTCGCGGCAGTCCTGCAGATGATCAAGGACAAGGACGTCAAATATGTGGACCTGCGCTTCACCGATCCGCGCGGCAAGATGCAGCATTTGACCATGGACGTCTCCCAGATGGGTGCAGATGCCTGGGAAGAAGGCCTGATGTTCGACGGCTCGTCGATTGCCGGCTGGAAGGCCATCAATGAATCCGACATGATCCTGAAACCGGATGCTTCTTCGGTTCACCTTGATCCCTTCTATGCCCAGACCACGCTTGCCGTGTTCTGCGACATCGCTGATCCAGGCACGGGCGAAGGCTATAACCGCGACCCGCGCTCGATCGCTCACCGCACTGAGGCCTATCTCAAGTCGACCAAGATCGGCGATACGATTTTCGTTGGCCCCGAAGCTGAATTCTTCGTGTTCGACGACGTGAAGTTCTCGACCTCGCCTTACAAGGTCGGCTTTGAAGTTGACGGCGTGGAATTGCCCAAGAACTCTGACCGCGACTATGAAGGCGGCAATATGGGCCACCGCATGCGCATCAAGGGCGGCTACTTCCCGATGAACCCGATGGACTCAGCGCAGGACATGCGCGGCGAGATGCTGTCGGTCATGGGCGAAATGGGCCTGGCTGTTGAAAAGCACCATCACGAAGTGGCCTCCTCGCAGCACGAACTCGGCACCAAGTATCAGCCGCTGGTCATCGCTGCCGACCACATGCAGATCTACAAGTATGTCATCCACAACGTGGCTCATGCCTACGGCAAGACCGCAACCTTCATGCCGAAGCCGGTTTACGGCGATAACGGCTCGGGCATGCATTGCCACTTCTCGATCTGGAAAGACGGCAAGCCGATGATGGCCGGCAAGGAATATGCCGATCTGTCGATGGAATGCCTCTACTTCATCGGCGGCGTGATCAAGCATGCCAAGGCGCTGAACGCCTTCACCAACCCATCCACCAACAGCTACAAGCGCTTGGTGCCGGGTTATGAAGCACCGGTGCTGCTGGCCTATTCGTCGCGCAACCGTTCAGCCTCGTGCCGCATTCCGTTCACCTCGAACCCGAAAGCCAAGCGCGTGGAAGTCCGCTTCCCCGATCCGACTGCCAACCCCTATCTGTGCTTCTCGGCCATCATCATGGCTGGCCTTGACGGCATCCTGAACAAGATCCACCCCGGCCCGGCCATGGACAAGAACCTGTATGATCTGCCCCCGGCAGAATTGGCCCAGGTTCCGACCGTCTGCGGCTCGCTCCAGGAAGCCATCGACAGCCTCAAGGCTGACCATGAATTCCTGACCAAGGGCGACGTGTTCTCCAAGGACCAGATCGAAAGCTATCTCGAACTGAAGCAGGAAGAGCAAGACCGCTACCGAATGACCCCGCATCCGGTTGAGTACGATATGTATTACAGCTGCTAAAGCGTTTTGGCTTTTCGCAAGAAAAGCCAAAATCGCAGTTTGCGATTGGTGAAAATACAAAACCCCGGTGGCGACACCGGGGTTTTTCATTTGGACTTTGAGAAGGACTACTCTTCCAGCACAATCACGTCATTCGGCGAGAAGCTCATCGCCACTCTCTGGCCCAGCGCCGGTGGCGGCATTTGCGGATCGTTGAATGTATCGAGGCTCACATGCGTATCATCGATCTTGGCGCGCAGGCGCAGCACTGAACCCAGGAATTGCACTTCCTCAATCGTGCCATCCAGTGACACATCCTTGTCGCTGCGCGAACCGAGGCGCATCGATTCCGGGCGGATGGCAATGTTCACCGTGTCGCCCACGTGGCGGCTCAGCAAGATCGGCTGCAGGTTGAGTTTCTGCTCACCAACCTTCAGCTTCGATTTCTTCCGGTCCACGATGGTGGCGGGAATGCTGTTCAAGGTGCCGACGAAATTGGCGACAAACTTGGTCTTGGGGCGGTTGTAGATTTCATGCGGAGCGCCGACTTGGTCAGCGATGCCGGCATTCATCACCACCACGCGATCGGAGATCGACAAGGCTTCTTCTTGGTCATGCGTCACGAAAATCGTGGTGATGCCGAGCGAGCGTTGAATGTCACGGATTTCCTTGCGCAGGCTCACGCGGATCTTCGCATCAAGTGCCGACAGCGGCTCGTCCAGCAACAACACACGCGGGCGCACGGCAAGCGCACGGGCCAATGCCACGCGCTGTTGCTGGCCGCCCGAAAGCTGGAAGGGATAGCGGTCGCCTTTGTCTGAAAGGCCAACCAGATAGAGCATTTCCTTGACGCGCGCTTCGATCACGTCAGCCTTTTCACCGGCAACCTTGAGGCCAAAGCCCACATTCTTCGCCACCGTCATGTTCGGGAACAACGCGTAGGCCTGGAACACCAGGCCGATATTGCGTTGGCTCGCCCGCAGCGAAACAATGTCCTTGCCCTCGATGGTGATCGAGCCCGACGTCGGCGCTTCAAAGCCAGCCACCATGCGCAGCACGGTTGTCTTGCCGCAGCCCGATGGTCCAAGGAAGGACACGAACTCGCCCTTGGCGATATCCAGGTCGAAGCCCTTGACGATTTGCGTCTGGCCATAGCTCTTGGTGATATTGTGGAGTTGCAAGTAGGACATCAGCGTTTGACCATGTTGTGTTTTGAGAAGCGGGTTGCCATCTGGATGAGACCCATGCAGCCCCAGGTGATGGCGAAAGCGATGACGGCAAGGGCCGCCGGTTCATAGGCCTTGTTGCCACCCATCCAGACCATGTAGGGGCCGAATGCCGGGCGGTTGAGCAGTGCCGCAAAAACATATTCACCGATGACGATGGCAAAGGTCAGGAAGGCGCCTGATACGACGGCGACAAAGCAGTTCGGAAAAATCACCCGGAAGAGGACAGTGAACCACCCTCCCCCAAGGCTCTGCGCGGCTTCGGTCAAAGTGCGCACGTCGATGGTGCGCAAGCCGGTATCCACCGCGCGGTACATATAGGGCAGCGACAACACAGCATAACCAAACACCAGCAGCACATTGGTACCGGGCACCGAGCCCAGCAGCGGCAAGAAGCTGGACGTGTTGAACATGCGGATATGGCCGAACACGATAACGATGGCCGGAATGATCAGCGGCAGTAGCGTGATGAACTCCACCAGCGAACGTGCTTGCGGCAGCCGCAGGCGCACCCAATAAGCCGTTGGTACCACGATCAGCGAGCCGATAATGATTGTCGCTACGGCAGCCACCAGTGAAAAGCCAAAGGTCTCCCGGAATTGCGGATCACCCAGCACATTCTGGTAGGCGTCGAAGGAATAGACGCCGCGCCGCGCGCGCAGCGAGAATTCAAACGTGGCGATCAGCGGCAGCAGGAAATAGATGACGCCGATGACGAAGATGATCCACGACCAGATTTTCGTCGCCTTCATTTCTGCCACCTTTCAGCGCGGCCGCGCAGCACGATATAGATCAGGTTGGCAACACCGGTGATGGCGATCATGGCGAAGGCAATGGCGTAACCGAGATGCGGATTCTGCAATACGTCGCCACGGATCTGCGCGAAAAGAACAATCGGCATCAGCGACAGTGAAGATCCAGTCAGCGCCATCGCCGTAGCGACAGCACCAAAGGCATTGGCGAACAACAGGGCGAACGTACCAAGCAATGTGGGCCACAGGATCGGCAGCGCCACCATTGTGACATATTGCGTGCCTGAGGCGCCCAGACTGTCTGCAGCTTCGCGCCATTCGCGCTTCATTCCGTCCAGAGCAGGCGTCACGATCAGTACCATGAGCGGGATCTGGAAATACAGATATGTCAGCGCCAGACCGGTAAAGCTGATGAGGTTAAAGCCGCTGGCAGCAAGATTGATATTGAACCAGTCACGGAAGATCAGGGTCACGAGGCCCAGGCGGCCAAACGTGGCGATGAATGCGAAGGCCAACGGAACGCCGGCAAAATTTGAAGCCACTCCGGAGAATGTCATGGTCGTATCGCGCAGCCAGGATGGCAAGCCACCTTTGGTGACCGCAGCAGCCAGCAGCAAGCCAATCACGCAGCCCAGAAGCGCTGTCAAAAATGAAATCTTCATCGACACCCAGAACGCGCCGAGGATGTTCGATGTGTTCAGGTCGATTATGTTTTGAAATGTAAAGCTGCCATCTGCGGTCTGGAAAGCACCGGCCACGATATTCATCGTCGGCAGGATGAGGAACAGCAATACGAAAATGGTGAAAGGTGCGAGACCCAACCACGGCAGGAAGCCGCGCCACAAAGCAGATTGCGGGCGTTCAATGGGCAGCGTCTTGGCGTCAACGACATCAGTCATGGGTGGCCGTATCTTTGATGAAAATGAAGACCTCCGCGCGGCGAGGAGTCCGCGCGGAGATCAGGGAGAGTTACTTGACTTGGGCGCCTACGACCTTGTCCCACTCGCCCGAAACAACGGTCTTGTTGTCAGCCTGCTCTTCCACGGTCGGGAAAATGGCCTTGGCATAGGCTTCAGCCGGCGGCAGCTTGGCCAGCAGGTCAGCCGGAACCTTGCCGGCAGCCGACAGCGCGTTGAAGCGCGACGGGTGGCAATAGCCCTTCAACCAGCCGATCTGGCCTTCATCCGAATACAGGTATTCCATCCAGAGCTTGGCAGCGTTGACGTGCGGTGCGTAGGCCGAGATGGCCTGCACATAAACGCCAGCGAGCGAGGCCGAGGTCGGGATCACAACGTCCATTGGGGGATTGCCCTTCAGGCTGTCGCGCCAGGCCAGCAGATTGTAGTCCCAGGCAGCGACGATCGGGGTCTGGCCCTGAGCGATGGTGCCCGACTTGCCGGTGACTGGAACGAAATTGCCAGCCTTGTTGAGTTGAGCGAAGAATTCGAGGCCCTTGGTGCCCGATTCCTTGCCAGCCTTGGCACCCTGGCCGAGACCAGCCGAGAGAATGGCGAGAATGGCCTGGTTCGAAGCGCGCGGATCGCCGGTGAGGGCAACTGAATTGGCGTAAGCCGGCTTCAGCAGGTCAGCCCAATCCTTCGGGGTTTCCTTGATGACGTCCTTGTTCACGCCGAAAGCCATCACGCCGTAATAGTCGCCGTACCAGAAGCCGTCGGCATCCTTCACATTGTCCGGAATGTCAGCCCAAGTCGCAACCTTGTAAGCCTGGATCAGGCCGTCCTTCTTGGCCTGCGGGCCGAAGGCCAGACCAACGTCGATCACGTCAGGCGACTGCGGTCCCTTGTTATCCTTGTTGGCCTTGATGGCTTCGATTTCATCGCCCGAACCAGCGTCGGGGTTGAGTTCGTTGACCTTGATTTCGGGATACTTGGCTTTGAAGCCGGCGATCACGTCGCCATAGCCACACCAATCGTGCGGCAAAGCGATAACGGTGAGTTCGCCTTCTTTCTTGGCGGCAGCAACCATTTCGTCCATCGAAGCGCTGTGAGCCAGCGAGGGCAGCGCAACTGAAAGTGCGACCAGCGAAGCCGCAGCAGTGCGAAGCGATTTGATTACCGTTGATGTCATGGTGTCTCGTCTCCTGTTTGACGGAGCGAGCATTTGACGTGGCAATAATTCAGTTATGTGACAACGCGAGTTGCGTGCACATGTGTTTGACGCAACGCTATGCGGAGGGTCAAACCACGTTCAACATGCCGTTTTCGAACGGTCACGAAATCAGTGCAGAATTTGCTCCAGGAACAACTTGGTGCGCGCATTCTTCGGGTGGCTGAAGAATTCCTGTGGTTCGTTTTCTTCAACGATCTGCCCCTGATCCATGAAAATGACGCGGTCGGCCACTTGCCGCGCGAAGGCCATTTCGTGCGTGACGCACAGCATGGTCATGCCGCCCTGCGCCAGATCCACCATCACTTCCAGCACTTCCTTGATCATTTCCGGATCAAGCGCCGAGGTTGGTTCATCGAACAGCATGATCTTCGGGTTCATGCACAAGGCGCGTGCAATCGCCACGCGCTGTTGCTGGCCGCCCGATAGCTGGCCCGGATATTTCAATGCCTGTTCCGGAATCTTCACGCGCTTGAGGAATTTCATCGCTGTCTCTTCGGCCTGCGCCTTGGGTTGTTTGCGCACCCAGATCGGCGCCAGCGTGCAGTTCTCAAGCACGGTCAGATGCGGGAACAGATTGAAGTGCTGGAACACATTGTAAGGTCAAGCTAAACCAGTTCAACCCCGGGGCCCGCCCGCTTTCTGGGCAAGGCATAGCACAAGTCTTATCCACACCGGGGTTTTCTCATGCAGCGTGACGGGATATGGCTGTGCCATGAAAGCCAAAACCAACGACCTCGCCACCCATGCACGCGATCTGGCGCTGCGCTTCACCCTGCAGCCCAGCGTGACCGGCAGCGCAAGTGAAGCGCAATTTGCCGATTGGCTGGCAGGCGAGCTTATGGGCTTCGACAAAATCTGGACCACGCCCATTCCCGGCGGCGCGCATGCCCGCAAGAATCTCTTCGCCCTGCGCAAGGGCACATCGAACGCCACTGTGGTTCTCACCGGCCATTTCGATGTGGTGCCGGTTGATGACTACGGTGCCCTGCCTGCCTTCGATGCTGAAGCCTTGCTTGCTGCCACCATTGCGCGCCTCAAGGCCACGGGCGAAAACCCGCTGGCCCTCGCCGATTTTGAAAGCGGCGACTTTCTACCCGGCCGCGGCCTGCTTGACATGAAAGCCGGACTGGCAGCAGGGCTTGCCGCCATCAATGCCTATCAGGGCGAAGCCACATTGCTGTTCCTCGCGGTGGCCGATGAGGAAAATGGTTCAGCCGGCGCACGCGCCGCAATCCCCGATCTCAAACAGGCCGCAAAGGAGCACGGCCTCGATATCAAGCTGGTCATCAATCTCGATGCGATTGCCGATCTGGGTGATGGCGCTGCCGCGCGCGTCATCACTTATGGTTCGATCGGCAAGCAGCTGCTCACGGCCTTCGTCGTCGGCCAGGAAACTCATGCCGGCTATTCCGCCCAAGGTGCCAACGCGGCTTACATCGCGGCAGAACTGGTCACCGAATTCGAACTGTCGCCCCAGCTCGCCGAAATCATGGGCAATGAGCGCACCGCCGCCCCCACCGTGCTCTATGCCAAGGACCTGAAGCAGGTTTACAACGTCACCACGCCAGCCTCGGCCTTCGTCTATTGGAACACGCTGCAATACCAGCGCGGGCCTGCAGAAGTTCTCGCCACCAGCCTTGAAATGGCCCGCACAGCCTTGGACCGGGCGGAGGCAAGGCTGAACCGCAAGATCGCCCTGATCACCGTCGCTGACCTGCTGCAGAAATGCGCGCCCGAGCCCCTTGCCCAGATGGCTCAAACCCTGAGCGCAGATGCCACGCTCGACGTGCCAGAAAAGATCAAGCGCCTCACCCAACACGCTTGGGCACTCTCCGGCCTCACCGAACCAACCGTGGTTATCGGTTTTGGATCAATCCCTTATCCCGCCGTCCTGATGCAGGACACGAAGTTGCGTAGTCTCATTGAGAAGGCCGTGTCGCCCCTCGGCGTAGGTTCCCTGAACTACTTTGCCGGCATTTCCGATATGAGCTGCTTCGGTGAGGCCGCAGGCTCGCTCGATGCCGTGGCCGCCAACACGCCGGGTTGGGGTATCCTGTTTGAGATGCATGAACCGGCAGGCTACCCCACCATCAATCTGGGCCCCTGGGGCCGCGACTATCACCACTGGCTGGAGCGTCTGCACGCGCCTTACGCCTTTGAAACCTTGCCGCGCGCCCTGCTGGCGGTAATCGAAGCCGTGGCGCGCTGATCTCAGGGGAATTTCAGCCCCAGCATCTGCACCGTCACTTTTGCCTTCTGCAGGCGTTGATCATCCGATGAGATCGTCACGCCATCGCCTGACATGTCGTTCGGAAGGTTCGCATCTTCAGCAGGGGCAAACCGGATCGACGCCGAACAGCCGCCCGGCATTTCATTCAGCGCACCGCCATGCCAATCAGTGACAAAGCCACCATAATCCCAGTCAAACCCGCTAATGTCGAACGGCTCTTCATTGACCTTGCGCACATCGGCAACGCTCGTTCCCATTGTAACGCCCGCCACCACCCGGCCCGCGCCATCGCCGCCGGGATCCACATTTGATACCTTGGTCATCGCATCATCGGCAAACGTCACATTCACCACGCGGGACTTGTCCTTGGGGAACAGCACCAGCGCCTTGTACATTTCACCTTCCGCACCCGGCAGAGTTTTGATGACGGCCTGCTTGCCGAATTTGGCCTTCAGTGATTTGGCAGTATCACCTGCCTTCACCGGAAAGGTGCAAGTAATCATGCCATCTGGTGAAGCCGCAAACAGCGGCGTGGTGATCAGCAAGCCCAAGGCAAATACAGATAAGCGCATTAGAAATCTCCTCCGGATGCGCCGACTATTGCATCCAGCCCGCCACTTGCCAAGTTCTTCGAAATTACATAACAAGTTATATAATTATCTATGGAGATGCACGTGGAGGATGTCGTAAAGGCCGAGGGCTATCTCACTTTGGGCAGCCGCTTCCGCCGCCTGGGGGAACGCTTGCAGGCCGATGTGCAACTGATGGCCGACTCACATGGCATCGATATTCCGTCCAGCCTGTTCACCAGCATGCACATCATCGATTCCAAGGGCACCATCAGCGTGGGGGAATTGGCCGAAGCGCTGGGCATGTCGCAACCCGGCGCCACCCGCATCGTCAACCAGCTGCAGCGTCTGAGCTTGGCCTCCGTAAAGGCCGGAAAGGACCGACGGGTGAAGCAAGTCAGCCTCACCCGCAAAGCCAAGGCGGCGGTGGCCAAATCCCGCGCCGGCCTCTGGCCCTGCGTTGAACGCGCGGTGGCCGATGCTTGCAAGCCACTGAAAGGCGATCTTCTCACCATGCTGGATGCGCTGGAAAAATCGCTAGACGCAGTGCCCCTGCTCGAAAGATCGAAGGAGAGATGAAATGAACGTTCTCGACAACCCTGTCTTCCATGGCCTGCGCACCCGGCAATCACATCTGGCGGAAGGCAGTACACTCGCCTTCCGCTTCCTGCCCTCTGTTTCCATCTTTGCCGCCGCGCGTGATCTGAGTGAAGATGCGATCACTGCTTTAGGCGAAATGGTGCCGGAGAACGGCGGTATTGCCATGCTTCAACGTGACAAGGTATCCACGCCTGCTGGCTGTGAGGGTGCCGATTTGGGCTGGGGCTATCAATTGACCATGGCCCATCCGGAAAAGCTGGTGCCCGATATCGACATGGTGGAACTCGGCGAGGCCGATTTCGCCGAAATGTTTGATCTTGCCAACTTGACCAAACCGGGGCCCTTCCTCATGGGCACACCGCGCATGGGTGGCTTCATCGGGGTCAAGACCGGTGGCAAGCTCATCGCCATGGCCGGGGAACGCTTCAAGCCTGAAGGCGCCACCGAAATCAGTGCTGTCTGCACCCATCCCGATTTCCGCGGCAAGGGCATCGCCGGCGCGCTGTCTTCGATGGCGGCGCGGCGTATCCTGGCACGCGGCGAAATCCCCTTTCTGCATTCATGGTCCACCAATACGGCTGCCATAGCCCTCTATGAAAAGCTGGGCTTCGAAAAACGCTGCGAGGTTTTCGTGAAACGCCTAACCCGCAGCGCGTAAACAAAAACCCCGGGCTCATCACCCGGGGTTTTCAATTTATCAGTGTACAGATGGTCAGTGCGCCGTAGCACCTTCACCATCGCGCAGCTTGGCGGCGCGGGCTGCGGCAGCGGCTTCTTCCGCTTCCTCATCCCAGATGATGGCTTCCGGCTGGCGCACAAGCGCGTGCTTCAGCACATCATCCATCTTGGCGACCGGAATGATCTCCATCCCGTTCTTCACCGAGACCGGCACATCCGCGAGGTCTTTCACATTCTCCTCAGGGATCATCACGGTCTTGATGCCACCGCGCAGAGCGGCCAGCAGCTTTTCCTTCAAACCACCGATCGGCAGGACGCGGCCACGCAGCGTGATCTCGCCCGTCATGGCAACATCCTTGCGCACCGGAATGCCGGTCATCACCGAGACAATGGCCGTGACCATGCCGACACCGGCCGACGGACCATCCTTCGGCGTTGCCGCTTCCGGAACGTGAACGTGAATGTCACGCTTGTCGAACACAGGCGGCTTCACACCGATCAGAGGTGCGCGGCTGCGGACATAAGATGATGCAGCCGAAATCGACTCCTTCATCACGTCCTTCAGATTGCCGGTTACCGTCATGCGGCCCTTGCCAGGCATCATCAGGGCTTCAATGGTCAGCAATTCGCCGCCCACTTCCGTCCAGGCCATACCCGTGACCACACCGACCTGATCTTCACTCTCGGCAAGGCCGTGCTTGTAGCGCGGCACGCCAAGATAGGATTCAGCCAATTCGGCATCCACCTTGATCTTCTTCTTTTTGCCGATCATCAGGTCCTTGGTGGCCTTGCGGGCCAAGGTCGAGACTTCGCGCTCAAGATTACGCACACCGGATTCCCGGGTGTAATTCTCGATCACCACCTTCAAAGCGTCCGGGGTGATTTCGAATTCCTTCTTCGACAGGCCATGGTGCTCCATGGACTTCGGGATCAAGTGGCGGCGTGCGATCTCAGCCTTTTCCTCTTCGGTGTAACCGGCGAGGCGGATGATTTCCATACGGTCCAGAAGAGCCGGCGGAATGTTCAGCGTGTTCGACGTGGTCACGAACATCACATTCGAGAGGTCATATTCAACCTCGAGATAGTGATCCATGAAAGTCGAGTTCTGTTCCGGATCCAGCACTTCGAGAAGCGCTGCAGACGGATCGCCACGGAAATCCATGCCCATCTTGTCGATTTCGTCGAGCAGGAAAAGCGGATTGCTCTTCTTGGCCTTCTTCATCGACTGGATGATCTTGCCGGGCATCGAACCAATATAGGTGCGGCGGTGACCGCGGATTTCGCTTTCGTCACGCACGCCACCCAGTGACATGCGCACGAATTCGCGGCCCGTTGCTTTCGCAATGGATTTCGCAAGCGAGGTCTTGCCCACGCCGGGCGGCCCGACGAGGCACAGGATCGGCCCGCGCAGCTTCTTGGTGCGGCCCTGCACGGCGAGGTACTCGACGATACGGTCCTTCACTTTCTCGAGGCCGAAATGATCGGTATCGAGAACGTTCTGCGCGAAATCCAGATCAGATTTCACCTTGGACGGCTGGTTCCACGGAATGTTGAGCAGCCAGTCGAGATAGTTGCGCACCACAGTGGCTTCAGCCGACATCGGCGCCATCTGCTTCAGCTTCTTGATCTCGGCATCGGCACGCTCGCGTGCTTCCTTGGAGAACTTGGTGGCGGCAATGCGCTTCTCTAGTTCTTCAACTTCGTTTTTCTCGCCGGCTTCGCCGTCGCCGAGTTCCTTCTGAATGGCCTTCATCTGCTCATTCAAATAATACTCGCGCTGCGTCTTCTCCATCTGGCGCTTTACGCGACCACGGATGCGCTTCTCGACCTGGAGGACGGAGATCTCGCCTTCCATGAAGCCGAAGCACTTTTCCAGGCGCTCTGCTACATCGATGGTCTCAAGCAATTCCTGCTTTTCCGGAATCTTGATCGACAGATGCGCAGCCACCGTATCAGCCAGCTTCGACTGATCGGTGATCTGGCCGAGCGTGGCCAAAACTTCCTGCGGCACTTTCTTGTTGAGCTTCACATAGGATTCGAACTGCTGCACAGCCGTGCGCGCCAAGGCATCAGCCTCGGCACCCGTCTGGGCAATCGAAGGCAGCAGCGAAATTTCAGCTTCAAAAAATTCCGGGCGCGCGGTGAAGCGTTCGACCTTGGCACGGTCCGTGCCTTCAACCAGCACCTTCACAGTGCCGTCCGGCAGCTTCAACAGCTGCAGCACCTGGGCCAGCGTGCCGACATCATAAATGGTTTCAGCAGTCGGCTCATCATCGCCAGCATTGCGCTGGGCGACGAGCAGAATGCGCTTGTCTTCGCGCATCACTTCTTCAAGTGCGGCGATCGACTTCTGGCGGCCAACAAACAGCGGCACCACCATGTGCGGGAAAACCACGATGTCCCTCAGCGGCAACACGGGCAGGATTTCAGTCTTGGCGTTGGTCTTTGTCATTTTCATTCCTTCTGCGGAATTCCTGCCCCGATACCGGCAACAGACCCGCTATTGTTGAGAGAGATGTGGACATGGCCCACATCTCTTTCAAGGCCTCATCAGGCAGAGGCGGGAACGGCTTTTGCGTTGCCGGATTTTTCGCGGTCAGCATAGATCAGCAGCGGCTTGGCATCGCCAGCAACAACCTCTTTCGAGATCACCACTTCTTCAACGCCGGTCATGCCCGGCAGATCATACATGGTATCAAGGAGGATACCTTCCATGATGGAACGCAAACCACGCGCACCGGTCTTGCGCTCAATCGCCTTGCGCGCAATCGCCTTCAGGCTGTCTTCCGGCAGCGTGAGTTTCACGCCTTCCATTTCGAACAGGCGCTGATACTGCTTCACGATGGCGTTCTTCGGCTCGGCGAGAATTTGCACGAGTGCCACTTCATCGAGATCTTCCAGCGTAGCGACAACCGGCAAGCGGCCGACGAATTCCGGGATCAGGCCGAAGCGCAGCAAATCTTCCGGCTCGAGCTCGCGCAGCACGGTCCCCGTGCGGCGATCATCAGGCCCGCGCACTGTTGCACCGAAACCAATGCCCGTGCCTTTCGAGCGCTGCGAAATGATGCGCTCCAGGCCAGCGAATGCACCGCCACAGATGAACAGGATGTTGGACGTATCCACCTGCAGGAATTCCTGCTGCGGGTGCTTGCGGCCACCCTGCGGCGGAACCGAGGCAACCGTGCCTTCCATGATTTTCAGAAGCGCTTGCTGCACGCCTTCGCCCGACACGTCACGGGTGATCGAAGGATTGTCAGACTTGCGGCTGATCTTGTCGATTTCGTCGATATAGACGATGCCGCGCTGCGCCTTCTCGACATTATAGTCGGCCGACTGCAGCAGCTTCAGGATGATGTTCTCGACGTCTTCACCCACGTAACCGGCTTCGGTCAGCGTGGTGGCGTCGGCCATGGTGAAGGGCACATCGAGGATGCGCGCCAGTGTCTGCGCCAGCAGCGTCTTGCCGGAACCCGTGGGGCCCACCAGCATGATGTTGGATTTTGCCAGCTCAACGTCACCTGTGTTCTTGGTGCCGTGGTTCAGGCGCTTGTAATGGTTGTGCACGGCCACCGAGAGCACGCGCTTGGCGTGATCCTGGCCGATGACATAATCATCCAGCACCTTGCGGATTTCATGCGGCGTCGGAACGCCGTCCTTGGACTTGGTGAGCGAGGATTTGTTCTCCTCGCGGATGATGTCCATGCAAAGCTCAACGCATTCATCGCAAATAAATACGGTCGGCCCGGCAATGAGTTTTCTCACCTCATGCTGGCTCTTGCCGCAGAATGAGCAATACAGCGTATTCTTGCTGTCCGATGGTGCATTCTTGCTCATTTGATACCTCACTTTCACAGGGTCCGTAGATAAGGACCAACGGCTGACTTTAGCCCATTTTACCGAGTCGAATCCAGCTTGCGCTTCGAGCGTTAATCAATTCTTGCCCGAGCGCAAGCCCGCGCCGGGAAGCAAGCCCAGCGCAAGGCGCAACTGTTGATAAAGTTCCGCTTGATACGGTGTAACTATTTGGAATCGCTTGATTCTGGGCGCTTTTCCAGAACCTTGTCGATCAGACCAAAAGCCACCGCCTGCTCCGCACTCATGAAATTGTCGCGCTCAAGTGCGTCTTCAATTTCCTTATACGTGCGGCCCGTATGCTTCACGTAGATTTCATTGAGGCGGTTCTTCAGCGTTTCCACGTTGCGGGCATGGATCATGATGTCGGTGACCTGGCCTTGGAAACCACCTGATGGCTGATGCACCATCACGGTCGAATGCGGCAGGCCAAAGCGCATGTCCTTGTGCCCGGCACACAGCAACAGAGAACCCATCGAAGCCGCCTGCCCCATCACGGTGGTGGAAATGGCCGGCTTGATGAATTGCATCGTGTCATAGATCGCCATGCCGGCCGTCACCGAGCCGCCGGGCGAATTGATGTACATCGAGATTTCCTTTTTGGGGTTTTCGGCCTCAAGGAACAGCAGCTGCATGCAGATCGAAGCGGCGACTTGGTCGTCCACCTGGCTGTTCAGGAAGATGATGCGTTCACGCAGCAGGCGCGAGGGGAGATCATAAACGCGTTCGCCCCGGCTTTCCTGCTGGATGACGGAGGGCCAGAAACTGGCGCGGGGTTCATTATCGTAGAGGTTCATAGCGGGCCTTTCCCAGGTGAATCACTTGATTTGGCACCATAGATAGGAGTGCTTACGCGGAAGTGAAAGGGGGCAGAGGCTAACGCCCCACGTGCCGCCGAAAGCGTTAATGCAGCTTGCGGCTCTCGCGCGCTTCCTGCGCGGCGTCGGCCAACTTTTCCATGTTTTCGTTGCTCTGCCGGGTGGCCGCCTCGAAGCGGTCTTCGAAATCACCCAGATTCTTCTTCGGCGTTTGATAGAAGGCGGTGAACTTCATTGCCCAGATGAAGAATCTGAGCAACGCCCTGCCCCGCCATTTCATCGGCCGGTCAAAATCGAAAATCAGGATCACGCGTTCTTCTTCAGTGTTGTTCCACACTTCATGCTCGAACGTGTCATCCAGCACGAAAACCTTGCCCGGTTCCCATTGGCGGATTTCCTTGTCCACGCGGATGGTGCAGTTTTCGCGCTGCTTCGGAATGATCAGGCCCAGATGGGCCCGCAGGATGCCCTTGGTCACGCCCTGGTGTGGCGGAATGTGATAGCCGGGTGCCAAGATTGAGAACCACGAAATTTCGATATTCGGCACCTGCTCCAGCAACGAAGTGGTGAAGGGAGCTTGCGCGCAATTCTTCTGCAGCTTTTGGCCGAAGCCATAGAGGAAAAATGTACGCCAGCTCTTGCCCTTGGCAATCAGATGCTGCTCCGGCGAGACTTCCTGGAAGGCCGGAATCTCTTCGCGGTTCTTCAGGATGACTTGCACCTCATCGCGGATCTTTTCCCAATTGTCGGAAAACATCTGCAGGAAGGGAAAGTTGTCGTTCTTCAGAAACGGCTTGTCTTCCACCAGGCTCTGCCGCCCGAAGAAATCGCCCACCACGCGGGTGAATTTCTCGCCTGAGCGATAAACCGCCTGCCTGCGCCATTCGCTGAAGCTCTGGCGCGTGGTTTCATTGCCTGAAGGTGTTTCTGTCATCGCCGAACGTAAAGCCTCTGTACATACGCCAAGTCGCTGCTCCGGCGCCGCTCCGGTGCAATACAACCGGCATTATAACCCGATCACGGATTGTAACCAACATGAAATATGGGTGACAACGAGGCCAAAAGCAAAAAGGCGGACCACAGGGCCCGCCTTTCGCATTGAATTGGGTACAGCCTTATGCAGCGTCCTGGGTCTCTTCGTCTTCCACCAGCGCCTTCAGCTCTTCGCGGCTGACCTGCTTGTCGGAAACCTTGGCCTTGGCCACGATGTGATCCACGACCTTCTGTTCAAAGATAGGCCCACGCAGCTCAAGCAGCGCATTGTTGTTCTGACGATAGAAATCAAACACCTGCTTTTCCTGGCCGGGGAACTGACGGGCGCGAGCGATCAGCGCCTGTTGCAATTCCTGGTCGGTGATGGTCACACCTTCTTTTTCGCCGATGGTGCCCAGCACCAGGCCCAGACGCACGCGGCGCTCGGCAATCTTGCGATAATCGGTGCGGGCCTGGTCTTCGGTGGTGTTCTCATCCGCAAAGGTTTTATTGGCCTTTGTCATCTCCTGCTGGAGGGCGCTCCAGATGCCTTCAAATTCGGCATCCACCAGGCGCTGCGGCAGTTCGAACGCATATTGCTTGTCCATCGCGTCCAGAACATCGCGCTTCAGCTTCATCGCGGTCATCTGCGCGAATTCGCGGTCGAGACCGGACTTCACCATTTCCTTGAGCTTGGCCAGATCTTCAAAGCCAACCTTCTTGGCGAATTCATCATCAACCTTGGCTTCGCCGGGGATTTCGACCGACTTCACCTTCACGGCGAAGGAGGCTTCCTTGCCAGCAAGGTGAGCCGCACCGTAATCAGCCGGGAACGTCACCTTCACCGTGCGGTCATCGCCTTCCTTGGCGCCGACCAATTGGTCTTCAAAGCCGGGGATGAACTGGTTCGAGCCGATCTCGAGCGGAATGTCATCGCCCTTGCCCCCGTCAAATTCGGTGCCGTCGATCGAGCCGACGAAATCAATGGTCACGCGGTCGCCCTTGGCAGCCGGGCCATCCTTCTTCTCGCCGAACGACTTGTACTGCTCGGTGAGCTGCTTCAGCGATTCATCCACATGTTCGTCGCTCGGGGTGACAATATGCTTGGCCAGTTCGATGCCAGCGAAATCTTTCACTTCGAATTCCGGCACCACTTCGGTGGCCACGGTGAAGGTCAGGTCGGCCTTGCCGTCCATCACGGCATTCACTTCCGTCTCGTCTTCCGGCAGCTTCACTTCCGGCTGATAAGCGGGCTTCAGATTGCGGTCAGCGAAAACCTGGCGCGACTGGGCATCCACTTTTTCCTGGATCACTTCGGCCATGGCCGATTTGCCGTAAAGGTTCTTCACATGCGCCACCGGCACTTTGCCCGGGCGGAAACCCTTGATTTGCGCCTTGCCGGCAATATCCTTCAGCTTGGCATCCAGATCCTTATTCAGGTCCGCGGCACCGACGACGACCTTGAATTCACGCTTCAGGCCAGAGTTCACAGTTTCAGTAACTTGCATTGTCTCTCTCTTCAAAATGCTGATGCTTCAAACAGGCTTGGTGCGGGCGGAGGGACTCGAACCCCCACGATTGCTCGGCGGCACCTAAAGCCGCTGCGTCTGCCATTTCGCCACGCCCGCCTGTTTGCGGCACTGCCCAAATGGGCATATCTTTTGCTTGCGAGGCGCTATAGCGAGCCTTGACGCGTTATGCAAAGCCCAAATGGCCCTTGCTATTTGTAATTTTATTTGTTACAGATACGCTTCCGGGCATGCAGGGCGAAGGCTTTTGCGTTGCCGGATCGCGGCCAATTCTTCGATTGGCGCGTTTCATAAGCCATGCGCATCACGCGCTAGCCATCAACCCCCATTAAACAGGTAATAAACTTATGAATTCTGGAATTATCCCCACTTCCTGGCAAGGTCCGCTGCAGGCGCTGCTGCGCGTCGTAACCGGCCTACTTTTCATCGAGCACGGCACCGTGAAGCTGTTCGCCTTCCCGACCGCTTCGGGCATGGACAGCCTGCCCCCGCTGCTGATGATCGCTGCCATCCTTGAAGTGATTGGCGGCATCCTCTTCACCGTCGGCGCCTTCACGCGTTGGGTTGCCTTCATCTTGGCTGGTCAAATGGCCGTTGCATACTTCATGGCGCATTTTCCCCAGACCTTCTGGCCCGTGGGTAATGGTGGCGAAGCAGCCATCCTGTTCTGCTTCATCTTCCTGTTCTTTGCCGCAGCCGGCGCTGGCCCCTACAGCGTGGACGACAGCCGCAAGTAATTCTATTGCAGATGGGCCGGATCAAATCCGGCCCATTTTACTTCAGCAATCCTCGTTGTGAACAGCGTTGGTGAAAGCACGCTTCTTGAACGAATAGCCAAACTCGCAAAAATACTTGCCGTCGCCCTTGCTGCAGGTCAGCCCGCTCTTGTCGGTCTTGTCAGTCGTGCCGGTGCACTCTTGGTCCACCGCCTTGCCGGTCATCCCGTCAAACAGCGTCTTGGCTGCATCGCCCTCGATGGTGATGTTCAAGCTCTTGTCGTCATTCACCGAAAGCGTGCCGCTGAGCTTGTCCTCGGCAATTGCCGGAACCGTCAGTATACTGATTAATATCACAGCCGAAAATATGCGCATCGTCGAACCCTCCCATTGGTGGTTGTAACTCTGTCTCAGCTTCGGCGCGTAATCAAGCCGCTTGTGAAAGCGCCGTTCAGCAATCGTCGCCACTGCCGCTGAAGGCGTGCTTCTTGAAGTCGTAGCCGAAATCGCAAGCATAGGTGCCATCCTCGGCCTTGATGCAATGCATCCCGCTAGCATCTGTCTTCTCCATGCCGCCGGTGCATTCTTCATGCACGGCCTTTTGCTTCATCCGGTCAAACAGCTCCTTGGCCGCTGCTCCATCGACAAAGAACGCGAAGTTTTTTTCCTCGGTGATGGAGTATGCGCCCGTGATTTTTGTATCTTCAGCAAACGCGCTTGGCGCGAATGAACTCAAGATCAGTATGGATGCCAACAAGTACTTCATTGCTCTCTCCCGATGTGAAACTCAGTTACCCTGCCGTTCGCGGCGCAGCTTGGCCCAATGGTCGAGACGCTTTTGGATTTCGCGCTCGAAGCCCCGCTCCACCGGCTGATAGAAATTCCGTCGGCCCATCTCCACCGGGAAATAGTCCTGCCCGGAAAAGGCATCCGGCTGGTCATGATCGTATTTGTAGCCCGAACCATATTCCTGCTGCTTCATCAGCTTGGTCGGCGCATTCAGTATCGTCTTGGGCGGCGACAACGAACCCGTCTCGCGCGCCGCAGCCATGGCCGCTGAATAAGCATTGTTGACCGCATTGGATTTGGGCGCCGACGCCACATAGATCACCGCTTGCGCCAAAGCCAACTCACCTTCCGGCGAGCCCAGAAAGTCATAAACATCCTTGGCCGCCAGCGCCTGCTGCACCGCCTGCGGATCAGCCAGGCCCACATCCTCAATCGCCATGCGCACAACGCGACGCGCCAGGAACAGCGGGTCTTCCCCCGCCGCCAGCATGCGGGCGAGGTAATAAAGGGCCGCATCCGGATCAGAACCGCGCACTGATTTATGCAACGCCGAAATCAGGTTGTAATGCCCATCCGCCGCCTTGTCGTAAAGCGGCATGCGCTTGGAAATGACCTTGCTGAGCGCCTCTGTGTCCAGCAGCTTGGCCCCTTCCGGCACCGACGCAAAAATCTCTTCGACCAGATTGAGAAAATACCGCCCGTCCCCATCGGCCATCTTCACCAGCGCGGCGCGCGCCTCAGCCTCCAGCGGCACTTCACGCTTTTCAAAAAACGCCGCCCGCGACAGCAACCCGTCCAGCGCGTCTTCCGTCAGCCGGTTCAACACCAGAACTTGTGCGCGTGACAGCAACGCACCATTCAGCTCGAAACTGGGATTCTCAGTCGTGGCCCCCACCAGTGTGATCGTGCCGTCTTCAACAAAAGGCAAAAATGAATCTTGCTGCGCTTTGTTGAAGCGGTGGATTTCGTCAACAAACAGCAACGTGCCCCTGCCCTGCATGCGCCGCATCCGCGCCTGGTCAAACGCCTTTTTAAGATCAGCCACACCAGAAAAAATCGCCGACATCTGCTCGAAGGCCAAACCGGTTTCGCCCGCCAGCAGCCTCGCGATGGTGGTTTTTCCGGTGCCTGGCGGCCCCCACAGGATAATTGAGGGAATGCGACCAGAGGCCAACATCTTGGTCAGGCTGCCTTCGGGACCCACGATATGATCCTGCCCTACAACATCCGCCAGCCGCGAAGGCCGCAACCGGTCGGCAAGGGGCCTTGGCCCCTCTTTGTCCAGTCCCGCTGCCTCGAAAAGGCTCACCATCACCCCAGCCTGATATCCCTCACCCGAGCCTAAAGTAAACCTTCTGCCCGCCGCGCAGCAATCCAATCACCCAGCCGCGTGATGGCTGCGCCACAACCCGCTGCAATGTATCCACAGTGTCGATGGCCGCACCATTCATTTCGAGGATGATATCGCCCTTGATGAAGAACTGCCGCGCTGGGCCATTCTGCAGGCCGCTGATCACTACGCCCTTGGCGGAGGTATCCATGCCCAGCTCATCGGCCACGGCCGGCGAAAGGTTGACGACGACGGCACCAGACAGCGGGTTCTTTCCAGTGATGCTGGTTTCCTGGCGCTCGACGGATTCAGGCGCTGCGATCAGCTTGATCTGCACTTGCTTGGTGGTCGTGCCGCGGCGATACTCCATCAGCTTGCTGTCACCAATATGCGATATGCCCAGCAGGTAATTCAGTTCCTGCGGATTTTCGAGAGACTTGCCATCCATCGCCATGATCACATCGCCCTGCTGCAACCCCGCTTCCCGCAGCGGGCTGAGTTGATCGAGATTGTTGATCAGCACGCCCTCCGGCCGGTCCAGGCCCAGCGCATCGGCAATGTCCTGGTTCACCACCTGGAATGTGCCGCCCATCCACGGCCGCACGATCTTCTTGCCGCTTTCAGCCGATTGCACCACCGTGGACACAAGATTGGCCGGAATCGAAAAGCCCAATCCCACCGAGCCGCCAGAGCGCGAATAGATCATCGAATTGATGCCAACCAGTTCGCCCTTCATATTGACCAGCGCGCCACCGGAATTGCCCGGATTGATCGCCGCATCGGTCTGGATGAAAGATTGGTAGTTGGAAGCGCCCACATCGGTGCGCGCCAGCGCCGAGACAATGCCATTGGTCACTGTCTGGCCCACCCCGAATGGGTTGCCGATGGCCAGAACAAGATCGCCCACTTCCAGGCTGTCGGAATTGCCGAAGGGCAAAATGGGAAGTTTCTCATCACCCACATCGATCCGCAGCACTGCAAGATCGGTCTTTTCATCGGCCAGCAAAAGCTTGGCCGGAAATTCGCGCTTGTCGGCCAGCGCTACGCGGATATCAGTCGCCCCGGTGATCACATGATTGTTGGTGACGATGATGCCGGATTTATCGACGATCACCCCCGAACCAAGCGAATTCCCAACGCGCTCACGCGGCTGCCCACGGCCAAAGAATTGCTGGAAGAACGGATCATCAAACGGCCCGCCCGCGCCCTGCACGCGCTGAATGGTCTTGGCATAGACATTGACCACCGCAGGCGCGGTCTTCTTCACCAGAGGTGCAAAGGAAAGCTGCATCTGCATTTTGTCGGTGGGCACCGTGTCGGCAAAGCCGGTCCCGGTTCCCAACACCACAGCAAGCACCAATCCGCTCAAAAACCGCATCAAACAACCTCACCTGATTTATCTTGAACCCGTCACATTATGAAGGGAGAATGCTGCTTCGGCAACAAACGCGACGAAATTGAGACATGACCGAGCCAGCAATCGCCCTTAAGACTTCAAACACATCAGCCCCGAAAGATGCAGGCGAGCTTTCGCTGCAGCTCGATGGTGAAACGGCGGTGTTCTGTTTCTCCGCCGATGCGCTCACGGCGCGCGCCAAGCTGTTCAATACCGGCTTCAAGGGCCTGGTCACTTTCGCGGTGAAATCCAACCCCTCGCGCGAAGTGGCATCCACGCTGGCCGCGGCCGGCCTCAAGGCCTGGGACGTGGCTTCGGTGCAGGAAATGGAGCTGGTCAGCGGCATCCAGAAGGACGCGCGCTTCCACTATCATAACCCCATCAAGTCGCTGCGCGAGATCACTCGCGCCTATAATGAATTCAACTGTCGCCGCTTCTGCATCGATTGCAAGGAAGAGCTGGCCAAGATCGTCAGCGTGGCAGGCAGTGACCGCAATATCGAAATTGCCGTGCGCATCGTGCTGCCGCGTGACCGTGGTGCATCAGCCCATGACTTCTCAACCAAGTTCGGAGCCCCAGAGCATATCGCACTGGAATTACTAAAGAAAGTGAAGGCGCTGGGATTCACCCCACTGATCACCTTCCATCCCGGTTCGCAAACCAAGGACCCACAGGTCTATGCCCGTCATATTGAAGCGGCAGCCCGCATTTCCAAACAGGCCGATGTGGAAATCACCAAGCTCAATGTCGGCGGTGGCTTCCCGGCGGATTACGAATATTCCAAGGCCCCTGAACCCGACGTCTATTTCCGCGCCATCGAAATCGCCCGTGACCAGCATTTCGCCGGCCGCACTTTACCAGCGCTCGAATGCGAACCGGGCCGCGGCCTTGTGGCAGGTTGCATGTCACTGCTCACCAATGTGAAGCTGGTCTGCTCCGATGGCGATGATATCTTCATCAATGACGGCGTCTATGGCGGCCTGATGGAATATATGCAGGTGCCGGAACTGAAGCCGCCAACCCGCGTGATCCGCAAGGGCAAGGTGCATAATGGCCAGGTCAAAAGTTGGAAAGTCTTCGGCCCCACTTGTGATCCGCTCGATGTGCTGCCGCACCGGCTCGATCTCTCAGCCGACCTGAAGGATGGCGACTTCATCGAATTCGGCATGCTGGGCGCTTATGGCATTTCCACCCTGACCAAGTTCAATGGCTACGGCCAAAACCTCGTCATGCCCGTCGGAAAAGTGCTGCAGAGCTAGTCCACCTCACTTCGCCGTGGATTTGAATTTTCCCATCAAATACGGGCCGGATCGCACCGGCTCATATTTGGCTGCAGCGCCATCCGCCACGCAGACATCCAGCACCTTGATTTCGGCATCCCAATTCGGCTGATGGAAGAACGCCATCGACTGGCGCCTGTCCATGCCGCCTTCATTAGCAGGCGGATTGACCACCCGGTGCACCGTCGAAACCCAGCGGTCATTCGTCCACCGCGCCATTAGGTCGCCGATATTAATGACGAAAGTGCCCTCGATCGGCGGCACGGGAGTCCACTTCCCATCCGGCGTGATGATTTCCAGCCCGCGTGAGCCCGCTTGCGGCAACAGGATTGTCAGGCTGCCATAATCGGCATGCGCCCCAGCGCGCAATTGGCCGGGCTGCGGAGCCACACGCTGTTCCGGATAGTTCAAGGCACGCAGCGCACTGACGGGTGCCGTGAGGAAGCCGTCAAAATATTTCTCATCCAGCTCCAGCGCCACTGCGAACACGCGCATGATCCGAACGCCCAGATCTTCCATCTGCGCATAATAACTTTTCCACGCATCCACAAAACCTGCGGGCTCTGCGGGCCAGATCGTGTCAGCGTAGCAAAACGCCAGCGCCTCTGGGTCAGCCAAACCATCGGGCTTGCGGAGCGGACCACCATTGAAGCTTTCCTTCAGGTCCGGCGGGGTATCGACATTGAGCGACTTCGCCAGCGCCTCGGTTCCAGGCCCCAGATAGCCATAAGGATAGCCCTTATAAGGTGCCTTGGATTCCTGCTTCTGCTCCGCCGGAAGATCGAAAAAATCATGCGCCGCGTTCCACGCCCGGTCGATAATGTCCTGCGGCACGCCATGATGTGCCACCGCCAGAAATCCGGTGGCGCGGCAAATGCGGTCAACCTCGGCACCAAGCATCTTCTTCTCATCCGCAGATGCCCGCTCAAAGCGCGCCAAATCAAAAACCGGAAAAGTGGAATTGGAATTCACTGCGCGCCCCTCAATACGTGCACCACACCATAGCTTGATCTTTCCGCCGATCTCAAGGATGGTTCAGCACCCCCATTGGAAAGGTGCTGCAATCATGATCCTGCTTCTGCTGCTCGCGCTGAACAATCACCACGGCGATGCCAAGCACGCCGCGCATCACGCCCAAACCAAGGCCCACGCCTCCTGTCACGTCTATGCGACCAAGGGGCCATTCAAGGGCGTGAAAACCTGCAAGTAACGGTCACTGGAACCCGTTCAACCGCCAGCCTCGATATAACTTGCAATTTCGGCCAGGAACGCGCGCCCAAATTTTTCCAGCTTCGCAGGCCCCACTCCTGAAATCTCGCCCAGATCCATTTCGGTCAGCGGCTTTTCGCGCGCCATTTCAATCAGCACCCGGTCATGGAAAATCACATAGGCCGGCACGCGCTTGGCCTGCGCCAGCTTGAAGCGCAACGCCTTCAGGCGTTGCAGCAAGGCCTCATTCAGCCCACCGGCCACCGCCTCGCGCATCGCGTCCGCACGCGCCACCTTCTTGGTGGGCCGTGGCGAGGCAACAGAACTCAGCCCCAAGCAATTATCGCAATTGCCACATGTCTCAGACGCCTGCCCGAAGTACGACAGCAACGCCTGCCGTCTGCAGCTCTTGGCCTCGGCAAAATCCACCAGCTTGGAAAGCCTGATGCCTTCCGACTTGCGCCGCGCTTCGTCACTGCTTTCCATATTGATGAAGCGCCGCCGCTTGGCCGCATCCTCCATGCCGAAAATCATATACGCATCCGCCGCCTCGCCATCACGGCCCGCGCGCCCGATCTCCTGATAATAGGCCTCCAGCGTGGAAGGCAAATCGGCATGAAACACAAACCGCACATCCGGCTTGTCGATGCCCATGCCGAAAGCAATGGTGGCACACACAATCAAGCCCGGCTCGGTCATGAACAGGTTCTGTACCTCGGCGCGCTGCTCGGCAGGCAGACCGGCATGATAGGCGAGCGCCCGGTGCCCACCGGCATTCAGCTCATCAGCCAAGGCCTCGGTGCGCGCCCGCGACAGCGCATAGACGATGCCGCTCTCACCCTTGCGGCTCTCGACAAAATCCAGCAGCTGGCGCGTCTTGTTGTCCTTGCGCGCCACATGCAGGCGAATATTCGGCCGGTCAAATCCGGAGAGTTGGATGTTGGCCCGCCCTCCAAACAGCTTCTGCGCAATGTCTTTCTGCGTGGCCGCATCAGCCGTCGCTGTGAACGCGCCAATCGGCACGTCGGGCAGCGCCGCGCGCAAGCCCTGAAGCGCATCATATTCCGGCCGGAACGAGGCCCCCCATTGTGAAATGCAATGCGCCTCATCAACTGCAACAAGCCCCACCGGCAGCCGCGCCAGCGCCTGCAACATGCGCCCATCCATCAGCCGCTCCGGCGAGAGGTACAGAAACGCCACTTCGCCCGCCGCCACGCGCTTCCAGATCTCTACATTCTCTTCCCGGCTCTGCGACGAATTGATCGTCTCGGCGCTGATCCCATCGAGCTTCAGCCCCTCGACCTGATCTTTCATCAAGGCCACCAGCGGCGACACCACAATGCACACCCCGCCACGCATCAAAGCAGGAACCTGAAAACACAAAGATTTCCCGGCACCCGTAGGCATCACCGCCAGAACATGCTGCCCCGCCGCCAGCCAATCCACGATCTTTTCCTGGCCGGGGCGGAAACTGTTAAAACCGAAGCGCGCGTGCAAAATCGCATGCTTGTCCTGCCCGCCTGTGGATATCTCAGAATCAACTGCCATATATGCGTCTTACCCCAGCCTATACTCGTGTGCATTGCACATGTTCTCGTTTTATTCTAGTCAGGTCTCATGTCCACAAAATCGATCACGATTCAGGGTGCCCGCGAGCACAACCTCAAAAATGTCTCCGTTGAACTGCCCCGCGACAAGCTGATTGTTTTCACGGGCCTGTCCGGCTCCGGCAAGTCGTCACTCGCCTTCGACACGATTTATGCCGAAGGCCAGCGCCGCTATGTGGAATCACTGAGCGCCTATGCCCGCCAGTTCCTCGAAATGATGCAAAAGCCGGATGTGGACCAGATTGACGGTCTCTCACCCGCCATTTCCATCGAGCAGAAGACGACAAGCCGCAACCCGCGTTCCACCGTGGGCACCGTCACCGAAATCTATGACTATTTGCGCCTGCTCTATGCCCGCGTCGGCATCCCCTATTCACCGGCCACCGGTCTTCCGATTGAAGCCCAAAGCGTGAGCCAGATGGTGGACCGCACCATGGCGCTGCCCGAAGGCACGCGCCTCTTCCTGCTCGCTCCCGTGGTGCGCGGGCGCAAAGGCGAATACAAGAAGGAATTCGCCGAATACCAGAAGAAGGGCTTCCAGCGCGTCAAGGTGGATGGCACCTTCTACGAGATCGACGCGGTGCCCGCGCTCGACAAGAAATACAAGCACGACATTGACGTGGTGGTGGACCGTATCGTGGTGAAGCCCGACCTCGCCACGCGCCTCGCCGACTCATTCGAAACCGCGCTCAAGCTCGCTGACGGCTTGGCCATTGCCGAATTTGCCGACAAGCCGTTGCCCGCCTCGCAGACCAAGGAAGGCGACAGCGCCAACAAAAGTGCCAATGAAACCCATGAGCGCATCATGTTCTCGCAGCGCTTTGCCTGCCCGGTTTCAGGCTTTACGATTGACGAGATCGAGCCGCGCATCTTCTCGTTCAACAATCCCTTCGGCGCCTGCCCCACTTGTGACGGCCTGGGCACTGAATTGAAATTCGAGCCGGAACTGGTCGTGCCCGATAGCGCCATGTCGCTGCGCCAGGGAGCGATTGCCCCCTGGGCCAAGACCGGCGCCACCTCTCCCTATTATACTCAGACGCTTGAGGCGCTGGCCAAGCACTACAAATTCTCGATGACCACGCCATGGAAGGACCTGCCCAAAAAGATCAAGGACGTGATCCTCAACGGCACCGGCGATGAGGAAGTCACCTTCACCTATGATGACGGCTTGCGCACCTATAAGAACAAGAAGCCCTTTGAAGGTGTGATCGGCAATATCGAACGCCGCTGGCGCGAAACCGATAGTGAATGGATGCGTGAGGAACTCGCCGTCTATCAGTCGGATCATGAATGCGCCGCCTGCCACGGTTACCGCCTGAAGCCGCAGACCTTGGCCATCAAGATCGACAAGCTGCATATCGGCCAGGTTTCGCAATTCTCCATCCGCGAGGCCGACAAGTGGTTTGGTGAACTCGCCGGCAAGCTCACGTCAAAGCAGAATGAAATTGCGGTGCGTATTTTGAAAGAGATCCGCGACCGCCTGAAATTCCTGGTCGATGTGGGTCTGGATTACCTGTCGATGAGCCGCGTCTCCGGCACGCTGTCGGGCGGCGAAAGCCAGCGCATCCGCCTCGCGTCACAAATCGGCAGCGGCCTCACCGGTGTTCTTTATGTTTTAGACGAGCCATCCATCGGCCTGCACCAGCGCGACAATGCCCGCCTCTTGCAAACCCTCACGCACTTGCGCGATCTCGGCAACACGGTGATCGTGGTGGAGCATGACGAAGACGCGATCCGCTTGGCGGATTACGTTCTCGATATCGGCCCCGGTGCCGGCGTCAATGGCGGCAAGATCGTCGCCGAAGGCACGCCCGAACAGGTGATGGCCAACCCCGCCTCGCTCACCGGCCAATATCTCACCGGCTTCCAGCAGGTGCCGGTGCCGCTGAAGCGCCGCAAGATCGACAAGAGCCGCAAGATCGTGGTGAAGGGTGCCCGCGCCAACAACTTGAAGAATGTCTCGGCAGAAATTCCGCTGGGCGTGTTCACTTGCGTGACCGGTGTATCCGGTGGCGGCAAATCCACGCTTGTCGTGGATACGATGTATCGCGGCCTCGCCCGCAAATTGATGGGCACGCGCGAAGCCCCGCTCGCCCATGATACGATCACCGGCATCGAGCATCTCGACAAGATCATCGATATCGACCAGAGCCCCATCGGCCGCACGCCGCGCTCCAACCCCGCCACTTACACTGGCGCCTTCACCTTCATTCGTGACTGGTTCGCAGGTCTCCCCGAAGCCAAGGCGCGCGGCTATGGCCCGGGCCGCTTCTCCTTCAACGTGAAGGGTGGCCGCTGCGAAACCTGCCAGGGCGACGGGGTCATCAAGATCGAGATGCACTTCCTGCCGGATGTCTATGTCACCTGCGATGAATGCAAGGGCCACCGCTACAACCGCGAAACCCTTGAGGTGAAATTCAAGGACAAGTCGATCGCTGACGTGCTCGACATGACGGTGGCCGAAGCCGCCGAATTCTTCCGCGCCGTGCCAAGTGTGCGCGACAAGATGGAAACGCTGGAACGCGTGGGCCTCGGCTACATCAAGGTCGGCCAGCAGGCGACAACGCTCTCCGGCGGCGAAGCGCAGCGCGTGAAGCTGGCCAAGGAGCTCAGCAAGCGCGCCACCGGCCGCACGCTCTATCTCTTGGACGAGCCCACGACCGGACTGCATTTCCACGACGTGAAAAAGCTGCTCGAAGTCCTCCACGAACTGGTTGACCAGGGCAATTCGATGGTCGTCATCGAGCACAATCTCGAAGTCATCAAGACGGCGGACTGGATCATCGACATGGGCCCGGAAGGCGGTGATGGCGGCGGCGAGATCGTCGCAGTCGGCACACCTGAAGATGTGGCTGCGGAAAAGCGCAGCTATACCGGCCATTACCTGAAGGACGTGCTCAAGCGCCCACGCCGGGAAGCAGCGGAATAGCGGCTTTCAATGTTGACGCTGCGCCGGGCCAGTGCGAGACTGGCAGGCGCGGCAAAGCCAAATCACGAGGTGTTCCATGACGACGAAAATCGGCCTTCTGAAGCGCGCCACGCTCGCGGTCCTCCTGGTCAGCACGGTGGCCGTCAGCCCGGCCTTTGCGCTGCGTGACGCCAGCTTCCTGCCGCAATGCCCGGACGACCAGATGTTCAGCATTCTGAACGGCAGATGCGTAGCGATGGAATTCTGGTATCACGCCGGTAAAAACAACCGCTCACATCGTGGTCACGCGAACACGCCCCCTGCCCCTCCTCCGAATTGAGCGTCCAGCTTCACAGGGGAAAAGAGACCCGAATGAAACTTGCACTTTTCATGCTGTTCACGGCCATCGGTTTGGCCGCAACACCCGCCTTGGCGTCGTCCGATGCCGCTTGGGCCGCGCTCAACAAAGCCAGCGCCAAGGCCTGCATCGCCGCCACCGGTTTCAAGAACGCCAAAGTTTCCGCCCCTACCGGCTTCTCCGACACTGTGGGTTATGACGCCCGCATCGTCACCGGCACCTATCCGCAAAAGCACATGAAGAATGCCACCGGGCAAATGCTGTGCCTCTATGCCCGCAAGTCAAAGACGGTCGAAGTGCAGGAACTGGCGAAGTAGCTAAGCCGCCTGCGCCAACACAACCTTGCGAAGCGAAACCAGGATGGTCCCCGCCAGCGCTATAATGCCGGCAAAGCCAAACACACCCAGCGAACCGATGTGATCGATCAGCAATCCGCCAATGATGGCACCCGCTGAAATCGCCACCTGGAATGATGTCAGCATCAGCGCACCCGCGCTCTCAGCCTCATCCGGCGCGGCTTGCGTAATGAAGGCCTGCACATTGACTGGATGTTCTGCGCAAGGATGCGACGAGTAACGCAATCAAAATGCGGGCGAACGCACCATTTCTTGGTAGTTGATTGTTGGCGTGAACCGAATTGCTGTAAACGAACTAATATCTGCAATAGCCGTATGAAACAGCTCAATAGTTGTTGTCGGGAATTGCCATACCCAACAATCTCGAGTCCCGATTCGTTCCGACGTGCCGTAACTTTCCGTCAAAACGCGCTTCGCCGCGTGAAGCGGGGTTGCGCTATTGCCTGTGAAATTTCCCTTTGACCGAATATGGACCTGTGCCAGCCTTCTCGTGCTTTTCTCAAATTGAAATACAATTTCAAACTCTTCATCAGAGATGTAAACAAGCGGGATTTTCAATAATCCGATCAGCCCTTTGAAGTCCTCATTGGTATTCTCAACAAGGTACTCTTGTCCGGTAACTGCGGAAACTTCGGCTACGCCCATGCCCCAGTAAGTGTCCCGCCAGCCTGTAACATCCTGAATTTTGACCATTTACACCTCAACGTGTCCCCTGAGATTAGCATCTTCTGCTTTTGGTGCCATGTAGAGCTTAAGCGCCTATTTGACTTGTATATACAAAGTGTATATACACTCCCTCATGTCCCGCTCCACCGTCTTCAAAAACAACCAGACCCAAGCCATCCGCGTGCCCAAGGCCCTCGCCTTTCCAGATAGCGTCAAGAACGTGGAAATCACTCGTCAGGGCAACGGCTTGCTCATCACCCCGCTTGTGAAGAGCGACTGGGAAACGTTTTTCTCCACGCCGGGCATTGATGAGGATTTCCTCAGCGATCGCAACCAGGACCTGCCGCAATCACGGAAGTGGAAGTGATCCGCTATTTGCTGGACACTGATTTTTGTGTTCACGCGCTGAGAAAGCGCACGCCTGCCGTGGCCCGGATGCTGCGCGAACATGCCACAGAAGCAGCGCTTTCAGACATTACTGCCTATGAACTTTTCTACGGCGCTGCCTCCTATGATGCGCCGGAGACCCGGCTGCACATCATTGAAGACTTCATTTCGCGGTTTCAGATCCTGCCCTTCAACACTGAAGCAGCGCGTCATGCCGGCGTGATCCGCGCCGAACTTGAGGCACAGGGCAAAATGATTGGAAACCTGGACATTCTGATCGGCGCCATCGCCCGCGCCGAAGGCCTCACCTTGCTCACCGGAAACGTCCGCGAATTTTCCCGCATCAAGGGCCTTCACACCAAAAGTTGGCGAACCTGAAAATATTCCTTTACAAAGGAATATAATTTATATACATCCGCCCCAGTCTTTTTCAAAAGGAGGGGACGATGCTGTACACAGAGTTCTCGTATCGCGAAAAAGATGGCAGCGCCTGCAAGCTGAAGCCTAACTCCCTTCAGTCTTCCGGGAGCTCCGGTTCTGGACCTTGGGCACTAAGACCCAAGCGCCTTCAATGGCTGACCAATATCAGCCCCGGATTTAAAATCGCTGCGTTTCGGTGGATCAAAACCGTTTCCAAAACCCCTGCTCCATCGCCATTCCCGCGCAAGCGGGCGCGGCGAAACGCATGGGCGGCGGGAACGCTTTGCGCCATCACGCCGGGCTTTGGCCCTTTCTTTCTTCCTCAGAATTCTGGTCGGCACAAGGTTCGGCAGAAACATCCCCTCCCCTTTTTCCCTGCGGGCCAGCGCATGAGATGATCGCTTTTCCATTGTCATTGCGCGGCCATGCCCATAACCTTCTTCCACTTGGGAAGACGGAAGGGGCTGTCGCATGAAATCAATTCTCGCATCACTCGTAGGGTTGGCGTTGCTGTCCTCAGCCGCCTCCGCGGCGCAAATGGTCGGCGGCAGCAAGGATGCCCATGGTTGCATCGGCCCCGCCGGCTATGTGTGGTCCGTTGTGCAGGCCCGCTGCGTGCGCGCCTTTGAGGTGGGCCACCGGTTGGACCCGACCACGCCCAGCGCCAACACGGTCTCGGCCTTCGTCGTGTTCCCGATGGGCGGCGACCAGACGCGCGCCGAGCTGCATTTGCCCTGGGAAAAGGCACCCCTCATCGCCAAGCGTATCATCCGCCCCGGCGCTGTCACCTGGACGGCGGGCAGCTACAAGCTGGTGCGCGCCCATGGGATGTATAGCCTCAGCAAGGGCACACGGTTGCTCTACCGGGGCACCGCCGCGCAGTGATGATTGAAGGGCCTCAGCCCTTCACCAGTTTCGGCTTTTCGCTGTAAAGCTGCGGGAACACCTTGGACAGGTTTTCCACCTTCGGAATATCGTTATAGGCGATATAGGGCTGGTGCGGATTGAGTGTCAGGTAATCCTGGTGATAATCCTCGGCCGGATAGAATGTTTTGCCGGGCTCCAGCGTGGTCACGATCTTCGCCTTGAACACCTTGGCCTTGTCCAGCTGGTCAATATAAGCCTGCGCCACCTTGGCCTGTGCATCGCTGAACGGGAAAATCGCAGAGCGATATTGCGTGCCCTCATCCGGGCCCTGATAGTTCAGCTGTGTGGGATCGTGCACCACCGAGAAATAGATCTGCAGCAGCGTGGCCAGGTTCACCACCTTGGGGTCGAAGGTGATCTCAACGGATTCGGCATGGCCCGTATCGCCATTGCTCACCAAGTCATACTTGGCCGTGTCAGCCTTGCCGCCGGCATAGCCCGAAACCGCATTGGTCACGCCCTTCACATGCTGGAACACGCCCTGCACACCCCAGAAGCAACCGCCGGCCAGCACGATTTTCTCTGATGCCACATCGCCCGCAGGCTCGGCCATTTCGGGCGCAGGAACCATCACCGCCTTTTCGGCGGCCACAGCACGATAGGCCAGCAGACCGCCTGAAAGCGAAGTGGCCAGCAAGGCAGTGAGGAAAGCGCGGCGTTTGAGAATGGTCATCTGGAGCTCCGATAATGCGTTCAATCTTGAAGCCTAACATCGGGTGTGAGACCCCCGATGTAAAGTCACTCTCCATCAACAGCGCGTGAACGCAATGTCAGTTGTTGGGCGATGTCAGCTGGTGGGGGCTGCGAAGCAAGCGACACCCAGCTTGCCATTCCAAGGCTGCTGCGGCTTGTCCCTGCCCGTACCCCAGACGCCGTCAAAGGCACTGGCATCTGCATTGAACCGGAGATCGAGACGGCCTGTGCCGTAATCATCGCGCCAGGTGAACTGCCAGCGCCCCGGGCCGGTGAGGTGGCCGCGCGACAATGTTCCGGGATGGATCTCCTCGCCGGAGGCGAAGGAGTAGTTGCCGGACAGGTTGCCGGCGTCATCCCGCGAGATACTAGTCTCCGCCGGCACCATCGCACCGCCACTGCTCAGTTCACCGCAATAAGTCCAAATCTCGGCCGAGGCTTGCGAAGTCAGCAACGCCAATGCAATCGCGCCGGCGGCAAGCCACTTCATTCCACCGTCACGCTCTTCGCCAGATTGCGCGGCTGGTCCACATCGGTGCCCATGAACACGGCAGCGTGATAGGCCAGTAATTGCACTGGGATCGCATAGATCAGCGGGCTGATGAAGGCATGCGCGTGCGGCACATGGATATGCCTGAACGCCTTGTGGGCATTCTGCTTGTGCGCCGTGTCGTCGGTGATCAAAACGATCTTGCCGCCGCGCGCCGCCACTTCCTCCATATTGGAAATGCTCTTCTCATAGAGCTCATCGCGCGGCGCAATCACGATCACCGGCACATGCTCATCGACCAGCGCGATCGGCCCATGCTTCAACTCGCCCGCCGCATAGCCTTCAGCGTGGATATAGGAAATCTCCTTGAGCTTCAGAGCGCCCTCAAGGGCGAGCGGATAATTAATCCCGCGCCCGAGGAACAGCACATCGCGCGCCTTGGAGATTTCATGCGCCACTGCAGCGATGTTTTTCTCCTGCTTCAGCACTTCGGTCATGTGGCGCGGCGCTTCGATCAACGCAGTCACATATTCGCGTTCAAGTTCTGGCGTCAGCGTGCCGCGCAACTTGCCTGCCAGCAACGCGAGGCAGGCAAGTGCCGCCAACTGGCAGGTGAAGGCCTTGGTGGAGGCCACGCCGATTTCCGGCCCGGCATAAGTGCGGATCACCAGCTCGCTTTCGCGCGCAATGGTGGATTCCGGCACGTTCACAATGGCAATCGTGTGCTGCCCCTGCGACTTGCAATAACGCAGCGCCGCCAGCGTATCCGCCGTCTCACCCGATTGCGAAACCACAATGGCCAAGCCATTCTTGGTCAGCGGTGCCTCGCGGTAACGGAACTCCGAAGCGATATCAACTTCCGTAGGAAGCCGCGCCACCTTCTCGAACCAATATTTGGCAGCAAGCCCGGCGTAGGATGCCGTGCCGCAAGCCGTAATCGAAATCCGGTCCAGCTTGGCAAAATCAAAAGGCAGTTTGTCTGGCACCTTCACTGTGCGCGTGCCGAAATCGATATATTCTGCCAGCGTATGGCCGACGACTTCCGGCTGTTCTTCGATTTCCTTGGCCATGAAATGCCGGTGGTTGCCCTTGTCCACCAGCATGGCCGAAGCCTGGCTGAAGGAAATCGGTCGGATCACGATGCGGTTGCTCGCATCGAAAATCTGGAAGCTTTTGCGCGTCGCCACAACCCAGTCGCCATCTTCAAGATAAGTGATGCGGTTGGTGAAGGGAGCCAGCGCAATGGCATCCGAGCCCAGATACATTTCGCCTTGCCCGTGGCCCACGGCCAGCGGCGGCCCGTTGCGCGCACCAATCAACAGATCATCTTCCGACTTGAACATGATCGCCAGCGCAAATGCCCCGCGTAATTTCCCCAGAACAGCACGCACCGATTCAATGGGTGAGGTTCCCTTGGCGCGTTCCTGCGCCAGCAGATGCGCGACGACCTCAGTGTCAGTCTGAGTTTCAAACTTAGCACCCGACTGGATCAACTCTTCCTTCAACTCGGCAAAGTTCTCGATGATGCCATTATGCACCAGCACCACATCGCCCACGATATGCGGATGGGCATTCGTTTCGTTCGGCACACCATGTGTGGCCCAGCGGGTATGGCCAATGCCGGATGTACCTTGCAGCGGCTCGCTGCGCAGCTTGTCTTCCAGATTGCGCAATTTGCCCGGCGCGCGGCGGCGTGCAATGGCACCATCTTCCAGCGTGGCAACACCCGCTGAATCATAGCCGCGGTATTCAAGGCGGCGCAGCGCTTCCACGATATCGAGTGCTACGGGCTTGGTGCCCAGAATGCCGACGATGCCACACATATTGTTCTGCTCTCCTAGGATTTCTGCTTGGCGGCTTTGGCCGCCGCCCGCGCGGCGCGGTAGCGCTTGGCCCAGCCATCGATGATTTTGGATGGTGCGCGCGTGATTGCCAGCGCATCTTCCGGCACATCCGTGGTGATTACGCTCGATGCTGCAATGTTCGCCCCTGCCCCGATCTTCACCGGCGCCACCAAAGAAGAATTGGAACCAACGAAAACATTCTCGCCAATATCGGTGAGGTGCTTTTCATAGCCATCATAATTGCAGGTGATGGTGCCTGCACCAATATTGCTGCCCGCCCCCACAATGGCGTCGCCAATGTAGGAGAGGTGATTGGCCTTGGCACCCTTGCCTATCCTGGCCTTTTTCACTTCCACGAAATTGCCGATATGCACCTTCTCACCAATCTCAGCACCCGGCCGCAACCGCGCGAAGGGCCCGATGCGCGCACCCTTGGCAATGCTGGTGCCCTCAAGATGCGAGTTCGCCAGAATCTCTACGTCATCGCCCACGCTCACGCCGGGGCCGAAAAACACATTGGGCTCGATCACCACGTCCTGGCCCAATTTGGTATCAGCCGAGAAATACACTGTGTCTGGATCAATCAGCGTAGCGCCTTGGCTCATCGCCGCGCGCCGCGCCTCGCGCTGGAACTCGCGTTCCAGCACCGAAAGCTGGTTGCGGTCATTCACGCCTGCGACTTCAATTTCCGGGCACAATGCCAGCGCCACCTTGGTCTTGGCCTTGTTGGCCAGCTTCACCAGATCGGTGAGATAGAATTCACCCTTGGCATTCTTGTTGGAAAGCTTGGGGATCAGCGCCCACAGCAGATCATTATCGATCGCTATGATGCCGGAATTGCACAACTTAATTTTCCGCTCGGCAGGCTTGGCATCCAACTGCTCGCGGATATCCAGAACATCCTTGCCCTTGGTAATCAGCCTGCCATAACCATGCGGATCAGCGGCTTCAAATCCCAGCACCGCCATCTTGCGCTTGCTGTCCAGTTTGGAAAGCAGCGCCTTCAGTGTATCGGCCTTCACCAGCGGCACATCGCCATACAGCACCAACACCGTGCCCTTGAAACCGGCCAGCGCCTGCTTCGCCATGGCAACAGCATGCCCGGTACCCAGCCGCTCGGTCTGTTCGGCAAATTCACATGAGGCGATCACGCCCATCGCTTCATTGCGCACCGCGGCCATATCCGGTCCGTGAATCACCACAGCCTTCTGCGCGCCCAGTGCCTTGCCGGCATGCAGCACATGGCCCAGCATCGCGCGGCCGGCAATCTTGTGCAGAACCTTGGGCGTGGCAGATTTCATCCGCGTGCCCATGCCCGCCGCCAGAACCACTAAAGCCAATGCTGTCATGTCGATAAGTCTGCCCCTGAACCCATTATGAATGTGGCAAAAACTGCCTTCTGTGGGAGGATTGTGGCGGATTTGGTAAAGAACTGATGAAGCAAACAAACGCTGCTGAAAATGGTGAGCCCAGCGGGATTCGAACCCACGACCCTCTGATTAAAAGTCAGATGCTCTACCGCTGAGCTATGGGCCCACTCAACGCGTGTTGAAGCGCGCGGGCCCTCATTAGTTGTGCGCTGCGTCACGGTCAAGCGTTCAAAAACGCCTTTGCCGCCCGCCCATGCTGGCTGCGCAGCTGCGCCAGATCGAGGCCTACCGGCAAGCCATCCACCACCCGCCATGCGCCAGCGATCATGACCCGGTCGGCCCGTTGAGCGCCGCACAGCACCAGCGCCGCCAGTGGATCTCCCGCGCCAGAGAACCGCAACTCATCCAGCTTGAACATGGCAAGATCAGCCTGCTTGCCCACCGCGATTTCCCCGATGTCAGACCGCCCCAGGCAGGCAGCCGAACCCTGTGTCGCCCAGCGCAGCACGTCGAAATGCGTGACCTTCTGCCCATAGGTCAACCGGTTGAGCAGCAGTGCATGCCGCACACCCTCCATCAGGTTGGAGGCGTCATTGGAGGCCGAGCCATCGACCCCCAGCCCAACGGGCACACCCGCCGCTTCCAGATCACAAGTGCGGCAGCGTCCCGAAGCCAGCGTCATGTTGGATGTGGGGCAATGGCAAATGCCAACCCCATGCTTTCCCAGCCGCTTGATATCCGCATCGTTGAAATGAATGCCATGTGCCAGCCAGGTCCGAGATGAAAGCCAGCCGCAATCTTCCAGATAATCCAGCGGCCGCATCTTGAAGGTGGCCAGGCAGAAAGCATCCTCATCATGAGTCTCAGCCAGATGCGTATGCAGCCGGCAATCATGCTTTTCAGCGAGCACCGCAGTCTCACGCATCAAGTCCCGAGTCACCGAAAATGGCGAACACGGCGCCAGCCCGATCTGTATTTGCGCGCCCTCGCCGCGCTGGTGATATTTGCCGATCACCCGCTCGCAATCAGCCAGAATTGTATCCTGATCCTGCACCACGCTGTCGGGCGGCAGGCCGCCATCCTTCACTGACAAATTCATCGAACCGCGCGTCACCGTCATGCGCATGCCGAGCTTCACAGCTTCGTCCACCTGAATGTCCATCGCGTCATCAAGCCCGGGCGGAAACACGTAGTGATGGTCGGATGAGGTAGTTACCCCCGACATCATCATCTCAGTCAGCGCTAGCCGCGTTGCGATCCTGTGGGCTTCCGGGTTCAGCCGCGCCCAAACCGGATAGAGCGCCTTCAGCCAGTCGAACAATTCCTTGTTGATCGCATCGGGGTGCGCCCGCGTCAGCGTCTGGTAGAAATGATGATGCGTATTGATCAGACCGGGAAGAATCACGTGCTGACTGGCTTCAACAGTCGAATCGCATTGTGGCTTTTCACCCCGGCCCACCAGCTGCGAAATCTTGCCGTTTTCCACGACAAGCCCACCCTCAGCGCCTTTTGCTAGCACCGCCAGCGGGTCCTTGATCCATCTTCGCATTCAGGTCTAACCTTACAGGCAGTTAAGAGTTTCAAAACAGGGAGAATAGAATGAAAGCATCTCAAACAGCAACTTTGGCTCTCATGGCCGGCATGGCCTTCTGGGCGGCTGCCAACACGGCGCTGCAGGCTGCCGACATGGAAGGCGAAGTCGATATCGTGGCTTGGCCCGGCTATATCGAGCGTGGCGAGAGCGACAAGGCCTATGACTGGGTGACGGGCTTCGAAAAGGAAACCGGCTGCAAGGTCAATGTCAAAACCGCAGCCACCTCGGATGAAATGGTCACCCTGATGAACCAGGGCGGCTTTGACCTTGTCACCGCTTCGGGTGATGCCAGCTTGCGCCTCGTGGCCGGCAAAAAAGTGCAGCCCATCGATACCTCGAAGATTGCCAACTGGGGCAATGTGGACAAGCGCCTGCAGGATGCGCCCTGGCATACTGTGGATGGCAAGCATTATGGCACACCCTATCAATGGGGCCCGAATGTGCTGGCCTACAACACCAAGGTTTTTCCCGAGCCCCCCAAGAGCTGGAGCGTAGTGTTCGACGAACAGAACCTGCCCGACGGCAAAAGCAATAAAGGCCGCGTGCAGGCCTATTACGGCCCGATCTATATTGCTGACGCTGCGCTTTATCTGATGAAGAAGAACCCGGCGCTCGGCATCAAGAGCCCTTATGAACTGAACAAGGATCAATACGCAGCAGCGCTCGATCTCGTCACCAAGCAGCGCGCCCTTGTGGGCCGCTATTGGGGTGATGCCGCCGTGCAGGTGGATGACTTCAAGAATGAAGGCGTGGTCGCTTCCTCGTCCTGGCCTTACCAGGTCAATCTGCTACAGGCCGACAAAGCCGTGATGGAAAAGACGCCGATTGCGTCGACCATTCCGGAAGAAGGTGCAACCGGCTGGGCCGATACGACCATGCTCCATGCCGAAGCAAAGCACCCGAATTGCGCCTATGCCTGGCTCAACCACTCGCTTGATGCCAAGGTACAGGGCGATGTCGCCGCCTGGTTTGGCTCGGTTCCGGCCGTGCCCGCCGCCTGCAAGGGCAATGAGCTGTTGACCGATGCCGGTTGCGACACCAACGGCATGGCCAATTTCGACAAGATCCAGTTCTGGCGCACCCCCATTGGCAAATGCGAAGCCTCTGGCGAATGCGTCCCCTATTCGCAATGGGCCAAGGACTATCTGGCCGTTCAAGGCAAGTAACCCGAATAGGAGGCCCGCTGCCTAAAGGCGGCGGGCCTTTTTCCAAATGCTAAACACCCTCTCCAACCTCTTCTACCGGCGCTCCTATATCCTCACAGCCCTGCTGCTGGGGCCGCCGCTGGCATGGATCGGTGTCGTTTATTTGGGCGCACTTCTCGCACTGCTGCTGCAAAGCTTCTACCACCTCGATGATTTCTCCGGCACGGTGATCCATGAATTCACTCTGGCCACCTATGCCCAGCTGTTCACCCCCTCAAACCTGACCACCATCGGCCGCACCGTCACCATGGCGGCCGTGGTCACCATCTTCTCCGCCATCATCGCCTACCCCATCGCGTTCTACGCCGCGCGCTATGCCAGGGGCCGCACCAAGGCGCTGTTCTATCTGGCGGTGATGATGCCGCTCTGGTCGTCCTATCTGGTCAAGGTCTATGCCTGGAAATTGATCCTCGCCAAGGAAGGCATCATCAGCTGGGTGCTGAATGCGCTACATCTGGGCTGGCTGCTGGACGCAATTTTGTCCATTCCGGTGATCGGCGGTTCATCCCTGTCTTTCAGCTATATCGGCACTTTTCTCGTGTTCCTCTATATCTGGCTGCCCTACATGATCCTGCCCATCCAGGCCTCGCTGGAACGCGTGCCGCGCGAATATGTAGAGGCCGCGGCTGATCTCGGCGCCTCGCCGCGGCGCACGTTTAAAGACATCATCCTGCCGCTCAGTTTCCCCGGCGTGGTCGCAGGCTCAATCTTCACATTTTCGCTTACGCTGGGCGACTACATCATCCCGCAAATCGTCGGCAATTCCCGCCCGATGATCGGCCAGACGGTTTACACGCTGCAAGGCACCGCCGGAGACATTCCGCTCGCGGCAGCTTTCACCGTCGTGCCCATGGTCATCATGGGTTTCTATCTGTTGGCCGCCAAAAGACTGGGAGCCTTCGATGCGCTCTGAAGCCTCATGGCCCCTCAAGATCGCAGCCGCAGCAGGCATCCTGTTCCTGCATCTGCCGCTGGTGCTGATCATCGTCTACGCCTTCACCACCGAAGAGCGTTCATTCCAGTTCCCGCCGCCGGGCCTCACCGCTCACTGGTTCTCAGTGGCCTGGTTTGACCGCCCAGACATCTGGCCCCCGCTCTGGCTGTCATTGAAAGTCGCGTCCATTGCCACAGCACTGGCTTTGATCTTCGGCACACTCGCCGCCGCCGCACTCGCGCGGGCGAAATTCTTCGGCAAGGATCAGCTCTCGCTGCTGTTCATTCTGCCCATCGCGCTCCCCGGCATCATCACCGGCATTGCGTTGCGGTCGGCCTTCGACATCATGAACCTGCCCTTCTCGACCTGGACGATCATTCTGGGCCACGCTACGTTCTGCATCGTGGTGGTCTACAACAATGCGCTGGCGCGCTTCCGCCGCCTTTCAGGCAACATGGTCGAAGCGTCAATGGATCTCGGCGCCAACAGCTTCCAGACGTTTTGGTACATCATCCTGCCACAGATCGCCTCGGCCCTTCTCGCCGGCGGCATGCTGGCCTTTGCTTTGTCGTTCGATGAAGTCATCGTCACCACCTTCACCGCCGGCCAGCAGGCCACCGTTCCGATCTGGATGTATGGCGAACTGATCCGCCCCCGCCAGCGCCCGGTTACCAATGTGGTGGCCATCATCGTGATGGCGGTGACATTCATCCCCGTGCTTTGTGCCTACTACCTCACCCGCGAGGATGACGAGCGGAAGGATTAATTGGCGATGTCGCCGCGCTTCCACTGCTCATGCGTGGCCGCCCGGAAATCCTCGAACGTGCCTGCTTCAATCGCATCGCGGATGCCCTGCATCAGTGATTGGTAATAGGCAATGTTGGCCCAGCTCAGCAGCATCATGCCCAGCAGCTCACCGGCGCGGATCAAGTGATGCAGATAGGCCCGACTATATTGCGATAGAGCGGGGCATGGATGTTCAGCATCCAACGGGCGCGTATCGGTGGCGTGCTTGGCATTGCGCAGATTGATCTTGCCGAAGCGTGTGAACGCCTGGCCATGGCGGCCGGAGCGCGTGGGCATCACGCAATCAAACATATCGAGACCGCGCGCCACGGATTCCAGCAGGTCATCCGGCGTGCCCACACCCATCAGATAGCGTGGGCGGTCTTCAGGCAAAGCCGGAGCGGTGAAATCCAGCGTGGAAAGCATCAGCTTCTGGCCTTCGCCCACCGCGAGCCCGCCAATGGCATAGCCTTCAAAGCCGATGTCCATGAGGCCCGCCGCACTCGCAAGGCGCAAGCGCTCATTGGTGCCGCCTTGCACGATGCCAAAATTGCCGTGGCCCGGCTGTGTGCCGAAAGCCACGCGCGACCGCTCGGCCCAGCGCAGCGACAGCTGCATCGCCTTCTCGGCATCCTTTTCGCTGTGTGGAAACTCGATGCATTGATCGAGCTGCATCTGGATGTCAGAACCCAGCAGCCGCTGGATTTCCATCGCGCGTTCCGGCGTCAGTTCATATTTGCGGCCATCGATATGCGATTGGAATGTGGCCCCCGCCTCCTTGATCTTGCGGATCTTGGAGAGTGACATGATCTGGAAACCGCCAGAATCTGTGAGGATCGGCCCCTGCCATCCAGTGAAGGCATGAAGCCCGCCCAGTTTTGCCACTTCCTCCGCGCCCGGCCGCAGCATCAGGTGATAGGTATTGCCCAGAACGATATCGGCGCCGGTGCCCTTCACCTGCTCCATGTAAAGGCCCTTCACCGTGCCCACTGTGCCCACTGGCATGAAGGCCGGGGTGCGGATGTCGCCATGCTTCGTGTGCACCGTACCGCGCCGTGCGAGGCCATCTTTTTTGTGCAGCTCGAAAGAGAATTCCTGGGTCATGGCTTCAGTCATTTTTGGGGCCATATCAGGCTGCCATCGCCATAGCTATAGAAACGATATTCGGACGATATCGCATGCGCATAAGCCTGCTTCATGCGTTCAAGGCCCGCGAAAGCGCTGACCAGCATGAACAGCGTGGAGCGTGGCAGATGGAAATTGGTGATCAGCCCATCCACCGCGCGGAATGCGTATCCCGGCGTGATGAAAATATCGGTCGTGCCGGAAAACTCCTCCAGCCCTGCAGATTCGAGCAACCGCAGCGAAGTGGTGCCCACAGCAACAATCCGGCCTCCACTAGCGCGCACTTGCTTCAGCCGCGCTGCTGTTTCGCTCGAGATTTCGCCCCATTCGCTATGCATTTTGTGGTCTTTGGTATCATCGGCCTTGACCGGCAGGAAGGTCCCCGCCCCCACATGCAGGGTCAAAAATTCCGATTCAATTCCAGCAACTTGCAGCCGCTTGATCAGCTCTGGTGTGAAGTGCAGCCCAGCCGTAGGTGCTGCCACGGCGCCCTCGGTTTTGGCAAACGAAGTCTGATAGTCGCTCCGGTCCTTCTCATCCTGCGCCCGCTTTGATTCGATGTAGGGCGGCAAAGGCATTCGGCCTTCCTGATGCAACAGGCGAAAAAGCTCTTCGCCAGCAACGTCAAAAAGCAAAGTGATCTCACCACTTTCGCCCTTCTCTTCAACCATCGCATGAAGCACACCGAATTCCAGCCGGTCGCCCGCTTCCAGCTTTTTGGCCGGCTTGGCAAACGCCTTCCAGCGCCGCTCATCAATGCGCATATGCAGCAGCGCCTCGATCTTGGGCGTGGTGCCCAGCCGCCCGACGCGAACGCCCCGCAACGCCGCCGGGATCACTTTGGTATTGTTGAACACCAACACATCGCCCGCCCGCAGCTGGCCCGGCAGATCGCCCATGGTGAGGTCGGCGAGGCCGTCCCCCACCACCAGCATTTTGGCACTTTCACGTGGAAACGCCGGGCGCAAGGCAATGCGCTCCGGCGGTAATTCAAAATCAAAATCCGCAACGCGCATGATTCACCCGTTGCCGATTGTCATCGCATCAGATCAGGCGTCAGCCGCCACGCGCATGGTGGCGATCTTGTCCGGCTTGTTCACCGGCTCGCCGCGCTTGATGCCATCAACGACATCCATGCCTTCAGTCACTTTGCCCCAGACAGTATATTGCTTGTCGAGGAAGCGCGCGTCATCAAACACGATGAAGAACTGGCTGTTGGCAGAGTTCGGGCTGGCCGAACGCGCCATCGAGCACACGCCCTTTACATGCGGCTCAGCCGAGAATTCGGCCTTGAGGTCAGGCTTCTTCGAGCCGCCCATGCCGGTGCCGGTCGGGTCGCCGCCCTGCGCCATGAAGCCTTCGATCACGCGGTGAAACACCACGCCATCATAAAACTTCTCGCGCGCCAGTTCCTTGATGCGGGCCACATGCAGCGGTGCCAGATCAGGGCGCAAGGCGATGGTCACTTTGCCTTTCGATTTGCCGGCATTGTCGGCGATTTCGAGATGGAGGGTGTTTTCAAGGTCGCTCATTGGATCACCGTTACTTTCGTCATCTTGTCTGGTTTTGCTACTGAACCGTTATTGTTGCTGTCACCCTTGGTGAGCATGTCAACGCACTTCATGCCTTCGGCATCAACTTCGCCGAACACTGTATATTTGCCGTCGAGGAAGCCGCCGTCAGCAAACATCACGAAGAACTGGCTGTTGGCGGAATCTGGCTCGTTCGAGCGGGCCATGCCCACGGTGCCGCGCTTGAAATGTTCCTTGTTGAATTCAGCAGGAATATTAGGTTCATCCGAACCGCCCATGCCGGCCTGCGAAAGATCACCACCGTCCTTGCCGAATTTCACGTCACCAGTCTGCGCCATGAAACCATCGATCACGCGGTGAAACACCACGCCGTCATACTGTCCGGCTGCAGCAATCTTGGTCACCTGCGCCACATGCTTGGGCGCCAAATCCGGGCGCAGCTTGATCACGAAGCTGCAGCTCTTGGATGTGTCCACTTTCAAGGCCGCATCTGCCAAGGCGGGGCTTGCTGCCACGGCTGTCAAAGCCACGGCCATGAGGAATCGTTTCATGAAGTTCTCCGTTAATTTCAGCGAGGACCTAGCCTTATTCGGGCATAGAGGCAACACAGTGGCAATTACAGCCAATTAGGCTAATAAGGCCCCATGACAAGTGATCGATCAGGGCCCAGCAGAGGCCCAAGCAAGGGTCCAAAGCCACCCTTCAAACGCAGTTTTGGAAAACCGGGTTTTGCCAGCAAGAGCCCACCCCGTGCCACTAATCCCGACAGGGACACGCCCATTGCAGTGACCAGCACCGACAATGATCTGATCTATGGCGCCCACCCGGTCATCGCCGCCATCGGCAATGCGAAGCGCAAGCCCGTCAAGCTGTGGGCCACCGAGAATGGATTGGCGCGCTTGAAAGAAGACGTCAAAGACCTGCCGATTGAAGGTGAGATCGTCCATCCGCGCCTGCTGGATCATTTACTCAAATCCAAGGATGCCGTGCATCAGGGTCTGATCCTGGAGGCCCGCCCTCTCAATCAGCCGCGCCTCGATCAGATTGATAAATCCGGCCTCGTTGTTGTGTTGGATCAGGTGACAGATCCGCACAATGTCGGCGCCATCATGCGATCCTGCGCCGCCTTCAATGCTACCGCGCTCATTACCACGGCGCGTCACGCCGCTGAAACAAACAGCGTTTTCTTCAAGGCTGCATCAGGCGCGTATGAACTTGTCCCTTATGTCACCGTCACCAATCTGGCACGCGCGCTGGAAGAATTAAAAACTTATGGCTTCAGCCTGATTGGACTCGATTCCGAAGCAGCCGGCACGATGGATGATTTGAAGATCACAGCACCGCTCGCTGTTGTCCTCGGCGCTGAAGGCCGCGGTTTGCGCCAGCTTACGCGCGACACGTGCGATGTGGTGGCAAGGCTCGATATGCCTGGCCAGATTAAGAGCCTCAATGTGTCAATTGCGGCAGCGCTTTCGCTCTATGCGCTGCGCCACAAAATATAAAAGCCGGAGCAAGGCCCCGGCTTTTTGAAAACTGTTGAAGGCGAAGACTTAGTAGCCGCCGCCCTTGGACATGGTCGGGCCGTAGAAAACCTGGTAGCCTTGGTTATAGCCATAGCCACCATTCATGCCGTAACCACCCTGCATGCCGTAGCCGCCGCCGAAGGTGCCCTGGGCTTCGTTAAAGCCCGAATTGTAGCCGATGCCATAAGTACCGCCCTGGCTGCGGCGCACACTGTAATGATAGCTCGCTGAAACACGGCGGGTGGCGCTGTAGCGCACACGCTTGGCGCTCTTGTAGCGCTTCACATAGCCACCCTGGCCATACGCATAGACCGGAGCACCGACGGCATAAGCGCCGCCGCCTGCATAGCCATACCCGGCAGCACCGTAACCCGACATATCGTATCCAGCATATCCATAACCGCCGCCGCCATAACCCTGGCCATAAGCGGAATAGCTATAGTTTGCAGTGCGCGAACGGCGCTCGGCCTGCATTACTGCAGCACGGCTGCCATAGAACGAGCTGCTATAACCATAGCCGCCCTGCTTGCCGTAGCCCGAGCCGCCACCATAGGCATAGCCGCCGCCATAAACACCGCCGCCTGCATACCCACCAGCATAATTGCCGCAATAGCAGGCTGATCCATACCCGCCGTAGCACTCGCTTTTGCTACGTGCGTTAAAGCGTCGGCCGTTCACCACGCAAATGATCTGTGACTGGCCTTCCCAGCTGTAAGAGCCGCCATGATAACTACCGCCACCCTGCTTGCCACGACCGCCACCACCGGGATTGCCACCCTGCTTGCCACCACCAGTGCCACCGGGGTTGCCGCCGGCATGAGCATCCATGAAGCCCGTTGCAAAAGGAGCCGCAGCGAAAGTCGCCACTGCCAGCACAGCCGGCAAAATCAATTTTCCAGAATAAGACATCTTCAACTTCCCTTCCTAAGAACTCAACAAACTTCTAATGACCTGCCTCAGAATGAGACATCTGCAGGCGGCTTCGTGATCTTGGCTTGGGGTGTTGCAGCAACGGGGCCAAATGGATTAAAGGCCTCGCTAACGGCCCGCTCAGCGGGCCCCGTCATGGCCGATGGTTAAATTCAGAGCCTTTGATGCCGGTTTAGCTCAGCGGTAGAGCAGCGGTTTTGTAAACCGAAGGTCGGGAGTTCAATCCTCTCAACCGGCACCATTCAACATACAACCGCCGTCACAACGAAACACGCAGAGATTGTGCTGTTCTAGCCATTGAGGAATTTCTCAATTAAAAATTGTCTTCTTTTCAAAATGAGACAGTAGCATCGAAAATTTTGCAATTTCCGCGCGCTTTTTTTCGCCAATTCTAGCGCTTGTTTAATCTTTCGAGCTTTTAAAGCTGGGGACGAGGAGAGAAAAACGATGTTCAGGAAGTTTTTTGCTGATCAGCGTGGCGTAACCGCCATCGAATATGTGGTGATCGCAGCTGCTTTGGGAGTAGGCCTCGTGATACTCATGCCTGGTTTCTCTAGTCAGGTTGCCGGGCAATTCTCAAGCCTCGGCAGCCACATCGCGTCGGGCAAATAGTTACGTCAGGATTTTTGTGACCCCAGCCGCCACGGCGGCTGAAAGCAACGTGCCCCACGCAAGGTCAACCAGCGCGATACGCGTGCTAAACCCCTTGAGCACTGCTAGGCCCGTGAGATCATAAGTGCCATAGGCCACCAGACCTAAGACCGCGCCGGCACTCGCAGCTTGCATGACGCTCTTCGCCGCCACGCCCGGCGAAATGGCCAAGAACACCAAACCAAGCGCATAAACCAGATAGAAGGCCACTGCCGCCGCCCAATTCAAATCGGGGCGTAGCGCGTCCCCCATTTCAGAAACGTAGAGCCCTCGCCCGATCAAACCCAGCCAAACGAAATCGATCACGGCATAAACGACCAAAGCGAGCAAATAGGCATATATGTATTGCACTGGCATTTTCGGTTCCTGTTTCATGGTTGAGTGATTGGCGGTTTAAGCTTGGCCCTAGCAACGCGGCGCGGCTCATCAGGTGGGGAAACCCTGGCGGTGCGGCCGCCCACACGCAAACCCTTGGCGTAGAGCTTAAGCGCTTCCCAGTGAATGCCGCCCCAGATCTTGAGCGGCTGGATCGCGAGCTGCAGGCAGAGCCGCAGCAACTGCCAGTCATTGAGACTGGCGCGTTCGCCCTCAATGCGCGCAGTAAGTTTCAGTCCGCCTTCGACGAAATAGGCAATGTCGAATTGCAGTTTGTCAGCCAGCTGTCGCAACAGGAAACGATACGTGCCTTCCACCTGATTGAAAGGCGAAACATGCAGTGCCTTTTCCGCCTCGTGGCCAGTAAAGCCCGCCACCGGCACCACGTAGGAATGACGCCCGCCCCAAGTGTTGTTCACTTCATAAATCATCGCCGCGGGCTGGTCTTCAGAATCAATCGCCATATAGATTGTGATCGGGTTGAACAGCCGCCCGAGGATGCGCGGATAGCACAACATGAAAATCCGCCCAGCATGTTGCAGCCCATTTGCTTCAAGCAGCCCACGCACATGGATGTTGATCGGCGTACCATCGCCCGGCCCGTGGTCAGCATCGCGCACCGAAAGCAAACGGCGCCGGTTATATCCCATGATCCACGAGGTCTTATTGATCTGTTCCAACTGATCAATGTCGAGAAAGACACTCACGGCCCGGTAGACGAGCTCGTGTTTGACGGATGCAAACCGCCGGTGCGAGACAGCGCCGAGATAGAGGCAGGGCTTGAGGTCACTCATTCTGCGGCCTCGGCCCATTCGATCGGATTCAATTGCGGCACAGGCTTCCGCACGATACGTCCATCACCATTTGCAACATTCCATGGGCGCGCCAGACCGCCCAGGTCTTCAGCCACGGCAAGCCCCGATTGCAGGCCATCCTCGTGGAAGCCCGCACCGAAATATGCGCCGCAGAACCAGGTATTCTGCTGTCCCTGAAGGCTCCACAGCTCCTGCTGCGCCAAAAAGGTTTCATCCGTGAACACTGGATGCTGCACCCGGTGGTCCAGATGAATGGGCCCGTGCGGCTTCGCCTGCGGGTTCAGGCTCACAAACACATTCTCCCGTGTGGGCAAATGCTGCAAGGCGTTCATCCAATAGGTCACGCCCGCACCGTCATTGCCCGTCTGCGAGACATAGTTCCAACTGCTCCAGAACCGCTTGGCGCGCGGCATTAGTGCTGCATCTTGGTGCAGCACCACGCGGTTATCGGAATAGCGGAATGGCGAAAGCAGCGCGATTTCCTTTTCGCTTGGCTGATCAAGCAGCCGCAGTGCCTCATCGGCATGGCAAGCCAGCACGACATGATCGAAGCGTTCTTCGGCGCCATTATCCATCACCACATCGGCGTAATAATTGCTGCGCTTGATCTTGAAGGCCCCCAGCCCCGCTTGCGTGATTGTTGTCTGGGCCAAAAGCTTGGCCACATAATTGCGCGAGCCACCCTTGACCGTGCGCCACGGCTTGCGCCGGCCCAATGTCAGAAGCTGGTGATTGTCAAAGAACTGGATGAAGGCCTTGGCCGGATAATTCATCATGTCACCGGTTTCCGAAGACCAGATGGCGGCAGCCATTGGCAACAAGTGAAATTCAACAAACCGGGCACTGTAGCCAAACTCTTTCAGGAACTGTCCTAGCGGCATGCAAGCATCCACCGATGCCGCCTGCTGTTTGGCTTGCCGGTAGAAGCGCACCAGCTCCTTGACCATGTTCCAATGCGTCGGGTTGGTGGCACAGGCGGGCCAGGTGCCCATCAGGTGGAACAGGCTTTGCCCGCTATATTCCACTTCGCCATTTTGCAGTGAAACCGAGAAGCCCATCTCAGTCTTCTGGCTGTCGACGCCCAGCGTATCAAGCATGCCTACCAGATTGGGATAGGTCGTTTCATTATAGACAATGAATCCCACATCCACCGGCACTTTGCCTCCGGCGGTTTCAATATCATGGGTGTGCGAATGCCCACCAAATCTGTGGTTAGCCTCGAAAAGTGTCACCCGGTGACGTTTGGAGAGAAGCCAGGCTGCTGATAGCCCCGATACGCCAGAGCCCACTACCGCAATATTCAAACGTCTCATTCTGCACTCCCTGATGCCTCAACGTGCGGGAGCGCTGGCCGGATCACTTTCAAATCAACGATTTGGCTATTCCTGGCTACGGTGATCCAAGCAGCACCTTGGCGCGTAGAGGTGCCAAGGGAATGACAGATGCAAATGTCCACCACATACGTTAGCGTTCCGTTCATGGAGCAGCGCGGCCAGGGAAGACCATTGGACGAAAAAGGCTTGCAAAGTTTGATGCGGCAGGTTGCAACCAACCGCGACCGCACCGCCTATGAGCAGCTTTTCGACGTGATTGCCCCGCGCTTGCAAGGCCAGCTTTCACGCTTGGGCCTGCAGCGCACTGAAGCCGAAGACATTATCCAGGACGTGATGGTCAATGTTTGGGTCAAGGCCGGGATGTACTTGCCGGAAAAAGGCTCGGTCTTTGCCTGGGTCTTCGTTATGGCTCGCAACCTCAGGATCGACCGGGCACGTAAACTGCGCCCGCAGGTCTTGATGGATTTCAGTGAGTATGACGAGCCCGATACGGCCGAAAACCCTGAAGAGCAAACGCTCCGCTATTCCCACCTCAGCGCACTCAAGATCGCAATGGACTCGTTGTCAGCCGAGCAACGCGAAATCTATGACCTGATCTTCCGCGAAGAGCTGACCCAGCACGAAATCGCTGCAAGATTAAATCTGCCTTTGGGCACCGTTAAATCGCGCATGCGCCTGGCTCAGGTGCACTTGCGTAAATCCATGGAGAAATCATCGTGACCAATATTCAGCACCATCTTGACGACGCTACGGTGCTTTCTTTCGCTGGCGGCACCCTGCCCCGGCACTTGCGCATTGTGGCATCAGCTCATCTTGAGGCCTGTGATGTTTGCCGCGAGAATGTGCGGGGCGCGGCCGAGCTTGGCGCCGCCATCGCCTTCAGTGAAGCGCCAAGGCCGGTCAATGCCAACCTCAAGCAGGCTGTGATGGGCCGTGTTGATACTGCAACTCTTCACCGCTTCCCGGCATCGCGCGCCAGGCAGCCTTCCGAATTGCCGCGTGCTTTGGCCAGTGAAATTGGTGTCGAGACATTTGATCAATTGAAGTGGCGCAAGGCCGGCCCTGGCATTGAAATGGTGAAGCTGCCGCGTGCCGCTGGTGAGGATGGTTTCTTTGGCTTGCTGCGCGTCAAGCAAGGCTCGCAGCTTCCGGAACATGGCCATGGCGGAACCGAGTTGACCTTGGTTTTGAAGGGCGCCTACCAGGACGAAATGGGTGAGTTCAAAGCTGGCGACATCGCCGATCTGGATGACAGCATTTCCCATAATCCGGTGGTGAAAGGTGACGAGGCCTGCATTTGCCTCGTGGCCAATGATGCGCCCACCCGTTTTCGCTCCCTTGCTGCGCGCCTGCTCCAGCCCTTCATCGGGATTTGAGCTTGGACGGTAAAAGCCTGCCCTGGCGGGTGGTCTGGATCACCGGGGCCTCCAGCGGCATCGGCTTCGAGATCGCCTGTCAGTTGGCCCGTGATGGCATCAAGGTAGCAGCCTCCGGACGCCGAGATGCGCCTGACTTTGGCACGAGTGGCATCACCTATTTTCAAGTCGATGCCATCGACCTCAATGCCATGGCTGAGACCGCACAAAAGATCGAAGCCGAACTGGGGCCGATCGATCTCGCGATCTTCGCGGCGGGCCTTTATGAAGGGTCTGTGCCTGGACAATTTTCTGCCGAAGCCTGCCGTCGCATGATGGAGACGAATTACGGTGCCGTACTCAGCGGCATCAGCGTCTGCTTTCCAAGGATGAAAGCAAGGGGCCGGGGCCATATTGCATGGATCGCATCAGTCGCCGGTTATGGCGGCTTGCCCCGCGCTGCAGGTTACGGGGCCAGTAAAGCCGCACTGATCAATCTTGCCGAAAGCCTCAAGCTCGAATGGTCAGGCATGGGCGTGGATGTCAGCGTCATCAATCCGGGCTTCGTCAAAACGCCAATGACCAGCACCAATGATTTTCCGATGCCATTCTTGATGCCTGTGGAGGCGGCGGCGAAAGCCACAATCGCGGGCCTCGCTGCAGGAAAGTTCGAGATTGCTTATCCACGCCGCTTTGTGTGGCTGCTGAAGATTTTGAACCTGCTGCCCTATGCAGCCTATTTCCCTTTAGTGCGTAGGATCACCGGTTCTTAAGCCTTGAACGCATCCTTCAGCTTCGCCATCAGGCTTAGCTGGGTCAGGTTCATGTGCAGCGGTGTGACCGAAATCTTGCGATTGAACACCGCAGCCAGATCAGTGCCAGCTGGCGGAATGCCCTTGTCGCGCGTGAAGCCCAGCCAGTAATAGGGCTCGCTCCTGTTGTCCTTGCGCTCATCTACCGTGAGATAATTCTGGTCGCGCTTGCCCTGTGAGGTGATTTCGGTTCCCGCCACATCGGCCACGCGGCAATCCGGGAAATTCACGTTGACCAGAATGCCCGGCCCAAATTCCAGCTTCATCAACGTCTTCACAATTTCAGCGCCATGCGCTGCTGCCACCGCGAAATTCAGACCATTGTCATGAATGCCGGTGACCTGCGACATGGCGATGGATTTGATCCCCAGTGACGTGCCTTCCATTGCGGCGGCGATGGTGCCGGAATAGGTCACATCATCGGCAATGTTCTGCCCGCGGTTGACACCGGACAGCAAAAGATCAGGCATGCCTGGCATGATCTTGCGGCACGCCATAATCACGCAATCTGTTGGCGTGCCCGACACTTCATAGTGCCGGCCTTCAATGTGGCGATAACGCAGCGGATGCGACAGTGTGAGCGAATGCCCTGCCCCTGACCGTTCCACATCAGGTGCCACCACCCACACATCATCGCTCAGCGTGCGGGCAATGTTTTCCAGAACCTTCAGCCCCGGCCCATGAATGCCGTCATCATTGGTGACCAGAATGCGCATGGTGTTTACGGCCGCTTGATGACGGACATGCCACCCATATAGGGGCGCAAGGCTTCCGGAATGGTCACGGAGCCATCGCCATTCTGATAATTTTCCATCACCGCAACCATGGTGCGGCCCACGGCAAGCGCTGAGCCATTCAGCGTATGCACATAGCGCGCCTGCTTGGCATCCGCCGCTTTCGAGCGGGCTTCCATGCGCCGCGCCTGGAATTCACCAAACTGCGAGCAGGATGAAATTTCACGGAAGGCATTTTGCCCCGGCAGCCACACTTCAAGGTCATAGGTTTTGCGCGTGCCAAAACCCATGTCACCCGTGCACAAAAGCATGGTGCGGTAATGCAGGTTCAGACGTTTGAGAATTTCCTCGGCACACCCGGTCATGCGCTCGTGTTCCGCATCGGCTTGTTCCGGCGTGGCAATCGAAACGAGTTCCACTTTGGAGAACTGATGCTGGCGGATCATGCCGCGCGTATCACGTCCTGCAGCACCCGCTTCTGCACGGAAACAAGGCGTATAGGCTGTCATGCGCAGCGGCAGAGCAGCTTCATCGAGTACCTGCTCGCGCACCAGATTGGTGAGCGACGCTTCCGCCGTGGGGATCAGCCAATGGCCGGATGTGGTCTTGAACAGATCCTCGGCAAATTTGGGAAGCTGGCCCACGCCATACATGGCTTCATCACGCAGCATGTAAGGCGCATAGGTTTCGCTGTAACCGAATTCATTGGTATGTATGTCCAGCATGAATTGCGCCAAAGCGCGCTCCATCCGCGCCAATGCGCCCTTTAACACCACGAAACGCGCGCCAGAAAGCTTGGCCGCGATTTCGAAATCCATCAGCTTTAGGCCTTCACCCAGATCGAAATGCTGCAACGGCTCGTAGGCGAATTCCGGCTTCGTGCCCCAGCGCCGCACTTCCGCATTGCCGTGCTCGTCCTTGCCGTCGGGGACAGACGGCAATGGAATGTTCGGAATGACGCTGAGCGCATCGGTCAATTCTTTTCCGAGCACACGCTCTTGTTCTTCGCCAGCGCTGATCTGATCCTTCAGCGAAGCCACTTCCGCCTTCAGCTTGTCGGCCAGCGCCTGATCCTTCTTGCCCATCGCCGCGCCGATTTCCTTCGACAGTGCGTTGCGGCGGCTTTGCGCTTCCTGCAAAGCCTGCAGCTGTGCGCGGCGCTTTTCATCAAGGCCAACCAGCGAAGCGGCTTGTGCGCCAAGACCGCGCCGCGCCAGTCCGGCGTCAAAAGCAGCCGGGTTTTCGCGTATCGCCTTGATGTCATGCATGGGTCGGAATCCTTCGAAGAGAAGCCGCACCTATAATCAATTCCGCTAGGGCTCGTACAGGGGCGAAATGCGCTGAAGAATTCAGTTCAGATCATTGGCGAAGATGTGGCTGATCACCTTGTCGTTGCGCTTGATATTCAGGCGCTTCACCGTTCCGGCCGGCAGTTCGACCACGCCGCGCACTGGTTCATTCACCCCAATCGTATCCAGCGATTTCGGCACGGTGTTCTCGGCCAGCGCCGCGATGCTGCCATCCTGTCTTACGAACAACATGTCGAGTGACATATAGGTGTTCTTCATCCACATCGAAGCCGGCCGAGGCTGCTGGAAATCGAAAAGCATCGCCTGGTCGTCCGGCAGGATGTGGCGGAACATCAGCCCGCGCTCGCGCAGGTCCTCGGTGTCTGCAATTTCGGTGGAAAAGGTGGTGATGCCGGACGATGTGACGACGCTTAAAGGTTCAACCCGCATCGCCTCCTGTGCATGCAATGGTAGAGCGAAGCCTATAACCAGGCTCCAGACCATTACCAAGGCACAGACAAAAACTCTCAAAACACACCACCACGCGATAAAGCCTTAGTTCGTGTGGGCCGGGCCGCTTTCCATGCTGTTGCGTACTTCAGCGGCCATCTTGCCCCGGTTCGAGTCACCATAACGCACATAGATCCAGGTGTCTGGAACCAATTCAGCAATGCCGGTTTTACGCAGCACTTCCATGTGAACGAAAATATCGCCCATGCCGTCACCTTCTGTGACAAAGCCGAAGCCGCGCGTGCGGTTGAACCACTTGACCTTGGCGCGCACCCAGCCCGTCGTCGCGGTGACGGGGTTATGCGTGCGGGCCCGGCGCTCAACCGGGTGGATGGCGGTGGAGTGATCGACGCTCAGCACCCGCAGGCACTGGAAGCCCTTCTGGCGCGCTACAACTTCGCAGGCAATGCGTGAGCCTTCGAGCGGCGCTTCAAAACCATCGCGCTTCAGGCAGCTCAAATGCAAAAGAATATCAGGCAGGCCGTTGTCGGGGATTATGAAGCCGTAGCCACGGCCAATATCAAACCATTTAACGAGTCCATCCACCCGAATGATGGAGACCCCATGTTCATTATCTACGACGGAGGAGGTGGATTCCCTGCCCTCGAATTTTGCCGCATCAGACATCTACTTACCAACCCGTGCCCTGAGAGACGATGCCTCATCGCCTCATTTGCAACAAATTGATCAAAATTTTAAGAATTGTACAGGGCGATGTTGTGCATAAGCTTGATGATAGAGCGAATGTTCGCCCGATCATCAAATGCAAAATTCAATCTGTGCGTGAAATTCGCAGCGGTTTCATCCCGTTGCCATGTTGATCAATGCACACAATTCGATTTGCGATCACCGGGATTTTGCCGTGGAAATTTCCAACCATGCGAAAACCAGACGGCGATTCTGACAAAATCTACACAGTTTGACTTCATCCGATTCGTAAGTGATGGTTCTACACCCACTCAATTGAAGGTCATGTCTCATGAAATACTTGCATACCATGGTGCGCGTCAGCGACTTGGACAAATCACTCGACTTCTTCACCCGCGTCCTCGGCTTTGTGGAGCAGCGCCGGCATGTCAGCGAAAAAGGCCGCTTCACTTTGGTGTTCGTCGCCTGCCCCGAAAGCCCTGACGCACCAGTGGAGCTGACTTACAATTGGGACCCCGAGACCTATACCGGCGGCCGCAATTTCGGCCACCTCGCTATCGCGGTTGATAATGTCTACGACTATTGCGCGCGCCTGATGAAGGAAGGTGTCACCATCAACCGCCCGCCGCGCGATGGCCGCATGGCCTTCATCAAAACCCCCGATGGGATTTCGATCGAGGTTCTCCAGCGCGGTGAAGGCACTCACCTGCCCGTACAGGAACCATGGGCGTCCATGCCGAATATCGGAACGTGGTAGGCAACCTGTTCAACTTGTGGTATAAATTCCACAATGAACGCGGGGCGGCCCAACCAATCCATCCATAAAGTGTTCGCGGAGAATCTCCGGGTTCACTGCGCACGCTTCAATTCCATTGCTGAACTGTGCCGCCTGGCAGATATCAACCGCCAGCAATTCAACCGCTATCTCTCAGGGCAGAACCTTCCCAACCCGCGCACGCTTGAACGGCTGAGCGCCGTGCTACAAGTCAGCGAGGCATCGCTTTTTGCCAGCAACGCTGCGGCCGGTTCCACTGAACCCATGGAACCCCAAGGGCTGGCCTTGCTGCCGGAATTTGCGAACCTCGTCCCGCTGCTGAACACGGTGGGCTCTGGCGCCATCACTGACCTGCGCAGCGGCTATTACAATTGCTATGCGCCACTGATTGACCGGCCTGGCTTTTGCGTGCGCATGCTGATCGAGGTGGTGAATGACGGCAAGATTGCCCGCTTCACGAGGCGCACCACATTCAAGCCCATCGGTGCGCCGCAGCCGGAATATGCCGTGGGCCGGCATGGCGGCATCATTCTGGGCGATGTGCACGGGGCCTTGCTCATCGGCCGCAACCGCATCTTCCCGTTTGAGTTCACGGCCTTTAGGATTCAGCGCCCGGCCGCAAGCCAGGCCGTTCCGCGCGCCGGGCTGGCCTTGCTGCGCACCGCGAGTGCCGATATCGCGACGCGCATCGCGGTGGAATATCTGGGCACTGGCAGAACACTGGCACGCCGCGCGATTGCCAGCCTGGGCATTCTGGAAATTGCAGATCCATCGGTTTCCGTGCTGGTGCGGGCGCTGATCACCAGCAAATCGCCGAACTATGTCTCGGCTGAGGAAGACGCAACGCTGTCGGGGTATCGTTCGGATGAATGAGTCAACATCATTGCCAACGGACACGATTGCCGTCTGAATATGCAACAACCGGTTCTTCAAATTTGACTTTGAACACCGGTTGCTGACGCGTCTGAACCCCCAGTCGCGAGTGATCAGATTGTGAAACGTGAGACGTTTCGCTTGCAATTCGCTAAAAGAGCGAATGACTAAAATAATCTAAGCAAATTCAGCGAAGTATCGGCGTTTCAGGTTATTCAAAACCGCCAGATTGCACGCTCTGAGTTAAATGGTGCTCAATTTTCCACCATCGGTGGCAATCCTGTGATCGCCCTTACCGGAGAATCAGCAAGCGTGTGAACTCTTCAGCGGCTTTTTCGTTTGGGACGAGGCCCTCGCACAAAGCGCTTCTCCGGCGGATGTTTCAGCACGCCGCGCGCACTGTATTTGCCATAGAGCGCATCAAACTCGCCCGCCTTCCAGCGCGCCTGCAGACGCTTGAACGCGTCGAGCCGGTCTGCGGCTTGCGCTTCCATTTCGAGCTTGTAGATCTCCATCAGCTCCGGAGAATTCACGATCATCGGCTCATGCGGCGGCAGCCCGTCGAGATACTCTGCGTGCGATATATGCGTGCGCTGGCAATAGAGATCATCATGTGCAGCCACGCAGTGCTGCAGCCGCCGGCAGCGCGCATTGGGGCACTGCGCCAAAGGCTCCGCGCGCGCATGTTCACGCGAAGTGTATCCCGCCCAAGGCGCATGGGTGAGATAGGGCCGGTGGATTTTCGGATCAGGGTTGGGCGGCAGGGTCATGGGGGCCTCAAATGAATGCGCGTTGATGCGCGGATGCGAAAGGAAGAGGGAGGGGAATGCCCGCTCCTGGCTTCAAGCCCGCATATGCTGAGTGTGTGTAGGATATTGGCCGTGAGGCTTGATGCCCGAAAGCAAAGCGCAGCGATTTTAAATCCGGAACTGATATTGGTCAGCCATTGAAGGCGCTTGGGTCTTAGTGCCCAAGGTCCAGGGCCGGAGCTCCCGGAAGAACCCGGCGCGTTGAACCGGAATTCCTGCAGGCGCTGCAGACGAAACCCGCAATGTAGAGACGCTGTCGACACTGTCCCCTCCTGTTGGGTTACGTCCACAAAATGATTAAAATCATAAAATAAAGTACTTGTCAACAGATTTTAGGATTAATTATCTATATTACGCTAGCGCGCCGAGAGCAACCGTTGACGGGTTGACAAACTGACATTTTGGAACATAATAAGAACGACGTGATCTTGGTTTCCGGTCCAATGCATTCAATTGCAGAATCACAACATGCCGTTGATTGTCCCAATCAGTTTGAAACCCACTTGGGTTAGCGCAATAAAAAGTAAATGAGATGGCTACCCCAAAAACATCCCGCCTATACCTTCAGACGAAACTTGGTTCTGTTTATCACTCGGACAGCCTTGATGTTATGCAGTCGATGAAAGCCAATAGCGTGGACTTGGTGATGACCAGCCCGCCATTCGCATTGACTAGGGAAAAAGAATACGGCAACCAAAAAGAAGATGCATATCTGAAATGGTTCGAAGGATTTGCAGAGCACTTTCACAGAATCTTGAAAAATACTGGTAGCCTAGTCATTGATCTGGGTGGGGCATGGAAGCCTGGAACACCTACTAGAAGTCTATACCATTTCAAGCTTCTAATAATGCTCTGTGAGAAGTTCGGATTTCATTTAGCTCAGGAGTTTTATTGGTGGAACCCTTCCAAACTTCCTACACCGGCTGAATGGGTAAATATCAGACGCATCCGTGTCAAAGATGCCATTAATACAGTTTGGTGGCTCTCGAAGACGGAATGGCCTAGAGCGAGTAATAGGCGGGTGCTACAGCCCTACAGCCCAAGCATGGAACACTTATTGGCGAATGGCTATCGAGCAAAAATGCGGCCTTCGGGGCACGACATTAGCAGTAAGTTTTCGATCAATAATGGCGCAGCTATTCCGCCAAATTTGATAGCCATCCCAAACACCGAAAGTAACAGCGCGTACATGCGCTATTGCCAGGAAAAGGGTTTGAAAGCGCATCCGGCACGATTTCCGGCAGAACTTCCAGAGTATTTTATTCGGATGCTGACTGATCCAGGCGATTTCGTTTTCGATCCATTCGGCGGGAGTTGCATTACCGGTGAAGTCGCAGAGCGATTAAACCGCAGGTGGGCATGTGCGGAGCTAGTTGAAAATTATCTCTTGGGAGCAGCTGGTAGATTTAATCAACACCAAGCCACTCCGCGTGCAACTCCGAAGCAAGATGATGGCTATTATAGAATTCCAAGGCCAAGCTTGTTATGGAACGGTCCAGACCCCGTAGCACTTCAACAAGACGGAGGCCAAACGAGACCCACTAAAGCAAAACCCAGTGGTGTATCTTCGATTTCGCAAGAAAAAAAAGCCTCTAAACAGCAGTCATATCCCACTCCTCAACGAGACGATTAATTTTCAATGGCTCGTCTAACTAAGTCCGAATTGCTTCGTTCTGTTGAACATGCCTTTCAGGCAGGGGGTTGGTCAGTACTATATTTGACAAAAGCAGGCGAGCATCCGGCAAGGTATCGAATTACAAAGAATGGTGAATCGAGCTTCACCGTCAAGGTGTTCATATGGAATATTTCCCACGGTGGGGGTTCTGCTCGTAGCGCTTCGGAATATCGGATACAAATTACCGGAATCAATCCAATGCAGTTCATTCCAGAGGTGGGCGGCAAGACCCTAATCCTGGGTTACTGGCAGCAAGAGGAAGTGTTTGCAGGATTTGATGTCCGGTTTCATTCGGGTCTGCTGGGTTCATCTCCATCAATACAGATCAGTGAGGATGCGCTGGTTTCAGCAAATCAAAATCGTTTTTCTACACACCGCAAAGAAACTGGAGAACTGACGGTTGCATTTCAACCAGATTTCATTGGCACATATGCTCAAAATTTAGAACCCCTACATGACGTTGGCAGTATCCGAACCGAAGTTCTTGTGTTGTCAAATATGACAAAAGACCCTCAGGCAATTTCAGATGAAGTGATTGAATTAAGCTTTTCAGAGCCACGCAGATATGCGATTACTCAAACAAAGCGCGCGCTTCGTTCACTCAGCTTTGCTGATCGCGTTCTCACCGCTTATGGACATCAATGCGCGATTTGTGGGATCCAGTTGCGCCTCATTGACGGTGCGCACATTTTGCCAGTTTCAGAAGCTTCGAGCACAGACGAAACATCGAATGGAGTAGCCTTATGTGCCATTCATCATAGAGCGTATGACAATAGTCTGCTGACTTTCGATGAAAACTACAAAGTCCATCTGAACTCTGAACGTACACAAGAGCTCAAGAGATCGGGCCGTGAAGGCAAGCTGAAAGAATTTGAATCTGCTTTACCTGCTGTAATACATCTACCTCCAAATCAGAGCGATCGACCCAAAAGAGAATATGTGGTTGCGGCAAACTTGCTGCGTGGATGGCATCTTTAGAAATTTTGGCCACACTGCGCCAACTCACCTCACCACCACCCGCGTCCCCACCGGCACCTCGGCGAACAGCTCGAAAATGCATTCGTTGAACATGCGGATGCAGCCGCTGCTGGCATTCTTGCCGATGCTGCTGGGATCATTGGTGCCGTGGATGCGGTAGAGCGTGTCGATCCCGTTCTGGTAGAGATAAAGCGCGCGGCAGCCCAGCGGATTGGCAGGGCCGCCCGGCATCTGCACCGGCAGCGCGGGGTTTTTCTGGCGCATGCTTGCAGTGGGCGTCCATGTCGGCCATTTGGCTTTGCGCCCCACCACGGCACTGCCGCTCCACGCCGCGCCCTCGCGGCCCACCGCCGTGCCGAAGCGCAAAGCCACGCCGCGCTCCTGCACCCAATAGAGCAGCCGCGCCGGCGGATCGACGACGAGGCTGCCCGGCGGCTCCGCACCGGTGAAGCGCACCACCTGCCGCTGGAACTGCGGCAGCACCAGGTTCATGTCCATCAGGTCAATACTGAAGGGCGTGTCCGGGATGGTGCCGACCACCCAGTTCTTCTTCGGCGGCGGCTGCGGGCCGGCAAGGGCTGGCGCTGTTGCGAGCGTGGCGAGGCTGGAGGCGAGGAGATTGCGGCGGGTGAGCATGGGAATTTATCGGCGAAGCGTACCGATTTGTAAACGCCCATCCCAAAATCCGTCACCCCCGCGCAGGCGGGGGCCCAGCTTCGGCTCGTTCGCGACTCGCGAATTAAAGCTGGGTTCCCGCCTTCGCGGGAATGACGATATATTGGAGTTGCTTACTTCTTCAGCGCGCGGTTCACGCCGGACACCACCGCCTTGAGTGAGGCCACCACGATGTTCTTGTCGATGCCCACGCCGAACAGCGTTGAGCCATCGGCCAGCCGCAGCTCGACATAGGCGACGGCGGTGGCATTCGCACCATGGCCCATCGCGTGTTCGCGGTAATCCACGAATTCAAAAGCAAGCCCGCTTTCCTTTTTCAGCGCATCAACGAAGCCATCGATCGGGCCATTGCCGTGGCCCTTGATGGTCTTGGGCTTGCCGTCCACCATGATTTTCGCAGTGAGTTCCTGCTCACCATGATCCGCTGCGGATTTGTGCTCGACGAACGCATAGCGGCCATTGCCTTCCAGATATTCCCGGTCAAAGGCGCTTTTCAGCCGGTCGGCCCCCAGCTCCACGCCCTCGCCGTCAGCAATGCCCTGCACCACCTTGGAGAATTCGATCTGCAGCCGGCGCGGCAGCTCGATGCCATGCTCGGTCTCCATCACATAGGCGATGCCGCCCTTGCCGGATTGCGAGTTGATGCGCACCACGGCTTCATAGGAGCGGCCGAGATCCATCGGATCAATCGGCAGATAAGGCACTTCCCACAAGGGCGCATTCGACGCCTTCATATGCTTGAAGCCCTTGTTGATCGCATCCTGATGGCTGCCCGAAAACGCCGTGAACACCAGCTCGCCCGCGTAAGGGTGGCGCGGATGCACCGGCAGCTGGTTGCAATATTCCGCCATGCGCACGAGATCATTGATGTTGGAAATATCGAGCTGCGGATCAACCCCCTGGCTGAACAGGTTCATCGCCAGCGTGATGATGTCGACATTGCCGGTGCGCTCGCCATTGCCGAACAGCGTGCCTTCGACACGGTCCGCCCCCGCCATCACCGAGAGTTCGGTGGCGGCCACGGCCGAGCCGCGGTCATTATGCGCGTGGATCGAATAGATGATGCAGTCACGGTTCTTGATGTTGCGGATCGACCATTCAATCTGGTCGGCATGCACATTGGGCGTGGCCGCTTCCACCGTGAACGGCAGATTGAGGATCAGGCGCTTGTCCGGCGTGGGCTTGATCACATCCATCACCGCCTCGCAGATTTCCTTCGAGTAATCCAGCTCGGTGCCCATGAAGCTTTCCGGCGAATACTGGAAGCGGATCGCCTCGGCCATGCCGCTCTCATCCGTCATCTGGCGCACGAGCTTCGCCGCGTTGACGGCGATGTCCTTGATCCCTGCCCGGTCCTTCTGGAACACGACCCGGCGCTGCAATTCGGAAGTCGAATTGTAGAAATGCACGATCGCGTGCTTGGCACCGCGAATGCCTTCGAAGGTGCGGCGGATCAAGTCCTCGCGGCATTGCACGAGCACCTGGATGGTCACATCATCGGGGATCAGCTTGTTGTCGATCAAATGCCGGCAGAAATCGAAATCGGTTTGGCTGGCTGACGGAAAGCCAATCTCGATTTCCTTGAAACCGATCTTGAGCAGGCTGTTCCACATCCGCATCTTGCGGTCATGGCCCATCGGCTCGATGAGCGACTGATTGCCGTCACGCAGATCCACCGAACACCAGATCGGCGGGTGGTCAATGACGGCATTGGGCCAAGTGCGGTCAGGCAAGCTGACAGGCGTGAAGGCACGGTATTTGTCTTTTGGATTGATCATCATGATTGGAAATCTGCTTTAAGGGGTTTCTTTTGCCGTTCAAGGGTCCCTCAAGGGCCAAGGCAAACGCCCGGGCGGCCCTTAAGGGCGGCTAAGAAGCAGAAGGCCAAGCAGCAGCGCCGGCGCAGGATGCGCGAAGGTGGCGAATGGGGCTGCGGCGAAAACCATACCAGACTGCATAGGCGCAGTTTCCGGGCTTGGCAAGTCTTTGACAAGTCTCAGGACGCCATCTGCTTTTCAAACAGCAGGTCAAGCGCACCGGGATTGCGGGTAATGTCGGCCAGCGTCACCTTGTCCAGCCGCGCGTAGAAAGCCTCCAGCGCATCAAACAACGCGTGTTTCAACGCGCAGGCCGGCGCAATCACGCAGGTATTGGTGGCACGGTTGGCACATTCCACCAATTCGCTCCGCTCTTCGGTGGCGCGCAGCACGGAACCGATATTGATTTTTGCTGCCGCCCGCGCCAGACGCAGGCCGCCCCCACTGCCCCGCACCGTTTCCAGATAACCACCGGTGGCCAGCCTATGGGTTACCTTCATCAAATGGTTGCGGGAAATGCCATAGGCAGCAGAAACCTGTGCAATCGTCACCAGCTCGTTCGGCCGTGTGGCGGCAAAAATAAGAACCCGCAAGGCATAGTCACTAAATCGCGTCAGTCGCACGTCTTCATCCTTGGCTGCACGGCACAAAACCCTGCAGCTCCTAACATGCACATAAAATATATCAATGAGAGGCCCGCCATTTGATCTCAATCAAACCGGAGGCCGATTCCATCCTCTAATGATGCTTACCAGATACATCTTTGAGGAGAACGATAATGAAACTACTGAAATCCCTCGCTGCGGCGGCATTGGTGACCGGCCTTCTGACCTCGGCGGCCCTTGCCGAAACAGTGGTGAAAGTCACGCTCATCGACAAGATGACGGACAGTGACCTGTCCAAGCCACTCGGTCTTGGCGTCGGCATGAAAGCCGATATGTCAAAGGCGCCCATGGGTGTGGCAGTCAACCCCAAGCTCGCCACCCCGGGTGCCGTTCGGCTGGACGTGACCAACCTTGCCTCCAGCCTTGTGCATGAAGTTCAGGTCGCTCGCATCACTGACGAAAGCCAGGTGCTGACCTACGACCAAAGCCGCAACAAGGTGGATACCGAAGGGCTCGAAATTCTCGGCAGCGTCGCCGAAATCATGCCCAGCAAATCCGCTTCCCTGATCATCGACCTTTCGCCCGGCAAATACCTGCTCTTCTGCAACGTCGCGGGCCACTACATGGCCGGCATGTGGGCCATCATCGAAGTCAAATAACGACGTCCCGGATCATCTTTCAAGAAAGCCCCTATCATGACCAACAATAATGGATTTCAATTTTCACGCCGCAGCCTGCTCGGCGTGGGCGCGATGACCGCTGCCGCAGCCACACTCGCCAGCACTCCGGCGCGTGCTGATGATGCAGCCGTTGATGTGTCCAAACTGCCGCGCATCAAACAAACCCTGGTCGCTCCGCCCAACCTCCCGCAACACGACCTGGTCGCGAAGACGGGCCCGGTTATCGTGGAAGTGGCCATGACAATCGAGGAGAAGAAGATCGTCATCGACAAGGAGGGCACCGAAATTTGGGCCTTCGCGTTCAATGGCACCGTCCCCGGCCCCATGATTGTGTGTCACGAAGGCGACTATGTGGAACTGACGCTTCGCAGCCTCGCAACCAACATGATGGAGCACAATATCGATTTTCACGCGTCCACCGGCGCGTTGGGCGGCGGCGCGCTTACCAAAATATTGCCGGGCCAGGAAGTCGTATTGCGCTGGAAGGCCATCAAGGCGGGCGTGTTTGTCTATCACTGCGCCCCGGGCGACGTGATGATCCCCTACCATGTGGTGCACGGGATGAATGGGGCCGTGATGGTCCTGCCCCGCGATGGTCTGAAGGACGGCAAGGGCAACGCCTTGAAATATGACATGGCCTATTATGTCGGCGAGCAGGACTTCTACATTCCACGTGACGAGAAGGGCGCGTTCAAGAAATACGAAACGGCGGGTGAAGATCTGCCAGAATCGCTGGACGTGATGCGCACGCTGATCCCCAGCCATGTTGTGTTCAATGGGGCTGTCGGTTCACTCACCGGCGACAATGCGATGAAAGCCAAGGTCGGCGAAACGTTGTTGATCATCCACGCTCAGGCCAACCGCGATACCCGCCCGCATCTGATCGGCGGCCATGCTGATTATGTGTGGGAGCACGGCAAGTTCGCCAACGCACCAGACACTGACTACGAAACCTGGTTCATCCGGGGTGGATCAGCAGGTGCCGCACTCTACAAATTCAGGCAGCCCGGCATCTATGCCTATGTGAACCACAATCTGATCGAGGCTGTGATGCTGGGGGCAACGGCGCATTTCAAGGTGGACGGGCAGTGGAGCGATGACCTGATGATGCAGGTGGCCAAGCCCCGGCCCATTACGGGATAGACGAGTTTGCGCAGCGTATTCGCCATCGCCGTCGGTGCCCTCATACTCTCCTGGGCCGGGCTGCCGCATGACAATACGCTGCGCGAATCCATGATCCGGGTGAAAATGCCGGATGGTCATGTCCTGCTGGTTTCTCCGGTCGAGGTGACGACGGCAGACTGGCGGCGCTGCGTGCAAGACAAGGCCTGCACCCACGGCCCGAAGGCGAATGACATCGCAGTCCGACAGCCGATGACGGGAGTCAACTGGTTCGACGTGAACGAATTTCTCGCATGGGCCAACACGCGCGCGGGCGGAAACCTGCGCCTGCCGATGCGTCAAGAATGGCGCTGGCTTAACCGCTCGCTCGAAAAGCCCCGGCCTGCGCCCCTGTTCACTGATCCCCGCCTCTCATGGGCCGCTGCCTATGGCCAGGAAGAAAGTCCAGGCGGGCCTGTGCGTCCCTCAGGGGCCTTTGGCGCTACCCCGGACGGGGTCGCCGACCTGAGCGGCAATGTATGGGAATGGACAGCATCATGCGCTGTCAGTGGATTTGACGGTCAGGCCGCGAATGATTGCCCTGCCTATGTGGTGGAAGGCGCACACGAAGCGGAGATTCCGATCTTCCTTCGCAATCCAGCAGCAGGTGGTTGCGCCACGGGCACACCGCCCACTTACCTGGGCGTGAGACTGGTTTCGGATGAATGATCAGTCGAGCGTGTTGGAATTTGATGGAAACTATTCGGGGCCGCGTCGAAACGCATAATTGCCCCCACGGCAAACTTTGATATTAATTTCAACAAGAGGAAACCAACATGAAAAATATAATATATCTTGGATTTGCGCTCATTTTCAGCGCCACTGCCGCCCACGCTGACGGCGACGCAGTCAAGGGCGAGCAAGTCGCAAAAATGTGCGAAGCCTGCCACTCCTTCACCGATAAAACCAACAAGGTTGGCCCTTCACTGGTGGGCGTGTTCGGTCGCAAGCCCGCTTCATTCGAGGGCTTTGCCTATTCCGACGGCTTCAAAAAATTTGGTGAATCCACGGCGGCCTGGGACGATGCCACACTTGATGCCTATCTGAAGGCTCCGATGGTCGTGGTGCCAGGAACCAAAATGGCCTTTGGTGGGGTCAAGAACGATGCCCAGCGCGCCGACCTGATCGCCTTTATCAAGACCAAGCAGTAACCCGTTTCACCACCCGGCAAAATTGCGGCCGCCCTTGGCTTTCAAGGGCGGCTTTTTTGCTTCAATCAACGGAACCTAAGCGAAACTTCCGCGTTTGAAGCCTCGGCAGAGGCGCTCGGCTTGCAATCTCATGCTGCACTGCACGGTTGCACAAGCGAGGAATATCCCAAGCGTGGTTGAATATCGCTCAGATTGCAAATTTGTCATGGAACCTCAAACAATTGGCCGATGTATCTGGCGTCCGGGAATCCTGACGCCCGCCGCTGTTTTGCCTAAGTTTACGGCTTTACAAATCGATGACTGTCAGCCAGTTTCGCACCGCACCATAATTTGAGTAACGTTCTGCATGTCTTCTACGCGCCGTCAATTCCTGAGCCTTTCCGCCCAGCTTGCCGCTACTGTGGCCTTGCTCCGCGAAAGCGCCCTGCCTGCCTTTGCCGATGCGCCGGTGCTCTATGAAAAACCCAGCGCCTTTGCGGAAGACCATGTGAAATCCCTGGCCAAGGCTTTGGCTGCCAAGCCCTTCGTCGATGAAAAGATCGAAATGCCCAAAGGCTTCGATTCGATCACTTACGACCAGTACCGCGACATCCGCTTCAACCCTGACAGGCAAATCTGGAAGGGCGAAGCGCATGGCTTCTCCTTCGACATGTTCCATTCGGGCTTCCTGTTCACCCGCCCCGTCGATGTTTATGTGATTCAGGACGACCAGCAGTCACGCCTGAAATACGATCCATCGCTTTTCATCTTCGGCCCCAAGATCACCCCACCCGATGCCAAGGTGGATTTGCACTATGCGGGCATCCGCCTGCGCTATCCGATCAACAATGCCAACACCGCTGATGAGATCGCGGTGTTCCAGGGCGCATCCTATTTCCGCGCGGTGGCCAAGGGCCTGAATTACGGCCTCTCCGCACGCGGCCTTGCGATTGATACCGGCCAGCCTTCGGGCGAGGAATTCCCCTTCTTCAAGGCCTTCTGGATCAAGCGGCCGGAAGCCGGCACCGGCACGATTGTGGTGCATGCGTTGCTCGACAGCCCCTCGGTGGCGGGTGCGTATCGCTTCGCCATCAAGCCCGGCGAAGACACCCAGATGGATGTGGAAGTGACGCTCTATCCGCGCCGTGATCTTGAACATGCGGGCATCGCACCACTCACTTCGATGTATCTGTTCGGCCCCATGGCGCGCCCGGTGGAAGATTTCCGCGAGGCGGTGCATGACTCAAACGGCGTGATGATGCTGACCGGGCGCGGCGAATGGATCTGGCGCCCACTGAACAACCCGAAGACTTTGCAAGTGTCTTACTTCGAGGACCAGACGCCGCGCGGCTTCGGCCTGATGCAGCGCACCCGTTCATTTGAAGATTTCCGCGACATAGAGGCGCGCTATGAGCGCCGCCCCAGCGCCTGGATTGAACCGATCGGTGATTGGGGCGCAGGCTTTGTGACCCTGTTCGAAATCCCCAGCAATGTCGAAACCAATGACAACATGGTGGCCTATTGGCAGCCGAAGGACCCGCTGAAGCAAGGCAGTGAATATTCTTATGTGTACCGCCTGCACTGGTGCCCGGAATGGCCGCTGGACCCGACTGCCGCAGCGGTGAAGCTGGTGACGTTCTCTGGCTCCGGCGTGGCGGTGGATTTCACCACTACCCCTCCGACTTATGATCCGGGCAAGCGCATCTATGTGATTGAATATTCCGGCCCCGGCGAAGCCGATGAATTCACCGCCACGGCCACCGCCAGCGCAGGCACAGTCGATCAGATCAATGTGATCAAGAATGATGTGACCGGCGCCATCCGCGTGACCTTCCGTCATGATGCGAGCGGTTTGGATTCAGCTGAACTGCGTGCCAACCTGAAGCGCGGCGATACGGTCGCTGGTGAAACCTGGCTTTACAGGTGGGTGAAGGCGTGAAGATAGAACAGCCCAGCACCCTGCCCCTTGAATCTCCGCTGGCCATGCCGGCACAGGAGCTGGGAATCTGGGCTGGTGGTGCAAGGCCGCTGAAGCGCCCCGGCAAGCGCAACTTCGCGCGGCTGTTCGTCTTCGCTGTGACGCTGGTGCTGGTCGCCATCGGCACCACGCTTATTTATGAAGTGATCAGCCCGGTGGATATCACGTCACTGCAGATCATCTTCGCCGCGATCTTCGCGCTCACTTTCTCATGGATTTCCTTTGCCTGCGCCAGCGCGCTGCTTGGCTTCTTCGTGATCCTGGCGCGCAAGGAAAAGCGCCCGCGCCTGGCGCCAATGAGTGCGATGGGCCGCACGGCTTTGCTGATGCCGCTCTACAATGAAGACCCGAGCATGGTCTTCGCCACGCTGACGCGCATTGGCCAAGGCCTGGTGGCCAAGCAGGCGGGCGCGGCCTTCGACATTTTCGTTCTGAGCGACACGCGCAAGGATCACGCCGCCGCGCAGGAAGTTGAAGCCTTCGAAAAACTCCGCGCCGCGCTCGGCCGCCAGATGGGCGTGTTCTACCGCAGGCGTGCCGACAACCACCACCGCAAGGCCGGCAACATCGCCGACTTCGTGACGCGCTGGGGCGGTGCTTATGACCACATGATCGTGCTGGATGCCGACAGTGACATGTGGCCCGACACGTTGATCACGCTGGCCCGCGCGATGGCCCTCGACAGTGAGGCCGGCATCATTCAGACACTGCCGATCCTGCGCAACCGCTGGACCGCCTTTGCCCGCATGACGCAATTTGCCGGTGCCATCTATGGACCGCTGGTGGCCGCTGGCATTTCAGCCTGGCATGGCCGCGATGGCAATTACTGGGGCCACAATGCCATCATCCGCACCAAGGCCTTTGCCGCCGCTGCCGGCCTGCCCGAACTGAAGGGCCGCAAGCCTTTTGGCGGCCACGTTATGAGCCATGATTTCATCGAAGCTGCCTTGATCCGCCGCGCGGGTTGGGCCGTCTATATGCTGCCTGATGTGAAGGGCTCCTATGAAGAGCCGCCGCCGTCGCTGATCGACGTCGCCGTGCGTGACCGGCGCTGGGCGCAAGGCAATCTGCAGCATGCCAAGATCGTCTCCGCGCGCGGCCTGCATTGGATCAGCCGCATGCATCTGATCCAGGGCATCATGTCTTACCTTGCTTCGCCATTGTGGCTGCTGCTGCTGGTAGTGGGCTTGGGACTGGCCGCCGTGGCGCGTTTCACCACGCCCAATTATTTCCCTGGAATCGCGCTGTTTCCGGCCTGGCCGGTGTTCAATCCGGAACTCGCTCTGCGCCTGCTCTGGATCACCGCCATCGTGCTTTACATGCCGAAAATTCTGGGACTCATTCTGGCGCTTTCAGATAAGGAACAACGCCGCAGTTTTGGTGGTGCTGTCGGGCTGATCAACAGTTTCGTGGCGGAGATTTTGCTCTCGATGCTGCTGTCGCCGATCATGATGCTGGTACAGACGCGCTGCGTGATCGACATTTTCTCCGGCCGGGATTCCGGCTGGAATACCCAGAACCGCAATGAAGAGGTGATGCCTTTCAGTTCTGCGTTACAGCAACATGCGCAACATGTGCTGGCCGGCGTGATCTTTGCGTTTGTGGCCTATTCAATTTCAGTTTCGGCCTTCCTGTGGATGCTGCCGGTGGTGATCGGTTTGCTGCTGGCCCCCGTGGTGTCCTGGGCCACCAGCCGCGCTGATCTGGGCCGCTGGCTGTGGAAGGTGAATGTGTTCCGCACCGCCAGCGAGCCGCGCCCGGCCACGCCCAGCGGAAGGCTGGTCCACGCCATTCCGCGCATGGCCATTGCCTATTCAAGGGCGCGGGCCATCAAATCCCGCCGCCAGAACTAAAGCTCAATCTCGCCGCTCATCATGCGGATGGCAGAGCCGCCGACGCGCACCGCCGTCAGCGCGCCATCCTTCACATCTGCTTCAAGCCGCAGGTCAGACGGGCGGCCCATCTCATAGCCCTGCTCCAGGTTCCAGCTATGCTTGCCATCGGCCAGCTTTTCAGCCGTCAGCAATTGCGCCGCCAGGAGCGCCGTGGCTGAGCCAGTCGCCGGATCTTCGGGAATGCCGCCGGTGGGCGCATACATGCGGGCGCGGTAAGACGCCTGTGGGCCATCGCCACCCGGCGTGTAGATGTACGCCGCAACCACGCCCTGCATCGGCTTGATGAGCGCCGACCAATAGGGTTCCAGCACCTTGCTCTTTTCCAATGCGGCACGGGTTTTGACCGGCACGTAGAAGAATCGTGGGCCGCCCTCAAGCGAGGCAATCTGATGGCTGCCAAAGCCGATGTCGGCCGCATCAAGGTTCAACGCGCGCGCCGTGTCTTCCACCGATGGAAGGGCGATGTCGACGTGGAATGGGATGACCGGCGCAGTGAAAATCCCCGACATGCGATCCGCAATCCGCGAGACTTTGACCGGGGTTAGGCCAGCGGGCAGTTCCAGCCGGATTTCAGTCTGCAGGCTGCAGCCAGGCTTGTTCTTCAGTTCCGCCAGCAGGATCGCCGTGCCCAGCGTGGGATGCCCGGCAAACGGCATTTCGCCACCAGGGAAAAAGATGCGCACTTTCGCGGTGTTGGCCGGATTTTCCGGCTTCATCACAAAGGTGGTTTCGGAGAGATTGAACTCCTTGGTGATAGTCTGCATCTGCGCGGTGGTCAGCCCATCGGCATCCAGCACCACGGCCAGCGGGTTGCCGGAAAACCTTTGGGCGGTGAAAACGTCCAGCGTGTAAAATTCGAGTTTCATGAGGTTTTTCTGCCACTGGCCAAAACTTGCCTCAACCAAAACATTGTCCCTGTTGTTACTGCACTCCAGACATGCGCATTTGGCACGCCGCATCTGGCGCAGAAGATGATATACAAATCATATTATATCGCCCTGCATATGAATTGCCTCCCTTGAACACCAAACAAGAAACCCTCGGATTTCTCGTCTCCGACATCTCCCGCCTCATGCGCCGCGCCTTCCAGGAACGCCTGGAGGGCTGTTCGCTGTCGGTCACCGAGGCGCGGGCGCTCTATCACGTCTCCCGCCATGAGGGCCTGCGGCAGGTTGATCTCGCCAACTTGCTGGAAGTGCAGCCCATCGCCATGGCACGCCTGATCGACCGGCTGGAAAGCCTGAAATTTGTCGAGCGCCGCGCCACGCCGCATGACCGCCGCGCCTATCAGATTTACCTGCTGCCCGCCTCGCAGAAGGTTCTCGCCTTCCTCGAGGTCGAAGGCGCGGACCTGCGCCAGGCGGCCACCAAGGGCCTCAGCCGCGCCGAGGTCACAGCGCTTCACGATGCGCTCGGCCATATGCGCAACAATCTGCAATTTCTCATTCACAAGAAGTAACGATTATGAGCACCACCATGACTGCCAAAGCTGACAAGCAATCCGCCGCTGAACCTGTGGCCAAGCCGAAATCCCGTTCTGGGCGCCGCTTCCTGCTGCTGGTCGTTGTGCCGCTGCTGGTGATCGCGGGCGTGGGCCTCTGGTATCTGCATGGCGGCCGCTTTGCCGAAACCGAAAATGCCTATGTGCAATCCTCGATGACGCTGGTCAGCCCGGAAGTCTCCGGCATCGTGAAGCAAGTGACCGTTTCTGAAAACCAGCCAGTGAAGGCCGGCGATGTGATCCTGCGCCTCGATGATGCGGCGCTGAAAGTGGCGCTGGACCGCGCCCAGGCCAAGCTTGATCAAGTGAAGATAGATTTCGCTGGCTTGAAGGCCAGCTACGACGAAAAGCTCTCCGAGATTGAAAGTGCCAGGACCCGTAGCGAATTCGCTGAGAAGTCCCTCACCCGGCAGACTTCACTCACCGCCAAGAATTTCGCCGCCGAATCCACCCTTGATGATGCGACGCAAGCCGCAACCTTGGCCAAGCAGCAGATTGCCTTGCTGCAGCTGAACCTGCAGCAGATCGTGCAATCCCTCGGCGGCGATCCCAATGCCGCGCTGGAAAAATTCCCCGCCTATCTCTCGGCCCAAACCGATGTGGCCCAGGCCGAGCTTGACCTCACCCACACCGAGATCAAGGCCCCGGCTGATGGCTATGTTTCGAAACTGCCTTCCATCGGTGCCTATGTGATCGGCGGACCCGCTGCCGTGGCGGCCACGCCCTCCTTCGCGCTGATCGCCTCCAACAATCTGCGCGTTGATGCCAATTTCACAGAAACCGAAATCACCTATGTGAAGCCCGGCCAAGATGTTGACATTACGGTTGATACCTATCCCGGCATCACCTGGAAGGGTGTGGTCGATAGTTTGAGCCCTGCCACCGGTGCGGCCTATGCGGTGATCCCCGCTGAAAATGCCACCGGCAACTGGGTGAAGATCGCCCAGCGTGTTCCGGTGCGCATCAAGCTGGTGCCGCAGGACGGCCAGCCGCAGCTGCGCCTCGGCATGAGTGCTTACGTCTCCATCGATACGCATCACCAGCGTTCCTTCATGGGTTTCCACTTTTAAGGCCTGACCAATGACTGCTGCAGCCATACCCGTCCCCGCCAAACTGCCGGATGAAAGCCAGCGCCTGCTGGTGACGGCGGCGGTGATGTTGGCCACCATCATGCAGGCGTTGGATACCACCATCGCCAATGTGGCCTTGCCGCATATGCAGGGCAATATGGGCGCCACCCAGGACCAGATCTCCTGGGTGCTGACGTCTTACATCGTGGCCGCCGCCATCTGCACGCCGCTCACTGGTTTTCTTTCCGCGCGCTGGGGCCGCAAGCGCCTGTTCATCATGGCGGTGATCGGCTTCACGATTGCCTCCATGCTGTGTGGTGCCGCCCAGAACCTGCCGCAGATCGTATTGTTCCGCCTGTTGCAAGGCGTGTTTGGCGCGTCGCTCGTGCCGCTGTCGCAAGCTGTGCTGTTGGACTCTTACCCTAAAGAAAAACACGGGAGCGCCATGGCCCTCTGGGGCATCGGCGTGATGGTGGGGCCAATCCTGGGCCCATCACTCGGCGGCTGGCTGACGGAGTATTACAACTGGCGCTGGGTGTTCTATATCAACCTGCCCTTCGGCATTCTGGCCTGGCTGGGCATCCAGACTTTCGTGAAAGAAACTCCACTCGATCCTGACCGCAAATTCGATCTCTTCGGCTTCACGCTTTTGAGTGTAGGCATTGGCGCATTGCAGATGATGCTGGACCGCGGCGAAAGCAAGGACTGGTTTGCCAGCCCGGAAGTGGCGATTGAAGCGCTGCTGGCGGGCCTGTGCATCTACGCCTTCATCGCGCATATCTTTACCGCCAAGAATGCCTTCATCGACCCGGCCATTTTCAAGGACAAGAATTTCTCGATCGGCCTTCTGTTCATCTTCATCATCGGCATCATCCTGCTGGCAACGATGGCGCTGCTGCCGCCTTACTTGCAAAGCCTTATGGGCTATCCGGTGATTGATGTGGGCATCCTCCTGGCACCGCGCGGCTTCGGCACGTTGTTTGCGATGTTCGCGGTCGGGCGTCTCTCCGGCAAGCTTGATGCACGCATCATGATTTCCTTCGGCCTCAGCATGACCATCATCTCGTTGTGGATGATGACCAATTTCACTACCGATATGTCGGGCACCCGCATTGTGATTTCCGGCATCATCCAGGGTTTTGGCTTGGGCTTCATCTGGGTGCCGCTCTCCACGCTGACCTTTGCCACCCTGCCCGCGCATTTCCGCACCGAAGGCACGGCCCTGTTCAGCCTGATCCGCAATATCGGATCATCCATCGGCATCTCAGCCGTGATCACCTATCTGTCGGAGCGCACGCAAATCAACCACGCGGCCTATGCCAGCCTCATTACCCCGTTCCGCCCCGCCATCGAATTGGCGGTCAACAGCCACGCGATGGATTTGACCACGCGCTTTGGCCTTTCCATGGCCAATGCCCGCGTGAGTTTCGCTGCTGCCGATCTGGCTTACCTGCAGGATTTCCGCCTGATGATGTGGATCACCATGTGCGCCTTCCCACTGTTGCTGCTGCTCAGCCCGCCCAAAAAGGCCAAGGCCGTGAGCAAGAAAGAACAGCAGGAAAAGGAAGATGCCATCATGGAGTCGGTGATGGAATAACAAATCCGGACTTAATCTGTACACTGCCCCCAGTTGCAGATTGAGTTCCGTATAGCGGCCCCATCATTGGCCTCAATGGTGGGGCTGCACCCCAAAAGCTCAACCAATCCACTGATGCCACAGCGGCGGCACAGCTTCCTTGAACAGCAGGATGGCCACCACGATCAACGCCAGTTCCACTGTGCGGAAGAAAATCTTCTCGGGCAGAATGCCGGTCAGCTTGTAGCCGGCCCATGCGCCGAACAGCGACATCGGCGCGAGATACACACAAATCCACAAGCTCGACACGTTGACCTGATCCAGCACCCAGTACGGCGGCAGCTTCAGCAGATTGATGATCGCGAAGATGATGGTGGTGGTGCCCGCATAAGTCATCTTGCTCAGGCGCTGCGGCAGCACGAACATATTGTAGGGCGGGCCACCGGCATGGCTGACAAAGCTGGTGAAGCCCGCAATCGTGCCCCAGAACAGGCCGCGCGGGACATCGGCAGGCTTGGCCGGAATTTGGCGCCAGGCCTTGAAGATGGCATCGAGGCAATAGGCCACGCCGATTAACGCCACCAGAAGCTTGACCATGTTTTCATCGGTCAGATGCGCGGTGAGAAACCCGATGATCACGCCGATCAATCCGGCAGGAACAAGGATAGCGATATTACGGGCGGAATATTCATGCCGGTACAGCCACAGCCCATACCAGTCACTGAGAATGTAGATAGGCAGGATCAGGCCCGCCGCTTGGCCTGCGGGCATATGCAAGGCCAGCAGCGGCACCGCCAGAAGCCCAACCAATTGCAAGCCACCCTTGGAGGCACCGACAAAGAAAGCTGCCAGCAGCGCCAGCAACCAGAAAGTCATTCCGCTTTCCATCAATCCGCCGCGCCGGGGCCGAGGACCAGGGAGGCATGGTCTTTCTTCAGATAGAGACAAAGCTGTTCAACAACGAAACCATGGTCATTGCGCTGCGGAACACCGGACACGGTGATGGCGCCGATCACCCCAGCCCCTTCGACATGAATCGGAAAGCCGCCGCCATGATACGCATAGTCCAGGATGTCGAGCGCGCGCGCTTGCGCAAATGGCCTGCCATCTTTCTCCACTTCGCGGTTGATGCGGTAAGAGCTTTTTTGGAAGCGCTGCACACTGTTCACCTTGCGGCGCACCCATTCGGAATTGTCGGCTGTTGTGCCAGGCAGCGCTGCGAAGAAAAGCTGGCGGTCAGCAATACGAATGTCGATCACCAGAGGCAGCTTCTGCTTGGCTGCAGCCTCGCGCATTTGCTGCCCCAGCGCCCAAGCATCGGCCTCGTTGAATGAAGCAAAGCGCAGGGCTTTTTCCTGTTCCTCGATCTTCACAATATCGTCGGTGAGTGACATACGTGGTTCCAATATGTACAAGTGTTAATTCCGTCGCCGCCTTTTAAACATCTTTTCCAAAGATTAGAATGGCCGCAATGGGGCGCGAATCCTTCGCAACCACATAACCATAGTCCGCATCATGCAGGGCTTGTTACATAGAGGGAACTGAAAATGTCCAACAATCTGCGCGTTCTGGGGATCGCAGCTTTCATGGCAATCTCGGCCAGCGCCTTCCTTCCGGGTCAGGCTTCTGCCCTGTCGATGGCCGAATGCAGCGTGAAGTTCAAAGCTGCCAAGGCGGCTGATCCAAATACGCCGGCCTGGAATGATTTCCGCAAAGCCCAGTGCGGCACAGATGCAGCGGCCACCGCAGCCCCGGCAACAACACCGGTTGTCGCCAAGACCAAAGCCAAGCCGGCCACCGCAGCCGTCGCCACGCCGACACCTTCGGGCAGCTTCATGGCCGATTGCTCTGCCAACTGGAAAGCCATGGGTGCTGCTGGCACGCGCCCGGCCGGTATGAAGTGGAAGGACTACATTTCCGCCAAGTGCCCTGCTCCTGCTGCAGCTGCCGCTTCGACCGCAACTGATGCGCCGAAAATGTCGATGGCCCAGTGCTCGGCTGCCTGGAAAGCCGCCAAGGCTGCCAATACGGTTCCTGCGGGCATGACCTGGAACAACTTCCGCAGCGCAGGCTGCACGGTCACCGCGGCTGCCACTGCGCCAGCTGCTACCACTGCCAAGCCGTCGAAGACCGTCTCTCTGTCTCCGCCGGAACCAACCGCCGTTGACAATTCTCCGATCCCGACCGTGGACAAGAATGGCAAGGCGCTGAGCCCCGGCCAGATTGCTGCCATCAAGCGCATCAAGCAGTGCGGCGCGATGTGGCAACAGGCCAAAGCTTCCAACAAGCTTCCCGCCACCATCCTGGCGCTGGATACCAAGAGCCGCTGGCCGCAATATTGGTCGATGTGCAACAAGCAGCTCAAGGCCAAAGGCATGTAAATAAGGGCATGTAAGCCCTGCAACCATTCAACAGAAAGGCCCTCGTTTGAGGGCCTTTTTTTATGGCGTGGCGTGATCGTAGGTAAGGCGCGCCGAACGGATGGCGTCATGGTTCTGGGCCGACCATTGCGCCAGTGCGGAAAGTGCGCCCTGCAAGGATTGCCCCATCGGCGTGAGCGCATATTCCACTTGCGGTGGCGTGGCCGGGATGACCTTGCGTGAGATGAAACCATCGCGCTGCAGATTGCGCAAAGTCTCGGTCAGCATGCGTTGCGAAATGTCTTCAATCGCACGGCGCAACACGCCGAAGCGGCGCGGGCCGTGATCGAGCTCACGCACGATGAGCGCACTCCACTTGTCGCCCACCCGGTCCAGCACATCGCGCACCGGGCATGACGCCGTCACTTCAGCCGACTGCCGGTTGGCCCTGCGGGCGGGAATGAGATTGGTTTCTGCCAATTCCATAGGGTGGTTCCTTCCATGTTACCTGGAGCGGAAAAACTGCCGTCTTGCGCATTCCAGAGTGAAGTCTAAATGAATGTTACTCTCAAATAGAGACTATAAACAGAACGGAGACCATCCATGTCAACCTATTTCATTTCAGGCGCCGGCGGCCAGCTGGGCCGTGCCGTGATCAACCACCTTCTCACCACCTTCAAGGTACAGCCCAAGGACATCATCGCCGGCACCCGTGACATCGCCAAGCTGGATGACTTGAAGGCCAAGGGCGTGCAGGTTCGCGCCGCGGATTTTGAAGATGAAGCCGGCCTCGCCAAGGCTCTCGCAGGCGCGAGCCATTTCCTGATCATCAGCACCAATGCGCTCGGCACCGGCCAGCGCGAGAAGCAGCATCTGGTGGCTGTTGCTGCCGCTGAAAAGGCAGGCGTGGGCCATGTGATCTATACGTCGATGCCGAAGCCCGAAACCTCGGCCGTGACGTTTGCACCTGATCATCTGCACACCGAACAGGCCATCGCGGCCTCGAAGATCCCAGCCTGGACCATCCTGCGCAACAACTGGTATTTCGAAAACCTGTTCATGGGCTTGCCGATGGCATTGAAGTCCGGCACGCAATATACCTCTGCGGGCAACGGCAAAATCGGCCAGATCGGGCGCGATGATCTCGCACTCGCCGCCGCCAATGCCTTGGTCAACGCAAAACCGGCCAAGACCACCTACACGCTGTCCGGCACCAAGGCCTACACCACTGAAGAAATCGCCGCCCTCGTCTCAAAGGCCACCGGCAAGCCGCTCGCTGTCGTGCAGGTTCCGGTTGAAGGCCTGATTCAGGGCATGACCAGCCACGGCGTTCCCGAAGGTATGGCCAAGATGATCGCATCGTTTGATGTGAATACCGCCCAAGGTGGCCTGGAAGGTGATGCCAAGGATTTCACCGCACTGACCGGCAAACAGCCCGGCAGTTTCGAAGACTGGCTGAAGAACAACGCAGCCGCCTTCACCGCCTGATCCACGCACAATGTTTTGGGAGCCCCGGAAACGGGGCTCTTTTTGTTTTATGATTTGAGCAACAGCCGTGGCCCGCTGCCCTTTTGCGCCAGCCGGTCTTCGCGGTTTCGCAGCGGGCATTTTTCCATCGAGAGACAGCCGCAGCCGATGCAATCCTCCAGCCGGTCTTTCATCCGCGTCAAATCGGCAATGCGCGCCGCAAGTTTGACGTTCCAGCTGCTGGCCACCAGATGCCATTCTTCCGGCGTGGGGTTGCGATCACGCGGCAAAGTGGACAAGGCCTCGCCGATCTCCGCCAGCGAAATGCCAAGCCCCTGCGCGAAATGGATGAGCGCGATGCGCCGCAATATGCCCTGCCCATAGCGCCGCTGGTTACCGGAGGTGCGGATACCACCGATCAAATCCTTGGTTTCGTAAAAGCGCAGAGCCGAAACGCTGACGCCGCTGCGGGCCGAAACTTCACCGATTGTCAGAAATTTGAAGATCGCCAAAATAACCTCTTGACCTCAAGTTAACTTGAGGTTCTAGACCCGCCCCACTGAAACCTCAATGGGAGATACAAAATGGACTTAACCTTTAAAATTATGCTCTTTCTGCATCTCGTGGCTTTGGCTGTCGGCACCACCGCCACCGTAGCCATGCCGCTGATCGGCCGCCAGATGGCTGGGCAACCCGCGGCCCGGCCGGCGCTGGGTGCGATTGCCGGACAGATCCAGATTTTCTCGCGCGGTGCGTTCGCCGTGCTGGTGCTCAGCGGCATCGCCATGCTGTGGTTGCGCTTTGGCGGCGATCCTTCAGCACTCGGCATGTGGTTCAGCCTCAAGATGGCTCTGGTCGCACTGATCTTCGCCATCATGGTTCTGATGGCCGTGGCCCCCGGCCGCATCAGCCCGCAGATTTTGGGATTGGTGATGAAGCTCGCACTGCTCGGCACCGTGGCCTGCGCGGTCCAGACTTTCTCATAAACAAAAAGGGCCGCATAAAGCGGCCCTTTCATTTGGCTCGTGAGCCGGAACTAGTTACGGGCGCGGTCGACCAGCTTGCCCTTGGCAATCCACGGCATCATTTCGCGCAGCTTGGCGCCGACGGCTTCGATCTGATGCTCGTCATTGCCGCGGCGGATGGCCTTGAAGCGGGCAGCACCCGACTTCCATTCCTGCATCCACTCGGAAGTGAACTTGCCGGTCTGAATGTCCTTCAGCACGCGCTTCATTTCCTGCTTGGTTTCAGAGGTGATGATGCGCGGGCCGGAAACATATTCGCCCCATTCGGCAGTGTTGGAGATCGAGTAGTTCATGTTGGCGATGCCGCCTTCATAAATGAGATCGACGATCAGCTTCACTTCATGCAGGCATTCGAAATATGCCATCTCAGGCGCATAGCCGGCTTCCACCAGCGTTTCAAAGCCAGCGCGGATCAGCTCAACGAGGCCGCCGCAGAGAACGACTTGCTCGCCGAACAAATCGGTTTCGCATTCTTCACGGAAATTGGTTTCGATGACGCCAGAACGGCCGCCGCCCACGCCGCAGGCGTAAGACAGCGCGAGATCATGGGCATTGCCCGAGGCATCGTTATGAACGGCGATCAGGCACGGCACGCCGCCACCCTTCTGGTATTCGCCGCGCACCGTGTGGCCAGGGCCCTTCGGCGCGATCATCACAACGTCGATGGTCTTCTTCGGCTCGATCAAGCCGAAATGCACGTTGAGGCCGTGGGCAAAAGCAATGGCAGCACCATCACGGATGTTCGGGGCGATTTCGTTGCGGTAGATGTCAGCCTGGAGTTCGTCCGGCGTGGCCATCATGAGGAGGTCGCCCCACTTGGCGGCTTCAGCAACCGACATGACCTTCAGGCCGTCAGCTTCCACTTTCTTGGCGGTGGGCGAGCCGGGCTTCAAAGCCACGGCCAATTCCTTGGCACCTGAATCCTTCAGGTTCAGCGCATGGGCGCGCCCCTGGCTGCCGTAACCGACGATGACGACCTTCTTGCCCTTGATCAGATTGACGTCTGCATCCCGGTCATAAAAAACGCGCATGGAAAATCCCTCTTGTTCTGGTTGGCCGGGGGATTAGCGGCTGGTGGAAATTAAGGCAAGCGGCTTGAAAGCAGAGGGCTTATGCCTTGGGCGTGAGCCCGAAAATCTCCTCCAGCGCACCCCGCATGACCCGGGCATCCACTTCCACGCCGGTCCAGTACTGCACACCCAGCACCCCTTGGTTGACCAGCATGCCCAATCCATCCAGCGTGCGGCAGCCCTGCGCCCGCGCACCGCGGATGAACAGCGTCTCCGGCGGGTTATGGATGCCGTCAGCCACAACCATATCGGGCTGGATGCTCCGCATGTCCACATCCAGCCGCCCATCCACATCGGGGAACAGGCCAATCGAAGTCGCGTTGATCAGGATATCAGTGCCGGGCGGCACATTGAACGTTGAATCCCAGGAGTGATATTCGGCGGCTGTGCCAGTCTTGCTGTTCAGCGTGCTGACCAGAGGTGCCGCGCGTTCCTTGCTGCGGTTGACTACCAGAATTTGTGCGGCACCCGCCAACGCCATTTCCACCGCCACGGCGCGCGCTGCGCCACCGGCCCCAAACAGCACCACGCGCTTGCCGGATGGATCAATCGCCTCGCGCATCGCTTTGACAAAGCCACGCCCATCAGTGTTCTCGCCCATGAGCTTATCGCCCCGCCTCACAATGGTGTTGACCGCACCAATGATCTCAGCGGATGTGCCCAGCCCATCCAGATGATCAATCACCGCCACCTTATGCGGGATCGAGCAATTGAAGCCCACCCAATTCATCGCGCGTGCGCCCTTCACGGCGTCACCCAGCTTCTCCGGCGGCACTTCGCAATTGAGGTAGCGGAAATCCAGCTTGTGATGGCGGTAGGCCGCTTCGACCATCGCCACCGTCGGGTTCTCAGCGGCTGGAAAAGCGAAGGAACCGGTGATCTGACTGAGAAAATTCTGGGCCATGGCGCGTCCTGCAAAAATGTCAGAAATTTCTACGGTGGCGCGCGCCTTCACACAAGCGGTTTAAGCCCCAGCCGCCCCGACACCAAAGTGGCCAGGAAACGCTGGGCCGGCGGCAGGCGGCTGAGATGCGCCACCACTCTGTCCCGCACGAAAGGCAGCAGCAGCGAGTCCGATTGATAGAACGGCGTGAACATGAAGGACATCGCCTGGAAAAGCCGCACATGCCAGCGCCGCGCCGCCGCATAGGCTGCGACTGCTTCAGGGATGGTTTGGTGCGTGGCAAGCGCCTGCGTCAGAGCATGGCAATCCAGCAATGCCATATTCGCACCCTGCCCCAATTGCGGGCTGGTGGAATGCGCACTGTCGCCGACAAAAACCAATCCTGTCCCAAAGGGCAGCGGCAGCGTTCGGTGCTCATATCGCGCCAGTGTCATCTGGTTTTCGCTTTTGATGCTGGCCAGCAAGGGCACGGTTTCGGGCCAGAGCTGAAGTACATCTTCCTTCCACCGCTCTAATCCGCGCTCACGCCAGGCCTCGTAGTCCTGATGCTTGAGGCTCCAGAAAAATGCAGCTTGCGCCTCCTCGCCTTCACGCATGCGTCCAATAGGCAGCACGCCGCACATTTGCGAAGCGTTCCGGTAGCGCTGCTCCAAGGCATGCGGATCGAAGCCGTCAGCTTGCCAAGGCAGGCTGGCCCAGATCGCACCGTAAGCCAGTGCTCGCCGCGATTGCGGCGCCGAAGCCAGGGGCAGCAGCAGCGAGCGCGATCCCATCGCATCAATCACCAGATCAAACGGGCCTTGCCTGTCGCCGCTTTCAAAATGCAGTTGACCCTTTTCCAGCCCAACAATCTTCCGGTTGGTGACAGGTATGATGCCTGCGGCCAGCACCGCATCATGCAGCACGTTGAACAGCCCCGCGCGGTGCACGGCAAGCCCGCGCGCGTCGCCCAGAGCGGCATAGCGCACATCCAGCACCGTACGGCCGGCTGCCGTTCCATGCAGCCGGTCAATGCGGGCACCCAAAGCCCGCATCCGAACGCCAAGACCCAGCCAATCCAGTACCGCCAAGCCCGTGGGCTGCAGGATCAGGCCGGAACCTACGGGTTTGGCCTCATCGAATTGTTCGAAGATTGTGATCGTATGCCCGGCACGGCCCAACGCCAATGCACAAGCCAGCCCCGCCGGCCCTGCGCCGCAAATGGCGATAGAGAGTCTGGGGGAGCCTGGCATCAGCCCCTGATGGCGCCCCACAGCAATTTAATGCCGAGCACACCGAGGAACGCGCCGGTGAACCGGTCAATCCAGGCTTTGGCCTTGAGGTAGAAACTGCGCACCGGCCCTGCCCCGAAAAACAGGGCCACCAGCGAATACCACCAGACTTCATTGAGCGAGACCATGGCGATCAGCGCCACCGCCATCCAGGCCGGAACTTGCGCCGGCAGCATGGCCACAAAGATCGAGCCGAAAAACACCACCACCTTGGGATTGCTGATCTGCACCAGAAACCCCTTGAGGAACGGGCTGCCACCCGTGTCTTGGCCCTCACCCATGTCCAGCGGTTCGGCCGCGTGGATGAAAATCTTGTAGGCGATCCACAGCAGGAACAGCGCACCGAAAATCTTCATCGCCACCAGCAGTGGCGGAAAGGCATGGAACAGCACATTGAGTCCCAGCAATGCAGCGGAGGACCAGATCACCGTGCCCGCGCCCAAACCCAGCGCAATCTTCACACCATCCAGACGGCTTTTGGACACAGCGGTGCGCGCCGTAATCAAGAAGGATGGGCCAGGGCTGATGACGGCCAGCATCTGCACCAGACCAATGCTGATCAGCGTCCATAAGCTAGAGGTCATTGATGGCCCTCCGGAATTGTTTGACGGTTTCGCCAAGACCGAACTGCAGCGCATCCGCAATGATGGCGTGGCCGATGGACACTTCCTTGAGATTGGGCAACGCAGCGACCAGAGGCGGCAGGTTCTCCCGCGTCAAATCATGCCCGGCATTCACTTCAATGCCAGCCTTCGCAGCGGCCCGCCCGGTTGCAACCACCTTGTCAAACTCGCGTTTGACCTTGGGCCAAACAGCACCGCCATAAGGACCGGTATAAATCTCGATGCGATCGGCACCCACCGCTTTGGCCATGGCGGGTTGCGCAGGATCAGGATCAATGAAGATCGCCACCCGCATACCGCCCCTCTTGAGGCGGTTCACAACGCGGCGAAGGAGTTTCTCATTCTCGCCAATGTTCCAGCCGTGATCCGAAGTGCTCTGCCCCGGAATATCCGGCACCAGCGTCACCTGGTCAGGCTGGTTCGCTTCCACCAGTTTGAGGAAACGCTCATTGGGATAGCCTTCGATATTGTATTCGCGGCCCGGAAATTCCTTGCGCAGCAAATCACGCAGCGCTGGCACATCAGTCCGTCGCACATGCCGCTCATCGGGCCTGGGATGCACAGTGAGGCCCACTGCACCCGCCTTCAATGCAATGCGCCCCAGATCGACAAGATCCGGCCACGGCACATCGCGCCGGTTACGCAGATAGGCAATTGCGTTCACGTTGACGGAGAGTTTGCAGGCCATGGATTGTTTCTAGCGCGCGCGCCTGCACTTGTGAACAGCCAGAAGGCCGCGAAGACAAGTGGTACAAATGAGGCCAGATTATTCGGTGGTGGTGATGTCCGTGGATTTCGAGGCGCGGCGGCGTTCCATGAAGCCCACCGTGATCACCGCCACTTCATAAAGCGCAAACAGCGGCACGATCATCGAGATCATCGAAATCGGATCGGGCGGCGTGATCACACCAGCCAGAATGGCAACGCCCACCAGTGCAAAGCGCCTGCCTTTTTTCAGCTGGTCTTGCTTCACAATGCCGAGCTGGCCCAGCAGCGTGAGAATGACGGGCAGCTGGAAGGTGACACCAAATGCCAGGATCAGCGTCATCACGAAATCGAGATAGGATTCAATATCCGGCATCAGCTGGATGCCCGCACTGGTGCTGTCACCCGTTGACGCGGCCAGCGCAAAGAAGAAGCGGATGGCAACAGGCAGCAGCATGAAATAGACGAGGGCTGCGCCCATCACGAAGAAGATCGGGGTTGCAAACAGATAAGGGAAAAGCGCCTGGCGCTCATGCTTGTAGAGGCCGGGCGCCACGAATCTGTAAACCTGCGTGGCAATCCACGGGAAAGCCACAAACAGCCCACCGAAAATCGCGATCTTCAGTTTCACCAGGAACACACCCAGAAGCTTGATCGAGATCAGCGCCACATCCTGCCCCGTGCCCTTCTTGAATGGCAGGATCAGCAGATGCAGGATTTCACTGGAGAAATAAAAGGCCACAAAGAAGGCCACGAAAAACGCAACGACGCTGTAGATCAGCCGCTGCCGCAACTCCACCAGATGGTCGAGCAGCGGAGCTTCGGACGCATCGATATCAGCCTGGCTCATTCGCGCACGCCATCATCAAGCCCCCGGCCCTGAACGCGGGTTTCGCCCGTGCCATCTCCGAAATAGCGTGAGAAGTCATTGCCGCTATGGAATGCTGGCGTGGAAGAAGCGGCAGCCGCAATAGCAGTCGAAGAGGCCGAAGCGGATGGCGAAGACATGGCCGACGATGCTGCGCTGGAAGCCAAGGTCTGCATCGGTGCTACGGCAGCAGAAATGCCGGTACGCAGCGATTTGAGATCCTGCTGAACGCCGTCCATCCCGGCATCCTTCATGGCCACATCAACCTGGCCCTGGAAGTCGCGCGCCATGCCGCGCATCTTGTTCATGAACTGGCCGAAACGGCGCAGCACAGTCGGCAGATCCTTGGGCCCGATGGCAATGATTGCCAGGACCACGATCACCAGAATGTGCGATGTGCTAAGACCGAAATCAAACATGGGACATCAGGGAGGCAAAGCCTCCCCTCAAAACTGCATCAGCTCTTGGCTTTGGCTTTGGCGGCGGCCTTGGGAGCCACCTCTTCGACCGTGGCTTCCAGGGTCTTGTCGGACTCGGTGTCGTCGCCGTCAGCCATGCCCTTCTTGAAGCTCTTGATGCCCTTGGCCACATCACCCATCAGATCTGAAACCTTGCCCTTGCCGCCAAACAGCAGAAGAACCACGGCAATGATGATGACCCAATGCCAAAGTGAAAGTGAACCCATAATCTCAAACTCCCGAAAACGAATGTCAGAACTTACTATAGTGAGCGTTGCGGGCCTTTTAAAGGCCAAATCATGCGGACGTCAAAGGGGATAAACCGCCCTGAAAAATGGCACTGATTTGGCTTAGGCTGCCAGCGTCACGCGGTTGCGGCCGTCACGCTTGGCAGCATAGAGCGCCTCGTCGGCCCGTTTCAGGATATCAGCCGGCGTATCGTCAAAGCCCACCAGGGTAGACACCCCGATGGAAACAGTGACTGGGATCATCTTCCCGCCGCCAATATCAAACGGGCCATTGGCCACCGCAAGACGCAAGCGCTCGCCAATCTGGCGGGCCACCGGCAGATCGGTGCCCGGCAGAACCACCACGAATTCCTCGCCACCGACGCGGCAGCACAGGTCAGCCCCGCGCGTCATCCTTGTCATGCGTGAGGCAAGTTCGCGCAACACGGCATCGCCGGCATCATGGCCATAGGTGTCATTGACCGCTTTGAAGTGATCGGCATCGACCGCCAGCACGCTGAGAACCTTGCCGCGATTGGCATAATGATCCACCAGATTGCCCATATGGGTTTCGAGATAGCGGCGGTTGTAAAGCCCGGTCAGGCCATCAGTGATGGCCATTTCCATCGAAGCTTTCACACTGCCGCGCAATTGCTCGGTATAGCGCCAGCGTTTAATTTGCGTGGCGGCGCGGGCCAGCAATTCCTGCTTGTCCACCGGGCGCATCAGATAGTCATTCACGCCCATATCAAGCGCGCGCAAAAGGTTTTTCTGGTCGATCGGATCAACGATCACCAGAATAGGTGTTTGTCGCATGGCATCCTGCGAGCGGATTTGCGAGACCAGCCGCAGGCCATCAAAACCTTCAGCCCCCAGGCTGACGATGATCAGCTCAAACGGCGTGGCGGCATGCTCGATCGCCGCCATGGTGGAAGGAAGATCGATGGCCACTGCAAGCTTGTGTTCGCCGGACATGACCGCCTGCATGCGTTCCACCGCCTGGGCACGCGGCTCAACCAGCAACACATGGCCATTGCTGGCATTGGGCAGTGCCGCCGGCTTGGTGATTTGGCCAACTGTGCCGTTATTCACGTCAGCACGCTCACGCAATTCGTCGGTGAGCATTTTCAGCCGGACTAGCGATTTTACGCGGCTGAACAGCGAGATGTCATTGACCGGCTTGGTCAGGAAATCATCGGCCCCCGCCCGCAGGCCCTTCAGCCGGTCTTCCGGTTGGTCAAGGGCTGTCACCATCACCACCGGAATATGAGCGGTAGCGTTGTTGGCCTTCAGGCGTTTGCAAACTTCGATCCCGTCAATGCCGGGCATCATCACATCGAGCAAAACGATATCGGGCTTTGTGCGCTGAACGGCATCCAGTGCATCCACGCCATTCATGGCGGTGACCACTTCAAAATACTCAGCCGTCAGCTTGGCTTCCAGAAGCCGCACGTTGGCAGCAATGTCGTCGACGACGAGGACGCGTGCGGTCATGATGCCTTCTTCAGAAAACTATCAATGGTAGCCAGGAAACTCATCACCGAAATGGGTTTGGAAATATAGGCCTCGCAGCCGCCTTCGCGGATCTTCTGTTCATCGCCCTTCATGGCGAAAGCGGTGACGGCAATCACCGGAATTTTCCGCAGGTCATCATCTTCCTTCAGCCACTTGGTCACTTCGATGCCGGACACTTCCGGCAACTGGATATCCATCAGGATCAAATCAGGCATGTGCTTGCGGGCCAGATCAAGCGCTGAAAGCCCATCACGCGTCTGCAGCACGCCATAGCCGTGAGCTTCCAGAAGATCGTTGAAAAGCTTCATGTTCAACTCGTTGTCTTCGACAACCAGAACGGTTTTCTTCATCGCACCCGAGTTCCCGGCAGGAAATGGCTTGACCACACCAGCAATCAAATCATTTCCCATCGACTATAGCCCCTGCTTGAGCTGAAAATTGTTACAATAATTGCCACGGTCAGCTTGCCCCTGCATGGACACAATCGCCATTCCCCGTAACCAATTGTTTAACTAGAATGCCTGTGGGACAGCGGTGGTTAACACATGATGAAGATTGCAAATTCCGGAAAAAGCGAAGCACTTGAAAGCCTTGTGGCCAGCCTCATTGCCTTCATGACGCAGGATGAAGACCGCTTCGCCCGCTTTGTCGGTCTCACGGGCCTAACACTGGATGACCTGCGTTCGCGCCTGTCTGATCCTGCCTTTCAGGCCATGGTTCTCGACCAGACTTTGGAGGATGAAAGCTGGGTCGTTGAATTCGCCGCCGCCCAAGACATGCCGCCCGATACGCTGCTGAAAGCCCGGCGCAGATTGCCCGGCGCCGAGTTTTGACGGAAAGCGCCACCAACTCCGGTTTCTGCCGCGACTGCTTCACCAGTGTTGCCGCGCATGATGCGCGCTGCCCGGCCTGCAAGAGCCCCCGCCTGCTGCGCCACACAGAACTGTTTGACCTTTCGATTGCCCATATCGACTGCGACGCCTTCTATGCCGCCGTTGAAAAACGCGACAATCCAGAATTGCGCGACAAGCCTGTCATCGTAGGCGGCGGGACCCGCGGCGTGGTCTCCACCGCCTGCTATATTGCCCGCATCCATGGGGTGAAATCCGCCATGCCAATGTTCAAAGCACTGAAACTCTGCCCCGATGCCGTGGTGGTGAAACCGCGCATGGCCAAATATGTCGAGGTCGGCAAGCAAGTGCGCGAGTTGATGCTGGGCCTCACCCCTATGGTGCAACCGGTCTCGATCGATGAAGCTTTCCTCGATCTCACCGGCACCACCAGGCTGCATGGCGCGCCGCCGGCTTTGTCATTGGCGCGGCTGGCACGGCGCATCGAAGATGAAATCGGTGTGACAGTGTCAGTCGGACTGTCACACAACAAGTTTTTGGCTAAGATGGCATCTGATCTTCAAAAGCCGCGCGGCTTCTCGGTGGTGGGCGCTGCTGAGATGAAAGCATTCCTTGCCACAAAGCCAGTTGGCAATATCTGGGGCGTGGGGGCGGCCATGCAGGCCAGCCTGGCCAAACGTGGCATCACTTTGATCAGCCAGTTGCAAACCATGGAAAAGATCGACCTGATGCGCGACTTCGGCAGCATGGGGGCCAGGCTTTATCATCTCAGCCGCGGCGAGGATTTCCGCGAGGTGGATACGCACGAGGTCGAAAAATCCATCAGCGCCGAAACCACCTTCAATGAAGACATTGCCGACTATGAGGCACTGGAAGCCAAGCTGTGGGACCTGTGCCAGCGCGTGTCGCGCCGCGCCAAGAAATCAGGCCATGCTGGCAAGACCATCACCTTGAAGCTGAAGACCAAGGACTTTGTGAGCCGCACCCGCGCGCGCTCTGTGGCTGATGCCACCAACCTGGCGCATGTGTTGTTTGATGCGGGAAAGCAATTGCTACGCAAGGAAACCGGCCACGAGAAGTTTCGCCTGATCGGCATCGGCATATCGCGCCTTGAGGAAGTTGATGGCGCACCAGACAATGAACTGGACAGCCACCGCCAGCAATTGACCAAGGCCGAAAAAGCCATCGACAAGATCCGCGAGAAATTCGGCAATGCGGCCGTGGACCGCGGCATCCACTACAAAGACAAGTGAAAGTCCCTCAGCGCTGAGTGTAGTTTCCCCGCGCGATCAGTCCAAAATGCTTGGCCATCGCGTCGATCTGGCGATCATTGCCACCCTGCCGAACATTGTACTTTTTCAGGCTCGTCCGCGAAGCGCCGCGCCATTCAACCACTCTATTTGCCATTTCGAGTTTGACATATTCGCTCTTGGCAAAGTGCCCCATCCAGGCCAGCCACACATCATCAGCACTTGGCGCAAGCGATGTGAAAAGTTCTGCATCGATCACACGCGGATCAAGCGCATGCGGTGCATAAAGCACGCCCCCTACTCCAGTCGGGAAAAGCACATTGTTGCCGAAACTCTTCGCCTGATAATCCCAGCTTGCGTAGGGAGCGATATTGCCGCCCACAATTTTCATCCCATGCGCCCGGTAGCAAATGATCTGCCGCTTGGGTGGGCTGCAGGCTGTAACAAGCCCTTCCAGCCAGTTCGCCGGATAATAGGCATCATCATCTGCGGTGGCAATATAGGCTTGAGGAAAGGCCAGCAGAGCCGGAATGATTTTCTTGTACGAGCCCCAGTCCGGTGCAAGGCGCACTTCAAATCCGCGCGTGCCGATGAGGGCCCTCACCTTTTGCGGCAGGCGTTTTTCATCTTCCGCCGTGACCCACAGGATAATCCGGTCTGGTTGCACCGTCTGCGTCAAAAGGCATTTCAGAGTGTAAATCACGGTCGAAAGACGCGGCGCATACGAGGTCAGCGATACAACCAACTCGCTGCCTAAATCGCATGTCTTTCTGGCAGGCGGATTCCTCCAGCGCGCCTCCAACTCCCTGACAACGGCGTTCTGCAGAAGGAAATAAGAGATCTGGCCCCGGGCCTTCCAATAAATTTGGCTGCCGGGGATGTTCACGCCGAAAGCTTGAACACGCTGTCGCCCTTTTCCACCTGCGCCACCAGGGGCCGCATGCGCTCATCAAATTCGCGCGCGAAGGGTTGGAACCGTTTGACCAGTGCGCCGCGCATCTTGGCCCATTCGCTTTCGCTCGATGCCGTATTCACCGAGAAGATGATTTTGTCTTCACCTGGTGCTGGCAGCGGCATCGAAATACCGAATTTAGTGATGCCGTATCGGTTGGCAATATGGTCCACCGCTTGCGCCACATGATCGACCTTGAACCATTCAGCCCAATCCACCAGCTTGTTATCCATCACGCTGTTGATCACCGGATCGCTCAGCGGGGTAAAATTGCTCATATAGTGCTGCATGTAATGCGGATCATAAGTGGCCACCCAGATCACTTGATCCGGCGCACCCTCGCTGTATTGCAGATACCAGTAAGAGAGATGGCTCACGCCTTCTTCAGTGGCCGCGCGCGTCAGGAAACTAGTGGCTTCTTCAATGCTGCGGAATGGGCGGGACATCAGGCAAACTCGTTATGATCGTACTGATTCATCATAGCCGATGCAGGATCAAATAATAAGAGCTAAGCTTATGCGTAAACGGGGACAACGGATTAAGGTCGAATGCCAATCGTTACGGTGAGGGATGTGGATGGATTGCGCAGCACGGTTGCAGGCTGGCGCGCCAAAGGGTTGAAAACCGCAATTGTACCGACCATGGGCGCCCTGCATGAGGGCCACCTGAAACTGGTCCGTCGCGGCTTTGATCTGGCCGACAAGGTGGTGACCTCGATCTTCGTGAACCCCAAGCAATTCGCCGCCAATGAAGACCTGAGCCGCTATCCGCGCGACGAGGAAGGCGACTTGAAGAAGCTGAAATCCGAAGGCGTGGATCTGGTCTATGCGCCAGCGCCAGAGGAAGTTTATCCCGATGGCTTTGCCACCAACATCCATATGCAAGGCCCCGCCTCTGCCGGATTGGAAGACAAATTCCGCCCGCAATTTTTTGATGGTGTGGCAACCGTGGTGGCCAAGCTGTTCACGGCATCTACAGCCGACTATGCGATTTTCGGCGAGAAGGATTATCAGCAGCTGATGGTCGTCACCCGCATGGCGCGTGACCTCAATTTGCCCACCCAAGTGATCGGCGTTGAAACCGAGCGCGAGGAAGACGGCCTCGCCATGTCGTCACGCAATGCCTATTTGTCGAAACACGAACGCCAGCAGGCTGTTTCCTTGCATCGCAATCTGACGCAGGCTGCGGAGAAAATCCGCGGCGGCGCCAAGCCGCAAACCGCGACGCAAAGCGCCACGCGTTCGCTGGAAACTTTGGGCTTCAAAGTGGATTATTTTACCGCACGCAATGCCGAAACCTTGGCGCTGGTGCAAGGTGCGAATGAACCCATCCGCCTGCTCGTTGCCGCCTGGCTGGGCAAGACCAGATTGATCGATAACATCGCCGTGTGATGTGAGAACGCTACAGCAGCCCCAGCTCCGCCAGCTCGCGCCGCATCTTTTCGCTCAGATCCGCACCGCCGCCGGAACCCTTCTTCATGTCGGGCGGCGCATCGCTGGCTTCCAGATAGCGCCAGCCCTGAAAGGCGCGGCGCGGCACCGGATGCACCAACACGACCTTCTTGTTCATCAGGATGCGGCAGCGATCGATCCCGTCAGCGCCGGTGGTTTTCTCAAAACCCACAATCTGCTGGCGGCACAATATCATGCCGCGGATCACCCAATAGAGTGAACCGCCGGGCAATATGTCCGCCTCGCGGCGTGGCCACATGCGCGTCACATGCATGCTGGTCTCGCGGTCGGCATATTTCTGCTTGATCCAGTCCTTCAGGTCCTGAACTTCATCAACGCCGACACAGAGTTTCACCAGGTTCAAAGTCATGCCATAGTGAACTAGCGAAAATGCCCCGGCGGATAAAGCCGTGAGCGGCAGCTTTCCGCAACTGAATGAGGTTTCCACATGTCCACCGTCGCAAAAGTCATCGAAATCACCTCCGCCTCCACCAAAAGCATTGAAGATGCGGTGGAAACCGGCATTGCCAAGGCAGATTCCACCCTTGACCATGTGGAAGGCGCCTGGGTTCAGGACATCAAATGCGTGGTGAAGAACGGCAAGGTGGCGGAATGGCGCGTCAACATGAAGGTCACTTTCCTGCTGAAGTAACCCAATAAAAAAGCGCGCAAGCCAGAAGCTTGCGCGCCTTCAATAAGATAGTTCGAAATTGTTACGAGCTGGCCTTGGCCACGTAGCAGGCAACGCCGCCGGCCTTGATCTTCAGGCAGGCCTTCATCGCTGCGGTCTGATTGTCATAGCCACCCATGCGCACACGGTAGAACGTGCCGCGCGCACCCAGATCAGCCTTGATCACCGAAGCATTCTCGCCGGCCAGAACGGCATGCGAGCCTTGCATCTTTTTCCAGCTGCTCCAGGCGGCATCTTCGCTGTTGGCGGAAGAAATCTGCACCACCCAGCCTGACATGACTGACGTGCTGGCAACATCTGGAGCCTGGCCGGTGCTCGCGGTGGCAATCGGATCGCTATCGGTAATGGCATTCGCATCATCTGAGGCAGGTTGAATTACCGCAACCTGCGCTGCCTTCTGCGTTGCCTGCTTGATCACCGGCTTGGCTTCCGCCACTTGCGCCTGCGCCGCAGCCTTGGCAGCAACGGCAGGAATGTTCGGGACTTGCGCCACCTCCACCCGGCCGAACTTGGCGGGCTTTGGCTCAAGGCTGGAATAGGAACCTTCATCGGCAGCCATATCAGCAATCTGGTCAGCAGCCGTCGAGGCATCATCATTGTTCGCCTGGGTCGCTTCGGCCAGCATCTGCGTAGGCGGTTCCACCGCCTGCGGCATGGCCTTCATGGCCACATTGGTCTGGTTGACTGGGCTGGTCAGGCTGCCCGTCAAAATCGGATCAGCAGCGGCATCGTCAAGCTCGGCCACATCGGAATAGGCCTTCATCTTTTCCTGGGCGGGAGCAAATTTCGGATCGGCTTGCAGCGCGGCCTTCAGGAACTTCTTGGCTTCAATCGGACGCTTCAGGGCTTCATAGGCCTGGGCCTCGCCGAAATAGACCACGGCTGGCTGCGGATGGTTGTTCTTGATCGCGCGCTCATAGTCCGAGATCGAGAATAGATATTGCCCGCTGTCACGCAACGCATTGGCGCGCGCCAGATAGGATTGCGAGAAATTGGCATCGATCAGCAGCGAGCTGGTGTAGTCTTCAATCGCCAGAACCGGGCTCTTCACCCGTTCCTGCGCGAGACCGCGATTGTAAAGCGCGCGGGCCCTAATGTCAGTGGGCATGGCATCCAGATTGAGAGCTGCAGTGTAATCTTCCACTGCCTTGCTATCCTGCCCCAGCTTCTGGAACGCCAGAGCCCGGTTGAGATAGGCATTGGCCAGGGCTTCAGGCCCCAGCTGCTGCGATGAAATCGCCTGGCTGAACTGCTCCACCGATTGGGTGGCATTGCCTGCGGAAAGCGCCTGATAGGCCGAAGCCGTCAAAGCATCTGCAGAACCGGCAGCGAAAGAGGAACCGGCACTTGCGCCCACCGCTGCAAGAAAAACCGAACACACCAACGCCAGAGAAACGCGACTTACCTTCATGATCAACGGAGTGTGGACCCTTACGGTTAAGACTCCGTTGCCGAACCGTCAGATTATAGTGAAGAAAGCCTTAAAAACTGGGCTTGTTTTGGCACAGCTTGACTCAGCTGTCCCCGCTTGCCAAACCGCACCCATCCGGTGCCCCAAGGATGACCATTCACGGGGCTTCAAAGGGAATTTGGTGCGGCTGACCCAATCCGGGAGCCAAGGCCAGAACTGCCCCCGCAACTGTGAGCGGCGAGGACCAGGCATCAACACCACTGGGAAACCGGGAAGGTTGTCTGGATCCAGCGACCCGCGAGTCAGGAGACCTGCCGGATCAGCGTGGAAACGCTGCCGATCAACCAATGGCTTCACGGAGGGTGAACACTGCCATGACTGATACGACTTCGACCGAGAAGATTCCCGCTACCGTCATCACCGGTTTTCTGGGCGCCGGCAAAACCACTTTGATCCGCAACCTGTTGCAGAATGCCGGCGGCCGCAAGATCGCCCTCATCGTCAACGAGTTCGGCGATGTGGGTGTGGATGGCGACATCCTGAAAGCCTGCGGCAGCGATGCCTGCGCGGAAGATGACATTATCGAACTGGCCAATGGCTGCATCTGCTGCACCGTGGCTGATGAATTCATCCCGACGATGGAAAAGCTGCTGGCCCGCACAAGGCCAGATCACATCATCATCGAAACCTCGGGTCTCGCTCTGCCACAGCCGCTGGTGCGCGCTTTCAATTGGCCCGAAATCAAATCACGCGTCACGGTGGATGGCGTGGTCACCATGGTGGACGGCAAGGCACTCTCCGAAGGCCGCTTCGCTGATGACGAAGAAGCCATCGCCAAGGCCCGCGCTGAAGACCCGAACCTGGAACACGAAAACCCCATCTGGGAATTGTTCGAAGACCAGCTGAACTGCGCTGATCTGGTGATCCTCAACAAGACAGATCTTCTCGACGCACAGGCGCTGGGCGCAGTGTCGGACGAGCTGAAGGGCCAGATCCGCAAGGGCACAAAGCTCGTCAACACCACGCAAGGCGTGATTGATGCTGCCGTGCTGCTGGGCGTGAAAGCTGACGCCGCGGTTGATCTGCACAACCGCCTGTCTCACCACGAGATGGAAGGCGAGGAACAGCACGACCATGATGATTTCGTAACCTTCATCGTGGATATGCCGCAGGGCCTCGACCAGAAGGCGCTCACCGCGCGCATCGCCAGCACCATCGCAGCGCATGACATTCTGCGCCTCAAAGGCTTCGCTGCCGTTCCGGGCTCGGATGCGCGCCTGCTCATCCAGGCCGTCGGACCCCGCCTCAATTCCTATTTTGACCGCCCCTGGGCGAATGGCGAAACCCGCCAGACCCGCCTGGTGGTGATCGGCGAAAAAACCATGGACCAAAAGGCGATCGAGCAGAGCCTGCGCGGATAGGCCGTCAGGCATGCACCTCCTAGCCACCACATCCGGCGTGATCGACGGCGCAGCCGAGGCGGTGGACCTGCGGCAAACGCCCGGCGATGTGGTGGTGCTATCCGCCGCTGACTCAGAACTCGCCTGCCTCGCCGCCGCGCATGATCAACTGGGCGATGCCGCCCCTACCCTGCGCCTCGCCAATCTGCTGCAGCTACAGCACAATTTCTCTGTCGATCTTTACGCCGGGAACACGCTGGCCAAGGCCCGCCTGATCATCATCCGCCTGTTGGGCGGCAAGAGCTACTGGCCGTACGGCGTGGACGTGATCGAAGCCCTGGCGCGGGAGAACAACATCAAACTGGCGCTAATCCCCGGCGGGCAGGAAGCAGACGCTGAACTTTCCGCCCGCTCCACTTTGGGCGCCGCCGATGTGGAACGCCTGCGCCAGTATTTCGCTTATGGCGGCCAGCAGAACGCCAAGGCTCTTTTGCAATTCTGCGGGCGGCTGTTAGGGCGTGATCTTGATCCGCCTGCCCCCGAAGCTTTGCCCAAAGCCAGATTTCACCAGCAGGTAGAAAGCGCAAAGGCCGCCATCATCTTTTACCGCTCCGTCATCGAAGGCGGCCAGACCCAGCCCATCGACGCACTTGCGACCGCCCTCACTGCGCGCGGCCTGCCTACTTGCGCCATCTACGTCTCCAGCCTGAAGGATGAAGCCAGCGCCGCCTTCCTCGACCAGCATTTCAAGGCCCATCCCCCCAGTGTGATCCTCAACGCCACTGGCTTTGCCGTGGGCGACGAAGCGCGCGATCCCTTGGCGAGACCCGGCTGCGTGGTGCTGCAAGTGGCCTTGGCCGGAAGCGCCGAGGAAGAATGGCAGGCTTCCGCGCAAGGCCTGCGCGCCACTGACCTGGCGATGAATGTAGTGCTGCCGGAACTCGATGGCCGCGTCTTCACCCGCGCCATTTCCTTCAAAGCCGACCAGCAATTGCACGCCGCCACCCAGTGCCGCATCGTCACCTACAAGCCAGTCGAAGACCGCATCACCTATGTGGCGGAGCTGGCCACCAATTGGGCCAGCTTGCGCACCACACCCAACCCGCAAAAGCGCGCCGCCATCATCCTCGCAAATTATCCGGACAAGGATGGCCGCGTGGCCAATGGCGTGGGCTATGACACGCCCGCCAGCACGATTGAAATTCTGAAAGCTTTCGCTGCGGACGGCTACGAGACAGGTGACATTCCTACGGGTGGCAATGACCTCATTCAGCTTCTGCTGGCATCACGGCAAAGCGGCATCCACCTCAGCCTTGCCGATTATCAACGCCATTTTTCCGCCCTCCCAGAAATCATCCGTATACAGATGATTGAGCGATGGGGACGACCCGACACCGATCCACATTTCAAGAATGGCGCATTCAATCTCGCTGTCATTACTTGTGGCCATATCGCCCTCGCCATCCAACCGGCGCGCGGCTACGGCATTGATCCCAAAGCCACTTATCACGACCCGGCATTGGTGCCGCCACATTTCTATCTCGCCACTTACTTCTGGCTGCGCCACCATTTCGGCACGCAAGCCATCATCCACAATGGCAAGCACGGCAATCTGGAATGGCTGCCCGGCAAGGCCGTGGGCCTGTCCGCCACTTGCTGGCCCGAAGTGGCGCTGGGGCCGCTGCCACAGCTTTATCCCTTCATCGTCAATGACCCCGGCGAAGGCACGCAAGCCAAGCGCCGCACATCGGCTGTCATCATCGACCATTTGACTCCGCCGCTCACGCGGGCGGAAAGCTATGGCCCGCTGAAGGACCTCGAAGCGCTGGTGGATGAATATTACCTCGCCTCCGGCCTCGACAAGCGCCGTCTGGCTGATCTGCGCAAGCGCATCTTCGATCTCACATCTTCTTCGAAGCTCGATCAGGATGCTGGGCTTGAAGGCCAGGGCGACGATGATCTGCAAAAGCTCGACGCTTTTCTCTGTGACCTCAAGGAAGCCCAGATCAGGGACGGCTTGCATATTCTGGGGCAATCGCCCACGGGGCAGCAGGAAACCGATTTGCTCGCCGCCCTCACCCGCGTGCCGCGCGGCCTAGGCGAAAGTGGCGATGCCTCATTGATCCGTACACTGAGCAATGCTTTCAGCTTTGAAGGTTTCGACCCGCTGTCATGCCAGATGGCAGAAGCCTGGACGCAAGAAAAACCAACCGAACTTCAAGCACTGACCAACGATCCCTGGCGCACCAATGGTGACACGGTGGAGAGGTTAGAATTGTTTGCCTCGTCCCTTCTCCGGGATGAAGGCGCACTGGACGATCGCGGACATGATCAACTGGCGGCAGTGCTGGACAAAATCAAGTCCACCATCCGCCCGGCTCTGACCTCCTGCGGCCCTGCCGAAATGGCTGCCCTGTTGCGCGGCCTGAATGGCAAATCCGTCCGCCCGGGGCCCTCGGGCGCGCCCACACGCGGCCGCCTCGACGTGCTGCCGACTGGCAAAAACTTCTTCTCCCTGGATAACCGCGCGCTGCCCACGCCCACCGCCTGGACACTGGGTGAGAAATCCGCAAGCGAACTCCTTAAGCGGCACTTTCAGGATACCGGGCAACATCTTAAAGTAATTGGTCTTTCCGCTTGGGGCACGGCCAATATGCGAACCGGTGGTGATGACATTGCCCAGGCCCTCGCGCTGCTCGGCGTCAAACCTCTGTGGGATTCCACCAGCTGGCGCGTGACCGGCTTTGAAGTGCAGCCCCTCGCCAAAGTGGGCCGCCCCCGCGTCGATGTGACTTTGCGGATCTCCGGCTTTTTCCGCGACGCCTTCCCCGCCCAGATCGAGCTGCTGGACAAGGCCATCCGCGCCGTGGCCGCCCTCGATGAGCCGGAAGCCGACAACCCCCTCGCCGCCCGCACACGTGCGGAAACAGCCACACTCTCCGCATCAGGCCTTGCGCCCGACGAAGCCGCCCGCCTGGCAGGCGCGCGCATCTTCGGCGCCAAACCCGGCGCTTATGGCGCAGGCCTGCAGGCGCTGGTCGACGAGCGCATCTGGGACACCAAGGCCGACCTCGCCGCCGCCTATGTGACCTGGGGCGCCTATGCCTACGGCGCGCGCGAGAAGGGCGAGAACAACGAATCAATCTTCAAGCAGCGCCTCGCCCGCATCGAGGCTGTGTTGCACAACCAGGACAACCGCGAGCATGATTTGCTCGACAGCGATGATTACTACCAGTTCGAAGGCGGCATGACGGCGGCGGCGGAAACCCAATCCGGCACAAAGCCGCGCGTCTATCACAATGATCATTCACGTCCGGAGCGCCCGGTGATCCGCACGCTGGAAGAAGAAATCTCGCGCGTCATGCGCAGCCGCGTGGTCAATCCAAAATGGATCAATGGTGTGAAACGCCACGGCTACAAGGGCGCTTTCGAAATCGCGGCTACGGTGGATTATATGTTCGCCTTCGCCGCCACCACCGGTGCGGTGAAATCGCACCATTTCGACCTGGCACATGAAGCCTACATTCTCGATGCCGAAACCCGCCACTTCATCGCCGACAACAATCCCGATGCGCTGAAGGAAATCGCCGCACGCTTCGAGGAAGCCATCGCGCGCGGCCTGTGGCAGCCGAAACTGAATTCAACCTACGACCATCTCAAGGAGCTGCAATCATGAGCGAAGACACGCCGAACGAAATGGAACACGACAGCGCGCGCCATAATGAAAAAATGGCCAAGAAGAAAGCCGCACGCGACAAGATCATGGCCACCAAGACGCAAGAACGCGGCCTGCTGATCGTCCACACCGGCAAGGGCAAGGGCAAATCCACTGCCGCCTTCGGCATGATTTTCCGCCATGTGGGCCACGGCATGAAATCCGGCGTGATCCAGTTCGTCAAAGGCGCCTGGGGCACCGGCGAGCGCACCGTGCTGGAGAAATTCCCCGAGCTCGTCACCATCAAGGCGGTGGGCGAAGGCTTCACCTGGGAAACCCAAAACCGCGACCGTGACGTGGCCCACGCGAGAGCCGGCTGGGAGGAAGCCAAGCTTCTGATCGCCGACCCGACGATCCGCTGCGTGCTGCTGGATGAGCTCAACATCGTACTGCGCTACGATTATCTGCCACTGGACGAAGTGCTGGACTTTCTGGCCAAGCGCCCGCTCGACAAGCACATCATCATCACCGGCCGCAACGCCAATGAGCGGCTGATCGAAATGGCCGACCTGGCCACCGAGATGGAACAGCTGAAACATCCGTTCCGATCCGGTGTGAAAGCACAGGCCGGCGTCGAGTTCTGACCCGCTGACACCTCACTGATGCGTTTCGCCGGTCTGCAAGATCATCAAGCGCCGGCCAACATCCATCATCGAGGCCGCGAGATTTTCCATGTCGCTGCGGCGCGTGTCATCCAGCTCGGCGCGCCACTGCGCAATGCGCTGTTCCAGTGTGGCAAGCGAATGCGTGCGTTCTTTATCCCAGCGCTCCTCATTCTGTTCAACAACGCGAACGAATGTGCCGGAAAGTTCCAGCATCTCGCTGCGCAAATCGATTTCCGTGCCCTGCATGCGCTTGTTCAGGCTTTCGCGGATCTCGTCGATGCTTTTGCCGAAATCATCGCGCAGCTCCTGAACAAGTTGTCTTTGCTCGTCGCGCAATGTTTGCATCTGGCCGTCGAATTTCTGTTTGAGAAAGGATAGCTCCTCGTCCTGCCCTTCGAGGACGCTGGTAATGCGTGTGACATGCTGGGTGGAATCGGCCAGATGTTGCTCCACAAAATCAAGGCGGCGCTCGTTGCCCAGTTTCTGCTCTTCAAGAATATCGAGCATCTCTTCAAACCTGGCTTCGTTGAGGCGCACTTGCGGGCCCAGAATGATATCCCGTAACTGCCCCATCAGGCTCTCGTTGGGCACAGTTTCTTTCAAAGCTTCGCGCAGGCGCTTGTTCTGCGGTACTGACAGCGTTGTGGTATAGTCAGAATGAGAAGCTCCCGCTAATGCGACATCCCTGCCTGCATTCCCGGATAGAAAAGACATAACTTTCGACATGGCCATGATGGTTCCCTCATATGGCCGTCCCAGAACTGATCAGGATTCCTATTGCCCGGAACCCCCGCCGTCGTGGTTACAAGGTAACGTAAACCGGCGGAGGCCAAACAAATTCCTTAACACAAGGTTAACGCCGCCTCACCGCAGACGAGAACATTCTAATCGCAGCTACCCGTGCCCGCCTTCAGCGAGGCGTTCAGCGATTTGATCGTGGCGTCGTATTTCGCATTCTCAACCGCTGGATATTCCAGGCGGTAACCTGCCCGCGCCTTGCCTTTGCAACTGGCGATCATGCGCTGATAGAAAATGCGGTCACCCTTCTTGCCGGACCAACTGGCGGCGGCTGTGCCCACCTTGCTCTCATAAGCCAGCGTCCAGCCGTCCTGCGTGTCGTAACCTTTGGATTCGGAAACATCGGCGGCAAAATTGTCGCCCATGATCCAGCCGCCTGAGGCCGTGAGGTCAGCCGATTTGTCCGCCGTGTGGAAAGCGCGGCCATCGCCGTTTTCCGGCTCGGGATCGGCAATCGAAAACTGCGCGGGAACATCGACAAAAAAACCAAACCGCGCATTGCCATAGATCTTGGCGGATGCCGGCATCGCGGAGGCCAGCAGCAAAACAGCAACCAGAGCGAATTTCATCTCGCGCTTTCCTCTCAATCCAGCTTGCAGGAGCCGGGCACGGATTTCAGCGAAGCATCAAGCTCCTTCACCGCGCCCTCAAACTCGGCCTTGCGTGCCACCGGGAATTCCAGCCGGTAATGCACCGCCGCCGCACCATCGCAGGACGGTATCATACGTTCATAATAAATTTGCTCGGCCATGGTGCCGTAGAAGGCAGAATACGTGTCCTGGTTGTCGATGATCTTCACATCCCAGCCATCGACATGCTCGCCATCTTGCGCCGCCTTCACTTCTTCCACGAAGCTGGGCTGGATGAGCTTGCCGCCCCACACCGCCAGCAGCGCCTTGCCATCCTTCGACATCGATGTGACAGCCTCGCCGGTTTCGGCCACATGCTTGCCGGTGCTCACTTCCAGCGGAATACTGACCTCGTAAGCAAACCGCGCATTCGCATAGCTGATGCCTTCAGCCAAAGCGGGCGTTGCAGCAATCATGGCCACGAAAGCAAAGGCAAAAACCTGTTTCATTCACGTCTCCGGGGAGTTTTCAGAACCCTATACGCCGCATTTGGCCTTGTCGATGCAGTGACGGAAGTTTAATCAGGGCCCTGCAGTGCCTTCCTTCAAAAGAGGCTGAAAGTCATTCCGGTGCGGCTGACCCTGAGTGGAGCCAAGACGGACCTGCCTTCCAACCGGTAACCCACCGGGCCTGCGAACATGTGGAAGGCGTTTGCGATGCAAGAAAAACTCGGTGTGATGCTCTGCGGCCATGGCAGCCGCGATGAAGCGGCGGTGAAGGAATTTGCTGTTCTGTCGCAGCATCTGAAAACCCGCCTGCCGCAATATCCGGTAGAGTTTGGTTATCTGGAATTTGCCACCCCGATCATCCGCACCGGCCTCGACAGTTTGAAGGCGCAAGGGGTGACGCGGGTGCTCGCCGTGCCTGGAATGCTGTTCGCCGCAGGCCATGCCAAGAATGATATCCCCTCGGTGCTGAACACCTACGCCGCCGCCAACGGCCTGCCGATCACTTACGGCAAGGAACTGGGCATCGATCCCAAAATGCTGCGCGCGGCGGGTGACAGGGTGCAGGAAGCGCTCGACAAGGCCGGTCCCGGCGTATCGAAGCATGAGACATTGCTGGTGGTCGTGGGGCGCGGCGCTTCTGATCCTGACGCCAATTCAAACGTTTCCAAAATCACCCGCATGCTGTGGGAAGGCTTCGGCTTCGGCTGGGCCGAAACGGCCTATTCCGGCGTGACCTTTCCGCTGGTGGAGCCAGCGCTGGAGCATGCCACGCGGCTGGGCTTCAAGCGCATCATCGTGTTCCCCTATTTCCTGTTCACCGGAATTCTGGTCGACCGGATTTATCAGTCCACGGATGAAGTGGCGGCCCGCCATCCCGAGATTGAATTCATCAAGGCGCCCTATCTCAACGATCACCCTTCAGTCATCGATACCTTCATTGAACGCGTCGAACAGATCCTCACTGGCGAAGTGGCGATGAATTGCCAGATGTGCAAATTCCGCACCCAGGTATTGGGCTTCGAGGCCGATGTGGGCGCGGTGCAGGAAAGCCACCATCACCATGTTGAGGGCTTGAGTTCCAAGCAGGATGGCCCGTTCAAGCTGGAAAGCAAACCACACAGCCACGACCACCATCATGATCACGGCCATAGTCACGATCATGACCACGGCCATGATCACACCCACGCCCCCTACCCTCATGCCGACCATCCTCTGGGCCCGGTAACGCTGAAGAAATGAACGACTATCTGCGCGATCCGTCTGCCATTTATGCCCGGTCCTTCGCGATCATCCGGGCCGAGGCGGACCTGCGCGCGATCCCCGCATCGGCGCATCAGATTGCCATCCGTGTAATCCATTCCTGCGGCATGGTCGAAGTGGCAAACGATCTTGTCATCACCGAAGACTTTGCCGCCGCAGCGCAGGCCGCGCTCGACAACGGCAAGCCGATCCTTGTGGACGCAGAAATGGTCCGCCATGGCATCATCGCGCGCCAGCTTCCACCTGGTGTCGAAATCATCTGCACGTTGAATGATCCGCGTGCCAAGGAACTGGGCATCGCCACCTCTACCACCCGCACCGCTGCCGCCGTCGAACTGTGGCAGGAGAAGCTCGCAGGCGCCATCGTGGTGATCGGCAATGCGCCCACCGCCTTGTTCCGCCTGCTGGAACTCGTCGACGCAGGCGCGCCCAAACCCGCCTGCATCGTGGGCATGCCCGTGGGCTTTGTCGGCGCGGCCGAAAGCAAGGACGCATTGATCGCCAATCCGCGCGGGATTCCTTACGCCACCATCAAGGGCCGCAAGGGAGGTTCTGCCATGGCCTCCTCGGTGATCAACGCACTGACGAGCGACCAACCATGACCCAGTGGCTCTCGATCATCGGCATGGGCGAGGATGGCTATGAGGCACTCTCCGCCGCCGCGCAATCTTCGCTGCAAAAGGCTGAGATCATCATAGCATCCGAGCGCATGTTCGAAATGCTGCCTGCGCTGAAGGCTGAACGCCATCTCTGGCCGCAACCTTTCTCCGCCGTCTATGAGCAGGTGAAGGCGTTCGCTGGCCGCCGTACCGTGTTGCTGGCCACGGGTGATCCGATGAATTTCGGCGTGGCCCGCAAGATTTTTGAAATCGCCCCGCGTGACGATATCGCGGTGATACCGCATCTTTCGGCCTTCTCGCTGGCTGCCGCCCGTATGGGCTGGAGCATCCCCGATTGCGACTGCTTCACCATACATGGCCGCCCCGCTGCCAATCTCGAAACCTTCATCCAGCCCGACGCACGGCTGTTGGTGCTGACGCAAGATGAAACCTCGGTGGCCGAAGCCTGCCGCCGCCTGATCGCGCGCGGATTTGAAGCGTCCCGCATCGCGGTTCTTGAAAACATGGGCGGCCCGCAGGAACGTGTCACCCATTTCACTGCCGCACAGAACCCGGCGCTGGATTGGTCACCGCTGAACACTCTGGCCATCCATTGCATCGCCTCGCCAAATGCAAAAATCTGGAGCCGCGTGGCAGGCTTGCCCGATGAGGCCTTTGTGCATGACGGGCAATTGACCAAGCGCGAGGTGCGCGCGGCAACGCTTTCAGCATTGGCCCCCGCACCCGATCAAATGCTGTGGGATGTGGGTGCCGGTTGCGGTTCCATTGCCATTGAATGGATGCGCTCGACGCGCGGTTGCGAAGCTATCGCCATCGAGCATGACGAAGCACGTTGCGCCATGATCGCCCAGAACATCGATCAGTTCGGCACGCCGCGCCTCAAGCTGGTGGAGGGCGAAGCGCCCGCTGCATTGGCTGGCCTCGCGCGGCCGCATGCCGTGTTCATCGGCGGCGGCATCGGCGTGCCCGGCGTATTCGAAGCCGCCTGGGACGCATTGCTGCCCGGCGGGCGCATGGTCGCCAATGTGGTGACCATCGAAGGCGAAATGCATCTCTATGACCTGCAGGGAAAACACGGTGGCGAATTGACCCGTATCGAAGTTTCACGGCTGGAGCCGGTCGGAAAATTCCGCGCCCTCAAACCGAAAATGGCCGTCACCCAATGGCGGACGGTAAAACCATGACAGCAACTCTTTACGGCGTGGGCGTGGGCCCCGGTGATCCTGAATTGATGACGGTGAAGGCCTGGCGGCTGGTCTCCATGGCCACTTGCATCGCCTATCTCTGCGCCAATGGAAAAGACTCGGCCGCACTCGAAATCGCGCGCCCTTTTTTGCCTGACGCTTACGAGCCCATCGCCATCGACATGCCGATGCGCGTCGAGCGCGAGCCGGCCCAGGCCGCCTATGATGAAGGCTGCAAGCGCATCGCCGCCCAGCTTACTGAAGGCCATGACGTGGTGTTTCTGTGTGAAGGCGATCCCTTCTTCTATGGCAGCTTCATGTATGTGTTCGAGCGCTTGGCTAATCAGCACAATGTCGTCGTCGTTCCCGGCGTCACCTCTGTCACTGCCGCCGCCGCTGAAATGGCCCAGCCGCTGGTTGAGCGCGATGAAGTGCTGAAAGTCCTGCCCGCCACATTGGACGAAGCAGCTTTGCACCGCGAGCTCTCCACCGCCAGCGCTGCCGCTTTGATCAAGGTGGGCCGGCATTTCGGCAAGGTGAAAGCCGTGCTCTCGGATCTCAACTTGCTTGAAAGCGCGACCGCTATCGAACATGCCACCCGCGCCAACCAGATCATCCGACCTCTGACGAAAATCGAAGGTGACATCCTGCCCTATTTCACCACCATCATCGTGAGGCGCAAATGACGCCAGCGATTGTCATCCTCGACGAGGCGGCACTGCCGCTGGCCAGGCAGATCGCCACCTTTGTGCAAGGCAAAGTCTGCGGCCCCGAAGAAGTGACGGGCTGCGACCGGCACTATGAAGATGTGAAGGAAGAACTGGCCGACTGGTTCAATTACGGCGCACCCGTCATCGGCATCATGGCCGCAGGGATCATGATCCGCGTTCTGGGCCCGCAATTGCACGACAAGCGCCGCGAGCCCCCGGTCATCGCCGTCAGCCACGATGGCAAGAGCGTTGTGCCTTTGCTCGGCGGCCATCACGGCGCCAATGACATGGCCCGCCAGATCGCGGCCCTCACCCAAGGCCATGCAGCACTCACCACTGCCAGCGATGTGCTGCTCAGCGGCTCCTTCGATGCGCCCGGCCCCGGCCTCGTGCTTTCAAATCTGTCTGACATGAAGGCCGCAACGCAAGCGCGCCTGCGCGGTGAAGACGTGACCACCGAAGTGACGCTCGCTCACATTCCCGGCAATCCGCATCATGTGGTCTATCACCCTACCAATGTCGCCGTGGGCCTCGGCTGCGAACGCGGCTGTGATCCGGCCGAGTTGAAACAACTGCTCGACGACACATTGCGCCAGCACGACATCGCGTCGCAAAGCGTGAGCGTTTACGCCACTATCGACCTCAAGGAAGATGAAGCGGCGATGGCGCAGTTTGAAAACCTGCGCCTGTTCACGCCTGGAGAATTGGCCGCCTATGACGGCAAGGTGCCGAACCCCTCCGCCACCGTGAAGGCGGAGACGGGCACCGCCAGCGTATCGGAAGCGGCGGCGCTCGCCGTCTTCGGCGGCAAGGCAAAATTGCTGGTGCCGAAAACCAAATCAGCGCGTGCCACAGTCGCCATCGCACAAGGCGATAGCGCAACCTTCACCGCACAAGGCCGCAAGCCCGGCACAGTGAAACTGGTCGGCATTGGCCCCGGTTCGCGCGGCATGATGAGCGGCGATGTGATCTCCGTGTTGCAAACCACCACCGACTGGGTGGGCTATTCGCTTTATCTCGATCTGGCCGAAAGCCTGCGCCGCGGCCAGACCCGGCATGACTTCCCGCTTGGTGATGAAGAGGCCCGCTGCCGCGCCGCCATCGAACTTGCCAAGCAAGGCAAGTCCGTCGCCCTCGTCTGCTCCGGCGATGCCGGTATCTACGCGATGGCCGCGCTGGTTTACGAATTGATCGACCGCGAGCCGGCCCGTGTGGCGGTGGAAGTCCATCCCGGCATCTCGGCCTTCCAGGCCGCATCCGCCCGCGCGGGCGCGATGATCGGGCATGATTTCTGCTGCATTTCGCTGTCCGATTTGCTCACCCCTTGGGAAGTGATCGAGAAACGCTTGAAGGCTGCGGCAGAAGGCGATTTCGTCATCTCCTTCTATAATCCGCGCTCACTCAAGCGCCGTGACCAGTTGCAGCGCGCCTTTGAAATTTTGAAGCCGCATCGCAATCCCGATACACCTGTCGTCATCGCCTCCAATCTGGGGCGGCCGGAAGAAAACATCCGTATACGGAAGTTCTGGGAATTTAACCCGGAAGAAGTCGACATGCTCACGCTGGTGATGGTCGGCTCTTCGCAATCAAAGGCCTTCCAGCGCGGCGATGGCAGAACCTATGCCTATACCCCGCGCGGCTATGCCAAGAAAATGGATCAACCGAAATGACCGTCCACTTCATCGGCGCAGGTCCCGGCGCGCCTGATTTGATCACCCTGCGCGGCTTGAAACTCATCCAGTCCTGCCCCGTCTGCCTTTATGCTGGTTCGTTGGTGCCGGAGGAAATCGTGAAAGCTGCACCGGAAGGTGCGCGCGTCATTGACACGGCCCCGCTGCATCTCGAGCAGATCATCGACGAGATCAAGGCCGCGCATGCACAAGGCCAGGACGTGGCGCGCGTGCATTCCGGCGATCCATCGATCTATGGCGCCATCGCCGAGCAGATGCGCAAGCTCGATGCGCTGGGCATTGATTACGATGTCTGCCCCGGCGTGCCCGCCTTTGCTGCCGCTGCTGCCGCGCTGAAAACCGAATTTACCCTTCCGGAAATCGCCCAGACCGTCATCATCACCCGCACCACGATGAAGGCATCCGCCATGCCGCCGAACGAGGAGCTGGAAAAGCTAGGCGCGTCACAAGCCACGCTGGCCATTCATCTGTCGATCCGCAATCTGGGCCATGTGGAACGCGCGCTCACCCCGCATTACGGGCCCGACTGCCCCGTCATTGTGGGTTACCGCGTGAGCTGGCCGGATGAGCAATTCATCCATGGCACGCTGTCCACCATCGCCAAGAAGGTCCGTGCCGCGAAGCTCACGCGCACGGCGCTCGTGTTGGTGGGCCATGTCTTCGGCCACACCACGTTCAAAGATTCAGCGCTCTATGATGCGGCGCATGAGCATGTGCTGCGCGTGAAGCCTAAAGTGAAGAAGCCACGCCCCGCCGCCCCAGCGGTATGAGGCCCAGCACCAGCGTGCAGCCGAAAATCACCGTGGCCGCGCCAATCCACTGAATGGCGGAAAGCCGTTCGCCCAGAAACACGCCGCCCACGATCACCGCAATCACCGTCACGGCGAATTCCACGCTCACGGCGCGCGTTGGGCCGATGGATGACACCAGCCCAAAATACAGCACATAGCCCGCACCGCTGATCAGCACGCCCAGCAGCACCAGCCACAGATAATCCATCGGCACGGGCACCTGCGTCATCGGCGCGACCCACAGGAATGGCAGCACCATCAGCCCGCCGAGAAAGAAGGCGCCGGAGGTGACGGCCCACGGGTCGCTGCGCGTCAAATGATGGCTGGCATAAACGCTTCCCACCGCGGCCGACACGCAGCTCGCAAGGCACATCGCCACGCCGAGCAGAAAATCCGGCGTGATGGCGAAAGTGGGAAACCCGACCAGCAACGCAATCCCGAAAATGCCCAGCAGCAGCCCGGCGATCCGCGCGGGTGCAAGATGTTCCATCCCCGCCAGGCGGCTGATCACCATCGCAAACAGCGGTACTGTGGAAATGAAAATGGCAGACATGGCCGTGCCGATCTTCGGCGCAGCCAGTGCAATGCCGACATACTGGCCGGCCACCGTGGTAGCCGCCACGATCAGCAGCGGCTTCCACTGCCCGCCGAAATTGAGCTTGCGCCGCTGCAAAATGGCAAACGCCGCAACCGTCACGCCCGCGATGATCGAGCGAAATGCCGATGTGCCCGCCCAGCCGAAAACGGCCACGCTCTTGACCAGAAACAGAAAGGAGAAGCCCCAGATCAGGGCCAATAGGCAATAAAGGGCAAGGTCGCGCGGTTTCATGTTTGCCTGATCGGCAAAATCGGCCGGAAAGGCAAGGGCCAGAAATGCGCAATCTGTTCAGAGCAGCAGAGCGCCCTCATGGCGCAGCAGCCATTCCTTGTTTTTGATCCCACCGCCATAACCGGTCATCGAACCATCCGCCCCGATCACCCGGTGGCACGGCACGATGATGGCAATCGGGTTCTTGCCATTGGCCGTGCCCACCGCGCGCGAATGCTGGATGTCGCCCAGCTTGCGCGCGATATGGCCATAGGAAACCGTGGTGCCCGCCGGGATCTGCCGCAGCTCCGCCCATACCTGCCGCTCAAATTCCGTGCCGCCGCCATCGGTGAGCAGAGTGTCGAGTGCGCGAATATCGCCCGCAAAATAATCGCGGATCTGATCGCTGATGCCGAATGGATTTGTCGCCGCCTGCAATTCCACATCGCCAAACCGCGCCCGCATCTGCCGTTCGACGCGCCCCGGCGTGCCCTCAAATTCAAACAGCAACACCACGCCGTCCTTGGCCACAAGAACCATGGGGCCGACGGGGGTTTCAAGGCGTTCGGTGAGGAAGCAGTGCATGGCGCGATTTTGCTCCTCAAGCCTCTGCGCGGTCAATGCGGCAGGTGTAGCAATTGTTCACCGACGACCGTACATGCACATAAGCCACATCCGGACGTTCCAGCACGCGCGCAGCTTCCTCCTCCAAAGAAGCGGGCGGCACGATCTGCCCGGTACCATAGACGATACGGTCATCAGCACTGTAGCCCTTGATCAGATGCGCCTTGCGCTTCTGCAACATGGGTGGGGTTGAGGCCGCATCATCCGCCCGGTGGCATGGCGTGGCATGCAGAAAGATCGGTCCAGTCTCGGCATAGGGCTGAAGCGCAGGAAACGGCCGGTAAGCGAGAATGAGATAGGCCTCGCCAGCGGCTACATCCTTCAGGCAATGACGGCAGGGCGTGCCCTGCCCGTCTGAAATCCGGTGTTCGGGCGCAAGGCCGTAGGCATCAGTGCCGCCGCTCCAGATGTGGGCGGCGTCTTCGGCAGGCATGGCAGAAAATTGAATGTGGGTCATGGCTAGTCCTCCTGCAGCATGACTAGGCCGGAGTGCAGCGTGTGCGCCACCCGCTTTACGCGCGTGCTACTTCAGCTTCCATTGCAGAAGGATATCCTCATCCACCGGCTTGCCGCCTTGCTTGAGGTAGAAGCCCAGCGCCTTGGCGTTGAGATTCCAGACGGCAAGCTCAAGCACGCCGCAGCGTTGCTCCCTGGCGACCTGCATCAGAGCATCCATCAGCGCCTTCCCGCCTCCGCTGGCGCGCGCTTCCTCGCGCACGAACAGGTCCTGCACATAGAGGCCTCGGCAATTATGGGCGGTGGCGTAATAGTAATTGAAAGTGGCATGGCCAATGGCCTTGCCCTTCTGCTCCAGCAGGATCGTATGGGCATAAGGCGCAGAGCCCGACAGCGCATGCTTCACCTGCCGCTCGTACGATTTCTGCGACGGGGGCTTCTTCTTGGTGCCCGCCATGGTGAGGAAGAACTTCTCAAACTCAACACACAGCTCCGCAATGATTCCCGCATCTTCGGGGCCAGCGGTTCTGATGTTGAACTTCGTCCTCACCCCAGCCTCTTCAACGCCTCTTGCAGCTTCGCCTTCTTCGCCTCCAGCGCGACCTTCAGGTCGCGGCTTTCTTCCAGCGCTTCCGGTGGGGCCTTGGCGACGAAATTGGCGTTGTTCAGGCGGCCGTCGATAATGCTGATGTCTTTGGCGTTTTTCTCCAACTCCTTGGTCAGGCGGGCGCGCTCAGCGGCGAAATCGATCATGCCTTCCAGCGGCAATGCCACCGTGGCTTCATCGAGCGCGATCTGGGCCGAAGCCGCAGGCACAGCGTCCTCGAAAGTCAGCGATGACAGGCGTGCGAGACGCATGATCTCGGCTTCCCAGGCATTGGCCCGGCGGCGCGCTTCCTGGCCTGCGCCGACGATGACGCAGGGGATTTTTGCGCCGGCATTGACGTTCATTTCCGAACGCACCGAGCGCACTTCCGAAACCAGGCGGATCACCCAGTTCATCTCGGCATCGGCCTTGGCATCGCCGAGGCCCTTGTAGCACGGCCACTCTGCGGCGATCAGCATATGGTCGCGCGCGGCAGTTTTCTGCCACAGCTCTTCGGTGATGAAAGGCATGAAGGGATGCAGCAGATGCAAAATCTGCTCAAACGCCCAGGCGGCGCAGGCACGCGTTTCGGCCTTTGCCACTTCGTCATTGCCGCTGAGGATCGGCTTGATCAATTCCACATACCAGTCGCAATAAACATTCCAGGCGAACTGATAGAGCGAGGCCGCAGCCTCGTTATATTTGTGCTCTTCAATCGCCTTGGTCACCGTGTCACGCGTGCGCGCGGCTTCACCCGCGATCCAGCGGTTGACGGTGACGCGTGCGGCCACGGGATCAAAATTTTCATCCCGCGCCACGCCGTTCATTTCGGCAAAGCGCGCCGCGTTCCACAGCTTGGTTGCGAAATTGCGGTAGCCTTCCACGCGTTGCTTGGCCAGCTTGATGTCGCGGCCCTGCGCGGCCATCGCGGCCAGCGTGAAGCGCAACGCGTCAGCGCCGAATTCATCCATCAGATCCAGCGGGTCAATCACATTGCCCTTGGATTTGGACATTTTCTGCCCCTTCTCGTCGCGCACGAGGGCGTGGATGTAAACCGTGTCAAACGGCACATCCTTCATGAAATGCAGGCCCATCATCATCATGCGGGCCACCCAGAAGAAGATGATGTCGAAGCCGGTGACCAGCGTGTTGGTCGGATAATGCCGCTTCAGTTCCGGAGTCTTGTCGGGCCAGCCCAAAGTCGAGAACGGCCACAGTGCGGATGAGAACCAGGTGTCGAGCACATCTTCGTCGCGCGTGAGGGTCACACCCGGCCCAGCGGCCTCGATCGCCTCAGCCTCGGTTTCCTCGACATAAATCTTGCCGTCCGAACCATACCAGGCCGGAATCTGATGGCCCCACCACAGCTGGCGCGAAATGCACCAGGGCTGGATGTTGCGCATCCATTCGTAATAGGTCTTATCCCAGTTGGGCGGCACGAATTTGGTCTTGCCGGATTCAACAGCGGCGATAGCCGGCTTGGCCAACTCACCGGCATTCACATACCATTGCTCGGTCAGCATCGGCTCGATGACCACGCCAGAGCGGTCACCGAACGGCTGCGCAATAACCTTGTCTTCTTTGCCACGATAGAAGCCCAGCGCCTCGATTTCTTCGAGCACCATCTTGCGGGCTTCATAACGGTCCTTGCCGTCATAATGCGCAGGCACATGGTTTTCCGGCGTGGAGATCATCCGCGCCTTCTTGTCCATCAGCACGATCAGCGGAATGTTGTTGCGCTTGGCCACATGGAAATCGTTCTCGTCATGCGCGCCAGTGATCTTCACTGCACCCGTGCCGAATTCCGGATCGGGGTATTCATCAGCGATGATCGGGATGTGACGTTCGGCGATCGGCAGGCGCACCAGCTTGCCGATCAGGTTTTTGTAGCGCTCATCGGATGGATGCACGGCGACAGCACCATCGCCCAGCATGGTTTCAGGCCGGGTGGTGGAAATCACGATTTCTGAAATGCCGTCGACAGGCCCGTCCACCAGCGGATAAGCAAAGGACCACATCGATCCCTTGGTTTCGCGCGTCTCCACTTCCAGATCGGAGATCGCGGTTTCAAACACTGGGTCCCAGTTCACCAGGCGCTGGTCCTTGTAGATCAGGCCTTCCTTGTAGAGCTGCACGAACACCTTGGCGACGGCGCGCGACAGGCCCTCATCCATGGTGAAGCGCTCGCGGCTCCAGTCGCAGGATGCACCCAGGCGGCGCAGCTGCTTGGTGATGATGCCGCCAGATTCGTCCTTCCATTCCCACACGCGTTTGAGGAAGGCCTCACGGCCCATCGTGCGGCGGTCGGTATTGTTTTCCTTGGCAAGCAAGCGCTCGACAACCATCTGCGTGGCGATGCCGGCGTGATCAGTGCCCGGCTGCCACAACACATCGCGCCCGCGCATGCGTTCAAAGCGCGAGAGAATGTCTTGGATCGTGTTGTTGAGCGCGTGGCCCATATGAAGAGAGCCCGTCACATTGGGTGGCGGAATCACAATTGTGAAAGGTTTGCCGCCCTTGTTCTTGCCGGGCTTGAAATAGCCGCCCTCTTCCCAGGCGTCGTACAGCCGGGTTTCCATTTCCTTTGGGTCAAATGTCTTGTCGAGCGCCATGGCAGATTCTTCAATCAATTGGGATTTTGGGCGCTTAAAGCAGGGCTTGGGCCCAAGGGCAACCCTGCGCGGGAATTACCTGCCGCCGCGCGCCACGCGGGCGATTTCTTCGCGCACCAGTTGTTCGACCAGAGGCGGCAGATTGCGGTCCAGCCATTCGCGCAAAAGCTGGTGCAGGATGTCGCGCGTCATGGCCTGCAGGCCGGCATCGCCGCCAACACGTGCCATGGCCAATTCCGCCAAAGCCTGAAAAGAACCTTGGGCCGCATAGGCACTGTCGGGTGACATCAAACCGTTTTGCGGATCGATGTAGCCGGAAACCGCGGGCGGATAATAACCCTGCTGTTCGGCTGCGGCCTGCTGCTCCTGCCACACGCCCTGGTCATACGAATCGTAGGCATCATAAGACTCAGGCGGCAACTCTTCCACGACCGGCGGCGGCGCTGCGGGCGCGGGCCGGAATTTCGGTTCCGCCCGCTGCGGGGTGGAGAGAATGGTGCTGAAAGCCGACGAACGATCTGGCTGCAGATTGGGCTTCTGCGGCGGGGCCGGAGGCGTCTCCTCCAGCCGGTTGTGCTTCACCCGGCGGCGCAGCTTGGCGATATCGGCATCCGCATCGGGCATCACCGAGCTTGCATATTTATTCTGAAATTCATTGAGCGTGCCGCGCAAGGGTGCGGGCGGTTCGGCCTTGGCACGGGCCGCAGCAGGGCTGCCGCTGCCTTCTTGGGCCCGGCGATCAAGCTCGCTGATGTCATGGTCGATGGCGCGGCGTATCGACGCCAACAACTCTTCCACGCGTGGTTCCGACGTCACTTGTCTTTCCGCCAATGCTGCAATCTAGATCAATCTGACTTTGACGGCATCGTCAAAAGTCAGACAAATTGATCGACAATAATAAATTAGGGCGATTTTGATGTTTCAATGAAACATCAAAACGCTCTAGGGGCAAAGTTTAAGTGAAGTGCCGCGATTTGTCGATTGGGCAGCACCCCTCACCCGCCGCTATGGTTTATGCCAGTGCCGCCGCCGCTTATTGCAGCGTATCAGCTTTGGTGCCAGCCCACTTGTTGCGCACTTCTTCGTAGTTCTGCTTGGCATCATAGACCGGGAACAGGCGCAGATGATCGCCGGTCAGGTGGCCGATCGCCGCCTGCAGCTGGTAGGAAGCGAGGATCTGGTCATGCTGGGCAGAAACTTGCGCAATTTGCGCCGTCAGCAAGGTCAGCTCGGCATTCAGCACGTCGATCGTTGAACGCGAGCCCACCTGATATTCCTGCCGCACGCCGCTGTAAGCCAACTGCGAGGCGGAAACGCTCTGCGCATTTGAAGCTGAAGCCTGACGGGCCGCTGCATAGCTGGCCCAGGAGGCCGCAACTGCCTGGCGCACTTGACGGGTGGCATCAATCACCGCGATGCGGCTCTGGCTGGCGCGCTGCTTGGCGGCGCGCACCTGTGAATAAACCAGACCCTGTTCATAGATCGGAACAGTGACCACGCCCGAAATCGTGCCAGTGCTGGCGCTGCCATCATTGCCGAGGCCGTTGGTGGTGAACTGGTTGCTGGTGATGCTGTAGCTGCCGACGAGATCAGCCTGCGGCAGGAGGCTCGATCCCACCACGCCTACATTGTGATCGGCGGCCACAGCGCTTTGCGCGGCAGCCAGGATCTGCGGATTGGTTTCATGCGCCACACTATAAGCCTCATCGAGGCTACGTGGCGGCTTGGCCGCTGGTGCGGGCGAAAGTTGCGTGGGGTGATGGCCCACATATTGTGCAAAGCTCGCTTCGCTGGTTTGCATGTTGGCGATGGCCAGTTGCAATTGGGCCTGCGCACTGGCCACACCGGCTTGCGCCTGGGCCGTATCCGTGCGGGTCAGTTCACCCGCCTTGAAACGTTCACTGGTGGCGCGGGACTGGCCCTGCAGAACACCAAGATTCTGTCGGCGCAGTGCCACGATCTGCCGGTCGCGGATCACATCGACATAGGCCTTCACGGCCAGAAGCAGCACATTCTGCTCGGTCGAAAGAAGCTGCTGGCGCCCGGCCTTCACAGTGGCTTCGGCCGCTGCCGTGCTTTCCGTGGTGCGGAAGCCACGGAACAATGGCTGGTCCAGCTTGATGGACAGATTTTCGGATGTGCCCTTGGTGCTGGTGTAGCCACCGAGTTGCGAACCCGCATAACTATCTTCAGCGCTTACGCTCCCGGTGGCCGTCACCGTTGGACGCCAGCCCGAAAGGGCCTGCGGCACGGCTTCGTCAACCGCGCGCTGGCCGGCGCGGGCGCTATTGAGGGTGGGATTCTTGCGATATGCTTCCAGCAGTGCGCCTGCCAACGACTCGGCATGCACCAAAGAAACAAACGACGTGGACATCACCGCAACCAAAGCCACAGCGGAAATTTTCGCAACAAGACGCAAAACAACACCCCTCGGTCAACACAAGTTTCTCAAGGCCAGCGGGGGTTGTATTTACGCCACCCGCCGCCACCGACCTATGACAATCCGATATATGGTCATCCGTACCGCAATGCAAACACGGATCACCAATCTTAACCACTAATTTACACATGGCAGCCATTTTGGTCGTGTACAATCGAATACTGGTCGTTATCCGGTACCAAAATGCGGCTGTCTCCAAAAGTCCGCTGCCTTATTGTGCTACCCGAAACATTCCCTTATAGACCCGGCCAATCTTTGGGTTCCGTGGCGGAATGGCTACGCAGAGGACTGCAAATCCTTGCATGGGGGTTCGATTCCCTCCGGAACCTCCATTTTATTGTTGGGAAACATCCACAAAGTGGCGCAGACGAAAAAACGCGGCCCCGAAGCGCAGATGCGCTGGGCTGTGGTGACCCCCAGCTACAGTCTTGATCTCGAACGCTGCCAACTCCTCTGCCGCAGCATGGATGCATTCCTGGCGGGGCCTTGGCACCATTACATCATTGTTGATCCAGTGGATTTGCCGTTGTTTTTGCCGCTGGCCGGGCCGCGCCGTACCATCATCAACAAGAAAGACGTTCTGCCCAAGGGCTTCCACTTCGGCGGCAAAATACCCTTGATACGCTTGGGCCGCTGGTGGTGGTCGCTGCGCCACGGGCCGGTCTTTGGCTGGCAGATGCAGCAATATGTAAAAATGCTGATGGCGGGCCTTCTTGAGGAAGAGGCCATGGCCTTCTTCGATTCGGATGTCTTCTTCCTGCGCCCGTTCGACATTGGCACTTTTGCAAAAGGCCACAAGGTGCGCTTCAACCCTTCTGTGCACGTTTTCCTGTGGGAAAATGCTGACGTGGCCAGCAGCATGCGGATTGTCGGCGTGGAACCAACGCCCGACAAAACTGCCTTCTGGGGCCAAGAGCAGATCGTGACTTGGCATCGCCAGACGGTGCTCGACATGCTTGACTATATAACCAAGCTGCAGGGCAAGCCCTGGCACGAAGCCATCGGCCGGAAATTGAACTTCGCGGAATACCATCTCTACGGCACCTATGTGCTCTATGTGCAGAAGAACAACCCACACCTCTTTGATGACGAATTGCTCTACTGCAAATCCCTGTGGACCAGGGACCAGGCGGTCGGCGTCGATGTACGCGAGTTCTGCCTTACGTTGGCACCGCATCAGTCCGCCGTCTGCATCCAATCATCTTTGGGGGCTGACATCGCCACAATCACGTCGATTGTGGACGAAGCCATTGCCGCAAAATAAGGGTTTGCAGTCGCGAAGGCTTTTGCTATAGCGCGCCCACGTTCCTCGATAGCTCAGCGGTAGAGCATTCGACTGTTAATCGAATGGTCCCTGGTTCGATCCCAGGTCGAGGAGCCATCTTTCCAAAAATCTCATGTGTCGCTGCGTGCTTGCCGTTTGACGGATGCGCCCCATTTGCTGCAATACAAGTGCAGCAAGGACAGGGACATGAACATTCGCCAGAACGTTATCGAAGCCATTGGCAATACGCCCCTCATCAAGCTTAAGAAGGCTTCCGTGGTCACCGGCTGCACCATTCTGGGCAAAGCCGAATTCATGAATCCCGGCCAGTCGGTGAAAGACCGCGCCGCCCTGTTCATCATCCGCGCTGCAGAAAAAGCCGGTGCGTTGAAGCCAGGCGGCACCATTGTGGAGGGAACAGCCGGCAATACCGGCATCGGGCTTTCCGTGGTGGCCAATGCGCTGGGCTATAAAACCGTGATCGTCATTCCTGAAACGCAGAGTCAGGAAAAGAAAGATGCTCTGCGTCAACTCGGTGCAGAACTGGTTGAAGTGCCGGCAGCGCCTTACAAGAACCCCAACAACTATGTGCGCTACTCCGGCCGCCTCGCTCAAAAGATGGGTGCGTTCTGGGCCAACCAGTTCGACAATGTGGCCAACCGCGAGGCTCATATCGAGGGCACCGCCCCCGAAATCTGGGCCCAGACCGATGGCAAGGTGGATGGCTTTGTCAGCGCCGTGGGTTCTGGCGGTACGCTGGCTGGCGTATCCATGGGCCTCAAGGCCAAAAACAAAAACATCAGAATCGCGCTGGCTGACCCGATGGGTGCTGCGCTTTACAGCTATTACAAAACCGGTGAACTGAAATCCGAAGGCTCGTCGATCACCGAAGGTATCGGCCAGGGCCGCATCACCGCCAATCTGGAGGGTGCCGTCGTCGACGACGCATTCCAGATCCACGATGATGAAGCCGTGCAAATCTGTTTTGATCTGCTGCGCCATGAAGGCCTTTGCATGGGCGGCTCCACCGGCGTCAATGTTGCCGGCGCCATCCGCCTGGCGAAGCAGATGGGCCCGGGCCACACCATCGTGACCGTGCTCTGCGACTATGGCACGCGCTATGCGTCCAAGCTGTTCAATCCGGATTTCCTGCGCTCCAAGAATCTTCCCGTGCCCACCTGGCTTGAAGCCAAGTCGGATGTGCCCAAAGTGTTTGAAGACGTGCCGAAGTGACAAAACTTCTGTTCCGTGACGATTCCTATTTGCAGGAAGCAGAAGCTGTCGTCGTGGGCCTCAACGAACGCGGCGGCATCATCCTCGATCAAACCAATTTCTACGCAACGGCGGGTGGCCAACCCGGCGATGCCGGCACGCTGATCACGGCACAGGGGGCCGTCACCATCGCCACCACCATTTACGATGAAACCAAAACGCCCATGCATGTGCCGGCCGAAGGCCAGACGCTTCCCGCTGTGGGCGAGAGAGTCAAACTCAAACTCGATTGGGCCGCGCGTTACCGCAACATGCGCGCCCACACGCTGATGCATCTTCTGTGCCGCTCGGTGCCCTTCGGCGTCACCGGCAGCGCAATCAGCACCGATGGCGGCCGCATTGATTTCGACATTCCCGAAGATCAGATTCCGAAAAAAGAAGAACTTACGGCACGTATCAACCAGCTGATTGCCGATGACCACGTCATCTCCATTTCATCGATGACCGAAGCCGAACTCGACGCGCGGCCCGAACTGGTGCGCACGCTGCTGGTCAAACCGCCACGCGGTGCAGGCATCATTCGCCTGGTGCTGATCGGCGAAGGCGGCAAGATCGACTTGCAGCCCTGCGGCGGCACGCATGTAAACCGCACCAGTGAAATCGGCCCCATCGCCGTGACCAAGATTGAAAACAAAGGCAAGATCAACCGCCGCATCAGGGTGGCTTTCGCATGAGCAATCTCGTTTCCACACAGTGGCTGGCCGATCACTTGGGCGATGCCAATCTCGTCATCCTCGATGCCAGCTGGCACCTGCCCACCGCCAAGCGCGATGCCAAAGCCGAATTCGCCACCGGGCACATTCCCGGTGCGCGTTTCTTTGATCTCGACAAAACCTCTGACCGCAACACCACCCTGCCCCACATGCTACCCAAGGCGGAAGATTTCGCCGCCGCCATGAGCGCCCTCGGCATCGGCAATGACATGCATGTCGTGGCCTATGATTCCTACGGCCTGTTCTCGGCTGCCCGCTGCTGGTGGATGTTCAAGGTCTTCGGCCATACGAAAGTCTCGGTGCTGGATGGTGGCCTGAAAAAATGGAATGCCGAAAACCGCAGCCTTGAAATCGGCGAAACCGCATCCGTCACCCCGGCCACTTTCACCGCCACTTTGAACGCAGGCATGGTGCGAAACCTGAAACAAGTCGCTGCAACCGGCGACCAGATCGCCGACGCTCGCTCCGGCACCCGCTTCCGCGGTGAGGAGCAAGAGCCCCGCCCCGGCGTGAAACCCGGCCACATGCCCGGCGCCCACAATGTGCATTATTCTGGAATGATCACCGAGCAAGGCACGCTCAAGCAGCCGAGCGCCCTGCGCGAAAAATTCACTGCCAATGGCGTCGACCTCGCCAAGCCCATCATCACCTCCTGTGGCTCTGGGGTCACAGCCGCGATCCTCACTCTCGCGCTGGAAGAACTCGGCGTGAAAGACCACGCGCTCTATGACGGCTCCTGGGCCGAATGGGGTGCCAGTAGCGAGAAGATTGTTACGGGCCCATAAGCGCTTCCACGCTGGCGACTGTCTGCACCTTCGGTTTCTCCGGCCTCTGCACCATGATCACCGGGAGCCCTAATTGTGCGGCAGCATCCAGCTTCGCCACGCGCACACCACCGGCATTCTTGCTCACTACCACATTGATTTGGTTATCGCCCAGCAGCGCCAGTTCGTGTTCCAGTGTGAAAGGCGGGCGAGCGAGTTCCAACATCCAGTAGGACGGCACAGCCACGGCGGGCGGCTCGATCATCCGCGCCACGCCGGAAATATCGTAGCGCCCAAAGAAGGCGCCGATTTCCTTACGCCCGACGGTGACGGCCACGCGCACATTTTCATCGAGCGCTGCCACGGCATTTGCCACCGACCCCACTTCCATCCAGCGGTCCGATTTTTGCGGCTTCCACACTGGGGGCTCAAGCCGGATCAGCCGCGTGTGCGTGGCCCCACAGGCCTCTGCAGCGTGGCGTGAAATCTGTGCCGCGAAAGGATGCGTGGCATCTACCACCAGATCAAACTGCGCCTCTTTGAGAAACGCCACCATGCCGTCAACGCCGCCGAACCCGCCCTTGCGGATCTCTCCCTTTGGCAGGATCGGATATTGCGTCACACCCGCCAGCGAGGTGAGCACGGCGCAGCCTGCGTCATGCAGCGCATTGGCCGCATCGCGCGCCAGGCCGGTGCCACCGAGGATGAGAATTTTACGCGGCATGGCCGATGATCTTTCCCACCCGGTCCACCACGATCACATCAAGCGTAGTCGCACTGCCCAGCACCACTGCTGCCTGCACCTGCGCTTCTTGCGCAATCTTTTGCGCGAGACCCTGCCCGCACAATTCGAGAACTTCCAAGGCCGAATTAGCAGCCAGCACTTGCGCTTTGAGGGCGTCAGGCGCGCGCGCCGCCAGCCACTCAAAATCCACCTGAGACCGGCCAGAATGCAAATCCATATGCCCCTGCGCCAGCTTCACCATTTTGCCGAAGCCACCGCCAATCGTGAGGCGCGGCACCGGATGCGCCCGCACATATTTCAGCACACCACCGGCGAAATCCCCCATGTCGAGCATCGCCTCCAGTGGCAGGCCGTAATGCGCGCGAACTGAATCCTCAGAGGTAGAGCCCGTGCATCCCGCCACATGAGCCAAGCCCAGCGCGCGAGCCACATCAATGCCGCGGTGGATCGAGGCGATCCAGGCCGCACAGGAAAACGGGTGTACAATGCCGGTCGTGCCCAGCACCGAAAGCCCGCCCACAATGCCAAGCCTCGGGTTCCATGTTTTCGCGGCCAGCGCGGCACCGCCGGGAATGGAAATTTCGATCTCCACATCGCCGCCGCCCAGCGCTGCAATCTCGGCCATCATCATCGCGCGCGGCCCCGGGTTGATCGCAGGCTCACCCACCGCGATTGGCAGGCCCGGCTTGGTCACCATGCCCACACCCTCGCCCGCCTTGAAACTCACATCCTTGCCGCCGCGCCATACCTTGGCCACTACCGTGCAGCCATGCGTCACATCCGGGTCATCCCCGGCATCCTTCACGATGCCCACGCGGGCAAAGCCATCCTTCAGCTCGGTGATCGCCAGCGCAAAAGCCGGCTGCTCACCCTTGGGCAAGGTGATGGTGACCGGGTCAGGGAAAGCCCCCGTCAGCAATGCCGTATAAGCCGCCTTCACTGCCGCAGTCGCGCATGCCCCGGTGGTCCAGCCACGCTTTAAACTCCCCTCGGGCTTCTCTTGTCGCATGAGGCCAGTGTATAAGGGCAACATGGCTTCTGAAACCACCAAAACCGTCGCAAGCTGGCAAAGCGGAAACCCGCAGGGTTTCGCGCGTCTCGACGCAGAGGCTTTCCCGGTTTTTGAAAAGGGCTGGGTCTGGCTCGTGGGCGCTGGCCCAGGCGCGCCCGGCCTGATGTCATTGCTCTGCTATCACGCCATGCAGAACTGCGACGTGGTGGTCTATGACGCTCTGGTGAACCCCGACATCCTGCGCTGGGTGCGCACTGGTGCTGAACTTGAATATGCAGGCAAGCGCGGCGGCAAGCCCTCACCCACCCAGCGCGATATTTCGCTGCGCCTCATCGAACTCGCTCAAGCCGGAAAGCGCGTGCTGCGTTTGAAAGGCGGAGACCCCTTCATGTTCGGCCGTGGCGGCGAAGAAAGCCAGATGCTGGCCAAGGCCGCCGTGCCCTTCCGCATCGTGCCGGGCATCACGGCTGGTGTGGGCGGGCTGGCTTATGCCGGCATTCCCGCCACCCACCGCGACACCAATCATTCGGTGATCTTCCTCACCGGCCACGATGCCACGGGCAAGATGCCGGTCAATGTGAACTGGAAGGCCGTGGCTTTGGCGTCTCCTGTGATCGTCATGTATATGGCAGTGAAAAATCTCGGCGAGATCGCCGCTGCCTTGCTGGAAGGCGGCCGCAAGGGTGATGACCCGGTCACCATCATTTCCAATGCCTCCCTGCCGCAGCAACAGGTGATGAGCAGCACGCTGGCCACCTGCGCGGCAGAGGTGGCCAAGAACGAACCACCCACCCCCGCTATCGTAGTCGTAGGCCATGCCAGCGACTGGCGCGATATACTGGATTGGTATTCGCCAGCCCTGAAGGCCAACCCGATTGGCTAAGGGACTGGTCATCGCCGCGCCGCATTCCGGCAGCGGCAAAACCCTGGTGACGCTTGGCCTGTTGCGGGCCCTCAGAAATCGCGGGTTGAAGGTCTCCTCCGCCAAGGCCGGGCCGGACTATATCGATCCCGGCTTCCATGCCGCCGCTACCGGCAGGCCGTGCATCAACCTTGACCATTGGGCCATGGGCGAAGCCGTTACGCGCAGCCTCGCCACCGCTCAGGCGAGGGATGCCGACCTGCTGATCGTCGAAGGCGTCATGGGCCTTTTCGATGGCCCGCAAGGTGCACCCGGCTCCACCGCCGACCTTGCCGCAGCTTTGGGCTTGCCCGTGCTGCTGGTCGTGGACGCCGCCCGCCAGAGCGGCTCAGTGGCTGCTCTTGTGCAAGGCTTCCAGAATTTTCGAGCCGATGTGCATGTGACCGGCGTGATCTTGAACCGCGTCTCGAGCGACCGGCACGAAGGCATGCTGCGCGAGGCGCTATCGGCCATCGGTGCAAAAGTCATCGGCGCACTGCGTCAGATTGACTCTCTCAATATCCCCTCGCGCCATCTCGGCCTAGTGCAAGCTCAAGAGAATCAAGAGCTTGAAAGCTTTATCGAAAGTGCTGCTTCAGGAGTCGCACGTGAAACATTTCTTGACAACATTCTCGAATCAACAGTTTCGCTGAATTTCACTGATTCGAACCCGCAAATCCTGCCGCCTTTGGCCCAATCGGTCACCGTCGCCAAAGACGTCGCCTTCAGCTTCATCTACGCCCATCTGCTGGAGGCTTGGCGCAAAGCCGGTGCGGAATTGAAGTTCTTCTCGCCTTTAGCCGATGAAGCCCCACCGCAGGCCGATGCCCTTTTCCTCCCAGGCGGCTACCCTGAACTCCACGCGGGCAAACTTGCCGCCAACAATCGCTTCCTCGATGGCCTGCGCGCGTTCAAGGGCGTGATCTATGGCGAATGCGGTGGCTATATGGTGTTGGGCGATGGCTTGATCGACAAGGACGGCCAGCGCCACGCCATGGCGGGTCTGCTGCCGGTCACCACCAGCTTTGCCAAGCGCAAATTGCATCTTGGCTACCGCCAACTCAAATCATGGAATGGGCCTTGGTCCATGCCCGTGCGCGGGCACGAATTCCACTATTCTACGCTTGTCTCCGAAGGCCAGGCCCCAGCTCTGTTCGAAGCAAAGGACGCGGCGGGCAATGATCTCGGCGTGATGGGCCACAAGCTTGGCAATGTCATGGGCTCCTATGCCCATGTGATCAGCGTGGCACCCAATGGCTAAGGCCATCATGTTCATGGGCACAGGGTCGGACGTGGGCAAAAGCCTGATCGTGGCTGGCCTCGCCCGCGCCTTCCTAAAGCGCGGCCTGAAAGTAGCGCCCTTCAAACCGCAGAACATGTCCAACAACGCGGCGGTGACCATTGATGGTGGCGAAATCGGCCGCGCCCAGCATCTGCAGGCCCGCGCCTCGCGGATTGCGCCATCTGTGCATATGAACCCCATCCTGCTGAAGCCCGAAAGCGAGACGGGCGCGCAGGTGATCGTGCAAGGCAAGCGCCGCACCACGCTGAAGGCGCGCGATTTCTTTCGCGAGCGGCAAAGCTATATGCCCGCCATTCTGGAAAGTTTTGCCATTCTGGCTCAAGACCATGATCTGATCCTGGTGGAAGGTGCAGGCAGCCCAGCGGAGGCCAATCTGCGCCAAGGCGATTTGGCCAATATGGGATTTGCAGCAGCGGCGGATATTCCGGCCGTTCTCATTGGTGATATCCATCGCGGCGGGGTGATCGCTTCGCTGGTCGGAACCCAGGCGGTACTGGATGAGGCCGATCAGAAACATATAAAAGGATTCCTGATCAACAAGTTCCACGGTGATCCTGAACTCTTTCATGAGGGGCGGGATCTCATCGCAAAGCGCACCGACTGGCCCTGCCTGGGGGTGGTGCCGCATTTTGCCGGCGCTTCAAAACTCCCGGCGGAAGATGCAGTAGCTTTGGAAGAAGCGGCAGCAAGCGATTCAAAAGGCATAAAAATCTGCGTTCTGCAATTGCCCCGCATTGCCAATTTTGATGATTTGGACCCCCTGCGGCTTGAACCCGGCGTAGCGCTCAGCTTCCTGAAACCTGGAATGCCCATTCCCGGCGATGCTACTCTGGTCATCCTGCCCGGCAGCAAATCCACCATCAGCGATCTCGCGGCCTTGCGCGCCACCGGCTGGGACATTGATCTCGCTGCCCATGCCCGGCGCGGCGGCGCAGTTCTGGGCCTCTGCGGCGGTTATCAGATGCTGGGCAAAACCATTGCTGACCCGGACGGCATCGAAGGCAAGCCGCAAACCGTCGAAGGCCTCGGCCTGCTGGAAGTGGCCACCGTGATGACGCCGGAAAAAACCACCACCCTCACCAGTGCCACCCACGCCGCCAGCGGCGAAAAAATCAGCGCCTATGAAATCCATATCGGCGCCACCACCGGTCCCGACACCGCCCGCCCCTTTGCGCAAACGGCGAACGGCCCGGAAGGTGCGATCAACACGTCAGGCCACGTGATGGGCACCTATCTCCACGGCTGCTTTTCCAATGACGGTTTCCGCGCTGCCTTTCTCAAAAGCCTCGGCGCCACCTCTTCATCGCTGGCCTATGAGCAGGTGATTGAGGAAACCCTTGATGCGCTGGCCGCACATCTGGAACAGCATCTTGATCTTGACGCCATCCTGGAATTTGCCAAACCAGTCGCATGAACCAATTGTGGATGGCTACCCTCGCCCTGCTCATCGAAAGCCTCGCCGGCTATCCCCGCCTGCTGCAATCATCGATCGGCCACCCGGTGCAATGGATGGGCAAGCTAATCACCTTCCTGGATGAAGGCCTGAATGATCCCGATGCCAGCCCCGCCAGCAACCGCCTCAACGGCGTCATCGCCCTCGTGGTACTGATCCTATGCTGCGCGCTACCAGGGATGATCGCGGCATGGATTTTGGCCTCCATTCCCTATGGCTGGGTGATCAATGTTCTCATCGCCACCACGCTCATTGCGCAGAAATCCCTGTCAGATCATGTCGGCGAAGTGGAACGCGCGCTGGGCAACTCGCTTCCCGCCGCCCGCCTCGCTGTCGGCAAGATCGTCGGCCGCGATCCCGAAACGCTGGATGAAAAAGGCATCGCCAAAGGCGCGCTTGAAAGCCTCGCGGAGAATGCCTCAGACGGTGTCGTGGCACCTGCCCTCTGGTACGCGATTCTCGGCCTGCCCGGCCTCCTCGCCTACAAGGCGATCAACACCGCGGACTCAATGATCGGCCACAAGTCGGATCAATATCTGAATTTCGGCTGGGCTTCGGCGCGGCTGGATGATCTGGTGAACCTACCCGCTTCACGCCTCACCGGCTTGCTCTTTGCAGGCGCTGCGCGTCTCAAAGGTGCAGCCCCGATGAAGGCCGCATGGGCTGCGATGTGGCGCGATGCTGGAAAGCACCAGTCACCCAATGCTGGCTGGCCGGAGGCTTCGATGGCGGGCGCACTTGGCCTCAGCTTCGGCGGCCCGCGCACTTACCATGGTGAGTTGGTAGATCTGCCCACTATGGGCCAAGGGCGCGCGCCTGAGGGGCCGAAGGACATTGCGGAGGGCTTAAGCTTGTTCCGCAACGCCATGACCTTGCTCATGCTGCTGGGGGCGGCTCTGGCCTTTGCCCTTTAAGCACTTGCGGCATCCCGGCCACGGTGAACACCACCACATCCGCCGCTTCCGCCACACGCTGATTCATCACGCCATGAAGGTCACGAAAGCGCCGGCCCAATCCATGTTCGGGAACAATGCCGAGGCCCAGTTCATTCGAAACCAGAACGACTTTACCCTTCATGCCGCGCAATTGCGCCAGCAGCTTTGAAACCTCGGCAGCGCAATCCTTCTCCGCCATCACGAGATTGGTAAGCCACAGCGTCAGGCAATCGACCAGAATGGTCGGCGCCTCGGCCTCCGCCGCCTGCAGCGCACCCACCAGATCAATCGGTTGTTCCACCGTGATCCATTCCCGGCCCCTTTGCGTACGGTGCTTGGCGATTTTGGCGCGCATCTCATCATCAAAGGCCTGCGCCGTGGCCACATAAGCACGGGGCTTGGCGCACAGGCTTTCGGCATACTTGCTTTTGCCGGAAGCCGCACCGCCCAGAACGAGGATGATGCTCACGCCTTGTCTTCCCCCTTCATCGGCGGCATCCGCGCGATGAAATGCCCGCGCATCAATTGCGGCCACAGGCGAAACGGCACGATCCCGTCGTCGGTTGCGCCATGCGCATCAAACCAGGCGATGATCGCTTCGGCCTGTTCTTCTGTCGGCTTGTTATGCCCCGTCACATAGGAGAAGCGCTGGTCATCCTGCGCCACCACGCTGCACGGCCGATCGCAATTCCACATGCAGGATTGCGTTGTCACATCAACATCGCTGCGGTCCTGTTTGGTCAGCACCGCCTGCACCGCATCATGCATCATCTGCCCGCCGGTGCGGCCATCCGGCCCGGTCTTGGACTCGGGCGAAAATTTGCAAGTGGAACAGATGATCAGGCGGCGCATGGGAGTTGTGGACAAAAATCCGTCTATCAATGATAGTCGGTTCCATACTCCAACTGCGCCGCATAAACACATGAAATTCGAACGCATCCATTTCCTGGCTTCTGACGCGCCCCAAGCGCAGCGCGCTTTGCGCCGCCTGGCCAAACGCTATGGGAATGCCAAAGCCGATGATGCCGATGTAACGGTGGCCCTGGGCGGTGACGGGCTGATGCTGCAGGCCTTGCATGAATGCCTGAAATCGGGCCTGCCGGTTTACGGCATGAATTGCGGCTCGGTGGGCTTCCTGATGCATGATCTGGTGGAACCTGATCTGCAGGACAGGCTGGCGTCTGCCCATGAAACCTTGATCCGGCCGCTGGCCATGATCGCCAAGACGCCAGATGGCAAAAAGCACGAGCGACTGGCCTTCAACGAAGTCTCGCTGCTGCGGCAAAGGTCACAAGCCGCCAAATTGAAATTGGTGATCGACGGGCAAGTGCGCCTCGATGAGATGAGTGCCGACGGCATCATCCTCTCAACGCCCGTCGGTTCCACTGCTTACAATCTGTCGGCCCACGGTCCCATTCTGCCGATCGGAACTCCACTTCTCGCCTTGACGCCGCTCAGCGTCTTCCGGCCAAGGCGCTGGCGCGGAGCCATCCTGCCGGATGATTCAAAGGTCCGCATCGAAGTTCTGGAAGCCGACAAGCGCCCGGTGGCTGCCGTGGCCGACCACGATGAAGTGCGCAACATTGCGAGTGTGGACATCGCGGTCGACACCAAACGCGGCGTGCGTATGCTGTTTGAAAACGGCCATGGGCTAGCAGAGCGGGTGTTGAACGAGCAGTTCAAATACTAAAGCGGCAGCTTTAGCGAAAATCAGGCCGCCCGCAGGAAATCGACCTTCACTCGCTTGGCCACTTTGCGAATCTTGTCTTCACCGAAGCGGCCCAGATATTCGATCTGCCTTGCCCGATCAGCCGGTGACATCGCTTCATAGCGCGTCATCAGCGCTTCCAGCACCCGTCCGCCAAATTCGGTGGAGCTGATATCCAGCCCCTCTTCCTGAATTTCAATCACCACATCGCAAGCGGCACGCAGAAAGCCGAAGCAACCCTGCGGCAGGCCGGAACGGCGGAACAGCGATTTGAACGCATTGCCGTTCAGCGCATACATTTGTGCAGCGGCTTCCTGGCCACGCAGGCCCGAAAGGTGAGCCAGTGCGGCCTCAACAATGGTCATCTGGCCAGTGGCTGCCGCGCGCACGATAAACGCCGGCGTGAGCAAGTTTTTCGCCGCGAGGAAGGCCATGGCATGGGCCCGGTCATCGGCATGAATTTCAAACAGCACCTGCATCACCGCATTATCTTCAGCTTCAGCGCAGATTTCCCGCGCGTCATTGGCAGGCACCCAGCCCTTGGCCGCCATCATCTGGCGCAGGCGGCTGGCGGCACGCCTGGCCTGAAGGATGCGAATATCAAAGGGCAGATCAGCACGGCCCAGCATGCGCTCGGCCATTTCAGCCGAACCGCCAAAGCGCGTGTAAAGCGCGTGGTAGTGGCGAGCGGACAATTCTGCTGACTCATTGTCCAGCAATGCCGAGGCCGCAAGTAGGCTGCCCTCGTCCACAATGATGTCGATAGTTTCAGGCGTGAGGCCGGCACGCGTGGCCAACGTCTTCTGTCGCAGTTCCTCGCCCACTTTCAGGATCACTGCGCATTCATTGCTGCTGATGGAAAGGGCGTTCAGCAGAAACGGCAGCGCAATCTCATCTTCATCAGCGACAATTGCAAAAATAAGATCGCTGGGTAGTTCTGCGGCGAGTGCCAGTTCTTCGGCCATCACAGCGCGCACTTCAGTCTCGCCGTCTTCGGCCAACTTGAAAAAGATCGGCGCAATCTGCTCGCGCTCGAAAGCGGCGGTGGCAGGATTGGCATAGAGTTGAGAAAGCTGCTGCGCCAATTCCTGGCGCGCCTTGACGTCGGGGCCTTCAAGCACAGACTTGAAGATGGAAACATCCAGACCCGGAATTACTTTTGACTGACTTGCAAACATACTATCTCAACCCACACAAACAACAGAGACAGGGCCAAGCTACAGCTTAAGCCTTAATAAGCCGTTCACCCTAAACGGTGATGTTCCGTTAACTTTTGAAGGAGCTGCTTAAGCCGCAGGCCGGTGCAGAAGGCCAGCCTGCTCCAGCTTGAACTGCAGCAATTCGGCATCAAAGGGCTTCACCAAAAAGTCAGACGCGCCGGAGACAATCGAAAGGCCCACATCGTCAAGGCTAGGCGCCTCGGCATAGAGGATCACCACGGGGCCACGTCCGGCTTCGGCATGATATTGCACCAGGCGGAGAATTTCACGCACCGCAGGCTCGTCACGGGCTTCCATCAGCACGAGGTCCGGAACACTGTCCATGAGCATCGGATGCGCCGCCTGCGCGGTGGAGGCTTCGCAAGAAAAGCCAAATCCTTCGAGCATGGCGGAGAGCCTCTGCCCTTCATTTGTATTGTTTTCGATCAGCAAACACCGAACCATGATTTACCTGCACCATTTGCGAAAACTGGCAACCTGTGCGAGTCCTGACTCCGAATGGTTAACGAGATATAAACAGAGTTATCCACAGGGCGCGCTTCGCTATAAGCTATTGAATCAAAACGCGGGTCAAGGGTTGTCCGCAGACTTATCCACAGCGGATCAAACGTGGATCAGGCGAAAATCTGACTCTTCTGGGCCCTTCTCGCCCGACTCGGTAGGCGCCAAAAATAGCAATTCCCAGTTGCAGTAAAAACTAGTCCGGGCGCCGCATCCGCCAAATATCGTCAATCGTCGCATATTCGGCGTAACCAAGACGGGCCAGAGGTTGCATGGCGGCAATATCGACCCGGCCAGCCTTGATGAACTGGTCATCGATGTGAACCGCGACCACCCGGCCAATCACCAGCCAGTCATCCACCTGCCCGTTATCCTGCGGCAAAGGAACAGTATGAAAATGCCGGCACTCCAAAGCGGCAGGGCTTGCCGCCACGCGCGGCGGCTTGACCAGATGGCAAGGTGCCTTCTCCAACCCAGCCAATTCGAACTCGTCGCCCTGTTGGTGCGTCGAGGTAGCGTTCATCGCCTCACGCAGTGGATAAGTCGCAAGATTGACCACGAACTCGCCCGTGGCTTCGATGTTCGCCAATGTGTGCTTCATGCCACCGGAGCCGAAGGCCACATATTCCGGCGGCCCGGCAAAAGCATTAAAGAAACTATAGGGCGCCAGATTGGCATGACCGCTGGCCGACAAGGTTGAAATCCAGCCGATGGGGCGCGGCACCACAATGGCCTTGAACGGATCAAGCGCCAGCCCAGAGCCCGCCTTCGTCTCGTAGAACATCAGCCGTGGGCTTTCAGCAGTGCTGGAAGCTCTGCCACGCTGACGATCACATGATCCGCAAGGTGGCCGATGTCTTCATGCCTGGCATTGCCAGAGAGAACGCCGATCGCCATGCCAGCACCTCCGGCCTTGGCTTCGTCCATGTCATGCGTGTTGTCACCCACCATCGCAATTTCAGAGGGCTTCAAGCCGGTCTTCTCGGCAAAGCGTGCAATCATTTGACCTGATGGTTTCGGCACGTCCACACTGTCCGCACCGATCACCAGATCGAAATAGTGATGCACCTTGAGGTGTTTCATATGTGCAGTGCCGGAGGCTTCCGAGTCATTGGTGCCAACGCCCAGAACCAGCCCCATGGCGTGCAGCTCATCAAAAATAGGCTGCAAATCCATTAGCGGCTTCACATAGGACAGAGCCTTGGGGGCAAGATCATTGTCGATCAGATGTGCGCGCTGGCGCTGCTGGTCGGCATTCAGCTCCGGCCACCACAGGGCAACCAGTTCGCGCGTCGTGCCATGCGCCATCACAGAGCCAGCCTGGATATGGCCCGACGCCCTGTCATAGCCGGCGAGCTCCAGGAACTCGACGATCTCGCCCATCGAATGCCCGAACACATCAGCCAGCATGGCCTGATAAACCGGGATCCAGGTGCCATTCACCTCGATCAGCGTGCCGTCCTTGTCAAAGAGGATTCCCTTGATCGCCATGTTCAGCTCCAGTTGGTGACAAGTTTGGAAATGTCAGGCCGCGGCCGGTCTTCCAGCGGCACTGTGGTTTTGCCAATGTATATCAGCCCCGCCACCTGCTCGTCAGACGTCATGCCCATGGCGGCCTTGGCACCGTCATCATAGGACACCCAATCGGTCTGCCATTGCACGTCAAAGCCCAAAGCCTGCGCCGCCAGTTCCAGATTGAAACATACCGCAGCAGCCGACATCTGCTGTTCCCATGGCGGGATTTTCGGATGCGTCTGTGTCGCCGACACAACCACAATTACCATCGGTGCGCGGGTGAACAGCGCCGCCTGAAAATTCAGGATGTCTGGCCCATGCGCCGGGTTCATCTCAGCCCAACGCGAACGGAATTTTTCTCCGACCGCAGCGCGCGCTCCGTCTTGGAAAATGATGAAGCGCCAAGGCGCCAGCTTGCCGTGATCCGGAACGCGGACGGCCAATTGCAGAATCTGGTCGAGCTGCGAGGCGTTGGGGCCTTCCCCCCCCATCGCCTTGGCGGAAGCTGATTTGCGAGTCTTGAGGAAGCTCAGTAGCGAACTGGTATCGTTGAGTTGGGTCATGCCGCCAGTTTGGCTTTTTTGACCTTTGAATTCAACATGCGCTGCGCGGTTAACCACCCCTTAAGCATAAGCTTGAGACTGGTGGAGCGATCATGCGAGAACAGCATCACGCCAGCCGAAGAGTTGGGGGGAGTTTCTAACAGACCACGCGTCGGGCGATTTGCACCCTGCCCCCTCGCGTCCACGCCACCGGGTTTCGCTGCAACGGCGGCAGGACTGGGTGGCGTTTCTGTTCGGGCCTATACTGGCAGCGGGATGAATTCCTTGTCGTCCCCCGGCACGATCTTGAATTTGCCGGTGCGCCATTCTTCCTTGGCGGCATCGATCTTCTCTTTCGAGGATGACACGAAATTCCACCAGATGTGACGCGGCCCATCCATCGGCTCGCCGCCCAGCAGCATGAAATGTGAGTGCTCAAGCGCCTTCACCAGAATCTCTGCCTTGGGCTTGAACGAGACGAGCTTGCCCGCCTCGATCTCACGCCCGGCAATCTCAATGCGGCCATTGATCAGATAAAGTCCGCGTTCTTCATGCTCGGGCGGCAAAGGCAGGATCGCGCCCGGCTCCAGTCGCACATCGCCATAGAACAAATCGGAATGAGTTTTGACGGGTGAGCGTTCACCGAACATCTCACCGGCGATCACTTTCACCCAGCGCCCATTGTCTTCCATAATTGGCATCTGCGCTTCCGCAACATGCTCAAAGCCTGGCGAAGTCTCTTCAAATTGTTTCGGCAGTGCCACCCAGCTTTGCAGCCCGAACATGCTCTGGCCTGAGGTGCGCTCCAGCGCCGGCGTGCGTTCGGAATGCACGATGCCTTTGCCCGCCGTCATCCAATTCAGTTCGCCGGGCGAGATCGGCTGCTCGGAACCCAAACTGTCACGGTGATAGATCACGCCATCGAACAGCCATGTCACCGTGGAAAGCCCAATATGCGGATGCGGGCGCACATCCATGCCCTTGCCCGCCTTCATCATAACCGGGCCAAAACGGTCAAAGAAAATAAACGGCCCAATCATCTGCCGCTCTGCGGCAGGCAGCGCCCGGTGCACTTCGAAATCGCCAATGTCGCGCACCCGCGGCACAATAACATGTTCAATGGCATCAACCGAAGCGGCATCGCCGGGAATGGGGTCTGGAATGTGAGGAAGGGTCATGTTGCCTATATAGCAACAAAAAGGGCGGCACCAAACGGGCCGCCCTTTCAGATTGTGCAGGTCTGCCCTGCTTACTTCATCATCATGTTGGTCTTGGCCATGCCCATCTGCTTGGAGCATTCGTCCATATTGCCGGCCTTCATCGCTTCGCCGGCCTTCATCATGTTGTCCTTGGCCATTTCCATGCCCTTTTTCATGGCATCGGTCTGCTTGGCCATCGAGCCACCCATCTTGTCCATTTCATCATGCATCATCTTCATGGATGCGTCGTCGCACTTCATCATGTCTTCGGCGAAAGCCGGAGCAGAGAATGCAGCAACAAGAACGGCGGCAGCAAAAATTGACTTGATCATGGGGTTTCTCCTGGGAGTTAGAATTTGCGGAACTTCATTGTTCCATCTTGTCAACTTGGCTGAGCTCAGTTCAGGACTCAAATAAACTCACAACACGAAGCTGTGATGGTTCGCGAGGTTCACGAACCGCCATACCAATTGTAACCCTGGTCTTCCCAATAGCCACCGGGATAATCATTGGTCACATACATGGCCGTGATGTATTTAGGATTCTTGTAACCGAGCTTGGTGGGGATACGCACCTTCATCGGGAAACCATATTTGCGCGGCAGCACCTGATCACGCCAGGTGAGTGCAATGATGGTTTGCGGATGCAGTGCCGAGGCCATGTCGATCGACTGGTAATAATCATCCGCGCATTTGAAGCCGACATATTTGGCGGTGAGATCAGCCCCCACCATGCGCAGGAAATTGCCGAGCGGCACGCCGCCCCATTTGCCAATGGCACTCCAGCCTTCCACGCAGATATGCCTTGTGATCTGGCTTTCCTGCGGCAGGGCACGAAGCTTGTCGAGCGTCCAAGGGTCTTTCTTGTCGATCAGGCCGGAAAGTTCGAGCTTGTAGCCCTCCTCCTTCACCTCAGGTGCCTGGTCTTCGGAATAATAGGCGTTAAAGGGAAATGGCTCGGTGATCTCTGCTTCCGAGTAAGTCAGCGCCATGCGGTTCGGGTTGAACAGAGCGGCCTGCGCCTTGTCATTCCATTTCGACATGACATCGAGGATCTTCTGTGCCTGACCATCGTCGGCCACATTGCAACCGGTGAGCATGGTGAGCGCACCGAGCGACAGCGCCTTGCCCATGAACAAGCGGCGCTCAAGACTGATAACCTCCGTTGTGCGGGGCAGCAACAGCTTCGGCTCTTTGCGCTTAAGCAACATGATTTTTCTCCACATCCTTGGGGAACGCTTTGCCCTTACCCGTGATCATGGGAAGGAGCGTCGAAGGCACGAGCAGCACCAGCGCCAGATGCACCACGACGAAAGCGCAGATCAGGCTCATGCCGGCAAAATGCACCAGCCGCGCGCCCTCATAGCCTCCGAATAGATGGCCGATCAGTTGGAACTGCACCGACTTCCAAACTGCCAGGCCAGAAATGAAGGTGAGTATCATCACCAGTGTAATGCCGATATAGAACAGCTTTTGCACGGCGTTATAGTCGTGGCTATCATGGGCCAGTTTGAGATGCAGCGCGTCATTCACGTCATGCACCAATGCGCGCGGGCTGAGCGGCAGGAACTTCCGGCGGAAATGCCCTGTGGCCAGTCCGAGCACGATGTAAACGCCGAGATTGATAACAAACAGCCACATGGCCGCGAAGTGCCATTGCAGCGCGCCACCCAGCCAGTCGCCTAACGTGATCGCATCGGGAAATGAAAAGTCGAAAAGCGGCGAGGCATTGTAGATGCGCCAGCCGCTGGTGATCATCATGAACATCGCAATGGCGTTCAGCCAATGGAATATCCGGACATAGAGCCGGTGAACCAAAACCTTTTGCGCCATGAATCTCTCCTTGCCCCAATATCAAGCTTTTACGCGCGGGGAGCAAATCAAGATCAATCACGAAGTCGTTAGGCGTTGTATCGGCTGGAAACTAACCGATCGCCTTGCGCACAATCGGCGCCACCTTGTGGCCCAAAATCTCGATGGCCTTCATCTGTTCAGCATGCGGCACGGTGCCCAAAGCCATCTGGATCAGGATGCGGGTATTGCCGAAAATCTCGTGCAGCTCGATCAACCGTGCGGCAACGCGCTCGGCGTCACCTACGATCAGGTTCCCATTGGGACCTGCAGCCGCTTCGAAATGGCTCCAACCCTGCTTGGGCCAGCCGCGCTCACCGCCAATGCGGTTCATCACCTCGATCTCGGCAGCACCATAGATTTTCTTGGCATTGTCGAGGGTATCCGACACAAAGCCATGCATGTTCAGCGACAGCTGAATGTCCTTCGGGTCATGCCCGGCCTTGGCATGCGTCTCGCGGTACAGATCAAAGAACGGCTTGAAGCGGCGCGGGTCGCCACCAATGATAGCCAGTGCCATCGGCAGGTTGAGCGTGGCCGCCCGCACCACCGATTGCGGCGTGCCCCCCACAGCGATCCAGATCGGCAGCTTCTTCTGCTCAGGGCGAGGATAAATCCCTGCATCGTTCAGCGAAGGCCGCAATTTGCCATTCCATGTAATGCGCTCGCCCTCATTCAGCTTCATCAACAGATCAAGCTTCTCGGCAAACAGCGCATCATAATCATCGAGATCATAGCCAAAAAGTGGATAACTCTCGATAAACGAGCCCCGCCCCGCCATGATCTCAGCGCGCCCATTGGAGATGCCATCAACGGTGGCGAACTGCTGGTACACACGCACCGGATCATCGGAAGACAGCACGGTCACCGCGGAAGACAGCTTGATCTTCTTCGTCCGAGCTGCGCCAGCAGCGAGAATAACCGGCGGCGACGAGACGGCATAGTCAGCCCGGTGGTGCTCACCCACGGCAATGACATCGAGCCCGACTTGATCGGCCAGCTCCATCTCTTCAACCAAATTGCGCAACCGCTGCCCGCCAAATTCAGGCTTGCCCGCGGGAACGTCTGCAAATGTGTAAATGCCAATTTCCATGATGCGGGCTATATGGAACTTATTTTGTTACGCTTCAAGGCCCGGCAGCGATCCGAACAATATTTTACTTCCAGCCACACCTTTTCCCATTTTTTACGCCAAGTGAATGGACGTCCGCAACATGCACAAATCTTTGTGGGGAGTTCGGACTTCGGGTGCTTGCGCATCACCCTTTGGTGCGCAGGGTGCCGCGCCCGCCGTCGACGCCTATGATTTGTCCGGTTATCCAGCTGGCTTCCGGCCCCAGCAGGAAAGCGCCAAGAGAAGCCATATCCTCTGAGGTTCCAAGCCGTTGCAGTGGATGAAGAGCAGCCAACGCTTGCGCGGTAGCTGCATTGCGCGTGAGCGACTCGGCCAACGGAGTCTGGGTCAGCGAAGGTGCAATCGCATTTACCCTGATCTTGGGCGCCAGTTCCGCAGCCAAAGCGCGGGTCATACCCTCGACCGCACCCTTAGCCATCGCTACGCTCACATGTGATGCAAACCCCTGCCCCACGGCCACGGTGGAGAACAAAAGAATGGACGCAGTATCTTGAGTCGAAGCCTTGAGGGCAGGCAGCGCCGACTGAACCGCACGGAAGGCTCCCAACGCATTCACTTCAAAATCACGGCTTACATCCGCCTCCGTAAACCGTGTTACCGGTTTCAAGTTGATGGTGCCAACGCAATAGGCCAGCCCATCCAGAATTGTTCCTGCCGAATGCACGGCCACCATCAGCGCATCCATATCGGTCACATCCGCCACCGCATGCTCGCAGGTGAGTTCAGACCCAAGTTCAGACAATTGCCCTGCGTTGCGGCCGATCAGGAAAGGCTCATGCCCCTGCGCCTTCAGCTTGCGCGCCAGCGCGCCACCGATGCCTGCCGTTCCGATGATGATGAATCTCCCCATGCCGCCATTACGGGCTGCGTGGGGCGTTGGATCACCTTAGATCAGGTGGCACAGCTTCTGTCTTCAACGACGCGATGGCGTCCGCCAGCGTCATCGGCTGCTGCGCCTGTGAACCCAGCCGGCGCATATTCACCGCCTGCTCTTCCATCTCGCGCTTGCCGACGACCAGGATTACCGGAACCTTCGTCACCGAATGTTCGCGGACCTTGTAGTTGATCTTCTCATTGCGCAGATCGACATTGGCGCGGATGCCGGCGGCCTTGAGCTGCTCTGTTACCTGAACGGCATATTCATCCGCATCGCTGGTAATGGTGCACACCATCACCTGCTGCGGCGCCAGCCAGAGCGGGAAATGCCCGGCGAAATGCTCGATCAGAATGCCGAGATAGCGCTCCATCGAGCCGCAGATGGCGCGGTGGATCATCACCGGCACATGCTTGTTGCCATCCTCACCGATGTAAAACGCGCCGAAGCGTTCCGGCAGGTTGAAATCGACCTGCGTGGTGCCGCACTGCCAGTCACGGCCGATCGCATCGCGCAACACATATTCGAACTTGGGGCCATAGAACGCGCCCTCGCCCGGATTGATCGACGTCTTGATCGCACCGTTACTCTCGGAGGCAATCTGCTCCAGCACTTCGCCCATGATCTTTTCGGCGCGGTCCCAGGCCTCGTCACTGCCCACGCGCTTTTCAGGGCGCGTCGAAAGCTTCACTACGATCTGCTCGAAGCCGAAATCGCGGTAGGTCGAGAGGATAAGATCATTGATCTTCAAGCACTCGTCGCGCATCTGCGCATCCGTGCAGAAAATATGCGCATCGTCCTGCGTAAACCCACGCACACGCATCAGGCCATGCAGCGCGCCCGAAGGTTCATAGCGATGCACTGCGCCAAATTCCGCCAGCCGCATCGGCAACTCGCGGTAGGAGCGCAGGCCGTGCTTGAAAATCTGCACATGGCCCGGGCAGTTCATCGGCTTGATCGCATAAATACGGTCGCCGTCCTCGGCTTCTTCTCCCGCCGGCGTAGCACCGAACATGGCTTCCTTGTACCAGCCCCAATGGCCAGACGTTTCCCACAAGCTCTTGTCAAGCAACTGCGGCGCGTTCACTTCGTCATAGCCCAAACGATTCAAGCGGCGGCGCATGTAGGCGATGAGCTGCTGGAACATGGTCCAGCCCTTCGGATGCCAGAACACCACGCCGGGGCCTTCCTCTTGGAAATGGAACAGGTCCATCTCGCGGCCCAGCTTGCGGTGGTCGCGCTTTTCAGCTTCTTCCAGCGCCGTGACATAGGTGGCCATATCCTTGTCATTGGCCCAGGCGGTCGCATAGATGCGCGTCAGCATCGGGTTCTTTGAATCACCGCGCCAGTAAGCGCCGGCCACCTTCATCAGCTTGAAGGAGCCACCGATCTTGCCCGTGCTCGTCATATGCGGGCCACGGCACAGATCGATCCAGCCACCCTGATCATAGAACTTGATGTCTTCATTGCCGGGGATCGCATCCACCAGCTCAACCTTGAACATCTCGCCCTTGTCGCGGAAGAATTGCTTCGCCTCTTCGCGCGTCTTCGTCGATTTGGTGAACGGCTTGTCGCGCGCAATGATCTCGCGCATCTTTTTCTCGATGGCCGGGAAATCGGCGGGCGTGAAAGGCTCGTTGCGGAAGAAGTCGTAATAGAAGCCATTCTCGATCACCGGGCCAATGGTCACCTGCGTGCCGGGGAAAAGCTCCTGCACCGCTTCGGCCAGCACGTGAGCCGCGTCATGGCGGATGAGTTCCAGCGCCTCATCATCATCGCGCGTCACGATCTTCAGCGTGCTGTCAGCAGTGATCGGATCAGCCAGATCAACCAGCTTGCCATTGACCAAGGCGGCCACGGCTTTTTTCTCAAGGGATTTGGCGATTGAGGCTGCGACTTGTGCGGCCGAGGCCCCGCTTTCAACTTCGCGCTTGGTGCCATCGGGGAACGTGAGCGTAATCATGATCTTCCTTCCAGCCCACTCCCGGCTACGGCCCGGGTAGGCAAATCGTTAAGTGAACAGCACAGCAATTGCCGTGGCATTTCTGCCACGTCAAGCCCGGCAAATCGCACAGATTAACCCGCTGTTCAGTTTTCGCTAACCGGGGATTAACCTTAACACACCATGATGCCCCCCAACTGTAAGTTCAAGTTCAGGGGTACCTATGAAAAAGTATTTGATCCTTCTTTCTGTCGCGTTGTCTATGTTGCTTCCCGCCGCTACTTCGCTTGCTGCCGATCTCGACACGCTTCCTCCTCCGCCTCCTCCGCCAGTCGATCACTTGCGTCCCGCGACCTATGACTGGTCCGGCGCTTATGTGGGTGCCTATGTGGGCATGGCCTGTATGGATGGTTCAATCACCGACTCCACTACGAGCCTTAGCTATCTGAATGCCGGCTGCGGCGTGAAGGGTGGCGGCCTCGTGGGCTACAACGTCCAGATGGATCAGTTTGTGTTTGGCATCGAAGGCAATCTCGAAACCACCGGCAACCTTGTTTACAACATGCAAACCGGCGCAGATTTCAAGTTCGGCTACGACTATATCGGCCGCGTCAATGGCCGCTTCGGCTATGCGATGGATTCAACCTTGTTCTTCCTGCAGGCTGGCGGCGCCTACGGCATGGGCCACCTTGTGGACAATGTTTCGCTTGGCGGTTCCGATGAAAGAGCCGGCCAGTGGGGCTGGAGTGTGGGCGCTGGTGTTGAAAGCGCCGTTACCGACAGCCTGCGTCTGCGCTTCGACTATCTCTACACCCAATTCCAGGATACCCACTTCACCGGTTGCGGTGGTTGCGATGTCCATGGTGGCGGCAACGAGCATGAAGTCCGCGCGGCAGCGATCTGGGCCTTCTGATTTTATTTGCAAAACAGCACTAACTGGGCCGGCTCTATGCCGGCCCTTTTTTATGTCCGCAGCCGCAGCTTTCGGGCACCGGGTCAAAGCCTGATCCACCCAGCGGGTTACAGCTTGCGATGCGCTTCAGCGCCAGCCCGCCGCCGCACCAAACCCCATGACGTTCAATCGCCTCTGTCGCATATTCAGAACAAGTCGGCAAAAACCGGCAAGTCCGCCCCATCAGGGATGATAGGGTGAGCTGGTAAAGCCTGATCAGCAGCAGGACAGCGAATTTCATGAGGGCAATATAGTGGCGCAGACCAGCAAACCCAACATTCTCTTTGTGATGGCCGACCAGATGGCCGCCCGCGCTCTGTCAGTCTATGGCCACAAATTGGTCCAGACGCCCAATCTGGCCCGCCTGGCACGTGAGGGTGTGGTATTCGAAAACTGCTATTCCACTTCCCCACTCTGCGCCCCTGCCCGCGCCACGGTGATGAACGGCCTGCTGCCCTCGCGCACCGGTTGCTATGACAATGCGGCGGAATTCCCCTCTGCCATTCCCACTTGGGCACATCATCTGCGTTTGGCGGGCTACCACACTTGCTTATCCGGCAAGATGCATTTCGTCGGCCCCGACCAGCTGCACGGCCTGGAAGAACGCCTGACCACCGATATCTATCCGGCCGATTTCGGCTGGACGCCGGATTGGCGCCTGAAGCAAGAGCGCATCGACTGGTGGTACCACAACATGACGTCGGTGCTGCAGCCCGGCATCGCTGAAATCACCAACCAGCTGGAATATGATGACGACGTGGCCTTCCAAGCCAAGCGCAGACTTTATGATTACGCGCGCTTCTCGCCCGAAAAACCTTTCGCCATGATGGTCTCCTTCACCCATCCGCATGATCCCTATGCGGCGCGCAAGCAGTTCTGGGATCTCTACAAGGATGAGGACATTGACCTGCCCTCCGTGCCGCATATGACACGCGATCAGCTCGATGCGCATTCGCAGCGCCTCTATGATGTGAGCGCCATGGATGACTACAAAGTCACCGAGGCCGACATCCGCGCCGCCCGCCACGGCTATTATGCCAACATCTCTTATGTGGATGATCTTATCGGCCAACTGGTGAATACGCTCGAAGCCCTGGGCAAGCTGGACGACACGGTGATCGTGTTCACCTCGGATCATGGCGATTTCCTCGGCGAGCGCGGGCTCTGGTACAAGATGAGTTATCTCGAGCCATCAGCCCACGTTCCGCTGATCGTCTGGCACCCGAAAAGCGTGAAGCCCCGCCGCGTGAAAGAACCAGTTTCACTGGCCGACATCATGCCCACACTCTGCGCTATCGGTGGGCAGGACAAGCTGGCCCGCCCTGTCGATGGCCGTTCACTGCTGCCCTTGCTGCAGGGTGGCACAGAAGACCCGAAGGCCGAAACCTGGGGCGAATATCTCGCCGAAGGTACAGTCTCGCCCATGTACATGCTGCGCCGGGGCCCCTGGAAATTCATTCACGCCCCCACCGATCCCGATCAGCTGTTCAATCTGGTGGATGATCCCAATGAGTTGAACAACCTTGCCGCCACGCATCCGCTGGGCAAGAGCATGCGCGCCGAGGTCGAGGCGAAATTCAACATCCCCGCCATCCACCAGCAGGTTCTAGAAAGCCAGCAGGCGCGCCTGATGATGTTTGAAGCAATGAAAAGCGGCAGCCATTTCCCGTGGGACTTCCAGCCCCTGCGCGACGCCTCGGAACAATATACGAGGAACCACATGAGCGTGACCGAGCGCGACTTGAAATCAAGATTCCCGCAGGCGCAGGATATCGAGGATAAGCGGGTGAAGTAGAGCACACGCCGCAAAAGTTGCAGACTTTTGCGATTAGCGTTTGCGCAAATATGTCAGCCGAACCAGCCGTGCGTGTACATGTAATAGACCAGCGCAAAGGCAAAGGCGGCCACTACGGTGTTGATGCTCACCACGCGCCAGACACGCGTGACTGCGGGCGCGCCGGGATCATGGCCCTCTTCCACTTGCGTGCCAGTTTCATGCGCGCTCTTCACGCCCAATGGTAGCACGGCGAACAGCGTGATCCACCAGATCACGAAATAGACCGCGATCATGCTTTGAATTTTCATGCCTGCTCCAACTCGATCAGCGTGCCAAAAAAATCCTTGGGATGCAGAAACAGCACCGGCTTGCCATGGGCACCCGTTTTCGGAGCGCCATCACCGAGCACCCGCGCGCCCGCCGCCTTGAGCTGGTCACGCGCCGCCAGAATATCATCCACTTCATAGCAAAGGTGATGCATGCCGCCACTCGGATTCTTGTCGAGAAACGCCTTGATCGGTGACGCCTCGCCCAGAACTTCCAGAAGCTCGATCTTGGTGTTGGGCAATTCCACGAACACCACCTTCACACCATGGTCCGGCAATTCCTGCACGGGAGATATGGTCGCACCCAGGCTCTGACGATAGCTCTGTGCCGCCTGTTCCAGATCAGGCACCACCAGCGCCACATGGTTCAGCCTGCCGATCACGCGGCCAGCCTTTGGCGCAAACCATCAAACAGCCAGGCACGCGATGGCGGCATCGCCACTTGCCTTGGCGCAAAAATATGGCGCTCGAGGAAAAATCCGGTGAGCTTGAAACCTTCCAGCACATCCTCCGCCGATGAGCCCTGCCCGCCGCACAGGAAAGCCGGCAATTGAAACAGCCGCTCATGATAGGGCTTGCCCGCCTCGCGGCTCACGGCACGCCCGGTGCGCGGTGAAATGTAAGCGAGGTCATCGGTCTGACCGGTGGACGCACAGCGCGACAGATCAAGGCCGAAGCCCAATTCATCCAGCAGGCCCATTTCCCAGCGCACGAGAAGTGCGGGCCACACGGCATCATCGTCCATGGCAGAAAGCACCACATGCGCGGCCTCGTAAAGCCTGGGATGCGGCTCACGCTCCGGCAGCAATTGCGCCAGCGCGGTCAATGTGTTCATGCCCGCCAGCCGCAACGGATGCGCCAGAATAAATCCGGCGCGCAAATTCAAACCTTCGATCTGAAACGTGCCGAGATGCTCATCCAGCCGCGCGCGCCAGGTGGCCATGACCAAATTGCCGGTTTGCAAAACCGGGCGCAGAAGGCGCGACCGCCCGCCCCGCACCATGCCCATGCAGCGGCCATGTTCAGCGGTGAGGATTTCGGCAATGGCGGAGGTTTCGCCATGCGGGCGCAGCCCGATCACAACCCCCTCGTCCCGCCATTCCATCGGCTTTGTTCCCTAAAGTTCGAGGCCCATCATGCGCAGGCGCTCCGGATCTTCGGCCCAATTTTCACGGACCTTCACGAACAGGAACAAGTGTACCTTGCGCCCGAACGATTCTTCCATTTCAGCACGCGCCAACTGGCCCAGCAACTTGATTTGGGCGCCGCCTTTGCCCAGCACAATGGCCTTCTGGCTGTCACGCGCCACGAAAACCACCTGCTGGATTTTCACCGAGCCATCCTTGCGCTCTTCCCACGTCTCGGTCTCGACGGTGGAGGCGTAAGGCAATTCCTCATGCAGGCGCTCATAGATTTTCTCGCGGGTGATTTCCGAAGCGAGGAAACGCAGATTGAGATCAGCCGTCTGGTCCTCGGGGTAAAGCCATTCGCCTTCCGGCATCAAGGCGGCCAAGCGCGAACCGAGCTTTTCAACGCCTGAACCCGTCTGCGCACTCACCATGAAAGTCTCGGTAAAAGGATAAAGCGCATTCAGCTCTTCCGAGATTGGCAGCAGCTTTTCAGCGGGGACCAGATCAATCTTGTTGAGGATCAGCATCGCCTTCAAATTCTGCGCCTTGATCGTTTCGATGATCTCTTTCACTTCATCGGTAATGTGGCGTGCATCGACCATCAAAGCCACAGCGTCGGCTTCCGTCGCCCCGCCCCAGGCATTGCCCACCATCGCCTCGTCCAGCTTGCGGCGCGGCTTGAAAATGCCGGGCGTATCAACCAGCACCACTTGGGACTGGCCGTTCATATAAATCGCGCGGATGCGCGCCCGCGTCGTCTGCACTTTATGTGAGACGATGGAGATCTTGGTGCCGATCAGCTTGTTCACCAACGTGGATTTGCCCGCATTGGGCGCACCCAGAATGGCGGCAAAACCGCAGCGCTTTGTAGTGGCTTCAACAGCCGTCATCTCAATCCTTCTCTGGCAATGAAGGCGCTTGCTGCGTCCATTTCCGCCAATTGTTTCGACAGACCCTGGCCGTGCACGCTGGCCAGATCACCCACTTGCAGGCTGATCGTGAAGCGCGGCGCATGGTCCGGCCCTTCGCGATTTTGCACGACGTAAGCCGGAAGCGGAAGCCCGCGGCCTAAAGCCCATTCCTGCACGAATGTCTTGGCGTCTTTGAGCGTCTCCGGCGCTTGCGTCAACATCGCTTGCCACTGCTTCAGGATGAAGCCTCGCGCCACATCCATACCGCCATCGAGGTAAAGTGCGCCAATCAGCGCTTCCACCACATCGGAAAGCACAGATGCCATGCGCTGCACACCCTGTTTGCGCTCCATCGCACCCACGGCGATAAACGCTTGCAGGCCCAACGCCTCGCCCACCCGCGTGCACGCCTCGGCCCGCACCAGCAGGCTCAAGCGCGCTGCCAAGGGGCCTTCCTTCTCATCTGGGAAACGCGCGTAGAGTTCGTCCGCGATCACGAGGTTCAAAACCCGGTCACCCAGAAATTCCAGCCGCTGATAGTCGCGTTCGGCCTTCTGCTGGCTGCCATGGGTCAGCGCCGCCGAAATTAGGATCTGGCTTTTGAACTGGTATTCAAGCCGTTCCTCAACTTTGGAAAGGCTCCTCATCGCCTTCGGGAGCCCTTCAGCCAACCCAGTTGAAGAACCGCGACCAGCGGATCTCAAACGGCCATTCCCACGGGCGGAACAGCGAGGCATCAGGCTTGAACGAGAAGAAGATCACATCGGCCTTGCCGACAAAGTTCTCGATCGGCACATAGCCCACCTTGTTGAGGAAGCGAGAATCCTGGCTGTTGTCGCGGTTATCGCCCATCATGAAATAATGGCCTTCCGGCACAACATATTCCTGGGTGTCATCGACTTCCGGAATGTCGCCGAAATCCAGCACGTTATACGAAACGCCATTGGGCAGCGTTTCCTTGAACTGCTTGACCAGAGGCCCGCTGCCGCTCTCGCCCTGCGGGTCTTCAAAAGCCTCAACCGGCTCTTTCTTCACTTCCTGATTGTTGATGTAAAGCACGCCGTGCTTCATCTGGATGTGGTCGCCCGGCTGGCCGATCACCCGCTTGATATAGTCGATCGAGGTGTCACCTGGATATTTGAAAACGGCCACATCTCCGGTCTTCGGCAGATCGACCCAAACGCGGCGGCCGGGGAAATCAATGAAGGAGCAGCATTGCACCAGCGGCTGGCTCGAAAGCCCGCTGAACTGGAAGTTAAACGAATACTTGCCATAACCGTAAGAAAGCTTTGAAACAAAAAGATAATCGCCAATCCGCAAAGTCGGATACATTGACGCGGACGGAATGTTGAACGGCTGAAACAGGAACAGGCGCACGAAAAACGCAATCGCCAGCGCCTCGATGATCACCTTGGCAGTATCCCAGATCTCACCGGCGGCCGAACGTTCTACTGTGACGCTATGCTTGTTGCTCATGCACTTCAGGCCCAAAAATTAAGGCCCCCTTTTCACGCATTCTATCTTGAGGCTGCTGTGCAGCGCAATAAAGCCGCTTTCATGGCAGGCAACTGTGGCAGTCATGACACAGTGCGAACAAGTGCGGAATATGACAGGCTTTTCACAAAGCTTCGATCATTACCACCGCCTGCGCCCAGGGGTGATCGTCGGTAATCGTCAACCAGACTTTGGCAGTCATACCCGCAGGCGTCATTTGGTCGAGGCGATCCTTGGCGCCACCGGTCAGAACCATAGTGGGCCGGCCCGAAGGCTCATTCACCACGCCCATATCCTTCCAATACACACCCATGTTGAAACCCGTGCCTAGGGCCTTGGAACACGCTTCCTTGGCGGCGAAGCGCTTGGCATAGGAGGCAGCGCGTTGCGCACGGCGGTCGGATTTCTTGCGTTCGATTTCGGTGAAAATGCGGTTGGTAAAGCGGTCGCCGAAACGGTCCAGTGTTTCCTGCACACGTTCAATGCTCACAATGTCATTGCCCAGCCCGATGATCATTTTTTCATGCCCCGGCTGCCAGGCTTGTAGGCGGGAATGGCGGCCAGTTCTGGTGGCAACTTGTCGGCCTCATAGGTGGGTACATCGAGCGATGTCAGCGCATGCAGCGGCACGCCCACATCGGCCTTGCCGCCAGAGCGGTTGATCAGGCAGGCAGCCGCCACCGTCACGCCGCCCTCTTCCGTGATGCCTTCGATGCATTCGCGCGATGAAAGGCCTGTGGTCACAATATCTTCGACCATCAGCACGCGGGCACCCTTCTCGATATTGAAACCGCGGCGCAACGCCAGCTTGCCATCCACGCGTTCAAAGAAGATGGACGGCACACCCAGTTGCCGCGCCATTTCATAGCCTACAACCACGCCACCCATCGCAGGCGAAACCACGAGATCAATCTGGCCATGACCACCCGCCTTCACGCGGGCAGCCAGATCAGCACACAGCCGCGCCGCGCGCGCCGGGTCCATCAGCACGCGGGCGCATTGCAGATAGCGCGCCGAATGCAGGCCCGATGACAAAACGAAATGCCCTTCGAGCAAGGCGCCCGCCGCGCGGAATTCATCGAGAACCTGCTCATGCGTCAAAGCCATTATTCCGTCACCCTGTTCACATCCGAAACCAGCGGCTTCGCCTTTAGCTCATTCATGATTTCATTCAAATGGCGGATGTCGAAAACTTCCAGCAATATCACCAAATCGAAGAAATCTCGCACCCCGTGGCGCGCATGCAAATTGAGCTCGTCAATATTGCCGCCATGATCGCCGATCACTTGCGTCACTTGCGCCAGCGCACCCACTTCATTGGCCAGGGTGATGGAAATGCGCGCCGGAAAACGCCGCCCCTCCTCGGCCACGCCCCAGGCCAAATCGACCCAGCGTTCAGGCTCCTGGTCAAACTGCTCAAGCGCCGCCGCGAAGATCGGATAAATGGTGATGCCTTCGCCCGGGGTGACGATGCCCACAATCCGCTCGCCCGGCACAGCACCCGTCACGTTGAAAATCTTCAGCGCCATATTGGCGGCGGCACCGCGCACCGGCACCGAGAAGGCGCTGTCTTCCTTGGCTGTGGCGCGGCGGCGCACCGCACGCAAATCCTTGTCGTCCACCTCAAGGCCCAGCGCCTTCAACAGATCACCCGCCGAAAGATCACCCCGCCCGATCGCAGCCAGTGCATCATCAAGATTACGGTGGCCAAGCCGGGGGACAGCAGCAGCGGCCTCTTTTTCGTTGAAGGTTTTCTTTTGTCGCGCAAGCAGCTTTTCGACCAACTCGCGTCCAATGCCAGCATATTGCTTGCGGATGTCGGCCCGTGTGGCACGCCTGATCGCGGCCTTGGCCTTGCCCGTCACCACGATGGCTTCCCAGGCGGGCGGAGGTGTGGCCGCATCCGAACGGATGATCACCACTTCATCACCATTCTGCAATTTGGTGACCAGCGCCACTGTGCGCCCATTCACCTTGCAGCCCACGCAACTGTCGCCAATAGACGTATGCAGCGCATAGGCAAAATCAATCGGCGTTGCGCCGCGCGGCAGAGCAATCAATTTGCCCTTGGGCGTGAAGCAGAAAATCTGATCATAGAAAAGTTCGAGCCGCGTGTGCTCAAGGAATTCCTTCGGGCTGTCGCCCTCCTGCAGGGTTTCCATCAAACGCCGCAGCCAGCGATAGGCGGAGGATTCCGACGCCGGAATGCGCACGCCTTCCTTGGCCAACTTGGCCTCGCGTACATCCTTGTAGAGCGCATGCGCGGCAACACCACGTTCGGCAATTTCATGCATGGCATGGGTGCGGATCTGCACCTCCACGCGCTGCGAATGCGGGCCGATCACGATGGTATGGATCGAGCGGTAGTCATTCTGTTTCGGGCTGGAAATGTAGTCCTTGAAACGGCCCGGCACGATCAGCCATTTCTGATGCACCACGCCCAATGCGCGGTAACAATCATCAATCGTATCCACCAGCACCCGAAAACCGAACACATCCGAAAGCTGATCAAGCGAAAGATTGCTGCGCTCCATCTTGGCGAAGATTGAATAAGCGCGCTTCTCGCGGCCCTTCACTTCGGCCTTGATGCCATGATCGCCCAACGCCTTGCTCAGGGTGTTTTCAATTTCCTGGAGCAGTCCGCCACTTTCAGAATGCAGGCGCGCCAAACGTTCAACGATCAGCTTGCTGGCTTCCGGGTTCAGCACCGCAAAAGCCAGATCTTCCATCTCTTCGCGCACCAGCTGCATGCCCATGCGGCCCGCGAGAGGCGCATAGATTTCCATCGTTTCCTGCGCGATGCGCCGGCGCTTTTCCGGCTTCACGAATTGCAGCGTGCGCATATTGTGCAGGCGGTCCGCCAGCTTCACCAGCAGCACCCGTACATCGCGCGACATGGCGAGCAGAAGCTTGCGCAGATTCTCCGCCTGGGTGGCCTCCTTGGTCACCATGTCCAGCTTGGCAATCTTGGTCAGGCCATCCACCAGTGAGGCAATTTCAAAGCCGAACTTGTCGGCAATTTCCTGCGCGGTGGCTTCAGTGTCTTCCACCGTGTCATGCAAAAGTGCAGCGGCAATCGTGGCGCTGTCCAGCTTCATGTCAGTCAGAATCGCCGCCACTTCCAGCGGGTGGTTGAAATAGGCCTCGCCAGAAGCACGCTTCTGGTTGCCATGAGCCTTCATGGCATAGACATAGGCTCGGTTCAGAAGGTCTTCATCCGCCTGCGGGTCGTAGCGGATGACCCGCTCAACCAGTTCATATTGGCGCATCATGATGCAGCTAAGATAAGCAAAATTCCGCCGAGCGCCAGTCCTGAAACAACAACGCCCGCATGAAGCGGGCGCTGGGTAACCAAATTGTTAGATCGCTTAGAAGCCGTTGCGTTGGCTGCCGGGGCTTTCGGCCGGCGGCAGGCCTTCAAGGCCGCGCAGCAACTCTTCTTCGGTCATCTGTTCCATCGTGCCGAGTTCGGCCGAATCATCAACCAGCGACATGTCGCCGGACTGGGCAATCAGCGGCACTTCGGTTTCTTCGGCTTCATCAACTTCAACCTGCTTCTGCATGGCGTGGATGAATTCCTCACGCAGGTCATCGGAATTGATGTGCTCGGCAGCGATTTCGCGCAGCGAAACCACGGGGTCCTTGTCATTGTCGCGTTCGACCATGATCTGCGAACCCTGCGCAATATTGCGGGCGCGGTGGGCCGAGAGCAGAACGAGCTCAAAACGGTTGGGCAACTTGTCAATGCAGTCTTCAATGGTCACACGTGCCAATGCAAGATACTCCTGAAATCGGGGATTTGCGGCCTTCTAACCGCCCTGCCCGCCCATTGCAAGCCCCTTGGGCTAGTGGAACCCGCCGCCCATTTTGAGCCACAGCGTGGCCAGGCCCAGGAACGAGAAGAACCCGGTCACATCGGTCACCGTGGTCAGGAACACGGCAGCCGAAACCGCTGGGTCCTGGTCCAGCTTGTCCAGCGCCAACGGCAACAGTATGCCAGCCAGGGCCGCCGCCAGAAGATTGATGATCATGGCCAAAGCGATGATCAAGCCCAGCGCCTGGAAGCCAAACCACCACCAGGTGAACAGGCCCATGATGAGTGCGAACAGAAAGCCGTTGATTAGGCCCACGCTGCATTCGCGGAACACCACGCGGATGGCATTGAAGGGCCCGAGCTGGCGGGTAGCGAGTGCGCGCACCGCAACCGTCATGGTCTGGGTGCCGGCATTGCCGCCCATCGACGCCACGATGGGCATCAGGATGGCGATCTGCACCATCTGCTGGATGGTAGCGTCAAACCAAGAGATCACCCAGGAGGCGAGAATGGCAGTCAGCAAGTTGACGAACAGCCAGGAGAAGCGCGACCTTGTGATCGAAACCACCGAAGACAGAAGCTCCTCCGAAGCCGCAACACCACCGAGGCGCAACATGTCGTCCTCAGCGCGCTCCTGGATGATGTCCACCACGTCATCGACCGTGAGGACGCCCACAAGGCGGCCATTGGCGTCAATTACCGGGGCTGACACAAGGTTATACTGCTCGAATTGATAGGCCACCTCTTCCTTGGTGTCAGTCACCTTCAGGGGCACTTGGTCATCATCCATCAGATCCTTGACGGGCTTGAACCGGTTGGCGCGCAGGATGCGCGACAGCGGCAGCCAGCCGATCAGATGGAAGCTTGCATTGGTGACGTAGATTTCGCTGAAATCATCGGGAAGCCCGCGGGTGGCGCGGGTGTGATCCAGCACCTTTTCCACATTCCAGAATTCCGGCACAGCGACGTAATCCGTCTGCATCAGGCGGCCGGCGGTGTCTTCCGGGTAATCCAGCGCGCGGTTCAGCGCGACCCGGTCTTCCTTGGGAATCTTGGCGAGGATTTCGCTGCGCTGTTGCCGGTCAAGATCCTCGATCAGGTAAACAGCGTCGTCGGTATCCAGCCGCTTGATGGCGTTGACCATCACTTCCGGCGGCAATTCCTCCACCACGGCGTCACGTGTGCCGGAATCCAGTTCGGCCAGCGCCTCAACGTCGAAATTCTTGCCGAGCAGATTGATGAGGACGATGGAGTCGGAAGACCCGATGGCCTCCATCACGTCAGCCAAGTCGGCGGCGTGCAGCTCCCGCGTCAGGGTGCGGGCCTGCTTGCCATCCTGCCCGCCGATCGCACCCTTCAGATCAGAGAGAAATTCAGGCCGGAGAGCGCCCCATTGGTCGCGCAGCACTGCTTCGTGGACTACATCCATCTTGTGCCATTCCAAACCTTGCTTAACGCGCTGTATCGCGCTTCCATCAAATTGTTTGGAAATGGTGCGGCCGAGAGGACTCGAACCTCCACGAGTTTCCCCGTTACCACCTCAAGGTAGTGCGTCTACCAATTCCGCCACGACCGCTCGCCACACCGAAACAGCTGGCAAATATCAGGCGTTTTCAATTTCCGCAACCCCTGAACTGTGGTCGCTACGGAATCTTCACCACAATCGTCATGGTTAAAAATGACTCTAGAAAATGCCTAATGTTTGCAGAGACTTAGATCGTTTTTTCTGAGAAGCCGGAAATTTCTGACTGTTACTTTTGCCTCACAACAAAAAAACAGTCGGGGCTAACATGAAGATCAACACCGTTCTGGGGACTATCCTTACAAGTCTGGTTCTAGGCTTTGCGCCCGCTCATTCCGCCGCGCTCAAGGGCAATTTCGAGAAGCCGACTGCGGCTCCTGCCGCCACCGTCTATGGCTCAACCTTGCCGCCTGCCGGCTACGTGGCTTTCTGTGGCCGCGGCGAAGACGAATGCAAATTCACCGGCGGCACCAATGAGCGTGTGGCTTTGACCAACGCCAACTGGGCCGAGATCAACAAGGTCAACCACTACGTCAACACCAAGATCCGTCCGGCCACCGATCAGGAACTCTATGGCATGGCTGATTACTGGACCTATCCCGTCGACGCTGGCGATTGCGAAGATTTCGTGCTGCTGAAGAAGCGCTATTTTGAACAGCTCGGCTACAATCCGGATCAGTTGCTGATCACCGTTGTGCTCGACGAGAATGGTGACGGCCACGCCGTAATGACGATCCCCACCGACAAGGGCGATCTGGTGCTCGACAATCGCCGCCAGGACATACTGCGCTGGAATGAAACTGGATACATTTTCCTGAAGCGTCAATCACAGGCCGCTTCCAACATCTGGGTCAGCCTGCAGAAGGGCCCAAGCCAGACCGTCTCGTCCAACCTCTTCGTCTCGACCAAAGGAAACTAAAACCCCGGATCCCTGCAAAGGATACCTCTGCCCGGCTGGCGTCCCCCCATCCCCCAATCAGCCGGGTTCACTAGGAGCCGGTACCGCCCCCACTCGGTACCGGCTCCATTTTCTTTTTAGAGGGGCTTAAGCCCTGCCCGAAACCTGAGCGCATTCCGCTGATAGCCCTGCGCCGAGAGCAGCAGCTTTCCCTGCTCCTCCTCATTCAGCACACGCGCCACCTTGCCGGGCGCACCGATCACCAGTGATCCATCCGGAATAATCTTGCCTTCCGGGATTAACGCGTGCGCACCGATAAGACAGCGCGCGCCGATCTGCGCGTGATTCAGGATCACCGCCCCCATGCCGATCAGGCTCTGTTCGCCAATCTTGCATCCGTGCAGAATGGCGCGGTGGCCAATGGTGCAGTTGCGGCCGATGTCCATCGGTGCACCCATGTCGGTATGCAGCACGCACAGGTCTTGCACGTTGGAGCCTTCACCAATGGATATCCATTCATTGTCGCCGCGCAGCACGGCACCAAACCAGATGCTGCCGCCTTTGGCGAGGCGCACCTTGCCCGCCACATCGGCGGTAGGCGCTACCCAGCCTTGCGGATCGATCTCAGGCGAAACACCATCCAGCGCATAAAGGGTCATGGCTCATCCTCATGTCACACCAAACACCTGGTTGAGGATAAAGATTCCCTGCACAAAGCTCCAGCATAACCCAAGGGCCACGCACAGAAGGCCCAAAGGCGGCTTGGCGATCAGATAGAAAATGCCGGAAATCATCAAAGTCGTCGGCGCGCTGAACACCAATACGATGGCGCGGATGGGAGTCAGAAGATCAGGTTCACTCAGACCGGAAAACACCGGTGCTTCGTCGGTGGCAATCGCCCACAGGCTGCCAATGGCACCCGAAGAGGCTATCCCGGCGGCCATCGCAAACAGATATGCGACATAATGATAGTCCATGGCTTTCCCCAAAACCCGAAGCCTGTTCCGATGTGGAACAGTCTTTCCTGTAGGGGATCACGATGCAAAGCGCAGGCCGTTTGGTAAGGTTTGGTTAACCAAACGGCGCGGGGTTGCCTATTCCAGATCGATATCCAGAATAGCCATTGAGAAATTATACGACAAGTCGCCGTCTTCATCGTCGCGCGAGATCACGCCGAGGAATTCCTCACCCACATAAAGCTCACAGGAATCTTTCTTCTGCGGCCGTGCCTTGGCAACAATCGAAGGATTGTTGAAAGTCTTGCGGAAATAAGCCGTGAGCTTGGCAAGTTCGTCGGGTTTCAATGAAGTCTCCTGCGCGGGTGTGTGTTGGGTTTAGACCGGATCGCCGCACCTATCAACCGGATCGGCCATGAAAAAGGGGCGGGTCATATAGACCCGCCCTGCCCCCGGTTGTTTATGCATGAACCTGGATCAATAGGCCCGGTCTATGTTGACGATACGGCCGCGGCGCGACACATCGATCTCGAACAGCCGGCCCTTCTTCATTCCCAGAAAGGTGTGAACCGGGCCGCCACAGCTTTGCGTCTGCACGCCGCGGAAACCATTATAGCGCACGATGGACTTTGCCTGCATGCAACTCACAAACGGCCCACCGTAGCCACCGCCAAAGCCGTGACGCGGCTTGTGCCAGCCACCATTGCCGCCATAACCATTGTCGTCATAGCCACCGCCATCGCCGATGGTGATGTCGAGATTGAAATTCGGGTTACCGTTGTTATTGCCGTGCGTCCTCGGCGGATTGCCGGGAGGCGGCATGTTGGGCGGCGGCGGATTGCCCTGATTCATATTACCCTGATCCACGCAAGGCTGCTGGCCCGGATTGCCGCACCATTGCTTGGCGGAAGCCGCGTTCGATGAAAGGATGGAGGTTCCGGCCAGCATGCCTGCAATGGCCGTGACAGCGAGAATCGATTTGATGAACATGGTTTTCTCCGTGCGTTGAACCAGAAAGGCCAATCGCTGAAGACCATAATTGTTCCAGCCCGCGTTAACGCGCCCTGAAGGTGCCGTTCATCTGCCGTTCATATTGGAAGGCGGAGGCGGACCCTCCAGTCCACCTCCGCCGAGACCTTAGGTCAGGGAAAACCCCAGGTCTTAGTCAACCGAAACGATGCGGCCGCGGCGCGACACATCGATGTCAAACAGCTGGCCGTGCTTCAACCCGGTGAAACTGTAAACCGGACCGCCGCAGCTCTGCGTCTTCACGGCGTGGAAGCCGCTGGAACGCACGATGCTCTTGGCCGTCTTGCAGCTCACGCCATAGTCTTGGTTCTCAAGATTGACATAGATGCCGAAGCCACCGTGGCCGTGGCCATGACCACCATGCGGCGGATGGATCGGGTCCACGATCGGGCCGATCGGGTGAACAGTATGGGGAGGGCCCATGCCACCACCCATGGGAAAGCCACCGCAAGGAAAGCCCATGCCGCAATGTGGCTTGGCTGAAGCAGCCGTGGCCGAAAGCATCGAAGCGCCAGTCAAGGTGCCGGCAACAGCAAGCGAAGCAATAATGGTCTTGGTGATCATGTGAACCTCCAATGCTGAGCCCGAACTACCGGCCTGATGGAGGGAACTTGCAGGGCTTGGCTTGAATTCAACCTGAAGAGACTATTCAGCCGCCGTTCAGGTCGAAATCAGCGTCATCAGATTCCACATTGTGATCCATGGCGCGCGCCGGTTCGGCACAGCCGGCCTTGCCGACGATCTTGGCCGGAACACCGGCCACCGTGGTGTTCGGCGGCACATCATGCAGCACCACCGAGCAGGCAGCCACGCGGCTGCAGCGGCCAATCTCGATATTGCCAAGGATCTTCGCCCCCGCCCCGATCAGCACGCCCTGGCGGATCTTGGGATGGCGGTCGCCCGATTCCTTGCCCGTGCCACCCAGCGTCACGCCCTGCAGGATCGACACATTGTCTTCGATCACACTGGTCTCACCGATCACGATGTCATGGCCGTGATCAATCATGATGCCCTTGCCGATGCGGGCATTGGGATTGATGTCGATCGAAGAAATAATCGATGAGCGGCTCTGCAGGTAAAGCGCGAAATCCTTGCGGCCCATTTCCCACAGGCGGTGCGCCATGCGGTGCGCCTGCAGCGCCTGCCAGCCTTTGAAATAAAGCAGCGGGTCGATATAGCGGTGGCAGGCCGGATCACGGTCAAAAGTGGCGATGATATCGGCACGGGCCGCGTGGCCAATATCCGGCTCGCGCATCAACGCATCACCAAAAGCCGACACAATGGCGTCAGCACCCAGATCAGCGCTGCCCAAGCGTTGGGCCAACCGGTGCATCAAGGCATTTTCGAATGACGAATGGGCCAAAACTGACGAATAGACAAAGCCGCCAAGCCCAGGCTCGGCGCGCGCAATTTCTTCAGCCTCATGGCGCAAGCGGTCCCAGACGGGATCCAGTCTTTCCACCGTTTTGCTCTGCGAATTGTGTTGCGCCATGTGAAACTCCTGGGCTTCCTATATCACATTTCCGCTGGCTTGTGCAGGCCCTTGAGGAAATCGATAACGGCCGCTTTATACCCGCTATCCCCTACTGCATTCATATGGTTACGATTGGCCAGAACCACACCCCTGGCACCGGGGATCACGCTGGTCAGGCCCGTCACGTCACCTGCTACCTCGTCCTTCTCGCCCGCCACCACTAGAACCGGGCAAGTGATGGCCGCCAGCCCTTCCGGCTTGATCTTCACCCGCGAGAAGCGGATGCAGGCGGCCAGGGCTTTGCGGTCTGATTTCGTGCTGTCGGCAAAAATCCGAAAGCCGCGCGCATCCCGGTCTGTCACTTCGGCCAGATTGTCAGCCTCCAGCGCTTGGGCGATCTCTTCAGAACCGCCCACGCCAGTAATCATCCGAGAAGCCAGCCCAGCAAAAATCGCGGCAGACACGCGCTCCGGATATTGCATGGTCAGAAACGCCGAAATCCGCGCGCCCATCGAATAGCCCATCACCACGGCCTTTTCGATCTGCAGATGGTCCATCAGCCGCCTTGCATCATCCGCCATGGCGGGAGCCGAATATTGCTCGCTGTCATAAAGCTTGGCACTTTCGCCATGCCCGCGATTGTCAATGGCGACGACGCGGTAACCGCCGTGGGTCAGCGTTTTCACCCAGCTTGTGTCGCGCCAGTTCACATAGATGTTGGAGGCAAAGCCATGGATCAGCAGAATGGGTGGGCCGGCACCCCATTCCTCATAAGCAATGTCCACGCCCGCCGAATTGAATTTGTGCATCGCCTGCCCTTATATTGTATTCGCTTGCTCAAATATGCTAATCGCTTTGTCATTGCAAAATTGATCTGAGGTTTCCATGGCACAGGGCGCAACACCGCATTTCCAGAATTCGATGGGTCTTGCCGTGATCGAAATCAGCGCGAAGGAATTCATGTGCGTGGGTGCCAAGCCGCCCTTCGATCATCCCCATGTGTTCATCGATATGGGCAAGGCTGAAGACACAGTTTGCCCGTATTGCTCAACGCTCTACAAGTTTAACGGTTCCCTGCCCGCAGGCACCGCCAAGCCTGCCGAAGCCCTCTGGCACGACGAAGCGGCATAGTTCCATGACCCCGCAGGAGGCCCGCCGCATCGCTCTGGCGGCGCAAGGCTTCACCCATCAGGACCGTGACAAGCCGTTGAACTGGGGCCACATCGCCCGCACCATTGATGATCTGCATCTGCTGCAGATCGACAGTGTGAACGTTGTCATCCGCTCGCATTATCTGCCGCTGTTTTCGCGCCTCGGCAATTATCCTCGCGACACGCTGGACAAGCGCACGCTGGCGCGCACCAAGCGCCATGTCTTCGAATGCTGGGCGCATGAAGCATCGCTGGTGCCGCTCACGCTGCATCCGCTGATGCGCTGGCGCATGAACCGCGCCCGCAATGGCGATGGCAATTACAAAGCCTATGACCATTTCAGCCGCACCGAAAAAAACTTCCTGAAATCCACGCTTGCCCATATCGAGAAATTCGGCCCCGTCACCGCCAGCAGCATTCCGGGTGCGGGCAAAAGCTCCGTCGGCTGGTGGAACTGGAGCAAGGGCAAGCTGGCTCTTGAAACCCTGTTCGATCATGGCCTCGTCACCACCTCGCACCGCGACGGGTTCGAGCGCATCTATGATCTGTCTGAGCGCGTGATTCCGGCCGAGATCCAGGCCCTGCCCACTCCGCCCGAGGAAGAGTCCTTCGAGATGCTGATGGAAATGTCGGCGCAGGCTTTGGGCATTGCTACCGAAATTGACCTGCGCGACTATTTCCGCTTGCCGGTGAAAGATGCGCGCGCTGCTCTCCTGCGCCTCATTGAACAAAAGCGCCTGATCGAAGTGCAGGTCAAAGGCTGGCCCAAGCTTGCTTATGTGACACCAAACGTGAAGAAGGCCCGCAAAGCCGGAGGCACGGCGCTGCTCTCACCCTTCGATCCTCTAGTCTGGAACCGTGACCGCGCTAGCCGGATTTTCAATTTCGACTACCGCATCGAAATCTACACGCCCGGCCCCAAGCGCAAATATGGCTATTACGTTCTGCCATTTTTGTTCGAAGACAAGCTCGTGGGCCGCGTCTGCCTGAAGGCCGATCGCGAAGCCGGCGTGCTACGCGCCAACCAGATTCACATCGAAGACGGCGCTGATCCATCAGCCACCGCGCAGGCGCTGGCCACCGAACTCAAGCGCATGCAGCACTGGCTGGGCCTTGAAGGCCTGGATGCCGCCAGCAAGGGTAACTTGGCAAAAGAGCTGCAGAAATATCTCTAGGCGGTCATCCCACGCGTTCGGATCAGGAACTGCTCCACCGCCGCCCGCAGCTTTTCGCAATCAGCATCAGTAATAGCTAAAGACAGCGCCATATAGCCACGCTCAGCGATGTAAACACCCTGTTCCAGCAAATGCAGGAACAGCAATCGCCGCAACCGCAAGTCTCCCGCCTGCGCATCCTCGGCCCGTGCAATCACGCCCGCCACCGGATGCAGATTGAGCAGTGAGCCAATGCCTGTTACCTGCCAGTTGGCTTGGTAATCCTGAAACAGCTTGTTGAGCGAAGCTTTCAGCCTTTCGCCCCGCGTATTCAAATCCGCCGCCTTTTCCGGCGTGAAGATCTTGGTGATTCCCGCCAGCCCCGCATTCATGGTCAGCGTATTGTTGTTGAACGTGCCGGCATGCGGCAGGAAGCCGGGTTTCATCGGATCAAACTGATCCATGATGTCGGCCCGCCCACCGAAACAGCCAAAGCTCATGCCGCCACCGATATATTTGCCCAGCGTGGTCATGTCGGGCTTGAGCCCCAGCTCCTTGGCATAACCGTTAGGGCCCAGCCGCGAGGTCATAACCGCGTCAAACACCAGCACGATGCCCTTCGCCGCCGTTTCCACACGCAGCATCGCCAAGAAATCATGCGAGGCTGGAATGCAACCGCCGCTGCCCAGCATCGGCTCCACCAGCAAGGCCGCAAGGTCTTTGCCATGCTCATGGATCAGCGCACGCGTGGCTTCAATATCGTTGAACCGTGCCAGCACCACCTCAAACGGCGCATTCACCGGTGATTGCCCGCCCACAAAATACAGCGTGCCGCCATGATAGCCGCCACGCATCGCCATCACCTTGCTGCGCCCGGTGAAATGCCGCGCCGCTGCCAGCGCCATCATATTGGCCTCGGTGCCGGAATTGGTGAAGCGCAAGCGCTCCAGCCCGAACCTCTCGGCCACCGCCTCGGCAAACTCCACTTCGACCTTGTGATGCGCACCGAAATTGATGCCGCCAGCCACCGCCTTCGCCACTGCGTCAGCGATCACTGGATTGGAATGGCCATAGACACCGGCGGAATATTCACCCACAAAATCAGTGTAGCTGTGCCCATCCACATCATGCACCATCTGGTTCTCGGCCCGCTCCACGCGCACCGGAAACGGTTGGGTGAACAACACTGTGCGGGTGTTTCCGCCCGGCATCACGGCTTTTGCCCGCTCATGCAGCGCCAGCGTTTTTGGTCGCGCCGCAACGAAGCGCTCGACCGCCGCCTTCAATGCGTCATCAATATTCATGCCAGAATCCAAAGTTGATTTATCCGCGCACCGCAGCTTCGATCTTGGCCACGTCGATTTTCTGCATCGTCATCATGGCATCAAAGGCCCGCTTCGCGACGTCGCCACCCTTGGCCATGGCCTCGGTCAGCACACGTGGCGTGATCTGCCACGACAAGCCCCACTTGTCCTTGCACCAGCCACATTCGCTCTCTTTGCCGCCATTGCCGACAATCGCATTCCAGTAGCGATCCGTCTCGGCCTGGTCGTCAGTAGCGATCTGGAACGAGAACGCTTCTGTCTGCTTGAAATAGTCTCCACCATTGAGCCCGATGCAGGCCACGCCGCACACGGTGAATTCCACCGTCAGCACATCGCCCTTCTTGCCGCTGGGAAAATCCGAAGGCGCGCGATGAACTGCGCCCACCTTGCTGTCTGGAAAAGTCTGAGCATAAAACTTTGCGGCACTTTCCGCATCATTGTTGTACCAGAGGCAGATCAGGTTCTTGGTCATGGAACTTCTCCTTGCAAATGCAACACTGGTACGGGCGGCCGGACTCGAACCGGCACGGGATTACTCCCAACGGATTTTAAGTCCGTTGCGGCTACCATTACGCCACGCCCGCATGTTGGTAACCCACTTACGGAACGCGCTGCGCCTTGACAAGCCATGCTTGATCGCGTGAATTCCGGAACACATGAACACGCTTTTCCAACCCATCGATCTCGTCGAGCATCTGTCTTTCCTGGTGCTGGCAGTATCCTATTTCACCACCAAAATGATGTGGCTGCGCGTAGCAGCCTGCGTGGGCCTCACACTGGAAATCATCTATTTCAGCCTTACCCGCCAGGCTCTCACCACGGGTCTGCCATGGGACATCATTTTCGTTCTGATCAATCTCTACGAAATCATCCTGCTCATCCAGCAGCGTGCCCAGACCAAGCTTCCGGCACAGGATGCCGTGATGCTGCGCCGGGCCTTCGATGGCCTAGACGATCCGCAAATTGCCAAGCTCCTGAAAGCGGCCGATTGGCGCGTGGTGGAGGTGGGCGATGTAATCACCAGGCAGGATGCACCCGTCGATGCGTTGTATTTCGTGCTGCACGGCCGGGCCAAGGTCGAAGTGGATGGAAATACCGTGGCGCATTTGAATGACGGTGCCTTTATCGGTGAAATCGCCTATCTCACCGGCAACGCCGCCACCGCCAAAGTCACTATAGAGGAAAAGGGCCGCCTGCTCGCCTTTTCGCGCGTGCGCATCGCCAAGGTTACGGCGGGCGACAAGCAGATCAGCGGCATTCTCTTTCAGGTTCTGGGCCGCGACCTTGCGCAAAAAATGCGTGCTGCCAACACCCGCAAGATTCTGGAAAACGAAGAACTGCTCTAGGCCGCCGCAGCCAGGGCCGCGAGGCCGATATAGGTCAAATGATGCATCATCTGGTCTGCACTCAGCGCCCACCAGAAAGGTCCATCGGCTGGCGTGAAGCCCCAATATTTCACCAGCCGCTCCTTCACATAATCGACATGATAGTGAATGGCGAAATCAATCAGGCCGAGCACCACTGCCCACACCCATCCATGCAGCACCAGCATCACCACCACGATGGTCAAAATCCCGTGGATCCCTGCATGCACGATGCCGAGCGTGGCGCCGTAGCGGCTTTTCTCATCCACCATGGCTTTTGTCTGCAATGGGCCATCAGCCACAAAGTGCTTGAATTGAAAAAGGATCAGAAGAAGAAAAAGCTGGTTCAACGCGGTCATCTGCTCGTCCTGTGACACATCCTCTATGCTGTTACATGCCCGATGTGGCCTGATGTTGCAAATATGGGAAAGCGGCTCTAAGGTTCAAGCTTCGGGGGTTCAATCAGGTTGGCGTCAACATGCAATTCCGCTCCTTCGTCGTTTCCATCGCTCTATTTTTTGCCTCGGCCGGTTTTGCCGAAGCGGCTGCCATTGCCAAGGTCGCGGGGCTTTATGGCTCACCCACAGCCAATGGTCGCGTGCTTTCTGTGGGCGCGCAGGTTCAGGAACATGACAAGATCGCGGTCAGCAGCGGCAATGTGCAATTGCTGTTCACCGATGGCACCAAGCTGGTGGTGGGCGCCAATTCAACGCTGGTGATCGAAAAATACCTGATGAAGGGCAATAACAGCGTCAGCAGTTTCACGGTTGACGCCTTGCGCGGCACCTTCCGCTTCATCACCGGTTCCTCGGCGAAAGCGGCCTATGATATCCAGACGGCTAATGCGACCATCGGCATTCGCGGCACCGGCTTTGATTTCTGGGTGGACAAAAATACCGGCGTTGTCGTGCTGGAAGGCAAAGTGCGATTGTGCCGCAAGGGATCTAATGCCTGCGTGGATATCAACCCCAATTGCCAGGCCGGCATTGCAGAGCCAGGCAAGGCGCGAAAACTTTCCAATTCGGAACTTGCGACACGTGCCAGTATCCACCTGCCCTATCTGCAGAGCCAGGCATTCCTGCGGCAAGCTTTCAAGCTGAACACCTCTTCGTGCCGCGACAAGCTCACGGTGATTGAAGGTGGTGGTCTGCAGCAAAATCCAACCAGCCCCCGCCAGCAGGATCGGTGAGCCAAACCTGTTGCTCTTGTCTGAATTCGGGTGATGGGTCCTATCAATGAAACTGCGGCACATGGGTGGGTTGTTGCTGGGACCACTGATCGCCTTGGCTCTCATTTCGCTGCGCCTGGCTGATCCTGCACCTGTTGCAGCGTTACGCCTGTCAGGCTTTGACATGCTACAGCAACTCTGGCCGCGCGTGTCACCTGTTCAACCCGTGCGCATTGCGGACATTGACGAGGAATCGCTGCGCCAGCTTGGCCAATGGCCCTGGCCACGCGACAGGCTGGCAAAGCTGGTCACTGCCCTCAAGGACGACGGCGCGGCAGCCATCGTTTTCGATATTGTATTTCCAGAGCCCGACAGGCTCTCTCCCACAGCACTCCTGGCTGATCCAAATTTTGCCGCGTCGCTGCAATTGGTGCCCGGTGCCAATTTGCCTGACAATGACAAGCTTTTCGCTGATGCCATAAAATCGGCTCCCGTGGTTCTCGCCCAGTCTGCCACGCCTGATGTAACGACCCCGTCGGCGCGCGTTGCAAAGGCAAGCTTCGCCCAAACGGGGCTTGATGCCAACGCGTTGCCACATGCGGGGAACTTGCTCACCAACCTGCCCGCACTGGATGAAGCGGCCACCGGCCTTGGCCTGATCAATATCGATCTCGCTGCGAATGGCGGTGTTGCCCGCGAGATTCCGTTGCTGTGGAGTGATGGCAAAGACCTCTACCCCAGCCTCGTGCTTGAAGCCTTGCGTGTTGCCCAAGGTGAGCAGACCTATGTTGTGAACAATTCGATCCGTCTCGCCAACGCAATGGATTCGGTGCGCATCGGTGCCGTTGAAATTCCAACATCTGAAACGGGGTTTCTGACGGTCTATTACACCAAGCACGATGCAGCACTCTCAGTCCCGGTCGCCCAGATACTTTCACCTTCCGCCGGCGACGATGTGCGCAGCAAGATTGCCGGCCACATCGTGCTCATCGGCACGTCTGCCACGGGGCTTTTGGATACCCGCGTGTCAGCACTCGGCGAGGGTGTGCCCGGCGTTGCGGTCCATGCGCAGGCGTTGCAACAAATCCTCTCCGGGCAATTCTTGAAGCGTCCACAATGGGCAACGCAGCTGGAAATTCTCAGTATCATGGCGGCTGCCTTGCTCTTCGCAACAATGAGCGCCAGGTATCGCCCCGCAACACTTTTGGGCGCGCTCATTCTTGTGACGGGCGGGATGCTGATCAGCGTGGTTGCGGCCTTCCGTCTGTCTGGCTTTCTGCTGGATGCCACCTTGCCGCTGCTTGCAGTTTTCCTGAGCTTTGCCGGAACGCTGGCCTTCAAACTTCTGGTCACCGAGCGTCACGGCCGCGATTTGCGCCGCGCCTTCAGCCATTACATATCGCCACCCCTGCTGGCCGAGATCGAGCGCCACCCAGATTCCCTCAAGCTCGGCGGCGAGGAACGTGATGTGACAGTATTGTTTGCCGACATCAAGAACTTCACCCCCCTAACCCAGAAGCTGGATGCCGGCGAGCTGGTGGCATTGGTCAATGCCGTTCTTTCGGCTTGCACCGAGACCGTGCTGTCGGAAGACGGAACGCTGGACAAATATATCGGCGATGCCGTGATGGCCTTCTGGAACGCCCCGGTGGCCGTACCCGAACACCAGCACCGTGCCGCATTAGCTGCACTCAAAATCCAGGCGGCGTTGGATCAGCTCAATGCCAATGAAGCATTCTCTGCCCCCCTCAAGCCCAAGGGCCTGTGGCCCATCGGCATGCGCATCGGCTTGGCCAGCGGGCCGGCGGCGGTGGGCAATATGGGCTCCTCCACCCGCTTTGATTACTCGGTGCTGGGCGAAACCGTAAACATGGCCGCCCGCGCCGAAGCTGCCTGCAAGCATGTGGATGCAGATATTATTCTGGCCGGCCCAGTCAGCGAGGCCACGAAACTCTTGGCGATCCTGCATGCAGGCTCTCTTGACCTGAAAGGCCTCGAAGGTGCGGTGCCCTGCCACGCCATATTTGGAACCGCAAGAGACAACGCTTACCTGGAAGCCGAAAAAGCCTTTAGTTCCAAAGTAAAGGCTTCCGGACTTAATTCGGCGTATGAGCGTTTCCTCACCCGACGCACCGCACGGGCGGGCGATTACCGCTAGGCCGTGGCCTTGTCGCCGATCGGCGCCTTGAATTGCAGCTCCATGTCCCACGGCAAGTAGATCCAGGTGTCCTGGCTCACTTCGGTCACGAATGTATCAACCAGCGGGCGCCCCTGCGGTTTGGCATAGACGGTTGCAAAATGCGCCTTCGGCATCATCTCGCGCACCACTTTGGCGGTGTTTCCGGTGTCCACCAGGTCGTCCACGATCAACACACCAGCCCCCTGGTTCTTGCCCACGATATCCGGTGAAATGGTTTTCAACACCGTGATTTCGCCTTGCTTTTCATAGTCATAGGAAGCCACACCCACGGTCTCGACCACCCGGATGCCAAGCTCACGCGCCACAACGGCAGCAGGCACCAGCCCACCCCTTGTGATTGCCACCACTGCGTGAAACGGGCCTGCTGCGGAAAGCCGCCAGGCCAGTGCGCGAGCATCCCGGTGAAACTGGTCCCAGGAGACCGGAAAGCTCTTTTGCCATTTCTCGTCCATGATTTCCTCCCCAAAATCCCCAACCGGTTCTTGGTGAAGCGCAAGAAACCCAAAAGATCAACACTTGTTTCACCTTTTCCCTAGATGATCGGGGTTTCGGTTTTGACGGTTACAGAATGATAAATACCCTTCTCAAGGCCTTTGAACTGGCCAATCTCGAAGTCATGGTTGTGAAGCTGCCGGAAGTCTCCGTCAGTGAGGTTTCCTCAGCGCTGCTCGTGCGCTGGAACTGCTTGCGTACCGACCTGATCGGCAAACCCTTGCTCAAATCCGGAAATGGCATCCTGACGGCGCGTCATTTGCCGCCTGATCCGCGCCAGCCCGATGTGCGCACCATCGAAGTGATTTTTACGCCGCCTCTGGGCAGCGCCATCAAATCCGTCTTCCGCGCGCAGTCTGTGGCGGGTGACGACCAATGCATGTTGATGATCGGTCAGCAGCAGACCCATAACCAGTTGGAAGCCACGATCGCTAACGAACGGCGCCTCAATCTCGCTTTGCGTTCGGGCGGCTATGCACTGTGGGATCATGACTATGAAACCGGCGAGACTTACAACGCGCCCGAAATGATCGAAATTTTCGGCGGTAAAGTGGGCGACCGGGCCCTGGATTATCGCAGCTTCAATTCGCTCATCCATCCCGAAGACCTCGACAAGTCCATTGACGAGAAAATCGCCCACGCGCCCTTCGGTACCGATGTGTTCCACACCCGCTACCGCGTGAAAACCCGCAGCGGCAAATATGCCTGGATCGAATGCCTCGCCGCCGTGGTACGCGATCCAGCTTCAGGCCGGCCAAAGAAATGCGTAGGCCTGTGCCGCAACATCGACAACGAGATGCTCACACTTGATCGTCTCAAGAATTCCGAGTTGATGCTCAAGCGCTCGCAATCCGTGTCGCATATCGGTTCATTCAAGCTGCGCCTGGAGAGCGGCGTGTCGCGCCTTACCGCGGAACTTGCCGCCATGATCGGCCTGGCCGATGCCATGATCCATCCCAATCTTGATACCTTCATCAAGATGATCGAACCGGGCGACCGGCAGAAATTCATGGATGGTCTCGAGCTGACCAAGATCGGCAACATCGTCAAGAATCTTGAGATCGCGGTGAAAACGCCCGATGGCAGAATTGAATGGTTCAATGTTTCGATGGAACCGGAAACCAACGACAATGGCGAAATCGAAAACATATTCGGTGCCTGCCAGCAGGTGACTGAGCGCAAGATGCTGGAAGACAAGTTCCACCAGGCCCAGAAGATGGAAGCCGTGGGCCAGTTGACCGGTGGCATCGCGCATGACTTCAACAATCTGCTGATGGTGGTGATGGGTAATCTGCAGCTCGTCGAAAATCTGGTGAAGTCAGACGAGAAGGCAACCAAGCGCATCCGCGCCGCACTGGAAGCCGCCGACAAGGGCTCTGATCTCACCCGCCGCATGCTGGCCTTCTCGCGCCAGCAGACGCTGCAGAACCGTGAAGTGCGGGTGAATGAACTGGTCAACGCGATGCAGGACATGCTGAAGCAAGCCCTCACCGCGTCGATTGAGCTTGAAGTTATTCCTGCTTCGCATCTCTGGCCCATCCAGGCTGACAGCACGATGCTGGAAACCACCCTGCTCAACCTCACCATCAATGCCCGCGATGCCATGGCCAGCAAAGGCGGCAGGCTTATCATCGAGATGCGCAACCGCACACTGGATGAAGCCTATGCCGAAAAGCACACGGACATGGTCGCAGGCGACTATGTGGAAATTTCGGTCACCGATACGGGCACGGGCATCGAACCCGAAAACCTGGAAAAGGTGTTCCAGCCCTTCTTCACCACCAAGCCACCGGAAGCAGGCTCGGGCCTGGGCCTTTCGATGATCTATGGTTTCGTCAAGCAATCCGGCGGCCATGTGCAGATTTATTCCGAGGTGGGCGTAGGCACGTCCGTGAAGCTCTATCTGCCGCGCCTCAAGACGGTGGCGGAAACCGCGACAAGGGCGGCATCCAAAGTATCGCGCTTCGGGGATATGGAGCACGATCCACTTTCGGCCAATCGCGGACGCAGTGATCGCAAGATGAAGATTCTGGTGGTCGAAGACAACAATTCAGTGCGCGAAGTGGCAGCCGCCATGATTGAGGACATGGGCTTTGAACCGGTCACCGCCACCAGTGGTGCTGATGGCCTGAGCAAGGTTGAAACCATGCCTGACATTGACCTCATGCTTTCGGATGTGATCATGGCAGGCGGCATGACCGGCCCTGAGCTGGCCCAGCACGCGATGAAAGTGCGCCCAGATCTGAAGATTCTTTTCATGTCAGGCTATGCGCCCGGCAGCGTGCGCCAGATGCAGGATTTGCCTGATCAGGTAGAGCTGGTGAACAAGCCCTTCACCCGCAACGACCTGACGGCCAAGGTGATGCGCGCTTTAGCCATCGAAAAGGCCGCCTGATCAACGCCCTGCCCCGGCATTGACCTTACGTCACCGCACTGCCACATTAGGCCCATGACCAGAGTTGAAACACAGCCACACATCCGCCTGCATGGGCCCGAAGGTTTTGCCGCTATGCGCAAGGCCGGCCAGCTTGTGGCCCAGGCTCTGGATGATGTGACGCCGCTGGTGCGCGAAGGCGTCTCCACCCAGGAAATCGATGACTTTTTCTGGGCCTTTGCTGAAAAGCACAATGCCCTGCCCGCCACTTTGGGCTACCGCGGTTACCGCAAGGCCAGCTGCATCTCGCTCAATCATGTGGTCTGCCACGGCATCCCCAATGCAAAGCCAATGAGCAGCGGCGATATCGTCAATGTCGATCTCACTTTGATTGTTGATGGCTGGCATGGCGATAGCAGCCGCATGTATGTGATCGGTGAGACCTCGCGCGCCGCCGAACGCCTGATCGATGTGACCTATGAAAGCATGATGCGCGGCATCGCCGCCGTAAAGCCCGGTGCCCATCTGGGCGATATCGGCTATGCCATTCAGTCATACGCTGAAGCTGAGCGTTGCTCGGTGGTGCGCGATTTCTGCGGGCATGGTTTGGGCGAGCTTTTCCACGACCATCCCAATATCTTGCACTATGGCCGCAAGGGCGATGGCGCGATGCTGAAACCTGGCATGATCTTCACCATCGAGCCGATGATCAATCTCGGCAAGCCGCAAGTGAAGTTCCTCAGCGATGGCTGGACGGCGGTAACGCGCGACAAATCGCTCTCCGCCCAGTTTGAGCACAGTGTGGGCGTGACGGAATCTGGCGTGGAGATTTTCACCACCTCACCGGCCGGAATGCACAAGCCGCCTTACAAGGCTTAGATCATGTCAAAGGCGGCAGACGAAAAGCCGGATCTGCGCGCCAAAGGCCTTGAAGATTTCTCTGCCGAACTCACCCATAACGGCCACCGTGAACGGTTGCGCGAACGGTTTGAGACAGGTGGCCCTTCTGCGCTTCCCGATTATGAATTGTTGGAGATGCTGCTGTTCCGGGCCATCCGGCGTGGAGACACCAAGCCACTGGCCAAGGCCTTGTTGGCCCGCTTCGGCTCCTTCGCCGAAGTGATCAGCGCCGCTCCTGAACGCCTGCAGGAAGTAAAGGGCGTCGGCCCCAAAGTGGTCAGCGAACTGAAACTCATCCAGGCCGCCGCCCAGCGCCTCACGCGCGCCAGCGTGATCAACAAGCCGGTGCTGTCATCCTGGAATGCCATCCTCGATTATTGTCGTGCCGCCATGGCCTATGATGAGACTGAAAGTTTCCGCCTGCTGTTTCTCGACAAGAAGAACAACCTGATCGCCGACGAATTGCAGCAGCGCGGCACGGTGGACCACACCCCGGTCTATACCCGCGAGGTGATCAAGCGCGCACTCGAGCTTTCCGCCACTGCCCTCATCATGGTGCACAACCATCCATCCGGCGATCCCACGCCATCAATGGCCGATATCGACATGACCAAGAAGATCATTGCGGCCGCCGAAAAGCTGAACATCCTGGTGCATGACCACATCATCATCGCGCGCCGCGGACATGTGAGCTTCAGGAACCTGCAGCTGATCTGAGGATCACTGTTCCAATCTGATCAGGCGGCCAACAATTGGCCGCGCCGCTTCTGCTTCGGCCAGAACAACAGCCAGGACACCAGACCAAGGTTCACTAGGTTCCACAGCAGCCCATGCAGGAAGGCGAGCCGGTAGGAATGCGCGGCGTCATAGATGAAGCCCGATGCCAACCCGCCGCAGGCCATGCCCAGCACAGTGGCCGTCAACACCATGCTGATGCGGGCGCCCGCTTCACGCGGCGGCAGGAACTGCCGGATAATCACCGCATACATCGGCACAATGCCGCCTTGAAACAGACCGAACAGGCCGGAGATCACCCAGAGTGAAGAGAGGCTGTTGAAGAAAAGATAGAGCAGCAAGGCAGCAGCCTGCATGGCAGAGCCAAGCAGCAGCATCGGCCCGGCCCCGATCCGGTCGGCAACCACGCCAGAGATAAGCCGGCTGACCACGCCCAGGCCCAGCATCAGCGAGATGATCTGGGTACCCACAGCGATCCCGTATCCCAGATCGCCGCAATAGGCGACGATATGAACTTGCGGCATCGACATGGCCATGCAGCAGGAAAAGCCAGCCAGCACCAGAATGGCTTGCAGCGCGCGCGCTGAAATGCCTAATTCCCCGCGTGCCGCAACGGTGGCGGCTTCGGCCTCCGCATAGGTCGTGGCTGCGGGCTTGCGGTTCAGCATCAGGCCTAGTGGAATCATGGTGGCCAGCGCGAACAGACCGATCCCTTGATAGGCGGCGCGCCATCCGTAAAGCGTTTGGAAATGCTCCACCACCAGCGGCCACACAGTGCCCGCGAGATAACTGCCCGACGCGGCAAAGGCGATGGCAAGCGCGCGCCGCTTCCGGAACCAGTGCGACAGATCGGAAACCAGCGGCGCAAAGCCCGCCGCAGAGCCGAAGCCGATGACGCCAGAAATAAGCGCAAACTGCCAGATGCTGGTGGTGAAGGCCGCCAGAACATAGCCGCCACACAGTAAAAAGGCCCCGATAAAAACCGGAACCATCAGACCCAGCTTGTCAGCCAAACGGCCCATAACAAGACCGCCGCTGGCAAAGCCGATCATCGTGAGCGTGTAAGGCAAGGAGGCGCCACCGCGCAGCGTGTCGAATTCCACTTGCAGCGTGGGCAGCACGACCACCACCGTCCAGTTGCCCACACAGGCAATGGTGCCGAGCAAGACGGTCAGTACCAGACGCAACCATGAATAGGCCGAATCAATGTCGCCCTTTGGCGCCGCGCCAACAGATGAAGTCAAAATGGTTTCCTCGGTTTTGGTTTTCTGTGCAGCATAGTTTCCGCGGCCGAAATGACCACCGCCATGGGATCGACCCTGCCCGCCGCTGGGCGCTTAGCTGAGTGTCTGTCGGATTTTCGCGAGCGCGTCCGGCGTATCGGCATCCAGCAAAACGCTTTCACCTACCACCGGAATTTCCACCACTTCGGCGCGTTCAGCTTCAAGGATGCCGCGCGCGCCCTTGTCACCGCGCAGGCTCATCAATTCCGCCAGGCGGTTGCGCCCCCACAAAACCGGATTGCCGAGCTCCCCATTCACCACAGGCGCCACGATGCTGCGGCCTTGTTTCGCCTCAAACGCCGCGATCATCCGCTTGATCAGCCCGGCTTCGATCAGCGGCATGTCGCCCAGGCAGACAATGGCGCCATCGAATGCCTTTGCCACCAGCAGCCCGGCGCGCAGCGAGGTGGAAAGCCCTTGGGCATAATCATAATTGTGCACGAACTGCACTTCCGCATCTTTCAGCGCGGCCTTGATCTCGTCAGCCTGATGGCCGGTCACCACGATGATCCGCACGACGCCGGACGCCGCCACCTGCTCCACCACGCGCACGATCAGCGGCTTGCCATTCAGCTCCGCCAGCAGTTTGTTGAAACCCATGCGCGACGACTGGCCAGCGGCCAGCACCACGGCAGCGATCCGGTAGTTGCTCATGCAAGGCCCATCACGTCAAACCAAGGCGCAGCGCCTTGGTCATCTCCGCCATGATCGAAATCGCAATCTCTGGCGCACCCACGGCGCCAATGGCGAGGCCGATTGGGCCACGTATGCGCGCCAGCGTTGCTTCATCAAAGCCGCGCGCCTTCAGCCGCGCCAGCCGAGCGGCATGCGATTTCCGCGAACCCAATGCGCCGATGTAAAACGCGTCTGACTTCAGCGCCAGATCCAACCCCTCATCGTCGATCTTCGGGTCATGCGTCAGCGCGATAAAAGCAGTGCGGCGGTCCAACCCGAAGCCAGGCAGGATGTCCTGAGGCCACTCGGCATGCAGCGCAATATCCGGAAAGCGCGCACCCGTGGCGAAGGCCCCGCGCGGATCAACCACCGTCACATCATAGCCGGTGGCGCGCGCAATGGGGATCACGCTTTGCGCAATCAGCACCGCACCAATCAGCACGAGCCGTAGAGGCGGATTGTGAATCTGGAAAAACTCATCACCCACCAAAGCAGACTTGTCGAAGCGGAACGCCTGCGCCAGATCGGAATCCGGTGCAGCTTCATCGGCCGCGACCAGCCTTTGCGCGCCAGTTTTCACATCGCTCACCAGCGCCACGGCACGCCGCGCGCGCCGCGCCGCTACAAGCTGATCCAGCAGTTCTTTTTTCAAACCACAGCCTCGACATAGATTTTGATGCGCCCACCGCAGGCCAGCCCGGCACGCCATGCGGTTTCATCGGCCACGCCGAATTCCAGCAATTGCGGGGCACCCGATGCGATCACATCCTGAGCCGTGGTGATCACGTCGCCTTCCACGCAGCCGCCGGAAACCGCGCCCTCAAAATGCCCGTTGGCATCGATGACCAGCTGCGCGCCCACCGGCTGTGGTGCCGAGCCCCAAGTTTCAACCACGGTGGCAAGCGCGATCTTGCGCCCCTCGCTCACCCAAAAACTAGCAATTTCAGTGACTTGCATAAATATCTCCCCGCGTGAGCGGAATATGCGTGAAAATTATCTCGCCCTCAAGAGAACTATCGGGCGCTCCGGCCCGTATAATCTTTTAAAGCTGGAGGCGACCATGAAATATGCTGCGCTGATCTTTTTCTCTCTTTTCACTTTCGGCATGGCCCATGCTGAAGATGGGCCTTCCGAAATTTTCAAGCCGATCATCACCCATCAGATGCAGGCGATTGCCGCTGGCGATGCCAACGCAGCCTATAGTGATGCCTCACCCATGCTTCAGCAGATTTTTCCGAATGCCGAGATTTTCATGAGCATGGTGCGTGGCGGCTACCCGATGGTGTACCGCAACAAACGCTATGTGTTCGCGGATTCAGGTGTTGATCCGTCTGGCCGCCCCTATCAGTTGGTGAAGATCCAGGATGAGAATGGGGTGTTCTATGACGCGCTGTATTTCATGCAGCAGCAGAAAGATGGGTCTTGGAAGATTTCCGGCTGCGTGATCGTCAAGGCCAAGGGCGAAGCCTGATCTGAACCTGTCACAATACTGCCCGCCGTGCTAAGCAAGCCGCATGGCAACACTGGCAACCTCTCCCCGCAGCAATGCGCCAGCCCTCGTGCTAGGCGCTTTGATCATCGCCGCAACAGCCATCACCGAATGGTTCAACGGCCGCATCGTCATATGCAAATGCGGCTATGTGAAACTCTGGCACGGGGTGGTGAACAGCTCGGAAAACTCGCAGCACATCGCTGACTGGTATTCCTTCTCGCATGTCATCCACGGCTTCCTGTTCTATGGCGCAACCTGGCTGGTAGCGCGCCGCCTTTCATTCTTCTGGCGTCTGAACATCGCGCTGTTGATCGAATGCGCCTGGGAAGTGTTCGAGAACTCCAGTTTCATCATTGAGCGCTATCGCGCTGCCACCATTTCACTCGATTATTTCGGCGACTCGATTGTGAATTCGATGAGCGACATTGCCTGCATGGCTCTGGGTTTTTTCATCGCGTCACGTGCGCCCACCAAATGGGTCGTGCTGGCCGCCATCGCGATGGAGCTGCTGTGCCTCTATGTGATCCGCGACAACCTCACCCTCAATGTGCTGATGCTGCTGCACCCTATGGAGGCCATCAAGAACTGGCAGGCGGGCGCCTGACCACGTGAGGTGAATTTGCCCATCGCTCAAATTTCCCACCCCACATTTGTCGAAAACCGGAAATTGAAAGGCGCATTCAGCTAGTCAGGTGAATTCAGATCACCTAGTCTCCTGCTGAGGGAGACATCAAACACATGCAGCCAAAAGTTATCATCACCTGCGCCGTGACTGGCTCGGGCGACTCGGTCGGGAAACATCCAGCCATTCCAGTGACTGCCGAACAGATCGCCAATGCCGCTCTCGAAGCAGCATCAGCCGGCGCCACGGTGGTGCATTGCCACGTGCGCGAACCGAAAACCGGCAAGGGATCGCGCAAGGTTGAATATTACCGTGACGTGATGGAGCGCATCCGCGCCAAGAACAAGGACATCATCATCAACCTCACCGCCGGCATGGGTGGTGACCTTTATATTGGCGACGGCGAAACCCCGATGAAGTTCGGAGAAGGCACCGACGTGGTGGGCCCGCTGGAACGCCTCATCCACATCAAGGAACTGCGCCCGGAAATCTGCACACTGGATTGCGGCTCGCTGAATTTCGGCGATGGCCAGTCCATCGTGGTGCAGACCCCCACCCAGCTGCGCGAACAGGCCAGGCTGATCAAATCCTACGGCGTGAAGCCGGAAATGGAAATCTTTGACTCAGGCAATTTGTGGTTCGCCAATCAGATGGTCAAGGAAGGCCTGATTGATCCGAAGCCGATGTACCAGCTGTGCCTTGGCATTCCGTGGGGTGCGCCCTTCTCTCCCGAAACCATGGCCTATCAGAAGGCCCTGCTTCCGCCGGATGCCATCTGGGCTGCCTTCTCCATCGGCCGTCTGCAATTCAATGCGGTGGCGCAGGCCGTGCTTTTGGGCGGCCATGTGCGCGTCGGCCTGGAAGACAACCTCTATCTGGAAAAGGGAGTGTTCGCCTCCAACGGCAGCCTCACCGAAAAGGCCGTGAAGCTGATTGAGCTGCTCGGCACCAAGGTGGCAACGCCGGCGGAAGGCCGCGAAATCCTGGGGCTCAAAAAAGGATAGGTCAAATGGCACTCACTCTGGTCATGGTTGCAACCATTCCTGCTGGCGGTGTTGCCAGCTTTGGTGAGTACGAAGGCCAGGTGATCCCCTTGATCAAGGACTATGGCGGCACCTTGGAGCGCCGCCTGAGGACGAAGGATGGCCTGCGCGAAATGCAGATCGTTACTTTTTCCTCGATGGAAGATTTTGAAGCCTACCGCGGCGACGCAAGGCGCCTGCAGCATGTACATTTGCTCGCAGCTTCGGGCGCCAAGAACGAACTTTTTGAAATGGAAAATGTGGAATGACAATCAAGACCATCGGCATTGCCGGCACCGGCCTCATCGGCGCAGGCTGGGCAGCTCGCGCCATGCACCGCGGCATCGACGTCATCGCCTATGACGTATCCCCCGCCGCCGAAGCCAAGCTTAAGGCCGCCATCAAGACGGCGTGGCCCTCACTCGACGCACTGCGCGGCAAGTCCAAGAACAAGGGTAAGCTGACCTTCACGACTGATCTGGCAAAGATGGCATCGAAGGCCGAGTTCATCCATGAGGCTGCCCCCGAACGCGAAGAGCTGAAGATCAAGCTGTTCCGCGATCTCGATGCGATTGCCGCACCCAACGTGGTGCTGTCGTCATCCTCCTCAGGCTTCCTGCCCAGCAATCTGCAATCGCAATGCATCAAGCATCCTGAGCGCGTGGTGATCGGCCATCCGTTCAACCCGGTCTATCTTTTGCCGCTTGTTGAACTGGTGCCCGGCAACAAGACCGACGCAGCTTCGCTTGACCGCGCCGACGCTTACTTCCAGCAAGTGGGCATGCAGGTGCTGCGCCTGAAAAAGGAAATCGACGGCTATATCTGTGACCGCCTGCAGGAAGCCCTGTGGCGCGAAGCACTGCACATCCTTGATAAGGACATCGGGACCACCGGTGACATCGATGACTCCATCGTTTATTCCGCCGGCATGCGGTGGGCCTTCATGGGTTCCTTCATGACATATCATGTCGGCGGCGGCCCCGGCGGCATGCGCGATTTCATGAAGCAGTTTGATCCCACGCTGGAACTGCCCTGGACCGATCTCAAATTCCCCAAATGGAATGACGCTCTCGAGAAGCGCCTGATCGACGGCACTGATGCCCAGGCCGCTGGCCGCAGCGTGGCCCAGATCGAAGCCAAGCGGAACGCCATCCTGGTGGACATGATGAAGCTCTTCAAGAAGCACAAGATCGGCTCAGGCCTGTCGCTGGAGCGTGAAGAGAAAGCCACCAAGAAAAAGAAGCCAGCCAAAAAATCTGACAAGAAATCAAACAAGAAGAAGAAGAAGAAGTAACGAGCGTGAATGTCCTGCGCATAGCGGCCTTTTCAGATGGCACCCGCGGCGGCAACCCCGCGGGCGTTGTGCTGGAAGATGCCATGCCGCCGGATGCAGACATGCGCAACGTCGCAGCTGATCTCGGCTATTCCGAAACCGTCTTCGCCGTGCCCACGCCGGAAGGTTTCCGCGTGCGCTATTTCTCGCCGGAATCCGAAGTGCCCTTCTGCGGCCATGCCACGATCGCGCTGGGTGCGGCACTAGCCCGCAAGCATGGCGGCGGCGTCTATAAGCTCGCACTCAACAAGGCCAACATCACGGTGGAAGGCCACGTCGAAGACGGCGCCATGCACGCCGCCCTGCAATCGCCGCCCACCCGCTCCGCCAAAGCGCCCGCATCTCTGGTGTCTCAGGTGCGAGACCTGTTCGGTTACACAACGGCCGATCTCGATCCAGCCATTCCCCCTGCTCTGATCCACGGCGGGGCTCATCATTTCGTGCTCGCACTCAAATCGCGCGCCGCACTTTCCGCGATGAAATACGATCTCGCCCAGGGCCGCAAACTGATGAACCAATATGGCCTGGTCACCGTGCTGCTGGTCTTTTCTGAAACGCCGCAACTGTTCCACACCCGCAACCCTTTCGCATCAGGCGGTGTCTATGAAGACCCCGCCACCGGCGCTTCCACTGCGGCCTTTGCGGGCTATCTGCGCGATTTGAAATGGCCGCATGGTGGCAAGATCAGCATCCATCAGGGCGATGACATGGGTTCACCCTCGCGCCTCACAGCTGAATTTTCCGATGTGTCTGGAAGCTCGATCCGCGTGTCCGGCGCAGCCCGCATCATGGAGGAATAGATGGCGCAACGCGTAATGATCACTGCGGCCGCCTCCGGCATTGGCCGCGCCATGGCTAAGGCGTTCCACGACACTGGTGCCAAGGTCCACATCTGCGACGTGAATGACGAGGCGCTGCAAATCTTCCGCAAGGATTTCCCCGACATTGCCGCCACCAAGGTCAATGTGCGCTCAGAATCAGAAATCGATGCCTGGTTCGATGATGCGTTGGAAGATTTGGGCGGGCTCGATGTGATGATCAACAATGCCGGCATCAAGGGCCCCACTGCACCCGTCGATGACATCGACCTGGCCGAGTGGAAAGAATGCATCGAGATCTGCCTCGATGCGCAGTTCCTCTGCGCCCGCCGCGCCGCCCCGGTGATGAAGGCGCAGAAATCCGGCCTCATCCTCAACATGTCGTCCAATGCCGGGCAATATGGCTTCGGCAACCGCACGCCCTATGCCGCCGCCAAATGGGCAGTGATCGGCCTCACCAAATCATTGGCGATTGAGCTTGGGCCCTACAATGTGCGCTGTAATGCCATCTGCCCCGGCGGCGTAGCGGGCGACCGCATCAACCGCGTGATCCAGGGCGAGGCGAGCCTGCGCAACATGCCTTTTGACCGTGTGGCCCGCGAGCTTGTCGCGGGCCAGTCGCTGGAACGTTTTGTTGAAGCGCATGAAATTGCGGCCCTCGCAGTCTTTCTGGCCAGCCCCGCCGCCTTCATGATCAATGGCCAGGACGTTGCGATGGACGGCCATATCGAAGCATTCCACATTAAGTAGGACCTCATGGATTTCAATCTCACCGAAGAACAGAAGCTCATCGTCAAGACCACCCGAGATTTCGTGGAGGCCGAGCTTTTCCCGCATGAAGCCGAGATCGAGGCCACCGGCATCCTGCGCCCCGAACTGCGCGACGAGATCAAGGCCAAGGCCATGCAGGCCGGTCTTTATGCCGCCAACATGCCAGCCGAAGTGGGCGGTGCGGGTCTCGATACGCTGACCTGGTGCCTCTACGAACGCGAGCTCGGCCGCGCCTCTTACGCGCTGCATTGGAACTGCGTGTTCCGCCCGTCCAACATCCTGCTCGCCTGCAATGAAGAGCAGCGCAAGAAATACCTGTTCCCCGCCATTGAAGGCAAAGCCTCAGACTGCCTCGCCCTCACAGAACCCGGCATCGGCTCTGACTTGCGCGGCATGAAAACCTTCGCGAAGGCTGACGGCGATGATTTCGTCATCAACGGCACCAAGCATTTCATCAGCCATGCCGACGAAGCCACGTTTGTGATCCTGTTCGCTGCCACCGGCGAGGAGGACACCCCGCGCGGCAAGAAGAAGCTGATCACAGCCTTCCTGATCGACAAGGGCACGCCCGGTTTCACCGTTCGCGACGGCTACAAGAACGTCTCCCATCGCGGCTATCAGAACTGCATTCTGGAATTCAACGATTGCCGCGTGAACAAGGCGCAAGTGTTGGGCGAAGTGCATAAGGGCTTCGAAGTGGCCGGTGCCTGGCTCGGGGCCACACGCTTGCAAGTGGCCTCCACCTGCCTCGGCCGCGCCGAACGCGCACTCGATCTCGCCAAGCAATGGGCGGTGGACCGCGTGCAATTCGGCCAGCAGATCGGCAAGTTCCAGGGCGTATCCTTCAAGCTCGCCGACATGGCGATGGAGCTGAAGGCCGCTGAACTCCTCACTTTCGAAGCCGCCTGGAAATATGACCAGGGCACTGTTCAGGAAATGGACATGGCCATGGCCAAGCTCAAGGCCACCGAAGTGCTGGCCATGGTGGCCGATGAAGCCATCCAGATTCACGGCGGCATGGGCCTGATGAGTGACCTGCCCTTGGAACGCATCTGGCGTGACGCGCGCGTCGAACGCATCTGGGAAGGCACATCCGAAATCCAGCGCCACATCATCAGCCGCGCTTTGCTCCGTCCGCTGGGTGGCTGATGTCTCTCTCCCGTTTCCTCAATCCTAAATCCATCGTCTTCGTCGGCGGCAATGAATGCGCGATTGCCATCAAGCGCACCCGCGAATTTGAATTCCCCGGCAATATCTACGCCGTTCACCCGAAGCGCGAAGAACTCGGCGGTATCAAGACCGTAAAATCGGTTGATGAGATCGAAGGCCCCATCGATGCGGCCTTCATCGCGGTGAAGCGTGAACCCGCAGTGGAAATCGTGCGCCAGCTGCGGGCCAAGGGCTGCGGCGGCGCTGTGATCTATGCCGCGGGCTTTGCCGAAGCTGGCGCCACGGATTTGCAGGCTGAATTGCTGAAAGCCGCAGACGGCATGCCGCTGATGGGGCCGAACTGCTATGGCTTCGTCAACGGGCTTTCCCGTGCCGCACTCTGGCCCGATGAACATGGCATTCAGGTGCGCGACAAGGGTGTCGCCATCATCACGCAATCAGGCAACATCGCCGTCAACCTCACCACTACTCAGCGCGAATTGCCGCTGGCCGCGATCTTCACCATGGGCAACCAGGCGGATGTGGATATTACCCGCATGGTGGATACGCTGGTGGATGACCCGCGCGTCACCGCCATCGGCCTGCACATTGAAGGCATCAAGAATGTCTCGGCTTTTGCAGCGGTCGCGGCCAAGGCGCGCAGCAAGAAGAAACCCATCGTCGCGATCAAGACCGGCAAGTCCGAACAGGGCGCCAAGGTCACCATGAGCCACACCTCGTCGCTGTCCGGTGCAGACCAGCTCTATGACGCGATGTTCGAACGCTATGGCATCGCGCGCGTCACCAGCGTCACGGCACTGGCGGAAGCCCTGAAGCTTCTGCATCACGGCGGCCCCCTGCCCGGCGGCCGCCTCGTGTCGCATTCCTGCTCCGGCGGCGAAGCCGCGCTGATCGCCGACATGGCGGTGGGGCGCAAAGTGTCCTTCCCGCCCTTCAAGGAAGAAACCAAGCCGAAGATCAAGCAATCGCTCAATGAATTCGTCTCGGTTGACAATCCGTTCGACTATCACACCTTCATCTGGAACGATGAGGAGAAGCTCACTGCTACATTCACCGCAACACTTTCGGGCGGCTTTGATTGCGGCGTGCTGATCCTCGACACCCCGGCGCTGCCGCAAACCGACCCTGCTGCTTGGTTGAAAACCGCCCGCGCCTTCAGTGCCGCCGCCAAGGCCAACAAATCGCGCGCCGTGGTGCTGGCCACCTTCCCGGAAAACATGACGCGCGCCATGATGGTGCAGCTCACCGCCGATGGCATCGCGCCGATGATGGGCTTTGACGACACGCTCACCGCTCTCGAAGCCGCAGCCTTCATCGGCGAGAACTGGGCACGCAACGAACCACCCCCCACCCTTCGTCATCCGGACAAAAGCGGGTACGAGGAAGCGAAATTGTTGACTGAAGCGGCTGGGAAGCAGCTGCTGAAATCACATGGTCTTACCGTCCCCGAAGGCGCAGTGGTGAAGATCGCCGAAGCCGGCAAAGCCTCAGCAAAGCTAGGCTTTCCTGTCGTGGTAAAAACCTCTTCAGAATCCATCGCCCACAAAACCGAAGCCGGTGGCGTGGCTTTGAACCTCAAGACCGAAGCCGAAGCCCAGTTCGCCGCCAACAAGATGGCCGAGCTCGGGCCCGAAGTTCTGGTTGAGAAGATGGTGCAAGGTGCGGTCACCGAATTGATCGTGGGCGTGAAGCGCGATCCACAATTCGGCCTGGCCCTTGTGGTCGGCGCTGGCGGCATTCTCACAGAACTACTGAAGGACAGCGCCACGCTTCTGCTGCCTACCAGCCGCGCCGAAATCACCCGCGCGCTGCAATCCTTGCGCATCTGGAAATTGGTCGAAGGCTTTCGTGGCAAAAAGGGCGACACCGAAAGCGTCATCACGGCCATCGAAGCCGTAGCCGCTTTTGCTGCCGCGCACGAAGCCACCTTGGAAGAACTCGATATCAACCCGCTCTTTGTGCTGTCCAATGGTACCGTGGCCGCCGATGCTTTGATCAGAAAGAGGTCGTAAAAATGTCATCCCCCCTCCGCGTTGAGAAAAAAGGCGCTGTCCTCGAAGTCACTCTGGACCGGCCCAAGGCCAATGCCATTGATGCCGCCACCTCGCGCATCATGGGCGAAACCTTTGCCAAATTCCGTGATGATCCGGAATTGCGCGTGGCGATCCTCACAGGTGCTGGCGAAAAGTTCTTCTGCCCCGGCTGGGATTTGAAGGCCGCCGCCGCCGGTGAAGCACCGGACTCGGATTACGGCGTGGGTGGCTTCGGCGGCCTGCAGGAATTGCCCGGCCTCAACAAGCCGGTGATCTGCGCAGTGAATGGCCTGGCCTTCGGCGGCGGCTTTGAAATCATGATCTCATGCGACATCATTTTGGTGGCTGAGCACGCGACCTTCGCGCTGCCCGAAATCCGCTCCGGCACAGTAGCCGATGCCGCTACCATCAAGCTGCCCCGCCGCATTCCCTATCATGTGGCGATGGAAATGCTGTTCACCGGCCGCACGGTGGATGCCAAGGAGGCCAAGCATTGGGGCCTGATTAACGAAATCCTGCCCGCTGATAAATTGATGGAACGCGCCCGTGAAGTGGCGGCCCAACTGGCCAGCGGCCCGCCGCTGGTTTTCGCGGCGATCAAGGAAGTGGACCGCGAAACGGGCCACCTGCCCGTGCAGCAGGCCTTTGATATGGTCACCAAGCGCAAGCTGAAAACCGTCGACAAGCTCTATTCATCCGAAGACCAGTTGGAGGGTGCAAAAGCCTTCGCTGAGAAGCGCCCGCCGGTCTGGAAAGGCAAGTAATGCGCTACGAGCTGATGTTGCCGCATCAGCTGCGGCAAGCCATCGCGAACAATACGCCTGTCGTGCTGCCATTGGGCGTGCTCGAATATCACGGCGAACATCTGGGCCTCGGCATGGATACGCTGGTGGTGATCCGCATGCTGGAGCTTGTCGAGAAGCAGCGCGACATCGTGATCCTGCCGCCCTTCTATTACGGCGCGGCCAGCTATGCGGTGGAGAAGCCGGAAGGCAATGGCTCAGTGCAGGTTAACGGCAAGGCACTCGCACCCTTCGCGGAGGAACTGTTTTACGGCCTGCTGAAAATCGGCTTCCGAAACATTCACGGCATCATCCATCACCAGTCGGAAAACTTCGCCAATGGCATGCCGACCGATCTGTCCTTCCGGTTGGGCGCGCGCCAAGCCTGCTTCCGCTTTGTAGAGGAACAGCGCGGCGAAGGCTGGTGGGGCAAAAAGGATATGGCGGCTTATTACGCCAAGGATCGCGGCGGCGATGACCCGTTCAACCTTGTGAAAATCCATCCGCTGATGTCGCGCGAGGTGATGGAGGGTTTCCCCTTCGATCACGCTGGAATTGGCGAGACGTCATTGATGATGGCTTTGTGTCCGGAAGCCGTGGACATGGCGAGGCATCGGGAGAACAAAGGCTGGTACACAGAGACGGCGGCACAGGCCTCAACCGAACTGGGCACAAAGGGCCGAGACCTCATTCTCAAGCGCCTGCTCGAAATCCTTGTGTAGGCGCAAAAAGACCGGTGGATGGCGCCACCGGTCCTTTGGGGAAACAGCCGAGGGGATCGGCCGTTCGAGGAGAGATTAAACTCAGACCATCCAGATGCGGTTGTTCAGCTGAACAGCCACATAGGTGTTGTCGAGCATGCGGCTAATGGCCGGATCAACCGTGAACAATTCACGGGCGAAGTTGCGCACCTTGGAGGAAACCGACTTGGCGGAGTTTGTAGCAATCTTGGTCATGGCGTTAACTTTCTTTAAATTCGCTTGATGATCATTATATACACCATTGAATAACGGCGGAATAACGACTAATTCTCATTTTATCTGTTAGGATAATTTGAAGATGGTGATTTCACTCCTAGAACGTTTCCCCGGTTTGCGCTCAATGCGGGCGTTCACCGCAGCCGGTCGCCACATGAGTTTTTCCAAAGCCGCACAAGAACTTGGCGTCACCCCGGCGGCCATTAGCCACCAGATCAAAGAGATCGAAGATCAGCTTGGTGTAACGGTGTTTAACCGCACCAGCCGGTCCATGGCATTGACCCGCGAAGGTGAGATTCTGTTAACCGCGTGCAGCGAAAGCCTCGAAATGCTGGGCCGCGCCATCAAACGCATCAAGCGGCTGGAGAATCGCAACCAGCTCAAAGTGTCCGCCTCGCCCTCGTTGGCCGCAAAATGGCTGGTGCCGCGCCTGGACCGCTTTCTCGAAATAGCACCCGGTGCTGATGTGCGCATCGACGTGACCCATGTGCCGGTGGATTTTGACCGCGATGATGTCGACGTCGCCATCCGCTTTGGCGACGGCAATTATCCGGGCCTCGATTCCGTGTTGCTGTTTCAGGACAAGGTGTTCCCCGTCTGCAGCCCCTCTATCATCACCAAGGAACGCCCGCTTAAATCCCCGCGTGATCTGTTGAAGTTCAAACTCATCCATCTGGATTGGGAGGGCCATGGCGCCGCCTGGCCGAACTGGAAAATGTGGATGGCCGCCGCCGGCATTGCTGACTTTGATGACAAGTCGGGACTGCATTTCCAGCAGACATCATTTGCCGTGCAAGCCGCCATTGACGGTATGGGCGTGGCGCTTGGTGATTCAAACTTGGTGGCTGACGATCTGGCGCGCGGCCGTCTGGTGAAGCCGTTTGAGCTGGCACTGCGCGCGCCACCGCAATTTGCCTATCACATCCTGTCGGCGCCCAATCAGGCCGCTAATCCTCTGGTAACCCTGTTCCGCGATTGGTGCCTGAAAGAGGCCCTCACCAGCAATAGCAAGCGGGATAGTAACACGGAAAAGCCACTTTAGCTGGGTTAGGCTCCGCGCATTATGATTACCCGACGCACCTTCATCAAAAGTTTTGGCGCCATGACTGCGGCTGGCCTCGGAATGGCCACCTATGGCGTGGTGATTGAGCCGGGTTTTCTGCTCAACACCACGGCCTATGCTTTCACGCCACCAAACTGGACACCGGGCCTGAAACTGCGCGCCGCCGTGATCGCCGATCCGCATGTGGTGGAGCCATGGTTTCCGCTCACCCGCTGGCGCAGTGTCATCAACGCGGTGAATGCGCTGGAGCCTGATATCATTTTCATGCTGGGCGATTATGTGTCCGGCCTCAAATTCCGCTCCGGCACGGTGCCGATTGGTGAGACCGCCAAGATCGCCGGACTGCTCCGCGCCAAGCTTGGCGTCTATTCAATCAATGGCAATCATGATTGGTGGGGCGACAAAAATGCCCAGCGCACCCGTCAGGGCCCGCCAGAGGCCCAGCGCGCCTTCGAGGATAACGGCATCCCAGTTCTGTCCAACAGGGCGTTACGCCTCAACAAGGATGGCATCCCATTCTGGGTGACAGGCACCGACAGCCTGGTCGCTTTCCGTGGCCGCAACATGCTGGTCGGCATGGCCGATCTTGATGGCACGCTGGCGCAGGTGACGGATGCTGCACCGATCATTCATCTGGCTCATGAGCCGGATATGTTCGCCAACATGCCCTCGCATGTCTCGCTCACATTGTCAGGCCACACTCATGGCGGGCAGATCCGCATCGCGGGTTACGCGCCTTACATTCCGTCCGCCTATGGTCGCAAATACACCTATGGTCACATCATCGAGGACGGCTGCCATCTCATCGTGTCAGGCGGACTTGGCGTTTCGGACCTGCCGATCCGCTTCGGTGCGCCGCCGGAAATCAATCTGCTTGAACTAGGTTGAGCTCTTCATCGCCGGGTGCGCGCGGTACATGCCCACCGGCATCTGCTCGAAATCAATGATCGCGCCATTCATGATCTGCGCGGCGGGTGAAACCAGATAGGCCATCAGCTCCGCCACATCCTCCGGCACAATGTGCCGTCCGGCCGGCAATTCAGAACCGAATTTTTCAGCCCAATCCGCAGGGGCTCCTTCACGCGCCTGCACTGCGCGTTCACCCTCAGTGAGAGCCCAGCCGAGTGCGATGGCGAAAGTGCGAATGCCGTCCCAGGCGAATTCCTGCGCGGCATGCTTGGTCAGCGCATTGAGCGCAGCCTTGCTGGCGGAATAGACGCCGAGCTGCGGCAGGCCGCCATAGGCAATCATCGAAGACACATTGACGATGGTGCCGCCGCCCTGCGCCTTCATCACTTTTGCAGTTTCCTGCATCATGAACAGAGCAGCTTTGACATTAACATCGAACAGGCCGTGGAAGGTTTCCAACGTGGCGTTGGCAATGCTGCCCCGCGCCGTGTTTCCGGCGGCGTTGAACAGCACATCGATCCGCCCGAATTTCTCAACGCAAGCAGCAACAGCACGCTTGGGCGTGACATCATCGGCGAGATCAAGCGCCAGGGTTTCCACCCGGCCCAGCGGAGCCAGAACCTTGGCCTCCTGCGCCAGCCTGTCGGCATTGCGGTCCAGCAGCAGGACGCCGGAAAAACCACCGCGCAGAAGTTTCTGAGCGGTGGCGGCTCCCAGGCCCTGTGCGCCGCCCGTTATAAGGGCAACGCGGCTCATCAATCGGTCAGGATGATGCGGGTGTGCCGGGCGCCATACTTCTGCACCAGGCTGAATAGCATTGCAGCATTCTGCGGGGCGAGACGAACGCAGCCATGGCTGGCCGGGCGGCCGAGATTGGCAATGTGGCCGGTGCCATGGATGGCATAGCCGCCATAGAAGAACACCGAATTCGGCATCGGCGCATTGTCGTACTTCTTGGAATAGTAAACCTTGGCCAGGCGGGTCACGCCATAGCGGCCACGCGGCGTGTGATAACCGGCACGCGCGGTGGATACGGCATAGCTGCCATAAGGAATGCCATTTACGGTCAGATCAAGGCGTTGGCTCGAGATATCAATATGGGCCACCACATTGCCGGGCGAACCAAAATTCGGACGCGGTCTGAAAAGGTCGCCGAATGCGGCCTGCGCCGAAGCGCTCATGATAATAAATGAAAGGGGCAAGATGAGCCCCAGAAGAAGCCTGCGCATGTTGTCTCCAAAAATGTAAGTTGCCCCGTTCCTTATTTACGCAGAGCTTGCGAGGCCCCGCAAGGGGCCCGTTAACTTCTATTAACATTTTTTGAAGATGAAGAGACGGCGGGTTTAGCCACCTATCTTGTGATTAATCTGTAATCACAATCCGCGTATTACCCATTCCGTAGCGCGCCACCAGCGAGTAAAGCTGGGCCGCATTGACGGGTGCCAGGCGCACGCAACCATGGCTGGCGGGGCGGCCAAGGCCGCTCACATGATAGGTGCCATGGATGGCATAGCCGCCATAGAAGAACACTGAGTTCGGCATCGGCGACATGTCATATTTCTTGGAATAATAAACCCGCGCCATCCGGATCGCACCATAGGTGCCGCGCGGCGTGTGATAGCCGGCACGCGCTGTGGAAACCGGCCAGCTGCCATAGTTCTGGCCATTCACGCTGACCGTCAGACGCTGTGAGCTGATGTCAATACGGGCCACCACGGCTGCCGATGCATAATGCATCGCCTTGTGATGGCTCTTGTGTTTGTGATGCACCTTGGCGCTGGCGTCAGCGGCCTGGAATCCAAAGGCAGTCGCAGTGACGAGCAACGCGATAGAAAATTTGTTCATAACAGTCTCCCAGTGAAGTGGCCTCCTCAATGAGAACTGCAGCTTTGCGCTTATGCTCGTTCAACGCAAAACATTGGCCTTATTATAGTAAAAACTCCCGGCCTATCTTCACTCGGGTGGTGTCGCCATATTTGATGATATCGGCAGTTGCGTAGGTTTCAGTCAGCGTGGCAGGCAGGAAAGAGCCGGTACCCACCGTGTTGATAGGTGCACGAGCTGCACCCATGATCTGGCATTTTTGCGGATCAAATCCGGACGAGCCAACGATCTGTGCCGCCGTATACCCCGCCTTGTCCAAGGCACGGCGCGCATGGATGATGGCCGCAACCGACACACCTTTGCCGAACAGAATGCGGCGCACCTTGTCGATCAGGATGTTGGTCGGGTCAAGTTGCACAGTGCGCCCGCCCAGCACGGTTTCCACGATCGAATATTCGCCGCGCACCTTCAGCCAGTCGCCCACCACATCGACGGACTTTTCATAGTCCAGCCCTTCGGCAAACCGGCCACCATGCGTATCAAGCCGGATGCCGAATGCTTTGCCGGCCTGATCAAGCTTCGCCTCATCAAAGAACCATTTGGCGCAACGCAGGCTGTCGGCAATTTCCTCACCTGTGTAGTCCACCAGCGCGATGAGCGATTTCGCCTCGGGAAGCGTTTCATGAAACAGCTTCATCGCCTTCAGCACATCGCCATCTGCATAGCCGACCAGCGCGTGGGGCATGGTTCCCATGCCGCCTCCTGCTCCGAAAAACGGAGCAGTAAGATCCTGCGATGAACCGATGAAACCTTTGACCTTGGGATTGGCGGCACGCGCCGCCTCGCTGCCCACCTTGGCGCCGTAAGCGGCCAGAATGTTCATCTCAGCACCCGAACCATGGCGCGCATGCATATCCATGAAACCAGCGTCCGGAATAGCCATGCACATTTCATAGGCGTTGTTGGCGGCGACACAGGGAAAGCCCGTCTTCTGCAGCAGCAGCGTTTCAATCTCCGACAGCTTTTTCATTGAGCCGGTGATTTCGAGAAGCTTGTGCTCGGAGGGCACCACTTCGCCTTCGGCGACAAAGCGTTTGATCTTGGCATCCGGCACGAAATGCGTGACCAGCCGGATCACCGGCTCAAGGGCAGCCACCACGCGGCGGCGCATGAACACGGCAAAGGTCACTTCCACATCGCCATGATCGGCCACGATGCGCGAGGTGTTGGTGAAATACTTGTCGGTCTGCGCTGGCAATGGGCCTGCGCCTTCAACTAGGGCAATCAAACGATCAAGAATCTGGGCCTGGGCAGAAGGAAGCGTCATGCCCAGAGCAATAGCCGATTGGGAATAAAGGTCAAATCGCCTGCAGCAAGGAAGCCTTCACCCGCGCCAGGAATTCCGGCAATCCATAGGGCAGCCAATGCGCAAAGCCAATCATGTAGTAACGCAGATAGGCCTCAACCGTGGTGTGCCCGAAAATCTGCACTGCCAGCAACATGCAAAGGCAGAGAGAACCGCCTATCCAGGCGGATTTGAACACGTACTGACCGATCAAAGCAGCACCCTGCCCAATCACACATATCATGTGCGGAAGGGATGGCGCGTGGCTCCAGCCTTCCGATGCGGGAACTCATTTCGCCGCATCGTTAATTTACGCCGATCACCAACGGCCGCCAGTTAACTAAGGCGGCGTGGAGAATGAAGAATGAAGAACAGGCCCGTAATTTGTCGTTATTTCACGCCGGCTGCAATCGCACCAATGCCCATCTTCAAGGCATCATTGTCAGTCACCGCCGCCATGAAGGTGAAGCCCATCGCATAATACTGATTGATGATTTCAGAGGTGCCGGCGAAAGCTCCTGAGACCAAGCCATTCTTCTTGGCCACCTCATGCACCCGTTTCATTGCCACCAGGTTGGCGGCAGAAACGCGGTTCAATTCCTGGCCCTTGGAAAGTGCGATCGACAAATCGCTGGGGCCGACAAACAGCCCGTCCAAACCAGGCACCGCGGCAATTTCTTCCACCAGGTCCAGCGCTTCCACAGTTTCCACCATGGCGAATACAAACGTGTCGCGGTTGGCATCTTTGAGGTAGCCAGCCATGGTTTTGCCGGAAGCCTGCACCATCGCATAGCCGCCCCAGGACCGCTGGCCCAGCGGCGGATATTTCGCCGCTTTCACCAGTGCTTTGGCTTGCTCCACCGAATTCACCATCGGTGCTATGATGACGGAAGACCCGTAATCCAGCGCCTGGCCCACCAAGCCCGGATCATTCCACAACACACGGGTGATCACGGGCTTGCCCGCGGCAACAACTGCGGCCGCCATGGCCTGCGCTTGGTCCATGCCGATCTGGCCGTGCTGCAGATCAAGCGCTACCGCATCAAGGCCGGCGCGGGCCACCTGCCCGGCCAGATTGGCACCGGCAATACCCATCCATGAAAACAGAAACGGCGTGCCATCATGCAGCCGGGCGCGCAGATCCATTATGCGCCAGCCTGCAATTGCTTTTCGGCTTCGATCAGCTTTTCAGCCAGTGTGCGCTCAATCTGGTGGTCAGACACGTCGATCTTCTTGGCGGCGAAATCCGCCTTCAGCTTGCGCACAACGTCCGCATCACCATCTTCTTCCAGGTCAGCCAAGATCAGGGATTTGGCATAGGCATCAGCCTCATCGCCGGCATAGCCCAGCTTCCCGGCAGCCCATTGGCCTACCAGCTTGGCGCGGCGCGCGCGGATCTTGAAAAGCTTTTCAGCATCATGGGCAAACTTGCCTTCTTCGGCCATTTCGCGCTTGTCAAAAGTGGTCATGTTTTGGTCCCCGTAAAATGTTATCAAGCCTGATATTGCGACAGCGACAAGCTGAAGGGCAAGCTCTTGTTTTCATGTGGTGATAAAACCCTTTCGGTTCAAGGCGAAAAATCGATTGTGCGCCGCACCAAGAGGTCCTAGAAGGCCGCTTTCCACAGGGGGCGCGAGATTCCACCGCAGCCTACCCCCTTATGTTAGTGTGATTCCCGAGGTTTAGTTTTGAGGATTTTGTCAATGAACGGCAAGCGCACCCGCATTTATGAAGGCAAGGCTAAGATTCTGTATGAAGGCCCGGAGCCGAATACAGTGATCGTCCACTTCAAGGATGATGCGACCGCGTTCAACGCCGAAAAGAAGGCCGTGATCGAAGGCAAGGGCGTACTCAATCAGCGCATCTCGGAGCACATCTTCCTGAAGCTCAATGAGATGGGTCTGCCCACGCATTTCCTGCGCTCGCTCAACATGCGCGAACAACTGGTGCGTTCAGTTGAAATCATTCCGCTGGAAATCGTCGTGCGCAATGTCGCCGCCGGCTCGCTGGCCAAGCGCCTCGGGCTGGAAGAAGGCACGCCGCTGCCCCGCTCGATCATCGAATGCTATTACAAGAACGACAAGCTCGGCGATCCGATGGTGAATGAAGAACATATCACCGCTTTTGGCTGGGCCACGCCGATGGAAATGGACGACATCATGCACATGTCGATCCGCATCAATGATTTCCTCTCGGGCCTCTTCCTCGGCATCGGCATCAAGCTGGTCGATTTCAAGATGGAATATGGCCGCTACATCGAGAACGACATGATGCGCGTGGTTCTGGCCGATGAAATCTCGCCGGACAATTGCAGGCTCTGGGATATTAAGACCCAGCAGAAGCTCGACAAGGACGTGTTCCGCCGTGATCTGGGCAGCCTCACGGACGCCTATCAGGAAGTGGCGCGCCGCCTCGGTATCATTCAGCCCGGTGAAGCGCCCGAACGCGCCAAGCCCAAACTGGTGAAGACTGATTCATGAAAGCCAAAGTCAAAGTGACGCTCAAGAACGGCGTCCTCGATCCGCAGGGCAAGGCCATTGAAGGCGCCCTCGGCTCAATGGGTTTTGGCGGCGTGAACAGCGTGCGCCAGGGCAAATATTTCGAAGTCGAACTGGCTGAGACGGACAAGGCCAAGGCCGAAGCCCAACTCAAATCCATGTGCGAAAAACTGATCGCCAATACGGTTATCGAGAATTACGAGATAGAACTGAGCTAATTATGATGAGTTCGAGCGTCATCGATTTCGGAGACTCTGTAGAACTTGGTACAAAGTTCTCTGGGATTTTGAAGGACGCGCGCCAACATCTTGCGGCGTTGAAAAAAGGTGCTGCTGTCTCTTTTGAAAGAGCAAGAAATGAACTCCCTAATTCTCCTGGAGTTTATGTTTTTTTTCAAGGTGATCGACCAATTTATGTAGGCCGGGCGCGAGACCTAAGGAAGCGGATCCGGCAACATGTAAACGGAACTGCATCCGGCTCAACGTTTGCTTTCTTGCTTGCTCGAAATACGACTGGACGCAAGGTAACTTATACCACCGTCGGGTCAAGGACTGATCTTTTGCGAAATGACCTCGAGTTCAAAAAGGCATTTGATGAGAGTATCCAAAAAATTCTGCAAATGACGATAAAATTTCATGTGATCGAAGATGACAATCTTCAATATTTTTTTGAATTTCTTTGTTCACTAGAGCTTGAAACAGAGCATAACAAATTTAGGACTACCTAATGAAATCCGCCGTCCTTCTCTTCCCTGGCATCAACCGCGACAGCGACATGGTGATGGCGCTGGAAAAGACCACGGGGTTCAAGCCCCATGTCGTCTGGCACACGGACACGACGCTGCCTGACGTTGATCTGGTGGTGGTGCCTGGCGGCTTCTCTTACGGCGACTATCTGCGCTGCGGCGCCATTGCCGCCCGCTCACCCATCATGACAGATGTCAAAGCCAAAGCCTTGAAAGGCTTGAAGGTTTTGGCTGTCTGCAACGGCTTCCAGATTGTCGCCGAAGCAGGCCTGCTACCCGGCGCGCTGCTGCGCAATGCGCAACTCAAGTTCGTCTGCAAGGAAGTGCGCCTTCGCATTGAAAACAATGAAACTTATTTCACCAGGACGATGCCAAAAAACAGCGTCGTCTCCTGCCCCGTGGCGCACGGAGAAGGCAATTACATCGCCGATGCCGAAACCGTGAAGCGACTGGAAGGTGAAGGCCGCGTGGTGTTCCGCTATGCCGAAGGCACCAACCCCAATGGTTCAACCAATGACATTGCCGGCATCTGCAATGAAGCCGGCAACGTGATCGGCATGATGCCCCATCCCGAAAACATGATCGAAAAGCTGCATGGCAAGCAGGATTGCCTGCCGTTGTTTGAGGGTCTCCTCGCGGCATGAGTGGCGCAGGCCGCCCCCTTCAACGCTTTTATGAAATGCTGGGGGCTGCCTTTGTGGCGCTTGCCGTCATCACCCAATTTATCGTCAGCGTGCCTGCCTTTGAAGAAAAGGGCATGAGCTTTGCGGGCAGCATGGTGAATGTGCTTAGCTTTTTCACCATTCTCACCAACATCGCCGTGGTGCTGTTCTATCTGGCGTCACTGTTGAACTGGAAGAGCAGCATTCTGCGTTCCCCCAAATGGCAGGCCGCCATGGCGCTCTACATTGCCATCGTGGCCTGCGTTTATATCGCGGTGTTGCAGGATATCTGGGAGCCGCAGGGCATTTTCAAACTCCTCGACATTTCGCTGCATTACATTTCGCCAGCCTTATTCATTCTCTACTGGCTGATTTTTGTACCCAAGGGCGCGACGGCTTACCTTGACAGTTTCACTTGGTTGGCACCCGGCCTCGCCTATGTGGTTTACGCGGTGTCGCGCGGAGCACTGACGGGGCTCTATCCCTACCCCTTTTTGGACGCCGGAACGCTGGGCTACCTGATCGTGCTGCGCAATGTTGTGTTCCTGCTCGCCTTCTTCTTCGCGCTCGGTCTGGTCGTGGTCACGGTGGACCATCTGCTGGCGCGTCTCAAAACCCGCACAAGAGAATTGTGAATCCAAAACCTGTTGTCTAAACGAGCCCCATGAGCAAAGCCGAACCCGCCATCACCCCCGAACTCGTTGCCCAGCACGGGCTGAAGCCCGATGAATATGAGCGTTTCCTCGGCCTTCTCGGTCGCGCGCCTACCTTCACCGAATTGGGCATCTGCTCGGCGATGTGGAACGAGCATTGCTCCTACAAATCGTCCAAGAAATGGCTCAAGACATTGCCGACCACCGGCAAGCGCGTAATCTGCGGGCCTGGTGAAAATGCCGGGGTGATCGACATTGATGACGGCCAGGCGATCATCTTCAAGATGGAAAGCCACAACCACCCGTCTTTCATCGAACCTTATCAAGGCTCGGCCACCGGCGTTGGCGGCATTTTGCGCGACGTGTTCACCATGGGTGCCCGCCCCATCGCCGCGCTGAACGCGCTTCGCTTTGGCGAGCCTTCGCATCCCAGAACCAAGCATCTCGTCTCCGGTGTGGTGGCGGGCGTGGGTGGCTATGGCAATTCCTTCGGCGTGCCGACGCTGGGCGGCGAGGTGAATTTCCACGCGCGCTACAATGGCAACAACCTCGTCAACGCGATGGCCGTGGGTCTCGCCGATGCCGACAAGATTTTCTATTCCAAGGCCAAGGGCGTGGGACTGCCGGTTGTCTATCTCGGTGCCAAGACGGGCCGTGACGGCATCCATGGTGCGACGATGGCCTCGGCCGAATTCGACGAGAAGGCGGCTGAAAAACGCCCCACCGTACAGGTCGGCGACCCCTTTACTGAGAAGTGCTTGCTGGAAGCCTGCCTTGAACTCATGGCCTCCGGTGCCGTCATCGCCATTCAGGATATGGGGGCTGCGGGCCTCACATGTTCAGCGGTTGAAATGGGTGCCAAGGGCGATCTCGGCATCGAGCTTGATCTCGACAAAGTGCCCTGCCGCGAACCCGGCATGACCGCCTATGAAATGATGCTCTCAGAAAGCCAAGAGCGCATGCTCATGGTGCTGAAGCCCGAGAAGGAAAAAGAAGCCGAAGCCATCTTCGTGAAATGGGGCCTGGCTTTTGCTGTCATCGGCACCACCACCGATACGCTGCGCTTCATCATCAAGCATGGCGGCGAAGTGAAAGCCGATCTGCCAATCAAGGAAATGGGCGACAACGCGCCCGAATATGATCGCCCTTGGGTGGAGCCCAAGAAGCGCGCGCGCCTTGCGCCAGAATCTGTGCCTGCGCCGAATGATCTGGGTGCCGCACTGGTGAAGCTGATGGGTTCGCCCGATATGTGCTCGCGCCGCTGGGTGTGGGAACAATATGACACGCTGGTGCAATCCAACTCGGCGCAGATCCCCGGCGGTGATGCCGGCGTGGTGCGCATCAATGACAAGAAGGGCATCGCCGTCACGTCCGACGTGACGCCGCGCTATGTCGAGGCTGATCCGTTTGAAGGCGGCAAGCAGGCCGTGGCCGAAAGCTGGCGCAACCTCACTTGCGTGGGCGCCGAGCCCATCGCCATCACCGACAATCTGAACTTCGGCAATCCCGAACGCCCGGAAATCATGGGCCAGTTGGTGTTCGCGCTAAAAGGCATCGGCGAAGCCTGCAAGGCTTTCGACTATCCCATCGTCTCCGGCAACGTCTCGCTCTACAACGAAACCATGGGACAAGGCATTCTGCCCACGCCCACCATCGGTGGTGTGGGCCTGCTGCCTGATCTCTCCAAGATGATGACCAGCCGCTTCAAGCAGGCGGGCGATGTGATCATTCTCATCGGTGGCCATGGCCAGGAACTGGGCCAGTCAGCCTATCTGCGCGATGTGCTGGGCCGCGAAGAAGGCGCCCCGCCGCCGGTTGATTTGGCACGTGAGAAAAAACACGGCGATTTCGTGCGTGCCGCCATCCATGCCGGCAATGTCACCGCTGTGCATGATCTGTCCGACGGTGGGCTTGCTGCCGCGGTGATCGAGATGGCCTTGCCCACCAGCTTCGGTGTGAAGCTCGAAGCGCTCGACCATGTGGCCCTCTTCGCCGAGGATCAGGCGCGCTATATGATCAGCGCCAAGCCGGACAAGGCGATGACTCTTTTGTCAGCCGCACAAGAGCAAGGGGTTCCCGCCGAAATCATAGGCGAGGTTACAGCCGAAGCCACGCTCAAGATCGGCAGCGCGGTAGCGCTTTCCATCTCGGAAATCCGCCGCGCCCATGAAGGCTGGTTCCCGGAGTTTATGGCCAGCGCTTAGCCGAAAATGCCCTTGCCGGCCACCATCACAACCTTGGTGCCCAGCCGGACGCGGTTATAGAGATCGATCACATCGCAGTTCAGCATGCCGATGCAGCCAGCGGTTTTCTTGCTCCCGATCATGTCGATCGCCGCCCCGCCATGGATGCGGTTCACTGTGTCCACCTTGCCCTGATAGAGATACATGGCGCGCGCGCCCAGCGGATTATCCGGCCCGCCAGGCATGCCGTGGATCCATTTCACCAGGGATGGGATCTGCTGCAGATGATAGGGTGCGGGCACCCAGACAGGCCACACAGCCAGTTTCTGGATCACCACCTGCCCCGTCCAGGCATGGGCGGCTTTGCCCAGTGAAACGCCATAGCGTATCGCCTGCCCGCCGCCGAGAATGTAATACAAAAAGCAGCCCCCCGCATCGACCACAATGGTGCCCGGCGCTTGGTCGGATGCATATGCCATCTTCTGGCGCTGGTATTTAAAATCCAGATTGCGCCATTCATCCATTTTCACATGGAACGGCTCGGAGGCAGGTGCGGGCTGGGCCGAGGGCACGAAAGGCTGCGGGGCGGCGGCAGTCGCCGGGGCGGCGGGCGCTGCAGGTGCAGATGCAGCGGCATTCTTGGTCGGGGCCACCAGAAGTTTGGACGCCTGCGCCACCGAACAGCCGCCCAGCAAAGAAGCACCCAACACAAAACCGCGGCGTGAAACTGTCATGAGGACTCCCTCGTGAGCGCAGCGGGCTTGGGCCCAGCAGCGCAAATCATAAATTGCAGCCACGGTCTATCTCCGCGCGCCCTGCAAATCAAGGATGTGGCTATGCCACTGGTAATCCCTTGCGTGAGGGCTTATTTAGGAGACCGAACAAGGATTTTCCGCCCATGGCCATGAGCGCCCAGGATATTGAACGCTTCATCAAGGAAGGCATCCCCGATGCCAGCGTTGAGATTCGCGATCTGGCTGGCGATGGCAACCACTATGCCGCCAATGTCATCTCGCCCACTTTCAAGGGCATGAACCGCGTGCAGCAGCACCAATTGGTCTATGCCGCCCTCAAGGGCCGCATGGGTGGCGAGCTTCATGCCCTTGCCCTTCAAACATCAACCCCACAGGAATAATCAAATGGCCACGACCCACGAACAGATCGACAATGAAGTGAAGACCAACGACATCGTTCTCTTCATGAAGGGCACCGCTGATATGCCGATGTGCGGCTTCTCGGGCCGCACTGTGCAAATCCTTCAGCATCTCGGCGTGCCGTTCAAGGATGTAAACGTGCTGGCTGATGAAGCCTTGCGCAACGGCATCAAGGAATACACCAACTGGCCCACCATTCCGCAGCTCTACATCAAGGGCGAATTTGTCGGTGGCAGCGATATCGTGATGGAAATGTTCCAGTCCGGCGAATTGAAGAAGCTGCTCGATGAAAAGGGTGTTGCTTGAGCGCCAAGCTAACCCTTTACGCTGCACCCGGCACCTGTTCTCTCGCCACGGCCATTGCCCTGGAAGAAGCAGGCGCTGACTATGAAATGTACCGGGTGGATTTCCCCGGCGGGGAACAGCGCTCGGCTTCATATCTGGCCAAGAACCCAAAGGGCCGCGTGCCCGCACTTGGAACGCCAGAAGGTGTGTTGAGCGAGAACGTGGCTTTGCTGGCCTATGTGGCACAGACGCATCCGCAAGCCAAACTCGCACCCGCCGATCCGTTTCACTTTGCCGAAATGCAGGCGGTGAACTCCTATCTGTCCTCCACCGTGCATGTGAACCACGCCCATAACCGGCGCGGCTATCGCTGGAGCGATGATCCGGCGGTGATTGAGAACCTCAAAATCAAAGTGCCGCAGAACATGAATGAATGCATGTCGATCTTTGAGAACCATTTGCTCAAGGGCCCGTGGGTCATGGGCGAGCAATTCACCACGGCGGATGGCTATCTCTACAATATCTGCACCTGGCTGCCGAATGACGGCGTGGACATCACGCAATATCCACGCCTCAACGATCATTTCAAGCGCATGGGCGAGCGCCCCGCCGTCAAGCGCGCCAGAGAGAAGAATGGATGATCAGATCTGCCGTTGCAGGGCTGTTCCTTGTAATGGCATGGGCCGGGATCAACACGGCCAAGGCTGACATCGTCATCGGCGTGGAGGCGCCGCTCTCCGGCCAATACCAGCCTTTTGGACAACAGCTCTTGGGCGGCGCCAAGGCTGCTGTCGATGCGATTAACGCCAGGGGCGGCATCAAGGGCGAAACACTCACCCTGATTTCGGCTGATGATATTTGCGACAGTGCCAAGGCCGAAGATGCCGCCCAAAAGCTGATCGAAGCCAAAGCCGATGTGGTGATCGGGTCTTTCTGTTCGAATCCTTCTCTCGCTGCCGCTCGCGTATTGGACAAGGCCGGCGTGATGATGATCTCGCCCGCCGCCATGCTGCCGTCCCTCACCGAATCGGGTCTGTCCAATGTATTGCGCCTCGCCGCGCGCATGGATGCGCAGGGAGCTTTTGCCGCCAAGCGCGTGCTGGCCAAACGGCCACAAGCCAAGCTGGCTTTGCTGGACGATGGCACACCGGCAATGAAATCCATCACCCAGAGTTTTGCCGCCGCCTATGCAAAGGGCGCCACATTGATCGCCTCCTTCACCCCCGATCAGAAAGACTATGCCGACCTGATCGGCAGGATGAAGGAAGCGGGCATCGACACGCTCTACATTGCTGCCTCCGCCACCGATGCCGGGCATCTGGCTGCCCAAGCCGAAGCAGCGGGCCTGAGCCTGCGGCGCTATGGTCCTGACAGTCTGCTGGCCGATCTCTTCTGGCAAGCCTCCGGTGCGGCTGGAGAGGCCACCCTGGTCAGTTTCCCCGCCGACCCGATGGGCACGCGCGAAGGCCGCGATCTGGCGGCAGAGCTGAAATCTTTGAACGTCGCCACCGATGGCCCCACCCTGCCCGCCTATGCTGCCGTCGAGGTTTATGCGGCCGCCGCACAGGCCAAGGGCCCCCATGCCGGAGCCGCTTTGGCGGCCTGGGCGAGGTCCGGCCAGCCCATCACTACCCGCCTTGGCCCCTTGAGCTTTGATCCCAAAGGCGATCTTGCGGACTTGCACTTCTCGTGGTTTTCGTGGAACAACGGTCAGTATCAGACCATTGCACCAGAGACCCAGTGAATGCGCGCCTTCTTCGTCCAGATCAAATGTGAGCTCGGCAAATCCTATCAAGTGGCCAATGCCATTGCCGATGCCGAAATCGCTTCGGAGATTTTCTCCACCGCCGGCGAGTTTGATTTGATGGTGAAATTCTATCTGAGTGAGGATGAAGACATCGGCCATTTCATCGCCCAGAAGGTTCAGACCGTGCCCGGCATCCGGGATACGTTCACCGTGGTCACCTTCAAGGCATTCTAGAATACGGACTCGCACCCGGGGGCAAGATACGTTACAGGGACGACACAAATCGTACCCCCCGAAAGTTATTAGATGATTCCGCGCTACACCCGCAAAGACATGGCCCAAATCTGGGCGCCCGAAACCCGGTTCCGGATCTGGTTTGAAATCGAAGCTCACGCAGCTGACCGCATGGCCGTGCTTGGCATTGTGCCAAAAGCCGCTGCGAAGAAAATCTGGGAAAAGGGCAAGAACGCGAAATTCGACGTGGCCCGCATCGACGCCATCGAAGCGGAAGTGAAGCATGACGTTATCGCCTTCCTCACGCACCTCTCGGAAATCGTAGGGCCCGAAGCACGCTTCGTGCACCAGGGCATGACTTCGTCGGACGTGCTGGACACCACCTTCAACATCCAGCTCACCCGCGCCGCAGATTTGTTGATGGCTGATTTGGATGAAGTCCTCGCCGCCCTGAAGAAGCGTGCCTTTGAACATAAGATGACGCCGACCATCGGCCGCAGCCACGGTATCCATGCCGAGCCTGTCACTTTCGGCCTCAAGCTGGCCTTCGCCTACGCCGAATTTTCCCGTGCCAAAGAGCGCCTGAAGGCGGCACGTGAAGACGTGGGCACCTGCGCCATTTCAGGTGCTGTCGGCACCTTCGCCAATATTGATCCATCAGTCGAGGCCTATGTGGCCAAGAAGCTGGGTTTGAAAGTGGAGCCCGTCTCCACCCAAGTCATCCCGCGTGACCGGCATGCGATGTTCTTTGCCACTTTGGGCGTGATCGCCTCCTCGGTCGAGCGGGTGGCCACCGAAATCCGCCATTTGCAGCGCACTGAAGTTCTGGAAGTGGAGGAATATTTCTCTCCCGGCCAGAAGGGCTCCAGCGCCATGCCGCACAAGCGCAACCCGATCCTCACCGAGAACCTCACCGGCCTTGCGCGCCTCGTGCGCTCCGCCACCATTCCGGCGATGGAAAACGTGGCGCTGTGGCACGAGCGTGACATTTCGCATTCGTCGGTTGAACGCGGCATCGGCCCCGACGCCACCGTGCATCTCGATTTCGCGTTGAAGCGTTTGGCAGGTGTGATCGACAAGCTGCTCGTCTATCCAGAAAATATGAAGCGCAACATGGACAAGCTGGGCGGCCTCATCCATTCGCAGCGGGTGATGCTGGCGCTGACCCAGAAGGGCATGAGCCGCGAAGCCTCCTATGCCGCCGTGCAGCGCAATGCCATGCCGGTCTGGCGCGGCGAAGGCCAGTTCCTCGACCTGCTGAAGGCCGACAAGGATGTGGCAGCACACCTGCCGCCCAAGGAACTCGAAAAGCTGTTTGACCTCGGCTACCACACCAAACATGTGAACACGATCTTCAAACGTGTTTTTGGAAAGGCATAGACACAATGCCCCATCGCAATCTCGGCACCCAAAATCCCGTCCACACCATCGTCACCACCGATGATCTCACCGCCTATTGCAACAAGTGGGCGCAGGATGAGTTCATTACCGTCGATACCGAATTCCTGCGTGAAACCACCTATTACCCCAAGCTCTGCCTGATCCAGGTGTCAGGCACCGTCGATGCTGCGCTGATCGACCCGATGGCGCCCGGCATCGACCTCAGCCCCTTCTTTGACCTGATGGCCAATGAAAAAGTCGTCAAGGTTTTCCATGCCGCCAAGCAGGATTTTGAAATCCTCTATCTGCTGGCCGGCGCATTGCCCAAACCGGTGATGGACACCCAGATCGCCGCAATGGTCTGCGGCTTCGGCGACCAGGTGGGCTATGAAGCCATCGTGCGCAAGCTCGCTGGTGGCTCCATCGACAAGTCTTCGCAATTCACCGACTGGTCGCGCCGTCCCCTCACCCAGAAGCAATTGGCTTACGCCATCGCTGACGTGACTTATCTGCGCATCGTCTATCAAAAGCTGAAAGAGCTGCTCGACAAGAACGGCCGCGAAGCCTGGCTGATAGCCGAGCTGAAGAACCTCACCGAACCCTCAACTTACCGGGCTGATCCAGAGCAAAGCTGGCGCCGCATCAAGGCCCGCATCCAGAACCGCAAGCAACAAGCAGTGCTAATGTCGGTGGCGGCCTGGCGCGAGCGTGAGGCGCAAAACCGTGATGTACCGCGTGGCCGCGTCCTCAAGGATGAGGCGGTGGCTGAAATCGCAATCCAGATTCCGCAATCGGCACAGGATGTGAACGAGCTGCGCTTGGTTTCGCGTGGCACCGGCAATTCAAACACAGGTGCCGCCATCCTCAAGGCGGTGGCCGATGGCCTGGCCCGCGATCCAGACACAGTGCCCTTCAACAAGGGCCGCCCCGATGAAATGTCGGCCAGTGCGCAATCAGCCGCCGAAATCCTGAAGCTCGCTTTGAAAATCATCTGCGAAGCGCAAGGCATTGCGCCCAAGCTCGTTGCCTCAGCCAGTGATATCGAGGCTCTGGCGATGGACGACAACGCCGATGTGCCCGCCACCAAGGGTTGGCAGCGCGAAGTGTTCGGCAATCTCGCGCTCGACCTGAAACATGGCCGCGCCTGTATCACCATGGACAAGGGCAAGGCCGTCATCCGGCATATGTGACGCTTCGGGACGCACATGACAGCGAAACCAAAAGACTGGCTGCCCGTTCCCGAAACCATGCCACCGCCATTGCCATTTCCTGCCGTTTGGCTTGGACGATTTGTGCGCTACGTCATTCGTGCGTTGCGTATTCCACCTTCCCGTTGGCGCGATTTTGCCATGTGCTATGCGCTATTTATCATCGTTCTTCGCCGCTTTCCCAAGAGGCGGCTCCTGCACAATGACGTGTTGTTCTGGGTGAAGGTCAGCCCTTTTCTGGACGAAGCATTGCCGCATCTGGTTTCGGACAAGGAATTGGTGAAGCAACATATCGCGAAAGTGGTGGGCGATTCCTACAACATCCCAACCCATGCGGTTCTGAGACATCCAGATGAGGTCGATGCATTTCCATTTCCGGCGCGTTGCGTGATCAAGTCAACTCACGGCTGGGCCCAAGTGATCCTGCGCAGAAATGGCGAGAAGCTGGACCTTGAACGCATCAAAAGTTGGTTCGAGTTCGATTACTACCGTGAGAGTTACGAAATCAATTACCAAGGACTCGTCCCCAAAGTGATTGTTGAATGCTTCGCGCTAGGCGCAGAAAATCCTCACGAAATTAAAATCCATTGCATAGCCGGCAAGGCACGCATGGTCGCTATGATCGCCGATCGCTCAACGGCTCGCTCTTGCACTAATTTCGATACGCAGTGGAATGAATTGGTGTTCATCGACCAACTGGACAATGTCTACCGGAAATTCAAAAGGCCGGGCAATCTGGCCGAAATTCTGGAGGTGGCCGAGAAATTGGCCGCGGATTTCTATGCCGTCAGGATTGACGGCTACACCGATGGAAAAGCCTTTCAAATCGGCGAAATCACCAATTGTTCGGGCGGAGCATTAAACAGGTTCTTTCCGCCCGAAGGCGAAATCATTGCCTCGAAGGTGATTTTCGAAGGCCGAACACCAGAGCAATGGTCGAAATTCCTGCACGGCCTCGAAACGGGAGCACCTCCCCCACCAGTGCCGCAAAATCCCAAGACCCAGAAATTACAAACGCAGGTCACCCTGTCTTGATCCTCGCATCATCAGCACATTGGTCCCTGCCGCCAAGCCTGCCCGCTCTCATTGCTGCCGCCGAACGCCTGGCAGCGGATTTTTTCGTCGTGGGGATTGATCGCCATACTGACGGCAAGGAGACCAGGATCGGTGAAATCACCCATTGCTCGAATTCCGCCGCGACACCTGTCACCCCGTCGGAGGCGGAAATCTTGGCGTCACAGCTAATGTTCACCGGCATTACACAAGAACAATGGGAAGCATTCTTTGATGTCTGAAGCGGAACTGCAAACCCCGGATAAATTGCCCAAGCTCCTGCCACGCTCTTTGGTGCGGCTTGTCATTGCAATCCACTATGTCATCCAGGCCTTGCACCTTCCCACTTCGCGGCAGCTTGAATACGTCATGTGTTACCTGCTGCACATAAAGGCGAACCGCCGCCTTCCGGTGAAACGGCTGCTGTTCAACGATGTTTATTTCAGAGTGAAGACTGATGGCAGCCTGGCGCGCCCGCTCGCCGTGAAGGTTTCTGACAAGGAGCTGGTGAAGCAACATGTCGGCGAAGTGCTAGGCCCGCAGCATGCTGTTCCCACGCTGGCCATATTGACCAGTGCGGCGCAGGTCAGGGCTTACGATTTTCCAGCCCGCTGCTGCATCAAACCAACCCATTCCTGCGGGCAATATATCGTGCGCCAGAATGGCGAAGCTTTGAACATCAAGCAGATCGCCGGATGGTTGAAGTTCAATTTCTATGGCGCCACTTTTGAAGCGAATTATCGCCCACTTGCCCGCAAGGTCATCGTGGAACGGCTGGCCTTTGACATGATCGATCCACCGGATTTCAAAATCCATTGTGTGAATGGCAAGGCCCGGATGATCGAAGTAGTGATCAGGCGCACCGTTGATCGCACCTGCCTGACATATGATACGAATTGGAACAGGCTGCCTTTCACCGTAGCCTGCAAGACCATGGAGGAGGATGTAGAAAGACCGGCTAATCTGGACGCAATGATTGCCGCTTCCGAAAAACTGGCGGCAGGTTTCTTTTTGGTCAGGATCGATCTCTACAGCGACGGAAAGACTTTCATGGTGGGCGAAATCACCAATTGCCCCAGCGGCGGGTTGGAGCCGTTCTGGCCGGCGGAAGGCGAATTGCACGCCTCGCACGTGATGTTTTCAGGCGTCCCACCAGAGCGATGGAAAGAATTCTTCGGAACATGAAGCGGGCGCGGCCTGCGACAGACCGCACCACGCAATTTACTGTCCGAGGCCGGAAGCCTTGGCCATAACGTGATAGATGTAGTTCTCGTCCACCGTGCCGCCAAACAGATAGGCTTGCGGACCTGACGCATAGATCGCCACATCTTCGCCGCCATGGGTTTCAGATGCCATCGGAACCCCGGCCTGCTGGATAAAATCAACCTTTTCGGTATCAACATCTGAAAGGTCCGGCCTCGGGCCTGCCGGTTGTGCGGCATCCTTGGCCTCGCCCTTTTTCAGTACGGGGAAAAGACCGCCGGGACCGTTGGCGAAATTGATCGTGGTGTAAGGTTTGCCATCGTCTGCCAAAGTCACCTTACCATCAACGCCAACAACCTTGCCGAGGATAGGGTTGTCGCGCTTGGGATAGCCGGCAATTGTCATCGTGTGGCTGTGATCGGCGGTCACCACCACCAGAGTGTCTTTCGGGTCGGTATTGGCCAGAACCACCTTCACCGCTTCATCGAACATCGCGGTTTCAGACAGGGCTCGCGCGGCATTGCCTTCATGCTCTGCATGGTCAATGCGCCCGCCTTCGATCATAAGCACATAGCCGCTGTCATGCTGCTTCAGCACATCGAGCGTGAGCTTGGTCATTTCAGCCAATGACGGTTCACCCAGCTTGTCCTTGGCGCGGTCGGCCTCATAGGTCATGTGTGAGCGCTGAAACAGGCCAAGGATTTTCGGAGTGGATTTCACATCCAGCGCATCGAAACCCCTCTTGTCATAGATCACGACGTGGTTGTTGCCTTTGGCAACCCATTCCTTGGTCAGGTCACGGCCATCCTTGCGTTCGCCAGTCTTGCCTTCGTCCTCCGGGTCCTTCTCGGTATCCGGCAGGAAATTCGTGCGGCCACCGCCCATGGCAATGTCGAGCCCGTCACCAAAAGGCCAGCTCACCAGCTGGTCGGCAATATCCTTGCAGCCTTTGCCGGCTTCCTTGAGTTGAGCATCATTCTCCCAGTCGCGGTTCGGCGTGTGGGCATAGGCGGCAGCCGGCGTGGCATGGGTGATGCGCGTGGTGGTAATCGCACCCGTCGCTTTGCCGGCCAACTCAGCCATTTCAAAAATCGTGCGCACTTCCTTGCCCTTGGAGCCCGCGCAATCGCCCCAAGCCGCGTCGGCATTGAGGCCCAGTACGTCATTGCGCAGCTTGACGCCGCTGGTCATGGCGGTGGCAGAAGGAGCTGAATCTGTTACCTGCGCATCAGCGCTGTAGGTACGCGAAAGCGCTGCATAAGGCAGTTGTTCAAAGGCCAGCTTGTTGGTCACGCCATCCTTGCCTGCGGCCTGGCCCTGATAGATGCGCGTGGCCGTAACCATGGGAATGCCCATGCCGTCACCGATCATGAGGATGATGTTCTTCGCCTTGCCCGTGTTGGGCACCAATGCTTCGCGTTGCGCCAGCTGTTCGGCGGCCTTCTTGAAATAGGGATCATTAGCCTGTGGCAGCTTTTCATCCGCGATGGCGCATACGCTGAAAAGCAGAACGGCGGCAAGGGCGAGGATTGGGCTTTTCATTTCACGACTCCTGTTTTCATTAACTGGCAGTAATCCACGGCCAGATGACGGAAGCATGAAAGCTGGCTGCTACTTGATCGCCACTTTCGGCGTCAGCCCCATTTCAAAAGCAAGCTCACTGAGGCGCTTTTCAACCCGCTCGCCCATCAAGTCTTTCAACTTTTCCGGCAGGGTCAATACCAGCGCTTTCGCCTCGATCTTGATGCCGATGCGTGGCAGCAGCCCCGGCATGGCAGCCGAAAGGATGTAGGCCAGGCGGAACAGCGAGCTCAAAAGATGCGCCCGCTCAACATGCTTGTCGTCCAGAAGGCGCGTCATGTCTTCGCTCATCGCCTCGCCGTCGTAGCGGAAGAAAATGGTAAGGGCGAGAAATACGCGCCCCGGATGGTCGATGCCTACAAAGGCGGCTTGTGAGATCATGCCCAGCGAACGCTCGGCCCGGTAATCCGGATGCGCGCGCCAACCGATATCGGCCAAGAGACACGCCGCATAGCGAAGGCGCTTTTGTTCTTCTGTCTCGGCAAGACCCTTCTTGGAGAAAATCTGGTCGGTCCAGTCGCAGAGCTCCAGCTCATGCGCAGGCGAGCGTGCATAGCGACGGGCAAAATCCCAGCACGAGGACAACAGCGCGTCCGATGACATTTTCTTGCGCGGCAATTTTGAATAAAGCAGCCCCTCGCGCACGCCATAAACCGAGATCACCACATTCTTGGCTTCACCAAAATGCATCAACCGGTCGAGGATCATGGCACCGTAAGGCAGCGTATCAACACGCGCCTTGGACATGTCCTTCACGTCTTTCAGCGAAGCAGCCGTGAGATGCGACATCAGCTCGGAAATGCTGCGCGCCTGTTTGCGGTCCATCTGGTAGTGATGCAACACATGCAGCGGGTAATCCATCTGCGCCATGTGAACACGCGCCAGGTTACGCCACGCACCACCCACGGCATAGAAAGTGCGGCCCTTCAGCTTCTTCAGCACCGGCGTCTTGGACAAATATTCATCCACAATGGTCTGCGCGCGGTCGATATTGGCGCCGGAAAGATCAATAAGGCGCAACGGCCCGATCGGCAATGTTACACCATCGAGAAGCTTGCCGTCCTTGATGTCGATCAGCTCCAGCGAACCGCCACCCAGATCGCCTGCCACACCATCAGCCTCTGGCGTGCCGGCCAGAACACCCAAAGCTGCAAAGCGTGCTTCTTCCTTGCCGGTCAGAACCCGGATGCCCGCACCCAGCGCCTTCTCGGCCTTGTCGATAAACTCTTCGCCATTCTCGGCTTCGCGCGCCGCAGCAGTGGCCACGGCGAAAACCTGCTTTACCCCGATCTGCTGCACCAAAGTGCGAAAGCGGCGCAGCGATTGCAGCGCGCGGGTGATCGCTGTTTCATTCAAGCGGCCGGTAATGGCCACGCCCTTGCCGAGGCCACAGAGCACTTTTTCGTTGAAGATCGGAGACGGCGAACGGCGCAAGCCGTCATAGACAACAAGACGCACGGAGTTGGACCCAATATCCACCACCGCGACCGGCCGGTATTTCGGCGGCTCGGTCCTGAAGCCTGAATGCCAACTCACTTGCCCCGGTTACCCTTCTTCTTTTCCTTGCCCGCTATCTTGCCAGCAAGGGCACTGCCGCGTCCAGAGAGAGAAGGGTTTTCCATAAAGAATTGGTGGGCGCTGAAAGCCGGATTTTTATCGTCGGGCTCCACACGGCTGAAGCTGCCATCCGGCTCCAAATTCCAGGAGAACTGGTTGTCGCGGAAATTGGCCACCATGATCTGGTCCAGGATCTGCTCATGCACCGTGGGGTTCTCGATGGGGATCAGCGTCTCCACACGACGGTGCAGGTTGCGCGGCATCCAGTCAGCCGAGCCAATATAGACCTTGGCATTGGGATGCGGCAGGTCATGCCCTGCCCCGAAGGCCACGATGCGGGAATGCTCGAGGAAGCGCCCCACGATGCTCTTCACACGGATATTTTCCGAAAGCCCCGGTATACCCGGACGCAGGCAGGAGATGCCCCGAATGACGAGATCAATCTGCACGCCCGCATTGGACGCCGCATAGAGTGCATCAATCACGCCAGGATCAACCAGTGAATTGAGCTTGGCCCAAATCTGCGCCGGACGCCCGGCTTTCGCGTGGGCAATCTCTTCCTCGATATGCTGCAGCAGACGCGGCTTGAGGCTGATCGGCGAGAGCGAGATCTTTTCGAGTTCCTCCGGCTGGGCATAGCCAGTGATGAAGTTGAACACCCGTGCCGCGTCGCGCGTCAGCGCTGGGTCACAGGTGAAGAAGGACAAGTCCGTATAAATCTTCGCGGTGATCGGATGGTAGTTGCCGGTGCCATAATGCACATAGGACCGCATGGTGCCCGCCTCGCGCCGCACCACCATCGAAACCTTGGCATGAGTCTTCAGCTCAATGAAGCCGAACACCACCTGCACGCCAGCCCGTTCAAGATCGCGCGCCCATTGGATATTGGCTTCTTCGTCAAAGCGCGCCTTGAGCTCAACCAGAGCCACGACCGACTTGCCGGCTTCCGCCGCCTTGGCGAGTGCAGCCACGATGGGTGAGTTACGCGAGGTGCGGTACAGCGTCTGCTTGATCGAAACCACGTCGGGATCATTCGCCGCCTGGCGGATGAATTGCACCACCACGTCGAAACTTTCATACGGATGATGGACGACGAAATCCTTCTGGCGGATGGCGGCAAAAATATCGCCACCATGATCACGCACACGCTCAGGGTAACGCGGCACATAAGGCTGGAAACGCAAATCCGGGCGCTCGTCCAGAATCAGTTGCTGGGTATCGGAAAAACCGACAAGCCCTTCGGTCATGGTGGTCACGTCACCGCCCACGCCCAGTTCCTCGGCGATGAAGGTGCGCAAATCCGGCGAGCAATTGGCATCCACTTCCATGCGGATGACGAGGCCTCGGCGGCGGCGCTTCAACGCGCCTTCGAACATGCGCACCAAATCTTCGGCTTCTTCCTCGATTTCGATGTCACTGTCGCGGATAATGCGGAACAAGCCCTTGGACACCAGATCATAGCCGGGAAAAAGTCGTGGCAGGAACAAACTCAAAATATCTTCCTGCATGATGAAGCGGATCTGCTCGCCCGGCAGGCGCACGAAACGTTCGAGCTGCTGTGGAATGGGAAGCAGTGCACGCAACAGGCTCTTGTCGCTGCGGCGCCTCAATTCCACCGCCATCACGAAACCACGATTCAGGATGAACGGGAATGGATGCGCCGGATCAATGGCGATCGGCGTGACGATCGGGAGAATCTGTTCGAGGAAACGCTGATCAAGCCAGGCACGTTCCAGCGGCAGGATTTCAGAAACATTGATGATCGAGATGCCGTTTTCCTTCAGCTCATCCTTGAGCTGGATCCAGCGCCTGTCTTGCTCCGCCATCAATTCCTGGGCGCGCTTGAGAATCAGTTCCAGCTGTTCGGCTGGCCCGCGACCGTCCTGGCTGATTTCCGAAATCTGTTCGCGCACCTGGCCCACCAGCCCTGCCACGCGCACCATGAAAAATTCATCGAGATTGTTGCCGGAGATCGAGAGAAAGCGCAGCCGTTCAAGCAGCGGATGGGCCCGGTTGCGGGCCTCTTCCAGCACGCGCATGTTGAATTCCAGCCAGGAAAGTTCGCGGTTGAAGAAGCGCTCTGGGCTGGCGGTGATGTCGGTCTTGGGGCTCATGTCATTCATGACGTGGTCATCCTAACCCAGTTTGACAGTTTGATGAACGTCTTATGATGGTGTCGTAAACAGGCCAGGGCTGTCGTAATGCGCCATGACCTTGGCGACGAAGGGCCGTGTCACCTCGGCGCGCGCCACCATCGCCTCGCGGTCAATCTGCGCCACCAGATCACGCGCCGCCGCCAGCGAGCGCGGCATGCGCAGCATCATATAGCTGATCAAAGCTTCATCCACGCCGATCTGCCGATCGGAAAACAGCTTCACCAGAACCCCGCGCAGCAAGCCATCATCAGGTGGCAGGATACGCACAACGGGCAATGCCTTGAGGCGCGAGGCCAGATCAGGCAGCTGCACCTTCCAGCCGGAAGGCTCTTCCTCGCTGGTCAGCAGCACATGGCCACCATCGGCACGCGCCAGATTAAGCAAATGGAAAAGCGCTTTTTCATCAAACTGCCCCGGCTTCGCATCCTCGACGCACACGGCCTTTCGCGCCAGCAATTGCGGCACGTCATCTTTGGCTAATGCCTGTGCCGGAACAATTTCCGCCAATGAGGTCGCTTGCCACACCCGCGCCAGATGACTTTTGCCGGCGCCCGCAGGCCCGATCAACACCGCGCCATGCGCCGGCCATTGCGGCCATTCATCCACCAGCCGCACCGCAGCCTCGTTGGATGGTGTGACCAGAAAATCATCACGGCCCACGGCCTCGCGCTGTGGCAGCGCGAAAGGCAGCTGCTCAGGCTCTCTTGGCATTCTTCTTCGGCCCGCCCAGATAGATTTCACTGGCGAGGTAGCGCGCCAGGCCGTGCCGCACAAAAACACCCGTGGTGGCAGCCAGCGGCACCGCCAGCAGCAATCCCAGAATGCCGAATACATAAGAGAAGGCGAGCAGCGCCAGCATCATCCAGACAGGGTGAAGCCCAATCGATTCCCCGACCAGCTTGGGAGACAGGAAATAGGACTCAACCAACTGCCCGATCGCCAGAATGGCAACAATACTCAGCACGCTGATCTCATTGGGCCAGAATTGCACCAGCCCCACAATGATGGCGATGGCCCCGCCAATCAGCGGCCCAAAGAACGGAATGAAAGCCAGAAGCCCGGTCATAATGCCGATGGCCAGGCCCGACTTCAGTCCCATCAGCATGAAGCCTGCGGCATAAAACACCGCCAGGATTAGGCACACCGTGCCCTGCCCGCGAATGTATCCGGCAAGAGCCGTATCCACATCATGCGCAATGCTGCGCAAATCCTTGATATGCTCGCGCGGCAGCCAGCCATCCACCTTGGCTACCAGCCTGTCCCAATCATTCAGCATATAGAACGCAACGACCGGCGTGATTACACTGAGCGAGGCCAGATTGAGCAACGCCTTGCTGCCGTTCCACAGCGTTGTCAGGAAGCCAACGAACCACAGCGCCGCCTTGCCGGCGTAATCCGTCAAGGTGGATTGCAGGTCGCTTCCATTATTGGCGAAGAAGTCCTTCAGCCATTGCGGAGCCGACTGGTCGGCGATCTGCATGAACTGGCGCGAAAGATTGGGCGCATCAGCCACCAGCTTTCCAATCTGGGTACCGAACACTGGCAGGACCAGAAGCACGCCCACAATCACCGCCACTACGGCTGATACAATGATCACTGCTGTGGCCAGCGCGCGCGGCAGGCCCAGCCGCACCAGCCTGTCGGCGATGGGATCGAGAAAATAGGCGGCCACAAAACCCGCGATAAAGGGCAGCAGAATGTCCTGCAGATACCAGAAAAACAGCAGCGCGATGCACAGCGCCACCAGCCAGAAGACGAGTTGCTTTTGCATCTATATTCCCCCCTGGCTTTTCATCACAGTGGCACCACGGTCCAGGTGCCGCCATTGTTCACAAGTTGCAGGCCCGCAGTCTGCAGCGAGGCACCCAAATCTTCCACCGCGCCATTATAGAACAGCTTGGCAGAAGCGCCGCCCGCTTCCAGCGAGGTCACATCCAGCCCCACCACGCCGGGCGTGGACAGTATGCGTGAACGCAACCCATTCCATTGCGAAGGCCCGGCAAAAGGCACAGTGACGGGCAAGGATTGCGCGGGCGCAGGATTTGCCATGGCAGACTTCGCCTGCTCCGAGCGGAACTTGTCGGTGATCAATTGCTGAAAGCGCTGCGCACCCACAGAAGCTGAATCGGGCACCTGGCCGGTATCAGCCGTGTAAATCTTGTCGATGGTGATTTTGCCAAGCGGCGATTTCCCGACGACATGCGCATGCACGCCACCACCTTCGGCAGGTTGCGCCATGGCGATCAGCATGGTCTTCACATCGTAGCGGCGGCGGATGGCTTCCAGCTTCACCGCATTGTTGGCGGTGATGTCCTGCGCCGTGAGGTTCTGGTCATCCTCCTGGTCGCCCAGCGGAATCAGGATGGGGATTTGCGCCTGGCTGGCATGAAGATCGAGCCATGCCTTGCGCCAGGGATTGTCCTCCCACAATTGCACCCGGCCATTCTCATCGGTCCATACCGGGATCACCAGCATGGCCGGCCCCTGCTCCTGCGGCAGATGCACGCCCGCCTGCTGCAGTAGCGGCTTCACCCGCTCCGGCAGGAAGCGAACGGTGAACGTGCCTTGATAGCGCCCTGGGCTGATCACTTCCTTTTCAATCGAAAGCGACTTGAGTAGCGGCATCACCTTTTCCGCATCAAAACGGCTGAAAGCTTCTCCAACCCCTGCATCACCCAGCTGCGCGCCGAGCATCGCAATGGCCTTCATCTGCACATCAACCAGCGCCTTGTCCTTGGCCAGTTTGGCCGATGCATCGGTCTCGTCCACCTCCACGCCTTGCACGGCATAGGGGCTGGTTTCGATGGGCCCAGACGCAAAGGCCAGAGCCGGAGCCAGAAGGGCGCAGAGCAGGAAGATGAGTTTGAATTTTATCACGGCGCTTTTGGCTTTATTCCAGTTCAGAATCTGGCTAGGGGTTTGCCACATCTCACCCCTTTGAGGCAAACCCGTGGCATGAGCAAATCTGGCCCCTCCCACAACGCACTGTCCTATGCCGATGCGGGCGTGGATATCACCGCCGGCAATGACCTGGTGGATGTGATTAAGCCGCTGGCCAAATCCACGCGGCGCAAGGGCGCTGACGCAGCTTTGGGCGGCTTCGGTGGGTTGTTTGACCTCAAGGCCTGCGGCTTCAAGGACCCCGTTCTGGTGGCCGCCAATGACGGCGTGGGCACCAAATTGAAACTAGCCATCGACAGCGGCATCCACCGCGGCGTGGGCATCGACCTTGTCGCCATGTGCGTGAATGATCTCGTCGTGCAAGGCGCTGAACCTCTGTTCTTCCTCGACTACTACGCCACCGGCAAGCTGGATGTGAAGGCCGCCGCCGATGTGATCGCCGGCATCGCCGACGGCTGCAAACAGGCCGGCTGCGCGCTGATCGGCGGCGAAACGGCCGAAATGCCCGGCATGTATAAAGCTGGCGATTATGACCTCGCAGGCTTCGCCGTGGGCGCTGTCGAACGCAAGAAAATCCTGCCCGCCAAGAACGTAAAGGCGGGTGACGTGATTCTCGGCCTCGCCTCCACTGGCCCGCATTCCAACGGCTATTCGCTGATCCGCAAGATCGTCGATGTGAGCGGTGTGAATCTCACTGAGCCAGCGCCCTTCGACAAGGGCAAAACCCTCGCTCAGGCCCTGCTCACACCCACACGTATCTATGTGAAGACCATTCTCAAACTGCTGAAGAAGCATTCCGCCATCAAGGCCTTCGCGCATATCACTGGCGGCGGCTTCACCGAAAACATCCCGCGCGTGCTACCCAAAAACACCGTGGCGGCGATTGATCTTTCCGCTGTGCCGTTCACGCCCGTGTTCCGGTGGCTGCAGAAAACCGGCGGTGTGGCCGAGTCTGAAATGCTGCGCACCTTCAACTGCGGCATTGGCATGATCGTGGTGGTCAAGGCCAAGGAAGCCAAGGCCGTGGCGCAAGCTTTCACCCGCGCGGGCGAAAAGGTTGTCACCCTCGGCACCATCCGCGCCCGCAAAGGCAACGAAGCCCAAGTCGCTTATTCCGGTTCACTGCCTGAATGAAAAAGCGGGTGGGCGTTCTCATCTCGGGAACCGGCTCCAACATGAAGGCGCTGGTCGCGGCATCACGCGCAGCAGATTCGATTTTTGAAATTGCCTGCGTCGTCTCCAATAAGGCCGATGCCGCAGGCATTACCTGGGCGAAAGAGCTAGGCGTCGCCACTCAAATCATCAGCCACCGCGATTATCCCTCGCGCGAGGCTTTCGACGCCGCACTCAATGACTACATGCAAGCGCAACATCTAGACGCCATTGCTTGCGCCGGTTTCATGCGCGTAATGACGCCCGTTCTGGTAGCGCCATGGGCAGGAAAAATACTCAATATCCACCCTTCGCTTCTGCCACTCTACAAGGGCCTGCACACGCATGAACGCGCCATCGCAGCGGGTGAGAAGGAAGCCGGCTGCACCGTACATCTGGTCACAGCTGAACTCGACGATGGCCCCATCCTCGCGCAGGCCCGCGTGCCAGTTCTCGCTGGCGACACGCCCGAATCTCTTGCCGCCCGTGTGCTGTTGGAAGAGCACAAGCTCTATCCCAAGGCGCTCAGCGATTTCCTTTCCCGATGATTTGATCTAACTTCAGGACAGCCAGGGAGAACCCAGCCATGTCCATCGAAGAAACCGTAAACGGCCCAAACGCCACCATTCATTTCAACGCGCGCCGTTGCATTCATTCGCGCAATTGCGTGCTGAACCGCCCGGATGTTTTCGTGCCCAATGTCGAAGGCGAATGGATCCACCCGGAAAATGCCAGCGCGACCGAGCTCGTAGAGATCGCCCACAACTGCCCCTCAGGCGCAATCCGCGTCACTCTGCCCGATGGCGCAGCACTGGAACAACCGCCCATCGTCAACACCGTCCGCCTGCGCGAAAACGGCCCGCTGGCCCTCAATGCCGAAGCGGATGTTGCTGGTGAAAAAGGCCTGCGCTTCACCCTGTGCCGCTGCGGTGCCTCGCGCCACAAACCGTTCTGCGATGGCAGCCACACGGAAGAGGGCTTCACCGCATCAGGCGAACCCGCACCGAAGAATTTCAAGGCGCTGGAAATGCGCAACGGCCCGATCATCGTTGATCCGACGCTGGATGGGCCACTGCATATCACCGGCAATCTCGAAGTGGTGACCGGCACCGGTAAGACCATCAACAAGGTAAAAGACACCTGGCTTTGCCGTTGCGGCCATTCCGCCAACAAGCCCTACTGCGACGGCAGCCACAAGGCCGCGGGCTTCAAGAGCTAAGACGCGAGGGCAAGCCGCTGGAAGCCGCTCGCCAAGCGCCACAGGCGGCGCAGATCATGGTTGTGCACAGGCTGCGTGTAGCGACCACGCTCGCCCGTCAGCACATGGAGATCAATCGGCAGCGGCCCCTGCGGCTCATCAGCCGAGATCAATGCCGAAAACAAGCAGTTCGTATGATCATGTCGATCGTCGTCAATCTTGATGTGATGCTGGCCCGGCGCAAGATGCGTTCCAAGACGCTGTTTGAACTTGTTGGCATCACTGAGCAGAACATTTCACTGCTCAAATCCGGCAAGGTGAAAGGCATCCGCTTTGAAACGCTGGAGGCGATCTGCAAGGCACTGGAATGCCAGACGAGCGATATTCTCGAATTCAAACCAGATCAGGATTGATGCTGCTCCCGAGCCCGCTCTTCCTTCCAGCGTGACATCAGGCGCAGGCGCGGCTCGCGGTATTTCTCCTCAAGCTGCGTCATGGCGGAAATGCGGTCGGTGCGGAAATGCCGGAAGCCTCGGCGCAACTCGCACCAGCCCACCAGCAGGCGCTGAGGATCGAAATAGGTGATGGCGATGGGCCAGATCACGCGGTTCGTCGCCTCGCCGCGCTCATCCTGATAAACGATTGAAAGCTTGCGCTGGGTGCGAATGGCGCTGCGCACCTCACTCAGGTCAATGCGGTCAACCAGTTCATTGTAGCGTGGCGCGGTCAGCAACGGTGCGTCATAGAAGAACGGCCGCAGCGCTTCCGGCAATACCGTGCCAATCTTCGCCACCACGTCAGCTGATGCCAGCTGCAACACCTTGTCGCCGCGCCGCTCCACCCAGGAAAGCCCCAGCATGATCGCTTCCAACTCATCCGCTTTGAACATCAGCGGCGGCAAATCATAGCCCTCGCCGAGTACATAGCCCACGCCCGCCTCCCCGCGGATAGGCACGCCATCGGTGATCAGGTCGGCAATGTCGCGGTACAGCGTGCGCAGCGAAACTTCCAACTCCTCCGCCATGCGCTGCCCGGTGACGGGCCGGCGGTGGCGGCGCAGCAGTTGGATAATACGAAGCAGGCGGTCGGCGCGTCTCATGCTAGTTTCCTACTGCAAACCTGCTGACACCATGTTGTCAGCAGTGTGTCAGTATAGGGCCGTGACAGGAGAAAATCATGCTTGAGCTTTATGTTTTCGGTCCCTATTTCGGTTTGCCCGATGGCAGCCCCTTTTGCCTGAAGGCGCTCACCCTGATGAAGATGTCCGGCCTGCCCTTCGAACCTCGTAAAATGAAATTCGGCGAAGCCCCCAAGGGCAAGGCGCCCTATTTGAAGGATGACAGCAAGATCATTGCCGACAGCCATTTCATCCAGCGCCATCTCGAGGACCAGCACGGCGTGGATTTCTCCGGCGGCTACAAACCGGCCGATCTCGCCAAGGGCTGGGCCGTGGCGCGCATGCTGGAAGAGCATTTCTATTTTCTGTCCATGCATATCCGCTGGCTGCGTGACCACAATTTCTACAAAGGGCCCTACCAGTTCTTCGCGGGCGCGCCCGCACCGCTGCGCCCGCTGATCGGCCGTCTGGTGAAACGCAGCGTCGCCAAGCGCAACCAGGGCCAGGGCCTGGGCCGCCACACCGATGCCCAGCGCTTCGAACTCGGGAAAGGCGATCTCGATGCGGTGGAAGCCATGCTCTCTAAAAACCGATACATTCTGGGCGACAAGGTCTGCGGCATCGATGCCACAGTGTTCGGTTTTCTCTGGGCAGCAGAAGCGCCATTCTTCGAAAGCGAAATTGGCGATTATATCCGCTCGCGGCCCGTGCTGATGAATTACATTACCAACATGGCCGAGCGCTACTTCCCTGAAACCAAGGTCGCCGCATGAGCGCCAGCCTCCTCACCCAAACTGTGAAACCCTATTCGAAGGGCGTTCAAGCGCGGCTGAAGGAAGTGCGCGCGCTCATTGTTGAAACGGCGCGCCAAACTGATGGCGTGGGCAAACTGCTCGAAGCGCTGCGCTGGGGCCAGTTCAGCTTCCTCACGCCAGAAACCGGCAGCGGCAGCACCATCCGCATCGATGGCCGCCGTGATGACGAAGGCAAACTGGCCATCTATTTTCACTGCCAGAGCGGCCTGGTGAATGAGTTCAAACAGCACTATCCCAAGACCTTCACCTTCGAAGGTGATCGCGCCCTTGTGTTTGATGCATCGCTGCCTCTGCCGCGCGCAGAACTTTCCCACTGCATCGCCCTTGCCTTGACTCACCATCTGCGCAAAAAGCAAAAAAACACCAAGGAAACGCGCAATGGCCCAACATCACATCATCATCGACACTGATCCCGGCCAGGACGACGCACTGGCCATTTTTCTTGCCCTGGCCTCGCCCGAGATTGAAGTGCTTGGCATTTGTGCGGTTGCAGGCAATGTGCCCTTGCCGCTTACCGAAGTGAACACCCGCAAAATCTGCGAACTGGCAGGCAAGCCCGATGTGAAAGTCTATGCCGGCGCCGAGCGCCCGCTGCTGCGCCCACTGGTTACGGCGGAACATGTGCACGGCAAAACTGGCCTCGATGGTCCGGTTCTGCCTGATCCAAAAATGCAGCTGCAGAAACAATACGCGGTGGACTTCATTATCGACACACTGATGAACAGGCCCGCAGGCACTGTCACACTCTGCGTGCTGGGCCCAATGACCAACATTGCGCTGGCACTGATCAAGGAGCCGCGCATCGCCTCGCGCATCAAGCGCATCATCGCCATGGGCGGTGGCTTCTCGGAAGGCGGCAACATCACGCCGGCTGCCGAGTTCAATATCTATGTCGATCCGCATGCCGCGCGCGTGGTGTTTGAAAGCGGCACGCCCATCACGCTGGTGCCGCTGGATTGCACCCATCAGGCCTTGAGCAAGAAGACGCATATTGAAAGATTCCGCACGATGAAAAACAAGACCGGCCCCGCAGTGGCCGAGATGCTGGATTTCTTCGAGCGCTTCGACGTTGATAAGTATGGCTCAGAAGGCGCCCCGCTGCATGATCCCTGCGTCATTGCCTGGCTGCTGCATCCGGAATTTTTCACCGGCAAGGATTGCAATGTCGCGATTGAATGCGAAAGCGAACTCACCATGGGCATGACGGTGGTGGATTGGTGGCGCGTCACCAAACGCCCGCACAATGCCCATGTGGTGCGCGGCATCAACGCGGACTCGTTCTTCAATCTGCTGATCGAACGGCTGGCCAAGCTGGCCTAGGACAGCTTGCGACCCTTGAGCTTGAGGTAGAGCGGCTTAGCGGCGTGACGCAGACGACTGACTGATTTCAGCGCCGATGCCATCACCGCAAACCGCGCCGCAGAAACGCGCTGCGGCGCCACCAGCACATCGGCAAATGCCAGCCGGTCCGGCCACAACCTGTCAATCATCGGATGGCCGGGAATGGCGCAAGAATCCACCAGCCTGATATTGCCATCCGCGAAGAAATCTTTGGTGGCCTCAAGCACCACCAGCACGCCCGGAGAAAATTTCGCAAAGTCCTCGTCATAGGCAATCTTGAAAATCCACGCCTGCGGGCCTTCCACCAATCCCACAAGCGAAGCGATGGCTTTGCCGTTCAGCTTGAATGTCCAGAAGCGCAACTTGCCCACCGCCGCCAGCTGCGTGCAGATCTGCCGGAACTGTGCCGCAGTATCGGCATGAAGCTGCAGCGCCGTGCCGGCGCGGCCTTTCCAGCCCTTGGCTTCCAGCGCCAGATAATCATCCACAAGACCCTGCAAATTGTCTGGCCGATCCAGCCGCGCCACTTCAAAAGCGCCCTGCTCGGTCAACCGTTTGTACAGCCGCCGCCATTCCTTGCGGCGCTTCGTATCGAAATTCTTCTCCGCCCATGCTTCATATGTGCCACTGATTTTCAGCGCCGCGCGATGCCAGCGCCGGATGAAAGCAAAGTGCTGCGCCTGCGCCTGGACGCTGACGAAAAACGCACTGTCCTCGGGCAAGTTCACAAATCGAAAGGGCTGCTTCTGCGCATTGAGAAACGCCAATACGGCTTCCTGCCCGCCATGCTGGGTGACCAGCGGCAAAGTACTCGGCGTCACATCAGTCGCTAAAACAGAATCATGGCCGCGCTTCGCCTGCACCGGCATGGCCAGCAGCAAGGATGCACCATCAGAAATCGTGAGCAGCTCGGCGCTCGGATGATGCGTCAAAAGCGCAGAGGCAAATTCAGGTCCATAAATACCGACAGGCTCCAGCGCAGCTGTGGCCAGCTCGCGCCAAGCGCCCGCCACCTGCGCCCAAGCTTCGCCCGATCGCTCCACTTTCAGCTTCTGCCACACACCCGCCAACATGGGCCGAATCTAGCGGCGCAAAAGTTAAGGCCGCCCGCCAAAACAAAAAACCGGCCCAGAAGGCCGGTTCTTAATAGTCAGTAGCGTTAATGAAGCTTAAGCGTCAGCCTTCACGTCCAGAACCTGGCGGCCACGATAGGTGCCAGACTTCAGATCGATGTGGTGCGGACGGCGCAGTTCACCCGACTTTTTGTCTTCAGTCCAAGTCACAGTCTGCATTTTCTGGCCGGAACGGCGCATGCCAATGCGGCTCTTGGTCATCTTTTTGCGTGGAACGGCCATATCTAAACCTCTGAAATCTCTAAAACAAAACAAAAAGGGCGCTAGAAACGCCCGAACGTTGAGGGCTCTATAGCTTGGGATTCTGGCTTATGCAAGTAAGATAGGAGCCAATCCCCGCCATCCTGAGCTGGATGCGCGAGGCCACCACCCGCACCTTGGCCGAAGGCTTGCCCGCATCCCGCTTGATCGGATTGGGCAGCACTGCCGCCAGCAAAGCCGCCTCGCGCCGCGAAAGCTGGGCGGCTGACTTGTGAAAATGATGCTGCGCCGCTGCTTCCGCGCCATAAACGCCGGGCGCCCATTCCACAATGTTGAGATAGATCTCCAGCATGCGCCGCTTGGTCCAGATCGTATCCATGTACAACGCAAGCGGCATTTCCAAACCCTTGCGAATGAAGCTGCGCCCATCCCACAGGAACAGGTTTTTCGCCACTTGCATCGAAATGGTAGAGGCACCCCGGCGCGGTGCTTCATCGCTGCCATCAAAGGCGTCCTCGAATTCGATCCAGTCAATGCCGTGATGGCTGCAGAAACGCTGGTCTTCCGAGGCCACCACCGCGCGCGGCAGCTCGGGCGACATCTCGCTCAGCGAAACCCAATCCTTGTGCAGGCCATTGCCGGTGAACAGCCGCAGGATCATTACATTGGAAATGGGCACCGGCACGAAGCCATATACAAACGTCATCACCAGCGGCCATGCGATCAGCACGGTCGCAATGCGCTTGAGCCACACGCGCCAGCGCGGCCCGTCATTCCAAAAGCCTTTGAACTTGTCCCCAAATAACATTAGGTCCATTTATGACATTCCCCCGAACAGGGGAATGCCGCTTCAAGAGTTTGATGAATTTGGCTTCCAGCACTCCTTTCGAGATCAATCTGTCGGCGCGCGCCAGCTTGCTGGAGGCGAAGCTCGACCGCTTGTTGCCGGCGCAACCCGGCAACCGCCTGCGCGCTGCCATGCGCTATGCCGCCCTGGGCCAGGGCAAGCGCCTGCGTCCCTTCTTCGTCACTGAGAGTGCCGCCCTGCACGGCGTGGATAAGGAGCGCGCACTGAACGTGGCCGCTGCCCTTGAAATGATACATTGCTACTCTCTGGTGCATGATGATCTGCCTGCCATGGACAATGATGACCTGCGCCGCGGCCAGCCCACCACCCACCGCAAATTCGACGAGGCCACGGCCATCCTCGCCGGTGACGGCCTGCTCACCTTAGCCTTTGAAGTGCTGGGCAATGCAGGCGAACCCGCCACGCTGATTGCAGCCCTTGCCAAGGCCGCTGGCCCTTCCGGCATGGTCGGCGGCCAGATGCTGGATATGGAAGCCGAGACGCGGGGATTTGCCTCGCTGGAAGCGATTTCCCAGATGCAAGGCATGAAGACGGGGGCGCTGTTTGAATTCGCCTGCACCGCTGGCCCGCTGATGGCGAAGGCTGACACCAGCGCGCTCAAAACCTACGCCGAAAAAATCGGCCTCGCCTTCCAGATCGCCGATGATATTCTAGACGTGGAATCCAGCAGCGAAGCCCTCGGCAAAGCCACCCAGAAAGACAAGGCCAAGGGCAAGGCCACTTTCGTGGATTTCCTCGGCCTCGATGCTGCCAAAAAAGAGGCGACCAATCTGGTAGAAGACGCCAAGGCCGCTCTCAAATCCTATGGCTCGAAAGCCGATCTCTTGCGCGGTGCGGCAGATTTCATGATCGCCCGCCGGAAATAAGCCGCTTGGCCTCTTCGTAATTGTCCACTTCATAGACCCAGCCGCGCCGGATCACATATTTCCACTTGAGCTTGTTCGATGTGGCCAGATCTTCTGGCGTGATGCCCAGCAGTTCATCCTTGCTTGGGTCAGTGAGCCCATTTTTGAGGACCACGCGGGCCACCGGGATGTTTTCCATTTCAGCCGCCGCAAACAATCCGTATTGGATGAAGCCGGAACAGATGAATTGCCGTGGCATCCAGCGCCGGTAAACACTGGGCCTGCGCCCCACGCGGCGCGTCACCTGATGGATTCCGAACAGCACAGACAGCGCGATGCGGAACAGCCGGTGGAAATCATAAGGCTTGTTCACCTCATTGAGCAGGAAGCCATTCGCCCGCTTGAAGAAGGGTTGATAGAACCCCTCGCTTTCCAGCCGCAGGATGCCCACTTCTTCAATCGGTGCGCGCCCCTGCACATAGCCCTCCAGATCAGCCACCCCAACGCCCATGAACAGGCTCTGGATGACGAAGGTTTTGGAAAACCCGTCCTTTTCCTTGGGCAGCAGGAACACCATGGCTGCATGGCTGAAGAACGAGCCAGACAGAATGCGGATGAGAACGGACACCGGGCTCGGGCTGCGGGAAACCAGAATATCGCCCCGATTGAGGAAGCGATCTGAATCGGTGAAGAATTCCTTCACCCGCATGGGGAATCGCGGCTCAGCCCCAGCGCTTGGCGACATAATCTTCAACAATGCCCTGGAACTGCGTGGCGATGTTTTCACCACGCAGGGTCTTCACCTTCTGGCCATCGATATAGACTGGTGCGGCAGGTACTTCACCCGTGCCAGGCAGCGAAATACCGATGTCGGCATGCTTGCTTTCACCGGGCCCATTGACGATGCAGCCCATCACCGCGAGGGAAAGATTTTCAAAACCCGGATATTGATTACGCCACTCCGGCATCCGCCCGCGCACGTAAGACTGGATATCCTGCGCCAGTTCCTGGAACACGGTGGAGGTTGTGCGCCCGCAGCCTGGGCAGGCGATCACCATCGGAGCAAAGGCGCGCAAGCCCATCGTCTGCAGGATCTCCTGCGCCACAATAACTTCACGCGTACGGTCGCCGCCGGGCTCCGGCGTGAGCGAAATGCGGATCGTATCTCCAATGCCCTGCTGCAACAGAACAGACAGCGCGGCAGTCGAAGCCACAATGCCTTTCGATCCCATGCCGGCTTCAGTGAGGCCGAGATGCAGCGCATGGTCCGTGCGTTGCGCCATCATCCGGTACACAGCGATCAAATCCTGCACCTCCGAGCACTTGGCGGAGATGATGATGCGGTTGCGCGCCAGACCCAATTCCTCGGCATAGAGGGCCGACGAGATACCGGAGCGAACAATCGCTTCATGCATCACCGCGCGGGCGGGCAAGGGCGTAGCCGATTTGGCATTTTCATCCATCAGCGCAGCCAGCATGGCTTGATCAAGCGAGCCCCAATTCACCCCGATGCGCACCGCCTTGTCATGCTTGGCCGCCACTTCAATCATGGTGGCGAAGTTGCGGTCCTTCTTTTCCTTGAAGCCCACATTGCCGGGATTGATACGGTATTTGGCCAGCGCTGCCGCGCAATCGGGATACTGCGTCAGCAGCATATGCCCATTGTAATGAAAGTCACCGACCAGCGGCACATTCACTTTCATCTTCGCCAGCTTCTCGGCGATGTAGGGAACGGCGGCAGCACTCTCTTCACGATCTACCGTGATGCGCACCAGCTCCGAACCGGCGCGCGCCAATTGCGCCACCTGAAGGGCCGTTGCCTCGGCATCTGCCGTATCGGTATTTGTCATGGATTGCACGACAACAGGCGCGGAGCCGCCCACCGTGACCTGGCCTACCTTCACGCCCACTGTTTTGTGGCGGGCCTCAATTGCCGAATAGCTCATGCGCCCTCATCTGGCCTTTGCATGTTGCAAGGTCAAGACGTGAGTGAAAGCAGCAGAGATGCAGTATCCACAATGTCGGACACCGATGCCCCGCGTGATAGATCGGAAACCGGCTTGGCAAAGCCCTGCAGCACGGGCCCGATGGCCGTGGCCCCGCCCAGATATTGCGACAGCTTGTAGGCAATGTTTCCGGCATCCAGATCGGGAAAAACCAGCACATTGGCCCGGCCCGCCACCTTGCTGCCCGGCGGAACCTTGCGCGCCGCCACGCTCTGCGAAAGTGCGGCATCCCCCTGCAACTCGCCGTCAATATGAAGATGCGGCGCCTTGGCCCGCGCGATGCGCAGCGCCTCCACCACCTTGTCAGAATCCGCATGCTTGCCGGAGCCGCTGGTGGAGAAGGAAAGAAGTGCCACATAGGCTTCCTCGCCCAGCAGGCGCGCGGCACTATGGGCGGAAGCAATGGCAATGTCGGCCAGTTCAGCAGCGCTCGGCTGGATGTTCACGGCGCAATCGGCAAAGACGAGACGCCGCTCCGGCCATTCCATCAAGAAGAAGCTGGAAGGCGTGGCAATGCCTTCCTCCAGCCCCACCACCATCAACGCCGCCTCGATCACTCGCGCAGTCGGGTGCGCCACGCCAGCCAGCATGGCATGCGCCGTGCCATCCGCCACCAAGGCGGCCCCAGCATAAAGCGGCTTGGACAGTAGCTTTGCGGCCATGGCCGGTGTGAGCTTCGGGCGCTGCGCCTGCAGCCGTGCCACCGCCGCCTCGGAAGGCTTCGGCGCATCAGCTCCGAACACGATAGGATCGGCCAGTCCCTTCCGGCGCAGAATGGCGGCCGCCTCCGCAATGCGCGCGTCATCCCCTTCTGGCATGACGAGCCGCAAGTTTTGGCCCTTGATCCTGGCCTTGGCCTGTTCGATGACATTCATAAGCGAAGGGTTTGCCACATGGCCGAAGAAGAAAAAATTGAAATCCGCCGGGGTCTGAAGGGCGTCTATTTCGAACGCTCGGCCACCAGCGATATTGACGGCAAGGCCGGCACACTCACTTACCGTGGCTATTCTATCCATGACTTGGCGGAAAAATCCACCTTCGAGGAAGTGGCCTATCTGCTGATCCATGGCGAACTTCCCAAGGCCGCGGAACTCGCCGCCTTCGACAAGGCGCTGAAAGCCGCGCGTGATCTGCCGGAACAAATTTCGGGTCTCATCTCCACGCTCAAATCCGCCCACCCGATGGATGTGTTGCGTACTGCCGTTTCGGCACTTGCGGCCTTCGATCCCCAGCGCGATGATTTCTCAGTCGTGGCCATGCGCGCCAAGGGCACTCGGCTCACCGCGCAAATCCCCGTCATCATCGCGGCCCATCATGCGGCACGCTCGGCCAAGTCTTTGCCCAAGCCGGATCATGCGCTCTCGCAAGCCGCCAATTTCCTGTGGATGATCACCGGCCACAAACCGTCGGCAGAAACCGCTGCGCTGATGGACCGTGACATGATCCTCCACGCCGAGCATGGCGCCAATGCTTCCACCTTCGCAGCCCGCGTGGTGATCGGCACCGAGGCTGATCTGCACGCCGCGATGACGGCGGCCATCGCCGCCCTCTCCGGCGCTGCCCACGGCGGTGCCGCTGAAGATGTGATGAAAATGGCGCAGGAAATCGGCACGCCCGAAAATGCCGCCGCCTATGTGAAGGCCAAGCGCGCCGCAGGCGAAGCCGTCACCGGCTTTGGCCACCGCGTCTATCGCACCGAAGACCCGCGCGCGCGCCACCTGCGCGACGGCGTGGAGAAACTATCCGCCGCGATGGGTCAGCCCAAATGGTATGAAATTCTGCAGGCCGTCACCGAAGCGATGAAGCCCTATGCCCGCTTTGGGGTGAATGTGAATGTCGATTTCTATGCTGGCGTCATTTATTACCTTCACGGCATCCCGCAGGAAATGTTCGTGCCGATTTTTGCGGCAGGCCGCGCCCCCGGCTGGGTGGCCCAATGCATCGAGCAGGCCCAAAACAATATCCTGATCAGACCGTTGACGCTGTATGACGGCCCGGCCCCGCGCGATTATCAACCAATTGTCAGCCGCTAAGTGTATTAACCTGTCTTAACATCACCCCGCTTCTGCCCGCTGATTGCCACATTCAGCTTCGAAAAAGCCCCCCGGGCCGGCGCCACATCTGGTGGCCTGAGTGAGTTGAGGGGAATGGCATGAAGACGATTTTCATGTGCTGCACCATGTTGGTGTTAGGCACATCTGCCCTGCAAGCAGAACCCAAAGAGACCCCGTTCAACATCATGGTGGGTGAAGCCTCCTGGCTCCCCGAAGCCTCAACCATTGCCAAGGCGCTGGATCACGAAAGCGGCCTGCGCATCATGCCCGTCCTGGGCCGTGGCAGCGTGCAGGCGGTGCAGGACCTTGAGAATTTCCCTACGCTGGATGCAGCCTTGGTCACCGCCGACAGCCTGACCTATGTGAAGGCCCAAAGCCTCATGGACCCGGCCGATGTAAAGCTCACCTATATCAGCGCCGTGAAACCGCTGCCGATCGTGCTGGTGGCCGCACGCGGCATTCCCAATATTACTGCATTGGCCGGCAAGCGCATTGCCACCGGCACCGCCGACAGCGCATCTTTCGCCAGCGGCGAATTGCTGATGGGCGCCATGGAAGTGCCCTTCCTGCGCGTTCCCGCCTCACAGGAAGGCGCAGTTGATGCACTTCTCGCTGGCCAGGCCGATGCCGCCTTCTTTGTCGGTGTGCCCACCAACCTGGCCAGACTGGGCCGGAATTTCCGAGTGCTATCTCTGGTCTTGCCCACCGAACTCACCGGCACCTATCAGGCCGCCAAACTGACCAGCGCCGACCTGCCGGGCTTGATCCCATCCAACGCGCAGCTCGACACCGTCAGCACCGAACTCATTCTCGCTGCCAATAGTGCTGACACGTCGAAGGATCACGCCAAGGCGATGAAGGCGTTCACCTTCGAACTGTTCCGCCAGAGCACAGACTCGACCAACATGCTGCGCGCCGAAGTGCCGGGCTGGACGCGTGAGGCCAATGCCGCAGCTCTGGTCAAAACCATGATGGCCAACGCGGCCGATAATCCAACCATCACCCCCACAGGAGCAACGCCATGAGCTATTCGCCTTCGCGCCTTGATGGCAAACTTGAGTCTGAAATGCCTGACAACGAAACCCCAACGCCCAGCTGGTTCCCGCCGCAGAACGAAGCCGAAAAGGCCGAAAGCCTGGTGGCCAAATACCGTGAGCGCGCCGCCAAACATGCCGAAGCCCGCGCCGCTGAAGATGAAGCACTGGCCGCCTATCACGAAAAGCTGGAAGCCAAGATCAAGCAGGCCAAGCGCGCCTATGATCCGGTGCTGGAAGAAGTCAAAGCCGCGGCCTCGATGCGCCAGCCGCGCCAGGCCATTTCACTGGATGATGATTTGGATGCTGCCCCCGCCATGCCGCTCGCCAAACGCCGCCGCAAGGCCAAGCCGTCCTGGCCGCGCTACCTCGTCTTTGGTCTTTGCGCCATGGGACTGGGCTTGAGCCTTGGATACGGCCTTGCGCGCAAGGATACGATTGTTGCCTTCTTCGGCACCACGGTTGATGCCGCGAAGCAAAAGGTCGCCACCCTGGCGCAGCCGCTGCCGCAAGCGGCAACTCCCGTAGCATCTGCTTCAGGAAGCTCCACCGTCGCGGCTCAAGCCGTCACGGCACAACCCGCTGTGATGACGCTGCCTGCCGATCCGGTTCCGGACCAAGCCCCAGCCCTCAAGCTGGCAGACGCCTCGCAGAACCAGCGCGTGGCCACCGCGCTGCCCGATCCAGTCGCCCCCGGCGATGATCTCGTGGCCAAGGCTGATGCCTTGATGTCGCAAGGTGACGTGGCCTCCGCCCGCCAGCTCTATATGCAGGCGGATGCACAGGGCAATGTGAAGGGCACATTGGGCGTGGCGCGCACGTATGATCCGCGCGTGTTCACCCAGCTCAAGATCACCGGCCTGCAGCCAGACGCCACCAAGGCCAATGACTGGTACGCCAAGGCGGCAGCAGCCGGCATCGGCACCGCCAATTAACACCTGTTCAGCATAGCCATTCAGCGGCCTCGACAAATCACGCTGCGCGCGGCAAAAACGGGCCCAAACAAGGGCTAGTCTTAAAATGCGCGCAGCAGATTTCATGGTGGAAAGCTTCAAGGCCCACGGGCTCAAGCGGGTTTATTGCGTGCCCGGCGAAAGCTATCTGGCCTTGCTCGACGCGCTGCATGGCAGCGGCATCGAAGTGATCATCTGCCGCCATGAAGGCGGCGCTGGCTTCATGGCCGTGGCCGAAGCGAAGATGACGGGCCGCCCGGCGGTGGCGATGGTCAGCCGCGGGCCCGGTGCCACCAATGCGTCGATCGCTGTCCATCAGGCCGAACAGGACGGCGTGCCGTTGATCCTGATCGTGGGCCAGGTCTCGCGCGAGGAAAAATACCGTCACGTCTTCCAGGAAATGGATTACGGCGCTTTCTTCGGTTCCACCTCAAAAGGCGTGTTCGAACTTTCCGACGCGACACGTTTGCCGGAGATGATGCCGCGTGCCTTCCGCCTCGCCGCCGAAGGCGTGCGCGGGCCTGTGGTGCTCTCGCTGCCGGAAGACATGCTGCACGATACCGTGCCGAATCCGCAGGTTCTCACTTATCCATTGCCGAACGTTGATGCAGCGCCCTCGCAGGTCGATGAAGTTCTCGCCATGCTGAAGCAGGCCGAGCGCCCGCTGCTGATGGCGGGCTCCACCTTGCGCGGCAAGGCCGGTTCTGATGCGCTGGCGCGCTGCGCCGATGCCTTGCGCGTGCCCGTCGCCACCACCTGGAAATCGCAGGACGTGTTCGACAATAATTCCGAACTCTATGCCGGGCACACCGGCTTCGGCACCACCAAGGGCCAGCGCGAAGCATTGGCCGAAGCCGATCTGATCATCGCCGTGGGCACTCGCCTTGGTGACCCGGCCTCAATGGGCTTCACCCTGCCGCAAGTACCTCAACCGAAGCAGAAGCTCATCCATATCTATCCAGACTCTCGCCCCATCGGCCGCGTGATCCGCGCTGATCTCGGCATCGTGGCGGACCCTGCGAAGTTCCTCGCGGCCTTGGCCAGCAATGCCGTCGTGGCCCCGGCCACCCGCGAACGCTGGATCTCCACCGTGCACGGCGCCACCGTGAAGGCGCAGGAATTCAAATCCCCCAACCCAACCGACGGCGTGGACTTCGGCGCCGTCACCGTGGCTTTGGGGAAGCTCGCGCCGCCCAATGCCGTCATCACCATGGATGCTGGCAACATGACCACCTGGCCGCACCGCCATTGGAAAATGACACCGGACAATCTGCTGCTCGGCGCTGTCGTCGGTGCCATGGGCTTTGGCGTGCCATCAGCCGTCGCGGCGTCACTCAATGATCCTTCCCGCACCGCCATCTGCTTTGTGGGTGACGGCGGCATCCTGATGACGGGTAATGAACTCGCCACCGCCATCGCCTTCGGCGCCACGCCCAAGGTGGTGCTGTCGAACAACGGCATTTACGGCACCATCCGCACCCATCAGGAGCGTGAATATCCCGGCCGCGTGTCCGGCACCAAACTGGTCAATCCGGATTTCACCGCCTGGGCCGAAACCTTCGGCGTGAAAGCCTTCCCGCTCAATATGGGTGATGATGTGGAAGCCGTGGTGCACGCCTTCCTCGATCACAAGGGCGCGGCACTTCTGCATGTGCAATCGTCGGCCTTCGCTTTGTCGGCAAACGGAACGTTACCCCAGTAAAATCTTCAGCAGCCACACACTGCCAATGCCGATCACCATCGTGGCCAGCAGCGGCAAGCGCATGATCGCAGCAATCGCGGTGATGATGGCAGCAAGGCTTTCCGCCCTGCCCGTCATCAGCACGGTGGGTGTGATCACCGCCATGAGCACTGAGGGCGGCAGCGCATCCAGCGCCGCCTTCATCCGGCCTTTGACTTCGATGCCGCGCATCAGCAGCAGGCCGGAAAGGCGCGTGGCATAGGTGGCAAGCCCCATGCCAAGGATCGCCAGCAGCCATTCCCAATGCACCGAGAGCATGCTCATGGCGTGCCCTTCTCGATTGTATCCCGCACGCCCACTTCATCATCCGTATGAAGCAAGGCCGCGACCGCCACGCCGGCAAAACCGCCCATCAGAATGAACCACTGCCCCGGCACATAGGTTTTCGCCAAGGCCGCAACCAGCGCACTCGCACCAATCACTGCCGCCGTGCGCGGGCCCTTCCAGAATCCGGCAATGATGGTGATGAACATCGCGGCCAGACCGAAGTCACCCAGCGCCGCCACGTCACCCAGCGACTGCCCGATCACCGCACCCACAGCTGAAAACAGGAACCAGGTCGGCCACAGTGGCAGTGCTACGCCGAGATAATAACCAAGGCTCAAAGGCCCATCCAGCGCGCGGCGCTCGGCAATGGCCCAGGCCTCATCCGTCAGGATGTAGATCATGAATGGATGCATCCAGCGCGGCACCGATTGAATGTGGCGTGAGATCGAAGCCGCCATCAGGAAATGCCGCAAGTTCACAATCAGCGCCGTCACGATCAGCAGCAGCACCGGCAGCGGCTCAGACCACATATTGACGGCGATGAATTGCGACGCGCCAGCATAAACAAAGAAGCTCATCAGCAACGCATCAATCGGCGTGAAGCCCTTGGCCGCCGCCAGCGTGCCCCACAGCATGGCCAGCGGCACATAGGCCAGCACCATCGCCCAGGAGATTTTGAGTCCCGCGCGGAAATCGTCCCAGAAAGAAGTTCTATTCACTCAGTCCCGCCCGATCAGTTCAAACCAGCCATTCTCATCGATGACTTTTACGCCGTGCTTTTCGGCGTCTTTTAGTTTGGAACCGGCTCCGGGACCAGCGACCAGAAGATCAGTTTTCTTGGACACACTGCCCGCCACCTTGGCGCCCAAACGCTCGGCCATCGCCTTGGCCTCTTCGCGCGTCATCTTTTCCAAAGCACCGGTAAACACCACCGTCTGCCCCGCCACCGGCGATGAAGTCGCCACCGCTTCCAGCGCCTGCGGCTTCACTTCCTTCAGCAGCGCGTCATAGATTTCCAGATTGTGGGGCTCGCCAAAGAACTCAATCACCGCTTCGGCCACAATGCTGCCGATGCCATCAATCGCATTCAACTCATGCCGCGCATCATTCTCTTCTGATAAAGCCGCCGCCTTCATCTGCTCTTCCAGATGTTCGGCGGAATGATAATGCCGCGCCAGAACGCGCGCTGTCGTCTCGCCGATATGGCGGATGCCGAGCGCGAAAATGAAACGGTCGAGCGCAATGGTGCGGCGATCTTCGATGGCGGCAAACAGATTGGCCACGCTGGAAGCACCCCAGCCTTCGCGTTGGTCCAACTTCTTCACAGACCGCGCATCGCGCGCAGCCAGCGTGAAAATATCCTGTGGCGCGGCGATCAATCCGTCTTCATAAAATTCATGCACGATCTTGTCGCCCAGGCCTTCAATGTCATAGGCATTGCGCGAGGCAAAATGCTTCAGCCGTTCCACGCGCTGTGCTGGGCAGATCAACCCGCCGGTACAGCGCCGCACCGCATCGGCCTTGCCGGAGCCACGATCCTCACGCTCGGCATGGCTGCCGCAGGCCGGGCAGACTTTGGGAAACTCATAAGGCACCGTGCCCTGCCCGCGCTCGGCCACGCCCACAATCTGCGGGATCACATCGCCGGCGCGCTGGATGATCACAATGTCACCCACCCGCACATCCTTGCGCGCAATCTCGTCTTCATTATGCAGCGTGGCGTTAGAGACAACCACGCCGCCCACCGTGACCGGCTTCAGCCGCGCCACCGGTGTAAGCGCACCCGTGCGCCCCACCTGAATGTCGATGGCCTCAAGCACAGTGGTCGCCTGCACGGCGGAAAATTTATGCGCAATCGCCCAGCGTGGGCTGCGCGACACAAAGCCCAGCCGCTGTTGCAAGCCGAGATCGTTCAGCTTGTACACCACGCCATCAATGTCATAGGGCAGCTGAGACCGCATCGCTTCGATCTTGTGGTAATGCGCCAGAAGTTCAGCACCAGACTTGCACAGAACCATCAGCGGATTGACCGGCAGGCCCCAGCTCTTGAAAGCTTGTACCATGCCCCATTGCGTATCGGCGGGAAGCTGTGGGGCTTCACCCCACGCATAGGCAAAAAACTTGAGAGGGCGTGATGCAGTGATTGAAACATCCTGTTGGCGCAGCGAACCCGCCGCCCCATTGCGCGGATTGGCCAGCGGCTTTTCACCCTCGGCAATCAGCTTCTCATTCAGCGCCTGAAAGTCCGCGTTCTGCATGTAGATTTCGCCGCGGATTTCGATCAGGTCGGGCGCGGATTTTGGCAACTCATGCGGCACATCCTTGATGGTCTTGATATTGGCGGTGACATTCTCACCCTCCGCCCCATCGCCGCGCGTGGCGGCCTGCACCAGTTTGCGGTTCTCATAGCGCAGCGACATCGAAAGCCCATCGATCTTCGGCTCCGCCGTGACCGCCAGTTCGGTGTCTTCGGGCAGGCCGAGAAAACGCTTCATGCGCGCGAGGAATTCTTCCACCTCTTCATCGGCAAACGAATTGCCGAGAGACAACATCGGCACCGCATGTTTCACCTTGGCAAATTTGCCCGAAGGTGCTGCGCCCACTTTCTGTGAAACCGAATTTTTGGCTAGCGTTGGATATTGCGATTCCAGCTCCACCAGCCGCCGGCGCAATGCATCATAGTCGCCGTCCGAAATGGTCGGCGCATCATCCTGATGATAGGCCAGGTCGTGTGCGGCCACTTCGGCAGCAAGGCGCGCATGTTCTTCCGCAGCGTCCTTCCGGCTCATCCCCGGCCTGCCAGCAATTCTTCAGCCTGCGCGCGCGCCGCATCGGTGACGGAAGCACCCGACAACATGCGCGCCAATTCCTCGCGCCGGCTGGAGGACGACAGCGGCTGCACCCGCGTCACCATGCGCTTGCCACCCACGTCTTCCATCTTGGAAATCAGCAGATGCTGCGCGGCATTGGCCGCCACCTGCGGGCTATGTGTGACAGCGAGAACCTGCAAGCCGCCCGCCAACCGCGACAGGCGCTGCCCGATGGCATCCGCCACTGCACCACCCACGCCAGTATCAATTTCATCGAAGATCAGCACAGGCGCTGAACCCTTCGCCGCCAGGATCACTTTCAGCGCCAGCATGAAGCGCGCCAACTCGCCCCCCGATGCCACCTTCATCAGCGGCTGCAGCGGCGTGCCCGGATTGGCGGCCACCACAAATTCCACCCGGTCAATGCCATCAGCACCAGGCTTCGAGGCATCGCTCAGCACTTGCGTTTCAAACCGCGCCTTGTCGAGCTTCAGCGCCGGAAGCTCGGCCAGCACAGCCTTGTCCAATCCCTTCGCCGCCTTGCGCCGCGCGGCAGAAAGTGCATCGGCGGCCTTCTCATAAACCGCCTTGGCCTCGGCATAGGCGGCTTCCAGTTTTTTCAGCGTGGCCCCGCCATCGGTGATCGAGGTCAGCTCCGCTTCAAACCCGGCGCGCTTTTCGGCCAGCTGATCCACGGTGCATTTGTATTTGCGTGCCGCGGCCCGAAGCGCGAACAGGCGCTCTTCGGATTGTTCGAGTTCCTTCGGGTCAAATTCAAACCGCCGCCGCGCTTCGTCGAGTGCGCGGTGCGCCTCATTCTGTTCGAGCAGCACACGTTCTAGGGCCGTACAAACCGCATCCAAACGCCCGCCTGCGCCTTCCTTGCGCCGCTCCAGCTTGCGCAAAGCGGCATTCAGCCGGGCATCAGCATTCATCTCGCCAGACAGAGCCGTTTCGGCATCATCAAGTGCGGAGGCATATTGCTCCGACTGCATCATCACCTGGCGCTTTTCAGCCAGCAAAGCTTCCTCATTGGCTTCGGGCGACAAGGCCGAAAGCTCGGCAGCGGCATGTTCCAGATATTCACGTTCCGCCTCAGCTTTCGCCATCAATCCCTTGTGATGATTCAGGCTTTCCGAGGCAGCACTCAACGTTTTCCAAACCGCACCCAGCTTTTCAGCCTGCTCATCCAGCCCGCCAAATGCATCTAGCAAGCGCCGGTGCTCGGCCACATCGACCAGTGCCCGGTCGGCATGCTGGCCATGGAGCTCCACCAGCAGCGCCGCCACCTGCCGCAACAGGTTCAAACTCACCGGCTGGTCATTGATCGTGGCGCGGCTTGGCCCATCAGCATTCTGTATGCGGCGGATGACAATTTCGCCTTCCGCATCAACCTCATGCGCCGCCAGCAATTGCAAAGCCGCATGGGCTTTCGGCAGCGAGAACGACGCCGCCACGCTGCCCTTGGCTTGGCCCGCCCGTACCAGCGAACTATCGCCCCGGGCACCCAGCGCCAGCCCCAGCGAATCCAGCAGGATGGATTTGCCTGCCCCGGTCTCGCCGGTGAGGATGGTCAGGCCATTTTCCAAAGCCAGATCAAGCTTTTCGATAAGCACGATGTCGCGGATCGAGAGGGCATTCAGCATGCCGCCTTATACCAGAATCTGCTCCGGCTGGCGAGTGTTCTTGTTATGTTTCTCTCACCTGTCCGTTGATTTTTTCACAGGGTCTCCAAGGTGGCGCCAGTTGCCGCTTTGCGGCCCAAGGCCTATGGCAAGGCCATGTCCACACATTTCAAGGCGATCCTCGGCCTCTGCGCCGCCGTGCTCATCTGGAGCATCAGCCCCTCCATTGTCAGGGCCTTTGCGCTGGAAACCGGCGCCGGCGATGCGATGGTGATCCGCATGGTCACCAATTGCATCTTTTGCATCCCGCTTCTGCTTTGGGTCGGGCCTAAATTCGACTGGGAGGATCTGCCGCGCTACCTGCTGGTCGGGATCGTGGGTAATTTCGGATACTATGTCGGCTCCAATTTCGGCTTCGCTAATCTGAGTGCCGGTGCAGGCGGCATGATCTACGCTACCAATCCCCTGATGATTGCAGCCTTGGCAGCAGCACTTGGGGTAGAACGCCTGTCGCTTCCGGTGATCCTGGGCCTGCTCATTTCGTTCGCGGGCACGTGCTATCTGTTTGCTGACGGCCTGTCAGGCACCGGCCAATCTCCCATCTTTGGCGGCTTCATGATGCTGTTCGGCTGTGCCTGCTGGGCGGTGTATGTCGTCTTCGCCAGGCCGCTCATCAGGAAGTATGGCCCGGTCAAAGTCACCTTGTGGACCACGGCCATGTGCATTCTGCCAGCCTTGGGCTTCCTGAGCGGCACCACCCTCAACACGGCGATGCATCTCAGCCATCAGGCGATTTTCAGCCTGCTCTTCATGACACTGATCGCCACCCTGTTGAGTGTGAATTTCTGGAACTATGCTGCAGCGGTCTTGCCACCCTCGTCGGTGGGCGCATCACTCTATGTCATCCCGCCCTGCATTGCCCTGATCGGCTGGCTGTTTTTCAATGAAGCCACTGGCGCCAAGACACTGCTGGCCGGCTTGATCATCCTCGCTGGAGTCGCGGTGGCAGAATTCGGAAAAACGTTCTTGTCAAAACCACAACCTGCGACTTGAAGGTTCAATAATGCGGCGGAGGCGCTTCTTCGCCTTCCGGCCGCAGATTGATATTCTGCAGCTCTTCGCGCGTGCGCTTCAGCAGAAATTCCAGCTGCTCGATTTTCTTCCATTGCGCGGCGATCACATCGTTGAGCTCGCCCAGCATCTGGTCCTGATGTGCCGAGCGGATTTCCAACTCATCGATGCGTTTGGTGTCAGTCATCAAGAAAGCTCCAATCAAAGGTCATGCATTTGCATCTAACCAGCGGTTGTATTATGCCATGTGTACGGGGTACGGGAAACAGAGATGGCAAACGCCGCTGAAAGCAGCCGTTCAGCCTACCAATTGTTCGTGGAGAGACTTTTTGTCTCTTTGCGCCCAGAAGGGAACAATAGCCGATGCCTGCCGTGGCACCGGCATCAATCGGCAGCAATTCAATAAATACCTGAGCGGCAGATACCTCCCCAGCCCGGAAAACCTCGAAAAGATATCAACCTATCTGAACGTCGATTCAGCGCAACTTTTTGCACCTGCCACACATGGGAACAGCGCGTCCAACGCGAGCAATCAATTACAGAAATTGCAAAACCTGCTGGATGTTGAATCCCGCTCGGCTTCGCTTAGCCCTGGCCTCTATTGGATGTTCGTGCCGAGCCTTCTGAACAAGGGCATGGTGCTGATTACCGGCATAGCCATTTATTACGAAGGCGGCCACCTCTGCATGCGAGGCCTGCGCCGCCGCGGAACCCCCGGCCAGGTGAATGCCCATGACCGGCCGCCCATGCTGGAAGGCGTTGTCATCCAGACCGGACGCAGGACCAGCATTCTCTATAATGAATCCGAGGGCATCAGCGGCTGGAGGATGTTCGACTTCGACGCCGGCGACTTGAATAACCGGGTCTATTATTCCGGTGTCCTGGGCGCATTTCTGCCCAGTGGCAGCCCCGCTTCGTTTACTGGCATCCTGCAACTGGTTGACCGCGATATCACCCGGTGGCGCACTTATTATCGATGTACCGGCTACGTGACCTATGACCACGGGCGCGTGGATCGAAGAACCGCGCAAGCGCTCAAGTTCCTGCAGGACAGTTCACAGCATTCGCTGTTCCCGCCGCACCTGCCGGAAAACATTATTCAGAAATTGGGTATCCACTAAAATCAACGCCCCCGGCATGTGCAAGCAGGGGTGAAGATTTCCGCAGAACCGAGAGCTGGAAAATGGCGCGGATCACGCTGCGCACTTCCGGATTGCTTTCAATGTCTCCATCGCGGCTTTCCAAGGCATCCGCCATCAGCCGGTGCAGATGTTGCTGGCAGGCAATTTGCGCATTGTGGAAGGCCTGCTCTGGAACATCGGCAAAAAAATGTGACAGCCGGTCCGAGATCTCGTCAGCGGCAGGTGTCATCTGAGTGATGCCGCCATAAGTTTCCAAAACTTTCTGAACCGAAATGGAGAGCTGCACTGTAGTTTTGTTGCGGGCACTTGCCCCGGAAATCCATTTCAACGGTCGGCTAGAAAGCATTGTACTTAAGAACGTCACAGTCGGGTCCTTTTGTTATGTCGCCTTGATTCGAGCGCGTGCCTCAAGACTAGGCACATTCTGCGCCGCCTGAAATTTCGCATGGACTGCGGACGCACTGCGCACACGACTCTCGCGCAAGCTTCGGAGGCGCCTCCCCGGCCGGGCCAATGAAGAAGGGCCCGCATTTCTGCGGGCCCTTTGAAATTTTGATTTGATTAAGATTAGCGCGAATAATATTCGACGACGAGGGCCGGCTGCATCTGAACCGGATACGGAACGTCACCCAGCGACGGCACGCGCGTCAGCTTGGCATTGTCCTTGCCGTTGGTTTCAACGTAGTCCGGCGTATCACGCTCGGAGGAAGCCAGCGCTTCCATGACAACCGGGAATTCCTTAGCCTTGGGCGAAAGTTCGAGCGTGTCGCCCACTTTCAGCTTGATCGAGGCAATGGTCACGCGCTTGCCGTTGACCTTCACATGGCCATGGCTGACGAGCTGGCGGGCAGCGAACATGGTGATGGCGAACTTGGCACGGTAAACCACCGTGTCGATGCGGCGCTCCAAGAGGCCGATCAGGTTTTCCGAGCTGTCGCCCGTCATGCGCAGAGCTTCTTTATAGTAGCTCGAGAATTGGCGTTCCGAAATGTTGGCGTAATAGCCCTTCAGCTTCTGCTTGGCACGCAGCTGGATGCCGAAATCGGAAGGCTTGCTCTTGCGGCGCTGGCCGTGCTGGCCGGGGCCGTATTCGCGCTTGTTGACCGGAGACTTCGGACGGCCCCAGATGTTTTCACCCAGGCGGCGGTCCAGCTTATATTTGGCGTTTGAACGCTTTGTCATTTTACAGCTCTCAAATGGCAATGAAGGCGCAAAGGCGCGAGCGTGGCTCGTATCTTTACAGCTCCATTCCGGTTAGGGTTGGAGCCCACCCTCCTCTGCCTCTCTCGAGGCCGACAGAAATCCGGTTTCGGACCTCACGGGCAAGCAAAAAGCGGGGAAAACCGCTTAGGTGGGCGGGATGTAGCCAAGATGGCCGGGAATGTCAAATCGGTGTCCGGGCTCAGTACATATGAGACGGGGGGCGGGTTGGCAACGACATATAAATGCACTGGCACCGTAGTCATGAGGCGGAGCTAACGACGCTGGAGGAATGTGGGGCGGGAACGCAGGTATTGCTCAACGCCGTTCTGGCGCATGATGCAACACTATAACAGTTTCTGCGCTTCGGCCCAGAGCGACTGAACAATCTCTCCTGCAGGGCGCACGTCGCTGATGCCGGCGACACTTGTTCCGGCATAGAGGCAGGCCGCGAGAATGTCTCCCTCAGCATCGGCGGCGGGCGGCGAGTCGCAATAGCGGACGATCGCCCTGCCACCCCGGCGGATGACAATATCACCTTCACCAGGACGATGGGGCGCCATCGGGTGGCCTGCTGCTTCCCAGGCCTTGAAAGTGGAATTGCGAAGTACGCCGTGCATGGCGTAGGGCCAGTCAATATCAAAACAATGGGTGTAGGCTTGGTCTTCACGCTTCGCTGCAACCAGCGCCTGCTTGTAGAGATCATGGGCGCCGGACTCTGCGGTGGCGACAAAACGCGTGCCCATCATCACGGCTTGTGCCCCTGCCTTCATCACCCTGACGATATCTTCTGCAGTTGCGATGCCGCCCGTTGCCACAACAGGCACCTGACCGGCAGCAGCGATCACGGTCTTCAATAGCAAGTCCAGCGGCGTTGTGGACTGCACATGACCGCCCGCCTCCATGCCCTGCGCGATGATGAAGTCGGCCCCCGCAGCAATAGCAAGGCGTGCGCCTTCTGATGATCCCACCTGAACGCCGACGCGGGTGCCATGTTTCTTAAAAGCGGCGATGAGTGGGGCATCAAGGCCCCAAGAGAAAGTGACGGCTGGCAAGCCAGAGCCGATGTACCAGGGTGGTGCTTCCGCTCCAAAGCGCAGAACAAAATTGAAGAAGAAGGATTGGGTTTGCGCCTTGAGCGATGCAAGCTGCTGCAGGCCCGTTTCCTTGTCCGTCCATGCCATGGACATGGAGCCCATGCCGCCTGCACGCCCAACTGCCACTGCAAGAGCGGGGGTCGCGCAACTGCCAATGGGCGCTTGCAGAATGGGTGCCGACAAGCCCAACATTTCCATGAACGCAGTGCGCATAGCGCGAGCCTAGCGGAGTTCCAGAAAACCGGCAAGCATGTGGCCGGGCTCTTTCGGCCCAGGCTGCGGCGGAGGCCGTGGGGGTGCCCCTGGCCACGATTACGCAACAGTCTCATTTGTATTTGAACTCAGACAATCGGGCTTACCGCGACAGGAAACGGCCCACCAACCGGCTCAGGCGCCCCCAAGGCGGGCCCAGGCGTTCGAAGACATTGATCGCCCCGATCTTGTGCACGCCGCGCGCATGGCTGAAGCGGCGGAAGCCGTCTTTCCCGTGATAGGCACCCATCCCAGATGGTCCGATACCGCCGAAGGGCAGCCCATCCTGAGCGATATGCATTAGCGTGCCATTGAGCGTGACGCCGCCCGAGGTGACGCCATTCAGCACCTGGTTCTGCGTGGTGCGGTCGTTGCTGAAGCAATAGAGCGCCAGTGGCCGCGCACGGGCGGCGGCGAAGGCGATGCCTTCGCTCAGCGCGCGGTAGCCGATGACCGGGAGTACAGGCCCGAAGATTTCCTCGCGCATCAGCAGCCCATCGGGCGACGGGTTCAACACAACAGTGGGTGAAATCTTGGCCGGGTCATTGCCCGCCTCGCCATAGGTCAGCACCTTGGCCCCTGCCCCGCGCGCCTCTTCAATTGCGGCGCGCAGACGCTCGCGGTGGCGCGGCGTGATGATCGCGCTGTAATCATCATTGCCCGCAATGCTGGGATAGGCTTTGCGTGCGGCATTCATTACCGCCACCGCAAAGCCTTCGACTTGCTCTTGCGGGACGAGAGCATAATCCGGCGCGATGCAAGTCTGCCCCGCATTCACGAACTTGCCGAAAGAGATCGAAGCAGCCGCCTTCTCAATCGGATAATCCGGCGTCACGATGGCAGGCGACTTGCCGCCCAGTTCCAGCGTCACCGGCGTCAAATTCTCCGCCGCCGCGCGCATGACCTTTCGACCCACAGCGGTTGAACCCGTAAAGACAAGGTGATCGAAGGGCAAACTCGCAAATGCTTCGGCCACATCTACGCCGCCTGTCGCCACGGTTACTTGCTCCGTCGGGAAATGTGCAGCAATGACACGCGCCAGCAATTCCGAAAAGCGCGGCGTCAATTCCGAGGGCTTCAGCATCGCGCGGTTGCCTGCCGCCAAAGCATCCACCAGTGGCGAAAGCGAAAGCAGCAGCGGATAATTCCACGGCGAGATAATGCCAATCACGCCCAGTGGTTCATATCGCACCCATGAATGTGCCGGCTGGAACACAAGCGAGACCCCACGCCGCTCATCGCGCATCCACCGCCCCACATGGCGCCTGGCATGGCGAATGCTATTCATCACCGGCACAAGCTCCAGCATCTGCGTTTCATCAGGCGAGCGCCCGCCGAAATCCGCGCTGATTGCTTGCGCGAAAGCATCTGCATTGGCTTTCACCAAAGTGGCCAACCGCCCCAGTGACTCACGGCGAGCTTCGACATCAGGTGCGGGCTGCGCGCGGGAAGCCTGATGCAGCACGTCAAAAACCGGATGGAGATTTTCTATCGTCAAACCGCTAGCCCTTCCAGAATCATGTCAGCCGCCTTTTCACCAATCATCGCACTGGGCGCTTGCGTATTACCACTCACCAGATGCGGCATGATCGAGGCATCGGCAACGCGCAGGCCCTCCACACCTTGCACCTTCAATTGCGGCGTCACCACGGCGCGGGCATCGCTGCCCATCCGGCAGGTACCCACCGGATGATAGATCGTATCGGAATGATCGCGGATCAGCGTCAGCAATTCTTCGTCCGAAGGATCAGAACTGCCATAAATAAATTTTCCACCAAATCGCGCCAATGGCACCGACCGCAAGATGCGGTGAACCGCGCGTGCGCCTTTGAGCAACACGTCAAGATCAGCAGGTGCTGACAGGAACTTCGGATCAATCAGTGGCGCAGCGGCAGGATCAGCCGAGGCCAGCGTAATCTCACCCCTGCTCTGCGGCCGCAGCGCACAAACATGCAAGGTCACACCCGTAGACAGATGCGGCCGCCGTGCATGCTGGTCCACAATCGCGGTACAAAAGTGAAACTGCAGATCAGGCCGCGAAAGCGCGGCATCACTTTTCACAAAGCCCCCCGCCTCGGCCACATTGCTCGTCAACATGCCCTGCCCGCGAAGGTAAGCCGGAAAGGCCGCCGCCGCCCGCAACACGGCAGAAGGCCCATAGCCCAGCAGGCCCGGGGCCTTCATCCGCAGATGAGCGGTGTAATCCAGATGGTCCTGAAGATTCTGCCCTACTTCGGCGGCATCCACCAACACCGGCAAGCCGTGCAGTGCCAGATGCGCCGACGGCCCGATGCCCGACAGCATCAGAAGCTGCGGCGACCCAATGGCCCCCGCCGATAGGATGACCTCACGCCGCGCCTTGATGATCTGCCGCCCGCCCGATCCCACGACCTCGACACCAATTGCGCGTTTGCCCTCGAACACCACACGCATCGCGCGGCGCCGGCTCACAATCGTCAGGTTCGGCCATTGACCCGCATCGGCCAGATAGGCGGAGCCCGCATCCAGCCTCGCTCCGTCGCGCTGGAATACCTGATAGAGCCCCACACCTTCCTGTTGCGCTCCATTGAAATCGGGATTGAACGCATAGCCCGCCTCTTGTGCCGCCTTCACGAAGGCCAGCGATACCGGACTTGGTGAAACCAGATCTGCCACTTCCAACGGCCCCGTGTCGCCGTGCCAATCATCAGCACCACGGGCATTACGTTCCGCGCGTTTGAACAGTGGCAGCACATCGCGCCAACTCCACCCAGCGCAACCCGCCGCCGCCCAATCATCGTAATCTTGAGGCTGGCCGCGCATATAGATCATCGCGTTGATGAGACTGGAACCGCCCACGCCACGCCCGCGCGGAACATAGCCCCGCCTTCCGCCCAGCCCCGGTTGCGCCACGGCCTTGAAGGCGTAGTTGTATGTGGTCTTAAGCGGCACAAGTGCCGCCACGCCAACAGGCAATGTCGAAAGGAAAGAAGGCTTGGCCCTGCCCGCCTCGATCAGCGCGATGCTGGGTTTGCCCGGACTTAATGCCAGCCGTGCCGCCAGCGCACAGCCTGCGGGCCCTGCCCCCACGATCACATAATCCGCATCCAGCATTGCTGCGCTTTCACCTTTCGGCCCCAAGCGTGCTGCCGTCACACCGGAAGGTCAATGATCTCGTGTTTGGGAAATCCCATGCTGGCATAGGCGGCCAGCGTTTCGGAAGACTCGCTGCGCGCCGCCGTCAATAGCACCGTGCCATGCGCCGGGGCGTTGGCATCCGGCCCTTTAAGCACGGTCTCTTCGGCCACATCGGCCACCCGCCTTGCAATGGCGGGCGACGGGTCAATGAATGTCACGTCCCAAGGCGCCACCTTGGAAATCTCTTCGGTCAGCAACGGGTAATGCGTGCAGCCCAGCACCACGACATCGGTGCGCCCGCCGTCACGTTTGCGGAACACCGGCGCCACTTCATCGGCCAGCTCCGCCATGTTCACCGGATGCCCGCGCAATTTCTGCTCGGCAATTTCCGCCAGCCTCGGCGCTCCATGCAGGAACACCTTGCAGTGATAGGCGTAAGTATGGATCAGCGAATGGGTATATTCGCGGTTCACCGTGCCGGGCGTAGCGAGAACACCGATAATGCCGCTCTTGGTCTGCGCTGCCGCCGGCTTGATCGCCGGCACCGTGCCGACAAACGGCACCTCGAATGACGCCCGCAGATCGGCGATTGCAATGGTCGATGCCGTGTTGCACGCCACCACCACCACATCGGGCTTGGCCCGGTTGACCAGTGCGCCCACCACGCGGCGGATGCGCTCGACCAGCGGCTTTTCCTTCCACGCGCCATAGGGAAAGCCGGCATTGTCGGCTGAGTAAATCAGATGCGCGTCAGGAATTTGCTTCGCCACCGCGCGCGCCACCGTCAGGCCGCCCATGCCGCTATCAAACAGCAGAATGCGCGGCTTGGTCATTTGCCCTGCTTCTCTTTCTCTAACTTCTCTTTCCGCAATTCATGCACGCGGGTGAGCGACGACACGATGCCACGCAGCGAGCGCACTTCCTGCTCGGAAGGCTGCGCGCGCGCAAACAGGTTGCGCATGTTGCGGACCATGCCGGGGCGCTTGTCGTCCGTCTTGAAGAAACCCGCCGTGGCAAGCTCGCCTTCCAGATGATCAAGAAAACCGTAAAGCTCTTCCTTGGTGGCAGGCTGGGTACCGGGCATATGCAGCCCCGGCCCTTCAAGTGCCGGCAGCTCCTGCGTCTCCATGCCCAGCGTGGTGGCAATCGGCTTGAACCATTCATAACCAACCAGCAGCACCGCCTGCGCAATATTGAGCGAGGCATAGGCCGGGTTCACGGGGGCGGTGATGATCATGTCCGCCAAGGATACTTCGTCATTGGTTAAGCCATACCTTTCGCGCCCGAAAAGAATGCCCAGCTTTTCGCCATTGGCGATGCGTTTATGCATGTCGACCGCTGCCTGTTCCGGCGTCATCACATCCTTGGTCATGCCGCGCGGCCGCGCTGTGGTGGCATAGACATAATGATAGGGTTTCAGCGCATCGGCCAACACAGGTTCAACGCGGGCTCGGGCTACCGTATCGGCAGCACCTGAAGCCGTAGCCAACGCCTTTTCCTTGTCCCAGTCGGTGCGCGGATCAACCAGCATCAAATCCGTCAACCCGAAATTCGCCATGGCCCGCGCCGCCATGCCGATATTCTCACCGAGCTGCGGGTTGACCAGCACTACGGATGGTGCCGGGCCTAGATCCTTCTTCTGCCGGTGGTCGGTGCCCGCCATCACACCCCGCCGGAAAGTTCGCGTGCTTCGCGCAGCTTGGGGAACATATAGGCCCAGAACCCGGCCACGATAATCGTGCCAACGCCACCAATCACCACGGCATGAACGGCACCCAATGCGGCCGCAACAAAACCGGCGCGCGCCTCGCCCAATTGGTTAGACGCGCCAATGAACACGTTGTTCACGGCATTCACGCGGCCACGCACATGATCGGGAATCCAGAGCTGCATCAAAATCTCGCGCACATAAACGCTAATCATGTCGAAGCCGCCATAGCAGCCCAGCGCCAGGATCGAGAGCCAGGGCAACAGCGAATAACCGAACACCACGATGGAAAGGCCAGACAGCGCAATGGCCACAAACAATACATAGCCGGCATAATCCTTGATGCCGAATTTGGAGAGCCATAGCGCCACGAGGACGGCGCCAATGCCAGGCGCTGAGCGCAACAGCCCAAGCCCGAGCGCATCCACATGCAGGATGTCACTGGCATAGACCGGCAGTAGCGCCACGGCCCCGCCCAGCAGCACGGCAAAGAGATCGAGCGAGATCGCACCCAAAACAATAGGCTCGCTCCAGATGAAGCGGAAGCCAGCCAGCAAGGTCATCAACCCGCCCTCGCTCTGCTCGTTCTGATGCTGGTTCACATGCCCCATAAGGAAAACCATCACGATGCCCAGCAGAACAAAGGCAAATGAAACGCCGTAAGCCACCACCGGCCCAAAGCCATAGAGCAAACCACCCACCACTGGCCCCAGAATGGCGGCCGATTGCCACGACAAGGCGTTGAGCGAAATGCCGTGCGGCAGCGCTTCCTTGGTCAGAATATTGGGCACCATGGCGCTGGCCGCCGGGTTGCCGAAAGCGGAAGCCACACCCAGCAAGGCCAGATAAACATAAACCGGCCATACCACCTGCTGGTCGCCCAGCGAGAAGATGACCAGCCCACCTGCACAAACGGCCTCCAGCACGAAGCAGATGATGGAGGTCACCCGGCGGTTATAGTGATCCGCCGCATAGCCCGAAGGCAGCACCAGAAGCAGCACCGGCAGGAAGACAACTAGGCCGATATAGGCCAGATAAATTGGATTATGCGTCAGCGCATAAACCTGCCAGCCCACGGCGGTCGCCACGATCTGCAGCGCAAAGCCGTTGAACACCCGGCTGATGAAATAGAACAGATAAGCGGGGTAGTGAAAGGCATTGGCCGAAGGTGACGGCGAAGCGGGGCTCAAAGGGTTTTGCATGGGACCGCCATGTGCCATGCATGCGGCTGCAAGTCAAAGCCCTGCCCCAAGGCCCGCGAATGAGGTCAGGTCAGGAACATCGCCACCGCAGCGCCGAACATCAGGATGATCGTAATGCCGACAACCACCTGCGACACGATTGAACTCGGCTGGCCCAGCATGATCTTCTGGTCGCGCGCCACCATCAGGATGCCCACCAGCAGGAACGGTGCCAGCACGCCATTGATCACCGCCGTCCAGTAAAGCGCTGCCACCGGATTTATGCTGAGCCAATCCATCGCAATGCCGATCAGCGTCGAGAAAATGATGATGCCGTAAAAGGCCCGCGCGCGGCGCCACTTTTCATCCAGCCCGCCGCGCCAGTGAAAGGTTTCGGAAAAAGCATAGGCTGCCGATCCGGTCAGCGTCGGGATGGCCAGCAATCCCACGCCCACAATGCCCACCGTATAAAGCAGCATTGCGCCATTGCCTGCGAGTGGCCTCAGGGCTTCGGCCACTTCCTTGGAACTGGTAATCGTCGTCATGCCATTGGCATTCAAGGTCAACGCCGTGCACAGGATCACAAAGAACATCACCACATTGGAACTCAGCGTGCCGAAGGCCACATCAAACACCCGGTCTTTGATCTCTTTGGTGGTGGCATGCTGCCGGCTTTTCAGCATGCGCCGGCCCATCGCCTTCTGCTCTTCCACTTCCTGCGCCGCCTGCCAGAAGAAGAGATAAGGGCTGATTGTGGTGCCCAGGATCGCCACAACCATGCCAAACCCGCCATTGGCGGGGATGCTGATATGCGCAAAGGCGCTGAACACGGCGCCCCATTGAGGCTTCACCAGAAAGCCCGTTACAATATAGGCCACCAGCGTCAACGCCAGCCACTTCAACACATTGGCCACATGATGATAGCGGAAGCGGATGACGGCATAACTGATCAACCCGCCCAGCAGCACCACATAGACATGCGAGCTGATGCCCGTGAGAAGCTCCGCCGCATCGGCCATGCCCGAAAGATCGGCCCCCACATTGATGCTGTTGGCCGCGAGAAGCGCAAAGCAGGCCACAATAAGCACTGGCCTGGGGAAGCGCTGCCGCAAGGCACCGGCCAGCCCGACCCCCGTCACCATGCCGATCCGTGCGCACATCATCTGCACAAAAGCCATCAGCGGCCAGGAGAACCAGGACAGCCACAAAAGGCCAAGGCCGAACTGCGCCCCGGCCACCGAATAGGTGGCTATGCCCGATGGATCATCATCGGCAGCCCCGGCGATAAGGCCAGGCCCAAGCTTGTTCAATTGACTGCGCAGGAAGCCGATTTTTGCTGGTTTCTCTGTCATGGCGTTCTGCTGCGTCATGGCGGCCTCCTGTGGCGTGTGTTTGTTACATGAGACTGCCGTAGGCTTCAGTGCCAACGCTGGCAAGTGGCAAATCTTTCATGCATGTGGCTCATGTGCCGCATTCGCCGGGGGCCACGAAGGTCAATTGCGGCCTACAATTTCAACTGCTAGAACCCGGCCCAATCAATTTCCTGAAGGGCCCCAAATGGACAAGATCAAGGTTGCCAACCCCGTTGTTGAACTCGACGGCGATGAGATGACGCGCATCATCTGGGACCTGATCAAGAAAAAGCTTGTTCTGCCCTATCTCGATATTGACTTGCACTACTACGATCTCTCGGTTGAAAACCGCGACAAGACGGATGACCAAGTGACGATCGACAGCGCCAATGCCATCAAGAAATATGGTGTGGGCGTGAAATGCGCCACCATCACGCCGGATGAAGGCCGCGTGAAGGAATTCAACCTGAAGCAGATGTGGAAATCACCGAACGGCACGATCCGCAACATTCTGGGTGGCGTGATTTTCCGTGAACCGATCATCTGCTCCAACGTGCCACGCCTGGTTCCCGGCTGGACCAAGCCAATCATCATCGGCCGTCACGCCTTTGGCGATCAATACCGCGCCACCGATTTCACCTTCCCCGGCGAAGGCACGCTGACCATCAAATTTACCGGCAAAGACGGCAAGGTGATCGAAAAGGAAGTGTTCAAGGCGCCCGGCTCCGGTGTGGCCATGGCAATGTATAATCTTGATGAGAGCATCAAGGAATTTGCCCGCGCTTCGCTGAATTACGGCCTCAACCGCAATGTGCCGGTTTATCTTTCCACCAAGAACACCATCCTCAAGGCCTATGACGGCCGCTTCAAGGATATTTTCCAGCAGATTTTCGATGCGGAATTCAAGCCGCAATTCGAAAAGGCCGGCATCACCTATGAACACCGCCTGATCGACGACATGGTGGCCAGCGCGATGAAATGGACCGGCGGTTATGTCTGGGCCTGCAAGAACTATGATGGCGACGTGCAGTCAGATCTGGTGGCGCAGGGCTACGGCTCGCTCGGCCTGATGACTTCTGTGTTGATGACGCCCGATGGCAAGACGGTGGAAGCCGAGGCTGCGCACGGCACAGTGACGCGCCATTACCGCCTGCATCAGGAAGGCAAGGCCACCTCGACCAATTCCGCCGCATCGATCTTCGCCTGGACCGGTGGCCTCAAGCACCGCGCCAAGCTCGATGGCAATGACCGTCTGAAGCATTTCGCCGAGCAGATGGAAAAGGTCACCGTCGCCACCATCGAAGAAGGCAAGATGACCAAGGACCTCGCTGTTCTGGTCGGCCCCGATCAAAAGTGGCTCACCACCGAAGGCTTCATCGACGCGGTGGACAAGAACCTGGCGAAGGCGCTGGGTTAATCCCTTTAGGTCGTCGCCCCGGCGAATGCCGGGGCCAGATTAGGCCGCTTCCTCGTGCACCACCGTCAGCGGCAGACGCATGCAGAAGCTTGCAAACTTCCCAAGCTCTGAATCAACCTGCAGACTGCCGTGATGCTGCGCCAAGATCTGCTCCACCGCCGGCAGCCCCAATCCCGTGCCGAAGCTCTTGGTGGTGAACAGCGGTTCGCGGATGCGTGCCATCACATCGCCCTTGATGCCTGGGCCATTGTCGCGCACTTCGATGCATATCTGGTCGCCCTCGCGCCGCGTTGAAATCACGATCTGCGGATTCTGAACAGCAAAGCGGCTGGCATCTTCGCCATTGCCCACCATCGCTTCCGATGCATTAGAGAGAAGGTTGCCGATGGCGCGGTGCATGCGTTTCGGATCGAACGGCACCTTCAGGCCTTCAAGCCCCAGCACGCAGGAGATCGACACGGCGGCAGGCAGGCGTTGCGCCTCTTCAGAGACAGCGCCTTCCAGCCATTGATCAAGATCCTCTGAAGACGCCACGATCTGCTTGTTGCGCGAGAAATCCAGAAGCTGCGTAATGATTTCATCGCAGCGCGTAATGCCATTGTTGATGCGCTGCAGCTGACCCTCGATGCCAAGCCCCAGCCCCTTGGTCTTGCGCTCCAGCAGGAAGGCCGACGTACGCACCGTGCCCAATGGGTTGCGCAACTCATGCGCGATGATTGCAATCAGCTGGCCCAGCTGCTCCATGCGGCCCTTCTTCACCAGAAGATCCTGCGCCGCTTTCAAAGCCTTCAAATTCTGGCTCATATGAATATTAAGCTCAGCCAATTCATCCGCACTCGATTCAGCTTCCGAACGTGCCATGATGGCTTCGCGCCGCGCCAGTTCAACTTCATCAAGCTTGCGCAACGTGCGGCGGAACATCGATATGGCAACGCCGAGGCCCAGCAACACAGCACCGGCTGAGATCGCCATGCTGCGCGAGGCCCAGGCGAGGAATTCAGCATGCCGTGTGCGGCCGATGGTTTGCAGGCGCTCATGCAGTCCTGCCCAGATCTGGCGCAAACTATCATTCCATTTGGGCGCGGTTTCGGAAGTCGCCACTTGCAGCTTGGTCAGCAGCGCATGCGGCTCAGTGGTGCGGTCACTGAGAATGGTGCGGAAATTCGCCGTATCAAACAGTACCCACCATGAAGGCTGAAGAAGCGGACTGAAGGCGCCCCTGTCATCACTGGCCAGGCGCGCACGATGCACGCCGTTTGATGTATCGCGCGCTTCGAATTCCAGATCGGCGATTTCCCACTGCATGGTGTAAAGCTGTGCGTCGGAAACCACACCGTCACTCACCCGCTGGTCCACATGCTCGATCAGGGCCGCGTAATCATCGATCAGCTTGGGCAATTTTTCCGATGCCAGGTTGGCCAGGATATGTGCTTCATGATCACCCGATTGCGCCGCACTCACGGATGCGCCGATCGATGACATGAGCGCACTCGCTGCATCAAGTTTGGCGGCGCGGTCCTTGTTGGTGTCGTTCAGGATTTTCAGAAATTGATCAAGCTCAGGCGTCACACCACTGCTGGCCGCCAGATTGGGCCCGCTCTTTTCGAGATCGGGTTGCTGGCCAGAAGGGTTCTCGCCGCGTGAAAGATCAAGCATCACCTGCAAGGTGATGTCCATCAACGCCACGCCGTCGAGATGCGCGCGGGTGGCCTTGGCCATGGCCCAGCGGTCGAATGTGAGCTGGCTGCCAAGATAGGATACTGGCACGAGCAGCAGCACGATGATCCACAAAAGTCTGAAACCCGCCATCCGGGAGGCATGCATCGCGCGATATTCCTGTGATTTAAGGGGCCGATTTGATCGCGACGACTATCTGAAAAAGTGGTAAATTTCGCCCTAACGGAGAACCCTGATGCCTGACCCGAAAACAACCGGCGGCTGCCAGTGCGGTGCCCTGCGCTATGCCTTTGAAGGTAAACCGGGAAGTGCCGAAATCTGCCATTGCCGCATGTGCCAGAAGGCGTTCGGCAACTTTGGTGCGGCCTTGTTTGGCGTGGATGTGGCACGGTTTGAATGGACTATGGGCCAGCCTTCGGTCTTCCGGTCTTCACCGCCCGTGCAGCGCGGTTTTTGCAGAAAATGCGGCACGCCGATGTTCATGTGGGAAGACGGCGATCCCCAGATCGAACTGGCCGCCGGCACGCTGGACGATCCATCGGTGCTGGTCTTCACCGCTCAAGTCGGCGTGGAAAGCCGCCTGCCCTGGTTCGCGCACCTGCATGAGCTGCCGGAACACCGCACCGACGAAAGCCGGCCAGCGGAAGAATTGGCACGCCTCGTATCGCGCCAGCATCCCGATCACAAAACTTAGATCAGCGCCTTCACAGCCGCCAGTGCGTCATCCGCCTTGGCGCCATCGGGCCCGCCGGCTTGCGCCATGTCTGGCCTGCCGCCACCGCCCTTGCCGCCCATCGCCGCCGCCCCGGCTTTCACCAGGTCAACCGCGTTGAATTTCGTCGTCAGGTCTGCCGTCACGCCAGCAACGACGGCACCCTTGCCGTCTTCGCTGGTGGCGATCAGCACCACGATGCCGGAACCCAGCGTCTTCTTGCCTTCATCGGCCAGCGGCTTGAGGTCATTAGCAGCCACGCCCTTAAGCACGCGCGCCAGAACTTTCACGCCGTTGATTTCGCTGATGTCGCCGCCTGCCCCGCCCGATGCGCCACCACCCATCGCCAATTGGCGCTTGGCTTCAGCCAGTTCGCGCTCCAGCTTGCGGCGCTCGTCCATTAGCGTTTCAACACGCTGCACCATTTCGGCCGGCGCCACTTTCAAAACCGATGCAGCAGCCAGAACGCGCTGATCCTGCCTGTTCAAGTAAGCCCGTGCAGCGTCGCCAGCCAGCGCTTCCATGCGGCGCACGCCAGCGGAAGATGCACTCTCGCCCACGATCTTGATCAGGCCAATATCGCCTGTGCGCGCCACATGCGTGCCGCCGCACAGTTCCAGCGAATAGATGCGGCGGTTCGAGCCGGGCTCATTGCGGCCCATCGAAACCACGCGCACTTCATCGCCGTATTTTTCGCCAAACAGCGCCATGGCACCTTCAGCCCGCGCCGCATCGACCGACATCAGCCGTGTATTCACAGCATCGTTTTGGCTGACAACAGAATTGGCAATTTTTTCGACGGTGGCGAGGTCTTCAGCACTGATGCCTTTGCTATGCGAGAAATCGAAACGCAGATGGTCAGGCTCCACCAATGAGCCCTTTTGCGCCACATGCTCACCCAGCACCATGCGCAGCGCTTCGTGCAGCAGATGCGTGGCCGAGTGATGCGCGCGGTTGCCGAAGCGGCGCGCGTGATCAACCTCAAGCTCAACCGCCTGACCGGGGCGGAACGAGCCCTTTTCAACCACGCCATAATGCACGAACACATCGCCCAAGCGCTTTTGCGTATCAGTCACTTTGAACACCGCGCCATCGGCACGGCGGATCACGCCATGATCACCCGTCTGGCCGCCACTCTCGCCATAGAACGGCGTCTGGTTCACCAGGATGGCGCCGCTCTGGCCCTCATTGAGCGTCGTCACATCCTTGCCCTCATGGGTCAGCGCCATGACTTCGCCTTCGGCCTTCTCAGTGTCATAGCCGAGGAATTCCGTGGCCCCCACGCGTTCGCGAATATCGAACCAAATGGAATCGGCCTTCTCTTCGCCCGAACCTTTCCAGGCGGCGCGCGCTTCAGCTTTCTGGCGGGCCATGGATTTGGCAAAAGCATCGCCATCCACGCTGATGCCGCGCGACTTGAGCGCGTCCTGCGTCAAGTCCAGCGGGAAGCCATAAGTGTCATGGAGCTTGAAGGCCGTTTCGCCGGAAAACACTTCACCCTTGTGCAGGCCTGCGGATTCATCAGCCAGCAGCTTGAGGCCGCGCACCAGTGTGGCACGGAAGCGGGTTTCTTCCAGCTTCAGCGTTTCAGTAATCATCGGCTGCGCCTGGTTCAGCTCCGGATAGGCCGAGCCCATTTCGCGCACGAGCGCGGGCACCAGCTTCCACATCAATGGCTCTTTCACGCCCAGCAATTCGGCATGGCGCATGGCGCGGCGCATGATGCGGCGCAGCACATAACCGCGGCCTTCATTCGATGGCATCACGCCATCGGCGATCAGGAAGGATGACGCGCGCAAGTGATCGGCAATCACCCGGTTGGAGGCCTTGGCATCACCTTCAGCGGCAACGCCGGTATTCTCCACAATGTTGCTGATCAACGCGCGGAACAAATCAGTTTCGTAATTGTCATGCGTGCCCTGCAGCACGGCGGCGATGCGCTCAAGACCCATGCCGGTGTCGATCGATGGGCGCGGCAGGCTGACGCGTTCATCCTTCGAGAGCTGCTCGAACTGCATGAAGACCAGGTTCCAGATTTCGATAAACCGGTCACCATCCTGCTCAGGTGAACCGGGAGGCCCGCCCCAGATCTTGTCGCCATGGTCGAAGAAGATTTCCGAGCATGGTCCGCAAGGGCCGGTATCACCCATGGCCCAAAAATTGTCAGCCGTGGGAATGCGGATGATGCGTGAATCCGGCAGGCCGCCGATTTTCTTCCACAGGTCAAAGGCCTGATCGTCATCGTGATAGACGGTGACAGTCAGCTTGTCCTTGGGCAGACCGAATTCCTTGGTGACCAAGGTCCATGCCCATTCAATGGCGTCGGGCTTGAAATAGTCACCGAAGGAGAAGTTGCCCAGCATTTCGAAGAAGGTGTGATGGCGCGCAGTGTAACCCACATTGTCGAGGTCATTGTGCTTGCCGCCGGCGCGCACGCATTTCTGTGCCGTGGTGGCGCGTGAATAAGGCCGCTTTTCCGCCCCGGTAAATACGTTCTTGAATTGCACCATGCCCGAATTGGCGAACATCAAAGTCGGGTCATTGCGCGGCACCAACGGCGATGAGGGTACAATTTCGTGACCCTGCTTTTTGTAGAAATCGAGGAAGGTGGAACGGATTTGCGCAAGACCAGTCATGGGAACTCTAAGCAGGCTGAATGTGAGGTTGCGTCCTCTTAAAGCCTGAAATCCCAAACGTCCAGATTCTATGTGACGGGAGTGCCAGCCAAAAATAAGCCGTCATGCCAACTGGGCATGACGGCTTCACAGTCAGGCAGGGATGGGTTGTGGGGCAATCCTGCCAGGGACCCGGCCCAACAGGGGCCGGAAAGGGTATGTTATGTGGAGGGCTAAACCTTACTCGGCTTCGCCATCATCTTCCTTGATCGAGCCATCGGTGATCTTGGCGGCGATCAAGCCTGCATTGGCGCGGATGGCAGCTTCAATCTTGTTGGCCATGTCGGGATGCTGCTTCAGGAAAACCTTGGCATTGTCCCTGCCCTGACCGATGCGTTCACCATCATAGGAATACCAGGAGCCGGACTTCTCAACCACACCGGCGGTGACGCCAAGGTCAACGAGTTCGCCCACTTTCGAAATGCCCTCGCCATACATGATGTCGAATTCCACCATCTTGAAGGGCGGCGCCACCTTGTTCTTGACCACCTTCACGCGGGTCTGGTTGCCCACCACTTCTTCACGGTCCTTGATGGCACCGATGCGGCGGATATCAAGGCGCACCGAGGCATAGAACTTCAGCGCATTGCCGCCGGTGGTGGTTTCGGGCGAGCCGAACATCACACCGATCTTCATGCGGATCTGGTTGATGAAGATCACCATGCAATTGGATTTGGAGATCGACGCTGTGAGCTTGCGCAGCGCCTGGCTCATCAGGCGGGCCTGCAGACCGGGCAAGCTGTCGCCCATTTCGCCTTCCAGTTCGGCCTTGGGCGTCAGGGCGGCAACCGAGTCGATCACCAGGATTTCAATGGCACCGGAGCGCACCAGCGTGTCGGCGATTTCCAGCGCCTGCTCGCCCGTGTCGGGCTGCGAGATCAGCAGGTCGTCGATATTCACGCCCAGCTTCTTGGCATAGACCGGATCCATGGCATGCTCGGCATCGACAAAGGCGCAGATGCCGCCACGCTTTTGGGATTCAGCAATGGTCTGCAGAGCCAGCGTGGTCTTGCCGGAAGATTCCGGCCCATAAATTTCAATAACGCGGCCGCGCGGCAGGCCACCAATGCCAAGGGCAATATCAAGGCTCAACGAACCGGTTGAAATAGCTTCAATTTCGAGCGCCTGATTGGCCCCCAGCTTCATGATGGAGCCTTTGCCGAAGGCACGCTCGATCTGGCTGAGTGCAGCCTCCAAAGCCTTGCTCTTGTCAGAACCCATATTTTCAACAACCTTCAGATTCGTTTGCGCCATTTCGCTTCTCCTCTTATCCCACAAATGTCCGGACTGTGAACCGGAAGAACGGATTGTTGAAAGTTCCGTTCTGTTGCTTGTATGTTCTAGTTTAGTTCTGAAGTCAACAACGTCTTCAAAAATTATATTTCGCCTATAACATCAGCATGTTGAATTCATAAGTTGAACTACTGCATGCGGCTCTCCGTTTCTGCCCGGCATAACCTGCATCAATTTTTGGCGGGCCAAACGGAGCAATGCGGGCTAAACCGCCTAAGTCACGCCCGGGGCTGGGGAAATCTTTGATAAAGAAAATCGCAAACAAGGCACACGCTCGTGTCCTGCTGGTCATGCCGGTGTTCAACCGGTCTCAGCTTGTCATTGAGACGCTTGAATCTGTCCGCAACCAGAGCCGCCAGCCGGATGAAATCATCATCATCGATGATGGATCGACTGATTCCACCCCTGCTGCCATTGCTGAATGGCTCAAGGGCCACGCGGCCCTGCCCGCCCGCCTGATCAGCGTTCCCAACAAAGGTGCCGCCGCCGCGCGCAATTTCGGCTTCGCACAACAGAAGACCAAGGCTGATTTCGTCACCTTTCTCGATTCAGATGATCTCTGGCCCACCGATTTCCTGGCCCGCGCCATAGCCGGCCTTCAGGCCCATCCCGGCGCAGTCGTCGCCACCGCCGACCGGAAATTTGAACTCATGGACAGCGGCAAGACCCAGCTCAATTCCACCGCCGATCTGGAGCAAGATCCGCTTTGGTATTTCCTGCGCAATGGTGCGGGCATTGCGTCTTCCAGCGTGATCCGCGCGCCGGCCTTCGCGGCCTCAGGTGGTTTTCCGGAACACATTGCCACCGGCCATGATGTGGGCCTGTTCGCAGCGCTCTCCTATGGCGGGGCCTGGCTTCACCTCAAGGGCGATCCCGTCACTTTCCGCGTCCAGTTCATGAAGACGCTGCCCAGCCAGGAGCCGCATTTGCACCGGCGCCACCGTGACTGGGAAATCCTCTGGGCCGAAGTGTTCAGCGAGACCTTGGCCAACCGCCCCGCTGGCGTGAAAACCAGTGGCGAGCGCGAGCTGCGCATCTGCAATCTGGTCTTCCGGAAATATGTCATGGCGCTCACCCTCGAGCTGGGCCAGGGCCATTTCTCATCCGTGCCGCGCTGCGTGAAGGGGATATGGAATTCCTGGCGGGAATTGCGCCGTCAAAAGGCGCTCACCTCCAACAGCTAATCACTTCCCAGCACTCACCCGCCACACCTTGTTGCCCAGATCATCGGCAATAATTAGTGCGCCACTCTTGTCGAAGGCTACGCCCACCGGTCTGCCACGTGCCTCCTGGGCATCATTCAAGAAACCGGTGACGAAGGGTTCCACCTTGCCTGTGGGCTTGCCGCTCTCAAATGCAATGAAGCCCACTTGATAGCCATTGAACTCATCACGGTCCCAGCTGCCGTGTTCTCCGACAAAGGCACCGCCTTTATATCTGTCGGGGAAGTTGCCGCCCGGATCAAAGGCCAAGCCCAGCGGCGCCACATGTGAGCTCAGCGCATAGTCGGGTGGAATGGCGGAAGCGACAAGCTCCGGCTTCTGGGGCATTACGCGTGGATCAACATGCTGACCGTAATAGCTGTAGGGCCAGCCGTAGAACGCCCCCTCCTTCACCGAGGTCATATAGTCCGGCACCAGATCCGGCCCCAGCTCGTCGCGCTCATTGATCACCGCCCAAAGCGTTTGCGAGCCGGGATAGAAGGTGAGGCCGTTGGGATTGCGCAGGCCGGAGGCGAAGGTGCGGTGCGCACCAGTGGCGCGATCCACTTCCCAGATCTGTGCACGGTCAAGCTCAGCGCCGGCACCATTCTCCATCACATTGCTGTTGGAGCCGATGCCGACATAGAGCTTGCTGCCATCAGGACTGGCGGTGAGGCTTTTGGTCCAGTGATGGTCGATGGGGCCGCCCGGCAAATCGGTCAGCTTTTGGCCCTGCTCGGTAATGCGCAGGTCACCATCGCGATAGGCATAGCGCATGATGGCATCAGTGTTGGCCACATAGAGATCATTGCCCACCAGCACCACGCCGAAGGGTGAGTACAGCCCATTGAGGAAAACCGAAGCCTTGCCGTCATGAATGATGCTGATGCGGTTTTCGGTTTTCTCTTTGGCACCGGCCGATCCCATGACCAGCCCCATTACAACCGTCTTGGGACGCTTTATTTTTTCGAGGCCAGGCCCATTGGATTCCACCACCAGGATATCGCCATTGGGCAGCACATAGGGTTGGCGCGGATGCACGAGGCCGGAACCCAGCGCCTCAATCTTAAATCCATCGGGCACCGAAGGCGTCTCGCCATTTTGCCAGCCAATGGGCTTGGCCACTTTCATCGGTGGTATGAGATAGGAGTTCGGCTCTGGCAGAAATGGATTAGGCCCCATTTGTGATGAACGGTCGAACGTCTCAGCGTGAAGCGGCGAAAGCACCAACAGCGCCGCAGAGAAAGTCGCAATCTTGAGCGTGGGGAAATTCATGACGCAACTCCCACGGAATTTCTGAACAGAGACGCAAGCTTGAACATGAGCGCCAGCACCAGCAGTGCTACGGTGGCCGCTGAAAGAGCGATCCCCGTAGGCCACACCGAAGTCCAGCCATCATGTGTGTGAATGAAATTGTCGAACAGGCCGACCGCAGCTGCCGCAAGAATGGCAATCGCGTAGAGCCAGCGCGACATGCGCTTGCGCCGCCGCAGGCTGATCAGAAACCGTACAACGCCTGCTAGGAGCAATACAGCCAGAAACACCATGCCGAAAGCCAGAGGCCAGGCCGCGAAATTCGACCACTCAATATCGAATGTTTTGACATAGGCGATATCCGCCAGCAACGCGCCGGTGAAACATACCAACGGTGCGGCAAGCAGCAGACCCGAAAGATAAACCGCAATCGCGCTGCGTTGCGGAACGGGCAAATAGGACGCGCGTACAGCTTCCATGCTCTCGCGAGGATGCCGCCTCGCTTCAAAAATCGTATCTGTCATGATGCTCCTGCAAGCGATGCTTCTTGGCTTGCAGAACAACGTTGTGGCCTAGCTTTGGTTCCGGAAAACGGCGGGCCTCAGCCCATCTCGCCTTTCACTTTTTCCACCAGCTGTTTCAGCGTGAAAGGCTTCTGGATAAAGCCGAAATCATTGGCTCCATCCAGGTTCTTTTCGAAAGCGTCTTCAGCATAGCCGGACATGAAGATGAACTTCGCGCCATATTCACGCTTGCGCAATTCCTTCAGCATGGTGGGCCCATCCATTTCCGGCATCACCACGTCCGACAGAATCAGCTCAAAGCCATCCTTGTCGGCATCGATGATTTCCAGCCCCATCTCGCCGCTCGAAGCTTCGATCACCGTATAGCCGCGTGACGTGAGTGCACGGGCCGCAAAGGCGCGCACCGAATCTTCGTCTTCCACGATCAGGATGCGGCCACGGCCCGAGAAGTCCTCACGCTTGGCTTCGACTTCGACTGGCTTTTGCGCTTCGGCCTGTGCCGCCACCTGCGGCTCGACGCGCGGCAGGAAAATGCGGAACGTTGTGCCCTTGCCGACTTCACTGTCGCAGTAAATGAAACCGCCGGATTGCTTGACGAAGCCATAGACCATCGAAAGGCCAAGGCCCGTGCCCTTGCCTACATCCTTGGTGGTGAAGAACGGGTCAAAGATCTTGTTCAACACGTCGCTGGGAATGCCCTGGCCCGTGTCGGTCGATTGCACCACCACGTAATCCGCCACCGGCAGAACATGGCCGATCGTCTGCGACTGGTCGGCAGGCAGATTGTAGGTAGACAATGTCATCTTGCCGCCTTGCGGCATGGCATCGCGCGCATTGCTCGCCAGGTTCACCACCACCTGTTCCATCTGGTGGATATCAACATAGACCGGCCACAGGTCGCGGCCATGGTTGAGCGAAAGGTCCACCTTGTCGCCCACTACGCGTCTCAGCAGCACGTGCAGATCTGCCATGGAATCCGAAAGATCATAGACCTTGGGCTGCATGGTTTGCTTGCGCGAGAAAGCCAGCAACTGGCGCACCAGGCCAGCGGCACGGATGGCATTCTGCTTGATGCTCATCACATCCTGGAAGGACGGATCGGTCGGTCGCAGCTTGGTCAAGAGTATATCGGCAAACCCGATGATCGGGGTCAGCATGTTGTTGAAGTCATGCGCCAGTCCGGATGACAACTGCCCGATGGCCTGCATCTTCTGGCTCTGCGCCAGTTGCGCTTCCAACAATTTGCTTTCGGTCTTGTCGATGGCGAAAACCGAATAGCCTTCCACTGTGCGGCTCAGGGTCAGATGCGCGCTGCGCTGGCCGTCGCCCTTGAAATTGCAATCCAGTTGGAAGTTCTCGGCTGCCTTTCCACCGGATTCCTGCATGAACTTGCCGATGCGCGTGGCACTTTCATTATCCACCAAGTCAGTCAGCACCACGCCGCGCGCTAGGGACGTCGAGAAATTCAGGAACTGCCCATTGGCATTCTGCAGGCGGCCCTTGTTGTCGATCTCGGCCATGCCGATCGGCACAGTGGCCATCAGCTGCGCCTTGCTGGCCGCAAGGTCGGCGGCTTCCATGCTGCCCGGCTCCTTGCGCATCACCATGCAGCGCGTCGGCAAGGGCTTGCCCTCGGCGTCGAAATCGGCACGGTTGATGAAATTGAAAATCTCCACCTGCCCGTTGCGCTTCTTGATCGGCAGCGTGAACTTGTCGATGCGGTGGTCGCCCTGCACCGGTGTCACGGCGCCCAGCACCTTGGTGGCCTCATCGCCCAGCAATTCCTGCATCGGCATGGCATTGGATTGCGTATCCGCCAGGTCCAGCCCCAGCCACGAAGCCAGCGTGGCATTCACGTAGTCCACTGACCCACTGGGCAGCGTGGAGAAGAACCCGACGGGCGCCTGGTCCAGATAGGAAATGATGAATTGCAACCGCGCAAAAGCCTGCTCCTGCCGCGCCCGGTCTTCGGTAATGTCGATGAGCCGCCACAGCGTCGTCCCGCCCTTGGCATTGCGCGGCAAAGGTGAAACCGTCAGGCGCAGCCACTTCGCCTTGTCAGCCTCGGCAAAGGGGGCTGACGATCCGGGCTGCAGGCGCAGATCGCGCGCGGCAATCTTGCCATCATGCGCGGCTTGTCCCAGTTGATAGATCGGCTCAACGAAATCCGGATAACCTGCATAGAGAACATCAAAACCGGTGAGCCGCGAGACCCCGGCACGCGATGCCAGCTTCAGGAACGGCCCATTGGCATAAACCGCCCTGCCCTTGTCATCGACGACAACCGAAGGGTCCTGGACTGCATCAGCCAGCGCATCGCAGAACTGCTTTTCGGCATCAGGTGCGGCACGGAAAAACGGTGCCAGCAAAACCGAGAACAACCAAACGAGGCCAAGGGAACCTGCAGCCCACAACCCGTACTTCCATTGCTCATCCGTGAGCTTGATGAGGTCCTGCTCAAAACCTACAACGAGGCCTGTAACCACCAGCCCGGCAAGCACGAAAGGCAGAATATATTTGAGCGGCGAAACCCCGCCGCTTCTCTCTGTACTATTTGCCTCAGCCATCGCGCTCCCCGAATCGCAGTGAATATAGGCCAGACAAGGCTTCCCCCGGTAAAGTTTCGAGAGCGCAACCTGCTGGTTGTTCACACAGATATTTATGCTAGATTCACAACCCTTACATGTGCAACCGGTGGCCGAGGAGTATCAGATGCCAGACCTGCAGCCCTATTATAACTTTATCATTGCGGCCGCAGCCGTTGTTGCAGCTTTGCTGATCCTCGTCTTCCTGCTGAAGCAAATCAATACCCGTGGCCGCGGCCGCAAGGGCCACCGCCTGGGCATTGTCGAATATCATGAGGTGGACCAGACGCGCCGCCTGGTGCTTGTGCGCCGTGACGGTGTGGAGCATCTCATCCTGATCGGCGGCGCCCATGACATCGTCGTTGAAAGCGGCATTACGGATCATGTGCGGCGCGACCTGCCCGCCCATATGGTGCCGCACGGCAAGGATGACGTGGTGCCCCTGCGTGCGCCGCGCGCGCCAGTATTCGGTGCCAAGAAACCGCCGCTGCAAGCCGTTCCCCCGCAGATGGACGACGAGCCCACCCCGGCTTGAACTTTCTTTCAACGGCACCAGTGATGGTGCCGCTGAACTAGAGCTACTTCTTCAGCTTCAAGGCCACGTAGCGCGCATCGCTGTCTTGCCCGGCATGTGACACCAGCATCATCACGATGTTCTTGCCCGCCTTGCTGGCGGCATCAACCGCATCGGCCACGTCCTGTGCAGTGGTGACCGGCTGACCTGCGATCTCCTTGATCACATCACCGGCGGCAACACCCTTCTCCGATGCGGCGCCATCGGCCGTCACCTCGGTGACCAGGGCACCCTTCACCTTGTCATCAATCTTGAACTTGCTGCGCAGGTCTGCCGAGAGATCAGAGACTGACATACCCAGCAATTGCTGGGGTGCTGCAGCGGGGCCAGCCGGAGGAGTCTTCTCCTGGGCGGCGGCCATCTTCTCGCCCTCCTCCAAACGGCCCAGCGTCACCTTGAGCTGCTCCTGCTTGCCTTGCCGCAGCACGGTTACATCAACCTCTTTGCCCACAGCGGTTTGCCCCACCATGCGCTGCAGGCTGCGATTGTCCTTCACATCGTGCCCATCAAAGCTCTCGATCAGATCACCGGCCTTCAGGCCTGACTTTTCCGCAGGTCCCCCCACGGTGATATCCGCCACCAGAGCGCCCTTGGCCTTGGCATCGCCCAGGCCCTCGGCCACGTCCGGCGTCAGCGTCTGCAACTTCACGCCCAGCCAGCCGCGGCGGGTTTCACCAAACTTGATCAGCTGGTCGGCAACATTCTTGACCTCATTGGCAGGCACCGAAAAACCGATGCCGACCGAGCCACCCGAAGGCGAGAAGATTGCGGTGTTCACGCCCACCACATTGCCTTGCATGTCGAACAATGGTCCGCCGGAATTGCCCTTGTTGATGGCCGCATCCGTCTGGAAATAATCGTCATAGGGGCCCTGGTTGATATTACGCCCGCGCGCCGAAATGATGCCGAGCGAAACCGAGCCGCCCAGCCCGAATGGATTGCCGATCGCCATCACCCATTGTCCGATGCGGGCCTTCTCACTGTCAGCAAAGGTGACTGCGGGCAGCTCGTGATCGGGCTTCACCCGGATCACAGCAATATCCGTCTTCGCGTCATGGCCAACGAGCTCGGCCTTCAACAGCGTGCCGTCCTGCAGGTGAACGCGGATATTCACGGCATCGGCAATCACGTGGTTGTTGGTCACGATGAGTCCCTGCGGATCGATGATGAACCCAGAGCCCATCGAGCTGACAAGGCTGTCCGGCAGAATGCTATCCTTGTCGCTGTCTTTTTTGTCGTCAGGCTTCGCGTCGCCCTGCTTGTCGTCTTCCTTTTTCTCACTGCCATCCGGCGCTTTGCCCTGGTCATCGGGCTTGGCATCCTTGTCACTCTGGCCCTGATCAGGTGCACCCTTCTTGCGCTTCAGGAATTCATCGAAGAAATCCTTGAATGGGTTATTGTCAGGTGCCGCTTCGCCGCCCGCCTTGTCCGGGTCTTTCGACTGCACAGAAATTTCAACAACGCTGGGCAGCAGCTTGTCTACCAGATCGGCAACATCAGGCAGCATCTGCACGGTTGTCGCACTCTGGGCGCGCGCGGGTGTGAAGCTCATGGGAACTGCCGCCAGCATCAGCGCTGCAAGCGATACCATTGCCATTGTTCTCATCCGCATTGCTGATCTCCAAACCAAAAAGTACATCCAACTTCTATCACGAGAACCAAACCAGCCGACTGCAAATTTCAAGTGCGCCGCTCATAGGTTACGGTTTCAAATGCGGCCGAGTCATTCGGGCCTTTTTCAAAACGCCTGGTTTCCAGCTCCACCCAATGCTTGCCGTCAATTTCAGGCATGAATGTGTCACCCGCCACATCATCAAATACGCGCGTGAGGTAGATCCGGTTTGCCAGAGGCAGGAAAACTTTGAAAATCTCAGCGCCGCCGATCACGCAGATCTCGGGCGCATCGCCCGCGAGCGCCACGGCCTGATCCGCGTCATGCGCCACCAAAGCGCCCTCGGCCTGCCAGCCGCGCGCCCTGGTGATCACGATATTCGCCCGCCCCGGCAACGGCTTTTTCGGCAAACTGTCCCAGGTCTTGCGGCCCATGATCACCGGCTTTCCCAAGGTGACGGCTTTGAAATGCTTGAGGTCAGACGGCAGGCGCCACGGCAGGCCGCCATCAAGCCCGATCACCCCATTGCGCGAAACCGCGTAAACAAGTGCGATGATGCCACTCATGCCTCACCGCCCAGCTTCTGTAGCTCGTCGCCCTTGAGGCTCCAGACCACCACATTGCCATGGCCCTCAGCGCCCAGCCCTTCATAGAATTTCAGGGCATTCTCGTTCCAGCCTTCGGCCTGCCACCAGATGGCAGGAATGCCGCGCTCGCTTACCGCCCGCGCAACAGCTTGCATTAGCGCTTTGCCCACACCGCGCTTGCGAAAATCCGGCAGCACCGTCAGGTCTTCCAGATAGGCAATCTCGGCACCGCGATTGGTGGAAAAGCTGCGGTGCCAGATCGCAGCCCCCGCTGGCTGGCCATCAACCATTGCGATGAGCGCATTGATAATCGGGTTGTCGCCAAACAAATGCCGCTCGAAATCTTCAGCGGTGGCGGTCACCCGTTCTGGCCAGCCATGATGCAGCGCCAGCACCCGCGTCATGTCCAGGATGATCTGGCCATCGCCTTTCTGTGCCAACCGCACACTGATCACGTATGCGAGCCCAGCGAAAACATCGGCAGAGTGACCAGAACATTCCACGCCGTGTGACAGGCAATGGTGACCCAGAGCGAACCAAAGCGCAGCATCAGCAGGCCCAGAATGAGCCCCATGCCGAAAATCACGCCGACGAAAATCCAGGGCGCACCGAAGGCATGTGCCACAGCCCAGGTTCCCGCCGAGATGAGCACAGCGCCCGGCCAGCCCGCCCGCGTCTTGGCAATGCCCGCGAACAGCAGGCCGCGAAACAGGAATTCCTCGGCGAGTGGTGCGCCGATAATGGCACTCAGCGCGCCGAACCCCAGTAGCAGCGGGTCGTTCGCCATGTCCGCCAGCGTCTTCTCGATGATGCCTGCTTTGCTGGCGGTGTCGGAGAGGCCTTTGCTGCTGACTTCATAAGCGCTGGGATCAAGCCCCAATGCTTGAAACACGCCCGAGGCAGCAAACAGCATGACCAGGATGAAGCCGACCACGATTAGCGCCCAGCCGAGGAAATTGATCTTCGGCCATTCCACCGGAAGCTTGCCCATCCGCCCAGGCAACCCGAATTGCGAAAGATAAAGCACCAGTGCCGCAACAATCACGCCGCTCGGGAAAATGCTGAGAAGCCCGGACTTGTACATCAACGCCTGCGTCGGTGATGTGGTGGTGGAATTGCCAGATCCCACCATGCCCGAAAGCTCACCCAAGCCGCCGTGAAAAGCCACCAGATAGATCGCCAGTGCCAACACACCTTGCAGGAGTTGGTAGGCCACAAACACGCCAACGCCGATCAGCAAGGCCCGCCAGAAATTCTGCTGCGGTTCGCGCGGATAAAGCCAGCTTGAACGGGCCTTGGTAAAATCCTCACCCAGCATGCTCAAACTGCAACCTCGGCGGCAATGGCGGCATGCGGCGTATAATCCAGGAAGGCGAAATCATCGAACTGGAAATCTTCGATCCGCTCCACCTGGCGCTTGATCACCAGCTTGGGCAAGGGCCGCGGATCACGCGACAACTGCAATTCAGCCTGCTCCATATGGTTGGAGTAAATATGCGCGTCTCCCAATGTGTGCACGAAATCTCCAGCCTTCAGCCCGGTCACATGCGCCACCATATGGGTCAGCAGTGCATAGGACGCAATGTTGAAGGGAACACCGAGGAAGATATCAGCCGAGCGCTGGTACAGCTGGCACGACAATTTGCCATCCGCCACATAGAACTGGAACAGGCAGTGGCACGGCGGCAGCGCCATCTTGTCTACGTCAGACGGGTTCCATGCGGTGACCATCAACCGGCGTGAATCCGGCTTGGTCTTGATCATCTGGATCACATTGGCGAGTTGATCAATCGTCGAACCATCGCGCGCCGGCCATGAGCGCCACTGTGCGCCATAGACAGGGCCGAGATCGCCGTTCTTGTCGGCCCACTCATCCCAGATGGTCACTTTGTTGTCGTGCAGATATTTGATGTTGGTCTCGCCACGGATGAACCACAGCAGCTCATAGATGATCGAGCGCAGATGGAGCTTCTTGGTGGTGACCAGCGGAAAACCCTGCGCCAGGTCAAAGCGCATTTGATGGCCGAAGACAGAAAGCGTGCCGGTTCCCGTGCGGTCGGTTTTCACCGCGCCGTGCGCGCGCACATGGCGCATCAGATCAAGATATTGCTGCATGGCGGTGGCTTTTAAACGATTCCGGCCCAATAAAAAGGGCAGGCTTTCGGCCTGCCCTCTTAAAAATTCTTGGATACAGAGATTACACCAGCTTCCCCAAAGTCTTGGTGCTTTCAGCCATGAGATAATAGACGGTGACACGGCTCTTGGTCTTGTCTTGGCCCATCTTTTCGCCAGCAGCCTTGACGGCCGCTTCGGCAGCCTTGGCATCAAGGCCCAGCTTCTTGGCGGCAAAGCCATCGACCACGCGCTTCACTTCTGCCGGGTCTTTGGTGGCCACATATTGCGAGTCCTTGCCCTTGAGCGCGATGCCGCAATATTTCACGATGGCATCAACGGCGGCTTGGTTTACATTGGACGTATATTTCTTGATATCGGCTGCGTAGTCGGACATTTAAACGGTCCCCCCAAAAGGATTAATCCGCCACCGGCCTCGGTAACGGTTAATGAACACTAGCATTGCCATTGCTGCGTGCAAGGGCCGTTTTTGCAATCATTTTCCCGCTTTAGTCCGTGGGCTTTCTTTTGCCACAGCTTGCACCTATATTGGTCCTGCTCGTCGCTGCAAGGCGGCAGACTATGGTGATAAACGGCTCGCGCAATAAGCCATTCGGACCCGGGGGCAGTACCCGGCGCCTCCACCAAAGACGATTGCGATAGCAATCGGCCAAGCCCGAAAGCGGATTTGCTTAAATCCGCGATAGGGCCACCACAAGCTCCAGCTCGTGGTGCCGATTGCTGGTAGTGCAATCGTCTTTGATGGGGGCGAAACAGGATCGACGAGGGTGTAAAGGTGGGTTTTTTGCCCGTGATGATACCGACGTTATCGGGTCATTCTTATAGTTGCCAATGACAACTATGCTCCGGTTGCTCTCGCTGCGTAAGCAGTGCGAAATACCGAAATCAAGCCCTCAAGCTTAGCCGTTTGAGGCGGGGTCCGCCGGCACCTGGCAACAGAAGCCGGCACTTCCATTTTCAAGTGCTGGCCTGCCCCGATCTTGCGCCTTGCTGGGTTTTATCGCCGCAACGAAACATGGCCCATGGATTTCATTTCATTCCGCAGCTATTTTGCGCCCTTGATTCCGGCGCAGCACGCGCCAGCTAAGTTTATGGAGCCGCAATGCCTGAAGACCTGATGCGTTACGACCAGCTGGCGCAGAATGCCTTGCGCGGTGTCGTGCGTGACGCTTTGCGCAAGGTTGAAAGATCGGGCCTTCCGGGCGAGCATCACTTCTTCATCCAGTTCAACACGCGCTTTGCCGGCGTGTCGATCGGCGAGCGCCTGCATGCCAAATATCCGCGTGAGATGACGGTTGTCCTTCAACATCAATATTACAATCTCGCAGTCTATGATGACCGTTTCGAAGTCGAGCTTTCCTTCGACAACATTCCCGAAAAGCTGATCATTCCCTTCGCCTCGGTGAAGGGCTTCCTCGATCCTGCGGTGCAGTTCGGCCTGCAATTTGAAGTGGTCGAAGAAGCCGAAAAACCCGCGGCCGAAGAAAAAGCCACCACCAAGCGCGCCGCCAAATCCGAGGCAGCCAAAGACAAAGATGCAACCGCCAGCGAGGCCAAGCCCGAGGGTGAAACTGAAACCGAGCCTGCTTCCGAAGAACAGAAAGTGGTTTCTCTCGATGCCTTCCGTAAAAAATAAACTGATCGCAAGCTTGCTGGTTGTCGCCGTCACTCTGCCGGTCATAGCCATCGCGAAAAACACTAAGCCGAATCCCATTCTGGATCTCTATGGCACAGCGGGCACCGTTCTCGTGCCTCCTGCGCCGCAAGCTGCAGCAGCACCACCTCAGCCTATGGCACCTGCCCCCGATACAGCCGATGATCCGGATCCTGATGCACAGGCTACGGTCGCGCCGGTTTCCACAGCACCAGTCGGCATTCTCAAGATGCCCGCAAAACAATTGTTCGGCATGCAGAAGCTGCCCGCCCAATTGCCACCCGCCGCCATTGGCGGCTACGCTTTGGGCTGCATGGCCGGCGCGCAAGCTTTGCCCCGCACCGGGCCGACTTGGCAGATCATGCGACCTTCACGCAACCGCAACTGGGGCACGCCGCAACTCATCGCCGAAATCGAGAGGCTTTCTGCTGAAGCTAAAGTGAAAGCCGGCTGGAACGGATTGCTGGTCGGTGACATGGCCCAGCCGCGCGGCGGCCCGATGAAGACCGGCCATGCCAGCCACCAGATCGGCCTTGATGCCGATGTGTGGTTCACGCCGATGCCAGACAAAGAGCTGAGCAACAAAGAGCGCGAGACCATGGCGCCGCTTGAAATGGTGATCGACCACAAGACGCTGAACCGCGCCAACTGGTCCGAGAGCCGCGCCAAGTTGCTACAAACAGTCGCGCAGGACCCGAAGGTGGAGCGCATCTTTATGCATCCGCCCATCAAGGCCGAGATGTGCCGCTGGGCCCAAACCCAGCCCGGTGATCATAGTTGGCTCTCCAAGATGCGCCCGCTCTATGGCCACACATTCCATTTCCACATCCGCATGAAATGCCCCGAGGGCATGACCACTTGCAAGTCGCAGGGCACGCCAAAGCCCGATGACGGCACCGGCTGCGGCAAGGAACTGGCCTATTGGATGTCGGACCAGCCATGGAAGAAACATCCGGCCCCTCCCGGCCCGCCCAAGCCACCGCCGCCCCCCTTGACTCTCGCCTCCCTACCTGCTGAATGCCGCGCCGTGATCGCGGCTCCCTGAAGCATCAAGAAGTGCTTGAGGTTCTTGGCCAAAAAGTTGTGCAGGGCATTCGTTGCCCCGGAGCAGAATGAGCCACGCTCAGACATCCAATTCGGCATTTTCAGGCAGTTCGGCGAAGCTGGCCTTTGCCTCGCTTGGCGTTGTCTTCGGCGACATCGGCACCAGCCCTCTCTATGCGATGCGCGAAGCGCTGCATCACGTGATCGCCGCGGGTGGTGATTTGCGCAGCTCTGTGCTGGGCGTCGTCTCGCTGCTGCTCTGGGCCTTGTTCATCGTCGTCACCCTCAAATATGTGGTGATGCTGATGCGCGCCGATAATCGCGGCGAAGGCGGCATCCTCTCGCTCGTCGTGCTGGTGCAGACCACGCTGAAGAAAAAAAGCGGGCTTATCCTGGCGCTCGGCATTGTGGGTGCGGCCTTCTTCTTTGGTGATGCGATGATCACTCCCGCCATGTCGGTGCTTTCGGCCATCGAGGGCCTGCGCATCATCAACCCGGCCTTTGATCCTTTCGTGGTGCCGATCACGCTGGGCGTGTTGTTCACGCTGTTCCTGTTTCAATACAAAGGTACCAGCGGTGTGGCCGCCATCTTCGCGCCCGTGACGATGATCTGGTTCATCCTGCTGGCGGTGATCGGCCTCAGCCATATCGCTGATGATTTCGAAATCTTCTCGGCCCTCAATCCGCTGCATGGCGTGGCCATGCTGATTGCCCATCCGGGCCTCGCGCTGCTGGTCTTCGGTGGCGTTTTCCTCGCGGTGACCGGTGGCGAAGCACTTTATGCCGATATGGGCCATTTCGGCCGCAAGCCCATCCGCATGGCTTGGACTTGTGTCGTGCTGCCATCACTGATCTGCAACTATCTGGGCCAGGGCGCGTTCGTGATTTCCCATCCCGAAGCGGCGCATAACCCCTTCTTCCTGATGATCCCGCAATGGGGCCTGGTGCCCCTGGTGATCCTCGCCACTATGGTGACCGTGATCGCCAGCCAGGCCGTCATCACTGGTGCCTTCTCGATTGCCCAGCAGGCGATTGCGCTTGGTATTTTCCCGCGCATGTACATCACCCACACTTCCGAAAGCGAAAGCGGCCAGATCTATATCGGCCAGATCAATTGGATGATCATGGTGGGCGTGATCTTCCTGGTGCTGGTGTTCAAGACCTCCGACAATCTGGCGTCCGCCTATGGCCTCGCCGTCAACACATCCATGCTGGTGGATACCGCACTCGGCATCGTGTTCTTCTGGCAGACGCGCTCCTGGCCGCGTTCCGTCGCCATTCCGGCGCTTGTATTCATCTTCGTGGTTGAGGCCACCTTCTATGCCGCCAACCTCCTGAAAATTCCCCATGGTGGTTACATGCCCGTGCTGATCGGCGGCGTGGCGGTGGTATTGATGATGACCTGGTTGCGCGGCGTCAGCCTGCTCTCCAACAAGCTGCGCAAGGAATCGATTGAGCTGGACAGCCTGCTCGAAAGCCTGGAGCGCCGCCCGCCTGCTCGCGTGGCCGGTGCCGCCGTGTTCCTGCAGACCGATAACAAATACGCCCCCTCGGCGCTGATGCATAATCTGAAGCACAACCGCGTGCTGCACGACAAACTGATCTTCATCGCCGTGAAGACGGCCAGCCAGCCGCGCTGGTACGAAGACCGTGTGAGCGTGCGCAACGGCCCGATGGGCGCATGGATCGTGGAAGCCACCTTCGGCTATATGGAACAGCCTGATGTGCCCGCCGCCCTGCGTGCCTGTGCAGCGCATGGGCTTGAGGTTGATCCGCGCCAGGCCTCTTACTTCCTGGGCCGCCGCGTCATCCGCCCCTCGGCGCGCTCCGCCATGCCCTTTTGGCAGCAAAGATTGTTCATCATGCTCGCCAACCAATCGGCGCGCGCGATTGAGTTTTTCCGCCTGCCTCCGGACAGGGTGGTGGAGTTGGGCATGCAGCTCAGCGTCTGACGCAAAAACTTTACGGAAACTTTACTGGCCCCTCTACGTCTAAGAGTTTAAATCGCGCCCTTCATGCGCCATTCTCCACGCAAAGCCTAAGCCATGTCTTCCACCTCCGCGCAGCAGTCATTGCTTTCAAAACCGCAGCTCAAACTCGCCTTCGCATCGATTGGCGTGGTCTTCGGTGATATCGGAACGAGTCCGATCTACACCATGCGCGAGGCGCTGAAGCCAGTCACCGGTGCTGGCGTCGATGTGGCGTCTGCCACTTACGGCGTGGTCTCGCTTTTGATCTGGGCGCTAATCCTGATCGTCACCTTGAAATATGTGATCATCATCATGCGCGCCGATAATCACGGTGAAGGCGGCATCCTCTCGGAAGTGGTGCTCGTCGAAAATCTCGTCGGCAAAAAGAGCGGCTACATCCTGGCCCTCGGAATGATCGGTGCCGCCTTCTTCTTCGGTGATGCGATGATCACACCGGCGATCTCGGTGCTCTCCGCCGTCGAAGGCTTGCAAGTCATTAATGCCGATCTCTTCACACCCTTCATCTTGCCGCTCACGCTGGCCATTCTGGTCGGGCTGTTTCTCATCCAGTTCAAGGGCACTGACCTGGTGGCCAAATATTTTGCACCCATCACCTTCATCTGGTTTCTGGTTCTCGCCGCTCTCGGCCTCTGGCACCTGAGCGATAACCTCTCGGTGTTTCAGGCGCTGAACCCGCTCTACGGCATCAACATGCTGTGGCGCCAGCCGGGCCTTGCTCTGCTGGTCACTGGCGGCGTATTCCTCGCGGTGACCGGCGGTGAAGCGCTCTATGCCGACATGGGCCATCTGGGCAAAAACCCGATCCGTCTGGCTTGGCTTGCCGTGGTGTTTCCCGGCCTTGCGCTGAACTATCTGGGCCAGGGTGCTTTCGTGATGGCGCATCCCGAAGCCGTCTCCAATCCGTTCTTCCTGATGACGCCGTCCTGGGCCTTGGTGCCGCTGGTGCTCCTCACCACTGTTGTCACCGTGATTGCCAGTCAGGCCGTCATTACCGGTGCCTTTTCCATCGGCCAGCAGGCCATTGCGCTGGGCCTGATCCCGCGCATGAATGTGACCCACACATCGGAAACCGAGAGCGGCCAGATCTATGTCTCGCAGATCAACTGGATGGTGATGTTCGGCGTCATCATGCTCGTGCTGGTGTTCCGGAGCTCGGATGGCCTGGCCTCGGCTTACGGCATCGCCGTCAACGTGGCCATGCTGGTCAACACCCTGCTCGGCATCATCTATTTCTGGAAGGCCGAACACAACAAGCGCTGGATTCTTGTCTCCGCCCTCATCTTCATTTCCCTGTTGGAATTCACCTTCCTGGCCGCCAATGGGTTGAAGATCGCCAATGGCGGCTACCTGCCCATCTTGATTGGCCTGGCCATCATCATGACCATGCTGATCTGGCGCAAAGGCATCAGGCTGCTTCTCGCCAAGCTACAGCGTGAAACGCTGGAGCTGAAGGGTGTGCTCGAAAGCCTGGAGCGCCACCCACCTGCCCGTGTGGCTGGTGCTGCCGTCTTCATGCAGACAGATAACAAATTTGCCCCCTCGGCCCTCATGCACAATCTGAAGCATAACCGCGTGCTGCATGACCGGCTGATCTTCATCGCGGTGAAGACCATGCCGCAGCCGCGCTGGGAGGATGATCGCGTGGTCGTCACCCAGGGCCCGCTCGGCTCATGGATCGTCGAAGCCCGCTTCGGCTATATGGAGCAGCCGGACGTGCGGGCCGCCTTGCGCGCCTGCGCAGCGCATGGGCTGGAGGTTGATCCGCGCCAGGCCTCGTATTTCCTGGGCCGCCGCGTCATCAAGACATCTGCCCATGCGAAAATGCCGCTCTGGCAGCAGCGCATCTTCATCATGCTGGCCAACCAATCGGCGCGTGCTATAGACTTCTTCCGGATTCCACCCGACCGCGTGGTGGAACTTGGCATGCAAATGAGTGTCTGATGCCCCTCCTCAAGCCCTTCTCCACCCCCGGCCGTTTCTGGCGCGGCAACCTCCACACCCATTCCAATCTGTCAGACGGCAAGTTGCCGCTGGCAGAGGTTGTCGCCGCCTACAAGAATGTCGGCTACGACTTCCTGATGATGTCGGAACACTATCTCGATATCTATGGCTTCCCGATTGCCGACACGCGTTCATTCCGCGGCAATGATTTCACCACCATCCTGGGCGTGGAGCTGCACGCCCCCGTCACCAGCGTGGGCGAGATGTGGCACATCGTCTGCGCCGGCTTGCCGCTGGATTTCAAACCGCCGACCAAAGACGAAACAGGGCCGCAACTCGCGCGCCGCGCGCGTGATGCCGGGGCCTTCATTGCCATCGCGCATCCGTCCTGGTCGCGCTACACGATCGAAGATGGCCGTGCACTTGATATGGCCCATGCCGTGGAAATCTATAACCACGGCTGCGAGACTGAGAATGATCTGGGCTATGGCTGGTATCTCTACGACCAGCTCACCAATGAAGGCCGCCACCTCAGTGCCATCGCCACCGATGACGCGCATTTCAAAACGCCGGATCATTTCGGCGGCTGGGTGCATGTGAAGTCCGAGAGCCTCGATCCTGATGCGCTGCTCACCGCCCTCAAAGCTGGGCATTTCTATGCCTCGCAAGGCCCTGAGATTCACGGCGTCGAGGTCAATGGCAAGGAGATCATTGTTTCCTGCACGCCGGTGGATTCCATCACCGTGATCTGCGGCAATTCCCGCACCGTGGTGAAAACCGGTCGCGCCATCACCGGCGCCACTTTGGACCTGCGCAAGCTGGAACCCAAGGAAGGCTGGCTCCTCACCAAGGCCTCGCCCTGGTTCCGGGTGGCGGTCATCGACAATGCCGGCAAAAAGGCCTGGACCGGTGCCTATTGGTACGATGAACTTTAGCCCGTAAGCTCAAGCCCCACACCAGTTTCTCTGCCCAAACAGGTTGCTAGAATGCTGCGGGACGAATCGTTCCGGCATGGGTGCGTTCCATCGAGACTTGGGGGTCTGAATTGATTGGAGTGAGGTTCTGACGGCGCGCGTAAGCGCAATGATCAGATGCGGAGGGCTCATCGCCTTCGCCTTCCTCCTCCTCTACTCAACAATACAACCTTCGACTGCAGGACAGGTCGCTTGCACCCCGACTGCAGGGTTCAACACCTGCTATCGTTTCACGTATTCGGGCGGCAATCAGTCTTTCACTGTCCCCAGTGGCGTCACCTCGGTTGAAACCCGTGTTTGGGGTGCAGCCGGCGGCGGCGCCAACAGCAGTTTTTACAGCAATCAGAGCGGCGGTGGCGCGGGCGGCTACGGCAAGGGAACCCTGACCGTTTCCGGCGGCCAGGTCATGGGCATCGTCGTGGGCCAAGGCGGTGTGGTCAATTCCACATCGCAAACCTATGGTTCGGGCGGCGCCGGCGGTGGTTCGCTGAGCTCCAATCATCGCGGGGCAAGCGGCGGTGGCTATTCTGGCGTTTTTTCTTCGACCTCATATACCCAGGCGAACGCTTTGGTGGTGGCAGGCGGCGGCGGCGGCGCCTCGCCCGGAGCTGATGCAGGCAACCCTGCCGCGGGCGGCGGCGGTGGCACCACAGGTGGTCAAGATGGAAACGCGGATCGTTCAGGCCGCGGGGGCACGCAATCTGCGGGCGGCGCGGCTTCAACCAACAAAAACTGCGGCACGTTCGCGCAGCCGGCCGACGGTGCCGTCGGCAATGGTGGCGATGGCGGCGGCGACGGCTTGAACTCCGGCATTGAAGGCGGCGGCGGCGGTGGCGGCGGGTATTTCGGCGGCGGCGGCGGCAACTGCCAATACAGCGGCAACAATCCCAATGGCCCTGGCGGCGGCGGTTCAGGCTTCTTGGCGGGTTCCGTCACCAGCGCTAGCCTGAGCAACGGCAGTAACTTCCCTTATGCCGGCGGTGCTTGTTCAGGCACAGCCAGCCCCGGTGGTTCGGCGGATTCACAGTATACGTCGGGCATCGGCCAGGGCTCATGCTTTAGCACCGGTGGCAACGGCGAAATTGTCGTCCAGTATCACATGCCAACAGTCACCATGTCGGTGGTGTCAAACGGTGCGACCGGCACTTTCACCTTCACCGGCACCAACGGCTACGCCGGTGACAGCATCACCACCGCCACTCCCGGTTTGGCTGTTGCGGGTACCCAGGACGTACTGACAGCCGCAGGAACAGCCACGACAATCAGCGTCTCAGTCCCCGTAGGCTACACGTTCACAGCTGCCTCCTGCACCGGCATGGGCGCCGGATCGATGACGCCGACCTACAAGCCGACGCCATCGGCGTCTGTGCAGACCGGCACTCTGGTGCTCAATACAACGGCCACGGCCGCCGCCAATGACATTGCCTGTACGGCAACGCTTAACAAGGCCCCAACCTTCAAGCTGCAGGTCACTTCAATTGGTGGTACGGCAAGCTTTACCCCCTCAGCAAGCAGCAACCTTGCCTCAACGCCAGGTGTCATCACCACCGTCACCGCCGGAACTGCCGCCCCCGTATCGCCCACCGCCATCTACGTAACGACCGCTGCCACGGATGCTACGGTCTCGATTCCGGTACCCACAGCGAACTGGGCCATGACAGCAGTGAGCTGCACAGACGCCAACAGTGCCATTACCGGCAACACGGGAACTTTCGGTACAGTTTCCGGGCAGGTGCTGACACTACCTGCCGCCTATTCCGACTACGGCGCGAACATCACATGCGTCGCGACAGAAACTAAAGCCTCTGTGCTGTTCCAGAAAATATCCCTGGGTGGCTTCACCAGCTTTTCCTTTGCCAGCAACAGCAATCTCGCCAGCACGCCGGGCTCGATCACCACCACGGCCGTCAATACTGCAACACCGGCAAGCCCCACTGCAATCAATGTGAGCAATGCGGGCACAGCCGTGACAGTGACAGAGTCGGCGACGACAAATTATGTACTGACCGGCTTTACCTGCACCGACGCGAATGGAGCTGTAACGGGCAACTCCGGCAGTTTCGGCAGCTTCGCCACGCTCACGGGCACAATCCCCGCAGGCAATGTGAAGGCGGGTTCCTATATCACTTGCGTTTTCACCAACAGCAGGCTGCCCACATTCAAGGTGCAGGTGACGACCATTGACGGAACGGGGGGCATCACATTCAGCAGTCCCGTCAATTTGGCATCGACGCCGTCTGCCATTTCCACAATTGCCACCAACACAGCAACACCAGCCTCTCCCACTGCTATCAATATGAACGCGGTGAGCACGGCGGCAACCCTAACCTTGGCTCCAACGATCGGCCTCGGCCCAACCTCCGTCTCCTGCACGGATTCCAATGCGGCGGTGAGCGGCAACAGCGGCAGCTTTGGTACAGTAACATCCACATTGCTTACAGTGCCTGCGCTCAACGCGCGTGCTGGTGCAGATATCACCTGCGTGATAACGGCCACGCAGGCAACGGTAAGAGTTCAGGCCACGACCGCCGGCGGCTTCGGTGGCCCCTTCACCTTCACAAAATCAAATTTGAACTCCACCCCAGCTAGCGCCACGACCACCGCGATCAACACGGCCGCACCGGTCAGCCCTACCGCAAACATCATCTCGGCCATGGCCACAGCAACGACAATCACGGGCAGCCCAGCGACCGGGTACTACACGACGGGAGGCAGTTGCACCGATGCTAATGCATCTCTCACCGGCAACACCGGCTCTTTCGGGAGCTTCTCCGCCGGCGTTCTCACCCTCGCATCGGGCAATGTCGTGGCAGGCTCCACCATTACCTGCGTCTTCACGTTCACCAAGGCACCCACCTTCGCTCTACAGGTCACATCACTTGCCAGCACATCAACCTTCACACCCTCGGCCAGTACCAATCTTGCCTCAACACCAGGTGCCGTCACAACCGTGACGTCGGGCACACCGGCTCCCGTGTCGCCGACAGTCGTCAATGTGACCACAATCGGCACAGCCGTTACCCTGACGACACCGGCACCCTCGGGCTATGCACTCACAGCGGTGACCTGCACGGATTCCAACAGCGGCGTGACGGGCAACACCGGCAGTTTCGGTAGCTTTGCCGGAACAGTGCTTACGGTGCCGTCTGCCAAAGTCGTAGCTGGGGCGGCATTCAATTGCATTCTGACAGAGACCGCAGCAAGCGTCGCTTTCCAGGTCAAGAGCCTGGGCGGCTACACCAGCTTCACTTTTTACACATCCAACATTGCCAGCACGCCGAGCATCACCACCACGGCGGTGAATACGGCAACCCCCGTCTCGCCCGCTGCCGTTGCCATCCCCACGGCTGGCACTGATGTGACGATTTCAAACAATAACCAGGGCGCAGGCGCCTGGTATTACACCTCATTGACATGCACTGACGCCAATGCGGCGATTACCGGCAACACCGGCAGCTTCGGAACTTTCATTGGCTACATGGTCACCGTTCCTGCTGCCAATGTCGTGGGTGGAGCAACAATCACCTGCGTCGCAACAGAAACGCGCGTTCCGGCTTTTACCTTCCAGATGCAAACGGTGGGTGGCTTTGGCGGCCCGTTTTATTATAGCCAGACCAATCTCACGATGGGCCTGGGCCCATACACGACGACAGCCGCCAACACGGCTGTACCCACCAGCCTGACAACCATTTTCTCCTATGGATTTGGCACCGCCATAACCGTCAACCAAACCGCAGCCACCGGCTTTGCCCTGACCGGCGTGACCTGCACCGACTCCAACAGCGCCGTCACCGGTAACACCGGCACGTTCATTTCTGTTTCCAGCACCCAGCTGACGATCCCCGGAGCCAATGTGGTGGCCGGGGCCGACTTCCAATGCATGTTCACCAACACGAAGCTGGCATCCCTCACCCTGACGGAAGTGAGCACAGGCAATGTGGGCGGGTTTACCTTCACCGGGACCAATGGGTGGTCAAGCCAGACGATCACGACGGTGACATCGGGCACCGGTGTGGCAGGAGCGACCCAGTATCTCAGCGCCGTTTCCACAGCCACGACGATCAGCCATGCCATTCCCTCAGGCTATACAATCACCTCGATTACCTGCACCGGCCAGGGCTCAGGAACCTACACGCCTAACACGGGTGCAGGCACGGTGGTTTTCGACAGCACGGCTGTCGCCTCGGGAGCTACTCTGGCCTGCACCTACCGCCATACCAAGACGCCTACATTCAAACTGCAAGTCACCACCACCGGTGGTTATGGTGGCGCCTTCAGCTTCACTCAAACCAATCTCGTCTCGGCACCCGCCAACATCACCACGACAGCCGCCGCGACGGCAACCCCCGCATCGCCCAGCGCCATCAATGTCTCCACAATCGGAACAGCCGTCACGATCACACAGACGCCGCCACCAAGCGCTTTGCTAATGACAGCCACATGTACCGACGCCAACAGCAGCGTCACCGGCAATACCGGAAGTTTCGGAACATTCACCGGCAACGTCTTGACCGTGCCGTCTGCCAACGTTGTCGCGGGCGCAGATTTCATCTGCCAACTGACAGATGCATTCGCCAACTTTGCCTTTCAGGTGAAAAGTCTCGGCGGTTATGGCGCGTTCAGCTACTCAAGCTCCAACTTGGCCTCGACACCTGCGCCGATCACCACGACCGCGGCAAACACCGCCACACCGGCCTCCCCCGCCAGCATCATGATTTCGGCCATGGGCACCAGCGTCGTGATCACGGGTTCTTCCGGACCGGCGGGCGTATGGCTCACAACCGGCTTCAGCTGTACGGACGCCAATGCGGCCGCGACCGGCAATACCGGCACCTTCGGCAGCTATACATCGGGCACAGTGACACTGCCTGCGGCCAATGTGGTTGCCGGTGCGGCCCTCACCTGCGTGGCAACAGCCAGCAAAATGCCAAACTATGTCATGCAGCTGCAGACTTTAGGCGGAATGGGCGGAGCCTTCACCTACAGCCAGACAAATCTGTCGGGGACACCCCCCAGCATCACCACAACGGCAGCCAGCACCCCTTCTCCCACATCGGGACTTACCACACTCAATTCCTACAACCCGGGAACAGCCATTACTGTCACTCAGGCGAACCCCTCAGGCTTCGCGCTCACGGCGGTAGTTTGCACCGATGCCAACAGCGGCATGACCGGCAACACCGGGACATTCATCTCGCTCGCTTCCAACACTTTGACAATCCCGGCGGCCAACAATGTGCCGGGTGCCGATTTCAATTGCCAGTTCACGGCAACCAAGCTGCCGACCCTGACATTGACCATGAAGTCGAACGGTGGCGTCACCGGCTTTACCTTCACCGGTACCAATGGCTGGACCAGCCAGACCATCACCACCGTCACACCGGGGACAGGCGTGGCAGGCGCCACACAGATCTTAAGCGCAGTTTCCACCGCAACCACCGTCACGCAGACGATTCCCGGCGCGTATCAATTCGCATCGGTTTCCTGCACTGGTCTGGGCTCTGGCACAGTCACGCCTACTTTGGCCAGCGGTGCCATGATCTTCAACGCCAGCGCCACGGCGGCAGGCAATGCCATCGCCTGCACGGTGACGGACGACAAGACGCCAACCTTCAAACTGCAGGTCTCCACCACCGGCGGCTATGGCGGTCCGTTCTCATTCGCTCAAACCAACTTGGCCTCGGCCCCGGGCAACATCACCACCACTGCGGCGGCCACCGCAACGCCTGCCTCGCCCACGGCCATAAATGTCAGTGCATTCACGACTGCTGTGACGGTCACCGCAACATCGCCCGCAGGCTTTGATCTCAATGCCGTAGCCTGCACTGACGCCAACAGCTCGGTCACTGGCAACACCGGCACATTCGGCAGCTTCGCCAGCAACGTGTTGACTGTCGCTTCAGCCAAAGTTGTTGCCGGTGCAGATTTCACCTGCGTGCTTTCATCCAACAAGCTGGCCACGCTGACGCTGACCATGAAGAGCAATGGCGGCGTCACCGGCTTCACCTTCACCGGCACCAATGGCTGGTCATCGCAAACCATCACTACCGTGACGCCAGGCACCGGCGTCGCCGGCGCAACGCAGACCTTGAGCGCGGTTTCCACTGCCACGACGGTCACCCAAACCATCCCCATCGCCTATCAGTTCTCGGTTCTGTCCTGCACTGGCATGGGTTCAGGCACTGCCACACCCACCTACGCTTCGGGTGCGATCGCGCTAGATGCCTTGGCAACAGCGCCCGGCAATGCAGTCGCCTGCACGGTGACCGATGACAAGACGCCCACCTTCAAGGTCCAAGTTTCCACCGCAGGTAATTTTGGCGGTCCCTTCACCTTCTCTGCCCCTGCCAATCTGGCCAGCACGCCAAGCTCGATCACCACCACGGCAGTGAATACCGCAACACCTGCCTCGCCCACTGGCATCAATGTGACGACCATCGGCACCCAAGTGCAGCTCACCCAAACACCGGCTTCAGGCTACACATTCGGCAGCGTCAGCTGCACCGATGCCAATAGCAGCGTCACCGGCAATACCGGGAGCTTCGGAACGGTCGCCAGCAATGTCCTGACAGTGGCCGCCTCGAAAGTCGTGGCGGGTGCTGATTTCACCTGCGCGCTCAGCGATATCAAAACGCCTACCTTCAAACTGCAAGTCACCACGATGGGCGGTTATAGCGGGCCGTTCACTTTCGCGCAGACCAATCTGGCATCTACGCCGGGCAACATCACCACCACGGCCGCCTCCACTGCCACGCCGTCTTCCCCCACTGCCATCAATGTCGCAACCATCGGCACTGCAATCACGGTGACCGGCACGGGACCAGCGGGCTTTGATCTGAACGCGGCAAGCTGCACTGATACCAACAGCAGCATCACCGGCAATACCGGCACCTTCGGGTCCATCGCTTCTGGCGTGATGACACTGGCGTCAGCCAACGTGGTGGCGGGTGCAGACTTTGCCTGCGTGCTCACCTCAAACAAATTGCCAACGGTCACGCTCACTATGAAGAGCAATGGCAGCGTAACCAGCTTCACTTTCACTGGCACCAACGGCTGGTCCAGCCAAACCATCACCACCGTCACGCCGGGCACCGGCCTTGCCGGAGCGACACAAACTTTGACTGCGGCTTCGACCGCCTCCACCATCACCCAAGGCATTCCGACGGGCTATCAATTCAGCACCGTCACCTGCACCGGCCTTGGCTCAGGCACCGTCACGCCCACTTACGCGACCGGTGCGATGCTTTTCGACGCCAGCGCCACGGCCCCGGGCAATGCCATCGCCTGCACCGTCACCGACAACAAGACGCCAACCTTCAAGCTGCAGCTTCTCACCATGGCCGGCTTCGATGGTCCCTTCAGCTTCTCCCAGTCCAACCTGGCCTTCACGCCGGCCAACATCACAACCACCAGCGCTGGAACGGCAACCCCTTCCTCGCCCACGCTCTCCAAGGTATTGGCCATCGGCACCGATGTCAGCCTGCAGCAGACCCCCGTTGCCGGCTACGCACTCACCGCCGCCAGTTGCACGGATGCCAACAGTGCGGTGACGGGCAATACCGGAACCTTCGGCACCTTTGCCGGCAATATCGTCACCGTGACAGCCGCCAAGATCGTCGCCGGCGCAGACATCACTTGCGTGCTGACGGACTTCCGCTCGCGCCTCACCTTGCAGAAGATCACGCTTGGTGGAGCAGGTGGCGCATTCACCTTCAGTCAAACCAATCTCGCATCTACACCGGCATCCATCACGACCACGGCAGCCTCAACCGCTACACCGGCCTCGCCCACGCCGATCAATGTGACCACAATTGGCAGCGCCGTCACCCTCAGCGAAGCAGCCCTCGGCGGCTGGTTCGTGTCAGCCGGCAGTTGCACCGACGCCAATGGCGCGGTCACCGGAAACACCGGCACGCTGGGCACGATGTCAGGCAACACGCTCACCCTTGCCAGTGCGAATGTGAAAGCGGGTTCCGATTTCACCTGCATCATCACCGATACCAAGGGTGCCCCTGGCCTCACAGTGTCCAAAACCGTTTCGCCGACAGGCCCGGTCGCTGTCGGCCAAACACTGACTTATACCTACAGCGTCACCAACACCGGCAATGTGACGATGACCAACATCACCATCAGCGACAATCATAACGGCACCGGCGTTTTCACCGGCCCGTACGGCGAGACGCTGACCACCAGCACCAGCGGCGTTTCCAATGATGCTACCACCAACGATGGCATCTGGTCAGCGCTGGGCCCCGGCGATGTGGTGCGCTTCACCGCCACTTACGTCGTCTCGCAACACGACGTGGATTACCTGCAGTAGAGCTACTTCACGCCTTGTGATGCACTTCCTGCAATCCGTAAACCGGCGTACCAATCCCTTCCATCCGCGCCTTGATCTGTAGTGACAGGAATTGCGACATGTGGCGCGACTGATGCAGATTGCCGCCATGGAACCACAGCGCTTCCTGCTGCGTCGGCTTCCACATATTGCGCGGCTCACCTTCCCACGGGCCCGGATCCTTGATGGTATTAGAGCCTATACCCCAGCAGCGGCCCACCTTGTCGGCAACATCCTGCGAGATCAGCTTTGCTGCCCAGTTGTTCATGTTGCCATAGCCGGTGGCATAGACGATCAGGTCGGCCTTCACCTCGCTGCCATCGGTGAACACCACCGATTTCGGCTTGACCTCGGCAATCGATACCTTGGTCTTTAATTTTATTTTGCCGTCCGCGATCAGTTCCGAGGCGCCGACGTCAATGTAATAGCCTGAGCCACGGCGGATATATTTCACATGCAGGCCCGAACCATCATCGCCAAAGTCCAGCATGAAGCCAGCTTTCTCCAGGCGCTTGTAGAATTCTGCATCACGCTCGCGGATTGCGTTGGTCACCGGGATCAAACCCTTGGCCTGTTCCTTGTAGGGATTGGCCGCATAGAGCAGATCAGCCTTGTGCACATCGATGCCGCGCGCCACCGCCTCTTCCGAAAACAGCGGCCCGGCCTCCAGCTCCATCAATGTATCGGAGCGCGCGATCATCGTGCTGGTCCGCTGCACCATCGTGACGTCACATCCATTTTCCCAGAGTGCCGCTGCAATATCATGCGCCGAATTGTTCGAGCCGATGATGACGGCCTTCTTGCCCTTGTAGGCATCAGGGCCCGGATGTTTCGACGAGTGGTGGATGTCGCCCTTGAAGCTGGCTTCACCTTTTGATTTCGGCATGTTGGGGAAACCCGAAAGGCCGGTGGCCAGCACCAATTGCTTGGGCTTCAAGGTAATGGCCTTGCCGGCCCGCTTCACCTTCACCACCCATTCCTTTTTCTTTTCGTCGTATCTGGCGCTTTCACAAGTGGTGGAGCCCCAGTAATTCAGCTCCATCACCTTGGTATACATTTCCAGCCAATCAGCGATCTTGTCCTTGGGCGAGAAGATCGGCCAGTCCGCCGGGAATGGCATATAGGGCAAATGATCGTACCAGATTGGATCATGCAGGCAGAGCGACTTGTAGCGCTTGCGCCAGCTGTCGCCGGGGTTCTTGTTCTTTTCGATGATAATCGTCGGCACGCCCAGCTTGCGCAACCGCGCGCCCAATATGATGCCGCCCTGCCCGCCGCCGATGATCAGGCAATAGGGCTGCACTTTGTGGCCCAGCTCACGCTCTTCCCGCTCACGCGATTCAAGCCAGGTCTCACGGTTCTTGTGCACGCCATGAACAGCGCCCTTGATGCGGCGCGTGCCATTCTTCTCTTCATGCCCTTTCAGCTCAACCAGTGTGGTCAGCAGAATCCAAGCCTTGCCGCCCTTGAGGCGCAGACGGCCCCTGCCCCGGCCCGATGCCGTCTCGAAAGTGATCCAGCTTTCGGTCAAGTCTCCGTCTGTGGTGGCATCGCCCTCGATTTTCCAGTGTGAAGGTTTTGCATCCTTGAGTGTTGCCGCCAGCATGTCGGCAATCGCTGCGCGGCCTTCCATCGTCTTGTGGTTCCAGGTGAAGCTGACCAGGTCGCGCCAGAAACAGTCTTCGCCGAATAATGTTGTCGCGGCGCTGATGTCTCGCGCCTTAAGCGCAGCATCAAATTGCACCAGCCAGGTTGAAACTGTTTCATTTGCCGATGTCATCACTCACTCCCAGAATCTTTTGTGAAAGCTTGGCATGGAATGCCAAACCTGAGAAGCGCTCACCCGGCATTGTGCGCATGCGGGACTGTGGGTATGAGGAATCATGCTGCCGATTTCATCTGCCCAAAATCCCACCATCAAGCTAATCCGCTCCCTTGCCGACAAGAAGGGCCGCCGTGACGCCGGCCTGTTCGTGGCCGAAGGCCTGCAGATGCTGGAGCGTGCCGAAGCCTTGGGCTGGCAGCCCGCCTATTTGATCTCCACCAAGCCCATCCACATGTTCGACGACATCAAGCCCTTCATTGTCACCGAAAAGCTGATGGCTGAACTTTCCGCGCAGAATAACCCGCATGATGTGCTGGCCGCCTTCCCGCAGCGCTGGCAGCCGCATCCTTCCAAGGAAGGCAACTGGCTGGCGCTGGAAGAAATCCGCGATCCCGGCAATCTCGGCACCATCATCCGTACGGCCGATGCGGCACAAATGGCGGGCATCATTCTGGTCGGCGATTGCTGCGATCCCTATGCGGGCGAATGCGTGCGCGCCTCAACGGGCTCGGTCTTCGCGCTGCCGCTCACCCGCATGCCGCAACAGAGTTTTGTGGATTTCCTCGGCGGCTGGCCGGGCGAAAGCGTGGCCACGCGCATGGATGCATCACAGGATTTCCGCCGAAGCTACAAGGCGCCCACATTGATGGTCCTGGGTTCCGAATCGCGTGGCCTTTCTGATTCCGTTTCAAAGGCTTGCAAGACAAAGGTCAGGATTCCGATGAAGGCCGGAGTTGAAAGCCTTAATGTGGGCGCAGCTGCCGCGCTGATGCTTTATCAGCTTGCCAAATAAAAAAGGCCGCTCCAAAGAGCGGCCCTTCACGCCATATGAGGCGATTTATTCCGGAATCTCGCAGAAAGAACCGTTCCAATGTGTCGCGGGCGGCACGCAGGAGTCAGGACCTGTCAAAGGTTTCCCGAACTGGCTTCCCACACTGTCAAACACATCGAGAATACGGTTCGGCGGATCGTCTTCGCGGTGGCGGTGCATCAGGCTCTTGGCTGTCGGACCAAAATAGAAGCGCAAGCCCAAGTCCGCTGCACGGTAGTTATCGTCGCCAATCTTGCCATTTAGCGTGATCGCCAAAGGCGTTTCTTCACTCAGCAGATATTCGGCGCCAATATGTGCCGTCTTGAAGTCGGCTACGTCACGCACGCCCACATTCAGGCGAAAATTCTCGGTCGCGTAATAGGAAATATCCCCGAAGCCAAAAAACTTGCCGCCGCTCACATTGTTGAAATTGGCATTCAGATAGCCACCCCATGCCTGGAATGAAAACCGACCAGAATAGAGTTCTACTTCCGGCCCGATCGCCTGCGCGTCGCCGTTGTCAGTCCAGAAGCCGCCACCTGTCACGCCCAAAAGATAGGCGCTGGGGTCGCGCGTATAAAAATGGAGAACCCCACCCCTGATGCTGCTGCCGGCAATTGTATTCGCTACCCCGAGGTCACCTTGCAGGCCAAAGCGCTCGCCCAATGGAATGGACAAGGAGGCACCACCCTTCCATTCAGTGCTGCCGTTGAACGCATCAATCGCATAGGGGCCACCCTCAAACTCAATCTTGCCATTGATCCCGGAAACCGCAGGCAATGGGCCGGAGGTGATATCCGCCGCCACTGAGGATGTCCCAACGCAACCGACTGCGAAAGCAAAAATCAAACCCGCAACATATGCCCCAAAATTCATGTTATTCCCCGTACGAACTTCACTATTTGTTAGCGAACCTTACTCCAGGAAAAAAGCAATCAGGAGTAGTGATTTATTTCAGATCTTGCAACAATCCATCACAGGTTGAGTTCGTACCGGCCCCATGAGCCGGATTCACCACCCTGCAAAATCTGGAGCTTGTTCAAGCCCGTGCCATCAGCGAAATTGCCCGCAACTGGAGTTGAATCATGAAATCTCATGCGCGAGTTGTTGTTGTTGGTGGCGGAGTCATGGGCGTGGGCCTGCTCTACCATCTGGCGCTCGAAGGCTGGACCGATATTGCCCTGATCGAAAAGGGCGAGCTCACCTCCGGCTCCACCTGGCACGCGGCTGGCCAATGCCCACATTTCAACGGCTCGCTGAACATGACCAAGGTGCATCTCTATGGCACCCAGCTTTATCCCAAGCTTGAAGAGCTCACCGGGCAAGCCGTCTCGTGGCATGGCTGCGGTGGTCTTCGCCTCGCCACCACCGACGAGGAAGTGAACTGGCTGAAATATGTCTATGGCATTTCAAAACTCGCAGGATACGAGGGCGAAATCATCGGCCCCTCTGAGATCAAGCAATATCACCCCTATCTCGAAACCTTCGGCATCAAAGCCGCCTTCCGCACGGTGACCGATGGCCATGTCGCCCCGGCTGACATCACCAATGCCATGGCCGCGGGCGCGCGCAAGCTGGGCGCTGAAATCTACCGCCGCAACCGGGTGATCGACATCAAGCTGCTACCCAATGGCGAATGGCGCGTCTTCACCGAGCAAGGCAATATCGATTGCGAGCATGTGGTGAATTCGGCCGGCTCATACTGCGACGTGGTGGGCTCTTGGACCGCGCACAATGTGCCGATCGCCAACATGCTGCACCAATATATCATCACTGAACCGCTGCAGGAGTTGATTGACCTGAAGCAGGAACTGCCCGTGGTGCGCGACCCTTACTCCCACGCCTATCTGCGCGAGGAAACCAACGGCGTGCTGATTGGCCCCTATGAAACCGCCACCGCCCATACTTGCTGGGATGGCCAGCCGCCGCGCTGGGACTATGAAAGCGAGCTGGAGCCTAACGAAGTGGACCGCATCATGCCCTGGCTGGAAAAAGCCACGGAGCGTTTCCCACTCTTCGGCAAGGCTGGTATCAAGTCCGTCATCTCTGGCGCCATCACTCACACACCGGATGGTGTTTATCTCTCAGGCCCCGCCCATGGCCCGAAGAATTACTGGATGCATTGCGGCGCGTCGATCGGCATCTGCCAAGGAGGCGGTGCCGGAAAATATCTGGCACAATGGATGGTCCATGGCCAAGCCGAAATCAACATGCGCGAATTCGATCCGCGCCGCTTCGGCAATTGGGCCTCCAAGGATTACACAGCGGAAGTTTCCGTCACCGACTATCACCACATGTATTATTGCTACAAGCCAGCCGAGCAGCACGAAGTGGGCCGCCGCCTGCGCAAATCCTCGCTCTATGACAAACTGAAGAATGAGGGCGCGCAATTCGCCCAGATCTTCGGCTGGGAGCGTGCCCGCTGGTTCGACAAATCCGGCAAGGGTGAAGCCTATTCCTTCCGCCGCAACAACGCCTTTGAAGCCGTGAAGGCCGAAGCCATGGCCGTGCGCGAGCGTGTGGGCTTGATGGACCTTTCCACCTTCGCCAAATTCGAAGTGAAGGGGCCAGATGCCTTCAGCTTCCTGAACCGCATTCATGCCAACAAGATCCCCGCCAAAAATGGCGGCCTCGCGCTGTCTCACTTGCTGAACGACAACGGCTTCATCGAAAGTGAAATGACCATCACACGCTTGGCTGATGATCATTTCTATGTGCTGAGCGCTGCCGCCGCACAGGACTATGATTTCGATCAATTGTCCTGGCGTCTGCGCGCTGGCGAGAAAGTCACCGTCACGGATGTGACGGATGATTATGCCGTCCTCGTCCTCGCCGGCCCGCGCGCCCGCGATGTTCTGAGCGCCTGCACCAAGACCGATCTCTCCAACGCCGCCTTCCCTTGGCTCACGGCGCAAGTGGGAGAAGTGGCCAGCATCAAAGGCGTGCGCCTCGTACGCGTGAACTATGTAGGCGAGCTCGGCTGGGAAATCCATGTGCCGATGGCCGATGCGCCGAAAGTCTATGACACGCTGATGGAGGCAGGAAAGCCGCTTGGCATCCAGCTGTTCGGCACTTATGCAATGAACTCCCTGCGCATGGAAAAATCCTATCGCGGCTGGGGCTCGGAACTCACCGCCGAAATCGACATGTTCGAAGCCTCGATGGCGCGCTTCATCCGCCTGGAGAAAGAAGGCTTCACCGGCAAGGCGGCTTCGCTCAATCTCAAACAGCGTGGGCCCCGCATCCAGCTAGTCTATATGGAAGTCGAAAACACTGACAGCGATTGCATGGGCAACGAGCCCGTCTATCACCAAGGCAACATCGTCGGCCTCACCACATCAGGCGGCTTCGGTCACGCGGTAGGAAAGTCGCTGGCCTTCGCCTATGTCGATCCGAAATTGACCGCCATCGGGACTGAGTTCGAAGTCATGATCTTCAGCGAAAAGCGCAAAGCCCGCATCATTGCCGAAAGTATCTGGGACCCGAAGAACGAACGCCTGAAAGCCTAGTAGGGCCAGAACCGGATTCTTTCTGGCCGGGGGTGGTTTGGCCTTGGGCGCACGGGTAAACGGATGGCCATGTCCGCCGCCGCTACGCCCGTTGCCCGCAACAAGACGCTTCTGAGCATCGTCTTGCTCCTGTCGGCCATGGCCATCCTGCCGATGATTGACGTCATCGCCAAACATCTCGGTCGGCAAGGCATTCCCGTGCCGGAGCTGGTCTGGGCCAGGTTTTTCTTTGGTGCCCTCCTCACTTTGCCTTTCGCATTGCGCAGCAAGGGGCGTGCGGCCCTGCATCCGGTCAACCCGCTGCTCAACAGCTTGCGCGCTTTATGCCTGATCATGGGCACAGCATTTTTCTTCGCGTCTTTGCATTACCTGCCGGTGGCCGATACGCTGTCGATCTATTTTGTGCAGCCCGTATTGATCGTGGCTCTCTCACCCTTCGTGTTGAAGGAGAAGGTGGACCTGACCCGCTGGGCAGTGGTCTTTGCCGGTTTCATCGGCGTGTTGATCATCATCCGGCCGGGCATTCAGGAATTCAGCGCCGGTCACTTCCTGGCCTTGCTCGCCGGCCTGTCATCCGCCTTCTACATCCTGATCACCCGCGCGTTGCAGGGCCGCGCCGATCCGATCATTACCACCTTCCAGACCAGCGCCATCGGGGCTGTGGCTCTCACCGCACTGGCACCCACCTACTGGCTGCCGCCACTGCCGCAGCAATGGCTGTTGCTCTTGGCTTTGGGCGGCATTGCCATCCTCGGCCACTATTTCATCACCAAAGCCTATGATTACGGCGAGGCTTCCCTGCTCTCGCCCCTGAACTATTCCGAGATGGTAACTTCGGTCATTCTGGGCTGGGTGTTTTTCAACGACTTTCCGGATCGCTACACCTTCCTCGGTGTCGCCATCCTGATTGCCTGCGCCATTTACATCTCACAGAACGAGCGCCGCAAAATGGCCGCTGAAGCCAGCGAAGCGGCGGCGCATCCATGAGCAAGCCCATCAACAAATCCCTGATCGGCATCGCGCATATGCTCACCGCGATGCTGATCTTTCCGTTCCTCGATGTGATGGCCAAGAAGCTGGGCGAGCAAGGCTTGCCCATCATGGAGATCGTGTGGGCCCGTCTCTTCCTGGGCGCCTTGATGACTATGCCGATCCTGATTGCGCTGGAAGGCCGGAGCGCGCTGGCACTGCGCGATGTTAAACTGAATGGCGGCCGTGCGATTTTCATCGTCGCCACCACCTTCCTGTTTTTCTCCGCGATGAAATTCCAGGGCGTGGCCGAAACACTATCGATCTATTTCATCCAGCCCATCATGCTCACGGCATTGGCGCCCTTCCTGTTGAAAGAAACGGTGGACCTGCGCCGCTGGATCGCCGTGGCCATCGGCTTTCTTGGTGTGCTGGTGATCATCCGCCCCGGCCTCGTCGCATTCAATCCCGGCACGCTGCTGGCCTTCGCCTCAGGCTGCGCTTCGGCTTTTGTGCTGATTATTTCGCGCAAGCTGGCTGGCAATTCGTCGGCCTTGGCCAACACTTTTTACACATCGTTCCTTGGAGGTGTGATTGCCAGTGTGATCATGCTCACGCAGTGGCAATGGCCCACAATTGAACAATGGCTCATGATGTTCAGTCTTTCCGCCATCGGCACTTTCGCAAACTATCTGGTCATCCGCGCCTTTGAATATTGCGAAGCTTCGCTGCTCGCACCCTTTGGCTATGCCGAAATGATCAACGCCGTTCTGGCCGGCTGGTATTTCTTTGGCAACTTCCCGGATGTCTTTACCTTCGTGGGCGTGGCAATCCTCATTGCCTGCGCGTTGTGGATTTCAAACCACGAGCGCAAGCGATCAGCGATGGAAATGATTGATCCCGGCCGCGTCTAAACGCCCGCGCCCATCACGCGTTCAATGCGGCGATCCGGAATGAACCAGATCAGCGCCACGGCAACGAAACAGGCGCAAGACAGCATCGGATTGATGAAGGCAAGCGGCAACGAGAGCAGATAGATCACCAGCGAAATCTTGCCCTTCTTGTCGCGGCCCACCGCCTTGGCCACGTCTGAACCAGCACCATGCACGCCGACAGCCACGAACGACATGATCGTGTAGGCGATGGCGCAGGCCAGCAGGTTCAACGCGTAAACGACAACCGGCCACATGGCGAAATGGTTCTCTCCCATCCAGCCCGTCGTGAAGGGAATGAGCGAAAGCCAGAACAGCAAATGCAGGTTGGCCCACAGCATGCCACCAGAGATCTTGTGAACCAGGTAATAGAAATGGTGGTGGTTGACCCAATAGATGCCGATATAGATGAAGCTCAGGATGTAGCTGAGGAAAATGGGCAACGCGCCCAGCAACTCAGCGGGTTCCGCGCCATGTGGCGGCTTCAGTTCCAAAACCATGATAGTGATGGCAACAGCAACCACCGCATCAAAAAAGGCCTCAAGCCTGCCCTTGCCCATGTTCGATTTCCCCCGTTACAGAAAAGCAACATAGACAAGAGAAGGCGATTTGCAAACGCCTACCAGTCCGTCAGGCCGAGCAGTTTTTCACCCAATGGATTGAGCTTGGCCGTAGTCGCATTCTTCGCTTCCCAGCCGCGCGGATCGCCAGGGAAGGCATCACGCTTGGGGTGATCCAGTTCGCGCCACAGGCGGACGCGCTCAGCACGTGTTTCCGCATCTTCAGGATCAGCCGGGAACATCGAGATGTATTGCGCCATGCGCACCCTGTTATCAGAATGGTTCGGCCGCACGCCATGCGCCAGCAGCGAATTGAAGATCATCAAATCGCCCGGCTCCATATCGACATTGACGCGGCTCAGCCCCGTCATGTCCGGATGCATCGGATCGCGGTCGGCTGGCTGCGTCTTCACCCATTCATTGAAATGCTCAAACAGATAAGGCACGCTCTGGAAGCCACCGACATCGCCATCCTGCTTCTTCAGGCTCAGCACGCCCTGCACGCCAATTGGCGGCGGGGTGATTGAGGTGTCCACATCCCAATGGATGAAGCCATCGGCATTGCCTTTTACCTTTTTGGGCGGGTTGAGATTGGCGCGGTCAATCGCCACCCATAAATCCTCACGGTCCCAAATATCGACGAAGGCATCATAGACGCGCTTCTCCATCCGGTTGTCCCAGAGATATTGGTGGTTATAGATTTCCAGCATGCCGGTGCCGTTCAGCTCCTTCATGATGTGGTCGCGGCGCTGCGGCGCATACCAAGTGGAGCTGTCCGCCGGGTCCTTCTCGTCAAATTTCCAGAGCAGATCGGCCAGCCGCTCGACATTGGCCGCCGGCACCGCTTGGCGCACAATCACATAGCCCTTGGTCGTCCACTGCTTCCAATCCGCTTCCGACAGCACCCGCAGCGGCAGCTTCTTCTTGATGTCCTTGAGCTGCACGGTGGATGATGAGGTCCAGTGCGCGTCGCGCTTCAAGGCGTGGCCCATAGTGGCTGTGTTGGATTGCATGTTTCTCTCCTGAAATTACCAGCGCGCCGAACCCAGCAGCTTTTCGCCCAAGGGCGTAAGCTTCGCTGTGGTGGCGTTCTTCTTTTCCCATTCGCGCGGATCACCCGGCATGGAATCCCGCTGCGGATGGTCCAGCTCGCGCCACAGGCGCACCCGCTCCAGCCGTGTTTCTTCGTCGTCCCAGTTGGCGGGGAACATCGAAATATACTGCGCCATGCGCACGCGGGTGTCGGAATGGTTGGGCCGCACGCCATGCGCCAGAAGCGAATTGAAAATCATCAAATCGCCCGGCTCCATGTCGAGATTGACGCGTGTCAGGCCGGTCATGTCAGGATGCAGCGGATCACGATCAGCCGGCTGCGTTTTCACCCAGTCTTCGAAATGTTCAAACAGATAGGGCACGCATTGAAAGCCGCCAACATCGCCGTCCTGCTTCTTGAGGCTCAGCACGCCTTGCACACCCACCGGCGGCGGCGACAGCGACGTGTCCACGTCCCAGTGAATGAAACCTTCCGGATTGCCCTTTGTTTTTTTCGGCGGGTTGAGATTGGCGCGGTCAATCGCCACCCACAAGTCTTCCTGGTCCCAGATATCCACGAACGCATCATAGACGCGGGCGTTCATCCGGTTGTCCCAGAGCAGCTGGTGGTTATAGATTTCCACCATGCCGGCATTGTTCAATTCCTTGATCGGGTTGGTGCGCCGCATCGGCGCATACCAGGTGGAAGGATCGTTCGGGTCCTTCTCGTCAAAACGCCAGAGCAGCTCGGCAAGGCGCTCCACATTTTCCACAGGCACCGCCTGCCGGACAATCACGTAGCCCTTGGTGATCCAGTGTTGCCAATCGGCCGGCGACAGAACGCGCAGCGGCAGGGTCTTCTTGATATCGCGCAGCTGGGTTGTTGTGGTGGAGATAGGATGGCTGTCCACTTTGGTGGGATTGGCCATGGTCTGAGTGGCTTGCATGTTGAACTCCCATTTTCAGCTCCTGTTGCGCGGGCTTATAGGGAGCAGATTAGCCACGCCGAAAATCGCGTGTTGTCGGCCTTGGGCGAATTCTGATACTATTCTGGCGTATTGGAGAGCATATGAGCCCCAAACGGCCATTTCTGGAGCAATTGCAGCCGCCGCCGGATGCGTCCTGGGCGATGCTGAATCGCCGGCTCGATGACGCCATCCCCTTCCAGTGGCACCACCACCCGGAATTCGAACTCACCCTCACGCTGAACTCGCGCGGCCAGAGATTCATCGGCGACCATGTGGGCCATTACGAACATGGCGACCTGGCGCTGGTGGGGCCCAACCTGCCCCACACCTGGGCCTCGCGCGAAAAGCAGGACGAGGCGAAACCGCATGTGGCCCTCGTCTTCTGGTTCCGCAAGGAGTGGATCGAAAGTCTGACCGCCAGCACGGTGGAGCTGCGCCCCATCGAGCGGCTGATCACGCGCGGGATGAGCGGGCTTTCGTTCGGCTCCAAACTCGGCCTCGAACTCGCGAGCGAGTACCAGGACATCTACACCCGTGATCCCGCACAGCGGCTGATCGGCCTGATCAATATCCTGCTGCGCGTGGCAGCGGCGGAGGCCACACCGCTTTCGATCAACACACCGCGCGAGATGGAGAGCCGCAACAGCCGCATTGACCGCGTGCTCCTGCATCTGCACCAGCATCACAATGAAGTGGTGCGGCTTGAGGAACTTGCTGAGATCGCTTCCTTGAGCGTCTCAGGCCTGCACCGCATGTTCCTCAAACACATGCAGGTGACAATTTCGGATTATCTGATCGGCTTGCGCATCGGCGAAGCCTGCGCGCGTTTATCTGGAACCAGTCAGCCCATCCAGCATATCGCGTCTGATGTGGGCTATGCCTCGCTGGCGAATTTCAACCGGCACTTCAAACGCAGACGGGGCCTATCGCCCCGCCAGTATCGATCGTCCTTTGCGCGGTAAGCCTTAATGGCCAGCCGCGGCAACCTCAGCGTTTCCCACCCGCAGCTTCAGCAGATACCACACCGCCACAACGCCAATCGCTTTCGACACAACTTCTGTCACGAAAGCCGCAGGCGTGAGGTAACCGGCCAGATGCTGGAAGGCCAGCGTATCCACCGGCACGGCAAACAGCGCCGAGATGAAAATGCGGCTCTGCAGCGGGCGCTTGGTGAAAGTGTAAACCGCCCAGTCGGTCATTTCAGACAGCATGAAGGCGATCAGCGATGCCGCCGCCAGTTCAGGCCCGGCAAAGTACCAGACCGGAATGCCGGCCAGCGCCGTGGCGATCAACACCTTGTGGCCGATCTCGCGCTGCGCATAATCACGCAGCACGAAAACGAAACCCACAATCACATTGGCAAGATACAGCGTGCCCATCCAGCTGGTGGTGGTGAACTGCGTCACACCCTCAATCAGATTCTGCGGAATGAACAGCAGGTTCACCAGCACGATGAAGGCGATGTAAGCCCCCACGGCGAGAACGACACGCGCGATCTTGTTCATGCCTTAGCCTACGATTTCTGCATCAGTGAAGTTCTGGCCGATTTCGATCTTGGCGTTGTCGGCACTGTCTGAACCATGCACCGAATTGGCTTCGATTGATTCAGCGAATTCCTTGCGGATGGTGCCCGGCGCAGCATTGGCCGGATTGGTGGCGCCCATCACGTCGCGGTATTTGGCAACGGCGTTCTCACCTTCCAGAACCTGCACGACCACCGGGCCGGAGATCATGAACGAAACGAGATCCTTGAAGAAGGGGCGTTCCTTGTGCACGCCGTAGAAGGCTTCGGCCTGGGCGTTCGACCACTTCACGCGCTTCTGCGCCACGATGCGCAGGCCAGCCTTTTCGATCACGGCATTGATGGCGCCGGTCAGGTTACGCTTGGTGGCATCCGGCTTGATGATGGAGAAAGTGCGTTCGATAGCCATGGTGTTCCTCAAAGGTTTGAATGAATGGCCGGGCTATAGCGGGGCCGATGTTGCAGCGCAAGACCTGCCCGGGAGCAGGCAATTCAGCGAAAAAGCCCAACCAAGGCAGCCGGGCACCCGATCCTGTGCATAACCTGTGGATAACTGCCAGTTCACGCTGTTCCGCAAGGCTCAATGCCATCCAGAGTTGGGGCGCAAGTTAACGGCGAATTGGAGTGGTCCCAATGAAATATGTGATGATTGCGGGTTTCGTAGTGCTGGCCGCGCATGTTGCGGATGCCAAGACTGTTTCTGCATCGGGTGGCACATCTGTGTCTGTCTCGTCGAGCAACGGTCAAACGACCACCTCGGTCACAGTAACGGCGAATGGCCAGGTCGTTTACTCGCAACCACCGACCACGACCAATTCGAACGGCGGGTCTGCCCACGCGTTCGTCTTCGTGCACAAGCCCTGATCCTGCCTGAGTTCAAATCTGTTTGAATTAAGCTGACACCTGCCCTGACATTCGCGCCACTGCGCAAGGGATGAAGGGTGGGTGCCGGCCGCGTCACCTCATGGCGCCGCCGAAGGAAAATGGAGGGGAATGCCCGCTCCTGGCTTCAAGCCCGCATATGCTGAGTGTGGAGTTGTAGATGGCCGAGAGGCCTGAAGCCCGAAGGCAAAACGCAGCGATTTTAAATCCGGGGCTGATATTGGTCAGCCATTGAAGGCGCTTGGGTCTTAGTGCCCAAGGTCCAGAACCGGAGCTCCCGGAGGCATGAAGTGAGTTAGGCTTCACCCTGCAGGCGCTGCACTCTTCTTCACAATGTTGGAACTCTGTGATCAGCATCGTCCCCTCCTTTGAAAAAGACGGGCGGAGCAGTACATAACTTATATTCCTTTGTCAAGGAATATTTTCTATGTACCCTTCTTTATGATCGTGTCTGGCTGTGCTTTGCGCATCCTCGGCGGCAAATGATAAGCAATTTTACCGGCGCCTCGAAGGTCATTCATCAATTCTTTGATCTGCGTAGATCTAATGGGAACAGCATCCATAAGCTTCAATTCAATATCTTTAAAGACTACTGAACCAAAAGTTGCCAGCTCTTCCATCACAATTGCCGTGGCTTCTAGTTTGTATTTTTTACTCCCGACACCTTCATCGTCTTGCTTAATCTTCGCGAGAAAATCGTCTGAGAAAAGAGACGTTTGACCGTCATCTGGTGTGCGAAGTCCGCTGCGCACTTCCATTTCTTCCCGTTCAATTTTATATTGGATGTCCCTGAAAAGTTCGAGGCCATGGGCGCTTTGAGTTCCCAAAATCAACCTCATTTTGACCCGCTCTTTTCGCGGAACCATTATCGGAAAGACTGGCAAAAAGCGCGCGACCCCAGCTTCAAGCATTTTGCGCTTAAGCAATAGTAGAACTCGTTCGTCGTTAGACAAGTCGGATGAAGTTTTCGCAAACTCATCGGCCCAATTGGGATCGGCCAAAAATTGCCCAAAAGATTCGACGACTTTTGAATACTCAGCATGGCGATTGATATGATCGGCCATGAAATTCAGAAGAAATTCTCCCTTGCGCTTCCTAAGAAAATCGAAAATTCTCGCATTCTGAATTTTCCATCCGGTTGGATCGATGAATGTAAAAGTAAATCCGCCCTGTGGAATGGCCGCCGAAATCGCGTCGAGATTATCCTCGAAGGCCCCCTGAAATAAGTTGATATCGAAGCTCTTCTTTTGTTCTGCGTACTCCTTCAATTTTTGAAAGCGATTGGACCGCTTTTCACAAAAGAAAAAACGGATTTTTATGTTCGATTTGCCCATCTCCAGCAATTTCACGCGAACTGCTTCTAAGGTGTTAATCGCCTGGTCAAACGAAGCGTCAGAATATTTTGCTTCATCAGAAATTTTCCACGGCCCAGCAAACGCATCAACAAAATTAAAAACGGGCGAATGACCTTGCAGTGTCTTAAACGCAGCGCTTTCCAAATATTTGGTCAAAAACCTATGCTTGATATAGGACTGTTCACGCTCCTCATATAGGCCAATGTCCAAATCCATTGAGAACTCCTAGGTTCGCAGCTTCGCCATAATTGGAGCAGGCACAATCGTCCATGGAAACCCGTTCCATTCCTTACCTTCAAGCAGCCGCCCGCCAGATTTGGGTCGCGCGCCGCCCCATTGCTTGAAGAAAAAAGCAACGCCAAATTTTTTGCACGCGTCTTTAAGCTCGGTTGCCCATTCAGGCTTCATCGATCGGGCTCTCGGCCCACTTTCTCCGCCGACGATTGCCCAGGCAATCCCAGTCAAGTCAAGTTCGCCGATAGCACCCAGCAGCGGCTCAAATGAAATGAACCGCGCTTCAGAATTTATTTGGCGCAAATGTTCGACACGACTTTTGTGAGCCGCATCTTCCACTGAAACACCCAACCAGATGTGTGATGGTACCTTGCCACCGTCATAGCGTTTCTTGACATAGTTCCTCATCAAAGAGCTTCGCTTGGTGAGAACTTGGAATACATGCCAGTTGGCGTTTTCCATCGTTTCGAAAACCTGATCAATGTACGCGCGATCAATGTCCTTATGAAAAAGATCGCTCATGGAATTCACAAAGATCATGCGTGGCTTTTTCCAAAGAGCCGGCTGTTTCAATCTTTCGGGCCAAAGGCGCAGATCAAAACCCTGCTCATAGGGATGGTTCTCAATGCCTCTCCAGCGCTCCGCAAAACGCGCCGCATAGCAATTGTCACAGCCCGGTCCAATCTTGGTGCAGCCGGTAACTGGGTTCCAAGTGGCGTCGGTCCATTCAATTTCGGTGTTCTGGGCCATGACTGTATCCTAGCATATGTTCTTGGTTTGTTCCAGAGGAAAAGTAACCCCTGCTTGTTCCATATATGAACTTCAGCTTGTGCGAGAGTCGCGCGGAAGAACGACGGGATGCCGACGGGTAGGAACTTTAGCTGAAGCTCACTCCCGCCCCCGCGAGCAGCGTATTCGCCACCATGCAATTTGCTCGTGCAACCTTCAGCAACTCCGCCGGATCGCCTCCGCCCTTAAGCGTGCACTCTGACTTCAGCCTTGCCCGCTTGGCCACCAGGGGCTCGCCTTCGAGATCAAGTTCCACATGGATTTGCAGGCGCTCAATCACCACGCCCATTTTCTCGGCGGTGAAATAGGCCGTGTTGGAAAAGCAGCCGCCCAGCGCCAAAGCCAGCAGCGGCCCGCCGCCGAAGCCCAGCCCCTGCCCGCCTGCTTTGCCTTCGGCGCGGTCGGCAATTAAAGTATGCACACCGTGGCGGCCCAGCGAAGCGGCCGTTCCTGCGATGGTATCGTAGTCGATGGAGATCGTCGGCATGCCGGTTCCCTATTCAATGCTCACAGCGTCGCTCACCCTCACACTCGTCCGCAGCGCCTTCTGCGGCATTTGCTGGAAAGCGATCAGCGCGATGGCCAGCACGAAGGCGGCCAGCGCAAACAGTGGCCGGAAAGCCATGTGGATTTCATCGGCTCCCATGGCGGCCAGCTTGGTGCCGCCGGTTTCCAGCGACGCGATGTCTGGCAATTGCGAGAACAGCACGGCGCCGAACAGCGCCACGATGAGGGCACCGCCCAATGAGCGGAAGAAGCCCATCACGCCTGTGGCCGTGCCCATCTGGTGCGGGCTCACGGCGTTCTGGATCGACACCGTGGTGATCGGGAACACCGTGCCCAGGCCGATGCTGAGGCCCGCCATCAGCACCTCCACTACGGCCAAGCCCAGATTGTGTTTGAATGCGGCGATGAGGCCCAGGCCCACCACCGAGAAAACCAAACCCACAGTGGCCGGCATTTTGTAATTCACCGCATGCGCCATGAAGCGCCCGGCGATCACCGCACCCACCACCGTGCCCGACATGAAGGGAATGAGGCTGAGGCCGGACTGGGAGGCCGAGAGGCCGAAATTCAGCTCCATGTAAATCGGCAGATAAGCGGTGATGCCGATATAAGTGCCCATGATCAGCAGTGCCGTCACCGTGCCCATCGCCACCACGCGGTTCTTCAAAATCTCCGACGGGATGAAAGGCTCGGGCGCCACGCTTAAGCGCCAGATGAAGGCCGCCCACAGCGCCACTGATCCGGCCAGCAGGCCGAGTACCTGCACCGAAATCCACGGATAATGAATGCCGCCCCAGCTGAGCGCCAGCATCAGCGCAATGCTGGCCGCCGCCATCAAAGCAGCACCCAGAAAATCCAGCTTGTGCGGCTTTTCATGGCGCGGCAGTTTCTTCAGCAGGCCATTGGTCATCGCCAGCGCCAGCAGGCCGATCGGCAGGTTGATCCAGAAGATCAGCGACCAGTGCAGATGTTGCGCCATATATCCGCCCAGCAGCGGGCCCGATATGCTGGCGAACATATAGACGCCGGAAATATAAACCATGTAACGCGCGCGTTCCTTCGGCGAGACGATGTCGGCAATGATGGTCTGCGCCAGCGAAATGAGTCCGCCGCCGCCGAGGCCTTGCACGGCGCGGGCGATGATCAGGATCAGCAGATTGGGCGACAGCGCGCAGGCCAGTGAGCCCAGGATGAAAACCGTGATCGCAAACAGCAGAGTCTTGCGGCGGCCCACAATGTCCGACACCTTGCCGTAAAGCGGTGTCACCGCAGTGGAGGACAGCAGATAGGCGGTGACCACCCAAGGCAGATATTCCGGATTGCCCAGATTGCGCCCGATGGTGGGCAGTGCGGTGACTACGATGGTCTGGTCCAGTGTGGCCAGGATCATCGCGACGATGACGCCGAAAATGATCCGCAGAACTTCAGGGTGGGAAAGCGTGGGCGAAGCGGGAGCGGGTGAGGAATCCATGGCGCGGTGATGGTCCCTTGGGCGCGCGCTTGCAAATAACCATTCCGCAAAGCTGCGTTGCGAAATTACTCATATCTCCTCCCCGGAGGGGAGAAGGAAAATTACGCGGCTTTCATCCACACCGCATTGTCATGATATGTTCCACCACCCGCAGGTGCAGGCTGGTCTGAGCCCGTCAGCGTGTTGATGCCCTTGCCGTCTTCGTAAGCGTCGTTGTGCCACACGCCTTCAGCAATCAGCACACCGCGCTGCAAGCCCTCAAAGGCCTTGGCATGCAACGTCACCTGCCCGCGCCGCGAACCGAGTTTCACTTTATCGCCATCGGCAACACCCAGCGCCGCCAGATCTTCCGGATGCACAAACACCGTGGGCCGGCCCTCGCGCTTGCGGCTGGACGGGGTTTCATTGAAGGTCGAGTTCAGGAAGGTGCGCGCTGGGCTGGTGGCGAGGCGGAACGGATAGATCTCATCCGCCTGCTCATGCGCCGGATAATAGCCCGGCCATTCGGGCATGTCGGCAATCGGGCCCAGCACGCCGATCTTCGAGGCGGCCTTTGCCGCCGCCTTCCAGTCGGCGCGGAAATGGAATTTCTTGTCCTCGTGCCCGAAGCCATTGATGAAATGCGCCGTATCGAAATCCGGCCCCACATCAATCCAGGCCTCTGCGTCAAACCTGTCGAGGCGCGGATGCGACGAAAGCCGCAGCGTCTCGTCGATCAGCTCGCGCGGCTCCTTGTGGAACGAGGCATGCTCGGCCCCCAGCCGCTTGGCCAGTTCCTTGTGCACGAAATCATTGGTGCGGCATTCGCCCGGCGCATTGACCAGCTTCGGCCCCACCGACAGATGCGTATGGCCGCTGCCGGTGTAAAGATCATCATGTTCGAGGAACATCGTGGCCGGCATCAGCACATCGGCATATTTCGCGGTCTCGGTGATGAACTGCTCATGCACGCAAGTGAACAGGTCTTCACGCGCGAAACCTTCCTTCACACGGCTCTGGTCAGGTGCAATCGAAACTGGATTGGTGTTCTGGATCAGCAGCGCCTTCACCGGCGGCCCACCCTGCAAGTCTTGCGCGTTGCCGCACAGCACCTCGCCAATGCGGCCCTGGTCCATCACGCGTCCGCGCTTGCCCGGTGCATCACGCGCTTCAATCACATTCTTGTTCAATTTCCAGATGCCACTGTTGGAATGCAGCGCCCCGCCGCCTTCATGCAGCCAGGCCCCCGTCACCACCGGAATGCAATTCACCGCATGCATGCTGGCGGCACCATTGCGCGAGCGGGTGAAGCCATAGCCGAGCCGGAAATAGCTGCGCGGCGTCTTGCCGATCAGATGAGCAAACTCGGTGATCGCTTCCACCGGGCAGCCGCAGATGGAGGATGCCCATTCCGGCGTCTTGTCGGCCAGATGCGCTTCCAGCCCTTTAGGATCATCGGAATACTTGTTAAGGTAATCCCAGTTCGCCAGCCCATCGCGGAACAGCACATGCATGATCGCCGCCGCGAGAGCACCATCAGTGCCCGGCTTGATCAGCAGCTTGATATCGGCCTGCTTCATCGTGCCGGTTTCATAGATATCGATGCAGGCCAGCTTCGCCCCGCGCGTTTTGCGGGCAATGCCCACATGCGTCATCACATTGACCTGGGTGTTCACCGGGTTGCCGCCCCACACCACGATCAGGTCAGACTTCTGCATCTCGCGTGAATCAGCGCCCGACAGGCGCCCCGCCCCCGCCAGATAGCCGGGGAAGGAAAGCGCCACGCAAACGGTGCCATACATCTGCGAATAGCCTTTGACATTGGTGAGCCGCTCGATGCCATCACGCATCACATAGCCCATCGTGCCTGCATAATAATAAGGCCACACGCTTTCCGGCCCATGCTCGGCTTCCGCCTTCAGGAAGGCCGCCGCCGTCAAATCCAGCGCCTCATTCCAACTGATCCGCTCAAACTGGCCGGAGCCTTTCGGCCCTACGCGCTTCATCGGATAAAGCAGCCGGTCCGGATGGTGGATGCGCTCAGCATAGCGCGCTACCTTTTCGCAGATCACGCCCGCTGTATAAGGCTGCGCCTTCGCCCCGCGCACCCGGCCAATCGTATTGTCATCCAGCACCTCAACTTCCAGCGCGCAGGTGGACGGGCAATCATGCGGGCACACGCTGCGCCCGATCTTGATGTTGCTCTTGTCAGTGTGGATGTTCATCGACTCTGTGTATCACCTCCCCACGCCTTCGTCATCTCAGACCCGCCATGCAAGAAACACGCGTGGCGGAATGCCGGGCGGGCGTGCTATCAGCACAAAAAGCAATCCGGAAACGCCCTCCCCCCATGTCCCTCACGTCCCTTCTCCTGCTCTTTGCCGGCGGCGTTCTGGCGGGTTGCATCAATGTCATGGCAGGCGGTGCGGGCTTCATGACTTTCCCGCTGCTGATCGCGGCGGGCCTGTCCGAAATGGAGGCCAATGCCGCCAATTTCGTGGCCCTGCTGCCCGCCAATGTGATGGGCACATTGGTCTATGCCAAAGAACTGAAAGAGGTGCGCCAGAACCTTGTGTTGCGCCTGGTCATCGCTGTGGTCGGCGGTGTGGCCGGTTCATTGTTGTTTCTGCATCTGGGCGAGGCCAATTTCCACCGCGCCATTCCCTGGCTGCTGGTCTTCGCTACGCTTTCCTTTGCATTAGGCCCCACCATTAAGACCTGGCTGGAAAGCCATGGCGATTTTGACGCCTCGCGCTGGCTCTGGCTTTCTTTCGTGCTGGAATTCCTGGTCTATCTCTATGGCGGCTATTTCGGCCTCGGCATGGGCATCATGCTGCTCGCCATCCATTCAATCTTCAGCCATATGAGCGTGCATCACGCGAACGCGCTGCGCAATATAACCATAGGCCTGATGACTTTCTTTTCAATCTTCATCTTCGCCCAAGGCGGCCTGATCCGCTGGCTGCCCTCGCTGGTGATGATGACGGGTGCAGTGGTGGGCGGCTACGGCATGGCCAAGATCGCCCGGCGCGTGCCCGCCGGCAAAGTGCGCATCGGTATTCTGTGCTGGTCCATCGCCCTCACCGCTTTTTCGTTCTGGCGCTATTCTTGAAAGGATAAATCATGAAGAAAATTGCAATTGCCCGCAGCACCCTCAACGTCTCCAGCGTCGTCCTTGGCCTCATGCGTATCGGCGCGATGAAGGACGATGAAATCCGCAAACTGATTGATGCAGCCATGGCCGCCGGCATCAACATGTTGGATCACGCCGATATCTACGGCGACTCTACCCATCAGTGTGAGAAACGCTTCGGCGAAGCAATGAAGCTTTCCGCCGCTGACCGTGAAAAAATCGTCATCCAATCCAAAGCCGGCATCGTGAAAGAAGGCCCGTATTTCGACTTCTCCGAAGCGCATATCCTGCAGGCAGTTGAAGGCTCGCTGAAGGCGCTCAAGACAGACTATCTGGACATCCTGTTGCTGCACCGGCCCGATGCTTTGGTGGAACCCGGAGAAGTCGCCGCCGCCTTCGACAAGCTGCACGCCGCCGGCAAGGTGCGCAATTTCGGCGTCTCCAACCAGACGCCCGGCCAGATCGAACTGCTGAAAACTTCCGTGCGCCAGCCGCTGATCGTCAACCAGGTGCAGCTGTCGATCACCCATGCGCCGCTGATCGCGCAAGGTGTTGCCATCAACATGGCCGGCCTCGAACAGTCAGTGGACCGCACGCTCGGCCTGCTCGATTACAGCCGCAAGGAAGCCATGACGCTGCAAGCCTGGTCGCCCTATCAGAAGGCCTGGTTCGACGGGTCCTTCGTCGGTGACCGCAAGGCCTATCCGGACCTCAACAAAGCGCTGGATGAAATCGCCAGTGCCCATGGCATCACCCCCACTGGCGTGGCCACCGCGTGGATCACCAGGCATCCCGCCAAGATGCAGGTCGTCCTCGGCACCACCAAGCCGGAGCGCGTGCGCGAAGCCGTGGCGGGTGCAGGCGTCACCCTGTCGCGCGAGGAATGGTACCGCCTGTTCCGCACGGCGGGTTATACAATTCCGTGATCCCTATTCGTAAACCGGTGGCAATCCAAACGTGGCCATGAGCTGCGCACCCAATGGCGGCGCGTAGAGCACGATCTCCGAAACCGGGCCGCGCCCGCCCAGCACATGCAGGGAATGCGGCAGGAATTTGCCGCCATCGCGCTTGGCGTAGAGCGCCACGGTTGGTTGACCATTGGCAACGAGCGCGATCGTTCGGAACGCTTCGTAGCGCGGCCACACGCCGGTCATGAAGCGCGCAACCTCATCGCGGCCACGGAATGTGCGCTGCCACGGCGGCATGGTCATCACGATATCCTGATGCAGCAAGCCGATGAGCGCGTTCACGTCTCCGGCGTTCCACGCCTTGATGTAGGACTCTACTGCAACATCATCAGTGGGCGACGCGTCTTGCAACGGCAGCGCCGCACGCGCCCTTTGCAATGCGCTGCGCGCCGCATCCGTGCTGATGCTTAGCGCAGTGCCAACTTCGGCCGCCGTCATGCCCACCAGATCATGCAGCAGCAGAGCGGCCCGCGCACGTGCCGACAGGCCGTGCAACATGGAGACAAAAGCCAGCCGCAAGTTCTGCCCGCGCTCCGGGCCTTCGCTCGGAACGCCACCGGGAAACGGCTCGATCCAAGGTTCAAGCCCAGGTTCGATCTCATCAAGGCTAGGCCCAAACAGCGCCTGCCGCCGCTTGCGCTTGCGCAGCGCATCGAGGCAGACGCGCGTGGCGATGCTGTAGAGCCACGGCCGCGCCATCGCCTCGTCACGCAAACTGGCCAGCTCCCGCCAGCCGCGCAGCAAGGCTTCCTGCACGCAATCCTCGGCATCCTGCACGCCGCCCATCATGCGGTAGCAATGGCGCTTCAACTCGCCGCGCATGGCATCGGCCAAGGCGGAGAATGTTGCTGAAGCGGGTGGTGCTGCGGGCTTATCCATCAGGCTCAAGCTAACGCAGTCACACCATCGAGGGAAACCGCGAAATTCCCACCGGGAGACGCATCCTTCAGCAGGCCCAGCACTGCATCAGCGGCGTTTTGCGTGGTAAGCTTCGGCCCCATCGCCGCGAGGAATTCCGCTTCGGTGGTACCGTTATATTTGGAATAGCTGGACACAGCGATGTTGCCCACATCCGTGCCGGGGATCAGCCGCGCCGGAGAAAGCGTGAGGAACCGCAGATCAAGCCCGGCACGCCCCGCCTCCTTCTGCGCATAGCCCGATAGAAAATGCTGCATCTTCTTGGCACCTGCATAGCCGCCGGAAATCGGCGAGCCATTCAGCATCGCGCCGCTTGTGACCGTCAGCACAGTGGCACCTGCGGGCAATGGCGCTTTCAATGCGGCCTGCAGAAACTGGAAGCTCATGCGCGTGTCAGCATTCCAGTTTGCGCTGAAATCTTCCCAACTCATTTCAGGCAAAGGCGCGCAAGGCGGCACCGTGCCACCGCAAAGGATGAGCACGCGCGGCGTCTGCTTGGCAAAGACGCGCGCGGGCGCATCGGGTGCCGCAGCATCGAGGGCCAGCGTGGCGATGCCGGGGAAATCCTTAGTCAGCGCATCAAGCCCCTTCTGCCCACGCGCCACGGCCAGCACTTGCGCGCCGAGCTCATGAAAGGTCTGCACCAGCGTGCGCCCCAAGCCACGGCTGGCTCCAATGATGGTCACGGGGGTGTTTGAAAAATCGGTCATCTGATCGCTCCATTCTGTTGATGGAGGACAAGACGCCCCGGAACCGGCGAATGCATCGGCGCCCGAAAAGTTTTTCCCGCCCGCCCCCTCGCCTCTGTTCTGCGCCCGTGCTATCGCAGCGCAGCATTCCACAAGGCGTGAATCATGGCGAAAACCACCCGCACCGAAACCGATACCTTTGGCCCGATTGAGGTTGATGCCTCGCGCTATTGGGGCGCGCAGGCGCAGCGCAGCTTGCAGAATTTCAGGATCGGCTGGGAAAAGCAGCCGGCCTCGGTGGTGCGAGCACTGGGCGTGATCAAGCGCGCGGCAGCGGAAACCAACGCCTCGCTCGGCATCCTCGACAAGAAGTTGAGCGAAACGATCGTCAAGGCCGCGCAAGAAGTGATTGACGGCAAACTGAACGAGCACTTCCCCCTCGCCGTATGGCAGACGGGTTCGGGCACGCAATCGAACATGAATGCCAATGAGGTGATTTCCAACCGCGCCATCGAAATGCTGGGCGGCGAGATGGGCACCAAGAAGCCGGTTCATCCGAACGACCACGTCAATATGAGCCAGTCGTCCAACGACACTTATCCCACGGCCATGCACATCGCTTGCGCGGAGGAAATCAGCCGTCATTTGCTGCCCGCGCTGAAGCATTTGCGCGATGCGCTGGAGGTCAAATCCAAGGCCTTCGACAAGATCATCAAGATCGGCCGCACCCATACTCAGGATGCAACGCCGGTGACTTTGGGCCAGGAATTTTCCGGCTACACCCAGCAAGTGACCAACGGCATCGCTCGTATCGAGCAGACGCTGCCGATGCTGATGCAACTCGCACAAGGCGGCACGGCGGTCGGCACTGGGCTTAACGCGCCCAAGGGTTTTGCCGAAATGGTGGCCGGGCACATTGCCAAGATCACTGGACTTCCGTTCACCTCCGCGCCCAATAAATTCGAAGCGTTGGCCGCGCATGACGCGATGGTGATGACGCACGGCGCCATCAACACCGTGGCCGCGGCCCTGTTCAAGATCGCCAATGACATCCGCTTTTTGGGCTCAGGCCCGCGCTCGGGCCTTGGCGAATTGCAATTGCCAGAGAACGAGCCCGGCTCGTCGATCATGCCCGGCAAGGTGAACCCAACGCAGTGCGAAGCGCTCACCCAAGTTTGCGTGCAGATTTTCGGCAATAATGCTGCGCTGACTTTCGCGGACTCTCAGGGCCATTTCGAACTCAACGTGTTCAACCCGGTCATGGCTTACAACTTCCTGCAATCGGTGCAGCTGATGGCCGATGCCGCGGTGAGCTTCACTGACAATTGCGTGGTCGGCATCGTGGCGCGCGAAGACAATATCAAGGCCAACCTGGACCGCTCCCTGATGCTGGTGACGGCGCTGGCTCCGAAATACGGATACGACAAGGCCGCCAAGATCGCCAAGACGGCGCACAAGAACGGCACCACCCTGCGTGAGGAAGCGCTGAAAGAAGGCATTACCCAAGCCGACTTCGACGCCATCGTGCGCCCCGAAAACATGCTGGGCCCGTCATAATGGGTGAAGTGGTCAATCTGCGCCTCAAGCGAAAGGCAAAGAACCGCGAGGAAGCCGCTGATAAGGCGGCTGAGAACCGCGTTCAGTTTGGCCGCTCCAAGACTGAGAAGGAACTGACTTCAGCGTTGAATGACAAGGCCGGAAAATCGCTCGATGACCACAAGCGCGAAGACTGACTTGAAGCGCTCGCTCACGATAGCGGGCCATCGTACATCCTTGTCGCTGGAGGTGGAATTCTGGGACGCGCTGAAAGCTGCCGCTGAGCAAGAAGGCAAATCACTGGCCGGACTGGTCGGCGAAATTGACCTCGCCCGCGAGGGCCGCAACCTGTCCAGCGCCATCCGCGTCTGGGTGCTGAAGCGGGCTCAGGGCTGAAGCTTACTTCTTCTTCGCCCGCATCCAGTCCAGCAAGATGCCAGCCACCACGCCGAAGGCGATGCAGGCAACTATTGTAAGCCAGATCACCGTACTGCTTTGCGCATCAAGATAGATCAGGAACCCCATGCCCAGGATCAGCAATTGCAGCGCCTGGATGAGCAGCTTGCCCATGTCCTGCGGTGGTTTGGGCTCATCACCGCGGGGCCTGTTGAACATCGACCACATCACGGCACCGCCGGTCTTGGTTTGAGGCGCTTGATTTCATCCTTCTGGATCGACAGCCCGTAATTCACCGCCGCGTCCAGCACCGCCTTGGCGCGCGCGGCATCCGTGGCGCGTTGTTGCGCGAAAACTTTTATCATGCGCTGCTGCAGGCGCAGTTCGACGCGTTGGGTCTGGAAGGCATCATACTTGGCCTTGTCCGCTTCCGCTTGTGTGGCGGCATCGGCTTCGGCCTTTTTCTGTTCTTCGGCCAAGCGATCAAGCTCAGCCATGTCCTTGTTGATGAGCACGGTGCCAAGTTTGGACGACAGCGCGGCTACATCGCTGCGCATCATCATCTTGCCCGGCACACCCTGATAGATGATCCTCATCTCCGGCAAGTCTGGCTGTGCCTTGGAATGCAGCGCTACTGTGGTGACGAATTCACCAGCTGAAAGATCCACCATCGCCGTCACTGTGCCTTGCGACTCCATCGTTTCCAACGGCAGTGGTGTGATTGAAATCGTGCCGTCCTTGGCGCTGAGTTCAACTTTGCTTTCCGGCAGGACGAGCCCGTCACCACTCATCAGCGTAGCAAAGGCGGCGGCGATTTCGTCATGGCTTTTCACATCATGAATGGCCGAGAAGAACGGATCGGGTGCCAGCCCGTAAAGCCGGGCCTGCTGCAGATCCAGCGTGCCGCTGCCCGCCATCGCACTCAGCATGGTGGCCAGGCTGCGGCCCTGCGAAGTGAAATTGGCATCAATCGTGGCCGGCCCGGCAAAGCCGATGGGCTTGTCGGCCCCAGCGTAAAGCTGCTCCAGCATCAGCGGATAATGCACACCGCCGCTCAGCGTGTAGGTGCCGTCCTTTGGCACCAGGCTGCCGTCAATTTTCAGTTGCCGCCCGTCCGGCTCGCGCGCATTCACACTGAAATTGCGGCCCTCCTTCGAGGATGAAAGCCCGATGATCGGCTCGCCCAAAGGCACGCCCACCAGCGTGGCGAGGCCATTGGGCTTCAGCCAGATTTCGCCCGACAGTCCAAACGGCCATCCGGCATCGAAGGAGCCATTGCCGAATGCGCCCTCGCCATTCCACGGCGCCACATGGAAGGCCAGAACATCAATCAGACGGTAGCTGCCGCCATCCACTTCAAGCTGCACCACCCCGCCGGGCTGCAGGCTGCCGGAGCCTTTGAATTCCTGCCGCCCGGATTTGAGCGTGAAACTCTTGATGCCCAGCGCCTTCTCCACCGGCTCGACAATGGCGCGGCCAGACAGGCCGCCTGTGGCATCCACCACGAAGGGAAAGCCCAGTGCGTTGAACACCGGGGCCGCATTCTGCGCATCGAGCTTCAGGTCACCCGCAATCCCGATCCCGTCCTTGATGGGCTTATATGAGCCGCTGAAGCCCAGCGCCGCGCCATAGCCATGCAGATCAAGATTGGTGGTGAACCCCTTCCTGCGATTGCCCTTGAGGTTGAAAGAAAGCTGGCCTTCGCCGCCAGATGTTGTCCGCGGCTGGAAGCCGATCAGCTTCACAATGTCCTGCGCATCCGGCGATGAAATCGCGCCAGAAAGACTGATCACTGCACCATCCGGAGCGGCCAGCGATGTCACGTCGCCCGTGCTGACAATCTTGTAGGGGCCCGATCCGCCGGTGATGCTGTAGTTCACCTCAGGCTCATCCTTGCCGGGCTTCACATTCAGCTCGGCCTTTAAATCCGTTTGCCCCAGGCCCAAGCTCCATTGCGGGTCTGGCCCCGTGGGCAACATGCCAAGCAAGCGCATCAGGCCTTGCGGGCGCTGCGCACCCACCGCAAATTTCACCTGGCCGGAGGGGCCGTTCTTGTCCACCAGCACCAGCCCCGTGCCGCGCAGTTCGGCCCCCTGCACCGAGCCGATATGGAAATCCTTGATCTCGAATCCGGAAGCCGACGAATTCACATCCACCGCCACTTGCTGCGCATCAACGCCATTCACCGTGAGTTTGCCGAAATCAAATTGCAGCCGCTTGTCAAAGCTCCCCTCGGCCGGCATCAGATTGAACAGGCCGTCAGAGGTCGCCAGCGCTGCCAGCCCACCGGAGAAATACGAACCGAGATCAAATTCCCCGGCATTGAGTTTCAAATCCAGCGCGGGCACTTCACCCAGTGTCACCGCCATGGCCGCCTGGCCCTGCAGGCCATCGAGTTCATATTTCATGTTCTGAAAACCGAAGCGCTTGCCGCCCCAGGTCACATCGCTTTGCGCTTTCAAGCGTCCGCGCGCACCAGTCCAGGTCTTCTCGATGTTGTCCTTGCCCTCGGGCCACAGCCACTCGCTGAAAGCGCGCGCATCATTGGTTTCAAACGACAGCGAGCCGCCCAGTTCGGCAGCGCCCTCGCCCGGAAACACAATGCCGGCAAATTTCATCCGCGACCGGCCGGGAAGATCGGAGGTTAAATCCTGAATGCGGATCGCACCCGCCGAAGCGGAAGCTTTCAGACTCACATTCTCCAGATTCTGCGCTGCCGCCGTGAGTGTCGCCGCATCAAAGTTGAGATTGAAATCCAGCGAATCCGGAAACGCCGCGATCACGCCATTAGCCGAACCCATCAACCCCGCCGCCTGCCACACGCGCGTGGTCTGCTCGCTGGCCAGTTGATCGAGATCGATATGCGGCGAATGCAGATTGAAATCGGCCTTCAAACCCTTGGAAAGATCAAACACGCCGTCGCCTTCGATCAGCGTGCCATTGTCCTTGGGGTCCGCCGCCACGATGTGAATTTCAGTGAGCTTGGCAACATCGCCAGACGCAGCCAGCTTGGCCTGATAGGCCAGCGGCTTGAAGGCACCAGGTAAGCTGCTGCGCCCGTCCGAGGTGACGACAGGATCAAGCGAGACTTTGCCGTTGAGATCAGTGCCGCCCGTCTCGCCATCAAAATTCAGCGCCGGAAATGATCCATCCTGCGGCGCCAGCCGGAAGCCGAACCTGAAAGGCTGGCCAGTTTTATAGGTGGCGCTGGTGAAGGAAAGCTCCAGCGGCGTGTCATGCGCAAAACCTTGCGCCTTCACTTTCCAAGGGCCCTCCAGCGCGGCCCCCGACACGGTGCCGTCCAGGCTTTCCAGGCTGCGATTGAATCCATGCCGTTCATCCTTGAGGAAGAACGTACCATTGCTCACATTGATCTCGTCGAGCTGCACATTGCCCAGCAGGCTGTTCTGCACCAGCGCCTTGTCGGGCGCGAAATGCCAATTGCCCAGGCCGCTGGGATTGAGCGTGAGATTGAGCACCGGCCGGTCAAGGTCAATGCTCTCCACCCTGATCTGGCCCGAGAACAGCGAAGCCAGCGACAGATGCACTGTGGCCTTGCCGACGCTGGCCATTTGCGCCGGCGCAAAGCCCGGCGCATTGGCAATCGAAACATCCTGCATTTCGAGCCGTGGGAACGGATAAAGCCGCACAGCGATGGGGCCGTTGATGGTGACGGCGCGGCCCGTGATCTTGGCACCGTAATCCTGCAGCGATCCCTTGTAGCCGTTCCAGTTCACCACGAAAGGTGCCGCCAGCGCGCCGCCGACGACCAGCACAATGAACAGACCGAGATAGAGAATGGGCGACTTCCAGACACTCATGCTGAGACCCGCAACACTATCTCACGGCCCGGCATTCTTGCCGGGATTCATCAGATTGTCCGGGTCCAGCGCCAGCTTCAGCGCGCGCATTACGCCCACTGCTTCGCCATGTTCCTTCAACAGATAATCGCGTTTGCCTGCCCCAATGCCATGCTCGCCCGTGCAGGTACCGCCCATCGCCAAAGCGCGGTCAATCATCCGGCCATAAGCCCCCTTCACATGCTTCAATTCTTCAGGATCATCGCGGTTGCAATAGAGCGTGACATGGAAATTACCATCACCGACATGGCCCACAATCGGCCCATAGATGTTGTGTTCAGCCAAATCTTTCTGCGTTTCCACAACGCATTCCGCCAGCCGTGAAATCGGCACGCACACATCAGTGGCCAGAGCCTCTTTGCCCGGCATCAGCGATTTGGTGGCCCAGAAAGCATCATGCCGCGCCTGCCACAGCTTAGCACGGTCTTCCTCCTGCGTGGCCCAGTTGATCGCACTGCCGCCATTGCCTTGAGCGATCTCGCCAAACATCTGCGACTGCTCTGCGACCCCAGCCGGCGTGCCATGGAATTCTACAAACAGCGTAGGTCCGACCGGCATGTCGAGTTTCGAATAGGCGTTGAGCGCCTTCACCAGTTCCGCATCCAGCAACTCGATGCGCGCCACTGGAATGCCCAGCTGAATGGTCTCAATCGTGGTGCGGCAGCAGGCTTCCACCGAGGGGAACGAACAGATGCCAGCAGCGATCCCTTCCGGAATCCCGTAGAGCTTGAGCTGCACTTCGGTAATGATGCCCAGCGTGCCTTCCGAGCCCACGAACAGCCGTGTGAGGTCATAACCGGCGGAAGATTTGCGCGCCCTTGTGCCGGTGCGGATCACCTTGCCATCGGCCATCACGACTGTGAGGCCCATCACATTCTCGCGCATCGTGCCATAGCGCACCGCATTGGTGCCGGACGCGCGCGTGGCCGCCATGCCACCCAGCGAGGCATCAGCCCCCGGATCAATCGGGAAGAACAGGCCTTGGTCGCGCAGCGCGGTGTTGAGCGTCTTGCGGGTGACGCCGGCCTGAACGCGGCAATCCTGATCTTCAGGATTGACTTCAAGGATGTTATTCATCCCACTGACATCAATGCAAATTCCGCCCTTGGGAGCGGAGAAATGCCCCTCCAGCGACGTGCCCGTGCCATAGGCAATCACCGGCACTTTCTCGTCGGCGCAAATCTTCACGATGGCCTGCACATCATCCGTGCTCAGAGCAAAAGCCACCGCATCGGGTGCTGCGCCCACATTCCACGTCTGGTCCTTGCCATGCTGTTCGCGCACTGATGCGGCGGTCGAAACCCGATTGTCGCCCAACAAAGCCCGAACGGCGTCTATGGCGCGATTGACATTGGCTCCGGGTGCGACTTTATCCATCGACTCAACGGTATCACACGAGACGGATTTTTCCATGACAAATGCCAAACCTTTCATCAGCTCACTGCAGACCGTCGAAAGCCAGTGGACTGATTATAACGGCCACCTGAACATGGCCTATTACGCCGTGCTGTTTGACCGGGGGGCCGAGGAAATGTTCGAAGGCTTTGGCCTCGGCGCCGACTATGTGAAGCGCACCAATTGCACCACCTTCACACTTGAAACCCACACAACGTACGCCAATGAGCTGAAGGAAGGCGAACAGGTGCGCGTTGAGACCCAGATCATCGGCGCGGATGCGAAGCGCGTGCATTATGTGCAGCAGATGTTCCGTGGCGACACATCCTATCTTGCCTCAGTGCTGGAAGTGATGATCAGCCATGTGGACATGAACATCCACCGCACCGCCCCCTGGCCCGCCGACATCCAGCAGAAGATCGATGCGATGGCCGAACAGCACAAGGCTGTGCCGCTGCCCTATCAAGTGGGCCACAAGATCGGCCTGCCACCGCCGAAAAAGTGATTTGACACTGCATGCAATCTGCATGCACAATGCATGCATGAACAAGCAATTCCATATCCGGGACGTGAATCCCAAGACGCACAAGGTTTTGACCAAATTGGCAGAAGACAAGGGCCTTTCTGTCACGCAGTATCTCAACCGCGTGCTTGATGACCTTGCCGCGCAGGAAAGCGCTGCGGACACTCCCGATCAAATCAGGATGAAAGAATTCTGGGATGCCGTGCGCAATCTTCCGGATGCGAAAACTTCAATGTCCGGCGCAGAATTGGTACGGGAAGACCGTGACCGATGATCGTTGTGGATGCGTCTGCGATTGTTGAAATCCTGCTACGCCCACAAATCAATGCTGCGCTCGCCCGAAAAATTGCGAGTTTCACTGAAATCCATGCCCCTGCTTTGCTCGATCTCGAAGTCGTCAACGCCATAAGAAAGCCCTATCTGCGGAAAGAAATTTCCATTGAAATCGCAGACGCCGTAATTGACGCTTATTCAAAGCTGAAAATTCACCGCCACATCCTGAGCCACATAGATATGACTGGGATATGGGCGTTGCGTGACATGATGACACCTTATGATGCAGCCTATGCGGTCCTTGCAAAGCGGCTGAAACTGCCATTGCTGACGACAGACCAACGCTTCGCCCGCGCGGCGCAATCATTAAACATCCCCGCCGCCCCGGAACTGTCACAATAAAGCAAAACTTCCGGCCTACTCCCGGGTCAATCAGTGCTGCGTTAGATAGCCGACCCAAGGGAGAGACCCATGCTGAACAACGGATTTTCGCATTTCGCCGATGCGCTGGTTTTCGTTCATGGCCGTCATGCCGCCGGTGAAGCCGCGCGCCATGCCCTGCTCTGCGAAAAATCGGGCGATACTGAAACAGCTGCCTATTGGCGCAAGCTGCAGCGGCAGCTTGCCATCCGCCAGGAAAAGCAGGCCAGTTCGCTTTACTGCTGATCTTCCCCGCCTCCTGCCCTATGAACAGGGCGTGGAGGAACGGGAATGCAGCCGGATCATCAATCGTTTTTGAGAGTGGCGATCGCTGAATCGAAAGCCGCCCGCACCGCCGGGCACCACCCCTTCGCCGCTATTCTGGTGGATGGTGACGGCAAGGTGCTGATGACGCAGCATAACGCGTTCATGCCCGACCATGACATGACCGGCCACGCCGAACGCGTGCTGATGACCCGCGCTTCGGTCACTTATTCGCCAGAAATTCTGAAGGGTTGCACCATTTATTCCTCCGCTGAACCCTGCGCGATGTGTGCAGGTGCGATCTACTGGACGGGCCTCAAGCGCGTGGTTTACGGCCTCTCGGAAAAGCGCCTGAAAACCATCACCGGCAACCACCCCGAAAACCCGACTTTGGACCTGCCCTGCGAAGTTGTTTTCGAAGCGGGCCAGCGCAAAGTGGAGGTGATTGGACCGCTGCTGGAAGATGAGGCTGCCGAAGTCCACAACGGCGCTTGGGACTGAAAATTCTCGCCGAAGTGCCTATATAGTGCTTCGAGAATCGCACCTTTCAAAAGTTGTCCATGCCCATTGACCTGAATGATTTTGACGATGCCCCGCCCCCGCCGAAACCCGGCGGGCTGGCGGCGCGTGCCATGGGCGGATCAGCAGCTGCACCCGCTTATCTCGACGGCCTGAACCCCGAACAGAAAGACGCCGTGCTCAGCATTGATGGACCGCTGCTTGTGCTGGCCGGTGCCGGCACCGGCAAGACGCGCGTGTTGACCACGCGCCTCGCTCACGTGCTCACCACCAAGCGCGCCTGGCCGTCGCAGATTCTGGCCGTCACCTTCACCAACAAGGCGGCGCGCGAAATGAAGGAGCGCATCGGCCATCTGATCGGCGGCGCCGTTGAAGGCATGACCTGGCTGGGCACTTTTCACGCCATCGGTGTCAAAATCCTGCGCGCCCATGCGGAACTGGCGGGCCTCAAATCCGGCTTCACCATTCTCGATGATGACGACCAGCTGCGCCTGCTCAAGCAATTGCTGGTGGCCGAACATGTTGACGAAAAGCGCTGGCCCGCCCGGCAATTGGCCAATCTGATAGACAGCTGGAAAAACCGCGGCCTCACGCCAGACAAGGTGCCGGCCGGCGAAGCGTTCTCATACGCCAACGGCCTCGGCGGCAAGCTCTATGCCGATTATCAGGCGCGCCTCAAGACCGTAAACGCAGCCGACTTCGGCGACCTGCTGCTGGAAGTCCTCAACATTTTCCAGAACCATCCGGACGTGCTGGCCTCCTATCAGCAGCGTTTCAAATATATGCTGGTGGATGAGTATCAGGACACCAACATCGCGCAATATCTGTGGCTGAAGCTTCTGGCCCAGGGCCACAAGAACATCTGCTGCGTGGGTGATGATGACCAGTCGATCTATGGCTGGCGTGGCGCAGAGGTCGATAACATCCTGCGCTTCGAGAAGGATTTCCCCGGCGCCAAGATCATCCGGCTGGAACGCAATTACCGCTCCACCCCCGATATTCTGGGCGCGGCTTCGGGCCTGATCGCCAAGAACGAAGCGCGGCTCGGCAAGACGTTGCACACTGACAAGGAAGCCGAAAACCCAGTCGTGGTGCGCGGCCATTGGGACGGCGAGGAAGAAGCCCGCCAGATCAGCGACGACATCGAAAGCCTGCAGCGGAAAAAAGTGAAGCTGAATGACATGGCCATTCTGGTGCGTGCCTCGTTCCAGATGCGCCTGTTTGAAGACCGCTTCATCCGCGCCGGCATCCCCTACCGTGTCATCGGCGGCCCGCGCTTTTATGAGCGCGCCGAAATTCGCGATGCGCTGGCCTATCTCAAGGTCGTCGCCTCGCCGGATAATGATCTGGCTTTCGAGCGCATCATCAACACGCCCAAGCGTGGCCTGGGCGATGGCGCGATGAAGAAGCTCTATGATCACGCCCGCGCCGCCCGCATTCCGCTCTATGCCGCGGCTGATGCGATGAGCCTCAGCAATGAATTGCAGAACAAGGCGCGCACGGGCTTGCGCCAGTTGATTGACGGTTTCACCCGCTGGCGCGGCCAGATGAGCCAGCTGCCACATACCGAGCTGGCTGAAATCGTGCTCGACGAGTCCGGCTATACCGGAATGTGGCAGGCCGACAAAAGCCCGGAGGCCGAGGGCCGCCTTGATAACTTGAAGGAACTCATTCGTTCGATGAGCGACTTTGAAAACCTCACGGGCTTTCTGGAGCATGTGGCTTTGGTGATGGACCGTGACCAGGGCGGCGATGAAGACCGCGTGAACATCATGACCATGCATTCCGCCAAGGGGCTGGAATTTGCACAAGTGTTTTTGCCCGGTTGGGAAGAAGGCCTGTTCCCCTCGCAGCGCTCGCTGGATGAAAAAGGCCGCAGCGGCTTGGAAGAAGAACGCCGCCTTGCCTATGTCGGCATCACCCGCGCCAAGCGCGATCTCACCATTTCATTCGCACAGAACCGCCAGGTGCATGGCTCGTGGCAATCGTCCCTGCCCTCGCGCTTCATTGATGAACTGCCGGAAAAACACGTCGAGGTCGCCGCCATGACGACGAGCTATGGTGGCCACGGCCTCGGTTCCTTCGGCACCAGCCGCTTCGACAATGCGCAAGCCTTCGGCCAGGGCTCATACCAGACGCCCGGCTGGCAACGCGCCCAAGCCAACCGCCAGGCGGGCACCGCTGCCCGCCACACGCCGAAATTCATCGAGGGCGAATTGGTGATCGATGGCAACGCGCCTTCAGCTTACGCACTCGGCGACCGCGTCTTCCATCAGAAATTCGGCTATGGCCGCGTCACTGAAATCGAAGGCAACAAGCTGACAGTGGATTTCGAAAAAGCCGGCGAAAAGCGCGTGCTGGATAGCTTTGTGGAGCGCGGCTGAGCGCCCTTCAATAATTCCCGGCACGATCAGCTTGCCGTCATGCAACCGCAATCTCTGAGTCCGAAATCGATTTCCCTAAAGAGGGAGTCCATCATGAATCTTTCACGCCGCGCTCTTGCGCTCGCATTTGTTTCCACCCTGGCCTTTGCTGCATCTGCCTATGCTGAAGATGCCAAGCCCTTCGTTACCGATGCCGAAGTGCCGCTGACCAAGATCATGCCGCCCCCGCCCGCCAAAGACGGGGAATATTCCAAGAAGGAAATCGCTGACTACAAGGCCTTCATCACCTCTGTGCCGAAGGACCGTGCTGACAAGGCGATTGCCGATGATGAAGAAACCATCACGCGTTTCCTCGCTGGCATGGACATCAATATCGACATCACCAAGCTGCCCGCCAGCCAAGCTTTGTTCGACCGGATCGGCGCCACCGAAGGTGCCGTGGTTGATCCCGCCAAGAAGGAATGGGGCCGCCCGCGCCCGTTCATCGCCGATGAATCTGTGCAGCCGCTGCTGAAGAAGAAAGATAGCGGCGCCTATCCGTCAGGCCACACCACGCTCGGCGAAATCTACGCTTTCACCCTGACGCAGATCGCCCCCGAAAAGCAGGCCGACTGGTATGCCCGCGCCAATGATTTCGGCTACAGCCGCTACATTGCTGGCATGCATTATCTGACCGACATCGAAGCCTCCAAGATGGCGGGCGCTGCGATTGCCAATGTCTTGCGTCAAACCCCGGATTTCGTCAAAGCCGTGGATGACGCCAAGCCGGAAATGCGCGCCGCTTTGGGCCTGAAATAACGCCAGAAACTGCTTTGGTAACACCAAACATTACAAATGCAGTCTGGGCGACGGAATGCATGGAACTTTGGGTCTTCTGAATGCTTGCGGTGTTGAAGCCGCAGCGCTCTCCGGAGCGCGCACAAGGATATCCATCATGTTCCGCATTTCATATGTCATCATCGCCCAGCTTATCATTGCCACCTGTATTCTGGTGCTGCCCAACGCTCAGGCAGCACCAGCCGCCGGCAAGGCCTGCACAGAATCCATTCACGTCATGCGGGCTGCAGGTGCGGGGCCGCAGACTGGCCCTGGCAATGTGTCCCGCAAGGTTGCGGGTTTTGGCCGCAATGATCCCGGCTTCGTGCGCCTGGACGATGGCTGCCATCCGCTGAACACGCCGCTGCCGCCGCAGGGCGCTGGCAAGACCTTCTCGCCCTGATCGCATCCGTGAATTTTCAGACAGAGAGGAACTGGCCCGCACATGCGGGCCTTAAGCTGTTGGGCAACACAATTTTGTCACCCATTTGTAAGTAGCTCCACACAAGCAACCAGTATTATTGTGGGATTGTGAGTCGTCCTTCGCCCATCACGGGCAGCCAAGAAAGGGAGTCCACCATGTCTGAGGAAACAACCCCACGCACCGAAGCGCCGTCCCGCGAAGATCGCATAGGCCAAATGGCCTATCAGATCTGGGAAGAGGAAGGCCGCCCTGACGGCAAGAGCGAAGAACACTGGTTCCGCGCTTGCGCCATGGTTGATGCTGAAGAGCAGATCCAGAGCGAGCCGCTTCCCACCTGGCTGAAAGCCAGCGAGGAACAGGCTGAAGCCAAGACGGTAGCGATCACTCCTAAGGCCGAGGAAAAACCCTCGCTGGAAGAGCTGACGCGCCGCATGAAGTCACGCTCCGCCGCTTAAGCGCCCACATTAGGCCGTCCCGGCGCAGCGCCGGGACACCGGGGAACGATGAAACGAATTTTCAAGCTTCCGCCGCAATGGCGCGCAGGCCTATATGTGGTTCATGCCCAACACACATGACGCCGCAAGCAACAAGGCCCTGATCCTCTCGTTCTATGAAGAAGTCTGGAACAAGGGCAATGTGGCCTTCGCCCATCAGGTTTTCGCTGAAGACTATCAGCGCCATGATTTGCGCCCCACGCAGGCTTTACCCGGTCCGTCCGGCCAGGAGAAAGTGGCCAGTGATTTCCGCCAGGCTTTCCCCGATATTCATTACCGCATCGATCTCGCCATCGCCGAGGATGATCTGGTCTGCCTGCGCTGGACGGCGACGGGCACCATGATGGGCGATTGGGCCAATGTGAAAGCCACCGGCAAAAAGCTGGAATATTCCGGCGTGAACATCTTCCGTTTCAAGAACGGCAAGGTGGTGGAAATCTGGAACCACCGCGATGACCTGGGCGTGGCCCAGCAGATGGGCGCACCCGTCTATGCCGGCGCTACTGGCCGCTGAGATGCTGCTCTAGCTGTTTCCACTCTTGGGGAATGGTGTTGGCGCGTGTCCAAGGCTGGATGCGGCGGTACCAATAATCGCGGTTGGCCATGTCGCCCTCAATCCAATGAGCCAGCGCATGCACCATGTCATGCGTGCGCTCACCCTCATCCTCTTGGCAGAGCTGATGGGCTTGCTCCCATTCAGCACCCATTTTGAAATCGCCCTTCTTCAGCCACCACATGGCTTGCAAAGGGCGTGACAAAGTTTGGGGTGGTTGAGCAGCGGAGAAATCCATGCCAGATCATAACGCGGCCGCGCGCAAAGAAAAGCCTCCACCCCTGTCGCTAAGGGCGGAGGCTCATTCTGGGCGCGAGAATTGGGGACCCTGGGCGCCCAGGAGAAACGAAGTGGAACTAGGCCGAGGCCGGCGTGAATTTCATCGCCACGCCATTCATGCAATAGCGCAGGCCGGTGGGCTTCGGGCCATCGTCGAACACATGGCCGAGATGCCCGCCGCAGCGATGGCAATGCACTTCGGTGCGCTCAGTGAACAGGCTGTTGTCGTCCTTGTTGCCGATGGCATCAGGCAGATGGTCGTAAAAGCTGGGCCAACCGGTGCCGCTGTCGAATTTGGTTTCAGACGCATAAAGCGGCAGGTCACAACCGGCACAAATGAAAGTGCCCTTGCGGTGCTCATCCAGCAGCTTCGACGAGAAGGGTCGTTCGGTGGCTTCGTGGCGCAGGGTTTCATAGGCCTCGCGCGGCAGCATGGCTTTCCAATCCGCGTCTGACTTGGTCACTTCAAATTTTTCATCCGCACGCGCCCAGCCAGCACCCAGGCCCAAGGCGGCCAGGGAAAATCCGGTTCTCTTCAAGGCATCTCTCCGATTCATGGCTCTATCAACTCCTCTGATGGTCCCAAGATAGGGGTCTCTGGCTGTGAAAACGAGTAACAAGCGACCCCGGATCAGTCAAACAATCGTGAAGTCAGGGCGCGGACTTCACCGGCGCTGGCACCACCGCATGTCCCGAAAGCGCGGCACCCGCGGCAGGTGCTAGCTTCAGGAATTCCGGGATGGCAATCAGGCCACCCAGCGCCACCACGATAAAGGCGGTGGAGAAATCAGCCTGGCCCAATTCAGCTGCGCCCCGGAGCCATTGCGAGCTTTCCAGAATGATGGCCGCCACCGCAACGCCCAGCGCCAGCGAAAGCTGTTGTGCCACCGTGTAAAGCCCGTTGGCGCGGGCAATATCCGGCGTCGACACATCGGCATAGGCAATGGAATTGAGCGAGGTGAATTGCAGGGAGCGCGCCAGCCCGCCAAACAGCAGCACAGCATAGATGATTGCCAGCGGCGTGGTTTCACGGAACAACCCCATCGCCGCCATGAAGGCGCAGGAGATGATGCCGTTGAAAATCAGCAGTTGCCGGTAGCCGAAGGCTTTCAACGCACGCGCCGCGAGGAACTTCATCATCAGGGCACCGGCGGCTGACATGCAGGTGATCAAGCCTGATTGAAACGGCGTGAGGTTGAAGGCCAGTTGCAGCAGCAGTGGCATCAGGAACGGAATGGCCCCCGCCGCGATCCGGTAGAATGATCCGGCCATGATGGAAACCCGTAGCGTATCAATGCTGAGCAGGCTGAGATCAAGGATCGGATGCGGCACCTTCTGGGCGTGCCGCACATAGGCATAAATCAGCCCCAGCCCGGCGATCACCAGAAGAGCCGTTTCCGGCCCAGTGAAAAGGCCGCGCCCGATAATGGTCATGCCGAACACGGTGAGCGAAAGGCCCAGCCCCGACAGGATGAAACCCTTCACATCCAGCGCCGCCACTTTCTCGGGCGGGAAATCCGGCATGAATAATGTGGCCATGGTGATGCCCAAAATGCCGATCGGCAGATGCATCCAGAAGATCCAGTGCCAGGAGAAATAGGTGGTGATGAAGCCGCCAATCGGCGGGCCCACCAATGGCCCCACCAAAGCCGGCACCGTAAGCCAGGCCATGGCATTCACCAGCTCGGCCTTGGGAACACCGCGCAGCACGATGATGCGGCCGACAGGCACCATCATCGCGCCTCCGAGGCCCTGCACCGCGCGCGCCGCCACCAGCCAGCCCAGCGAGGGCGCCATGGCGCAGCACAGCGAAGCCAGGGTGAAAACCACCATGGCGATGCGGAACACTTTCTTGGCGCCAAACTTGTCAGACACCCAGGCCGAGATCGGCAAAAACACTGTCAGCGTAATCAGATAGGTGGTGAAGGCCAGCTTCAGCGAAACCGGGCTTGTTCCCAAATCGCGCGCCATGGCGGGCAGCGACGTCGCAATGATCGTCGAGTCCATGTTTTCCATGAACAAAGCCGAAGCGACGACGAGGGGAAGAATGCGGCTATTCGAAAGGGCCATTGCAGCTTCGCTGTATCACACCAAATTGTGGCGAAGCTTGAATTTTCTGCAGAGGAGCAATGCCGACGGATGAGCATCTGCATTGCAGTCTTCTGGGTGTCAGCCTGCGAAGTAATGTTGCGAAGTTTTAAGGTCTTCGATCAGGCCAATCTCCTTTGGCGCCCAACCCAGTTCGCTTCGCGTCTTGGCGCTTGAGGCCTTCATGTTCATCTGCGCGAAATGCGCAAACCAGGTGAAATGCGCGGCAATCGCATCGCCAGTCAGGCTCTGCTGCGGCAAGTTCAGTCGTTCGGCCAGAATGTCGGCCAGCGCCTTGATGGTCACACCCTGCTCCGCCACCGGATGATAGCGGGCACCGGATGCACCCTTTTCCAGTGCCAACCGGTAAGCCTTAGCCGCGTCAAAGCGGTGCACCGAGGCCCAGGTGTTCTGCCCGTCACCGGCATAGGCCACAGCGCCTTTCTCTTTTGCAAGATTGATCATCATCGCAATGAAGCCATGGTCACCATCACCATGCACGATGGGCAGGCGCACCGCCCGCACATCAACGCCCTGTGCGATCATTTCATTTGAGGTGATCTCCGTCACCTTGCGCGGATTGTGCGAGGCCGGATCAACCGGAATGTCCTCAGTGACCAACTGCCCCGGCAATACGCCCACGCCCGAAGTCACGATCAATGGCTTTGCCGTGCCCTTGTAAGCGCCAGCCATCGCTGTGATCACCCGGCCTTCCTGCGCGCAGTTTTCAGCAAAGCGGGTGAAGTCATGATTGAAGCCGCAATGAATGGTGGCATCGGCTGCAACGGCAGCAGAGGCCAGCTTGTCGAGTTCTTCCAGCGTGCCGGAAAGCACCTCTGCCCCCTGCGCCGCCAAAGCCCTGCCCTTGTCCGGATTGCGCGAAAGCCCGACCACCTTGTGGCCATTGCGGATCAGTTCATCCACCACCGCAGCGCCGACAAAGCCCGTGGCACCCGTTACAAACACTTTCATTAGAAAATCTCCTGTTTGACTTGAGGTGCAATATGCGCCACTTTTCATCCTATTAAAGTAGTAACTTTATCCTATTATAATGGGTACCAGCATGAGCAACGCATTTGGCACTTTCCTGAAAGATCGGCGCACCCGAATTGATCCCATTGCTTTGGGCATGGACATGGCCCGCCGCCGCACGCCCGGCCTTCGCCGTGAGGAAGTGGCCAGCCGCGCCAGCGTCAGCCCCACCTGGTACACCTGGCTGGAGCAAGGCCGCGGCGGCGCCCCCTCGCCCACCGTGCTGGACCGCATTGCCCGCGCCCTTCTGCTCACCGAGGCTGAGCGCGAACATCTCTTCCTGCTGGGCCTCGGCCGCCCGCCGGAGCGCCAAGCCACGCTGACTGGCCATGTCACCCCGCGCCTGCAGCGCATCCTCGATGCCTTCACGTTAGCCCCCGCCTTCCTGCGCACGCCCACATGGGATGTCGTGGCGTGGAACGCCGTGGCCGCCAAGGTGCTGCATGATTATGGCCTGATGCCGCCGGATAAGCGCAACATCATCCGCATGCTGTTCACCAACCCGGCGATGAAAAAGAAAAACCCGAACTGGGCGCGTGATGCGCGCTTCGTCGTGGCCACCTTTCGCGCCGATGTCACCCGTGCCGGCGCCACGCGGGCGATGGAAGGCTTCATCGATGAACTCTCGCGCGAAAGCGCTGACTTCGCCAAGATTTGGCAGGAGAATGATGTGCAGGTCACTTATGGAGAAACGCCAAAGCTGATCCAGCATCCTGAACTCGGCAAGCTGGAGCTGGAATATTCCGCCTTCGCTGTCGAAGGCCGGCCTGATCTCATCATGGTCGTGTACAATCCCGCCACCGAAGCAGATGCCGCCAAGGTGAGAAAGGCCGTCCATGGCTGAACACTTGTTCCGCATTGCTGAAATCGAAATCGATCCCGCACAGATCGAGCAATACAAAGCGCTGCTGAAGGAAGAGGTCGAAGCTTCACTGCAGCTGGAACCCGGTGTTCTATTTCTTCAGGCCGTGGCTTTGAAGGACGCCCCCAATAACATCCGCGTTTTCGAATGTTACGCCGACGAAGCGGCCTACCAGCATCACATCACCACGCCGCATTTCCTGAAATACAAAATGGCGACATCACACATGGTCAAACTATTACGGCTGATGGAAGCTAACCCCATCGCCGTGCAGGCGAAGGCCTAGTACCACATATCCCGCACGCAGCGTCCATCCGGCGCGCGGTCCTTGAACGTCACCAGCCCGTCGAAATGATCAATCGGCTGGGCCGCCACCGCTTCCGGATCGTCCGCCAGCCTCACATTCACCGCGATGCGCTGACGCGTTTCGTTCGGGGACATGATCGCCAGCCAATAGGCCATGCCGCCACAATGCAGGCAGAAGTGAAAACCGAGATCACCATCGGCATTCTTGCGCACATAGCTACGCGTCTCGCCGAAGACACGAATGCGGTCATTCAGATAATCATAAGCCCACAGCGCGCCATAGCGCCGGCAGGCCGTGCAATTGCACGCCGTCACCGCGCCAATATCTCCGTCCAATTCCCAATGCACCGCGCCACAATGGCAAGACCCTGTGATCATTTCTGGATCCCTGTTTGCAGGATAGCCTAGCACCTTTGACCTTTCTGCAAATCGCCTTATAATGAAGGGCTGTGCGACTTTCCGCACGGAGCCGCCGCGCTGGCTGTTCGCGCAAAGCCAAATCCATGCTCAATCGATTTTTCAATTGGCTCGAACGCAAAGTCGAGTCCTTCCCCACTTCGGCACCCGCCATGCCACAGGCCAACACCTGGGGTTTCATCCGCTTTTATTCGCGGCCGTTTCTACCGCTGATCTTTGTAGGCCTGGCACTCTCGGTGGCCATCGCCATCATTGAAGTGCGCGTCTATGCCTATGTCGGCACGCTGATCGACCTGTTGGGCAAGGCTGACCGCTCCACCTTCTTTGCGGAACATGGCAGCACCATGCTGATCTATGCGGGCCTCGCACTGCTCATTCAGCCCGGCCTGTCGATGATCGCCGATGCGGTGGAAAACCAGGGCCTGCGCGGCAATTTCGCCATGCGCATCCGCTGGCTGGCGCATCGCTACATGCTGCGCCAGTCGATGGAATTCTTCCACAATGAATTCGCCGGGCGCGTCGCCACCAAGGTGATGCAGGCCGCACTTGGCGTGCGCGATGTGGTGATGAAGTTGACGCAGGTGATCTCCTGGGTCGTGGTCTTCGTGATCACTGCGCTTGCCTCCTTCATCGCCAATGACTGGCGCCTCGCCATACCGATGGTCGTCTGGATCGCGGCTTACGGCGTGGTCATGCGCCATTTCGTGCCGCAGATGGGCAAGCTGTCGGAACGCCAGGCCGACATGCGCTCGCTGGTCACCGGCCGCATCGTTGATACCTATACCAATATCCCCACGGTGAAGCTTTTCGCCCATGCCGCGCGCGAGGATGACTATGCCCGCGAAGGCATGGGGTGGATGCTGCAGAGCGTTTATGACTCAATGCGCGTCTCCACCAAGATGAACATGGCGCTCAATGCCCTGAATGGCTCGGTGTTGACGGCAACGGCAGGCATCGCACTGTGGCTGTGGAGCAAGGATGCCATCACCGTTGGCGCCATCGCCTTCTCGGTGGGCCTGGTTTACCGCATGCTCGGCATGGCGCATTGGATGCTGTGGGAAGTGGCAGGGCTATTTGAAGATTTCGGCGTGGTGAAAGACGGGATCGACGTCATCGCCCGCCAGCATATTGTGGTGGACGCAGCCGGCGCCAAGCCGCTCGACGTGCCCAAGGGCAAGATCGCCTTCAGCAATCTCCATTTCAACTATGGCAAACCGGTGGAAAATGACCGCGAGATCATTGCGGGCCTCGATCTTGTCATCAAGCCCGGCGAAAAAGTGGGCCTTGTGGGCCGTTCCGGTGCCGGCAAATCCACCCTCGCCTCCCTGCTCCTGCGCTTCTACGATGTGGGCAGCGGCACGATCACCATTGATGATCAGGACATTTCCAAGGTGAAGCAGGAAAGCCTGCGCGCCGCCATCGGCGTGGTCACCCAGGATACCTCGCTGATGCATCGCTCCGTGCATGACAATATCCGCTATGGCCGGCCTGACTCGACGGAGGCAGAAATCGCCGCCGCCGCGGAACAGGCGCATGCGTCAGAATTCATCGCCACTCTGGTAGACCCGAATGGTCGCCGCGGCATGGACGCCCATGTAGGCGAGCGCGGCGTGAAGCTCTCCGGCGGCCAGCGCCAGCGCGTGGCCATCGCCCGCGTACTGCTGAAGAATGCGCCGATCCTCATTCTCGATGAGGCCACGTCCGCACTCGATTCAGAAGTCGAAGCGGCGATCCAGGAAAACCTCAATACCCTGATGGAAGGCAAGACCGTCATCGCCGTGGCACATCGTCTTTCCACCATCGCCGCCATGGACAGGCTGGTGGTGATGGACAAGGGCCGCATCGTCGAGGAAGGCACGCATGCCCAGCTGGTCAAGAAGCGCGGCGGCATCTATGCCGCCCTCTGGGCCAGGCAATCTGGCGGCTTCCTCATTCCGGAGGACATCAAGAAGCCAGAGGCAGCGGAATAGTCTTCAATTTCGCCTACTGGCAGATCCGGTAGCCGCCCTTGCGGAATTCCAGGTCGATATGGAAATGCTCTTGATGTGCGGAATTGGCACCCGGCCCCAGCACAGTGGTGAAATCCTTGCAGGCTGCGGCGCGCACGTCACGCAGGAAGGCAAAGCCCTTGGCTTCTTCATTCAGCGCATCCTTGACCAGCACGCCTGACTTGTCGGCGAAGTTGAAGAACACAATATCCACGGCATTGCCCTTGGCATGTTCGCTGATCTTGGCGGAGGAATCGCCATTGCGTCCGCGGCAATCAAAGCCAGGCCCCGTGCCCATCGCCATGATGGGACTGCTCATCTCGCTCTGCGCCAAGGGCTGCGCCTTGTTCGATACGAAAGATTCGAGCTGCAACGCATAGGCGCAATTGAGGGTGGGTTGATCCGGCAGCTTCACCATTCCAGCAGCGGTTTTCAACGCCGTTACTTTCACCGGGCTCGGCACGTCGCATTCCGCCGAACTGCTCGGCTGCGGCACGGGTGAGAAATTGGCGCCCGTCGCTGCCAGCTGCTGCAGGCAATTATCGGCGGCACCTGAAGCAGGCGGCTGGGAAACCGGCGGCGCTGGCGCAGGTACTGGCACCGGCACCGGCGGTTTCGGCACGGGCTTGGGCGCAACAGGCGCAGTCACGACCGGTGGCGCAGGTTTGACTTCGGGCTTGGGCACAGGGGCCTTGGTAGGCGGTGCAGGCACTGGCTTGGGCGCAACCACAACCGGCACAGCGGGCTTCATCTCAGGTTTCGGCACAGGCTTGGCAACGGGTGCAGACTGAGGCTGAGGCACAGGCTTCGCAATCAGTGGGGGCGGCGGTGTTGGCGCGGGTGCTGGCTTGGCCACCGGAGCCTTGGGCTTCACGTACTTCTTGCGCGTGGTTTTGCACTTGGATGAAGGGCTGGCCTTGCACAGGCTCTGTTCCACCTTGTGCAAATTGCGCTCGATGCTCTTGAGAATTGAACGCGACTGCGCCTCAGGTGAAACCACCAGAAAACCAAACCCCAACAGAATTGCGAAAAGCTGCCTCAAACCAGATCTCCCTCGCCGCACTTTAAGGAAATGAAAACAAGCCGCAAGAGTTCCCTGCGCGGCCTATGCGTCCGGCATGAAGGCAATATCCGTCGCATCGGGCTTGGCGCCGAAGGATGTCAGCAAAGCATGCACCTGGCCGCGATGATGGGTCTGATGGTTGAAGATGTGAGTGATCGCCACCCAGCGCGGCCGTTTGAATTCACCCTTTGCAATGCGCGATGTCCAGACGAGATCACCTTCCAGATCAGCAGGTGTGAGATGCGCGGCCCAGTTGCTGATGAAGGCATCATGCTTGAACCGGTCGGCCTGCAATTCAGCAAAGTCAGTGTAGATGGTGAGCGCTTCCACGTTGCTGGGCGCGCGTGGATGCGTGTCAAAACCAAAGCGCGTCATCCACAATTGGTCCGCCCACAATAAATGGCTCAGCGTGCCATGGATGGATTTCCAGAACGCGCCCTTATCTTCGCGCCGCTGCGCATCGCTCAGCGTTGTCGCCGCACCATACAGGCTCTGGTTCTGCCACGCATTATAGCGTGCCATCAGCTTCACATAATCGGTCGAGATCATTTCTGGGCCACCATGAAAATGCGCGGAAAGCGCAGGAGCACCTTGCCGTCCTCCTGCTCAGGATAATGCATCGCAATCAGCCGCTGATAGCGCGACAGATAGTCAGCCTGTTCTTCAGCGGTGAGCGCTTCAACAAAGGGCCGCAGGCCTGTGCCCTTTACCCATTCCACCACCGCAGCCGCACCGGCCAGCGGGAAGTTATAGATGATGTGAAAAATATCGAGCTTCTCGCAAGCCGGCTTCAATGCAGCATAATACTGGGCAGGTGTCGGGATATCGCCGCGTGCCTTGCCGGCCAGCTTTGCGGCATAGGGCCTGCCCTCGCTGGCCTGCTCCATCGCCACATGCGAAGGCTCACGTCTGTTGTCGGGCATCTGCACCGCCAGCACCGCACCGGGTTTCATTCTGGAAAGCAGGCGCTGCAACACGCCCACATGATCCGGCACCCACTGAAAGGTCGCGTTGGAATAAAGCAGATCAGCCTGCGCACTGGGCTGCCACGCCGCCAGATCACCCTGCTCGAACGTCACCTGCGGCAGCGCCTTGCGCGCCTGCGCCAGCATGTCGGGCGATGAATCCATCCCGACGATCCGCGCTGCCGGGTAAGCCTCCACCAACAGTTCAGTGGAGTTGCCAGGCCCGCAGCCCAGATCATAAACCAGTGCCGGATCCTTCAGCGGCACCTGTGCCAGCAAATCCCGCGCTGCCCGCGTCCGCTCATCGGCGAATTTGAGATATTGCGCGGGGTTCCAGCTGGGCACGTTTTACCTGGCGAACTTCTTGTACTTGATGCGCTTCGGCATCAGCGAGTCCTCGCCAAGCCTGCGCTTCTTGTCTTCTTCGTAATCCTGGAAGTTGCCTTCAAACCATTCCACATGGCTGTCGCCCTCGAAGGCCAGGATATGCGTGGCCAACCGGTCGAGGAACATGCGGTCATGGCTGATGATGACGGCGCAGCCGGCAAAATCTTCCAGCGCTTCTTCCAAGGCCGCCAGCGTTTCGGTGTCGAGATCGTTGGTCGGTTCATCGAGCAGCAGAACGTTGGCGCCAGACTTCAGCATCTTGGCCAGATGCACGCGGTTGCGCTGGCCGCCTGAAAGTGTTCCCACTTTCTGCTGCTGGTCGCCGCCCTTGAAGTTGAACGCGCCCGTATAAGCGCGTGAATTCATCTCGCGCTTGCCCAGATAGATCACATCAAGCCCGCCGGAGATTTCTTCCCACACGGTCTTGTTGGAACCCAGTGCGTCGCGGCTCTGGTCCACATAACCCAGATGCACGCTGTCGCCCACCTTGATGGTGCCGCTGTCAGGCTTTTCCTGCCCCGTAATCATGCGGAACAACGTGGTCTTGCCGGAACCGTTGGCCCCTATAATGCCGACAATGCCGCCCGGCGGCAGCTTGAAAGACAGGTTCTCGATTAGCAGCCGGTCGCCATAGGCCTTATTCAGGCCCTCCACTTCGATCACCGTATCACCCAGGCGTTCGCCCGGCGGAATGATGATCTGTGCGGTGTGGGATTTCAGGCGTTCATCATTTTTCTTGAGCAACTCGTCATAGGCCGAGATACGCGCTTTGCTCTTGGCCTGGCGGGCCTTGGGCGAGGCGCTGATCCATTCCGTTTCGCGCTCGATGGCCTTCTGGCGCGCCACGTCTTCGCGCTGCTCCTGCGCAAAGCGCTTGGCCTTGGCCTTGAGATACGCCGTGTAATTGCCCTCGTAGGGAATGCCGCGGCCGCGGTCCAATTCCAGAATCCAGCCCGTCACATTGTCGAGGAAGTAGCGGTCATGGGTCACGATCAGGATCGCACCCGGATAATCGCGCAAATGATGCTCCAGCCAGTTCACTGATTCAGCATCAAGATGGTTGGTCGGTTCGTCGAGCAGGATGAGATCGGGCTTCGACAGCAGCAACTTGGTCAGCGCCACGCGGCGCTTTTCACCGCCGGAGAGATTTTCCACCGACGAGTCACCCGGCGGGCAGCGCAGCGCATCCATCGCCACTTCGACTTGCGATTCGAGGTCCCACAGATTCTGCGCGTCGATCTGGTCCTGCAGAACGGAAGCCTTCTCGGCGTTCTCGTCATTGTAGTCGGCCATGAGCGCATTGTACTGGTCGAGAATGGCCTTCTTCTTGGCCACCCCTTCCATCACATTTTCCAGCACGTTCTTGGTGGGATCAAGCTGCGGCTCCTGCTCGAGGTAACCCACGGTCGCACCCTCGGCGACCCATGCCTCGCCGTTGAATTCTTTGTCGCGCCCCGCCATTATTTTCAGCAGTGTGGATTTGCCCGAGCCGTTTGGCCCCAGCACGCCGATCTTGGCATCCGGATAGAAGGACAGATGCACATTATCGAGAACCTTTTTCCCCCCGGCATAGGACTTTGAAAGCCCGTCCATGTGATAGATAAATTGGCGCGCCATGATATTCCTGTCAAAATTGGGTTTGGCGGCGGTTTAAAGTGTCACTGTGGCAGTGTAAACTGCCAAGAACATCTAAAAACGCCACGCAGGAAAGGATATTCGCATGCTGGACCATATCGGAATTCCCGTGACTGATTTCACCGCCGCAAAGGCGTTTTACGGCAAGGCGCTCGCACCTTTGGGGATCACCATGCAGATGGACTTGGCCCCCGAAATCACCGGCGACGGCCATGCCGCAGCGGGCTTTGGAAAGGAGCGTCCGCAATTCTGGATCGGCGAGAGCAGCAAGAAGGGCGGCACCGGCCACGTGGCCTTCACCGCCGATAGCCGAGCCATCGTGGATGAATTCTACAAGGCGGCCATCGCCGCCGGCGGCAAGGATAATGGCGCGCCGGGCCTGCGCCCGCATTACCACGAAAATTACTACGGCGCCTTTGTGCTGGATCCCGACGGCCACAATATTGAGGCCGTCTGCCACAAGCCGGAGTAAAGCTAGTGTAGCCGCGCCTTCTGCTTTTCCTTGTCCAGCTTCTTCTGATACTGGCCCTGCAGCACATCCACAATCACCAGTGCGGCGAGGATGAAGTAGAACGTGGTCTTGGAAAGCTCCTGCACTTCCAGGCCGAAGAAATGCAGCTCGGCAATGTGCCCGCCTTCCGCAGTCAGCATGGCGCCGACCAGCAGCAGCACGAACAGACCCAACACTTCGTACAGGCGGTTCTTCTCAAGGAAGCGCGCCACGTGATCGGCCAGCCACACCATCAAGATGCCTGACAGAACAATTGCTAGCGCCATCACGACGAAATGGTCGGTCAGCGCCACTGCGGAAAGCACAGTATCAAACGAGAAGACGATATTCATGATGCCGATCCAGAACAGCGCGTTGGCCACGCTGCGATGCGCAGGCCCGCCGTCTGGGCCATGATCCAGATCATCCACCCGCAGCATGTGGTGGATTTCCTTCAGCGCCGTGCGGATCAGGAACAGGCCGCCGAACAGAACAATGATGCTGTGCCCATTGAATTTGCCCGATGCATAGCCGATGTCGAAGCTGAACCACGGGTTCTGGAAGGCCGCGATCAATTGCAGCACCACAAACAGCAACACCAGGCGCAATCCGATGGCGATGAACGTGCCCAGCTTGCGCACATAGGCCTGGTGCGCCGGGTCCACCCGCTTCGATTCAATCGAGATGTAAAGCAGGTTGTCGAAACCCAATACGGTTTCCAGCGCAGTCAATATGACCAGCGTGACAAGATTTTGCGCCGTGAAAAAGTCAGCCATCCAGAGCCCCTGTGAGATGCGCTGCTTTAGCCTGCTTCGACTTCCTTTTCCAGAGCACGCTCAATCATCGCCTTCAGGTCGTCACGGCGGTAGGGCTTCATGATGATGAAGCCGTTCTTCAGGCGCGGCTCGTCCTGGTGCACTACGGCCCCCTTCGGGTAACCGGTGGTGTGCACGATCTTCAGTTCCGGACGCAGCGTGCGTGCCGCTTGCGCAAGGTCAAACCCGTTCAAGCCACCCGGCATCACCACGTCGGTGAACATCAAGTCGATGCCCGGGTCTTCCTGCAATTTCGCCAGCGCCTGCAAGCCGTCTCCGGCCTCCACGATCTCGTAGCCGAAATCTTCGAGGAAGCTTGAAGCCACGGCGCGCACGGCTTCCTGATCTTCCACCACCAGAATTTTCTTGGGCCGCCCGGTCGCGGGCAGCGCATCGCCCTCCAGCGAAACAATATTGGATGGCTTGGCCACGCGCGGCTCTTCGCGCAGCGGTGCCGCAACCTTGCGCGGCAGATACATCTTCACCGAGGTGCCATGCCCCACTTCCGAATAGATATTGATGTGACCGCCGGACTGCTTGATGAAACCGTAGACCATTGAAAGCCCCAGCCCCGTGCCCTCGCCCTCCGGCTTGGTGGTGAAGAACGGCTGGAACACTTTTTCCAGAATCTCGGGCGGCATGCCTGTGCCGCTGTCGCTTACCGCCACCATCACATAAGGGCCCGGCGTCACTTCGGCATGGCTGCGCGCGTAGTAATGATCGAGTTCAACGGCCACCGTTTCAATCACGATCTGCCCACCCTGAGGCATCGCGTCGCGCGCATTGATCGTCAGGTTGAGGATGGCATTTTCGAGTAGCGATGCGTCGATCAAAGCGGTGGGCTCGCCCGTCATGGTGGTGACCTTGAGTTCGATCTGTTCACCCAGGCTGCGCGCCAGCAGCGGCGCCATGCCCTTGACCAGCGCGTTGATTTCCACATCCTTCGGCGCCAATTCCTGCTTGCGGGCCACGGCCAGCAATTGCTTGCTGAGTTCCGAGCCGCGCCTAGCGGCTTCCAGCGATTCCTGCAGACGGCGCGCCGACACTTCATCGAGCCCGCTCTTGCTTTCAATCAATTGCAGATTGCCGGTCATGATGGTGAGCAGATTGTTGAAATCATGCGCCAGGCCGCCCGTGAGCTGGCCAATGGCTTCCATCTTCTGCGCGCGCTGCAAGCGGCGTTCAGTCTCGCGCTTTTCCTGCGTCTCGGTCACTTCCACGATCAGGCTTTTCGGCCAGCCCGCCTGGTTGCGCACCAGCACCAAGCGGCAAGATGCAAGGAAGCTGCGCCCACGCGGCGTGATGAAATTGAGATTGCGCTGCAGAAGATTGATTTCGCCATCCAGCAGGCGGCGCATCGATTCATGGAAGCTGGCGCGTTCCTTGTCATTGAGCAAAGCGTCAAAGCTGCCCTTCACGCTCTGCGCTGGCGGCACTTCGAGCAGCCGCAGAAATGCAGGGTTGGCACTCTCAACATTGCCTTCGGGAGATACAACGGCGATGCCCAGCGAGGCATGCTCAAACGCCAGCTGGTGCTGCGCGCCTTCGGCATGCGCGGCGCTGCGGGTGGGCTGGCCTTCCGGCAATTCCTCCAACAGGCAGACCGAGCGGTCAATGCGGCCACGATCACCACGATAAGCGGTCATCGACAACAACATCGGCACAATGGCGCCGTCCTTGCGGCGCATGGTGACGGGCGTTTTGCGGACGGAACCAGACATCAGATATTTCGGATAAATATCGGTGATCAAAACACTGCGCGATTGCGTGGCAAGGAATTCACTGAACGAACGGCCATGCACTTCATCAGCTGTGTAGCCAAGCGTCTCCAGCCAGGCCGCATTGCCGGAAATCATTCGCCCTGCCCCATCCATGCAATGCAGCATGGAAGGCAGCGTGTTCAACAGCGTTTCATAAACGCCACCATTCTGGTCAGGGAAAAACGGCATGCCAGGTTGCGGCGTGAATGGGAGTTCCACGCGGCCAGCCACATGTGTTGCACCCAAATTCAAAGGCAATGCCATGGTTCATCTTCCCTTATCACAATCGGGAAGATTTTAGGTTTATTGAGGTTAATACCGCGTTAGGGAAATGCCGCCTTTAACACTTTCTAAACGCCAGAGCCTAAGGCAGCGCTTTCGAAACGCCGCGCACCACGCGGGCCATTTCTTCCAGCACATAGCGCGAGAAATTTGGCACCTCATCAAGCATGTAGCGGAATTTGCGTTCATCGATCACTGAGATTTCGGTCTGCTCGAGTGCCTTGGCGGTGGCATTGCGCGGGCCTTTGTCCACAACCGACAGAACCCCAATCGCCTTGTTAGCGCCCACCACAGCGGTCACCTTGCCCCGCGTGCTCATCTCCACGCTGCCGCTTTGCACGATGTAAAATACATCGCCCGGATCGCCTTCCTTGAAGATCACGTTGCCGGCCGGAATTGTCATGTTGCTGCCCACGCTGCGGGCGAACATCTGCATGTTGATCTCTGCCACGGCCATCCTCCCCAGGATTTTTCACTAGTGTTAAGTCCGGGAATTTTGTGCGGCAAGGAAATTTTCAGGCCGGCAGCCCGCGCGCCTCAGCCGTCACATGCGCCGTGAGCAGCCCGTCATCATCACGCGCCTCCGGCATGTAATGCTTCTTGACGCTAAGCTTGACGCGCGCTTTCGCAGTGCCCTGCGCCTTGGCCAGCGCCAGAGCCGCTGCCTCCGCCAGTTCCGACGCCTTGGCCAAAGCCGCCGCACCTGAAGCCAGCGTGATCACCGGGCCCTGCCCCGTGACCCGGAACACGCCGCTGCCATCGCCTTCCACCTGTGCCACCGCGTGGCACGCAACGAGACCTGCAGCAGCCCCGATGGCATTGGCCACGTCGCAATGCGGCGTGAAGATCACCTCGCAGCCCAAACGCTTGCCCAATTCCGGATAATAGATTTTGACCGGGCCGCCCACCGCGACCACCGGTACCTTCGGCGTCAGCGAAACATTCACATGCCCCAGCTTACCGGCACCGCGCGCCACGACGTCCACCAGCGCATTGTGCTGCGGCAGGCCGAAGGCCAGATCCAGCACCACGCGGATGGATTTATCAACAGCCTTCTCCCACACCGCGCGCGACAAGGCAGCAATCAAGGCATCATCACCCAGCTTCATGTCACGGAAGCGCACCAGCAGCCTGGCCGCCAGCACTGCGGCATCGCGAGACCAGTTGTCCTGAAGGTTCAACACATGCGCCGCATCAGATGGCGTGAAGGAGCAATATTGAATGAGCCCGCGCCGCCGCAGGCTGGACACGGCACGCATCGCTGCAGAGCCCATCGCCACTTTTCTGTAAGGTAAGGGATGATGCGTCACTTGCTTGAAGACGCTGCGCTCCACTTCGGTGAGTGATGTCACCTCGCGCCCCAGTTCAGCGCCAAAGGGCAGCACCAGGAATTTGCCCAGCATGGAGCCGCCGGTATTTTCGGAGAGATCAGCTTCCAGCATTTCCACCAGTGCCGGTACGCGCGCCGCCAGCAGCGAAATCGGCACGGCACGTTCCGGCCCCAGGCCAATCGCGCCATCCGGTTCCAGCTTCACTTCACTGTCGCCACCCAGCGCAATCGTCTTCACATCGATGGCCTTCACCATGGTGCGCCAGCCGCCCACTTCCGAGCCCTGCTCGGCCACCAAGGGCGCGCCATCAATCAGCAAGCCCACGTCGGTCGTGGTGCCGCCCATATCCGACATGATGAAATCATCGCGGCCCGAAAGCCATTGCGCGCCAATGAGCGAAGCGGCAGGCCCGGACAACACCGTCTCAATCGGCCGCTTGGCAATCGCTTCCGCCAGCGCCAGCGAGCCATCGCCCTTCACCAGCATCAGCGGGCAGGAAAAACCATGTTCCTGCATCGCCTTTTCAACCGCACTCACCAGATCAGTGATGCGTGAAACCAGCCGCGCATTCAGCACCGCCGTCTGCGCCCGGCGCGGCGCATCGAGCGCACTGGCCAGATCATGCGACATGGTCACGGGCTTGTCTGTGGTCTGGGTGATCACTTCGGCAATCGCCAGTTCATGCGCCGGATTGCGCACTGCGAAGGATGCTGCCACCGCAAAGGCCGAAACCTCCTGCGCCGGCCCCGCCAGCCAGGCGCGCAACGCATCGAGATCAAGCTTGGCCACTTGGGCACCCGTATGGTCATGCCCGCCCGCCATCCGCAAAATCGGCATGCCCGGAAAAGCCTTGGCCAATCCGCTGCGCTCTTCCATGCGTGCGTCAAAGCCCACCAGCACCAGGCCCACGGCCCCGCCATGGCCTTCGACCACCGCATTGGTGGCCAGCGTGGTGGAAACCGAAACCATCTTCACCATCGCGGCCGAGAAGCCTGCGACTTGCGCCATCGCCGCCGCCATCGCCTCGATCACGCCGACCGAAAGGTCGCCCTTGGTGGTGAGCGCCTTGGCCGATGCCAGAATGAGGTGCTTGGCACTGTCGATCACCACGGCATCCGTATAGGTGCCGCCGGTATCAATGCCGATAATGTAGGAAGGTGAGCTCATGGCCTCATCTGACGGGTTCCACAGAACCCGTCAATGGAGCAAGAATGCACGTGTGGTTGAATTGCGTTCAACCAAACCGGTAGCTCGAAGCGGTCACCGCGCCGAACACTTTGGTGTCATGATAAACGCGCGTGGCCTTCTCGTTCTCGGCCGCACCCACCGCCGCAAACAGCGGCACCAGGTGATCTTCCTGCGGATGGCAGACGCGCGCGTAAGGAGCGGCCTCCCACTTCAGCAGCTCGGCCTCGCGAGTTTTGGGATCAGCCATCACCGCATCATTCAGCCACTTGTCGAATTCCGCCGAAGGCACGCGCCCCGGCTCTCCAAACAGGCGCAGATTGTGATACGACAAGCCGCTGCCCACGATCAGCACGCCCTCGTCCCGCAGCGGCGCCAGCGCGCGCCCCAAAGCGAAATGCGCCGCCGGATCATAATTCTCATTGATCGCCACCTGCAGCAAAGGCACGTCGGCATCCGGATACATAACTTGCATTGGCGCAAATACGCCATGGTCAAAGCCGCGCACGGAATCGAGATGCGTGGGCAGGCCAGCCTTCTTCAAAAGTTCTTCCACGCGCTTCGCCACTTCCGGCGCGCCGGGTGCGGAATATTTGATCTGATAGGTGAAGGCCGGAAAGCCACCATAATCATAAACCATCGGCGGTTGGGCGGAGGACATGACCGCAAAATCCGGCCCTTCCCAATGCCCCGACACCATCAGGATGGCCTTGGGTTTCACGCCAATCTCAGCCGGCATATGCGCCAGCGAAGTCTCCAGCGAAGCCATGGCCTTGCGCATATCGGGTAGCCAGGGCCAAGGGCCGCCGCCATGCGAGATGAAATAGGTGGGGAGACGGTTCGACATGATGAAATCCTCAAAAATCAGCTTCTGGGACTAAATATAACAACATTTGTTACAGTTTCAAGAGCCGATGACATGCACGATAATATCCCGCCGGTGCGGTGCTACGCGATGCTCAAACAGATAGATCCCCTGCCAGGTGCCCAGCGCCATGTGCCCACCGGCAATAGGAATGGAAAGTGAAGTCGCCGTCAGCGCCGTCTTGATATGGGCGGGCATGTCATCCGGCCCTTCCAGCGTGTGGATGAAGGCCGGATCACCGTCCGGCACCAGCCGCTTGAGGAAAGCCTCAAGATCAACCCGCACCTCGGGATCGGCATTCTCGTTGATCAGCAGCGAACACGATGTGTGCTGGCAAAACACCGTCACCACGCCCTCACTCACCCGCGCATCGCGCACAATGTCGATCACCTCACGGGTGAATTCAAACAGCCCCTGCCGCCGCGTCGCAATCTCTATCTGGCGCTGATATTGATGCATGGGAGCAATCTGCACCCGATTCTAGCCGGCACGCAAAAGAAAATGCCGAACTCAAAGGCCAGAACAGAGCAAACCAATTTTGGCGACTCGCATCCTTTTAGCTTTTGAGGTTAGATGGACAAGCGCATCTAAGGGAGATTGCGAATGAAACGATATGTGTTGACGGCAATTCTGGGAATGCTTGTTCTTTCGCCAACTGAAGTCTTTGCCTATTGCGGCGTCCTCGAGCAGCAGGCGTCCGCCAAGACGACCGAAAGAGCAGTTCAAAAAGCTGAAAGGCGGATCAACGACCAGGTCAGACAGTTGAAGCGAAAATCCAAGAACAAGCTTGTGTTGAGCGAACCAGCAACCAGCTGCCTCGGCGGCGCACTCGCGGTCGATGCCAACGGCAATCAGATTGAAGGGCAACCTTCATGCACCGTCACACAGCCGTTTTGCGTCAATCCATAATGCAATGACGCGAACGCCACAGAGGAAAATTTCCTCTGTGGCGCACGGCAAGCCTGACGGCAGCGGATGGCTACTAGTTATCGAGGAACGAACGCAGCTTCCTCGAGCGTGAAGGATGCTTCAGCTTCCGCAGCGCCTTGGCTTCGATCTGGCGAATACGTTCACGCGTCACTGAAAACTGCTGGCCCACTTCTTCCAGCGTGTGATCGGTATTCATGCCGATGCCGAAGCGCATGCGCAGCACGCGCTCTTCGCGCGGCGTGAGCGAGGCCAGCACGCGCGTGGTGGTTTCGCGCAGATTGGCCTGAATGGCGCTGTCGATCGGCAGGATCGCGTTCTTGTCTTCGATGAAGTCACCGAGATGTGAATCTTCTTCGTCACCCACCGGTGTTTCGAGAGACACTGGTTCCTTGGCGATCTTCATCACCTTGCGCACTTTTTCGAGCGGCATGGAGAGCTTCTCGGCCATCTCCTCGGGCGTCGGCTCGCGGCCGATTTCATGCATCATCTGGCGCGAGGTGCGCACGATCTTGTTGATCGTTTCGATCATATGCACGGGAATACGGATGGTGCGCGCTTGGTCGGCAATCGAACGGGTGATCGCCTGGCGGATCCACCAGGTGGCGTAAGTCGAGAACTTGTAGCCGCGGCGATATTCAAACTTATCAACCGCCTTCATCAGGCCGATATTGCCTTCCTGAATCAGGTCAAGGAATTGCAGGCCACGGTTGGTGTATTTTTTGGCGATGGAAATAACGAGGCGCAGATTGGCCTCGACCATTTCCTTCTTGGCGATGCGCGCCTCGCGCTCGCCCTTCTGCACCATGCCGACGATCTTGCGGTATTCCTGGATCTGCAAGCCGGTAGCGGAAGCGAGTTCAAAGATTTCGTCGCGGATAACCTTGATCGAATCCTTCTCGTCATTGACCCACTTCTTCCAGCCATGCTTGGAGAGGCGGCCCACGCGCTTCAGCCATTCGGCATCCAGCTCGTTGCCGGCATATTCACGCACGAATTCATCACGCGGAATCTTGTAAGTCTCGGCCAGGCGCACCAGGCGGCCTTCCAGAACATTCAGGCGCTTGGCAATGTCATAGAGCTGCTCGACCAGCGCTTCGATACGCGCATTGTTGAGCGACAGCGATTTGACGTTCGCAATAATGTCTTCGCGCAGCTTGCGGTAGCGGCGTTCCTGGCTCGGCGAAAGGCCCTCGCCTTCCGTCACTTCCTGGTCCATCAGCTTGCGCAGCGACTTATAAGTGCGTGCGATCTCGTCGAAAACTTCGAGGACCTTGGGCTTCAGCTCCGCTTCCATCGCAGAGAGCGAAACGCCGAGATCATCACCCTCGTCGTCCTCATCATCATCGGCAGCGCTCGGCTTGTCGAAATCTTCCGGGCTCAGCACGTCGGAATAATCATCGTCGTCAGCCACGCGGCGCATCGGCTGCGGGCGCTTTTCAGCCTTGGCGGCAGCTTCGGCGCGCTTGGCCTCGGCCTGCTTGCGCACTTCTTCTTTCGGCGGAACGTAAGGGGCTGGTGTTGCCACCGACTGGTTCTGCTTGGCATCGGGGCCAGCATAGGTGGCTTCCAGATCGATGATGTCACGCAGCAAAATCTTGCCTTCGTTCAATTCATCGCGCCAGATGATGATCGCTTGAAACGTCAGCGGGCTTTCGCACAGGCCGGAAATCATCGCTTCGCGGCCGGCTTCGATGCGCTTGGCAATGGCGATTTCGCCTTCGCGGCTGAGCAATTCGACAGCGCCCATTTCGCGCAGATACATGCGCACCGGGTCGTCGGTGCGGTCGGTCGGTGTCTTCGGCGCTTCGACCTTCATGAGGGCGGTTTCGGATGAAACCTCGCCCTCTTCCGCCTTGGCGACAACTTCAGTTTCTTCTTCGCTCTCGACAACCGTGATGCCCATTTCGGCAAACATGGCGTAGACGTCTTCGATCTGGTCCGAGGTCACTTCATCGGACGGCAGAACGGCATTGATTTCATCAAGGGTCACATAGCCGCGTGCCTTGGCCGATTTGATCAGGCGTTTGACGGCGGCATCATTGAGGTCAATGATCGGGCCATCGGCCACGTCATCGCCACCCGGCTGTTCCGACGGTTCGGTTTCTTCGGCCGGAGGTGCGAGGTCCTTCGACGGCTTGGCGGCAACGGCTTGTTTGGCTGGCGGACGGGCCATGTTGTATCCTTCACGAGGCACGCAGATGAAAGCGCGCCCTAAAAACTGATTCGCTCGGAACCTATTCAGTCGCTCTTAATCACTGCTTAACCATGGCCGTGGCGTGGCGCCTAAACCACCTCGCCGGATTTCCGCCCTGAGGCTGCCCCGAAACCATCGATCATGGCTTCCCGGCCCTCCAGGGAGGATAGCTGGTCCCGCAGCGCCTGAACGGTGCTGAAGTTTTCCTCTGTCATATCGCCAGCAAAAGCAGCTTCCGCCGCCTTTAACTCGCGATCGAGTGTTATGGCTTTGTGATGCAATGCGATCATCTGGCGGAGGCCGGTCCGGGCATCATCTGCAGCTGCCGCGGGACTCAAGTGCCACTCATTCAAACTTTTCGCTTGCGCTTCGAGGCGGGCCAGTTGAGGGCCGAAACCTCTGGTCGAGAGATGGGTCCGCAGAGAAGCGGTTTCAAGGCTTTCTTCGGAAGATGCGCTATCTAGAATCTGTGTACGGAGCGAGTCAAGCTCCCGCGAAATCAAATCTACGCCCGAAAAATCGGCCCAAAACTCGTGCATCAGGTCCGGGTGGTTGATGAAGGTCAGTACGATCTGTCTCGCCCGGCGCTCGGCCCCATCGGTCTGCGAGGGCTTCGATGCCAGCGCCTTGAGCTGCGGCGAGACTGGAAGCTGCTGTTCCCAGGGCTTTTGGCCGAACCGGAGGCGTGGATTGCGCGGTGTAAAAGCCCCACCGGATCGGCGCTGATTGGCGGGGCCTCCGCCGAATAGTTCCGCCAGCCGCGTCTGCACATCGGCAAGATAATGTTTCTTCACAACATCGTCTTGTATAGTATTGATAATGCTTCTTAAATCGCGCTCGAAAGCAGCCCGTCTTTCCGGCGTCGCACGGTCATTTTCATTGAGGGCGCGGCGCCATAAAACCTGCGCCAAAGGCTCGGAAGCAGCCACCACCTGACGCACGCTTTCCGGCCCCTCGGCCTTCAGCAGGTCATCCGGGTCCTGCCCCTCCGGCAGGAAGGCGAATTTGAGCGAATGACCGGCTTTGAGCAGCGGCAAGGCGAGGTCCAGCGCCCGGTAGGCGGCCTTGAGGCCGGCACCATCCCCGTCAAAACATAAAGTCGGCTCGGAAACAGTTTTCCACAGCAAATTGAGCTGGTTTTCGGTGAGTGCAGTGCCCAGGGGTGCGACAGCATGGCTCAGCCCCGCCCGACTCATGGCGATCACATCGACATAGCCCTCAACAACGATGATTTCGCTCTTTTCGTGGGCCACTGCCCGCGCCTTGTCGAAATTGTAGAGATTGTCGCCCTTGTGAAACAGCGGCGTTTCGGGGGAATTGAGATATTTGGCCGGAACGTCAGGCCGCAACGCGCGCCCGCCGAATGCGATCACGCGCCCGCGCGCATCGCGGATCGGGAACATCACCCGGTCGCGGAACCGGTCATAGGCCACCGGAATGTCATCGCCCGCAATCACCAGCCCGGCTTCCGCCATCTGTTCAACGGTCACATTCTTTTCGGCCAGATGGGTGCGTAAAGCGCTGCGGTCATCAGGCGCATAACCCAGCCCGAATTGTTGCTGAATCTGGGCTGACAAGCCACGGTCAGAAAGATAGCCGCGCGCCTTCGCCCCGCGCGCCGATTGCAACTCGGCCTGGAAAAACTTGGCCGATATTTCCATGATTTCATAAAGGCTTGTGCGTTGTTGCTCACGCTTTGCATCAGCTTCCGAAAATTCCGGCATTGGCAGCCCGGCTTCTTGCGCCAACTGTGAAACCGCCTCCGGAAAAGGCACGCCCTCCTTTTCCACCAGGTAAGTGAAAATGTCGCCGCTCTGCTTGCAGCCAAAGCAATAATACCGCCCCTTGCGGTCATCAGCATGGAAGCTTGGGCTTTTCTCGCCGTGGAACGGGCAACAGGCCCAAAAGTCGCCCTTGCCCGGATTGCTCTTGCGCCTGTCCCAAGCGACTTTGCGCCCGATGACGGAAGAAATCGTCACCCGGGCGCGAATGTCATCAAGGAAGGAAGGCGGGAAGCGCATGGAGAAGAGATAGTCGCTTTTTCCGGGCAGACAAACCGGCAATCCACATGATTGCAAATCACCTGCGCCTGCGTTCAATATGCAAAAAAGACGAGGAACATCATGCCAGCCCAAGCGCCAGCCAAACTGCCCGTCCGCCGCTATCATCCTGTGCTCGTCGCCCTGCACTGGCTGCTCGCCTTCCTGATCATCGCGCAACTGGCCGGCGGATACTTCGTCGTCTCGCGCATGCCCAACACCGACCCTGCCAAGCTCGACACGCTGAAGATCCACATGATGCTGGGCATGCTGGTCTTCCTGCTCATGCTGATCCGTTTCATTGTACGCCTGTTCACCGCCCATCCCGGCCCGACCGAGGACCAGACCCACGGCCTCGGTCGCCTGCGCACGCCGGTGCATCTCGGCCTCTATCTTGTGGTGTTGCTGATGGTCAGCAGCGGCTGGGCTACCGGCTATCTGATCAGCGAAGCCTATGCCACGCCCGGCGCCACTTTGCCCGCCGATCTGCCCATGCTGCCCTCGCGCGTTTTCCACGCCTGGACAGCGCTGGTGCTGTTCCTCGTCATCGTTCTGCATATCGCTGCTGCGGTGAAGGAGCGCATCTCAGGCGACAAGTCGATCCTCGCACGCATGGGTCTCGGTGCCCGCCGCTAACCAATTCCAGAGACTCAATTTTTTTGAAAAACCATGGAACTAACCATCGGCCTCGGGCGTTATCCACTAATAGCAGATGCCCGAGTGCACCAGGGGAGCCAAGGATGAAAACCAACAACACGTTGCAATCCAACGCGAAAAAGGTTTCGATCGAAGTTTTGAACGCCAATTTGGCAGACGGTATTGATCTCGCCCTCATCACCAAGCAGGCCCATTGGAACATTAAGGGCCCATCATTTATCGGCATCCACGAATTGCTGGATCAATTCCGCAATCAGCTCGACACCCACAACGACACCATGGCCGAGCGTGTGGTGCAGCTGGGTGGCACGGCCCTGGGGACGACGCAGACAACTGCAAAATCCACCCATCTGAAGCCCTACCCCACAGACATTCACGAAAGTGTCGATCACCTCAACGCATTGGTCGAACGCTACAGTGAAGTGGCGGACCATGCGCGCAAGGCCATCGATCAAACCGATGAGGCTGGAGACAAGGGCACCGCCGATATTTTCACCGCTTATTCCCGCGCTCTGGATAAGGCGCTGTGGTTTCTGGAAAGCCATTTGCAATAGTTGAAATGCTGTCCGGCTAGAACCGGGCTTGGCGCGCGCCCCCAAGGTGAGCCAAGCATTGGGCCCCTCTCCCACCCAGGTATGTGGCCGGACAGATTACTTGCCTTCTCTCGCGTTTCCCCAAGCGCGGGGGAAGGCAAGGTGCTTTTGGAGAGACGAATTAGCCCTTCAGCACGTCCATCTGAATCGGGCCGTCGGCACGACCGTGGATGAATTGCTCCACATAGGGATTGCCGGAATGATCAACCGATTGCGCCGGGCCATGCCAGATGATCTGGCCTTTATAGATCATCGCAATGTCATCGGCGATCTTGCGGGCCGAGGCCATGTCATGGGTGATCGAAATGGTGGTCGCCCCCAGCCGCTTCACCGAATCCACAATCAGATTGTTGATCACGTCCGCCATGATCGGGTCGAGCCCGGTCGTGGGCTCATCGAAGAAAATGATTTCGGGTTCCGCTGCAATGGCTCGCGCCAGGCCAACACGCTTCTGCATGCCGCCGGAAAGTTCAGCCGGATAAAGCTTGCCCACATCCGGCGTCAGGCCCACGAGGCCCAGCTTCTCCAAAGCGATCTCGCGCGCCTTGGCACGTGCCACGCCACGGCCCTGAATGAGGCCAAAGGCCACGTTTTCCCAAACCGAAAGCGAGTCAAACAGCGCCCCGCCCTGGAAAAGCATGCCGAACCGGTGCAGGTTCTCATCCAGCGCCTTGCCCTTCAGGCCCACCACATTCCGGGCCCCGACTTCAATCGTTCCGGCATCTGCGCGCAGGATGCCGAGAATGCATTTCAGCATCACCGATTTGCCGGTCCCCGACCCGCCGATCACCACCAGCGAGCGGCCGCGCTCCACCGCAATGTCGATACCGCGTAACACCTGCTTGGGCCCGAACGCCTTGGTCACGCCGGAAAGCTTGATGAAAGGTTCAGCCATCAGTTCTTCCCGAACAGGATGGAGGTGAGTGCGAAGTTCGCGGCAAGAATGAGGATGGCAGAAGACACCACCGCATTGGTCGTGGCCCGGCCCACACCCTGTGCGCCACCCTTCGAATTGAAGCCGTGATAGCAGCCCATCAGCGCGATGATAAAACCAAACACCGCCGCCTTGATCAGACCCGAGCCCACGTCATCGAAATGAAGCTGGTTGGCGGTCACCTTGATATAGCTGGCGCCATTGAAGCCGAGTACGCGGGTGCCCACCGCATAACCGCCCAACACGCCAATCGTGTCACCAATGGCCACCAGCAGTGGCAGTGAAATCACCGCTGCCAAGATGCGCGGGCCTACCAGATATTTAATCGGATTGGTTGAGAGTGTGACCAGCGCATCCGTCTGCTCCGTCACTTTCATCGTGCCAAGTTCGGCGGCGATCGATGCGCCCACGCGGCCTGAAACCATCAGGCCGGCCAGAACCGGCCCCAGCTCCCGCGTGATGCCGATGGCCACGATGGAAGGCACCAGTGTTGCCGCCGTTGTGGGTGATGAACCTGTATAAATTTGCAGCGCCAGCGCACCGCCGGTGAAGAAAGCCGTCATCGCCACCACCGGCAGCGACGTATAGCCCACGCGAAACAGCTGCAGAAGAATTTGCCCGCCGAAATAGCGCGGCGTGAGGCCCACCAGAACCGCGTCCTTGGTGAACAGCACGATCCGGCCAAGCTCAGCGCAAAAGGTCAGGACCAGACGGCCCACGGCAGCAAATATATTGAGGCTTTCGATTCTCATGTCAGGTAATGCCGAGCATAGCGGCTGCCCAGATGGGTGAGAAGCTCCCACGAAATCGTGCCGGCAAAACCCGCCGCCTCGTCGAGCGAGATGTTGTGACCAAAGAATTCTGCATAATCGCCACGCTTCACAGGTGCATCCGTCACGTCAATCGCAGTCATGTCCATCGACACGCGCCCGACGATCGGGCAGCGCTTGCCACCGACAAAAACACAAGACGTGCCATACATTGAACTCATGCGCCGGGGGATGCCATCACGATAGCCTGCGCCTATCAGCGCAATGCGGCTATCACGTGGCGCCGTCCAAGTGGTGTTGTAGCCAATCACTTCGCCTTTGCCCATGTCACGCACCTGCAACACGCGGGCTTCCAGCGTGGCCACCGGTTTCATTGGGTTGGGCTGGCCGGGCTTCGGGTTGCCGCCATAAAGCGCAATGCCGGGCCGCGTCAGGTCCAGCGTGAAAGCCTCGCTGTGAAACACGCCGGATGAATTCGCAAACGAAGCCCGCACGCCGGGGAACAGTTTCCGCACCGCCTCGAAGCGCACGCGCTGGGTTTCATTGAACGGGTTGTCGAACTCTTCGGAAGAAGCCAGATGGCTCAACACCAGGGTGATATGCAGCGGCAGTTTCGCCGCAACCAGCTTTGCAATTTCCGTTGCCGAAAAGCTCAGCCGGTTGATGCCGCTATCCACATGGATGCAGCAGGCCGCCCCCTGCCCGTCGCGTGCCCATTCCTGCGCTTCCTCAAACGAGATCAGCGCGGGGGTCAGCCGGTGCTGCAGATAATAACCTGCCTCCCCGGCATAAAGCCCATCCAGCACATAGATCGTGGCTTCGGGTAGAACAGCCCGCAGTTCCTCGCCCTCCTTGGGCCGCGCCACGAAGAACGAGCGGCAGCCCGCCTCCCACAGCGCGCGCCCGCAGGCGGCAGCACCCAAACCGTAAGCCTCGCCCTTGATTGCAGCGCCGGTTTCGGCCTTGGGGGCCAGTGCCGCCAGGGTCTTCCAATTGGCCTTGAGCGCGGAAAGATCGATCGTCACGCGCGCGGAAAGGTGGGCATCATTCATGCGGGTTCAATAGTTTGCCTGAACGCACAAAACAAGCAAACAGGATTGGTTGACGAAGGGGGCCTCCCAGCTTATAGGACCGCCACTCTGCAAGTGGGGGCATAGCTCAGCGGTAGAGCACACCGTTCACATCGGTGTGGCCACAGGTTCGATCCCTGTTGCCCCCACCATTTCCTTCCGCGAATTGCCAGGCCCATGAACCAACTTTCCGCCTGCATCTATGAAGCCAGCCTGCGCTCCACCAACGCATTTCCTGCCCCCGACAAAATCATCAAGCTGCCCCCACCGCCGGTGCAGGGGCCGATGGTCTCCTGCCTGATGGTGACGCGTGGGGATGTGTCGCGCGTGGCAGCTTCCATCGCCTGCTTCCGCAGCCAAATTTATGCCGACAAGGAACTGGTGATCGTCTGCGATGCGGTCACCAAGCCGCTCACATCACTTTGCGCCAGAAGCGGCACAAATGTCCGCCTCGTCCAAGTGAAGGGGAAGCGCGTGCTGGGCGCGCTGCGCAATATCAGCATCGATCAGGCGCGCGGCGATTATGTCTGCCAGTGGGATGATGATGATCTTTACAGCCCAACCCGCCTGCAGCAGGGCATGAATGCGCTGTTGCAGACAGGTACCGACGCAATGTTCCTGCGCCAGGTCCTGTTGTGGAGCCCGGGCCAAAAACGCCTCTGCCTGTCGCATGATCGCAGCTGGGAAGCCAGCATGATCGTGCGCAAAAGTGCCCTCACCCGTTATCCGGAAATCGCCCGTGGCGAGGACACGCCGGTGGCCGAGGGATTGCTGCGCCGATCCAGAGTCGCCATCCTCGATGACCCTACTGCCTTTTGCTATTGTATCCACGCCAGCAACACTTGGGACGACGCGCATTTTACGGCGATCCTCAATGCCGCCACCCTCACTTTCGACTATGAGGCCGCCCTCAGTGAATTCTCCGTCATCCTGCCCTTTGCATCCCATCCCGCTTATCAGCCTGTAGAGTCCGCGCCACCCGCCGGCACCGACCAGACCCAGAAACTGAGCCGCATCTTGCAAGGCCGGGCCCGACGGCGGATGCTGCATCATCGCCTACGAAGGATCTTGCCGTGGAACTGAAGCCTGAAATGATCTGCGTGACCGAGACCATGCTGGAAAAAACCCAGACGCCGGACGGCCTGATTCTCTTCCAGCCAGAGAGCGAAAAAATCCACCACCTCAACGCCACGGCTTCCATGGTGTTCAACCTCTCGGATGGCACGCGCAGCCTGGGCGCAATCGCCTCCGCGATGCAGGAAGCCTATGCTTTGCCGCAGGCCCCGATGGCCGAAACGCTAGCTTGCGCCGAGAACCTCGTCAGCCTAGGCCTGCTTCAGTGCAAGCTGTAGAAACCCAAATAAATCCGTTTGCAATTTATCGCCCGCCGCCTAATCTCAGCGCATCGAAATTCTCAATAAGGCTAATGACATGTTGAATTCTTCCATTGCACCAAACACTTTTGTGGCACCCAGCGTGGTGACCTTCATGTTGGACGGCATGGTCAACGCCGCCCAGGGTGTTAATTGCCTGAATGTGGCCAGTGTCACCCAAGGCGTGAATTGCCTGAATGTGGCCAGTGTCACCCAGGGCGTGAATTGCCTCAATGTGGCCAGTGTCACTGTCGTGCCACACACCGTCCTCACGAATGGCATGGACGTTACGGTCAATATCGTTGACCCGGCCATCAGACTCAACGCGAACTGAGACCCGTCTGGCAAGCAGCGCGAATGGAGACGGTTTCCGCTGCGCTGATTGTCAAGAATGAAAAGACATTCCTTCCGGGGTGCCTGGCATCGCTTGAGGGCCATGTTGACGAAATCGTCATTGTGGATACTGGCTCTAGCGACGGAACGCGAGAGATCGCCATGAATGCTGGCGCCAGAGTGATTGATTTCGCCTGGCGCCAGGATTTTGCCGCTGCCCGCAACACCGGGCTGGATGCCATCAGAACCTCCTGGATTCTTTATATCGATGCTGATGAGCGGCTGATTTTGCCCGATGGCTTGCGCTTGGCAACCCTGCTCGAAAATCCTGTGGCAGTCGGCGCGCGCGTCAAATTCAAATCCACTCTTCGAGGCACGGCAGCCCGCGAATACCGGGTATTTAGGAACCGCGCTGATATTCGCTTCGTCGGCGCCATACACGAAACCATGGTACCCGATCTGATGCGCCTGCGCGCCTTAGAAAACGCCGAGATCATCGACATCGAAGCCGGAATTGATCATTTGGGTTATGAGGGTGACATCACCCATAAACACCGCCGCAACCTCCCCATGCTGCGCCGCATGGTGCAGGAATGGCCAGACCGGCTTTACTACTGGCTGGACTTGGCCAGGGCCTTGGTTGCATTGGGCGAGATTGAAGAGGCCCGCGCCGTTTCCATCGAAGGCCTGGCCCGCGCCGAGGGGAAAAGAGATGCCGCCACCGAATCCATCGCGGCTTTAATCGCTCTCAACTATTCTGCACTGCTGTTGGCGCAGAATGAAGATGCAGGCGCCATCATAGCCCAGGGCTTGGCCTTCCAACCCGGCGCCCCGCCGCTGCTGTTCCTACGGGCACGCCACCAGATCAATGCAGGTGATTTCACGTCTGCCATAGTGACCTTGGACCAATTGATGGCCACTGACCCCGCCACCTATCTCGATTCGATTGTATCATTTGATGAGCGCCTGCTCGGTGCCTACGCGCTGGAGCTCAAATCCGTGGCGCTGCTTCGCCTAGGCGATAGGCCAGAAGCAGCCGCCTGCCTGCGCCGCGCCAGTGAACTGGAACCAGCGGAAATATCCTATCGTGTGAAGGCGATAGCATTGGGTGGCCCGTTTTAACCCGGTAGCCGGTGGAACAAACCCAAAAATAAAAGCTTCAGTTGTAGTGATTGATCGGTACTCGCTGGAATTTGTGCTATTCTGGCGCTAGTTGCTGATCCAAGTTAGATTCCTTTCATCTATGGCACGCTTGGGTGGCAAACCGCCCGCCGGAGACGTTTGATGAACGAGCACGTTCCAAGCACTAAATTTTCACCAGCCGTGTCTGACAACATCGACAGCGTGCTGTCCGCAATCCGCACATATCTGGGAATGGATGTCGCCTTCCTCTCTGAATTCCGTGGCGAACTGAGAGTCTTCCGCAGCGTCAGCGCCGCAGCTGGGGATGGCGCCGTCAAGGTCGGCAGCACCACGCCCCTGGCTGAAGGTTATTGCAAGCACGTCGTGGAAGGAACACTTCCGCAACTCATTCCCAACACCGCCGATGTACCTGCCGCCATGGCCCTGCCGGAAACCCTCAAAGTTCCAATCGGTTCGCATTTGAGTGTGCCTATCCGTCTCTCAAACGGTGCCGTCTTCGGCACCTTCTGCAGCTTCTCCTACGAAGCCAAACCCGGTCTGAGCCAACGCGATCTTGATCTGCTGCAAACCTTTGCAGAGGTGGTTGGCCGGCAGATCGACGAAGAAATCGGCGCCAATGACGAGACGGAGACCCGCCGCGCTCGCATCCGCGCTGATCTTCGCAAGGCCCTGGTTTCAGGAGATCCACGCATTGTCTATCAGCCCATTTGCAATCTGGCCGACGGCAAGGTGAATAGTGTCGAAGCGCTGGCACGCTTCAGCAGCAAAACATTGCAGGCGCCTGGTGTTTGGTACGCTGAGGCGACAGAAGTGGGTGCAGTCGAAACCCTTGAACTGCTCGCGGTAAAGCGCGCCATCAAGGGTGCGAAAGATCTACCAGGCAATTTGGCCATCGGCATCAACGCCTCTGCTGCAACCATTCTCAGTGCAGGCTTCGCTGACGCGCTGGACGATTTCAATAAATCGCGCATCATCCTCGAACTGACCGAGCGCGGTGGCATCGATGATTATCCGGGCCTGATGGCCGCTCTCGCACCATTGCGCGCCAAGGGCATGCGCATCGCGATTGACGATATTGGTTTGGGCTATTCCAGCCTGCAGCATTTGCTGGATGCACGGCCCGACATCATCAAATTCGACAACTCCATTACCCAGGACATCGAGAATGACCGCGCCCGCCAGGCGCTCGTCGCCGCGATGGTCACCTTCGCCCAGCACGCCAATGCCGCCATCGTGGCGGAAGGCATCGAAACCGCAGCCCAGCTTCAGGTGTTGCGCAAGCTGGGTGTGCAGCTGGGCCAAGGCTATTATTTCAGCGCGGCAGTTCCGGCGGAAGAGATCAGCAAGCTCACGTCCTTCTCATTCGCCACCTGATCCGTCGGCATAGACAATCCCCTGCCCCGGGCTGATGCCGAAAAGGCGCGGATGTTCACCGCCGGTAAAGCGCAGGCGCGTGATGAACGGCCAGGCCAGCCCGTCATTCTCCGGTGCCTTGGACCAGCTTGCCCCGCCATCGCGGCTGACAAAAGCGCCCATATTCTTGATCGCCGGGAGATAGCCCCCCGCGTATGATGCAATCGAAGTTCCCACCACAATCATCTTCGGGTTCTTCGGATTGATCGCCACGCTGCGCATGAAGTTACGTTCCAGATGCCCCTCGGCCAGGCCCTTTACTTGTGACCAGTTCACGCCACCATCGACGCTCTTCCACAGCCCGGCGATGTTGGAATCATTCGCCCAGTCTGGGATCATCACCGTCATGTAAATTTGCTCTGGCGCACCGGGCACAAAGGCAAAATCAGTCACACCTTGCGCGCTGGCACCAAACGCCGCCCACCAGCTGGCGCGGGGCTCACCCAGACTCATTGCATTTTTCCATGCTGCCCAACTGGCGCCAGCATCATGCGAATAACACACACCCTTGGCCCCACCAGCCAGCATCGCGCGGCCCTGCAGCGCCAGAACCTGCAAACCGCCATCGCAAGGCGTGGCCACGGCCTGCCAATCCTTCCCACCATCCTCCAGCTTGAACAGCCGGTTGCCCGCTGCGGCCCAAAGCCGCCGCTTGCCTACCGCCGGTTCATCCACTTTCAAATCGGTGATTGCAGCGCCTTTGGAGAGCGCCGTGAAATTACCGGTGATCTCTGTCCAGGTTTTGAATCCGTCATGGCTCACGGTGATCTTGGGGAAACCCGCCTGCTCATTTCCAAAGTCAAAACTATGCGCCGCATGCACCGCCCAAAAAGTCTGCGGATCTTTGGGATCAACCGCCAGCGCACTCGTGTTGCCGCCATAGCCGTTCCAGTTTCCATTGAGCGGTGAAGCCGCGAGCGGCACGCCGGGCACCGCTTGCGACTTTGGCCCATTGCAATCAGCCCATGCCAATTGATCATTGCCCGCCAGCGCCGCATGGGTGCTCCAGCAGCCCATGTCGAAATAGCCAGCATAAAGCAGATTGGGATCAGCCGGGCTCGGCACCAGAACGCCGGGCACCGCATTGTCGAGCTTGCGCGACACAAACCCGCTTGCCACCTTGTTGGTGAAACTCTGGTTCACTGTCTTGCCGCCATCGGTGGTCCTGTAGATGAACTGGTCATCCACCCACCAGGCATTCTGGTCGTCGGCAAAAAACACCGTCTGCAAATTGCCATTGAGCGAGGGTTGCGGATTATGCGCCAGCCCAGTCCAGCCCATGTCCCAGCGCGCATAATCCTGCGGTGAAGTCACATGCGTGGCGGTGCCATCAGCTTTCAAGGCCCAGAAGCCCGCTTCATCTTTGGTGGCAATCGGCGTGTTAAACCATGGCCGCACGCGGCGTAGATCGATGAGGCGGATAGACCCATCGCGCAGCGGCCAGATCTGGCCTGAATGTTCGGCGGAAATGCGCTTGAAATCCTGCCCCGGCCCCGCGGCACCATCACTCAGCCACACCTCGCCATCACCTTTTGATGCCGGTGATTCATTCTGCGCCGGCGCCACTGAAAGCCAAATGCGCTTCGGGTCTGCCAGATCAAAAGCCGCATCCGCTGTGAAGGCCGAAGCCTGCGACGCCTCCACGTCCAGCGCCGCAAAATGATCGCCCCCATCGGATGAGATATAGGCTTTCGCCGGAGCTGCATCGGGCCAACCAGCACCGCAAGCGCCAGGGCTCGCAAAGCGCCACGGAGATGAGAGTGCGATCACCATTTTCGGATTGCCCGGCTGCAGACGCAGCGCCATCACATTGGCATTGCGCGGCAGGCCTGCGGCTTGCGCCTTGTGCCAGCTCAGGCCACCATCAGCAGAGCGCGCCAGCAACGGGCCGGGCTGGCAGAAGCCGTTGAGCCCCGCAACATAGGCAACGTTATGATCGCCCACCGCAACCGCAGTCGCATACCCCGCCAACATCTTTTGAAAATTGCATTTGTCAGTTGCTGCCTTGCCGCAATCGGCACTGCGATAAAGCCCATCATCCGCCGCCAGCAGCACCACGCCTTCATGCGCGGGATCAAACGCCACACTGTCCACATGCGTGGTGCCCAAGCCATGATCAAGCCCCAGCGCTTGCCAATGCGCGCCTCCATCGATCGAACGGTAAGCCCCACTCAAATCCGACCCGACAATCACTGTGCCGGAAGCGCTCTGCGCCGGTGATTGGAAAGCCCCGCCGCCGCCCGGCCCAGTGGATTGCCATTTCAGTTCCGCCTGCGCCGCCCCGGCCCAGAACAGCGCCAGCGCGACCAGCAAAAACCGCATCATGAATTGCGCGCCAGAAACCGCGCCATGGCCTTCAGTGTTTCGGCACTCACATGATGTTCCATGCCCTCCGCATCTTCTTCTGCGGCACGCGCTGAGACCCCCAGCGCCAGCAGGAAATTCCGCACGATGGCATGCTTGCGCTTCACATCCTCGGCAATCTTCCAGCCTTCTGCAGTGAGGAAAATGGCGCGGTAAGGCTCCTGCTCCACCAACCCCTGCTCTGCCAGGCGCTTCATGGTTTTGGCAACTGTGGCATTGGCCACGCCCAGCCGCAGCGCAATGTCGGTGCCGCGCGCCTCGCCTTTCTCGTCGATCAATTCGGCAATCAGCTCGCAATAATCATGCGCCAGCTCGCTGGAATGATCAGCCCGCGTGCGGCTGAAGGCGGCAGACCGGAGAATATTGGAGGCAACTTTGCGCTTCATGCCCCTAGTTTAACACTGATTCTCGCAGCCGCGCCTCAAAAGCAAAAAGCCCGGAGCAAGTCCGGGCTTTCGCGCAAGATCGTGACGATTTTAGAAGTTGAACTTGTAGCCTACGGCCACGTTCCACTTGTCAGCCAGCAGGCCCTTGCCGTCGCCGGCGTCTTTCCAGGCATAGCCGACATTGGCGTAAATCGCGTTGGACTTGTCGATGTTGAAAGTCACGCCAGTCGAAATCTTCGGCGTGATCCAGGTGGTGTTGAAAGCGTTGCGATAGCGGGCGTTGATCACGTTCCAGGTGACGCTATCATTGATCTTCAGGTCGGCAGCGATGCTGACGGCGTAATAGAGATCAGACTCGCCAGCCACCAGATGGTTGATCTTCGGCGCATTGCCGAAGCCATAGCCCAGCAGCACGCCGGGTGTCAGGGTGAGCGCGCCGGACTTGAACTTGTAACCCAGATTGGTTTCGATCTGTTCGGCCGTCGTGCTGTCAGCGCGCCAGGTGTGCTGGAATGCGCCGCCCCAGACGACATTGTTGTCGAAAGTATGCGAAAGCCCGAACTTGACATAATCATCGGCCCAGGTGCCGTCCTTGGTCTTCCATTCCGGGCTGAATTCCGCTGAGAGCGTGTTGCCAGCATAGGCGGGAGCAGCAACAAAAGCGGCGATGATGAACGCCGCAGCGCCCAGCTTGAATTTCGACATCATATTAAACCCCATTAGTTCGTTTTTTTGACAGTTGCATCGACAGGCTTTTCGCCCGCTACCCAAACAACTAGTCCCCCAATGCAAAGCCCATATGACAGGTCTGCGACAACTGAGAATTTTTTGCGTTGCACCACAGGAATATTGCAACCCGCTCAGTACATTACAGGATGTTAATTTTGGCGGAACATTGCACCAAGTTAAGCCCTTGCGAGAAAGTTTAGCCTGTGCTAAATCTCAAACATGGATTCAGCCACCCACGAGGCAGCCTTGCCATCCCGCACGGGTTTCACCCACGCGCTGGATGAATCCTACCGCACGGTCAAAACCGATCACGCCACCGGCTGGCGCCGCCTGCTCGCATTCCTCGGCCCCGGCTTTCTCGTTGCTGTCGGCTACATGGATCCCGGCAATTGGGCCACCTCGATCGCCGGTGGCGCATCCGAGGGCTACACCCTGCTGAGTGTCGTGCTGGCGTCGAGCCTCATGGCGATGCTGCTGCAGGCGCTGACTGCACGCCTCGCCATCGCCACCGGTTTTGATCTCGCCCGCGCCTGCCGCGAATATTATCCGAGGCCCGTCGCCATGGTGCTCTGGGTGCTGGCCGAAGTGGCCATCATCGCCACCGACATCGCCGAAGTCGTCGGCACTGCGATTGGCCTGCAATTGCTGTTCGGCATCCCCATCACAATAGGCGTGCTGGTCACCGCGATTGACGTGCTGCTCATCCTCGCCTTGCAGCGCTTCGGCTTCCGCAAACTGGAAGCTTTCGTGATCGCTTTGCTGCTGGTCATCTTTATCAGCTTCATCATCCAGATGCTGCTGGCCCAGCCGGTCTGGAGCGAAGTGGCCGCTGGCCTCGTCCCTTCAACCCGCATCGCTGCCGAGCCGGCATTGCTCTACCTCGCACTGGGCATCATCGGCGCCACCGTCATGCCGCATAATCTCTATCTGCATTCCGGCATCGTGCAGACCCGCGCCTATGGCAGCAGCGAATCCGAAAAGCGCAGCGCCCTCAAATTCGCTGTGCTGGATTCAACGATTGCGCTGTCCTTTGCCTTCCTCGTCAACGCCGCCATTCTCATTCTCGCCGCCGCCACGTTCTTCAAGGCCGGCGCTGTCCACATCAAGGAGATCGGCGAAGCGCAAGCGATGCTCACCACCTTGCTCGGTGGCATGCTCGCACCGCAACTTTTCGCCATCGCACTCCTGTGCTGCGGCCTGAATTCCTCGGTCACCGGCACGCTCGCCGGCCAGATTGTGATGGAAGGCTTCCTCAATATCCGCCTGCCACCCTGGGCCCGCCGCATGATCACAAGGCTCATCGCCATCGTGCCGGCCATCCTGGTTACGCTTTATTATGGCGAAACCGGCACTGGCGCGCTGCTGATTTTCAGCCAGGTCGTGCTGGCCTTCCAGCTGCCCTTCGCCATCGTGCCGCTGCTGCATTTTACCGGCTCCAAGGCCAAAATGAAAACCCTGTCCACGCCACTGATCATGGCGGTCGCCGCCTGGGCCATCGCTGCTTTGATCATCGGCCTGAACATCAAGCTGATCGTGGACGTGATCAGCTCCTGACTTGCACCCACGGCGATTCTCCCTTAAGCGCCCGCCATGAGCACCCCCACCCATTCCACCGTCCTCATCATCGACTTCGGCAGCCAGGTCACGCAGCTGATTGCGCGCCGTGTGCGCGAGGCCGGGGTCTATTCCGAAGTCATCCCCTTCCAGAATGCCGAGGCCGCATTCCAGCGCCTGAAACCCAAAGCGGTGATCCTCTCCGGCGGGCCAGATAGCGTCACCCGCGAAGGCAGCCCGCGCGCCCCGCAAGTCATCTTCGATAGCGGCCTGCCCATCATGTCGATCTGCTACGGCCAGCAGACTACGGCGCTGCAATTGGGCGGTGTCGTCGAAGGCGGCCACGCCGCAGAATTCGGCCGCGCCGAAATCACCATCAAGGAAAAATCCGCCCTCTTTGAAGGCGTGTGGGACGTCGGCCAGAACTACCCCGTCTGGATGAGTCACGGCGACCGCGTCACCCAGCTGCCCGCAGGCTTCACCGTAAAAGCCACCTCCGAAAACGCCCCCTTCGCCATCGCGTCTGATGAAGCCCGCAAGATCTTCACCACCATGTTCCACCCCGAAGTGGTGCACACGCCGGATGGCGCCAAGCTCATCCGCAATTTCATTTTCAACGTTGCAGGCTGCAAGGCGGATTGGACGATGAAGGCCTTCCGCGAGGAAGCCATCGCCAAGATCCGCGCCCAAGTCGGCAAGGGCCGCGTGCTGTGCGGGCTTTCAGGTGGCGTGGACTCTTCCGTGGCTGCCGTGCTGATCCACGAAGCGGTCGGCGACCAGCTCACTTGCGTGCTGGTCGATCACGGCCTGATGCGCCAGAACGAAGCGGCCGACGTGGTCGAGATGTTCCGCAAGGCCTACAACATGCCGCTCGTCCATGTGGATGCGGCGGATGAATTCATCGGCGCACTCGAAGGCGAGCAAGACCCCGAGAAAAAGCGCAAAACCATCGGCCGCCTGTTCATCGATGTGTTCGAGCGTGAGGCCAGGAAAATCGGCGGTGCTGATTTCCTCGCGCAAGGCACGCTCTATCCGGATGTGATCGAAAGCGTCTCCTTCACCGGCGGCCCCTCGGTGACGATCAAGTCGCACCACAATGTGGGCGGCTTGCCCGACCGGATGAACATGAAACTGGTCGAGCCGCTGCGCGATCTCTTCAAGGATGAAGTGCGCGCACTGGGCAAAGAGCTGGGCCTGCCCGATCATTTCATCGGCCGGCACCCGTTCCCCGGCCCCGGCCTCGCCATCCGCCTGCCCGGCGGCGTGACGCGCGAAAAGCTCGACATCCTGCGCAAGGCCGACGCCATCTATATCGACGAAATCCGCAAGGCGGGCCTCTACGATAAAATCTGGCAGGCCTTCTCAGTGCTGCTGCCCGTCCACACCGTAGGCGTGATGGGCGACGGCCGGACCTATGACCGCGTGCTGGCTTTGCGCGCCGTCACATCCGTCGACGGCATGACCGCCGACTTCTACCCCTTCGATATGAACTTCCTGGGCAGAGCCGCCACCCGCATCATCAACGAAGTAAAAGGCGTGAGCCGCGTGGTCTATGATGTGACCAGCAAGCCACCGGGAACGATTGAGTGGGAGTGAGAGAGTTTAGCGCAGCTCGATCAGCGTTTCGCCGCTTTCCAGCGCACTGAGCACTTCCGGCAAAACAACTTCAAACCGCTGGAGCAAAACAGCGCGGCTGCAATTTCCCATCGTGACCCAAAGCAGTCTTGCGCGTGGCTCACGCAACTGCAAAAGCCGGAAGTCGTCGTCCTTGCTTACCAGCACCCGGTATTCATTTCAGGCGAAACGCCATATTGTGCCATCATCAGATGCCTAGATTACGGTCATTCACATGAAGTGCGTCGTGCCCCTGTTCCGCCAGCCATCTTGCAAGTGCGGGCGGCAACAGGGCATCAACGAGAAAGCGCATTATTCGGCGGCGATCACGCGGTGCACAGCAGCCGTGGCGGCATATTCAAGCGCCGCCGAAATATCGTCATCCTGGAGATAGGGATAGTCAGCCAAAATAGCCTCGCGGCTTTCGCCCGCCGCCAAAAGATCAAGCACATCCGAAACCCGCATCCGGGTATTGCGGATCACAGGCCTGCCGCCACAGACGGCGGGATTGATAGTAATGCGCTCAGCGTGCTTGCTCATGGAAGGCCCGATAGCACATTTTGCGATGAAAGACCATGTGCTATGGAACCAGCGTGGACGGCATGACCGCCGACTTCTACCCTTTCGACATGAACTTCCTGGGGAGAGCCGCCACCCGCATCATCAACGAGGTGAAAGGCGTGAGCCGCGTGGTCTATGACGTGACCAGCAAGCCGCCTGGGACGATTGAGTGGGAGTGAGTAATTAACGTCGGCGCAAAGTGAGAGTCACATGGGTGAATCTAAAAAACCATTTTTTGCATATGTCGATGAGACCGGTAATACCGGGCATAACATTTTTGATCCGGCTCAACCTGATTTCTTTTCAGGGGCACTTATTACCAAAGGAGATTTCGATCTCAACTTTGGAAAGCAGATATCTGCGATTTCGCAGCAACTTAATACCGAGGCACTTCACGCTCGTGTACTGGGGATCGGTAAAATTGAAACTGTTGCGTCTCAACTGCTGAGAATACTTGAGTCAGCCGAGGCTACTTTCTTTCTCTCGCGAGTTGAGAAAAAATATCTGCTCGCAAGCAAAATGTTTGATGTGCTTTTCGACTCTGGTGAAAATCCAGCGGTCCCCTGGCAATTCTACAATTTGCGAGGCCTAAGGTTAATTGGCGTTTTTAAACTCAGCGCGTTGATCGAGGAACAGACCGCAAAAAAGTTCTGGGCCAGCATTCTCGAGCCCGACACCAAGAAAGCCCATGGCATTTTATTTGAGGTTTGCGAAGAGCTGTTGGCGAATATCGGCAACCTTCCGGACGAGGGCTCACGTAAAGTTCTCAGCGAAGGATTGTCTTGGGCAAAAAGCCATCCTGAAGCAATACAAGTATACACCGAGCATGACCTTTCTAAGCACGGCCACTTTCCCAATTTGGTGGCGTTTTCAAATCTTCTTAGAGGTCTGCAGTCTCTCTCCGAGGAACGGAAGAAGCCTGTACACACGATCAAACACGACCAGCAAAGCGAGTTCGAAAAAACTCTGCAAATGTGGCACGGGTTATTCTCTAATGCGTCAGGCGATGAGATTAAATGGGCAGGAGAGACTTACAAAATGCAATCTGTGCCGGGCAGTGAATTCAAAGTTTTAGAAGATACCGCAAGCGCTGGAATACAAATTGTCGATGTGGTGCTCTGGCTATATTCGCAAACTCGCAAGGCGAAGAAACTCCCAAAGGATTGCGCACTTTTGGTGAAATATGCGTTGAACAATGGATGGCACAATGACTTCTCGTTTGAAGGCGTTGAAACCGCTTATATGGAAAAGTTCGGTTCAATAATTTCAACTCCGCTAACTGAAGAAAAAATGGAAAGTACCAAAAAAATGCTAGAGATGGCGGAAAAGAGCAGGCTGGAATCAATTGCCCAGTACGAGATTGACAAAATCCCTCCCTTTTTGCGGGACGTGACGCGCCTTCGCTCACAATAATTCTTGAATAATCTCTTGACAATAAATTCCTACTAGGACTATAAGCCTCCCGTCCTCTCCCGCCGGGGTCCGGTTCATGACGGTGAACCTGATGGGAGGAGATCGCAGGTCCTGCAGGCAGCACAACGTATGCTGCATTCGGGTGTGCAAGCTGGAGCCCCGGTCACTACGGGCTGGGCTCGTCGGCGAGACGTTTACGGTGGGTTTATTGGTTCGCCCATGGAGCCTTCACAGGCGGTCCACCGCCGCTGAATAATGTCACTCTGGTCCCTTAAGGTGGGATGTGTGACAGGCGGTAAAAACAACGTGTTTTCCAGCCAGCAGCTATCAAAACCTGTGCACGCGTGGGGCAACCCAACGCATATTTTCGCGGCTCTAAACTAAGCCGCAACCCGCGTGAAGTTACCCCACGCGTCTCCCTTCTTCTCTTTCGGTTTCGAACGACACGAAACCAACAAAGGCGGAATCATGCCTTGGCGTGACCTGTTCAGCCATCTTCAATTCAACCCGCCCCATGCGCATAAATCGACCCTCGCAACGGAACAGTATGGCCAAGTGGGGCGTTTAAGGATCGACAACACGTAATCCAGAAAAGGAGTCTTCCCATGAAGCTCAGAACCACAATTATTACAGCCATTTCCGCAATCGCCCTCGGCGGCCTTACCATGGCCACAGCGGCCCAGGCCTATCCTGCCCGCTCTGAAAGTGCGGTCAATGTGCGCAGCGGCCCCGGCACGCAATATGATGTTGTAGGCCAGCTCGACCCCGGCGAACGCGTCAACGTCACCGGCAGCAATGGCGGCTGGAGCCGTATCGGTGGAGGCTGGGTCAGCAGCAACTACCTCACGGCATCGAACGCCTATGCACCACGCGTCTATGACACCCCATCTTATTATGATGACAGTTATGCTGGCCCGCCGGTCTATTTCGGCCTGAACTTCGGCGGCGGAAATAACTGGCACAATGGCCATCGATTCAGGCATTTCCGCCACCACTAAATCGTATTCACCTGCGGGAAGATGACGTCGTGACGCATTTGTGTCACGCGCGTTGCCTTCCCGCAGGTCACCAACGCGCCCCTTCCCAAGTCCTTGGTGCTGCCGCATAAATGGTGCAAGCGATGAGAGCGAGGGAAGATGCCGCGTGCACTGAAAATCATTCTGGCATTTGTCGGCGCGCTGATCGTGGGCGAGGCGCTGCCCATCATCTGGTACATAATCGAAACCAATTATCTCGGCGTGTTCGACCGTGACGGCGGCGGCGCCATGGGCTCGATCTTCATCCTCGGCCCGCTCTGCGCCATCATCTGCGCGATGATCGCAACCCTCGTGGTGATTTCGAAAACCAAAAAGCCAAAGGCTTAAGCGCCACCGTCACTTCAACCCTGCCTCATAAGCGGCCACACGCTCGGCGATCAGCTCGCGCATCAGCGCAGTCTTATGCGTTGGATCGCGTTTTGTACGGAGCCAGAGACTGTCCGCCTGGCTCTCCTGATAGGGCTTGAGCCAGCCTTTCCGCCGCGCCACGCACCAAAGCGGCAGCTTTCGCAACTGCGCCTCAAGTGCAATCAGCGTGTCATCGGAAGTGAAATCTTTCCAAAGCCGCATATCGAAGTCCAGCACGTCACTGCGGAAGGCAATGGTTCCGGCACCCAATTCATCCACGCGGATCGTCTGTTCCAATTTCTTGCAGAAGTGAAACGAAACCCGGTCACTCACAAAATTGGTGTAAGGTGGTTTGAAATTGAGGCCATGCACGCCCACCACCGCCGGCCCGCCCGCCTCATCCAGCGCCGCAACCAGCCGTGCAACATAATCACGCGGGTAACGGATGTCGTCATCGAACGAGACAACGACGCTTGGCTCCGCCAAGTGCTGCAGGAACAGGAAGCGCCCCGAGACATGATAATCGCCGGCCTCTTGCGAACGGATGACCGTCACCTTCGGGATGCGTGTGAGGAAATCCGGAACCGCGTCAAACCCGTCGAGAAACACAAAGATCCTGTCCACCTGTGGCACGAACACCGGAAGCACCTTGCGGAAGGTCTCCAGCCGCGAAGGCATGGTGGCAATCGTCGCAATGCGCGGCAGGCGCGCCAGAGCCGATAAGGGCCTATTCCCTTTGCGCTTCCAAAAACGCAACCAGTCCCAACGCATTAAACCAAGTCTCCAATCAAACTGATGCCCTTTCGCGGTGCAGTGCTCCGCAACAAAGCACATTTATTCTCCTGCTCCGTATTCATGACAGAATTTTCATGCTAGACCCACATACTCTAGGGGGCTTCTGTCCAAAAAAGGACGAGTGCCATGGCACACACACCGAGACTTCCGGCAATCTTGCGTGCCTGTGCTTTGCTGTTCCTATTCGCGGTGTTATCCCTTGGCAGCCAAGGCAGTTTCACGACATCCGCCCAGGCCCAATCAGTCGAGCAGCAATGCACGGTGCCGCAATCATCCTGCGGCTGCGCCTCCTGTGGCTGCAGCACAGATGTCGGCATTCCGCATTGCCCCGATGGCTATTCGCCTTTTGATGATGTCTGCCTGCCCGATTGCCCGGCTGGCTTTATCCGTTATCCCGGTATGCCGGGCCTTTGTCTCCCGCCCTGCCATCATGGCTGCGGCGATGGCTATGACCAAGTACCCCTGCCCTCATGCCCGCAAGGCTTCGTGCGCGATCTGCGTGATCCTGGCCTTTGCATTCCGGATGTGGACCGGACCAATCACCAGGGCATGTGCCCCGATGGCATGAACTGGTCGTACAACACTGGCCGCTGCGAAGCGACCTGCCCGAGCGGCTTCTATCCAGATGAGCGCGGCCTGTGCCAAAGCTATTTCGCGCGTGAATGCCCGAAGGATTACACCCGTGATCTGGCCACCGGCAAATGCGTGCCGCCGGGCGTCTGGCCGCCGGATTATGATTGGGTTTGCCTGCCCACCTGCCCGCCGGGCACGTTGCGCGATATCCAGCACCCGACAATGTGCGTGCCTCCGCCGCCCACTTGCCCGCAAGGCTTCGAGAACCGCGAAGGCCGTTGCCTGCCGGTGTGCGAGCCAGGCCTGCAGCGCGACAGATATGGCTATTGCGTGCCGCCCGGCTGCCCGCAAGGCACCTATCCAAACCTGCGCGGCAAATGTGTGCCGGTTCAATGCCCGGAAGGCATGCGACCCACGGAAAGTGGCCAGTGCCTGCCACCCCCGCCACCGCCCAGCACCTGCGATCAGGGTTCGGAGCGCTTCAATGGCCAATGCATGCCGATCTGCGATCAAGGCACCTCGCGCAATGCCGATGGCCGCTGCGTGCCGGATCGTCCCACCTGCCCGCAAGGACAGAGGTTGAACCCCGACACCAATCAATGCGAACGCCCGCCCGGCAACAACATCCCCAATTGCCGGCAAGGCCAAGCTTACTCGCCGCGCCTGAAAGCCTGCGTGGATATTCCGAAGGTGGTCCATTGCGACAAGGGCCAATACAAGAATGGTGATGGCCGTTGTGTGGATATTCCGCAGCAACCACCGCCGCCCAAGCAGCGCGATTGCCCGCAAGGCATGAAGTCTGACGGCCAGGGTGGCTGCATCCGGATCATCGTTCCGCGCAGCTGCCCGGATGGCACCTTCATGAACCCGCGCACCCATCGTTGCCAGCCGATCCGTATCCCCGGAAACAACGACCAGCCCGATGATAACGACGAGCAGCAACCGCCGATCCGGATCAATCCGAACATCCTGCAGCAACTGGCACCACAAAGGCCGCAGTTCAAATTCCAACCGCAACAACAACAGCAAGCCTGCCCCGATGGGATGAAAATGGACCAGAATGGCAGGTGCCGCGGATAGGATGTCCAGCGGCCCTGTCACATGAGCGTCATTTGAATGGTACATTGGCGCGCCCATGCAGGACACCAAACCGCGCCAACTCGGCTTGGTCGATCACGAATTCCAAGGTCTGGTGTTTGCTTGGCAATTCTCCAGTGAAGGCTCCGCAGAAAAACTGAAAACCACGCCCGCCATTTTGCCCGCAGCGGGTGAACCGTGGCTCTGGGCGCATCTAGACCTGGTGGACCGCCGCGCGCTCCGCTGGATCAATGGTCTCGGCCTGCCTGCACAAGCCACCCAGCTTTTTGCCAGCGATGACATCAGGCCCCGCCTCGATCATCTGCCTGGCCTGATCTTTGGCTCCTTCGCGGAAATGCATGACGAGCCGTCTCGCCGCACCGGCCGCGAACGTGTGCTGCGCTTTGTGATCGGCGCTGGATGGATCATCACCGGCCGCTACCATCCGCTCGCCGATGTTGATCTGCTGCGCGAGAACCTGGTGCGCGGCATGGCCCTGCATCACCCCGCTGAAGTGCTGGACCGCCTGATCAACATGTCCGTCGAGCGCATCCAGGATGACGTGGATGAGATGCTGATGACGATCAACCGGATCGAAGATGTCGTCATCGAACAGGGTGGCACAGATGCAAGCAGTGAAATTGCGGTGCTGCGCCGCCGGGCCGCTACCATCCACCGCGACATTTCAGTCAACAAATCAGTGATCCGGCATTTCGCGGAACAGAATGCCGCGAACCATCACCCTGCTCCGATAGCCAAATCTTCCGAGGCCAATTTTCACCACGCCGAAGCCCTGCACGCCGAAGTTCATGCCCTGCAGGAACGTGCTCGCCTGCTCAAGGATGAAATCGCCGCCAACCTGGCCAGCGACATGAACCACAGCCTTTATATCATCTCGATCATTTCGGCGTTGCTGCTGCCGCCCAGCGTTGTCTTCGGCCTTTTCGGCATCAATGTCGGCGGTTTGCCTTTGCTCAACAGCGGTTGGGGCTTTGCCATCGTTGTCTTACTTGGCATCAGCACCTCGGCATTTGTCTCGATGCTCCTGCGACGGCCAAAATAATCTGGAACCAAACCCGTCGTTGGGCGTTGCCCCAGAGTATTTCAGGAGGAGAGAACATGAAACGCTTAGGTATTCTCTTTGGACTCGCCGTCTTGGCGGGCATTGCAGGTGCTTCCACAGCGGAAGCCCGAACCGCAACCCCCACCACCAACGTCAATGTAAGATCTGGCCCTGGGACAGATTATGCCGTTTTGGGTGTTCTTCCCGCAGGCAGTCGCGTGTTTGTGGGAACATGTTCTGGAAGCTGGTGCAGCGTAAAGCTTGGCGGACTTTCGGGCTGGGCCAGTGCATCCTACCTTGCAGCCACATACCGCCCGCCAGTAGTGATCGTCCGGCCGCCGATCCTGATTCCACGCCCGCCACATCATCGTCCACCGGGCTGGCGGCCAGGCCATGGCCATCACAAGCCACCATTTCCAGGTCCAAAGCCTCCGATGTGCAAAATTGCACCGGGTCATCCGTGTCCATAAACGTTAACGTCTGAGGCTTAACCTCTGAATCCCATGGCCAGAACGAAAAGCTCAGCCGAGTCATCGCGGCTGGCCATGGGCTTCACATGCCGAACTGACGTGAAGTCCTTCTTCATCATCGTTAGCAATTGCCCTTCAGTACCACCGCGCAAAACCTTGGCCAGATAGGTTCCGCCGGGTTTCAGCACTTCACGTGCAAATTCATATCCCGTCTCTGCGAGCGCAATGATATTGATATGATCGGTCTGACGGTGCCCCGTTGCATGCGAGGCCATGTCTGACAGAACGCAATCCGCCTTCTCGCCGCCAAGCGCGTCGATCAGCACCCGAGGCGCATCCTCGTCGTAGAAATCTTTCTTGAAAATCGTCACGGCGGGAAGGGGATCCATGCCATGCATGTCAATCGCCACCACCCGGCCCTTACCGTCTTCGGCCTTCACGCGCTTCGCCGCCACTTGGCTCCAGCCGCCAGGTGCCGCCCCCAGATCCACAATGCGCCCGCCCACTTTCAGAAACTTGTACTTGTCATCAATCTCGATGAGCTTGAACGCCGCCCGGCTGCGATAGCCCAGCTTCTTGGCTTCTATGACGTAAGGGTCATTGAGCTGCCGCTCCAGCCAGATTTTCTGCGCAACCGTGCGGCCCTTGCCTGTCTTGACGCGCACCTTGAGCTGATTGCCCTGCGGTTTACTACCTTGGCCCGGACGTGCCATCAGTGCGCCCCCCACACATTATCTGCCTGCATCATCTGAATCAGGATGCCTTCACGTAAGCCTCTGTCCGCCACGCGAATGCGCGGGCTTGGAAAGGCCGTGCGGATTTCATCAAGGATGGCGCAGCCGGCCAGCACGAGATCAGCGCGCTCTTTACCGATGCAGCCATTTTGCACACGCTCAGCATAGCTCATGGCCAGCAGCCGGCGCGTCACTTCACCTGCCCCGTCATTGGTGAGCCACGATCCATCGACACGCGCGCGGTCATAATGCCGAAGGCCCAAATGCACGCCAGCAATCGTGGTCACCGTGCCGCTGGTGCCCAGCAAATGTGTCGGCGCCGCACCTGCGCCGGCAAAGCCAGCGACTTCTGCAATAAAAGGGGCCAGCAGCCGCCGCACTTCCAGGCGCATGGCTTCAAAGGTTTCAGGCGAAACTTCACTTCCGGCATTGAGGCGTTCAGACAGCGTGACCACTCCGGCAGCGAGCGAAATCCAGGCCTTGATCTGGTGCTTGCCCTCATGGGCTTCCATCCACATCACTTCCGTCGAGCCGCCGCCGATGTCAAAGATCACCGCACTGGGCGCCTTGTCTTCAATGAGCGGCGATGCGCCTGAAGCGGCAAGGCCAGCTTCCGTCTGCCGGTCGATGATTTCAAGCTGGAGGCCGACTTCGTCTGTCACCCGGGCAATGAACTCAGCACCATTTTCCGCCTGGCGGCAGGCTTCGGTTGCAATCAACCGCCGCGGCCCCACTCCGTGCCAGATCAGCTTGTTGGAACAGACGCGCAGGGCCTCAATAGTCCGGTCCATCGCGGGTTCACTCAAACGGCCGAACTTGCCCAACCCTTCGCCCAGGCGCACGATGCGCGAATAAGCGTCCACCACCTGCAATCCATGCAGTGATGGCCGCGCAATCAGCAGCCGGCAATTATTTGTGCCCAAATCCAGCGCACCATAGGGCTGCCCGCCTCCCGTGGAGGCATTGGGGCCAGCGCCCTGGGGTGCATCGCCATTTGGAGCAGGACGTCTGGCGGGTTTTTCCCGCCGGGTCACAGCATCCACGTGTAATAACTTTCCGGGCGTGGCCAGCCATCAAAACCGGCCTGCCCATAAACTTTTGCGTTGGTCTGACCTTATCACATTGGGGCCGCAGGTAAACCCGGGACGAAAGACCTTCCAAACCAAGCATTAACCTAGAATTGATGTGTTTCTCCCATACCAAACCGCACAAGAGGTTTGGATGCGTACTTTTGGTAAGTCCTGGTTCCGCGAAGGCTCGCTGAATCCGAATTCATCGCCAATATGAGCCACGAGCTCAGGACGCCCCTGAACGCCATTATCGGCTTCTCCGACATGCTGGCCAGCAACCGGGTGACCGAAATGGAAAAGGTCACCCAATATGCAGGTTTCATCCAGCAGGCTGCCGAGCATCTGCTTTCCCTGATCAATTCCATCCTGGACGTCTCCAAAATCCAAGCCGGCAAACTTACCGTCGATAGCGAACCTTGTGAACTGCACGGCATCCTTACTCCATGCCTGATGATCGCTGACGGCAAAGCCAAGGAAAAGAGTATCACGATCGAACAGAAGATTGAACCGGGCCTGCCTTTGCTGATGGCCGATCCCCTCCGCTTGCGCCAGATCCTGATCAACCTCATCGGCAACGCCGTGAAGTTCACCCCGGAAAACGGCAACATAACCATCAGTGCTTGGCGCGTCGAAAACAACTTCGTCGATATAAGTATCACTGATGATGGCCCCGGCATGACCCCTTCTGAACTTGCAACCGCCCTGCGCCCCTTTGGCCAGGTTGATAGCGGTTACAACAAGAAGCAGGAAGGCACCGGCCTCGGCCTTCCAATCGCCCAAGCACTGACCCGCCTTCACGGAGGCGATCTGGTTGTGAAATCAGAAAAAGGCCGCGGCACGCAAGTGTCAGCCTTAATCCCCCTCGTCCAACCCGGCACCGATAATGCGGTTGCCACCCCTCTTGCCCATTGAACAGGCCAGCCAGATGAATTTTTCCAGCCAGAACCGCAATGAGTTTGAATCCGGTGTGAGTTACTCTGCGGATTCAACCGAACGCATGGGCCGCATCGTGGCCGTCACTGGGTCCAAGGCAGTGATTCTTCTCGACGCCAGGGACAGTGTGTTCGAGGACCAGAAGCAGATTGCCGAGATTGGCACACTCTTGAAAGTCGAAGCGTCCAACTCCATCACGCTTGCTTTAATCTCGGCCTTGAGTTCGCCGATGCCCACAACCCAGTCGGGCGAAGGCGAAACCCGCATCATCGAAGTCGAATTCATCGGTGAAATGATGCGCCAGCAGGATGGTTCCTTCTCAGGATTCCGCCGCGGCGTTTCCACCTACCCGTCTCTGGGTGATACGGTTTTCCGCGCCACGCGCCGCGAATTGTCACTGGCTTACGCCTGCGATTCAACGAGCGCAGTGAGAGTCGGCCACATTCAGCAAGACCCGTCGATTCCCGCCATGGTCAAGATCGACGAAATGCTGGGCAAGCACTTTGCCATCCTCGGCACTACCGGCACTGGCAAGTCTTGCGCGGTAGCATTGGTGCTGCGCCGGATTCTAGAGCGCAGCCCGCAGGCTCATATATTGCTGCTCGATGTGCACCGCGAATACGCCCAGGCCTTCAATGGAATGTGTGAGATCATCACACCGGAAAACATGGCGCTGCCCTTCTGGCTTTTGAATTTCGATGAAGCCGTGGAAATTCTCGTCGGCCAGCAAAGCAGCCGCGAAGCTGACGTGGAAGTGCTGCGCGAAATCATCCCGATGGCCAAAGCGCGCTACATGGGCAACCAGAAGCGCGACAAAACCGGCGGTTTGCGCGCACGTGACGTACTGGTCGAAAACAACATCGGTGTTGACACACCCATTCCCTACCGTACCTCTGATTTGATCGGCGTGCTGGAAGAATTCATCGGCAAGCTGGACCTGCGCGGCGAACTCGCACCCTACAAGCGCCTGAAGGCCAAGCTGGAAGCCGTCAGCCGCGATCCGCGTTATGCCTTCATGTTCGGCAGCCTGACGGTGCAAGACAACATGACCCAAGTTCTGGCCCGCCTGTTCCGCATCCCGGTGAATGGCAAGCCCGTCGCCATTTTGGAATTGGGCGGCCTGCCGTCTGAAATCATCAACGTGGTTGTATCAGTGCTGGCCCGCCTCGCCTTCGATTTCGGCGTCTGGAGTCAAGGCCGCGTGCCGATCACTTTCGTCTGCGAGGAAGCCCATCGCTATGTGCCGCTCGACAAGACCACGGGTTTTGAGCCCACCAAGCGGGCGATCTCGCGCATTGCCAAGGAAGGCCGCAAATATGGTGTGTCGCTCTGCATCGTAAGTCAGCGCCCGGCGGAGCTTGATCCCACCATTCTGTCCCAGTGCAACACCATCTTCTCAATGCGCCTCACCAATGAGCGTGACCAAGACATTCTGCGCGCCGGCATTTCGGATGCCGCAGCCAGTCTTCTCGATTTCATGCCCACAATGGCCGCCGGCGAAGCCATTACCTTCGGTGAAGGCGTGGCACTGCCGACCCGCATCAAATTCGATCTGTTGCCAGTCAACGAATTGCCCCGCTCTACCACAGCGTCCTTCACCACCAATTGGGCCCGCGATCTGCCGGATGATAGCTTCCTCACTGAAGTTGTCAGCCGCTGGCGCGCCCAGACCTACAATCCTGAATCCTTGTCGATGCCGCATGAGGCGCCTGCCATCCCCCTCGCAGGAGCAACGGGCGCTGCAGCCCAGACGCCAGCCGGGCTCAACCCGGCCCATTTGGCGCCCGGCCCCCGCACCGGCATGCGCCGCGAAGGCTTCACTCCATCGGGCTCCCAAATGCCGAGCCCAGCCCCGGCCCAACCTGGAAGCCCAGCTGCCGGCACCGGCCAGCCCAGCCTGGCCAGCTTGATCCGCCAATTCCGTAATTGATTTTAGGGTTGCGCAGCAAGAGCCCTATGGGTATTCAGCGCCAATCCTGTTGGGAGATCGTCTAACGGTAGGACCGCGGATTCTGACTCCGCTAGTCTAGGTTCGAATCCTAGTCTCCCAGCCAACATGTCCTAAGCTCTTGAAAAGCTTAGGACCCCTTGTAAATCAAAGCCTTTCTCCTAAATATCTGATACGATTTGATGCTACGAAAGCGATCGGTCGATCGGAGTTTCCTCTTGGCAAAATACCTCGTCCGGCGCGGTGCGAATTATTCGACGCGCGTCTTCATTCCGAAGGACTTACAGCAGCACTACCTCGGCAGAAACGGTCAGCCCAGGAAAGAGCTGCTGGTTGCGCTGAAGACCGCTCGGCCCGACGAAGCAAAGAGGCTGCGCAATTCTGTTCAGGCAAAATACGACAGGGAGTTCGCGCAGAAGCGTGCTGAGGTGGGCCGCAAATCAACTGCACTCCCCTTCAGTGACACCGTGGTCGAACACGCCATGTGGCAGCGCTACACGGATATCCTTTCCCTTGGCGACAAGCAGCGGCTGACCAACGCGACTGAGGACGACCTCGACGAGGTTTGGAAGGCCTTGGAAGGAGAGTTCGGCGAAGAGAGCATCGCCGCCTTCCGCATCTACGAGAGCATCAAAGACAAGCCCGAGGTCGAGGCGGCGGAGCGGGCTGCGCGAAAATCTCTCCTAGAGGCACATGTTGGCAAAGGTGAAACAAAGTCGATCCAGGAAGCCTTAGCAAAGGTCGTGGCAGCTTATCGCCTGGCAATCGCGCCAAAGTCGAAGGAAGAACGCCGATTGGCTGAAGCGCTACAAGTTGCGGAGATCGAAGCGCTCGACGAGTCAGTTCGGCGCGCCGCTGGAAATTTCAAAGGTGGTGGTAGCCATCCCCTTGTGAAGCCTCCCACCGGGGCGTTGCCGCTCGTTGCTGCCCCAGGTGAGAGCCTTATGGAGTTATTTGACCGATATGCGACGGAAAACCCGAACCGTGCCAGGTCGGCGACCCTTGACGCTGCGCGGTTGAAAGTTGGACTTTTCTCCGATCACATCGGAACCTTCTTTCCGCCGAACGGCATCGTCAAAAAGCACGTGCGAGACTGGAAAAACCTCCTGAAGCTTTGGCCACGTAAAGCAACTGAGACGAAGGCCTTTCGGGGGATGACCCTCACGGAAACCATCGAAGCTAACAGGGTCGTGGGAAAGCCAGTGATCACGCCGAAGACAATCAACCAATACCTGACGGCGCTCGGCGCTTTTTGCCGGTGGCTCGTTGCCGAGGGTTTCCTTGATGCTAACCCCGTCGCCGACATGCTGCTGAAAATCGACGAAGAAGATAGCGACGTCCTCCCCTACACGATCGACCAACTCAACCAGCTGTTTCGATCGCCACTATTTGTAGGCTGCGTAGCTTTTACGCCGACGAAGGCTGCGAAATCTGGTGACCTCAAAGTGCGAGACCACCACTACTGGCTTCCACTGATCGCGCTCTTCACTGGCGCCCGCTCAAATGAGCTCTGCCAGCTGCTCACTACTGATATTTTTCAGATAGAGGATCAATGGGTCTTCGACATCACCAACGAAGGCGACGATGATCAGCAGCTCAAAAACGATAACAGCAAGCGCGTTGTGCCTATCCACCCTACCCTGATCGAGCTTGGATTCTTGACCTATCACCAGACTCGCATGAAGTCTGGCGACAAGTGGCTTTTCCCTGCTGCCCTACCAGACAGCCGTGGAAAGCGAAACGCGGCCTTCGGTAAGTTCTATGGAACGTATTCGAAAAAGATCGGCATCAAAGTCGCAGAGGAGGTGAACTTCCACAGCTTCAGGCACACGTTAACGGACGCGCTCCGCGCTGCCGATTTCTTGGACGACGAAATTGCCGTCATCATCGGCCATAAGAAACAGACCACCACCAGCCGATACGGGAAGGTCAAGCCAGGCAGTATCGAGCGCCGCGTGAAAATCATCCATGCTCTCAAATATCCTGGCCTTGAACTTTCTCATCTGATGCCATCGCGGGGCCAGTGAGGACAGACAATGCGCTGCAGTCTATCTTGATCGTAACTTTTGGCTGCTGCTCTCAACTACCAGGAGAGCTGTCACTACAGTGTTCAATTCGTCGCCCGCAACGAAGGGATAGATGGCGACGGAAATTCCATTCACCGCAGCGGCCCCGACATTAGCGGAAAGGAAGAATCGAGCATACAGGCGGCTTGATCCATTTCGGTCGAAATAGCTAGACTTTTCAGTGATTTCGGTATATTGTCACGAAGATTCAAAGATTCTTTCTATTGATTTATAAAGGAAATTTTGAACGGTTTTGAGCGTGACCGCCTATTGTTTTGGACGCTTCGTCGGTGGGCAACTTTCGCTATCAACTAGTTTTTCTCTTCGAATCCCCCGTTGCATAGTGAGCGTTTCGTCTCTGAGGAACGCCGTGAGCCACCTGACATCGATGTGGACTTCGAGCACGAGCGCCGTGAGATCGTGATGCAATGGGTGTTTGACACCTACGGGCGCGACCATGCCGCGCTCTGCTCCACGGTGATCCGTTATCGCACCAAAGGCGCGTTGCGCGATGTAGGAAAGGCGCTCGGCATTCCCGAGGACGTGATCACCACGCTCTCTTCGCAGGTCTGGCGATGGTCGGAAGGCGTAGAGACCGAGCACCTCGCCGAGGTGAACCTGAACCTCACAGATCGCCGTCTAAGACTGGCGCTGGACCTGGCCCAGCAGCTTCAAGGAACTCCGCGCCATCTCAGCCAGCATCCTGGCGGCTTCGTCCTCACCAATGACCGGCTGGATGACCTTGTGCCGATCGAGCCCGCAGCGATGGAGAAACGCCAAGTCATCGAATGGGACAAGGATGACATAGACTCGCTGAAGTTCATGAAGGTCGATGTCCTCGCGCTCGGCATGCTGACTTGCATGAAGAAGAGCCTGGATCTTCTGGCCTCACACAAAGGCGTGGAGCTGGACCTCGCCACTATCCCGGCCGAGGACCCTCGCACCTACGCCATGATCCGCAAAGCGGACACATTGGGCACGTTCCAGATCGAGAGCCGCGCGCAGATGTCCATGTTGCCTCGCCTGAAGCCAAGGACTTTCTACGACCTAGTCGTCCAAGTCGCCATCGTCCGGCCGGGACCAATCCAAGGTGATATGGTGCATCCATACCTTCGGCGCCGGGAGGGTATCGAGCCGGTGTATTTCCCGAAGCCCGAGCTTGAGAAGGTGCTGGGCAAGACGCTTGGTGTTCCACTTTTTCAAGAACAAGCGATGAGAGTAGCCATCGAATGCGCCGGCTTCACGCCCGGCGAGGCAGACATGCTCCGCAAATCCATGGCGACCTTCAAATTCACGGGCGGCGTATCCCGGTTCAAGGACAAGCTCGTCGCCGGAATGGTTGCCAATGGCTACGAGGAGGAATTCGCCGAGCGGACCTTCAAACAGCTCGAAGGGTTTGGCTCATACGGTTTTCCCGAAAGCCACGCCGCATCCTTCGCGTTGATTGCCTATGCGTCCGCCTGGCTGAAGTGCTGGCACCCGGACGTGTTCTGTGCGGCATTGCTCAACAGTCAGCCCATGGGATTTTATGCGCCCGCTCAGATTGCCCGGGATGCGCGCGAACATGGTGTTGAAATCCGCCCGATCTGCATCAACGCCTCACGTTGGGACTGCACCCTGGAGCCTATCCACGATGAAGGCCACCTTGCGGTCCGCCTCGGATATCGCCTTATCAAGGGTCTGCCCAATGCCCATGCGGCGACACTGGTTGCAGCGCGAGCCGACAGGAACTTCGCCTCCGTGGATGATCTCTGGCGCCGAGCCGGTATTCCCAGCGCCTCACTGACGCGACTGGCACATGCCGACGCTTTCCGAGAAAGCTTCGGCTTGGCGCGGCGCGAGGCGCTGTGGGCCATCAAGGCACTCCGCGATGAGCCTTTGCCGTTGTTCGCGGGCGCAGCCGCCCCTGAGGAAGGAGCCTTTGGAGAGTTCAACGAACCAGGCGTTACCCTCCGGCCAATGAAGGCTGGTGGCGAAGTGGTCGAAGATTATCGCCATGCTACTCTTTCGCTGCGGAGTCATCCGATCTCATTCCTACGTGACGATCTCAAAAAGCGTAGGATCGTGACCTGTGCCGAAGCCATGAATGCGAGTGATGGAAAATGGCTTGAGACGGCCGGCATCGTCTTGGTTCGTCAGCGCCCAGGCAGCGCCAAGGGCGTGATGTTCATCACCCTGGAGGACGAGAGCGGCGTAGCCAACCTCGTGGTCTGGCCCCAGGTCTTCGAAAAGAACCGCCGCATCATCCTCTCAGCCAGCATGATCGGCGTTCGAGGACGGGTGCAGCGTGAAGGCGACGTGGTTCATCTGGTCGCCTACGGGCTCACCGATCTTTCGTCAGAGCTGGCCAGCGTAGGCGAACGAGAAGGCGCCTTCCCCCTGCCCCATGGTCGAGGCGATGAATTCCATCATGGCTCGCCGACACCAGACCCACGAGGCATCCTCAGGGCCCGGGATATTTACGTTCCCGATCTCCATATCGACACGATCAAGGTGAAGGCGCGAGATTTTAGATAGTGCTGGTATCTTTACTTGGATCGTCTGCCCAGCAACTAGTCAAAATCTATAAATGCTCGCTCAGCAGACGCCAGACACTCATCCCAAAAATCGATCGCTTCCTTGATCTGAGGCAATACGTGACTTCCAGAAGGGTCACGCAACTCCTCGGCGCGGAAGCTTACTTGAAGCTCAGCCATGTCATCATCGTTGAGTGCCATAGCTGGGTTAACAACGACCGCAACGGTATCAAATCCGCTCCTGACGTCGACTCCACCTTTGAACTCCTTGAGCAATTCGTTCCGCGTGGGTTCAATGAAGTTCGTAAAGACCGGCACCGTCTGCCAGTCCTTCCAAGCGGTTTTCGCCCACCTAGATCGAGACGCATTGCCACGACAATCAACTTTTTCAAACACGTGGCCGATCGACCGAAGCATAGTAATGATGGCAATATACTGAACCTGATAATACGCGGCTGTTTGGAGGATGTTGTTGTGCTCCTCAAAACGCCGGACAAGCTTACGAACGAATTGTAGCTGAGCGCGCGAAACCAGTTCCACTGACCTTAGTCACTCCTAGGTGGAAAAACCGCGAAGCGAAATTTCAGAAATAATTGATCGCGGAATGTGAGGTGCAATAAACACCATTCGGTCCGGTAGGCAATAGTTTGCCAAAATTGTGCGGCAACCCGAGCCACCCCGCTCGATATGGCGCGGGAGTCCTAAGACTTCGGGTCCCCGCACGAGCACATCCAATTTGTGGGATCCACGGCTCCCCAGCAAACGCCGAAGCTGGCCATTCCCATTTGCCGTCGAACACTCACACGAATTGCGGCAGCAAGAATTGCTCTTGGAGAAAGCTATCACCCCCGAACCCTAAGCCAACTTATTGCTCCCATGTCCTTAGCCGAAGGAAATCAATCAGGTCCCGGCGCTTCTCTGGATCAGTCGGGGGAGCGGGCATATTCACTTCCTCGAAGATCTTTACCCAGGATTTCTCAGCGTCGGTGAGGATACCGCCGAAGACCTGGTAGACAGCCATATCCCAAGGTGGAAATGTCTCCCTGATGCAAGTCCGCATCAGGAGCACAGGGTCAATCTCGAGCACTTTTGCGATCACAGGAACGCGCGCGATGGGCACCGGCGCTTCGCCGAGCTTGATCATTGAAAGCATATTGCTGTGTTTGAAACCGATGCGTTTCGACAATTCCTTTTGACTATAGAGCGGCTCGAGGCGTTTGATGGCTGCTGCAATAAGGCCCGCTTGGAGCATGAACTGATAGTTGGACATATTAGGCACTCTGTCTCTCGCTTCGTCGTTGTTGATCGTGACAAAGTTATAGCGAGCAAAGAACGGGACGTGCTGAGAGCTGCAAGGGACTTGCGCAGCTCATCATGTGGTGAAGTCGGCATCGGTAGGGCAAAGATGACACAGCAAGGCAACACAGGCGGACCACGCGCTTCTCGCAACTATCGCGCCGCCTGCCGAACTATCCGCTAGACCACAAGGAATTGAGGAACCTAGCAACACACGTCGCCTCAGAGCCGAAGAAAGAACAATCTTTATGTCATCCCCGGCCTGAAAACCAGAAACTTCCCTGAACCGCGCAGCAACACACCCAGCAAAACCAAGAACAAAAGGGATGGCGCTGCCGACAACCTATTCAACGATAGTTTTGGCTACTATTTGATGGAATTGGCCCGCTATCTTGGGGATGAGGTAAGCTTCACTGCGGGCCTAGCGTCCAGATCTTGAAAAACCGGACCAACATAAGATTTTGTGAACTTAGTGCACACTTAGTGACAAGATATTAGGATAAAAAACATATTTCCAAGCATTTTTGTAAACATTCTGTTTTGCGCTTCAGGCTGATTTTCGCGCGAATGTTCACAAGTCAGGCCGAACAATGGCCGGGATGTTTACAAATGTTTACATGACGCGGCCGGGTGTTAACGTGCACGGATGCCCGTGCATCAGATCAAAAGAGATACTTGCAGAAATCACCCACCCAAGTGGCGATAGATTTGACCGGTATTCCGCCCTGCCGATATCCATTGGCCAGACGACAGGCTGCTAATCATGCGCCACCGGGCTCGGCGTCGACAACCGCCATGCTTGAGATGCGATGTCGATCTTGGCGTCCATTGACGCGCCCCTCAATCTCAGTGAATTGGTTGCGGCACGCTCCGCTTATTGAGCGACAGCTGATGTGGGGCACCCAAGCGATGCTCCGAAAAAGCCTGTTTCAAAGAAGTCAGCGTTGGCTAACGCCCCTCATACATGCGGATAGTTCTATCCCCCTTGTATGATCCTGAAGAGAAAAGTGGCGTTAAGCCACGAACGGACCATACAAGGGAGATTATCATGCGTCTAAGTCGGAGTTTAAGTCAGGAGCTAATATAAGCGGATCGGCGGGTAGCATTTACCGTCCATCGCTCCCGTAATCCTGCCACGTTAAGGGCACTACCGGTGTTGCCACCTGGAAATGCGGACTTCCGCAACAAGACCAGGTGTGAAGGTTGTGCTTGCACAGAGCCTTCATCTTACTCGGCCATCCCGTGAGCCCGCATTGATGCGCCACACGTCTTGGCCTGAAGAACCTTTTATTTATCGCGGCTGGGATTCAATCCGCTCGATCTGGCATCTCATTCGCCCCGTCTGAGTCCGGGATACTGTATCGTCAATTTCCAGTATGGGAGAGAACGTGTGCATCGGACATCGGCGTTTACATATCTCGCCAGTCCTTCTCCGAAGGAGCATGCAAAGCCGCTCCCGATATAGAAATAATAGGAGGCCCGGCTCCGCACTGCAAGTTCAATAATCTGTTTTAGTGCAAATTTCTCGTGGAGCGCGAAGAAAAGCGCCGACTAAGACAGCTGTTACCAACCCACGTAACGTAACGCGTAACCTCTACCGTAACAGCCACCAAATTTTGTATGAGTCACGTTACCAACCAGGGACACGATTATGAACGACAAGATCGCAAATAAGAATGCCTTGAAGCAAAGGCGCTACCGTCAACGGAAAAAATTCAAGGAAGCTGGACTGGTAAGTGGTGGGCCTTTGGAAGCGCTAATGTTGCCTAAGACGGGTCTCTCTCAGTGGCTCAACCGCAACAAGAACAATGATGAGGAGCAGCATGACGAAGATCTTTACGCGGTTAGGTATGTTGGCCAAGAACTCGGCAATCTGACCGATCCCGACCTAATATTTCTTGAGACAGGAAGCACGCCAGAAACGGAAATCAAACGTCTCGAACACATTGTTCGAACGCTGGTCTTCAGCGCGGAAGTGTTGGCAGAGACGCTCTGCGAGTTTCGGAAGCACCAGATCGACACCGAGATCAAGGCTTTGATGGAGGGGAAGATCAAATGCGAAAGCACGCAAGACGCCGCACTGGCCCGCATCATAGAACTGAAAGCAGGAAGAAAATTCTTGGACAAAAAGATTGGTCTGTCAATCTCTCAGCACGTGGCGTGACGAGCCCAACTAGGCCGCAAACCTAGAAATCAAATCTCAACCGATGTTTGCAACGGGCGCCCAATCATGGACGTGCGATGGCGATCGGCTGTCAAATCCAACATCAAGAAAGGAAGCATTACATGTCAGAACCCTATATCGCTTACGCCCCCGAGAATATTTCGATGGCGTTAACGGAGCAAGACGGCATGAAAGCCATCATACTTCGGATGACCGGTAACGTTGGCATCGACACTTACACAATGGTCGACGCCAAGCGCCTCAGTGACAGGTTGGAAGCGTTGGTCAACGGAACAAGGCCCGACCAGGCGCTGTTATTCGGCGAACATATTTGGATGATCGGAGAGGCCGACCCAAGGCTGATCGCGATCACTACGGAACGGTGCCGCACGCTCGTAGATGATCTGCGCCGATCGATTCAGTTGGAGAGTGATTCAAGCAACGTCATTGAACTGAAGACCGTCGGTTGACACCGTCTCGTAGTCAACTGTCCGCCTCGTCGTGAATTGGCCGCACTGCCTAGGCCGCAGACCTAGATAACCCGACAGCCGATGTTTGCAATGGGCGCCCAGTGATGGACGCACAGCGGCAATCGGCTGCTCATTTGAGAAAGCGAACTGGAATGAACATGAACAATCAAAATGCATCTGAGCCGGCCAGCGTTGCCGTGTCACCACCCGGCATGCGATGGGCACAAGGCCTTTCGGCCGACCGCTACGAACGGCTGATCAAAACCTTGAAAGAGAGGTCTCGGCGATCCGCTGACTTGGAACAGACATTCAGGGTCATCATGGCTCTCGAACTGCAAGTCTTCCCAGAGCATCTGCGTCAGGAATTCCTGAATGATGTTCAGGGACCCGGCACATCGACATTTATGGAGGCTTTGCTGCGCTACAAGCACCCCCGAGATTGATTTAGACTATATTTCACATCAACTTACCTAATTTCATTTTTGGAGAATTCACTTGCACAAATTTCTTATGGCTCAACCGGTCGGCGTAATCCAACTCGGACTCTACGATGAGGGCGATGCCAAGTTCGTTACAATCCAGATGCAGCACGAGACTGATCCCGAAGCATGCACGCTTGATGAAGCAATAGAACTTGGTGATGCGCTCGAAGAGATTGTCAGCGGTCGCAAACCCGGAACAGGTGTAATGTTCGGTGATCGACGAATGGTCGTTGTGTCGGACGATCAGCCGCAAGCGATCGCTATAGGCATCAGTCAATGCAAACATCTAATTGCTGCGCTGCGCGAAACCGTCGACTGTGCAGTAAAAATGCACCCCGTGGTCGATATATCTTGCCCGTCGACCTAAAAGTAACTCGACAAACGAGGGTGGGATTGATCTCACCCTCGTTTTGCCCTCAGACATTAATATTGGATGGATGCAACTAAGCTCCACCATCAAAATCACGAAACACTCACCGGCTGACCTGTCTGCCAGCTCTGTCTGGCCGCTTCGGCAAGCTTCTGCGCCTGCAAGCCGTCAAAGCCATTCGGCTTCGGATCACGGTTGCCGGATTCCACCGCGGCGATGAACGTGTTCAGCTCATTGGTGTAGGCCGGCAGATAGCGCTCAAGGAAGAAGTTCATGATCGGATCGGCGCGGTAACCTTCTGCGGTCTGCAGCTCCACCGTCGTCTCATGCATGTTCTTGGCATGGATCATGCCTTTCGAACCATGCACTTCCAGGCGCTGGTCATAGCCGTAAGTGGCGCGGCGGGAATTGGTGATCACCGCGATGCGGCCCGACTTCGTCTGCATCTGCACGGCGGCGGTGTCGACATCGCCCGCTTCCCCAATGGCCTTGTCGACCAAAGCCGCCCCCAACGCACTCACGGTGACGAATTCCTCGCCCATTAGGAAGCGCGCGAGGTCGAAGTCATGGATCATCATGTCGGCGAAAATGCCGCCTGAGCCCTTCACATATTCCGCCGGCGGCGGCGCAGGGTCGCGGCTGATCACCGTAATGAGTTCAATGTCACCCACCGCGCCGGCGCGGATGCGCTTCTCGGCGGCAGCAAAGCTCGGATCGAAGCGGCGATTGAAGCCGATCATCAGGACCGACTTGTTCTTATCGACGACCTTAAGCGTCTCTTCGATCTTGGCGACACTCAGCGAGACCGGCTTTTCACACATGATCGCCTTGCCGGCGTTCGAGGCGGCCTGGATCTGCTCGGCATGAAAGCCGGTGGGCGAGCCGATCAGCACGGCGTCTACATCCTTGGCCTTCATGATGTCATCGACGCTGGCTACTTTGGCGCCATATTGCTCGGCCAGGCCCTGCGCCGCCTGCGGCATTGCATCGGCAATGTAAGCCAGTTCAGCCTTGGCATGGCTGGCAATGGTGCGGGCGTGAACCTTGCCGATGCGGCCAGCGCCGATAACTCCGAATCTGATCATCTTTTTTATGACTTTCCTGACATCATTTTTTTGAACGCTTCCATTTCTGCCCGAGGAGCAGACACGATATTTGCGGCCGATGGGTAACCTCCCATCTGGACTTCGGAGACAAACTCTTTGAACGCGCTCACTCTGATTTCCTGAACACGCGCATGCTCAGCCGCGAGGTCGGCATATTTTTTGGCATGGCGCGGAACATGGCCGGCGTTGTAGCCGAGGACATCACACGCAAAGAGATACTGACAGTCACCACCTGCACCGCCACCCATCGACACCAAAAATAAATCGGTGTGTTTCGATATTTCGGCCGTCACTTCCGGTGGGACAACTTCAATTTCGACGCCGAAGGCACCAACTTCTTCATACCTTTTACACCGGTCATAAACCTGCATTGCACTCGCGGCGGTTTTACCGACGGCCTTGAACCCACCGGTCCAGGTGCAGAAATGAGGGACCAGACCGACATGACCAATCACGGGGATGTTGTCTTTCGCCATTCGTTCAACTGTATCGAAGGCAGCTGCACAGTAGACAGCGTCCGCCCCAGCATTCATCATTTCGAATGCCCATCTCAGATAGTCATCAGTAACACCGGGCGACGCATAGAGCGGTAAACCAGGGACGGCGAACAGCGAGGGCGCCACTTCCCGGAATTGCTTCTGCATCAGCAGTTCAGGGGGCACCGATACCATGTCGATGCCGGAGATTTCAGCGGCAGCAAGTTCTTCCCAGCTCTCCACTCGCATCATGGTGTATTGATGCTTGCCCTTGTTAGCCCGTATCTCGGCTACGGTAGGCCGGATTCTTCTAGCCATGTCCCTGCTCTCCTACTGACTGTTAGTTGATGGCGATGAAAACCCGGCCACCTTCGACTTTGGCCGGATAGGTCTTCAGATTGATTACGCAAGGCGCTCCCTTGGCTTGGCCGGTCGTATAGTCAAAGCGGCCATTGTGCTTGGGGCATTCAATAATGTGGTCCATCACCAATCCCTCAAACAGACGGACTTTTTCATGCGTGCAAAGGCCGTCGGTTGCGTAGTAGCGGTCTTCTGGTGATCGATAGACCGCGTAGGTTTTGCCTGCGTGATCGAATTTCATCACGTCTTCGCTGGCAATATCATTTGCACCACAAACTTCGATCCACTGTGCCATGAATTTATTCGATACCTTTAGCTTGGAGAAAAAGCTGATTTGAATGCCTGCAATGCCACTTCGGAATCGCCAGACGCATGGGCTTCCATGCAGACCGGGCCGTTGTAACCCATGGCTACGAGGGCTTTGGCCACGCCAGCATAGTTGATCTCGCCAGTGCCGGGTTCCTTGCGGCCGGGCACATCTGCAACCTGGATCTCGCCGATCCAGGGCTGCGACTTGCGGCACCATTCGATCAAGTTCCCCTCACCGATCTGCACATGATAGAGATCGAGGTTCAACCTCACGCGCGGATGGTTGACGGCAGAGATCAGTGCCAGCGTGTCTTCAATGGTAGCGAAGGGCACGCCGGGATGATCGACCGGGAGATTGAGGTTTTCCAGCATGAAGGTAACGTCATGCTTGTCCGCCAGATCAGCAATGCGGCGCAGCGTATCTTCGGCTTTGAGCCACATGCCGCCGGTGACAATTTCCACAGGCGTAACAGGCAGGCCGCGATCGCCTAGGCCCGTGCCATGCAGATTAAGGCGAGCGACGTTGAGGCGCTTGCCGATCTTGATGGCTTCGACCGCCGTGCGCAGCAGATCATCAGCGCCTTCTGTATCTGACAGACGGCCAGTGACATAGCCCGTCATCGAAGAGAACTTCGCGCCGGATTTTTCCAGCTGGGCCACATCGTGATTGGCCCAGTTCCAGATGCCGCATTCATAACCCAGTTCAGTGAGGCGCTGCAGGCGCCAAAGCATGGGCTTGTCTGGCCAGAGCATTTCGGCGCAGGCCGACAGGGTGAAGGGAGAAGTCATGATTTCCGATCCCTCAAGCCGTAGCCTGTGCTGAGTAAGCCTCAATCTCTTTTTCCAGCTCGGCCATCTGTTCGCCGCCTGCCATAAGATCGGTAATTTCTTCTCGGGTCTTTTCACCCTTCTTGAAATCGGCGGCGATGGCACCGCGGATCAGAACAGCGAAGTGATCGCCCACCGCCATGGCATGCGTGACCTGGTGAGTAATGAAGATGACCGCAAGACCACGCTTCTTGGCCTGATTGACAATGCGAAGCACATGCGAAGCCTGCTTCACACCGAGAGCTGCCGTCGGCTCATCAAGGATCAATACGCGCGCACCGAAATAGACTGCGCGCGCAATGGCCAGCGACTGGCGCTCGCCACCAGAAAGCCCTCCAACCAGGCGGTCGCCATCGTCTATACGTGTGATGCCGAAATCCTGAACCGATTTGACCGCGATCTCGTTAGCGCGTTTCCGGTCGAATATTTTGAATGGACCCCACCCCTTGGTCGGCTCGGCTCCCACGAAAAAGCTGCGCCCGATGCTCATGAGTGGAAATGTCCCGCCAAATTGATGCACAGTAGCGATGCCTTTTTCGCTGGCCTGGCGCGGTGTCTCGAAAGCAACCGGCGCGCCATCCATGAGTATTTGACCTGAGCTCGGGATAAACACCCCGGACATCAGCTTGATCAAAGTCGACTTGCCAGCGCCATTATCGCCCAGAAGGCAAATGACTTCACCCGGCCGGACCTGCAATGAAATGTCGTGCAAAACGTCAATTGGCCCGAATGACTTGTTTATGTTTATCAACTCAAGAATTGGAGTGTTCATGGCCGTTCTCACTTTTTCTTGGGCGCATATGAAAGCGCAGCATTGCGGAACGTGTTGTTCATGAGGACGGCTGCCAACAACAAGACACCAATGATGAGGCTCGACCAGTTCCGATCAAAGTTAGTGTAGTAAATGCCCTGGCTCACGATTGCGAAAGTGATGGTCCCAAAAAAGATTCCGATCACCGAGCCAAAGCCGCCTGTGAGAAGCACTCCGCCAATGACTACAGCAATGATGGAATTGAAGATGAATGATTGCCCTCCGCCGACTTGCGCAGAATTGAAGAGAATGGCCTGGCACATTCCCACAAACGAAGCAGACACGGCCGAGAAAACAAAGAGCGCTATGGTCAACTTAGACGTGGGAATGCCAGCGTTTCGGGCGCTAACCTTGTCGCCACCCATCGCCAAAATCCAGTTTCCCAACGGAGAATAGTGCAAGAGATAGATGTAGCCAGCCGTGAACAAAAACCACCACAAGACCGAGACTTGAAGTTGGCCGGGGGGAAACAGTCCACCGAGCTCCACAAAATCCCCAAACATCGGCTTGGCGATGCCTTCAGTCGTCAGGGCCACGTTGGTAGATTTGGTGATCAGCACCGTCAATCCTAGCAGAATTCCCTGCACTGAGAAAAGCGAACCCAACGTAACAATCAGTGACGGCACTGCAGTGCGAACGATGAGGATGCCATTGACGAGGCCAACGACCACACCAAAACTGAGGGTGGCAACGATGCCAAGCCAAATTGGGAGATGATAATGCCCGGCAATTACCGCAGTGATCATTGCGCCCGCGGGGACCATCGCCCCTACTGAGATGTCCAGCTCACCTGCGATCATCAAAAGTCCCAGGGGGATGGAGATAATCCCAAGATTGGCAGCGACGTTGAGCCAGCTCGAAAGGCCGCCGTTGATGTCGAGAAAGTTCAACCCACCAAAAATGGTGAAGAAGCAGAGAACGGCGAGGAGTCCAAAGAATGCCCCCGTTTCTGGCCTTCTGAACAGACCACCGAATGATGGACGTGTATTCGCACTGGCAGTCAAGTTCGCCTCCCTGGATATTGTCAGAATTCTAGCTGACACGTTTCTTGAGATTGAAAAAGGGCCCGGGATAACCACCCGGGCCACAAGTATCAGCGTGCGCCTTTTGCGACACCGGCCAGCGTGGCATCGATATTCGATGCGTCGACAATGCCAGGGCCTGTCAGGACCGGATTTGTTGGCAAGTCGGTGCCGAAATCGATTGCAGATGCGAGAATGCTCGTTGCCAGGTAGCCTTGCAGATACGGTTGCTGGTCGATGGCGAAGGCCTGCTTGCCGCTCTTAATGCGGTCGAGACCGGCTTTATTGAGATCGAACGTGCCCAACTTGGTTTTTTCCGTCAGGCCCGCCTGCTGAATGCCGATAGCAGCAGAGTCTGCGTCACCAGCAGCAATCGTGATCACACCGTCAATTGTCTTGTCCTTGATCAGTTCTGCCTTGATGGCCTCGGCAACTGCCGTAGCATTGCCAAAGCTTGATGTCGGCAAGGGCAATTGCGCACCTTTGCCACCCGCCTTCGTTACGCCTTCGATCACGCCTTTGCAGCGTGACTCGGTGTTCGCAGCGCCCGGCAGAGTGTTAACGCAAATGACATTCTTCGAGCCATGCGCGCCGAAGTAGTCGCCACCTGCAACACCGGCAACATATTCGTCAGAACCAACATAGTTGATCGCGCCAAGCTCCTTGGCTTTTTCTGCACCACCGGCATTCATCAAGATGACCTTGATACCGGCCTTGATTGCGTCCTTGATCGCAGGGTCTTCCGATTCAGGAACCCAATTTGGGATAACCAGACCGTCAACCTTCTGGCTGATGGCGGTGCGGATCAGTTGAACAACGTCAGGCGCAAAGTTGTCGTAATTTTGCAGACGAAGATAGTTCACCGAGCCGCCGTTGGCTTTGATTGCAGGCGTGGCATCGTCCAGGCCCTTCTTGATCAAGTTCCAAAAAGCGTCGTCGTTCGAACCACCAACCACGGCAATGTTGGCGCTATGCGCTGCCGTTGCCCCGAGGGCGATGGTCGCGGTGGTCGCCAGAGCGACCAATAGAGCGTTCAATTTCTTCATTTCAGTTCCCTCCTGTTTACCGTCTCACGACGGATTCATGTTCTCATGAATTCTGTTTTTGGCGCGCATTCATGCGTGCAATCTTTTTCTCGTAACGCGCATCCATGAGCGCTTGCGCTTCTTTGGTGCCGTCGTGCCAAGTGCCGAACCACTTATCGAGCGGTATCAATCCGTCGCCGCCGTAGTTCACTTCGAAATGCTTGTGATGCAGGTAATGCAGGTAGGCATGGCTATCGAGCGAGGCACCTTCCGTGAGCTCAAGCTTGTCGAAGCCAATGTGCCCGTTCACTGCGCCGTATCCCGCCATGTGGAGTTGGAAAAGCGCGATGAGAGGATTGGACGGCAGGATCAGATGCCACCAAACCACTCCATGATACAGGAAGGTCTCGATGGGATGCATCGAAAGGGATGACCAGGGCGAAGGGTTCACCGAATTGTGGTGCACCGAATGAATCCACTTATAGAAAAACGGAATGTGAATGGCGCGGTGGATGACGAAGAAGTTGACCTCGTGGATCATCGGCGTCGCCAGGAGCAATACCGTGAGCCAAACGGGATGATCGGACCAATTGAGCCAATAGACGTAGTGGTTGGCGTAGCACCACAGCATGATCACTTCGACCAGCGTCCACATCGTTATGCCCGAAACGTATGTGCGCAAGAAGTTGTCGATGTTCTGGCTTTTGAACCAGAACACGTCCGACGGTTGCTCGGAAGGGAACTTGCCGTTGTATTTAAAGCGGGTGCCTTGCTTGCGCTTTCGGTAAAAGAAAAGCTCGATGGAACCATACATCAGGAAAATGCCGGCGCCGTTCACAGCATAAAGCCAGAGAGCCCAACTCCAGCTCAGCGTCTTCATCACTTCCCAATCCGGAAGAATGTAACGCCAGTAGAGGAGCGTGATGGCCATATGAAAGACATTCCAAGGCCAGATGTAGCCGATTATGAAACCTACCCACTTCTTGAGGTCGAAGGGTTTGGTCCAAAAGAATGCGATCTGCGGATGAGCATTCGGTGCCCAATCGCCACGCTTGTTCCTTGTCCCAAATTGCAGGTCGTCCATTTCTTCTTCCCTGAAAGCGCACTCGACTTCGGCGGAATATTTGTGCCGTGTCAGATTTTGTTGGAATGAACGTTGCATTTCGAATTCAACGGATGCAATGATGGTGAGTGGAATCTGCTCATTTCGTATCAAAGAAATTCAAGTTAGAAATCGAGCTGCTGAGATGTTTTGAAGCGAGGACGGACAATGGCACGCGCCACAATTCCCCATGTTGCAAAAGCCGCGAAACTCTCTGTTTCGACCGTGAACAGGGCTCTCCATGAGCCTCACAAGTTGCGCGAAGAAACCCTAAAGCAGGTTCTGCAAGCTGCTGAATCTGTAGGTTTTTATGGCACAGCTACGTTGAAGCAAGGATTGCGTTTAGGCCGTCCGAAAGTCAGGGTGGGGATATTGCTCCTCCAACGCCATCGCACACTCTATCGCGACCTTGCAAAGGCCATTGAAGCGGCCGCGTTGGCGTCACGCGATCACGAGGTGATGACACGAATTGAGTTCCTCGATGAACTTTCGGCGCAGAATGTTGCTGCAGGAATTCATAAACTCGCGGAGCAATGCGATGTGATTGGAGTCGTTTCTACTGAGCATCCCATCGTGTCAGCAGCAATAGAGGAGCTGTCTGCTAGAGGCATCAAGGTGTTCGCAATCATCTCCCAGCTCACGGCCAGGTGCAATGTTGGCTACGTTGGTCTGGATGCCTGGAAAGTGGGGCGCGTTGCGGGTTGGGCCATCGACAATATTTGCAAGCGACCAGGGAAAATCGGCATTCTGGTCGGCAACCACCGCTATCGCTGCCAAGAGACCAACGAAAGCGGGTTTCGGTCATACTTTCGCGAGCACGCGAACGGCTTCGAACTCCTGGAGGCCCAGTCAACTTTTGAAACAGCAAGTATCGCGCAAGAAGTCACCGAAGATATCCTGGCCAAGCATCCGGATCTGTTGGGGCTCCTCATTTCAGGAGGTGGTGTTTCTGGAGCGCTGAATGCATTGCGCAGCAGTGGGCGTTCGAAAGATATCGTTGCTGTCGGCTACGATTTGACCGAGGTCACCCGTGCAGGCCTGTTGGACGGAACACTAAACTTTCTTGTATCGCATCCCCTGCCCCAGTTGGCCTCGGAAATGGTCAGCGCGATGATCAGAACATTTGATAACGGTGCTGAGTATCCGCCACAGTCGATTTCCCTGCCATTCGAAATATACACTCCGGAAAACATATACTGATGGCACCAGCAACTGTTCCGAATTTTTGCGAAGCGCAGTTTAAGAACCAAAAGAGCTACACATCACGCCCCAGCAGGAGCCATCTACCTGCTGCGAAGCAGCGTCCCTACGAAAAATTGATACGATTTGCAGAGATGGTCTCGCCAAGAACATAAGTTAAGGTATTGAAATATATGATACTATTGGATTAAGCTCCAGATCCTAGACTCCCAGCTAATCTTAATCCTCGAATGCTGTAAAATGTTACCTCACAAAGATACATTGAGTTCTAGTTGGCGATATCGACAAAAGAAGAAAAATCGTTCGGCCTTGTATTGCGATCGATGGTCTTCAGGATCTAATCTGCTTTTGCTCTCCAAAGGCGATGTTTTGAGGTCTTCTCGTAACCCAAGCTTTCAAAACTCGCTATCTCCAACGACTGCCCCCAAGGCGTGTTGAAATAGACCCAATGAAAGCCTGCGAGCGGCCCGTCTTCAACCAAGTTTGGGCCGTCCAACATCTCAATACCTTGCGCCCGCAACCTTGCGGCTGAAGCGACAACATCCTCGACTTCGAAGCAGAGATGCGTGCCACCAATCTCCGAGTTGCGCTTGGGCCTCGCCTTGCTGTCTTCGCCGCTGTATTCGAACAGTTCCAAATTTGTGCCCGCCCCGCACTTCAGAAAGACCAGATCGCGGATCTTGGTGCCAGGGCCGGCTCCCAGCCTGCGTTGCATGAAAGTCTCATCAACATCAAATGGGCCGGTGCGAAACACCTCGACTGTTCCGAAGACTGCTTTGAAGAAAGAGATCCCTTCATCAATGTTGGGCACCGTGATGCCAATGTGATGCATGCCGTAAATGTGTTCTGCCATTTCATTTCCTCCAGATCGTTTTCTTTTGGATCAGAGAATAATCAGGTCGGACATGCCAAGCGTTCACCTATTTTCTCAATTTGAGAAATTCTTAAATTCCGGATAGATTGGTGCCGTATCAGAAAGCGGGCGTCATGACCGAATACGAGCTTTTGCGCATCATCACGTTTCTGGAACGCATGCGCTCGCCCTATGACAAGCTGCTGAAGCCAGCCGAGCCCGACGCCAACTGGAACATGATCCTCTATCTGATGAAAGTTCATCTGCGCGGCGAGAATGTCACCATGTCTTCGCTAGCGTCAGCCGCAGGTGTGCCCTTCGCCAGTGCCATGCGCCGCATCCACAAACTGATTGAAACTGGCGACATCCAACTAAGGAAGCGCGGCGACGCCGGCAAGTCGCACTATGTGGAGCCCAGTCGCAAGCTGGCGATCAGCTTCACGGATTATGCCACACGGGTGAAGGCACTGCTGGCCGACACGTTCGGGCTGAAAAGCGGAAGTTCGGACTCGGAGGACTATTATTTTGGCGGATCCTATTTCGCTGGCCAGATCATCCCGCCGTTAGAAATCATGGAGAAGAAAAAGGACGCGGGACCCGATCTGCGCTTCCTTCTGCACGACGATAACTATTTCGCCTCGATGCGCGATATGTGGTCGGATTTCCGTTCCAAGCTGATCGCCCGCAAGAATTTCAAACTGCTGAATCTGCCCGAATTGCGCGAGGAAGTGTTCGCCAATGCCCGGCGCAAGGAAAGCCAGTATGACGTCATTGCCATCAACATGCCGTGGCTCGGAGAAGCTGTTGCGGGCGGTGTGGCGCAACCACTCACCGAGTTCCTAAAAAGCAGCAGCATCAACCCGCTCGATTTCCATCCGAACATCTGGGCCACCGGGAATTGGAGCCAAACACAATTCGGCATTCCCATCTACTGCACCATTGAAGCTCTCTCCATCCGTAAGGACCTGTTTGAGGAGCGCGGACTCACGCACCCCACTACTTTCGACAAGGTGATTGATGCCGCGCGCGCACTGCACAACCCTAAGCGCGGCATGCAAGGCGTGGTATGGAACGCGGCCAAAGGCATGCCAGTCTCGCACTCCTTCATGTTCTTTATGGGATGTTGCGGAGGACCGGTCATCGACATTCCCTCGCCGCGTCTGCATGTTGACTACAGCAAGTTAAAGGGTGAGGCGATGCGGCCTCGAATCTTGAGCGAGTCGGGCCGGCAGACCCTGAAATACATGCATGAGCTGCTAGCCTTCTCGCCGCCGGACATACTGTCGATCGACTGGAACAAAGCGCTCAACTACTTCCTCGGTGGGCAAGCGGCGATGATCTATTGCTGGACCATGCGCGCCGCGCGCTTTGAATACGACATTCACTCGCTGGTAAAACGCAAGGTCGCGTATTTCCCGCATCCGCATGGCCCAGGCGGCACCACCGTTTCGCCGATCGGCGGTTTTCTGTTGATGGTGCCGGAATCGTTGCCACCCGAGCGCGCCCGCCTCGCCTTTGAGGCCATCTCCTGGATGGCTTCGCCCTCAGCCATGAAGGAATACGTGAAGAACGGCTTCCCGGTCGCGCCGCGCTTCAGTGTGAGCGCCGATCCTGAAGCAGCGGCATCCACGCCCATTGTGAGTTTCGTGGACAGGCTGGCCAAACAGAACAAGATCCAGAACTGGCAGCGGCCGCCGATCCCTGAATATCACTTGATTGAGGAAATATTGGGCGAAGAAATTTTCGCCGCCCTCAACGGCGATTGCTCGGACGAAGTGGCGCTGGCCCGAAGCCAGAACCGCATCGACGCTGCGATGCGCGAGGCCGGCTACTACTAGGTGCTGGCGCGTCGGCGCACGGTTGAATAGATCAGTGCCGCGACCACCACCAATGCACCTTGGAAAATATATTGATACATCTGGGTCAGGCCGAGGAAGGACACGGCATTGAGCACTTCAGTGAGGAGCACCGCACCCAGCACCGTGCCAATAAATGTGCCACGACCGCCGCGCAAACTGGTCCCTCCCAGGACCACCGCCGTGATGCTCGACAGGGTGTAGTTGATGCCTTGCCGCGGGTCGCCTACTCCGATCTGCGTCATCAACATCACAGCGCCCAAGGCAGTCAAAAGCGAACAGGCAATGAAGCCGGCGACGTAAGTGCCGTCAACCCATACGCCGATGCGCCTTGCAGACTCTTCATCTGATCCGGTGGCGCGGAGGCGCCAGCCTGGGCCAGATTTACGCAGAATGTATTCGCCCACTAGTGCTACGGCCACCAGCGCGAGGAACGCCGCGGGCATCGGCCCCAATTGCCAGGTCACGATCTCCATGACCTTGTTGTTGATATAGCCATCCGGATTGTCGCGCAGCACGAAGCTCAATCCCTGCAAGCCGATATACATGGCAAGCGTGGCAGCAATCGCTGTGAAATTCGCAAAGCGAATGAGAATGCCGTTGACCGCCCCCACGATGAATGCGCCCGCAAACATCAGCACAAAACCCAGCGTCATCATGCCAATGGATTTGTAATCATTGATGAAGAAGGACGCAACTACGACCAGGAACCCGGCAAGTGGTCCCACAGACAAATCGATCGCACCCATCAATAATGCAATTGTTTGCCCCAAGGCAATGAAGCCGAGCGCAGTAGCCAGCATGAGAATGTTGTAGATATTGAAGGACGAAAGGAAGTTTGAGTTCTGCCCAAAGACATAAAGCCCGAGCAGCACGATCACCATCGCCAAGGGTGCAGCGGTCGCATTGTCGGATTGCAGGAAATGCCGCCAGCCATTGGCCGCCGTGCGACCTGCCCGCGCCAAAGCACTTTCGCCGACATGGGTGCTGGCATTGACCGCTGCGGCCACAATGCGCGCTTCAGAGACATCTTCGCCCGTAAGGGTTTCCACCACACGACCGCGCGACAGCACAACCACTGTGTCGCAAAGGCCCTCCAGTTCCGCTGCGTCCGACGAGTTCACAATGACGGGGGTGCCGGAATTCGAAACCTCGCGCAGGATGCGGTAAATTTCAGCGCGGGCCCCGACGTCAACACCCTGCGTTGGTTCATCGGCAATGATCAAACCCGGCTCAGAAAGCAGTGCGCGTGACATCACGACCTTCTGCTGGTTGCCGCCGGAAAGCGACAGGATGGGCGCTTCAATACTGGGCGCTTTCACAGCCAGCGCACCGAAGGTCTCGCTGACATGCGCCAGCTCCTTTCTCCAGCTCATGATGCGGAAGGAGGAAAACCTGTCGAGGGCAGCAAAGGATGCATTTTCGCGCACTGTGAGGCCCGAGGCCAGACCTTCGCCGTGTCGGTCAGACGGCATGAAGGCTGCTTCTTGCAGCAGCTCCCGGCTTTGCAGTTTGCGTCCGCTCAGCGAGATCGTGCCCTCGGAGGTGAGCAGGCCTGCAAGGGCACGCATTAACTCGGATTGGCCATTGCCCGCCACACCCGCCACACCCACAATGTGGCCGCGCGCAACGTCAAAGGACACGTCCTTGAAATCCTTGGCGCTGAGCGCTTTGACAGCGAGGATCACATCCTGCGCGTTGCCGCTGGCCTTCGGCGGAAAGGCCGAGCCCAGGGTGCGGCCCACGATCATGGCCAGGATCTCGGCATCACCGAAATCTTTGACCAATCCGCCGCCTCGCACGCGTCCGTCACGCAACACAGTGACACGCTGGGCAATCTGGCGCACTTCGGCCAGACGGTGGGTGATGTAAATCACCGAAGTGCCCCCCTTCACAACCTCGCGGATGCGCGCGAACAGCATGTCGGTCGCATCCTGGTCGAGGGACGCCGTGGGCTCATCAAGGATCAGAACCTTCGGCTTGATGGCCAGGGCCTTCGCAATTTCGAGAAGATGTTTCTGCGCCACCGACAATTCATCGGCGCGCATACGTAGAGGCACATTCAAGCCCACCGTGTCCAGCAGCGCCTGAGCTACGCCCTGCTCCGATCCCTCGGAAAAGAGCGCACGTGGCAAGGCGACCAGCAGGTTTTCCAGAACGGACAGATCATCCAGAACGGCAGGGTGCTGGAAGGAAATGGCGATGCCGAGTGATGTGGCGATTTCCGGCGACATTTGTGAAATCCGTCTACCGTCAACCCAGATTTCACCCAGTTCGGGATAGCCTGCGCCGGATATGATATTCATCAAAGTCGATTTGCCGGCGCCATTCTCGCCAAGGATGGCATGAACTTCGCCAGCGTAGAATTCCACGCTGACATCACGCAAGGCTGGCACACCGGAATAAAATTTCGAGATATTGGACAGCCGTATGGCCAGCTCGCCATGCGGTGGCGCAGCATCAATTTTCAGTTTTTCGCTTTTCGCGGCCACTTAACGCATTCCGTTTAGAAATGCACCCCGGAGGAAGGGAGTCGACCTCCGGGGCGCTTACTCACTTACTTGCCGACAGCCTTGGCCTGGTCATCAGCCGGGAGTTCCGATGACAGGTAGATCGCGCCCGGCAGGTCCTTGCGGCACTGCACTTTGCTCGGAGTTCCGGAGACTGAATCTTCAAACACGGGAGCCTTGAAGATGTTCTCTTCCGGGTCCTTGCCGCCGGTAGCCTTGGCTACGGCCCATTGCACGGCGAGGCGCACATTGTCGTTGCCGGTTGCCACCGTCATCAGCTTGAAGTCAGGATTGGCAGCGCCCTGGCTATCCGTCCAGAAGCAGCCCAACGAATTGCCGTCAGAGGTGGCAAGAGCGGGGATCGATCTGTTGGACTTGTTGAACAGCGGCAATGCGCCCACCAGAGACGGGCCGAAGTCCGACACGATCACGTCAATCTTGTCATTCTTGGCAATTTCCGCCGTCAGCACTTTCTGCGTCAGAGCTGGATCCCAGTTGGTCACATCGAAGGGTTCCGGGTTGATGAACTTGTATTCCGCACCGAGAACCGATTTCAGGCCCTTGAGTTCATCAAGTCCCTGGCTGTTGCCGGCAGGTCCGGAGAGGAACAGAACGTTGCCACCCTTCGGCAGCACGCCCTTGATCCACTTGCCCCAGTTGGCACCATCGTTCTCAAAAGACGAGCCGATGAACTTCGTGTAGTTCTCTCCTTCCTTGCCGCCGACATTGACGCGGTAAGGCACGATCACCTTGCCAGCCTTAAAGACGGAGGTGATGGCAGGCAGCACGGCAGGCCCCGCATCCCCGAACACCACGAGAGCGTCCACGCCTTTTGCAGCAATGCCCTTGATATCCGAAATGGCTTTCTGAGTATCGCCCTGGCCGTCAGCATATTCATAGCTGGTGATGCTGGGGCAAAGCGAAACGGTCTGCTTGCCCGAGGCCGTCGTGACCTGGCGCCAGCTGTTGCCGCCATAGCCGTCGAGCAAAGCAAGTGTCGCCTTCTTTGGACCGCACCATGATGGCACATCAGCCTGCGCCACCGATGCGCTGCCGAGAGCCAGAACCGTCGTCGCTGCTGCGAGCGCCAGTTTCTGCTTGAAAGATTTAAACTTCATTTTGTCTTCCTCCATTTTTTATAGTCATTGTGTTGGCTTCTTCTGGTTAAACGTCCACCGCACCGAGTAGACGCCGATCCCAAAACCCAGGGCCAAGGCCTGGATGATGGTTTGAGCCGAGTAAGGCACGCCAACGGCGAGCGCGAACTGACTCAATTGGTTTAAAAAGAAAGCGGCGAGCACCGTCGAAATCGGAAAGCCGCGGCCGCCCAGCAATGATGTGCCACCCAACACCACCACCGCCACGGAGGGCAGCAAAAGTGAATCGCCCTGAAACGCGGTGGGCTCGCGCGTGATGCCGGCAATCAGAATCCCCGCCATGCAATAGAGTAACTGCGCATAGACATAAGCCATCAGCTGGTGAAGCTTCACCGGGAGGCCCACCGCGCGGGCGGCCAGCGGGTTGGCTCCGATAGCCTCGAAGCGCCGGCCGATTGCAGTTTTCTTCAGAACAAGGGACGCAACCAGAAGCGCTACCAGCGCGAAATAAACTGAATTGGGTATTCCCAGAATCTCACCATTGGCAATGTCGGCCAGCAACTCGGTGGTGATGCTCGGCGTGCCTCCAGAAACCGCAAACACCCCGCCATAGAGTAACGCATTGACACCGATGGTTGCGATGATGGCATTCAGCCTGAACAGGGAAACCAGGATGCCATTGAGAAGGCCGGCGGCAATCGCAAAGCTCAAGCCAATGAGAATGGCAGGCAACAGCAGCGCATTATCCTGCTGCGGATAATGCGTGGCCTGCACAACAGCGAGGGACACAGCACCGGGCAACGAAAGGTCAAAACCACCTTGCTGCACCACCAGCAATTGGCCAAGACCAACAATCGCAATAATCGCGGCAAAGGGCAGGCTACCCGAGAGCGCGCCGAGCGAAATGCTCGAAGGCGCAAAAATCGCACAGATGACGAGCAGGACCAAAGTGGACCCAATCACCGTCATAAAGCTGCGGTTGAGTGGCGAGGACAAGACGTTGCGCAGCGGCATCATGGTCACTTGCGTGTCAGCAGTTTGGTTCATCTTTTCCCTCCTTCCTCTCATTTTCTCTCGTGGCAACCATTTTCGGGCTGGCCGTTACGGCAGAACCTTTTCGGCGCGGAATTTGTCGAATGCGTCGGTGAATGAGCGCACCGAGTTCTGATAGGCGGTGAACCCCATATCGCGGCTCTTGGTCATGTCATTGAATGTTTCGATCGTGCGGCCGAGATCGGCATCGCTGTGCCACCAGGAGGCCACAGTGGAGAGCGGGTTCTTCTGCAATCCATGCTCGGCGACAATCCTGTCCCAGACCGGCTCCATGCCTTTCATCTGCTCTTCGAGCGGCTGGGCGTGGCCCGGATATTCCGCGTGGGGCAATCCGAAATAGGCCGCGAGTTTCGGCCACAGCCAGTTCCAGCGAAACACTTCGCCATTGGCGATGTTGAAAGCCTGGTTGCGCGCGACAGGCTTGGTTGCCGCCCAGAGCAATTGCTTAGCGATGATGCGGCCGTCGGTGATGTCGATGCAGGATTCAAATTGCTGCGGTGACCCCGGAAACACGAAAGGCTTTCCAGTTTCCTTGCAGATAGCCGCGTAGGCGCCCAGCGTGGCCGCCATGTTCATCTGGTTGCCGACGGTGTAGCCGATCAGCGTATGTGGGCGGTGCACCGACCAGCTGAAGCCCTGTTTTTCGGCAGCGGCAAACAGCTCGTCTTCCTGATCGTAATAGAAGTTCTGATAAGGCAGTCGCGGCATCTCCTCGCGGAACGGGGTTTGCGGTTTGCTCTTCGCATAGGCTTCGAAAGGGCCCATGTAATGCTTGCCACCAGTAACCAGCGCAGCATGCTTGATCTTCTTGCCTTCCAACGCGGTGAGGAGATTGCGCACCATGCCGGCATTGACGCGGCAATTTTCTGCCTCGGTGGCTTGCCGCATCCAGGTGGTGATGAATACGTCGGTGGGCTTCACCTTTTTCAGAGCGACGACCACCGCTTCTTCATCCGTCAGGTCCACCGCGATATGCCGCACGCCCTTGGGCAGGTCATGCTTGTGACGCGAAATGCCGGTTACTTTCCAGCCATTGGTGGCGGCCAGATGCTCCGCCAGATGGCGGCCAATGATACCTGAGACACCGGCTATCAGCGCGTGGCGTTCCATCAGTTCAATCCTTTTGTAGAGAGAGTCACTTTGATGCACGCCTGCGGGTCCTGCCCCAGCTTGAATGCTTCGACCGCATCGGTGAGCGCAAATTTGTGGGTCTGGATCGGTGAGAGATCAATACCAGTGCGTTCCAGGAAGCGAATGGCGGCGGGCCATACACCAGGTGAGCCGATGCAGCCGCGGATCGTCAAATTCTTCAACTGCATCAGACCTAATTGCGCCGAAATCTTACGGCCAATGTTAATACCCACCATCGACATGCGGCCATCCTGCGCAACGTAATCAAACACGGCGGCGAGCGAGGCATCATGACCGGCGCATTCCACCACAAGGTCAGCACCCTTGCCGTCCGTCATTTCCTTGATCTGGTCCGCACCGCGATCCGTGGGATCAACGGCCTCGGCGCCAAGCTTGATCGCAATGTCGCGGCGACGCTTGATGGGATCGGCCACGATCACGCGGGCACCCATGCCAAGTGCGGCTGCAGCGGTAACAAGGCCGATGGTGCCGCCGCCTGAAACCACCACCGTTTCCGACGCATTGGTGCCGCCGGAGCGCATCACGGCATAGTAGCCGCAGGTAAACGGCTCAATCAGTGATCCACGCATGTCATCAACCGAGTCCGGCAGCTTGTGCAGCCAGTCGGGATTGACGTTGAAATATTCACGGTCCGCACCGTCCATCGAGAAGCCGAAGTGATGCAGGCGTTCTGGCGTGCGCACCACACATTCGCCAACCACCCGGTCACCCTTCTTGAAGCCTTTGACGGACTTGCCGACTTCAACAATCTCGCCGCACCATTCATGGCCTGGCGTGACAGGATACGAAATCGGGACGATGTAGCGGCCTCCCAGCAGTTCATAGTCTGAATGGCAGATGCCGATGGTGTTGGACTTGATAAGAACTTCCGTGTCCTTGATGCCGGGCACCGGCACATCGACGATGACTGGCTTTTCTGGGGTTTCGAAAACGAGCGCTTTCATGCTGCGGGCTCCCTACACATTCACGATCGCGCCATCTTGCGCCGCTGAGGCGATGATGGCTTCGAGGATGGAAATATTGTTGATCAGTTCTTCGCCTGTGATCTGGTATGCCGCCTTGCCGCGAATAGCGTGAGCGAAGGCCACCAGATTGTCTTTCACCGGCTCAGCCGGCGGAATTTCCTTCACCGAGATTTCAGATCCAGTATTCGCCGAGGTGACTACCCAACCCGCTGGAGATTCCACATGTGCCTTGTCGCGGATGTCGATCCAGCCCTTGGTGCCGAACAGCGCGAAGCGCGAGATGAAGGGAGTGGCCAGGGTGGCAGAAATATACGCCGTGCCGCCGTTCTTGAACCGAATATGCGCACTCATTGTGTCGCCTTGCGGAATATTCGAGGCCAGCTTCTCACAGGAAACGCGCACATCGCGGGCCGGACCAAGCAGAAGCGTGGAAAGATCCGTCAAGTGAATGCCGGTCGCGGTCATGCCACCGACCGGCGCTTCCGCCGGATTGAGCCGCCAATTGCTGGCATCCAGGCTCACAAACTTATCATGGCTGAAATTGGCCTCGATTTGCAACAGGCGGCCCAAAGCGCCACTCTGCGCAGCGGCGATCATGGCGGCCACGGGCGGTTCGAAGCGACGCTCGTGGCCCATGCCCAGAACGAGCTTCTTGGCGGCGCAGGCATTGACAGCCTTTTCCGCGCCCGCGCGCGTGAGTGCCAAAGGTTTCTCACAGAAGATATGCTTGCGAGCCGCAACGGCACGTTCGATTTGTTCGGCATGCAGTGAATGCGGCGTGGCCAGAATTACCGCCTCAACGCCCGAATGCTTTAGAGCCGCGGCATCATCCGGATAGCAGGGAAACCCATGCTCCTTGGCAAACGCGGCGCCTGCGGGATTTGGTTCAGCGGCGCAGACGATCTCAATGTCCTGCCGGGCTTTCTGGAGGACCACCGTCATTTTCCTGCCCCACCAACCGAGGCCGATGAGGGCGACTTTCACGGGCACATTGTTCTGTGTCATCGCGCTCATACCGTGACCAGAATTTTCATATGATTGACCGACTTGTCGAGCAGTGCATCAAAGCCCTGCTTCACCACGTGTTCGGAATCGATGTTGGCAGTCACGATTTTCTCAATCGGAAAATTTCCCGACTCCACCATGCGGATAATGCGTGGCCAACATTGCACCGGATAACACCACGTCGCCTCCACCGTGATGTCCTTCAATGCCCACAGCATCGCATCAATGCTCGCAGGTTTCATATGAAGGCCCGTCTGCACCACCCGGCCCTGCCGTCTCACCGACGCCGCGCAGGTATTGAGGCTTTTCTCCAGGCCGACGCATTCAATAGCCGCATCGACGCCCACGCCTTCTTCAGTGTGTTCCTTGATATATTGCACAACATCGGTTTCGGCTGGATCCAGGATAATGGCGCTGGGCACCAGTTCCTTGGCCAGTTTCCGGCGGAATGCGTTGGGCTCAGAGACAAAAATCTGTGAGGCCCCTGCAGCCTTGACGGCCAGCAAAGTGAGTGCGCCGATTGGTCCAAGGCCTGAAACAAGCACGGTTGAACCGGATGCAACGTGACCGCGATCCACCGCGTAGACAGCCACGGCCGCAGGCTCGATCATCGCACCTTGAATGTCACTCACACCCTTGGGGAGAACGGCAACGTTGTAGTCATTCACGACAGCGAGTTCACCCATGCCGCCCCAAGGCCAGCTAAGGCCCACGCACCCCATTTTCTCGCTGAGGTGATACAAGCCGCGGCGGCCGTAATAGTCATCGCGCGGTGAAATCAGTGGCTGGACCGAGATACGATCACCCGCTCTTACATGCGTAACCGCCGACCCCTTGTCGACCACAATCGCGCTGGTTTCATGTCCCAGAATCTGCGGATTAGTGGCGCCCGTATAAACATGAGGGGTCTGCGGCGTGACTATGGGTCCTGCAATATATTCATGCAAGTCCGTGCCACAGATGCCGGTCACCATGGGCTTGATCAGAACGTCATTCGGCCCCAGCTTGCTGGAAGGCGCGGCAACATCCTCAACCCTGATATCTTTAGCGGCGTGAAACCTCACTGCCTTCATAGAACGTTCTCCCAAAGTTTCTTTTTTTCATGTCAGCACCATCCCGCCGTCCACCATATAGGTCTGGCCCGTGACATAGTCAGAGGCCGCGGAAGCAAGAAATGACGTGACGCCGGTTATATCTTCCGGCTTTGAATAGCGGCCCAACAAAATCGACTGGCTGAATTCGTTGATGGCCTGATCAGGCTTCTGCGTCAGGCCGAGATCCATGAATTCGCGGTCGAGCTGTTCCCATAACTCGGTCCGCACAACGCCAGGCGCAAAGGCGTTGACGGTGATCTTGTCAGATGCAAGCGCACGCGCTGCGGCCTGCGTAAGCGCCACCACAGCGAATTTCGAAGCGCAATAATGCGCGAAGAGCGGATAGCCCTGCTTGCCGGCGATCGATGCGGTGTTGATGATCTTGCCGCCGGTGCCCTGCGCCTTCATTTGGCGTGCGGCCTCTTGTATGCCGAGCAGAACACCCAGTCCATTCACATCCATGATGCGCTGCCAGTCTTTCTCGGTCACATCCATGAAATTGACGGTCTGGCTGATGCCGGCATTGTTGAACATCACATCGAGCTTGCCGAATCTCTTTACAGTTTCAGCAATCAAAGCTTTGACGCTTTCGCGTTTTGAAACATCTACTTTCACCGCGATGGCGCCTTGACCAATCAATTTTGCGGTGGCCTTTGCTGCATCTTCATTCACGTCAGCGATGCAAAGCTTGGCGCCTTCTCCTGCAAGGGCACGCGCAATTTCGGCGCCGATGCCGCGGGCGGCACCCGTCACGATAATTGCTTTTCCTTGCACAGAACCCATGCGGTCATCCTAACCAAACGGGTCTGGATGAAATTATCGAAAATTCCCAAAGTGAGAAACTTTCAAAATCTTCGCTCAAGAAATTCCGGCACAGTGGATGAAAGTCAAAAACAAAAGACTGCCCGGGAGAAGACGTTGCACCTCGCTCATGGAATGGGAAATACCGCCTGTCCAATATGCATTTGCGCCGATATTCGTCGCCGGTCTGAAGATTGAGCATGGCAAAGACCGCAAAGACAACAGCACTCGCCAATGACGATATCGGGCCAGAGACACGGCTTGAACTCTATCGCCTGCAGGTGGAAATCCGCGACTGTGAAAAACGGGCGCACGACCTGTTCCTGCAGAACATGATTAAGGGCACCAGCCACTTGTCGCTTGGCCAGGAAGCGATCGCAGCCGGCTTCGGCGTGGCAATGAAGAAGGGTGACAAGAGCTTCTGCACCTATCGCGGCCACGCCCATACGCTGGCGCGCGGTGTGCCGATGGAAGCGATGCTGGGCGAGTTGATGCTGCGTGATATTGGTTTAATGCGCGGCAAGGGCGGCTCCATGCACCTCACTTCGGTGGAACATGGCGTGATGGGTTCCTACGCCATCATCGGCGCACATCTGCCGATCGCCTGCGGCTCCGCATGGCGCGCACAATATCTAGGCGACAAGGATGTCTCTGTCTGTTTTTTTGGTGACGGCACCACGAATATTGGCGCTTTCCATGAAGCCTTGAACTTCGCCGTGATCTGGAAATTGCCGGTGGTCTTCGTGTGCGAGAACAACCTTTATATGGAATATACACCAATTCACGAAGTCACTGCGGTGCACAATCCCGCTGGCGACCGTGCTGGCGCATATGGTCTCGAAAAAATCGTGGTCGATGGCAATGATGCTGATGTGGTTTACCGCACGGCCACCGCCGCGATCGAAAAGGCACGCAATGGTGATGGCCCTTCCCTTATCGAGTGCCTGACCTACCGGCATTCGGGCCACTCCCGCGCCGATCCCGGCAAATACCGCCCAGCGGGAGAATTAGAAAAGTGGATGGAACATGATCCACTCAAGATCTACAAGCAGCGTCTCTCCGATTTTGGAATCGCGGAAAGGGACGCGCTGGCGATTGAAACCGAGAGCAAGCGCAAGGTCGAGGTAGCAACCGAGCTGTGCAAGGCTTCGCCTTCAGCACCTGAAGAACTGCTGACCACCGATGTCTACGCTGACGGAGGCTGGGCATGGCGGAACTGAGTTACCGTGATGCCGTGATCCGGGGCATCTCCCAGGAAATGGAGCGCGACAAGAACGTCGTGTTCCTGGGAGAGGACGTTGCCAAGGCTGGCGGCGTGTTCAAGGCCACGGTCGGCCTCTATGAAAAGTTCGGACCTTTGCGCGTGCGTGACACGCCGATTTCTGAGCAAGCCATTCTGGGTGCCGCCATGGGTGCCGCGATGACAGGCCTGCGGCCCATCGCTGAAATCATGTTCTCCGATTTCATTGCGGTTTGCTTCGATTACATCGCAAATGAAATGCCGAAGATTTCCTACATGACCAATGGGCAGATCAGATGCCCCCTGGTCATCCGGACCGGCAATGGCGCTGGCGTGCGCTTTGGTGCGCAACATTCACAGTCGGTTGAAAACTGGACGATGATGATACCCGGCCTCAAGGTCGTGGCGCCATCATCACCGGTTGATGTGATCGGCCTGATGGCGGCGGCGATTCGAGACGACAATCCGGTGATGTTCCATGAGCACAAAGCACTCTATGCCACGAAGGGAGAAGTGCCCGATGGCGAGATCATCGATACCCTCGGCACGGCGAAGATTTTGCGCGCTGGGTCTGATTGCACCATTCTCGCCCTAGCCTTGATGGTGCCGCGCGCCCTGGAGGCCGCGGAAATTCTGGCGCGTGAGCATGGCATCAACGCCGAAGTTGTCGACGTGCGTTCACTTGTGCCGCTAGACACCCAAACCATTCTGGGCTCCGTTGCCAAGACGGGCCGCTTGTTCACGGTCGAGGAGAATCCGCGACTGCTGGGTTGGGGGGCCGAAATTGCTTCCATCGTGGCCGATGAGGCTTTCTGGGATTTAGATGGACCTATTGTGCGCATTACCACGCCGCATATCCCTTTGCCCGCTGCCGATCACCTCGAAGACCTGGCGCTGCCCAACGCGGCACGCATCGTCGACAAGATCAAGCGTGTGATGAACGGCTAAGACATGGCGACCACGATCATCATGCCGCAATTGGGCGAAACCGTCGCTGAGGGTAAGATACTCACCTGGTTCAAGGCCGTGGGCGATGATGTGAAGATCGGCGACAAGCTCTTCGAAGTCGAGACCGACAAGGTCACCGTCGAAGTTGAGGCTATTGCGGCCGGAAAGCTCAACGAAATCATGGTCGCCGAAGGCACCACGGTTAAGGTTGGTTCGGTCGTTGCATCGCTCGGTGGCACCGCCGCTGCCGCATCCGCCAGTGCTACGCCAAAGCCCGTGACCGCACTATCCACTTTCGATGAAGTCAAAACGCCGCTGACAGGTTTCGGCAAAGCAAAAGCCACCAACGGTATCGCCGTTTCCCCGCTCGCTCGCCGGCTGATCGCGCAAAACAATCTCGATCTTGAACGTCTGGCGAGCGATGCCGCCGCCAAGAATTTGAGACGCATCCGCGAGGCAGATGTTCAGTCCGCGCTAGCCACGATGACAGCGCGAATTCCTCCGTTGAGCCCGCCGAAAACGCAAGCCTCGCCTCTTTCTTCCATTCGCCAAAAGACCGGTGATCGGCTCGCTGAAAATTGGCGCACGATCCCACATGTCTTCCAGGGCATCGAAGTCGATTTCACTAGTGTGGACCGCGCGCGCCAAGCGGCGAAGCAAGTATTCCAGTCCGCGCATGGTGCTTCGCTCACTTTCCTGCCCTTTATCGCGCGTGCCACGTGCATTGCATTGCGTGATTTTCCGAACATCAATGCCACATTCGACGGCACTGCGTTACATCTCAGCCAAGAAATCCACCTCGGCATCGCCATCGATCTGTCCCACAGAGGCCTCGTGGTGCCAGTTGTTAAAAATGCTGGCGATCTCAACGTTGAAGGCCTGGCTAAGGCGATCATTCGCCTGAGTGAAAAGGCCCACGCCAGTAAGCTCACGGCCGACGATCTCACGGGCGGCACCTATTCCATCACAAATAATGGTGCCTTTGGCACGATGTTTACGTCGCCCATCATCAACGCGCCGCAGGTCGCTATCCTTTCAAGCGATGCAATCCGCAAACGGCCCGCCGTGATCTCCACTAAAGACGGCGATTTCATCGCCGCTCGCCTACTCGGCATCATCGGTCAGAGCTTTGATCACCGTGCCTTCGATGGCGCCTATGCTGCGTCGTTCCTCTCGCGCCTCAAGCAGGTAATCGAGGGCCATGACTGGTCCGCCGAAATTCCACGAACATAAGTGCCGGAGATTAACCCATGAAATACAACAGCCCATATGCGACAGCCTCTTGGGGCCAGATGGCCAAGGACTGGGAAGAAGGCATCGACTACAGCCGGATGTCGAAAGAACGCTTGGCAAAGGCGCAGGCGGCTGTCCGCAATGCCGGGCTGGGCGGCGTGCTTTGTTTCAACTTCGATAATATCCGCTACGTGACGGCAACGCATATCGGCGAATGGGCGCGCGACAAGTTCTTCCGTTATGCACTTTGCCCGGCTGAAGGCAGCCCCTTTCTCTGGGACCCAGCGCCTCCGGCCAAGCGTATTTCTTCTCCCTGGATCAAGGACAATGTGGCGGCCCCGCTTACGACGATGCAAGGCGCCATACCGCCTACTCTGGGGATTCAGAAGGATTTTGCGAAGCAAATCAAGAAGGCACTAGTGCATTACGGCATCGCCAATCAGCCCTTGGGCATTGACCTCATGGAAATTGGCATGCTGCGGGCGTTGGAGGCAGAGGGAATTGAAGTCGTCGATGGCCAGCAGGCCATGCTCGACGCGCGCGAGGTCAAGACCCCTGACGAGATTGAACTTCTCAAGATGGCGGCCGGAATGGTCGATGCCACCTATGTTGACATAGCCCGCGCCATTCGTCCGGGCACAAAGGAAAATGAGCTTGTGGCCATCGCCAACGACCGGCTCTTCCGCATGGGATCTGAACGGGTCGAATGCGTCAACTCGGTTTCCGGCCGACGCGGACGGCCCCACTCACACACCTTTTCAGACCGCATGATCCAGCCTGGCGATATGATTTTCCTCGACATCATGCACAGCTACAACGGCTATCGCACCTGCTACTACCGCACCTTCATCTGCGGCCAACCTAACAACAATCAGATCGATGCCTATGAAACCGCCTCCAAGTGGCTGGCTGCATCCATGGACATGGTAAAGCCCGGTGTGACGCCCGATGAGGTCGCTTCGGTTTGGCCAGATGCGCATGAATTCGGCTACAAGGACGAGGACGAAGCCTTCCTTTTGCAATATGGCCATGGCGTGGGCATGTCGCTGTGGGAGCGGCCGATATTCTCCAAGCGCTTCAAGGGCCAGACCCGCCCTCTCAAAGAGGGCATGGTGTTCGCGCTGGAAACCTGGAAAGGGTCCAACGACGGCACTGGTGCGGCACGCATCGAAGAAGAAGTGGTGGTCACCAAGACCGGCTGCGAGATCATCACAAACTATCCCTCCGACCACCTAATTTCCTGCGGCTTGCCCGGCTGCGAGGTGGTGGGCTAGTTGTCGATGGCATCAAAGCCCAACCACCGGAGCCGCATCCCCGTGACGCTAGTCACGGGCTTTTTGGGCAGCGGTAAGACCACGCTCATTAATGCCGGCCTGAAATCACCGGACTTGGCGCGCACTGTAGTGGTGGTCAATGAGTTTGGCGAAGTAGGCCTTGATCATCAGCTCTACACCAGTAGCAACGACGCTGTCGTCGTCCTTGAGAATGGCTGCCTATGCTGCACCGTGCGTAGCGATCTGATCAGCACTATGAACAGCCTTTACCATGACCGGGCCAGAGGCGACCTACCAAGCTTTGATAATGTGGTGATCGAAACCACCGGCTTGGCAGAACCGGGACCCATCCTTCAGGCCTTCCTGTCGGAACCAACGCTCGATGGTCTGTATCGCGTGGCCAGGGTGCTCACTGTGGTGGATGCAGTGAATTGGCCCACCACCGCAGGTCGCCACACCGAGGCTCTGCGCCAAGTGGCGCTGGCGGATGACCTGCTGATCTCCAAGCTCGATTTGGCGGCGGAAGGCACGCTTGTGCAGTTGACCAAAGAGTTGCAGGCCATAAACCCGGCCGCTGCCATCGCGCCAGCGGACTTTCGGACCGCGTCTGTTGCTCCGCTCCTGATGAACCCAGGTTTTGACGCTGCAGATCCCATGGCTGACCCTTCTTCATGGCTGTCACTCGCCAACTATGAGGCCTATGAAGAAAGACCAGATTTGAGCGAAGGTCTCCAGGACCAGAACCTGTCTCATGACCTGACAGCCAAGGGTATCGAGAGTTTCGTGCTACAGCGTGCCAAACCCCTCTCACGTGACGAGCTTCAGTTCCTGCTGGATGGCATCTCGCAAAATCTCGGTCCCAGTCTGCTGCGGGTGAAGGGCCTCATTAATATAAGGGAAGAACCGGGCCGTCCCGCCATCATCCAAGGCGTGCAGCATCTCTTACACAACGTCACCTGGCTGGAGAAGTGGCCAAGTGCGGATGAGCGAACTCGAGTCGTCTTCATCACCCAAGGCGTTGCTCGAAGCGAATTGAAGGAGATTATCGAACTTCTCGACCGTATGAGTGCGCGCACGTTCTTGGCACGCGAAAAGGCCGCGACCTCACAAGCCGTTGCGGAGACGACCGCATCATGAAGATCGCCTGGATCGGCGCCGGCAAAATGGGCCTCCCCGTATGCAAGCGCCTAAAGGCTTCAAGCCACGACGTGCGAATCCTAGCACGGCGACCGGCACAGGCGGAGATGCTTCAGGCTCTGGGTTTTGCCACCGAAAGCACTGTGCCAGCAGCGATCCTCGGTGCTGACATAGTCTTCTCATGTGTTTCCGATGACAAGGCCTTGGCCGATGTGGTTCTGAACAACAGTATCATTGCGCCAACCTTCATCGACATGAGCACGGTCTCACCGGAGGTGTCGGCAAAAGTCGCCAATCATCTGGGCGACACTACGGATTATCTGCGTGCCCCGGTCTCAGGATCAACGGCACTCGCCGAAAGCGGAATGCTTACAGCCCTCGTCTCCGGGCCAAAGTTGGCCTTCGACAAGACGGCCGATATCTTCGCAGCCTTCACCAAGAAAGCTTTCCATGTCGGTGAAGCTGAGGAGGCACGCTACCTGAAGCTGGCGATCAATAGTATGGTCTGTGCCACCTCAGCGCTGCTTGCTGAGGCCTTGGCCTTTGGCGCAAAGGGAGGTCTCAGCCATGCGACGATGATGGAAGTCATAAATCAGAGTGTCGTCGCATCGCCATTGATTGGTTACAAGACAGACATGATAGTAAGCGGCGACTACAAGCCCGCCGCCACGCTCAACACGCTGATGAAGGACCTCAATCTCTTCCTCTCAGCGGGCGCAAATCAGAACATGGCCCTTCCGGTCAACACCCAGATCATGCAAGCCTATCGCACCGCGTCGGAGCGAGGCTTAGGTGAGGAGGATTTTTTCGTGCTCATCCAGCAGGCGGCATCATGACCCATTCAAGAGTTGCCATTGTCGGAGCGGGCTTCATCGGCCGCGCTTGGAGTATTTCATTCGCGCGCGCCGGATCCCAGGTCGCCATCTGGGACCAAGCCGATGGTGAAGCTGAGAAGGCCATCACCTATATCGCCTCAACACTGGATGATCTTGCTGCCAACGATTTGCTGAACGGCCAGACCCCCGCGCAAATCCTGAATCGCCTAACCGCTCAGCCAAAACTTGAAGACACAATCGGCGGCGCGCTACATATTCAAGAAAACACGCCGGAAGTGCTTGAGACCAAAATCAAGGTCTTTGCCGAGCTGGACGCCCTCGCAGCATCCAATGCCGTCATCGCGAGCTCAACCTCGGCCCTGCTACCGTCATCCTTTACCAAGGGCCTCAGGGGTCGTGGCCGTTGTCTCGTGGTCCATCCAATTAATCCACCCTATCTCATTCCAGCCGCCGAAGTCGTGCCCGCACCGTGGACCACCGAGGAAACCCTGTCCCGCACACGTGATTTTCTCATTTCCGCCGGTCACGCACCGCTGATGATGAAAACAGAGGTGGACGGCTTCATCATGAACCGCCTGCAGGGCGCGCTGCTGGAAGAGGCCTTCCGGCTCGTCGCCGATGGCTATGCCAGTGCCGAAGATATCGACATCGGACTCCGCGACGGCCTCGCCTTGCGCTGGTCCTTCATGGGGCCGTTCGAGACTATCGATCTCAATGCTCCCCGCGGCGTTCGCGACTATGCGGCTCGCTATCAAGGCCTTTATGCAAACATCTTTCCTCAGATGCAGCGCCGTGTCGACTGGACGGGACCTGTTATGGATCAGATCGAGGCGCAACGCCGCGTGCGGCTTCCAGAAGCTGAATTACAGCAGCGCCAGCTATGGCGTGACCGACGCCTCATGGCGCTGGTAGCTCACAAGCGCCACGCAGCACAAGCCATCGGAGATTAGAAATGACCGACAGTCCTCGCATCGCTTTTCTCGGCACTGGAGCGCAAGGCGCATCAACTGCAGCGGAATTCGTAGCAGCAGGCCTCGATGTAACTTTCATTGACCAGTGGCCAGACCATGTGGAAGCCATTCGCAAGAACGGCATTACCGTAAACTTGCCCACGCGCAGCTTCAACATCGCCGTGCCCGCGCTGCATCTCTGCCAGATCGCAGAGGTGAAACAGCCCTTCGATGTAGTCTTCATGGTTGTTAAGGCCTATGACACACGCTGGGCTGCTGAGATGATCAAGCCAGTGCTCGCCAAAGATGGTCTCGTCGTCGGTCTCCAGAACGGCATGACGCATGAAGACATCGGCGCGATCGTTGGTCGAGAGCGGACGATCGGCGCCGTCATAGAAGTAGCCTCCAACATGTGGGTGCCGGGCGTGGTGAACCGACAGAACGACAAGGATGAGTCATGGTTCGCTCTTGGCGCGCTTGATCCAGAGACACAGCCCCGCGTCGAGGCTGTTGCAAACTTGTTGCGCACCGCCGGTCGCGTCGAGGTCATGGCGGATATCCGTTCGGCCAAATGGATGAAGCTGGTGGTCAATGCAGCAGAACTCATCCCCTCCTCCATCGTTGACCTGCCGCTCAACGACGCCGCGCGCTATCCGGGAATGCTCGAGGTGATGCGGCTCGCTGGCTACGAAGCAATGCATGCCGCACTGGCAGATGGCGCCGAGATCATCCCGATCATCGGGCTGCCACCCATCACCACCAATCACCCCGAACGCTATGTCGACCAGATATTCGACGAAGTGCTGAAGACCTTTTCACGCCCCGATACGCTGGTCACCTCCCTCCAGGACTGGCGCAAAGGCCGACGCGCCGAAGTTCAAGAGGTCAACGGTTGGGTCGTAGACAGGCTGCGCGCCCACGGCCGGTCAGCTCCGATGAACGAATTGGTGGTAAAGATGGGCTTCGAAATCGAGAATGGAGAGCGTCGGCCGGATGTGGCGAATGCCACAGAGCTTATCGAATTGTATAGAAAGCTTACCCACTGAAGCGGCATCCTGGGGCACTTTGACATTTGGGGAATTGGCAAGTATCCGCCCAACCCTTGCGCGAGAAACTCTTCGTGATCGGCCCAACCAATTAAGAAAATCGCGTATCCGCAACTCAGGTAATGTGTTTAATACTGATCATTCCAAGCTGCGTGGCATACGAAATACTGCTACGATTTCACAACGAAATGGCGTTGCTAATTCCAGTCAAGTCATTGAAATATATGATTAGATTGAGATAAGCTGCAAATCCTAGTCTCCCAGCCAATCCTACAACCAGTCCGGAATCCGCTCTGGCCACTTGCCCGTTTCGGCAGCATCCACGCAATCGCCAAGGCTGCCCAACCGCACACCAACACCCGAGAGGCCCGGGCCGTAATGGATGTATTTTCCGGAGTTAGTGCCGATGGCGCGGCATTCTTCTGGGATGATCGGCTTTTCGATCATGCACCAGCAAATGTCGTTCAAGATCGTCACGCCGAATGCTTCAAGCTGCGCCAACACACCGGTGGGGCTAATTTTTTGGTGAACGTCGCGACCGCAGGTGACGATCATCTTCACCCGGTGATGTTTGCGTTTTCCAGCGCAAAGCGCGGAGAGGCTCTCAAACTCCGTCACTGAAAAATGAGGATTGCCCAATGCGATGAGATCGATGTGAGAGCCATCAGTCGCGTTCAACTCTTGCCAGCTTGCGCGCAATTGGGCCTTTGAAACAGTGTGTCGGGGCAGCGCCATGCTCGCTTCAGTTGAACCCAGCACAGGCGTGTGACCGGCAACATGAAACATTGGCGCGGCAGACGTGGTGCCGAAGGCTGCGGAAAACGCCTTGAGATCATCCGCGCTGATCGCGACATGCTCCAGTCCGGTGACCAGCGGAATCTGCGGGCCGCACATCTTTCCGATATGATAGCCCAGCAGTGGAAAGAATGAATCGTCGATGTGGCTCACTGCCTCAACAGCGATTTCCAACTGCGGTAACCTCCCCTCTTCCAGATGCGTTCCAGCCAGCGGCGCGCGACCTGTGATGGCGATGCAGATATCGAGATAGTCCGGATATTTCAGCGTGCGCGCGCCCAGCACGCTGTTGGCATAAATGACGGCGTTGGATTCACCCCACGCCACTTGAGCACCCAACCCAGGCTTGCTGTCGAGCAGATACGGTGCGCAAGTGTAAGTGGGCCTAGCACCCATGGCGATATAGGCATCTGCAAGGCGTTCTGACGCCGCGCCGAAATCATGCGGGACACCCAGTGCACGCCACATCTGGCGATCCACCGAAATTGCATTGAGCGTGGTCGGCACGCTGACTTTCGCACCCAGTTTCACAAGATGTTCGGCAAAGGCGAGGCCCGCATCACCAGTATAAATGCACCCATCGATATGAACCTGTTCAATGTCAATCAGCTTTTCTGCACCATAAACTTCCGACATGGTCACGATGACTTCCATAGCGAGTTTTCCAGCCGCGCTGCCCGCGCCGCCGAGCATGTGCTTGTCATTGTCGCTCAGCGCAAGTGGCATATCGACCGGAACCATTGCCTCCTGCGCCAGCACCGCTGTTCCTCGCGCAACCCATCCATTTTCAACTTGCGCCGACTCCCAATTGCGCAAAGCTTGAAAATCATCCGGCGCAAGGCGCACTATCGGAATGCTCTTGCCGAAGAATTTGGCGGCAATCACCACGCCAAGGGTGATGATCTCTTCCTTCTCGCAGATGATAACGGCAGTGGGACCCGTACCACTCGACAAAAGCTGCAGCATCACGGCGCTTCCCGTGCAAGAGCCACGTCCCGAAGGCAGTACCAGTACTTTTCCGGAAAGGCATTGCCCGCAGAGTGAGTGATGCCGGTCGATGATGACGCCCGTAGCGGGATCAATTCCACCCCAGAATGACAAGGGTTCATCAGAAAAGAGCACAGGGCCCCTGCCTGTCCCTGCGACCAAAGTCTTCGCTTCCAAAATCATCCCTGAGGCGTAGCAAGGGCTTTGATGGCGGGCAAGCACCCTAGCCCACGAGTGGCTCCAGCGCCTCAAGATGATCAGCCTCAGCCGCAGGCTTGTCCCAGCGGATGCGGCTGATGCGCGGGAAGCGCAAGGCGAAGCCGGATTTGTGGCGCTTCGAACGCTGCACAGCATCAAAGGCCACTTCGAACACCAGTTCCCGTTTCACTTCGCGCACCGGTCCGAATGAGTTGGTGGTGTGATGGCGCACCCATTTGTCGAGCTGCTTCAACTCTTCATCGCTGAAACCGAAATAGGCCTTGCCGATGGGGAGCAGTTGATCATCCTTCCAAAGTCCGAATGTGTAATCGGAATAATAAGACGAGCGCTTTCCGCTGCCGCGCTGCGCATACATCAGCACGGCGTCTACCAGTTTGGGATCATGCTTCCATTTATACCAAGGCCCAGTGGGGCGACCAGCAACGTAGACGCTGTCACGCCGTTTCAGCATCAGCCCTTCGATATTGCGTTCCCCCGCCGCCAGCTTGCGGTGCATGGCAAGTGAATCGAAATCTACAAAACTCACCAGCGGTGACAATTCCATATCCACCGGGCGATGCTTTTCCAGTTCGGCAGACAGCACGCGCCGTCGTTCCTCATAGGAGAGACCGCGCAGATCTTCGCTGCCCAATTTCAGAATGTCATAGGCAACTATGGCGGTTGGATAGTCTTCTATCATCTTCTTCGACGGGTTCTTGCGATTGAGGCGCTGCTGCAACGCGTTGAAACTGCCGATACCTTCAGCAGTTTTCACAATCAACTCACCATCAAGCACCGCCTCGAAATTCATCCGCGCCAGAACTTCGGGAAAGACATGCCCGATATCATCGCCTGTACGGGTGAACAGGCTTTTGCCCAGCGCGCTCGAAACCAGTTGCACGCGGATGCCGTCATATTTCCACTCGGCGGCGTAGTCGGCTGGCGTGATGCGCGGATAATCTTTCTCCTCCAGCGCGTGAGCCAACATCACTGGCGTGAAAATCAACCGCTGGTGAACCGCGGGCGCTTCGGCCTTGCCCTCCAGCCAGGCGAACAAGGATGTGTAGGGCGGCTCCATCCCATGCCAGAGCGTTTCAATTTCCTCGACCGGCTTGTCGCCGAATTTCGCGAGCACCTGCTTGATGAAGCGTGCCGACACACCGATGCGCAATGTGCCGGTGCCAATTTTCAGAAAGGCCCAGCGCTCGGACGAATTCATCTGGTCCAACATCTCGGCGATATAGGCAGGCAGATCAGCTTTGGATTTGGTCAGCAGCGTTTCAACAATTTCGTGAAGGGCTGGCAGCTCGCGCGTAGAGCCCGATTGACTGGGCCAGAGATGTGCCACCGTCTCCGAAAGTTCCCCCACATAATCTTGCGACAGCGCAAGAAGGGTCGGATCAACCCGCGATGAGATCAGCCCCAACACGATACCGCGTTTAAAATTCGGGATATCCAGCGTGCCGGCAATAATAGCCAAGGCATAGCCCCGGTCCGGATCCGCTGTGCTGGCGAAGTATTCGCAGAGCAGCTTTTCCTTGCCCAGATTGCCGTGCTCATAATAGAGCCGCTCAAGTAATGCGGAGAATGTCTTCACTCGGAATCATCCTCTTCGTAACCCAGAAGATGCAGCGCCTGCGCCTTGAAGCCATTCTTCGTTGCCTCATAGACCAGCGCATCTTCGCGGCCATGGGTGATCCACACTTCGGGCGCGCCCACATCCTGCAAGGTTTGGTTCAACTCATTCCAATCGGCGTGATCAGAGATGATCAGCGGCAGTTCCACCCCTGCCTGCTTGGCGCGGGCGCGAATGCGCATCCAACCGGAGGCGGCGATATGAACCGGGTCGGGCAGCTTGCGGGACCAGCGGTCATCCAGCGCCGAGGGTGGGCAAAGCACAACCTTGCCGCCGAGGCTTTTGGCATTGGCATCGGTAACTTGCTCCAGCGATCCCAATGGCACACCCAGTGACGCATAGAGCTGGCAAAGCCGGACCATGGCGCCGTGCAGGTAAATGGTTTCGTGATACCCTGCGGTGCGCAGCTCCATGATCACCCGCTGGCATTTGCCCAGCGAATACGCACCCACCAGATGGCAGCGTTCCGGAAAAACCCGCAACGACTGCAGCAGTTTTGCAATTTCTCCAGCGATGGGCGGATGCGTGAACACTGGCAAGGCGAAAGTGGCCTCGGTCACAAACACATCGCAATCCACTGGCGTGAATGGCAAGCAGGTAGGATCGGGCGAACGCTTGTAGTCGCCCGCAAACACAATGCGTGAGCCTCCATATTCCAGCAGCGCCTGCGCACTTCCCAGTATATGCCCCGCCGGATGCAGGCTGAGCTTCACTGGCCCCACATCCATCTGCTCAACGTAATTGAGTGGCTGTTGCAATTCGCGCGCATGGTCCTCGCCATAGCGTGCACGCATGATGGCCAGCGTTTCCGGGGTAGCGATCACCGTGCCGTGCCCGGCGCGGGCATGGTCGGCATGCCCATGGGTGATCACCGCGCGCTCCACCGGTTGCGCCGGGTCGATGTAGAAATCACCGGGGTGGCAATAAACCCCTTGCGGGCGGATTTCGATCCACTCACGCGGATGCATGCAATCTTGTCCTCATCAGATTGCATACGTCCGAGAGCAGGATTTGTTGCATGTTCAAAAACCTGGGGGCCGTAACTCGTCTGATTTCAGCAATTCTTCCACCGCAGCGGAAATCTGCAGCACCTTGTGATCTTCGAACATCCGCCCAACAATCTGCAGCCCCACCGGGAGGCCATTGGCCGCAATGCCGCAAGGCACTGAAGCGGCGGGCTGTTGCGTCAGGTTGAAGGGATAGGTGAATGGCGTCCAGTTCACCCACTTGCCTTCATTCATGGTGTCACCCGGCTGCATTTGCCCAGCGGCAAAGGCCGTGATCGGCAAAGTTGGCGTGAGCAGCGCATCGTAATCCTGCATGAATTGCCGCATCTGGCTGCCCAAGGCGCCGCGCAGGCGCGTGGCCTCAATCACTTCGTCCACACTGATCTTCTTGGCTTGCTCGAAAACCTCGCGAAGCGCAGGTTCCAGCAAATCGAGATTTGCCGGCGAAAGCTTTTCGAAGGCTCCGCGCACCCCCATCCACCACGTGGTACGGAAAATGGCGGCAGGGTCTTTGAAACCGGGATCAATCTCCACAATTTTGGCACCCGCCGATTTCAGCGCCTTGACGGCCTTTTCGACCAGCCGCGCCACTTCTGGCTCCACTTTTACATCAAAGCCCATATCGCGCGAATAGGCGAAGACCATGCCCTTCACGCCGCGCTTCAGGCCCTTGGCGTAATCCACGGGTTCATAGGGCAAGCTGTGCCAGTCCCGTACGTCAGGCTTGCTGAGCACGTTGAGAAGCAGCGCTGAATCCTTCACCCGCCGCGTCATCGGGCCGATATGGGCGACCGTGCCAAAGGGTGAAAGCGGCCAGGCGGGCACCCGGCCAAAGGATGGCTTGAGGCCATAAACCCCAGCAAACCCCGCTGGGATGCGGATAGAACCGCCACCGTCCGTTCCGAGGGCCAGCGGCGCATAACCCGCCGCCAAGGCAGCAGACGAGCCCCCCGACGATCCACCCGGCGTCTTCTGCAAGTTCCAAGGATTGCGCGTGATGCCTGTCAGCGGCGAATCCGTAACGCCCTTCCAGCCGAATTCCGGCGTGGTCGTCATTCCAACAAAAACTGCGCCTGCCTCACGCAGCCGCGCAACTGCGGGCGCATCATCCAGCCAGTCCTGATTCCGGGATATCGTCTTGGATCCGCGCAGCGTGGGCCAGCCTTTGACCAGCATAATATCCTTGATCAAAACCGGTACGCCATCCAGCGCCGAAAGCGGCTTTCCCTTTTTCCAGCGTTGCGCACTGGCCTTCGCCATGGCCAAAGTTATTTTTTCATCGACCAGGCTCATCGCATTGAGCTTGCCGTCGTGCTTGGCCACCTGATTAAGGCAGGCGTTTGCGGCCTCTATTGGTGAGACACGCAATTTCATGAAAAGATTTGATAATTTTGTGGCGGAAAGCCAATTCAAGTCATCAGACATTCACAACATCATCCCCGTTCTGCCCAAATTAAAGAAAACCTTAACCACAATCGAGGGCCATCTTAGCACCATCGAACAAGATAAACGGCAGATGAACGATGTCTTCAGCAACAGTTATTAATGGAACCTTTACACCCCTCTTACGTTCAACACGGGAGAGGTCAAAGATGATCCGCTACACATTGTTTCTCGCCATCGTCGCCGGCACTGCAGCCACTGCGATTGCAAACGTTAACCCGGCCAAGCCGGTTGATGTTCAGGCTTCAGGCTCCAGCCTGGTTTACAAAACCAGCCTCAGCCAGGTTGCAATGGCTGACAGCGACTACCATGTAGTTCTTGAAAAGTGCGCAGTGGAGGATTGCTCCGACACCCCGCAATAAACCAGTTTCCGGTTTCCCCAAACCGGATCGACCAGCGCACCCCCAAGGCACGCCCCTGCCTCCCCGCGCTGGACTTGGAACCGGTGGTTACGGATTGAGCGCGAAAACGCCTTTCCCCAACCCCTCAGACGATCGCCTTATTCGTAACCCCGGTTCCACCTTTTATTCTCCCGCCCCCGGTCCCCTGCAAGGCTCCCAAGGCGAAAAAGAAGACCCCCCGGATATCCCTCCCGGGGGTTCTTTTTTGTCCATACGGCAACACTGCAAATTCCATGATTCGCTCACAATCCGGCCCATCTGCGGGCCCGTTTTTGTGTGAGCTTGCACCCGTTCTGAAGCGCATTTGCGTTTTGATTTCAGACGGCTCCCAAAACCGCCTCCAACCTAAACCGAATATGAACGCGCCGTTCAGTGCCGGTTCCAGGGCCGCCTGCCAAAGTCATCTCAAGTTCAACGATGAAGCTTGAGGAGGACAATATGAAGACCACCATTCTGACACTCGTACTTTCATTGGCCTTCCTGTCTGCTGGTGCATTCGCCGGCAACAGCCTGCCCAAGCCGCATCATTACGATGCTGGCTCCAGCATCGCCTACAAGACGCAAGGTTAAATCCTTCGCCTCCAAATTCGCGTTGCTGTCCAGCTTGCGAATGCAGGGATGCGGCCCGGCCAGATCACGCCCCCTCACTGGCCGGGTTGCGTCCCTGCTCTTTGCGTGTTTAGCTTGTACCCACAGTTCCGGAAAACAGGAACAGCGACAGAGGGGATCAGCAACACATGAAAACAGCAATTTCGGTTTTGACCATTGCGGGCGCACTGCTTTTTACCGGCCAGGCTTTCGCCGATCCGATTGAAGGCTTGTGGAAGCGCCCAAACGGCATCCTGGTCAAATTTTCGGCCTGCGGCGGCGGCTTCTGCGCCACGGCAGCTTCGGGCCCCAATGCAGGCGGCTCGGCTGGCAAATTGAAGGCAACGGGCAGCGGCAAATATTCGGGCTCGCTGACTGATCTGGAAAACAAGAAGACCTATTCTGGTTCAGGCTCGATCAGCGGCAACACGCTTCGGGTCTCCGGCTGTGTGCTGGGCTTTATCTGCAAGTCAGAAAACTGGTCCCGCCAGTAATTTCAGCAGTAATCCCCAGCTGATTACTGCAGCGCAAACAGGTCTTGGAATCTCCGGTCGCACTGTGTAGGAAACCCCAAATCAGGGTTTCCCGCACATGCCGAAAAGAACCGACCTCAAGTCCATCCTCATCATCGGGGCTGGGCCGATCATTATCGGCCAGGCCTGCGAGTTCGATTATTCCGGAACCCAGGCCTGCAAGGCACTGAAGGCCGAAGGCTACCGTGTCATCCTGGTCAATTCCAATCCGGCCACCATCATGACCGACCCGGATCTGGCTGATGCCACTTACATTGAGCCGATCACCCCGGAAGTCGTCGCCAAGATCATCGAAAAGGAACGCCCCGACGCGATTCTCCCCACCATGGGCGGGCAGACGGCACTGAATACCGCACTCTCGCTCAACAAGATGGGCGTGCTCGACAAATTCAATGTTGAGCTGATCGGCGCCAAGGCCGAAGCCATCGACAAGGCCGAGGACCGTGAGCTGTTCCGCGAGGCTATGAAGAAGATCGGCCTCGAAACGCCAAAGTCACGCCTGGCCAATGCCTCCACTGCCAAAGACGCCGACAAGGAAGCCTATGCCATCCAGCTGGAAGCAGCCCCCGACAAGACAATGTTCGAGCGTAAATGGGCTGAGGGCGAGGCTGACCGTCAGAAGAATTACCGCAACCGCGCCATGGCGGAAGCTTATGAGGCCATGCTGGATATCGGCCTGCCCTGCATCATCCGCCCGTCCTTCACTTTGGGCGGCACCGGAGGCGGCATCGCCTATACCCGCGAAGACTTCTTCGACATCATCGAAAAGGGCCTAGATGCCTCGCCCACCGCCGAAGTGCTGATCGAAGAGTCAGTGTTGGGCTGGAAGGAATATGAGATGGAAGTGGTCCGCGACACGGCGGACAATTGCATTATCATCTGCTCCATCGAAAACATCGACCCGATGGGCGTGCATACCGGTGACTCGATCACTGTGGCGCCTGCCCTCACCCTCACCGACAAAGAATACCAGATCATGCGCAACGCCTCGATTGCGGTGCTGCGTGAGATCGGCATCGAGACGGGCGGCTCCAATGTGCAGTTCGGGGTGAACCCGGCGGATGGCCGCCTGGTGGTCATCGAAATGAATCCACGCGTGTCGCGCTCGTCAGCGTTGGCCTCCAAAGCCACCGGCTTCCCGATTGCCAAGATCGCCGCCAAGCTGGCGGTGGGTTACACGCTGGACGAATTGGCCAATGATATTACCGGCGGCGCAACACCCGCCAGCTTCGAACCGACGATTGACTATGTCGTCACCAAGATCCCGCGCTTCGCCTTCGAAAAATTCCCCGGCTCCGAACCGCTGCTCACCACCGCGATGAAGTCGGTGGGCGAAGTCATGGCCATTGGCCGCAACTTCCAGGAAAGCGTGCAGAAGGCGCTGCGTGGTCTGGAAACCGGCCTCTCCGGTTTCGATGAAGTCGAGATCGCCGGCATGGGCGAAGATGATGACCGCAACGCCATACGTGCGGCACTTGCGCGCCCGACACCGGACCGCCTCCTGAAGATCGCGCAAGCTTTGCGCCATGGCACGAGCGTCGAGGAAATCTTCTCGGCCTGCAAGTATGAGCCCTGGTTTATTCGACAGATACAGGAAATCGTGGAGACCGAAAAACGAATCCAGACCAGTGGCTTGCCCAGTGATGCCCAGAACCTGCGTCAACTGAAAGGCATGGGCTTTTCAGACACGCGGCTGGCCAAGCTTGCGCGCACCACGGAGGCCCGCGTGGCCAAGCACCGCGCGAAGCTGAACGTGCATCCCGTCTTCAAGCGCATTGATACGTGTGCCGCCGAATTCGCCTCGCCCACCGCCTATATGTATTCGACCTATGAAACAGGCCTTGCCGGCAATGACGGCAACGAGGCCCTGCCTTCAGACCGCCAGAAGGTCATCATCCTCGGCGGCGGCCCGAACCGCATCGGCCAGGGCATCGAGTTTGACTATTGCTGCTGCCACGCCTGCTTTGCATTGGTGGAAGCCGGCTATGAATCGATTATGGTCAATTGCAATCCCGAAACAGTGTCCACTGACTATGACACGTCTGACCGGCTCTATTTCGAACCGCTGACCGCCGAAGACGTGCTCGAAATCATCCGCGTTGAACAATCCAAGGGCACGCTGAAAGGCGTGATCGTGCAGTTCGGTGGCCAGACGCCGCTGAAACTCGCCGCAGCACTGGAAGCCGCTGGCGTTCCTATCCTCGGCACCACTCCGGATGCGATCGATTTGGCTGAAGACCGCGAGCGTTTCTCCAAGCTGGTGAAGAAACTCAAGCTCAAGCAGCCTGAAAATGGCATGGCCTATTCCGGCTCTGAGGCCAAGAAGATCGCCAAGCGCATTGGCTATCCCGTCGTCATCCGCCCGTCCTATGTGCTGGGCGGCCGCGCCATGGAAATCGTCAAGGACGAGCTGCAGCTGCAGCGTTACATCAAGGAAGCCGTGGTCGTCTCCGGTGACTCGCCGGTGCTGATCGACAGCTATCTGTCCAACGCCATCGAAGTCGATGTCGATGCGATCTGCGATGGCAAGGACGTGTTCATCGCCGGGGTGATGGAGCACATTGAAGAGGCAGGCATCCATTCCGGTGACTCTGCCTGCTCGCTGCCGCCCTATTCGCTCAAGGCACCGATGATCGCCGAGCTTGAAGCGCAGGCCAAGAAGCTCGCCCTCGCCCTCAATGTGGTCGGCTTGATGAATGTGCAATTCGCCATCAAGGATGGCCAGGTTTACATCCTCGAAGTGAACCCGCGCGCCTCGCGCACCGTGCCCTTCGTGGCCAAAGTGATCGGCTTGCCGGTGGCGAAAATCGCCGCGCGCGTGATGGCCGGCGAGAAACTGGAAAGCTTCAAGCTGAAACCGAAGAAGATCTCGCATATCGCTGTTAAGGAAGCCGTTTTTCCCTTCAACCGTTTCCCCGGTGTGGATGCGTTGCTGGGGCCAGAAATGCGCTCCACCGGCGAAGTGATGGGCCTCGATTCCAGCTACGACATGGCCTTCGCCAAAGCGCAGCTCGGTGCGGGCATGCGCATTCCGCTGTCCGGCACGGTGTTCGTTTCCGTTAAGGAAGGCGACCGCCCCAAAGTGCTCACCGCCATCAAGACTCTTTCCGAACTTGGTTTCGCGATCAAAGCCACGGGCGGCAACCATGCCTATCTTGAAAGCAAGGGCGTGCCCGCCACCAAGGTGAACAAGGTTCTCGAAGGCCGCCCGCATATTGTGGACGCCATCAAGAACGGCGACATTCAATTGGTGCTCAACACCACCGAGACGCGCTCGTCGGAATCGGATTCAAAATCCATCCGCCAGACTGCGGTGATGCAGAAGGTGCCTTACTACACCACACTGCCCGGCATCCTCTCCGCCGCCAAAGCCATCGCGGCCCGCAAGGCCAACGCGATTGAGGTGAAGTCACTGCAAGATTACTTCAAGTAGAGCTGGCTTCCCCTCCACTTGCAAAATTGGCCAATTTGGTCCACATTAGGTGACGCCCGGCTGGCAACTATCCCCAAGCCGGGCTGATTTTTCTTTTGCAGTGCAGTGGCTTGGGACCTTTACGGGTCTCTGGCGCAGCATTGCGTCCTAGAAGGTATAACAACGATGGTAGACAAGGTTCCGATGACCGCTGAAGGCTACACCACCATGCAGGAGGAAGTTCGCATCCTCAAGCAGGAGGAACGCCCGCGCATCATTCATGCAATTGAAGAAGCGCGCGCCCATGGCGACCTGTCGGAAAATGCCGAATACCATGCCGCCAAGGAAGCCCAAGGCTGGAACGAGACCCGCATTTCCGAAATGGAAGACAAGCTGTCGCGCGCCGAAGTGATTGACCCCAGCACCTTGTCCGGCTCGACCGTGAAATTCGGCGCCAGGCTGGTTTTGATCGATGAAGATACCGATGCTGAAGTGAAGTACCAGATCGTTGGCGACTTTGAGGCCGACGTGAAGAAGGGACGCATCTCGATCTCGTCCCCCATTGCTCGCGCCCTGATCGGCAAGAAACAGGGCGACAGCGTGGAAGTAAACACGCCCGGTGGCGGCAAGTCTTATGAAATCAAGAAGGTTGCATGGTCGTAATTTGCCAATTCGTCTGTCGAACGATTTAGTATCATCACAATTGGGGAACACTGCCATGACCAGCCTTCGCCTTTCACTCGCCGCGCTGCTTTTCGTGGGCGCACTGATGCCATCGCAATTTGCCTTTGCGGATGCTTCGAAATGGGGCGCCATCGCCATTGATACCAAGAAGGCCGAAAAAGAGCCCTATTACGGCATCGGCGGCGATGACACGGAAGCGGCGGCTTCTGATACAGCCGTGGCCCAGTGCAAGGAAGCCGGCGGCGAAGAATGCAAAACCATCGTGACCTATGAGCAGTGCGGGGCGCTCGCGGTTGATGGCAAGGGCAATGCCGGCTGGGGCAAAGCGCCGACCAAGAAGGACGCCGAGTCTGGCGCCCTCAATGCCTGCAAAGAAGGCGATTGCACCATCGCCGTCTCTGACTGCACCAGCGACGAATAACTAAGTCAGCTTCGACAAAAATCCTGCGAACCGCATCAAACCTTCCGGCCATGGACCATGGCCGGATGCAGCATTGATATGGCCCTGCTCGCCTGCTTCCACCAATTGTGATCCCCATGCGGCGGATAAATCCGCTGACTGTTCCATCGTGGAAAATGGATCATTGCTGCTGGCGATCAGCAGCGAGGGAAACGGTAGCGGATCACGCGGCACGTGTTTGAACTTGGGGTCGATACCCGCAAGCCCGGCAATCGCCTCTTCGCTCGGCGGCGCTACGAGATAACCGCCCTTCAGGCGATCAACCAATCCCTGCTCCCGCATTTTCGGCATGGCATGTGCAATCAGAATGCACCCGGCCGAATGCGCCACGAAAACCACCGGCTTGGTCGCTGCAGCAACCGCAGCCACCAGTGTATCCACCGCCACATCGAGCGAGCCGTAAAGCCAATCTTCCTGCTCCACCATGCGCGCGGACGGAAGCTTCTTCACGATGCGGCTCTGCCAATGATCGGGGCCAGAACCTTCGTAACCGGCGATGATGAGAATATCAGTTTCAGACGATTTCATGCGCGGTCCTTCAAATGTTTGATGCCCCACAGGATGAGGCCCGCAAGCAAGCCCCAAAACGCAGCTCCTACGCCGAACAATGTGAAGCCCGATGCCGTGACCAGGAACGTCACCACCGCCGCCTCGATATCGCGCGGCTGCTGCACCATCGCAGTGAGGCCGGCCATCAGCGGGCTGAGCAAAGCAAGGCCCGCAATCGCAATCACCAGATCATGCGGCATGGCGCCGAGAACGCTTACACACGTTCCCGCGGCGAGGCCCAGCGCGCCATAAATGATGAGATAGGGAAAACACACTTTCCAGCGCTGCGCCGGATCGGGATGCGCATCAGGCCCGGTGGCAAGCGACGCGGTGATCGCCGCCATGTTGATCTGCGGCCCGCCCATCGGCGAAGCGATCACCGAAGTGAGCCCGCAGCCGATCAGGCATGAGGCCACTGGCGGCGGATATCCACTGGCGCGCAGCACCGCAAAGCCCGGAAGATTCTGCGAGGCCATGGTGACAAGATAGAGCGGGAAGCCAATGCTCACCATCGCCGCCCAGGAAAATTGCGGCATGTCGAATGTGAGGCGCGAGAGCGCCACATGCTGGTTGTTCAGCTGCATGGCGCCCGAAGCAACCGCCAGCACAAGGCCCAACACGACAACGACAGGCACGGCATAGAGCGGCTTCCAGAAGCGCATGGCGAAATAGCAGACGATCAATGGCACGACGAGTGCGGGCGTGCCCACCGCAGCCGCCGGCACTTTCAATACATAAGACACCAGCACACCGGCCAGCATGGCAGATGCCAACGCTGCAGGAATTTGCTCGATGGCGCGCGCCAGCGGCTTCACCAATCCGGTGACCACCGTCAACACACCGGCCATCGCAAATGCGCCCAGCGCTGCGGCATAAGGCGTGCCATGTGCGCCGGTGGCCAATAGCGCTGCACCCGGCGTGGACCAGGCGATGATGATCGGGATGCGGTGTTTGAGGCCCAGGATCAGCGACAGGATGCCCATCGCAAAACACAGCATCGCCGCCCATGAAATCTTCTGCGCGTCAGTGGCCCCCACCGCATCGGCGGCCTGCATGACAACGAGGATGGTGGAGGCAAAGCCCACCACCACGGCGGTCAGCGCCGCAGCCGAGAGCGACAGCCAGTGGCTGTCATCACGCATCACAGAGTCACTCATACCAGCGGAACCTCCGGCTCGTCTTTCGCCACGCGCACGATGTGCGATGTCTTCACGCTCTCCACATTGGGCGCCTTGGCCAGCGCATCGAGGATGAAGCTGTTGATCGATTGCAGGTCTCGCCCTGCGCATTTCAAAATGTAATCGGCACTGCCCGACACGGCGTAGCATTCGCGCACGATGGGCCAGGCCTTGGCGCGCTTTTCGAATTCGCGCATCTCATGCTCGGCCTGGCTCTTGAGGCCGACAAGCGCGATCACCTGCGCGCCATAGCCCAGCTTGGCGGAGGCGAGCCTGGCTCGGTAGCCGCTGATATAGCCGCCCTCCTCCAGCGCCTGCACGCGCCTCAGAGTTGGCGGCGGCGACAGGCCCACGCGGCCTGCAAGGTCGACATTGGAAATGCGGCCCTCGCGCTGCAGCTCTTTCAGGATTTTCCAGTCAATGGTGTCGGGCTTGCCGTGGCGGTCCATGGCCCGGAGGCTTACGCAATTTTATTTCGCGGGGGAAGATTTAAATGTGGTGCCAGTTTTCCACACCATGCCTTTTAGCCGTCACCCCCGCGAAGGCGGGGGCCCAGCTTCTTCGGCTGATTCAGGACTAGCGAATTTAAGCTAGGTTCCCGCCTTCGCGGGAATGACGAAAGAAAGGGAAATGAAGACACAGCTCCACCCTAGTTCGCCCCACATCACGCGGAGCGGAAAAGCGGCAGCACCACCTCACCTCAAGACGGCACCGCCAAAAAGAAAAAGGAGGGGAATGCCCCTTCCAGGCTTGGGCCCGAAGCAGAATTCTGAGGAAAGACGAAGGGCCAAAGCCCGGTGCGGAACGCAGCGATTTTAAATCCGGCAGCAATATTGGTTAGCCATTGAAGGCGCGTGGGTCTTAGTGCCCGCGGTCTACTGACGGAGCTCCCGGAAGAACCCGGCGCGTGAAACCGGAATTCCTGCAGGCGCTGCAGACGAACCCGGCATTGATGAGACGCTGTCGACAATGTCCCCTCCTGTGTTTGGGTTACGTCCATGGGCGGAGACATAGGAAATGTTTCATTCCTTGTCAAGGAATATTTTCTTCTTTTGCAAGCAACGGTCACTGACGCTGAAAAGCTGATTCAATATAAAGTTGTGAATAACCATTTGCTCTTGCGGATTTTGGTGATGAGCTATGGCTATTTAGTGCAATGCCAAATGACGAGATTCAAAGACGCGCGGAATTGGTTTTCTCAAACGTTGTTGAATGGGTGAAGTTCGCCGAGTTGAAGAATGGCGCGCTAGTTACTCTGAACGCTGCGTTCATCATTGGAACTCACCAGATCGCGGATTGGCAAAAGCCCAGTTCCAATCTTTTGATAATTTGGCTTTGGTTTTCTACCGCATGTTTCCTCTTAAGCATAATTGTTGGGCTTGGCTCGTTCGCATCTAAAACCAAAATCGACCAGTTTGATTTCATGAATGGACCAAGCTCTGCGAGTGTGAACCCCCTCTTCTTTGGTCACATAAGAAATCTATCGGTCGACGACTATTTGGCCAAATTGGCCCCCAATAAAAATTTCAACAAACGCGATGAGTGGGTAAAAAATATCGCCAGTCAAACAATCATCAATTCAAAAATAGCCCAGCGAAAATTTTCGCTTTTCAATTTGGCGCTGGCCTTCTTCGTGCTGGGAGTTTCGTCACCAGTAGGCGCAGTTCTTTTTTATTGGAAATATTTCGATGAAAAGTTTTAAAGAGTTTCTGATGGAAGCAGCCGGCCTTCGAGAGGCCCAGTTGCCAGATCCACTCCAAGAAATAATTGACGACGAGAGCAAGATCGTAAAATTGGCGGTCGGCATTACAGACCGCAACAAAATCCCTTCCACTGATCAAATCCCAATCGTTAATCCGAGTGCGTGGCTCAAAATTCCCGATGTGAATGCGTGTTACGTTGATATGGTTGGATCAACAAAGTTGAGCGCATCAGCTCACCCAAATTCTACCGCCAAGCTGTATAGATACTTCACTAATACAGCGGTCAGAATTTTTCACGAATTTGATGCCCCTTACATCGACATAAAAGGCGATGGTGTATTCGCGCTTTTTGATTCTGATCGGCCACACACTGCATTGGCAGCAATGGTCACCATAAAATCATTTGTAAAAAAATATTTCACACCAAAGGCCAAGGAACTCACCGGAATAGAAATCGGAGGGCACTTTGGAATTGACCAAAAGACGGTATTGGTCCGGAAACTAGGACTCAAGTTTCATGGAGATCGTACCGACCGTCAAAATGAGGTGTGGGCTGGAAAACCCATCAATATGGCTGCCAAATTAGCTAGCCGGACGAATGGAGATGTTTTGCTTGTTTCAAATCGCTTCCACGCGAAGCTGAAAGCCGACAAAGCACTTGTTTCTTGTGGCTGCGGAAGTGCAAACGGAAAGCCAGGCGTTCTTTGGACCGAGGTCGATTTGTCAAAAGATGAACTTTTCGATTTTGATCTTGGACACTCTCTTGGCAGCGTTTGGTGCGAGAAGCACGGATGGGAATACTGCAGAGAATTATCTAAATTTGACGAAACAAACTAGAAGCTACCTCCAGCCAATCATAATCTCTGCTGTGCGAGGAGCTTTACCGACTCCCCCACCCGCGCCGCTTGCCCCCATCTCTTGCCTGCCCCGTCCACCACATTCCACAGCACTGTGTCCCTGATCTCGAACCTCCGGCCCGTGGCGCTCACGCGGATGCCGCTGTAGTCGGCGATCCAGCCGTTCGCGAGGGCGGCGGCCATCAGGCGGTTGCGGTCATCCTGGATGGCGCTGGCGGGTTCGGCACTCATGCGCGAGGGCAGCTGGGTGAAGGCCGCCCAGTCCATCTCCCACAGCGCCTGTGCGGCGCGGTTGGCGTAGCAGAAGATGGGATCGGGTTCGGTGCCATGCGCCACGAGGGCGAAGGGCGCGGTGTAGAGCGCCTCCGCCGGGGCGGCGTGGTCGCGACTCAGGAGGGGCGGCTCCGCTGGCTGCGCGGCGCGTTGAAGCGGGGCCCCGGCCTTCGCCGGGGTGACGGACATTTGGAGGGTGAGCAAATCCCGCCCGGTCCAATGCGTGAAGCTTTCGGCCAGAAGGCGGGCAAAGGCTTGTGACTCCGGGGTTAAATGCGGCTGCATGAGCCTCTTTTACCGCACGCCTCCGGCAAATCCACCTCACTTGAATTCGCTGCTTTTTCACCCCAAATCGTTCACTTCGCCTGTCGAAAAGCCGCCCTCCCCCTTGAACCAAATGGAATCTGAGCTATGTTAATTTCTCATAGCTCTCTTCCCTGTTTTGAGGTCTGTCATGTCTTCCACCCGGCATTCGCGCGTCATCGTTTTGGGCTCCGGCCCCGCCGGTTACACGGCCGCCATTTACGCCGCGCGCGCCATGGTGAAGCCGCTGGTGATCGCCGGCACGCAACCGGGCGGCCAGCTCACCATCACCACCGACGTGGAAAACTATCCCGGCTTCGCCAAGGGCATCCAGGGCCCGCAGCTGATGGACGACATGCGCGCCCAGGCCGAACATATGGGCGCTGAAGTGATCAATGACACGATCACCTCCGTCACACTGAAATCCAAGCCCATCAAGCTCGTCGGCGATAGCGGCGTCACTTACACCTGCGACGCGCTGATCATCGCCACCGGCGCGCAAGCCAAATGGCTGGGCCTGCCATCCGAACAGCATTTCCAGGGCTTCGGCGTTTCGGCCTGCGCCACCTGCGATGGCTTCTTCTACCGCGGCAAGAAAGTGCTGGTCGTCGGCGGCGGCAACACCGCTGTCGAAGAAGCGATCTTCCTCACCAACTTTGCCTCGGAAGTGACGGTGATTCACCGCCGCAATGAATTCAAGGCGGAAAAAGTGATGCAGAACCGCCTGTTCGCGCACCCGAAGATCAAGGTGATCTGGGATACCGAACTGGCTGACGTTGTGGGCGAGCATTCGCCCAAGAGCGTGCACACCGCCAAGCTGCGCAATGTGAAAACCGGCGCGGAAACGCTACTTCCCGTCGATGGCATATTCGTTGCCATCGGCCACAAGCCCTCCACCGAATTGTTTGAAGGCCAATTGCCCTTCAAGAATGGCGGCTATCTCGTCACCGAAGGCGGCTGGACCACGCAGACAGCAATCCCCGGCGTGTTCGCGGCCGGTGACGTGACCGACGATGTGTACCGCCAGGCGGTGACCGCGGCGGGCATGGGCTGCATGGCCGCCCTCGAAGCGGAGAAATATCTCCACGCGCAAGACTCAATAAAGCAGGCGGCGGAGTAAACTTTATGGATTGGGACAAACTGCGTATTTTCCATGCCGTCGCCGAGGCTGGAAGCTTCACCCATGCGGGCCATGAATTGTTGTTGTCGCAATCCGCCGTCAGCCGGCAGATTTCAGCGCTGGAAGACGATCTCAACGTGCCCCTCTTCCACCGCCATGCGCGCGGACTGATCCTGACCGAGCAAGGCGAAGTGCTGTACCGCACCGCGCATGACGTGTTCACCAAACTGGCCGCCGCCAAGACGCGGCTGATGGATTCGAAAGAGAAACCGTCCGGCGATCTGAAGATCACCACGACGGTGGGCCTCGGTTCCGTGTGGCTCACGCCGCGCATCAAGGAGTTCATGGAGCTCTATCCCGACATCAATGTGGCTCTGGTGCTGGAAGACCGCGAGCTTGATCTTTCGATGCGCGAAGCCGATGTGGCCATTAGGTTGCGCCGGCCCAGCCAGCCGGATTTGATTCAGCGCAAACTGTTCACCGTGCATCACCACATCTATGGCTCGCCCGAATATGTGAAGAAGCACGGCATTCCGAAATCGATCGAGGATCTCGACAAGCACCGGGTTCTGATTTTCGGAGAGACCGAAGGCTATCTCACCGACTTGAACTGGCTGGCCACCGTTGGCCGCGCGCCGGATAATCTGCGCAAGCCCGCTTTGCGTGTGAACAATGCCTATGGATTGCGCCGTGCAGTGCAAGCCGGTGCCGGCATCGCCATTCTCGCCGATTACATCGTGGCGCAGGATTCAAACCTGGTGCAGATCGACCTGCCGCTGGAAGCCCCGCAATTCGATACTTACTTCGTTTATCCCGAAGAGTTGAAAGACACCAAGCGCGTCACCGCCTTCCGCGATTTCATCGTGAACAAGGCGAAGGAGTGGAGCTTCTAGAGCGTTTTGGCGTTTCGCTGAAACGTCAAAATCGCGCGTCAGCCCGGGAAGTTCTGCACGCCGAGTTCGTACACGCCGCTATCTGATAGTATGGCCAGGCAGGTGGCGCTTTCCAGGCCCTGAATGAAGCAGAACAGCGGCGCCTTGCCGTCTTGTGCATCCTTGAACATGCCGTCAGCCAGATCCGATGAGGGCGTGAACGGAAATTCGCCAGTCACCACCAGTTGATCGGCGGTCTTCATGAAGCCCTCGCCCGAAATCCATGCGCTCAACTTGGGCATCATGGCCTTGCTTCCCGAAATGTGCGCGTCCGAGAAATTCATCAGCTGTACGGCGGGGTAATTATGGGTCCACACAACATAGTCGTCGTCCGCCCGCACGGTGAGAGAGAGAACAGCGTTCTTGCAGTCTGGCCCCGAAGCGGATGCTTCGATGGTGTAATGGGCCCAGTTGCGCGATGCACTTGCCATGCAGGCGGCATCAGCAGCTGTTGCGGCGAACATCATCATCACGAAAGCCAGAAACAGTTTCATAATCGCCGCCTTAGCCCGGAAACCGCTGGATGCCGAGTTCCACCACACTGCCATCCTTGTCGATGGCGAGGCAATTGCCGCTTTCCATGCCTTGCACATAGCACAGCAGAGGCGCCTTGGCCTTGCGCAACGCAGTGAAGGTGGCCTTGTCCACCTCAGCCGATGGGTCGAAGGGGAATTCCCCGTCCAGCACCAGCTTGTCGGCCGTCTGCATGAAACCAGACCCGCTGATCCAGTCCTTCACCGTCTTGGTCATTGACTTGCCGTCGCTCGCCGGGTTCTGTGAAAAATTCATCAGCTGCACGGTGATAAAGCTGCGCGTCCACAGCGGATCACCTGATGATTGCCGCAGAGTGAGTGTCACCACTGCCTTGGCGCAATCCGGCCCTGCGGCCACCGCCTCAACCGTGAGCCCGTTCCACACGCGCGAGGCTGAGGCCGTGCAGGCCGCATTCGCCGCGGTGGCAGACATCATCATCACCAGAAAAGCCAGAGAAACGAATTTCATGTGCGGCACCTCAATGCCGCAACATCGCCTTCGGCCCTGCGCGCTGTCAACCCTGCGCAGCCAGGAATGCATCCAGCTGCGCGAAGGTTTCGGGCATGCCGCCTTCCATGCCTTCGAAGCTCTCGTCGCGCGCTTCCTTCGACGGGTAAAGCTCGTGCATCACCAGCAAGGTCTGGTCGCCCTTGTCCTCAAAAGTGACCGTGGTGACGGAGCCCTGCTCAGTCTCCTCATTGGTCCAAACGAGACGCTTGGGCGGCGTCACTTCGAGATATTTGCCGAAGAATGTCATCAGGGGCTTGCCGTCCTTGACGAAGCCCAGGCTGTATGTGCCACCCACGCGCGCATCCATCTCGATGGTGCCGATTTCGAAGCCGCAGGATTTCGGCACCCACCATTGCTTGAACAATTCAGGCTTGGTCCATGCCTCGAAGACCAGCCGCGCCGGGCCGTTGAACATCCGGGTGATGACCAACTCGCAATCTGATTTGCGTTCCGCCTTGGTGCGGTTGTCACTTGCTGTGCCCATGGTCTTTCTCCTTCTGTTTCAAGTCTTCGATTACCGAGTCCAGCGCATCGAAGCGCGCCGCCCAGAGCTGGCGGTATCTCTCGATCCAGGCCACTTCCTGGTCCAGCCGGCGCTGGCCGAGGCGGCATTGGCGCACCCGCCCGATCTTTTCAGTGGTCACCAGCCCAGCTTGCTCCAACACGCCGACATGCTTTTTCATGCCGGTCAAAGTCATGTGGAATTTCGCGGCCAGATCCGTGATCGATTGGTCCGAACGGCCAAGCTGTTCCAGCACCCCGCGCCGTGTGGCGTCGGACAGCGCTGCAAACGAAGCATCAAAGCGGGTTTGTAAATACTGAACCATATGGTTCAGTGTCTAGCACGAGAATTCTGGGCGCGCAAGCGCGTCTCCGAGACAGTCTTCAGTGCGGTATTAGTTCAACGGAACGTTCACCCGGGCCTGGGCGGCGATGGCGGAATAGCCCGTGCTGCCGATGCCATCATAGGAACCAGTGGCGGAGATGGCCACGCCCTGCTCCGTGCGGAAGGTAAGACCCGCCTTCACACGACCACGCAGACCCGTGGGCCCGGTGGCGGTGTCAGACAACGCACCAAGCCCGTCCACATTGGTGGAGGCGAAGTTCCAGATCAGTTCCGGGGTGAGTGAAGGCTCGACCCAGAGGCCACCGTCCGTCGCAAAGCCATAAGTCAGTGCGGGCGAGAACTTGAGCTGCCCCAGTTCCGTCTTCACGCCCGGAATGGTGACACCAAACGTATCCTTGTAGGCATCGGTATAATCCTGGAAGTAGGTGAAGCTGAGGCCCGGTGCCAGCACCAGATGCTCCGACAGGTTCCAGCGGCCATCGAGCTCGGATGAGGCCAGCCAGCGTGTCGAGGTAAAGTCACCCGAGCCGGAGAGGCTGTTGCCGGAGCGCCCCCAGGCGGCACGCGACTGCCAGAACAATTGGTCGCTCAAGCGTACCGTGGCATAGGGTCCCGCCATCCAGCCTGTGCCACTCATATGGGTACTCGAGGTCTGGTTCATCGTGTCAACTTGCGTGAACACGCCGATCAGCAGGTTGGGGTTCACCACATAGTCGCTGCCCACCGAGAACAGGCCAAACTGGCCGGAGCGTTCGCCGTCATAGCCGGCATAGGTGCCTTCCATCCACACATCGAGCGGTGAAGAGTAACCGGCGCGCGAACTACCGATGCCCAGCGCAGCATCCTGCTTCTGCTGCCACTTCGCCAGCTGCGACAACGATGTATGGAACGAGGCGGAAAGACCGTCATGGGCATTCACCGAAGCGTCGAAGGCGCCGGTATAGTTGAAGCGGTCCATGCTGCCACTCTCACCGGCATTCTGCATGGCATTGTAAAGCATCGCCTGCAGGCCCCAGAGATCAGCCATGCCGTTCGCGCCCTGAGAAGCCAAGGCGGCTGAGGGCGCAACGATCATTCCGCTTCCGCCTGCCATGGGCTTGCCGCCAAAGCCGAAGCCCCCTGCAGGCAGGTCCGACCTGCCGTCATCCGCAAAGTTGCCCGAGGACCCGCCGCCTTGCCCCTGGGCATCGTTCAGCCGGTCAATGTTGCGGCTCATGTCAAACAAGTTCGACACGATCTGGTTGCTCCGGTCCGAGATGAAACCGCCGATCGCCTGCGTGGCGGGGCCGACGGAATCCTGCACAGTGATGGTCACCTGTTGCTGGCTCGAAGCATGCCTTGCATCGCCGCCAAAGGTCACAGTGATTGTCTGAGTCCCCACACTCGTGAATGTGTGGGTGCATGTTGTCACACCTGCCGTGAATGTGCTGGTGGGACAAAGCGGACCCACCACAGTGGGATCGGAAAACGCGGCAGGCCCGGTCACATCTGGGGGAGTAATCGTCGCTGTGAAGGTGACGGGCTGGCCCAATTGCGGAGTCGCAGAGGAAGCGCCGAGCACCAGAACCGTAGCTTCCTTACTCACGGCGAAAGTCTGCTGCATCTGGGCTGCCGCCGCATAGTTATCATCGCCCAACTGATCCGCATTGATCTTGCACGTGCCTTCGGCAGCGAATGTCACAGTACTGCCCACAAGAGTACACGACCCGGCGCTGGAAGCATCGATAGCAAAGGTCACCGCATTGCCTGACGCGCCTCCGCTGGCCGAAATTCCATAAGTACGCCCGATGAGAGCCGGGTTAGGCGGAGTCGAGGTGAAGCTGATGGTTTGTGTTGCTTGGTTGATCGCAAAACTCTTCGACACGGGACCAGCGGCGGAATAACTGGCGCTACCTGCCTGTGAAGCCGTGATCGAACATTGCCCAGCTTTGACAATTGTCACCGTCGCTGAGCCGCCAGAATCGGTTGTGCAGACGGCGGGTGTAGTCGACGCGAAAGTGACCGGATTGCCGGAAGCGCCGCCCATGGCCACCATGTTGACTGTCCCGCTAGGCGCATAAGTCACATCGGCTGGCTGGGTGAACGTGATGCTCTGCGCCACGCTGTCGACGGCCAGCGTCAGCGTGCCGCTCTCCTGGGTGAATGGCCCGGTGCCAGTCGAGGAATCGGTGACGGACACCTTGAAGTTAAAGTTGCCTGCGGCCTGAGGCGTACCCGTCAGCGTGCAATCGTTGGTAATGAGTGAAACGCCCGCAGGCAGTGCGCCCGATGAAATGGCGCAGCTGTAACTGGCCTTGCCGCCTGTCGTCTGGATTGACACGCCTGAAAGCGGCTGCAGGGCCGTTCCGCTGCCACCATTAAGAGAAATATTGAGCGTGGGATTGCCGACAACGAGGCTAAAAGTTTCCGTGCTCGAATCGCCTCCCGCATTATGGGCACGAACCTGAAATGAATCTCCGCCACGATAGCCAACTGGCGCTGTGTAGAAGGCGACACCGTCTGTTGTGATACTAACACTCCCGCCTGCTGAGGTGCTGCCTGACGTGGCCGTGCCCGACGAACCCAAATAATAGTTGGACACAGCAGTTGATTCGTTTCGCAACATGAGAAAGGCAGCAAAAAGCTGAGTGGAGGATGCCGAGCCTGCATTGTAGGGCAGCGGCGGCGAACTCCTGAAATACGATTGCAGCGTGGGCGGATTTGGAATTGCTTCCAGCACAGTGAAAGTCTGAGTTACATTTGGCGCTGGATTGGTTGAGCCGTCTCCGGCCTGTGACGCAGTAATCGAGCATGTGCCAGTCGCAACAAGCGTGACGTTGCTGCCATTCACGGTGCAGATGCCAGTTGAATTGCTTTGATAGGAGACGGTCAGGCCAGAACTGGCCGTAGCTGAAAGCGTTGCGTCGCCCGTGCCCATTCTCTTGTTGGCGGGCTGTGGGAATGAGATGGATTGGAAATTCTTGGCCGCGCTGCCGCAGTAAATCTCAGGCGCACCTTGACTGTAATCACCAGCGATTTGTCCCTGGAAACCATGTATCCCGTCATCCGGCACGTCGACAGCAAATGTGTAGGGAAAGGAAATTCCTCCTACCCAGCCAATAATGCCGCCGACAATAAATGCCGAAGGACTGTTGACAATTCTAATTTGGTCACCCGTAACAAAGCCATTGGCCCAAAATACGTGGTGGCCTGCATTATTGGCATTGTAAAGTTCGATGGGAATAGGCCCCATGTTCAAAGCATCGCAACCCGGTGAAGCCGATGCCCGGCTTGGCAGCGCCGCCAGACAACAAAGTGAAATCAATACGAACGCAAACCAAGACCTAAACAGCCCGTATGCCGCCAAAACGCCTCTGCCCAACTCCATCAGACCCCTGCCGATAATTTTTTCCCACTTGTGCCATTGATACGTTTCCCACTCAACCGGTTTGACAATTCCAAAGTCAAATAATGAGATAAAACTAAAACACTAATTGAATTGAGCCCAAACAACATCTACGAATTGTAGAACTGATCCGGCTTCAATGCCGCAGCATCGGCACCAGAGACACCAGCAGCAACAGCGCAAGCGAAATATTGATTGGCCGGAACCAGCGCGGATCGGTGAGCAACGCTTTCAGCCCTGCCCCGAAGCCGGCCCAGGTTGATGCACTCGTAATGCCGGTAAACACAAACGTGCCCACCACTGTGGCCAACCCGATCCAATAGAATCCAGGAATGGTGTAAGTCGTCAGCGCGGTGATCGCCATGATCCAGGCTTTGGGGTTCACCCACTGGAAGGCCATCGCCTGCAGGAAGCTCAGCGGCTTTGCCTGCTCACCGCCCTGTTCGCCCTTGGGCTTGTCGGTGGCAATCTTCCAGCACAGCCAGAGCATGTAGACAGCACCCGCATATTTCAGCACCGTGAGCAGCACCGGCCAAAGTTCAAATATCTTCCCAAGGCCAAGACCGATGCACAGCGCCTGGAACGGAAAGCCGAGAGCCACGCCGAAGACAACCGGCAGCGTCGCACGAAAACCGTGTGCGATGCCACTCGCCATCAGGATGGTGTTATTCGGCCCCGGCGTGAACGCCATGATCGCGGCGAACACGAAGAGACCGACATAGAGATCGTAGGTCACGAGGCCTTAGCCGCGGCCCATGAAATCAAGCTTGCCCAGCGCAAAGCCATTGCTGCGCAGGATGTTGTAAGCGGTGGTGGCGTGGAAATAGAATTGCGGAACAGCCACCGCGTTGAAATAGGTGACCGGATCGAAATCGGTATCCTTGCCGCTCAACTTGATCGTTACTGTGCGGGCGGGATCGAAATCTTCCTTCTTCAATGTCTTCAGGAAATCGATCGTCTTGCCAATGCGGGCCTGCAGATCTTCAAAGGTCTTTTCCTCATCCTTCATCGAAGGATTGGTGGTGCCGGAAAGCCGCGCACCCGCACCCTTGCCGAAATCCGAAGCAAGCTGAACCTGGCTGATGAGGCGCAGCATGTCGGGCGCGAGGCGCAGGTTAAGGATGACATCCTTGTCCCACTTGCGTTCATCGGCCTGGGCTTCGGCCTTCTTCAAAACCTTGGACAGCGACTCGAGGCCGCGAATGAGGAACGGTACGGATTGATCGTAAAGTGCAGTCATGTTTCTCTCCCTGTGATTTTTATTTCAGTGATGCGCAGAAGCGCTGGATGCGCTGGCAGGCGTCTTCCAGCGTGGGCGTTGCGGTGGCATAAGAGATGCGGAAATAAGGTGACGTACCGAAGGCGGCGCCATGCACGGCAGCAACACCTTCAGCGGCCAGCAATTCCGATACGAACTCTTCGTCATTGCTGATCACTTTGCCCGAAGGGGCAGTCTTGCCGATGGTGGCCGCGATCGACGGGTACACATAGAAGGCCCCTTCTGGCGTGGCGCATTTGATGCCCTTGGCCTGGTTGAGCATCGAGACGACGAGGTCACGGCGTTCCTTGAACACCTTGTTGTTGGCCGGGATGAAATCCTGCGGGCCGTTCAGCGCTTCCACCGCTGCCCATTGCGCAATGGATGACGGGTTGGAGGTGGATTGCGATTGCAACTTGCCCATCGCCTTGATCAGTACTTCCGGGCCCGCGGCATACCCAATGCGCCAGCCGGTCATGCAATAGGCCTTGGACACGCCATTCATGGTGAGCGTGCGGTCATAAAGCTTGGGCTCCACCTGGGCGGGGGTGACGAATTTGAAGTCGTCATAAGTCAGGTGCTCATACATGTCGTCAGTGAGGACATAGACATGCGGGTGCTTGAGCAGGACGTCGGTGATCGCCTTCATCTCGGAACGGCTGTAGGCCGCACCCGTGGGGTTTGACGGCGAGTTGAGGATCAGCCACTTGGTCTTCGGTGTAATCGCCTTCTCCAGCGCATCAGCCTGCAGCTTGAAACCCTTGGCCGGATCGCCCTGCACAATGACCGGCGTGCCGCCTGCCAGCATGACGATATCAGGATAGCTGACCCAGTAGGGGGCCGGCACAATCACTTCATCTCCCGGATTCACAGTGGCCAGCAAAGCGTTGAAAAGGACTTGCTTTCCACCAGTCCCGACAGAGACTTGGCTGAGCTTGTAGTCCAGGCCGTTCTCGCGCTTGAACTTGTCCACGATGGCTTGCTTGAGCTGCGGAATGCCGTCCACCGCAGTGTAGCGTGTTTTCCCGTCATTGATCGCCTTGATCGCCGCGTCCTTCACATTGCGCGGCGTTTCGAAGTCAGGCTCACCAGCTGCAAGGCCGATTACGTTTTTGCCTTCGGCCTGCATGGTCAGGGCCTTGGTGGAAATGGCAATCGTCGCGGACGGCTGAATGCGGTTCAGTGAATCTGAAATGAAACCCATGATCTTTCCTCTTTTGCGGGGTCTGTAAGCCTTGCGCAAAAAAGTCGCAAGCCTCATTGCGGCATGGGAATTCGCGTTTGAAACATGGCATGCTGGAACGATGGGTAAAGGGCCGAATGTATCGATTGTAGGGGCGGGAATAGCGGGTCTGGCGGCGGCCATTGGCCTCGCCCGGGCGGGTAAATCCGTTATCCTCTACGAGCGTGCCGCAAAATTCGAGGAAATCGGCGCTGGTCTGCAGCTCGGCCCCAATGCCGTGCGCGCCCTGCAGGCCCTCGGTGCCTGGGACACGGTGGAACCTATCACTTACGCACCACCGGCGATTCGCATCCTCAATGGAAAATCCGGCCGGCTGCTGAAAGAGGTGGAACTGGGCGCCGCCTTCGAGCGCCGCTTTGGCCAACCTTACCGCGTTGCGCATCGTGCCGATCTTCACAACGCGCTGGTCACAGTGGCGCGCGGAATGGGCGGTATTGAAATCCGCCTCGGTGCAGAAATTGATGCAACTGCCCTGCAGGGCCAAGTGATTGCCGCCGATGGCGTGCGCTCACTCACGCGCGCCAAGCTGTTCCCCGGCAGTGAAGCGCAGCCTGTGCCTGACCTAATTTTCCGCGCGCTTGTGCCGATGCCGAAATCTGGCGCAGGTTTGGATTGCGTCAATCTCTGGCTCTATCCCGGCGGCCATGTCGTGCACTACCCGGTGGGCCAAGAGAAAAAGCTCAATCTCGTTTCTGTGACCCAAGGCCAACGCCCAGAACAACATTTCGCTTCGGTCAGCAGTGAATTACAAAATCGCTTGGCGCTAGCCGCGCCATGGCGCGAGTGGCCGGGCGCTTATGTGCCGCCTCTGCCTTCATGGCAGAAGGACAACATCACACTGATCGGCGATGCCGCCCATGGCACCCTGCCCTTCCTGGCACAAGGTGCGGCCATGGCGCTGGAAGATGCGGCTGCACTGGTCAGCGTGCAGGACTGGGCCGCGCGGCGTACACGCTGCCTGCGCTTGCACCGTGAAACACTGAAGGCCGGGCAGATTTATCATCTCTCCGGCCCTGCAGCATTCATCCGCGATCAGGTGATCCGCAGAACCAGTGCCAGCAGCTTTCTCAAGCGGCTGGATTGGATTTATTAGCGCTTACCGTTGCCATTGCCACGGCCGCGCGATGCTGGGGGAGTGTTGTCATCGTTGGGATTGTTCGTGTCAATTATCGCAATATAGCACTTTTTCTTGATCACTACTGCAGCGCGGGTCGCAAACTGTTGCTTGCCACCGCCAATGCAGCCAGCTGCAGCTTGGCAGCTGTTCTGGCCGCCCATCCAGATTGGCAAGCCGTTGTTTTTGACCCAGGCGTTGCAGCAGGAAACAGTCTTGGCCTTGGAGCCCGAATAACAGGCATCCGAGAGCGACTTCGCCTGCGCCGGAGCGGCGAAGGTGAATGCCAGGGCGATTGAGACGGGAGCGAGAGCAGAGATGAGAGCGATCTTGGTATTCATGGTAACCTCCATTTGTTAAGCGATCCAGATTGGATCCATGGGGTTGGAATACGTCAGGTGCCATGATCCTGCCCTGAATGCTGCGTTCACTCAGAATTCATGTGACAGGGCAGGAATAAACCTTACAACACTCCGTATCCCATTCATATGGAGGATCACCAACATGTCTATGCGCTTTTCTGCAATGCTCGCTTTTTCCCTCATGGCAACCCCGGTCTTGGCCGCCGGAGGCGGCGGCAGCACCGGTACCGATACAACGCCTCCCCCGCCCAAAGTATCACCGATGAAATGCAAACCCGGCCAGGTGGCCAAGGTGGTCATGAAGATGGGCAAGAAGAAAACCATCTGTGTCAAAGTCATGGGCAGCAACCTGGATGACCGCGATCTCTACCATCAGGGCTGGGTGCTGGCCAAAGCCGGCGAGTATGACTGGGCCATTGAGGTTCTCTCTTCCATCAAGAACCAGAACAATGCCGATGTGCTGACCATGCTTGGTTATTCCAACCGCAAGGCCGGCCGTTTCGAAGTGGGCTTTGCCTATTACGACCAGGCTCTGGCGCTGGATCCCAAATTTATCCGTGCGCGGGAATATCTTGGCGAAGGCCTGGTGGCCCAAGGCAAGATTGACCTCGCCAAAGTGCAGTTGGATGAAATTCGCAAAATCTCCGGCACCGGTTCTGAGGAATACAAAGACCTCGCAAAGGCCATCGATACCGGGATCTAACCTTTCTTCGGGGTGAGCCAGGACACATCCTGGCGCCCCAGCCCTGCAACACCGAGACGTATGGCAAGTGCGGGCAGCAACGCGCGCAGCTCATCCTCAAGCACGAAAGGTGGATTGAGGATGAGAAGCCCTGAGCCCGAAAGCCCGCTGGCCTCGTGGGTGTTTTTCACCCGCAATTCGGCTTTCAGGATATTGCCAATCCCGGTGGCATGAATGCCATCGAGAAGTCGGTCCACGAAGGCTTCTGTCGTCACCGGATACCAGATGATGAAAATACCGCCCGCAAAGCGCCGCTGGCCCTGCGCCAGCATCTGGACGACCTTTTCCGCCTCATCCCTTTCCTCGTAAGGCGGATCAATCAGAACCAGCCCTCGCTTCTCGCGCAATGGCAACTGAGACTTCACCGCCTGCAGAGCATCAAGCGTGGTGACTTCAAGCCGGCGGTCGCTGCGGTAGTTCTCTTCCAAAGTAGCAGCGTCGGAGGGATGAAGTTCATTGGCAATCAGCCTGTCTCCGCCGCGCATGCCCTGAAGGATCAGCTCCGGCGAACCGGGGTAATAGCGCAGCGCGCCTGAAGGGTTCATCGCCGCCACCGCCTTGCGGTAAGCGGCCAGCATCGCCTCTACCGCCGGATCGAAAGGCTCGGCCATCAGTCCGATGCCGGTTTGCCATTCACCGGTCTTTCCCGCCTCCACGCTTTGCAAGTCATAGGCGCCGATCCCGGCATGTGCATCAAGGGCCGCGAAGGGCTTGTCCTTCAAAGCAAGATATTCGACCACCCGGGCCAGCACCGCATGTTTCAGCACATCGGCATGGTTCCCCGCGTGAAAGGCGTGGCGGTAATTCATCAGAGCGCTTAACCGCAAGCCCAAGGCCCGGTCAATGGCACAGCCGGTTAACCAAACGGCAACCACTTGTGTTCATGTTAGGGCCATGCGTGTGACCGTGACTATTGCTGCGTTTTTGACCCTGATGACAAATCTGGCATCGGCGGAAAAAGCTGGCCCGGTCTTCGGCAGCACGGCTGCCGGCACTTTCCAGTTGGCAGATCAGACGGCCATTGCGGGTCAAAACTCCACAACGGTCGAAGCTATGGCCGGCTGTACAGCTCCTGATTGCGTCCAGGGGGTGCGAACTGCTAACTTGCCCCTCAGAAGCAAGAAACCATAATCTTGCCTGTATTCGGGCTCATGTGCCGGATGTTTTCGGGGAACGTTTCGAGATGATGCATTTGACCAAATACGTTGGACTGGTTGTGGCGGCAGGTATTCTGAGCGGCTGCGCCAGCATGAACGTATTCAAGGATTCGAGCAGCGACACGACCGCTGCCCCTAATCTCGCTCCCGTAAATCCGCCCATGCAGAATGCAGGCGGGCTGACTTCAGGCCAGATCAAATCCCTCCTCTCCGGCAAGAGCTGGCGCTGGAAAGGCCCGAAAAATTCGGGCGTAACGCTCTATGCTTCCGACGGCACCTCGCTCGTCGAAGTGACCGGCAAGGGCACCACCCAAGGCCGTTGGGAAGCCAAGGATGGCCAGCTGTGCGAGAGCTTCTCGCCTGCACCCTTCCTGCCGCAAGGCGTTCCGATGACCTGCCAGCCGATTACTGGGTCGGGCGGCGCCTATCTCGTCGGCCAGGCCAACTTTACGCTCGCCTCATAAGGAAGTTTGCGGCGGACACAGTCCTGCCACGACTTAATCATTCATCCGCCGGAACTTGCCGTCATCTTCGTCATTAAGAAGACAGGTCTTGTGGCCTTCTGATGTGAAGGCCAAAGAGCCGGAGGGCATAAAGATGATTTCCCGCAGAACATTTTTCGCAATTGGCGCTGGCGTTGCATTGATGCCTTCGGCTGCCATGGCCGCACACCCGCTTTATGGCGGCGTTGACTTCACCCGCGATCCCAATCTGATACCGCCGCCGGAATCTGACACAGATTTTCCGATCTCGTCCTATGAGAGCAACCTCGCGCCGCAATTCCGCGCCCAGCAGGTGACGATTGGTGTCAGCAACCCGGCCGGTGCCATCGTGATCGATCCTGATAATCACTTCCTGTACTTCATGCTGGGAGGCGACCAAGCCATCCGTTACGGCGTGGGCGTGGGCCGCGAAGGCTTCGCCTGGTCTGGCGATGCGCTGATCGGCATGAAACGCCGCTGGCCGCGCTGGCTGCCGCCGGAAAGCATGGTGGAGCGTGACGCCAACGCCCGCAAATGGGCCAATGGCATGCCCGGTGGTCCAACCAACCCCTTGGGCGCGCGCGCCCTTTACCTCTTCGCCAACGGCCAGGACACGCTGTACCGCATCCACGGGACCAACGAGCCCTCTTCCATTGGCAAGTCCATGTCATCCGGCTGTATCCGCATGCTGAATGAGAACGTGGCTGACCTGTTTGACCGCGTTCCCGTGGGCTCTCATGTCAGGGTGCTGCCTTCACAGCAGAGTGCCGCCGGAAACTAACAATTGTTCATTCTCCGCGCCCTTGCCTTCAACCCTCGGCCTATGGCAAACGCCGGGGCATGAACGCCACGACGCTGACCAAAGCGGCCCTGAATCATGCCCTGTGCCTGTGGCTGTTGGCAGGCCTTGCCGCCTGCTCGAGCAGCCCGCAGGGCGTGCGCATCGTCAATGGTGGCACGTCCGCCATCCCGTCCAAAGTGGCAACACCCATCCACGACCTCACGCCCGATCAAATTGCGCCCGCCGTGGTGGGCAAGACCTTCCAATATACGAGGAAGGGTGCATCGGGCTTCGTGATCTATAACGCGGATGGCAGCCTCACCATCACCGACGACCAGAAGGGCCAGACCACCGGCCGCTGGATGGCGAGCGGCGGCCAATATTGCGAGAGCTTCGGTGCGTCAGCCCCGATGGAATGCGGCGTGTTCAAGGACACAGGCGATGCTTTCTTCGCCGCCAATACCCGCCTCGTCGAAATGAAAATCTGAAAACAAAAAAGCCGGCGGAACATGCCCACCGGCTTTCTGCATTCAATTGCGAATGCTTAAGCGTTCGGAACCTTGCCATGCGGCGTGAGGTGATCAACCACCTGCGGCAGAACCTGCGAGAGCTGCCCCACGATCTGGTCCGGCGACAGGCCCGTTGAAGCGGCGATCTTGCTCACCAGATCAGGGCCGAGAACATTCGAAAGCTGGTCACCAGTAATCGGCAGGTTGCTGCCCGTGCCCACCCAGGAACCAGCCACATCGCCGGCACCCTTGTCCTTCATGTGATTGAGCAAACCGCCGAGGGCACCGGCGATACCACCGGGAACGGCAACGCTCGATGCAGCAGAGCCGAGGGCGCTGCCGAGGCCGCCCGGCAATGCGTCAGCTACGCTGCCACCGCCGCTCATGTTCTTCACGAAGTCCGAGATCTTGTCGCGGTTCTGATAGCCAGCGACAGCGACCAAGCCCAGGAGCGCTGCGAGGGAAGGCATATTGTTGTTGGCCATGGTGAATATCCTTTCATGTTGGCGGATGCTATTATGGGAACGCTTGTGACGATTTCAAGATGAGGTCAACGCAATTCAACAGCTTTGCAGCCGGGTGGATTACTGTTAAGAATGCGGCACTAATCAACAACACCATTCCAGGGGGTTTCCATGGGTATCATCACCACCATCATTTTCGGTCTTGTCGTCGGCGTGATCGCCAAGTTCCTCATGCCCGGCAAGAATGAGCCACAGGGCTTCATTCTCACCGCCATTCTCGGCATCGTCGGCTCGTTCGCCGCCAGCTATATCGGCCAGGCCATCGGCTGGTATCAGGAAGGCCAGCCCGCCGGCTGGATCGCGTCAATCCTCGGCGCCATCATCCTGCTGGTGATCTACGGCATGGTTTTCAAACCGCGCGCCTGATCAATCTACGGACTTAAAGGAAAGCCCCGGATGATCCGGGGCTTTTTTATTTCTCTAAGAGATACGGATTGGTCTGCCGTTCGCGGCCAATATCACTCGGGTTGCCGTGGCCGGGCAGGAATTGCACATCATCGCCGAGCGGCAGGATCTTCGTCTTGATTGCGTTGATCAGGGTTTCATGACTGCCACCCGGTAAATCGGTGCGACCAACAGAACCTTCGAATAACACATCACCCATCAGCGCGAATTTGTTTTCAGCATTGAACAGCACTACTGAACCGGGCGAATGCCCCGGCGCATGAAGCACACTGAATGACAACCCGCCAACTTTTACAACATCGCCCTCGTTCAACCATTGATCCGGCGTGACCGATTTTGCATCCGCCATGCCGAACTGCGCCGCGCGATTTGGAATATTGTCGAGCACCGGCTTGTCGGCTTCATGCGGGCCGATCACTGGCACTTTCAATTTGGCGGCCAGATCGGCAGCACCGCCGGCATGATCAATATGACCATGGGTCAGCAAAATCTTTTCAATCTTGGCACCCGACTGCTTGATCGCATCTTCGATCCTGTCAAGATCACCCCCCGGATCAACCACAGCGCCCTGCTTGGTCTCATCATCAAAGACGATGGACGCATTCTGCTGAAAAGGGGTGACGGGAACAATCAGGATTTGGAGCTTGGCCATGCCTCTAAATAGGTGGTGCCAAGCGCAGCGTCAAACCCGCCCTTCCCTCATTTGTGCAAGTCAGCTATCGAAATCCAATGGATAATCTGATCACCATCCGCGATGTGCTGCGCTATGCCGTCACCCGTTTCAACAAGGCGGGCCTGGCCCATGGCCATGGCGCAACCAATGCGCTGGACGAAGCAGCATTCCTCATTCTGGAATCTCTGAAACTGCCCGTGGATGACATCAACCCGTGGCTTGAAGCACACCTGACCAAGGCAGAGTTGCAGGAGCTTCTGGCGCTGATCGAAACCCGCATCACCACGAGGAAGCCCGCTGCCTATCTGGTCAAGCGCACTTACATGCAGGGCATTCCCTTCTATGTCGACGAGCGCGTGATCATCCCCCGTTCCTATATCGGCGAGATGATGGCCAAGGGCCTGCTCACCGATCTGGAAGTGGATTTCCATGCGGCAGAAAGCGTGCTTGATCTGTGCACGGGTTCAGGCTGCCTCGCCATTCTGGCAGCGGCACAATTTCCCAATGCGGAAATCCATGCGGCTGATCTGTCCAAGGATGCGCTTGCCGTCGCCGCCATCAATGTGAAGGAGCATGATCTGGAAGATCGGATCACCCTGCATCAGGGCGATCTGTTCAAGGCGCTCGGCAAGACGAAATTTGATTTCATCATTTCCAATCCGCCCTATGTGGCGAAGGCCGAGGTGGATGCCTTTCCGCCGGAATATGCAGCCGAACCGCAGATGGCGCATCTGGGCGGCGAGGATGGTTTTGATCTCGTGCGCCGGATCATCCTCGAAGCACCGCGCCATTTGAACGCGGGCGGCGGCTTGCTGTGCGAAGTGGGCACCGGCGGCGAAATTCTGGAAGCGGATTTTCCTGATCTCAATTTCTTCTGGCTGGATTCAGAAGAGTCAGAAGGCGAAGTGTTCTTCCTGCGCTTCTAGGCGAGACCTGAAAGCTTCTTGAAGTTCTCCCACACGATGCGGGTGTTCTTCGCCATCTCCGGCATCAGCGGGAAGCATTCTTCCTTCAGCCGCGTGTAAGCCCCTGCCCCATTTTGACGCTCAAGTGCGGCCACATAATTCGGCAATGAAGACCAGCCAGCCACCGTCTGCGGTGAGAATTCACAATGGAACTGCGTGGACAGTGCATGATTGTCGATACCCAGCGATTGCACGGCACATAGCGGCGATGAGGCCAGCACCGTGCCAGACTGCGGCACGCGCTTCACTTCGGCATGGTGCCATTCCATCACGGTTTGCGTTTTTGAAATTCCGGCAAATTGTGGCGCGTCATTCAGCTCCACTTGGAATATGCCGACCTCACCCTTCTCCGCCATACCCACTTCGCCACCGAGTGCCGTGGCCAACAGCTGATGGCCGAGGCAGACACCGAAATACGGTTTCGCCCTGTCCCACACCCACTCGCGGATGGCGGCTTTTTCCATCGCCAGATAGGGGAATTTGTCTTCCTGCCAGGTGTCTTGTTCACCGCCCAGAACGAACATCAAATCGTACGGATCAAGTGAAGGCACTTCCTCGCCAGCAAACACCCGCACGAAATCCGGCACGATGCCATCCTCGGCGAACCAGTCGGTAAACCTTCCGGGATGGTCATGGTCCATATGCTGGATGACAAGTGCGCGCTTCATTCAAGCCTGCAATAATTGAAGTGATTGTGCCTGCAACCCCCGGCCACGCGGGTCTTTTTCGGTGGCGAAGGAAAGCTTCATGCCTTCATTGAGATGCGGCAGGCCCGCGCGCTGCACGGTTGAGACATGCACGAACACGTCCTTGCCGCCCAGCGCTGGCGAAATGAAGCCAAAGCCCTTCTCCTTGTTGAAGAACTTGACCACCCCTTCCACGCGCTCCGGCCTTGCCTTTTCCATCCAGCCATCTAGCTTGTTTCAAAGCGTCAAATCAACCGGGCCTAACATGCTGAAACACCTCGCCGCCGCATTCCTGCTTTGCAGTTTTGGATCAGCCTCCGCCGGCGTGACCCAGAAAACCACCTACAATTACTTCGCCATCAGCGGCTCCAATGCCGCTTCGATCTACCGGTCGATCACCAGCAACAGCGAGCTGAAAGGCTCGCACCGCACACTGGCCACCACCAATGTGATCATGGAGCCAAAGGCGCTGCTCGACAAGCGGAAGGGCTGCAAAGTCGCCTCGGTCGGAATTGCGATGACTTTCGAGGTGCACCTTCCACGCCTCAGCAATGAAGCGGCTCTGCCCGCCCCTTTACGCCGCGACTGGCGCGCCTTTGTCCAGCATCTGAAAACCCATGAAGAACATCACCGCACCATCTGGATGGGATGTGCCGCAAAATTCAATAGCTCAGTGCAAAATCTGGTGGGTGGCGGCTGCGGCGGGCTGGATGACAAGATGAATGGCCGCTGGAGTGACGTGGAACGCCGCTGCGCCCCGCTCAACCAGAGTTTCGATGCGCGGGAGCAGAACAGCATGCGCTACCTGCCCTTTATCCGCCGGGCGATGGGCGGCCGCTAGTCCGGAACAGCGCCCACAGACCAAGCGCCAGCAGCACAAACACCACGGCGAAAGTCACGAAGCTGGGCCAGTGGGTGAACACATCGGCCAGATGCGGCATGATGAAAGCCCCGGTGCTGAACGGCTCGGCGCTGAACTCACATAATTGCCAGGACGCCCCGCGCGCAAACATTTCGCCGTCCATTTGGGTGATCAGCACCGTGGCAGAATCTGCCGCACTTGCCATGCCGGTCATGTGCTGCAGCAGCGCCTTTGTCGCCGCCAGATACGCATGGGCGCATTCATTGAACGGGCTTGCCTCGTCCGTCAGGCTGCCCGGCACTGCGCCCCACAAGCAATAGGTGGCCTGGATGTTCCCGTAATTCATCAACCGGCGGAACGTCTCGTCAGTTGCACTTTGCTGGTTCGCCAGATCGAGAATGGCAGCGCGGTAATTGACGACAACAGCCATTTGGCCGTGGGTGAGCGCTGGTATGGAAATGCCCGGCGGCAATGGGCCACTACGCTTGCCATGTGCGTCGGCGTTGGAAATGAAAAAGGCCGCAGCGATAAAAGCTGCGGCCAAAAGCTTGTTCATCAGAAATCAGGCCTTGGCCGTGCGGCCTTGAACCTTGGCCTGTGGCTTTGAACCGGCAAGTTCGCCTTCCACCAGCCAGCCAAATCCAAGCCCGATCACCGTCCAGATCACCAGCTGAATGCCGATAGACGCCACGCGGAACTGCCACATGACAACAGCCGAGAAGTTCTCCGGCACTTCATTGACGGCGGGCAGCAGGTAACCAACCACGCTCAGCAGCACCACGAAGACCAGGCCGCCGATAATCGATGCGTTCCAGCTGCCGCGCGTGGCGATCAGCCGGCGCGCCACATTGACCGCGATAATCATCGCTGCAACAGAAGCCACGATCATCACCATGAAAAGCTCAGTCCGCACGGCAATGGTTTCACCGCTGCTGGTGGCCGGCGGGCTGGCTGGATATTTGACGAAGGGCGCGGCAATCACTGCAATGAAACCCAGCACCGCCAAGACGGCGGAAGTGGCACGCGGGCTCAGTGCGCCGATGCGGCCATAGACATAGGCAAAGACCAGCGAAAAAATGCCGCCCAGTGCTGCGCCGTAAACCAGCACACCAGTGGCCAGGCCAATGGTGGATTGAACAGCGCGGCTGACCAGTTCAGGCTCAGCCGCTTCACCGGCGGCTTGTGACGCGGCCTCTTCAAAGGCGATGGCCTTGTCGACCATCGGCTCACCAAATATATGCGCAAAAATGAATGCGAGAATTCCCGCAGCAATGCCCACGAGCATGCCGCGCAACAGCAATTTCCCAACCATGATGATGATCTCTTCTGCTTAGTGGCAGGGGAAGCCGAGAAGGTGGCGGCCGTCATGCACGAATTCGTGCACATACATGCCGTTGAAGATCGCCATGGCGCCTTCCTCGGTGCCGACGAAATACAGTCCCAGCAAGCAGATCAGCCCGGCGAAAATCGCCCAGGGAAGGATGTCCTTCACCGGAATGGGGCGAAGGCCTTCAACGATGGAAATATTAGACATGGAATTCTCCTGGGATTCAGCGTCCCGTTAAATTGATCGTCGCATCAAAGGCGGTCTGACTTCCAGTGCCCTTCGAGCATCCTGGTTTTACAGTGGCGCGACCGTGCGGATTTTTCCGGCTTCGCCCTTCATGCAATTGCCATCGTAGGCGCTCCTGCCCTGTCAATCAAGCAGGACCTGCGGTAGAGATTCTCGATGTTGAGATTAACGCTGGTGTGCAGCGGCATCACCGAGGGCATGAAACGCGGGATATTTCCCGCGCCTGACGATTCCGTGCTGGAGCCCCATTCCATTGCTTTGGCAGACGCGCTGCGGACCAGCATGAAACGAGGTGCCAAGGGCCTGCGCGGCACCGATCCCCGCGCCCGGATTACCGCGGAATTGCTCGGCGTTTCGGTGAAAAGCCATGCCGCCCTGGATGACCGCGATTTTGGCGCCTGGGCAGGCCTGGGACTGGCCGATATCGAAAAAACCAGGCCGGCCGCATTGGCAGCCTGGATCACCAGTACCGACTTTGCCCCCAAGGATGGAGAATCACTCCAGACCGTCGCGAACCGCAGCAGCCAGTTCCTGAGTGAAATGGAAAAACGCACCGGCCACGTCATCGCGATCACCCATGCAACGGTGATCCGCTGCGCCGTGCTGCATGTGCTGAACGCGCCCCTCAGCAGCTTCTGGCAGATCGACTGCCCGCCTCTCTCGGTCACCGATCTGCGCCAGGATGGCAGGCGCTGGGCTTTGCGCGCCCATGCGGTGGACAAACTGGCCTAGGCCTTAAGGACCCTTCCCGCCACTGCATCCAGCTTGGCCAGCAAGGCCGGATCGCGCTTGTCGGGTGCGGTCATGATGGCAAAATCCAGAGCGGTGTCGGCCACGCAAGGGGGATGCATTTTCGGAAACGCGCTCGCCAGCTCCAACACGAAGGCCTTTGCCGTTTCGACATTGCCCTTCATCACCTTGATCACTTGCGCCACATCCACGGCCTCGTGATGCGGGTGCCAGCTGTCAAAATCAGTGACCATCGAAACATTGCAGTAGGAGATCTCGGCCTCGCGGGCGAGCTTCACTTCCGGCATCGCCGTCATGCCGATCAGATGTGCACCCCAGGAACGGTGCAGTTCTGACTCGGCCTTTGATGAGAATTGCGGGCCTTCCATTACCACCAGCGTGCCGCCGTTGCGATGTGGAATGCTCAACTTCGTCAGTGCAGTTGACGCCAGTTCGCGCAACACCGCCGAGGCTGGTTCGCCAAACGGCACATGGGCCACGCATCCAGTGCCGAAGAAGCTGTTCTCGCGCATATAGGTCTTGTCGATATATTGATCAGTGAGCACGAAATGCCCCGGCGGCAAATCCTCGCGCAACGAGCCAACCGCAGACAGCGAAAACAGATCCGTCACACCGCAACGCTTCATCACATCGATATTGGCGCGGTAATTGATGCTGGACGGTGAGAACACATGCCCGCGCCCGTGCCTTGGCAGGAACACCACTGGCAAACCGGCAATCTCACCCTCACGCACCTCGTCCGATGCCTCGCCCCAGGGCGAGCTCACCCGCCGCCAGCGCGCCTTTTCAATCGGGATGTCATAAACCCCAGAGCCACCGATGATGCCGAGAACAGTTTGGGTCATGCGGCTATCAAGCCGCAACACCCTCCTCCACGTCAAGCTTTCCAGCGAAAACATATTGGTCGCGGCCGCGGTCCTTGGCCTCATAAAGCGCTTCGTCGGCGGCACGCAGCAGGCGAACCACCGGCGTTGCCGCATTTGCTTCCACAATGCCGAAACTCAACGTCGGCTTCAGGTGATGGCCCTCGGCTTCGAAACCTTCGACATGTAGCCGGCTCATCAGCACCGCGAGCAAAAGCCGCAACTGTGCTTGCGGCATGCGCGGCAGGCGAACGGCAAATTCTTCGCCTCCCAGACGCCCGGCATAGCCATATTGCCCAAAAACCTGCAGCATCATCGACGAAAGATACTTGAGCGCAATGTCGCCCACGCCGTGCCCATAGGTGTCATTGATGGATTTGAAACGGTCGGCATCCGCCAGCACCAGGAAGCCACCATCGGCGCGGTCTTTCTCGGCCATATCCAGAAAATGCGCGCGGGCAAAATGCCCAGTCATCGCGTCATATTTTATCATTTCATCGACGCGGTGCACCGTGTCCTGCAGCGTTTTGATGATGGCGAGCGAGAAAAGCGATGTGGGGGCCGCGATCAGCAATGGAACAAAACCGGCAATCTGGACTGTAGGCCATATCTGGTTGGCGGGCAGATCGCCCCACACCACGATTACAAACCCAAGCGATGCCAGAACGGCAAGTGTGGTGATCGAAGCGCAATAGGCAAAAACCTGGCTCCAGCTGGAAATGCGAAAAGGCATGATCGCAGCTTGGCATTCAACCTCCGAAAACTCGGCAAAGAAATCAGTTCAAATTTTAACGAAAAAGCCCGGCACGAGGCCGGGCTTTTGAAAGGGTTTGGACGTGCAGTTTAGTGCACAGCCTTCCAGATCTTGCGCTTCACCGCGTAGAGCAACCCAGCCAGGATCACCAGATAGATCAGCACTTCAAAGCCGGTCTGCTTGCGCTCTTCCATCTTGGGCTCAGCCGTCCATGCGAGGAAGGCCGAGACGTCACGGGCCATGTCATCCACCTTGTTCGGCGCGCCGTCATCGAAAGTCACCTGACCATCAGTCAGGGGCGGCGGCATGGAAATCCATACGCCATTTTCGAAATAGGGGTTGTAGTGCTTGCCCTCGACCTTGGCCACATCAGCCGGCGGTTCTTCATAACCGGTAATGAGCGAATAGACATATTGCGGGCCGCCAATACCATTGAGCAGCTGGTTGAACGTGCCGTGCCAGCCTTCGCGCGCCTTGGTGATCAGCGAGAGATCAGGCGGCAAAGCGCCACCATTGGCAGACTTGGCCGCGTCGTCATTCGGGAATGGCGATGGGAAATAATCCGAAGGCAAGGCAGGACGATCAATCTCTTCGCCATTGCCATTGTGGTCTTTCACATTGAAGGTCGCAGCCAGCGCCTTCACTTGTTCTTCCGTAAAGCCCGGGCCGCCATTGTCAGCCAGGTTGCGGAACGCCACCAGCTTCATCGAATGGCAGGAAGAGCAGACTTCCTTGTAAACCTTGTAGCCGCGCTGCAGCTCGGCCTTGTCGAATTTGCCGAACGGGCCTTCGAAAGAATAAGTGATCGGCTTGGCCGTCTTTTCAGCTTCCGCAAAGGCAGAAGCGGAGAACCCGGTGAGGGCAGCTGCGGCGATCAGGATTGAGGCGATTTTTTTCATCTGTCTTCTCCTGATCACTTCGCCGCACCATGCGCCAGCACATCTTCACTGATGGAATTGGGCAGCGGCTTGGGCGTTTCCAGCAGGCCCATCAAGGGCAGCAGGATGATGAAGTGGGCAAAATAGTAGATCGTAAGGATCTGGCCCCAGATCACATAGGAGCCTTCCGGCGGCTTGGAACCGATGAAGCCCAAAGCGACACAGACGGCTGCGAACACCCAGAATTCCAGCTTGAAGATCGGGCGGTATTTGCCCGAACGCACGCGGCTCGTATCAAGCCACGGCAGGAACAGCAGGATCAGGATCGACGAGAACATTGCGATCACGCCGAACAGCTTGTCCGGGATCGAACGCAGGATCGCGTAGAACGGCAGGTAATACCATTCCGGCTTGATATGTGCAGGCGTCGACAGCGGGTTGGCATGGGCGTAGTTGACCGGGTCGCCGAGATAGTTCGGCAGGTAGAACACGAACAGCGCGTAAACCGCCAGGAAGCAGACAATCGCGAAGCCATCCTTCAGCGTATAATAAGGATGGAACGGAACCGTGTCCTGCGGGCCCTTCACCGAAATGCCGGTCGGGTTGTTGTTGCCGGGCACGTGAAGAGCCCAGATATGCAGCGCCACCACGCCAGCCAGCACGAAGGGCAGCAGGTAATGCAGCGAGAAGAAGCGGTTCAGCGTGGGATTATCAACGGAGTAGCCGCCCCACAGCCAGGTGGTGACCGAGTCACCCACGAATGGAATGGCCGAGAACAGATTGGTGATCACCTTGGCGCCCCAGAAGCTCATTTGTCCCCAGGGAAGAACGTAACCCATGAAAGCAGTGGCCATCATGATCAGATAGATGATGACGCCGATCATCCACAGCACTTCCCGCGGTGCCTTGTAGGAGCCGTAATACATGCCGCGGAACATGTGGATGTAAACCGCGATGAAGAAGAACGATGCGCCGTTGAAATGCATGTAACGCAGCATCCAGCCATAGTTCACGTCGCGCATGATGTGCTCGACGGAATCGAAGGCCATGTCCACATGCGGCGTGTAATGCATCACCAGCACGATGCCGGTGACGATCTGCACCACCAGCATGACGGCGAGGATGCCGCCGAAGGTCCACCAGTAATTCAGGTTCTTCGGCGTGGGGAAATCCATCAAGTGGTCTTTGGCGAAGGCCACGATGGGAAGACGGTCATGCAGCCACTTTTCAATGGCGCTGTTTGGTTGGTACTTTGAAGGTCCGCTCATGCTCGTCTTTCCGCGAATTAGCCGATTTGGATCTTGGTGTCGGAGAGGTATTTATAGGGTGGCACAGCCAGGTTCTCAGGGGCCGGGCCTTTGCGGATGCGGCCCGCCGTATCATATTGCGAACCATGGCATGGGCAGAACCAGCCGCCGGTTTTTTCCGAGCCTTCGACCACTGCGAATTCGCGCAAGGGATTGGCACCGTCCGGCACGCAACCCAGATGGGTGCACACACCCATCATGATCAAAAACTGTTCCTTGCCGCCCACCACGCGGTTTTCATCGGTGGCTTCGCTGCCATCTTTGGCGTTGGCATTGCGCGACACGGGGTCTTTCAGGTCGGCCATGGCAACGCCCTTGGCCAGATCAATTTCCGGCTTGGTGCGGTGGCGGATCAGGACGGGGTTGCCGCGCCATTTGATCGTCACGGCCTGGCCTTCAGCGATGGGAGCCAGATCAACTTGCGTGGTGGCCAGGGCCAGCACGGCCTGGTCAGGGTTCATCTGGTGCACGAAGGGCCAAGCGGTGAGCACAGCGCCCACACCGGCCGCAGCACCAGTGGCAATCATCAGGAAGTCGCGCCGGTTGACATCATCATGTACCGTATCAGCCACAGGTCTCACCCTCTCATAGAAACGATGGGCCACGAAGAGACCCAAGTTGGCCCGGTTTTGGCATTGTGGCCAAAAGAAGTCTAGCAAACTGGATGTCGCAGGGACGGGCACCTTTGCCGCAACGGAAAATCGCTCTAAAACCCTGTAAATGAGCCTCGAAATCGCCCTCTACCAGCCTGACATCGCGCCCAATGCCGCAACCATCGGCAGGATGTGCGCCTGCTTTGGCCTGCGCCTGACCATTATCGAGCCTGCAGGCTTCGCCTTCACTGATTCTGGATTCAGGCGCGCCGGCATGGATTACCTTGAAAAACTGGATCTGGCCCGCGCCGCCTCCTGGGCCGCATTCCGCGCAGACAACGCTGGCCGCAGGATCGTGCTGCTCTCCACCAAGGCCAGCGTGCCTCACGTGGATTTCGCCTTCCAGCCGGATGATATTCTGCTGCTCGGCCGAGAATCCGCCGGTGTGCCGGATGACGTACATGAGGCCGCCGATGCCCGCATCCGCATCCCGATGGCGCCGGGCCTGCGCTCGCTGAATGTGGCCATGGCCGCCAGCATGGTGACCGGCGAGGCCTTGCGGCAGTTGCGCCAGTTTCCAACCGGCTGACCTTCCGCTAGCTTGACCACATGAAATCTGATCTCGAAAATCTCAAGGCCGTTTCGCGCGCGTGGTTCGAAAGCTTGCGTGACGAACTGATCAAGGCGCTGGAAAAACTCGAAGGCGAATTCTCCGAATCCCATTTCGTGAAAAGCCCATGGACGCGCGCTGAAAATGGCGGCGGCGGCACCATGGCCCTGCTCCATGGTGAGCTGTTCGAAAAGGCGGGCGTGCACTGCTCCACCGTGCATGGCGAGTTCTCACCGGAATTTGCCGCGCAGATGCCGGGTGCCAAGGATGATCCACGCTTCTGGGCGTCGGGCATTTCGCTCATCATCCATCCAAAAAATCCGCATGTGCCGGCGGTGCATATGAATACCCGCCTCGTCGTCACCACCCGCCACTGGTTCGGCGGTGGGGCTGATTTGACGCCGATGCTGAACCGCAGGCGCTCACAAACCGATCCCGATGCCATGGCCTTTCACGCCGCGATGAAAAACGCCTGCGAGGATCATCTGGTGGCCGACTATCCGCGCTATAAAAAATGGTGCGATGATTATTTCTATTTGCCCCACCGCCATGAGCCGCGCGGCATTGGTGGCATCTTCTTCGACAACCTGCATTCCGGCGATGATGCGTCTGATCTGGATTTCGTCAAGGATGTGGGCAGCAGCTTCCTCAACATCTATCCGCAGATCGTGGCAAACAACATGAAGAAGCACTGGACCGAGGAAGACCGCGAGGAGCAACTGGTGCGCCGTGGCCGTTACGTCGAGTTCAATCTGCTCTATGATCGCGGCACGATTTTCGGCCTGAAGACCGGCGGCAATGTGGACAGCATTCTCTCGTCCATGCCGCCCGAAGTGAAATGGCCTTAGGAGAATAACATGGACCTGCGCAACGGCTTCGACATCAAGCGCTATATCCGCACCATTCCGGATTATCCCAAGCCCGGCATCCTGTTCCGCGACATCACCACGCTGCTGGCCAATATGCATGCCTACCGCGCGGCGGTGGATGAATTGGCCTGGCCCTTCCTGCATGGCGATTTTGAATATGTGGCCGGCATCGAAGCGCGCGGCTTCATCTTGGGCGGTGCCGTCGCGCATGCGCTGGGCCGCGGCTTCGTGCCAATCCGTAAAAAGGGCAAGCTCCCGGCCCGCACCATCGGCCAGGATTACGCGCTGGAATATGGCGTGGATACCATCGAAATCCACGCCGACGCGATCAAGGAAGGCGACCGCATCCTGCTGATCGACGACCTCATCGCCACCGGCGGCACGGCCGGTGCTGCGATTGACCTCATCCGCAAATCAGGCGGCGAAGTGCTGGCCGCAGCGTTTGTGATTGATCTGCCTGACCTCGGCGGCGCCGAGAAACTGCGCGCCAAGGGCGTGAAGGTTCATACGCTGGTGGGGTTTGAGGGGCACTGATCCTGAACCGCACCAGCCTTGGCATTGTCAGTGCAATTGTTTCGGCATCCTTCTATGGCTTCGTCCCAATCTGCGTGCGCACCGCCTACAATAGCGGCATCCCGGCGATTGAAAGCACCCTGACGCGCACAGTTTTCGTTGCCACCGCTTTCGCATTGATCGCACTGCTCTTGGGCGAAAAATTGTCCATCCCAAAAACCGCGTGGCCCGTCTTTCTGGGCCAGTGCGTGGGCACGCTGCTGGTTTCCATCGCCTATCTGGCCTCGGTCCAATTCATTCCGGTCGGGCTGGCCGTGATTATCTTTTACCTTTCGCCGGTGCTCATCATGCTGATCGCGCCGTTGGTGGAAAAGCGTGCGCCCGGCCTCCTCCGCATTCTGATTGCTGTACTGGCCTTTATCGGTTTGGCCATCGCGGTCGGACCCAGCTTTGACCGGCTGGATATGCGCGGCATCACGCTCGCCTTCGCAGCGGCTTTTGGCTACGCCCTGCAGTTTTTCACTGGCCGCGCCTTGTCGCATCATATGCCGCCCAGCGCCTCTGGCAGCCTGGTGCATGCGGCCATACTGCCGCCCATCCTGGTGATCGCGCTTTACTTAAGCTCTGGCAGCCTGCAGTTTTTGCACGGCGGCAGCGCCATGGCCCCAGGCTGGCTGGCGCTGGCGGCCTTGGCTTGCGTCTATCTCGTCGCCTATCTGGTGCAAATGCTATCGCTGCGTTTCGCGCCCGCGTCCACCGTCGCTCCATTTTTCAATGTTGAGCCCGTGGTCACCACAATCGTTGCCGCACTGCTGCTCGGCGAACGGATGGAGGTGAACCAATATCTCGGCGGCACAATCGTCCTCGCCGCGTTGCTGGCGTCAACGCTCATCGGCAGAGCAGCGAAAACAGCAGGCGCTGGGTCTTAGGTATTAAACCTGAAATGCATCACGTCGCCGTCGGCGACCACGTAGTCCTTGCCTTCCAGCCTGAACTTGCCGGCGACCTTGGCACCCGCTTCGCCCTTGCCTGAAACGTAGTCATCATAGGCAATGGTTTCCGAGCGGATGAAGCCCTTTTCGAAATCGGTATGGATCACGCCTGCTGCACCCGGTGCCTTGGTGCCCTTGGTGATGGTCCAGGCGCGGGCTTCTTTCGGGCCCACGGTGAAATAGGTGTTGAGGCCGAGCAGCGCATAGCCGGCGCGGATCACGCGGTTCAGGCCAGGTTCTGAAAGGCCCACGGCTTCCAGATAATCCTTCTGGTCGCCAATCGGCAGAATGGCGATCTCACTTTCGATCTTGGCAGAGACGACAACCGCCACATTGCCTTCTGTCTTGGCGAAGGCGATCACCTTGTCGGAGAAGGCGTTGCCCTTATCGGCCGCACCCTCTTCCACATTGCACACATAAAGTACGGGCTTCGATGACAGCAGGCCGAGGCCCTGGAACGTCTTCTCTTCATCAGGCGTGCGCTCAGTCAGGCGCGCGGGCTTGCCTTCGCGAAGCAACAGCAACGGGCGCAGCATGAGCTCCGCAAGCTCCTTCGATTCCTTGTCGCCCTGCTTGCCCTTCTTCTCCATAGCGGGGTAACGCTTTTCGAGGCTGTCGAGATCGGCCAGCATCAGCTCGGTCTCGATGGTTTCGATATCGGCCAGCGGATCGATCTTGCCGGAGACATGCGTGATGTCGCCATCTTCAAAGCAGCGCACCACGTGAGCGATGGCATCGGTCTCGCGGATATTGGCAAGGAACTGGTTGCCCAGGCCTTCGCCCTTCGAGGCCCCCTTCACCAGGCCGGCAATATCCACAAAGGTCAACCGCGTGGGGATGATCTGAGCCGAGTTTGCAATCGCAGCCAGCGTGTCCAGCCGCGCATCCGGCACCGCCACATCGCCCACATTGGGCTCAATCGTGCAGAACGGATAATTCGCCGCCTGCGCGGCAGAAGTCTGCGTCAGCGCATTGAACAAGGTGGACTTGCCCACATTCGGAAGGCCCACAATGCCGCATTTGAAACCCATAAGTCATCTCCAGAAATTCTTGCGCTGCATATAGGGCGCAAGACCCGGCCTGTCTATCGGTGCGCCGGAAACATCATGAAGCTGCAAGCCGCCCGATAAAAGCGGGTTTGTAACCTGTTCCTTCACAACACTAAACCTGCAATAACAGATCAAGAAACGCATTTTCTGGGGTTTTGAGTGGGGCAAACGGAAATCAGCAAATACCGTCCTGAGATTGATGGGCTGAGGGCGCTTGCGGTTTCTGCCGTCATCCTGTTCCATGCTGGTCTTGCTCCCCTCAAAGGCGGCTTCATCGGCGTCGATGTATTCTTCGTGATCAGCGGATTTCTCATCACCTCGATCATCGTCAAAGACCTGGAGGCCGGCACTTTCAGTTTTGCAAAATTCTACGAGCGCCGGGCCCGGCGCATCCTGCCAGCCCTCCTCCTTGTTGTAGCGCTAACTTCGGCCTTTGCATGGGCCTGGATGTTTCCTCTCAACCTGAAGAGTTTTGGGGCAAGTGTTGTTGCTGCCGCCACCTTTTCCTCCAACTTTCTGTTTTACAGCGAGAGCGGTTATTTCGACGGAGCATCAAATCTCAAGCCGCTGCTTCACACCTGGAGCTTGGCCATTGAAGAGCAATATTACATATTCTTTCCGCTACTCATGGTTCTGCTCTGGCGTGTGGCAAGGCAACATATACTGTCAGTGCTTATTGTTGCTGCATTGGCGAGCTTGGCGCTCAGTCAATACTATGCCTATCAGAACCCTAGCCTCGATTTTTATGGTCCCCATACCAGGGCCTGGGAATTGCTGGCTGGCGCAATATGTTCGCAACTTCAATTCCGCCCGGATTTGCTTGTCGGCAATATGCTGTCCGCTGTGGGATTGTTGGTCACCGTTACTTCGTTTTTCTACTTTGACAACGCAACACCCTTTCCGTCTCTCTGGGCCTTGATCCCTGTTGTGGGCACTGGTCTTGTGTTGCTCGTTGGTCGCGAAGGCACCTACGCCCAGCGCTTCCTCGCCTTCAGGCCCTTGGTGTTTGTAGGCCTGATCAGCTACAGCCTCTATCTCTGGCACCAACCTGTCTTTGCATTGGTCAGATTCCGCACCATCCTGGCACCTGAGCAGAATTTCTTTTACGGCTTGATCGCGCTGATCTTCGCTCTAGCTGTGATTAGTTGGTACATAGTCGAGCGTCCTTTTCGACAGAAGCGCATTGCGACAATTCCCGTTGTTGCGAGCCTAACGGCTGGCTCGGTTGCACTTATTGTTTTTGGTGGTGCGTGTTTGCTGATGGAAGGCTTTCCCACTCGTATTCCCCCCGACGTCGATGCCATCGCAAGTGCGGCACAATCCAGAAAGTCATTTGGTCCCTATTGCTTCAACGGTCCTGATCACGTCGACGCCGCCATGATGAAGGACTGTCGTCTGGGGGTTGCTGGAGGCAACGTGGATTTTCTCTTGCTGGGTGACAGTTTTGGTGCCGTTCTGACCAACGGTGTCAGCATGGCAGCAGAAAGGCGAGGGAAAAGCGGTCTGTTTTTGGGCAGACATTCCTGCAACCCGATACCTGGCGCGGCTGAATATATGGGCGGCACAGACGAAGCGTGTTTGAGATTTCAGCATGCACTGCTGGGCATTGTTGACACATTGAAACCAAAATCAGTTATCTTGCATGCGTTCTGGCATGGCCCCTCCAACCCGAACTTGGCCAGGACTTACGTGGCCGATTATGAGCCATTGGTGCTTGATATGGCCAAACAAATGCACCAGCGCGGTATAAAACTTTACATTGTCTGCTGTGTGCTTGGCTCCTACCCTAAGGTCAGGGTCCCCGAGACTTACGCCAAAATGCGCTATTTTGGATCTTATGCCGAACTCAGGCCCAAAGTCGCACAGTTGGAATGGCGGGATCGCGAGAATATTGCCATCTTTGATGCCGTCGCCAAGGCGGAGCCTTTGCATCTGGTGAAACTCACCGACGCATTGTGCGGGCCAAAAATCTGCGATCTGTTGCATGACGGCAATCCCATGATGTCGGATGATCTCCATCTCAGCAGTTTTGCATCCGAGAGCTTGACCGATTTTCTGGCCGCCAGGATGTTCAGCGACCAACCGCAGTGATCTTCTGCTCTACTCAACCCTCACGCCGTTCGGCCTTGGCGGGTTGACGATCATCGCCACCTTGCTCTGGAATTTTTCATCCAGGCCCTCGGCCAGCATGGCGGCTTCATCGGCTACAGTGTCGAGTACCTTGACCAGCCAGTCCTTGTCGTCCTTGGCAAAATTGCCCAGCACATGCGGCTGCACGAAGCGCTTGTCGCCGGGATGACCGATGCCGAGGCGCACCCGCTTGAAGTCCGGCGTGATGTGATTGCTGATTGAGCGGATGCCATTATGGCCTGCTGCTCCGCCGCCCAGGCGCACCCGCACCTTGCCGGGCTCCAGATCAAGCTCATCGTAAAAAACATAGATGTTGGTCAGCGGAATATCGTGGAAACGTTGCGCCTCGCCCACGCTGCGGCCGCTTTCATTCATGAAAGTCTGCGGCTTCAGCAGCAGCACTTTCTCACCGGCCAGCGTGCCGTCGGAAAGCTCGCCTTTGAACTTCTTGCGCCACGGCGAAAAATGATGGCGGCTGTGTATGACATCCGCCGCCATGAACCCGATATTGTGCCGGTTCGAAGCATATTGCGCCCCGGGATTGCCAAGGCCAACGAACAGAAACATCTTCTATCCTGTGTGGGTTGGTTCAGCGGTGGCTATAGGCGATGGCGGTGACCCGTGCAAGGATAGGGGCCAAAGCTCAATGATCCGTCCACCGGATGAACCGCAGGGATCGGATCAAGCCTTCGCGCACTTCGTAGATGGCCATGATGTGAAGATTTCCGGAGGGAAGCCCGCTGACCGTTTCCTTGTCGATCGCATAGTCAGCGCCGTCCATGTGCTGGTGAACCACGCAATGAAGTTTTGGATTGTCGGCAAAGCGCGCCGTGTAAACCTTCCTGATTTCATCAAGCCCATTGCAGATCGTCTGCCCGGTAATCAGGTCTGAAATAACAGCGTCCCCGGCAAACAGGGCACAATAGCCCTCAATGTCATGCGCGTTATAAACCTCAAGCTGCCGGTTGATCACGTCGCGTGGACTGGGATGATGTTGCATCGGATTCTGCTCCACTCGCTTCTATTCCGCGGGCACTGCCACGGCCTGCCGGCGCGCCGCAACCCCCGTCAGCGCCAAAGCCAGCAGCGCCAGGATGAGTTGCCCCACAGCCAGCGGAATGACGGTGTCGTTGAATTGCTGGCCGATATAGGTTCCGATTGCCGCACCCAACACCATTTGCAGGAAGCCCTGGGCGGAAGCGGCCGTGCCGGCGACCTCACCCAAAGGCTCAAGCGCCAGCGAGCCGAAATTCGGCATGACCATGCTGAAGGTAAAGAATTGGATGGCCGTGGCCGCAAGGAACAGCCACACCGAAAGCATATTCAGGTAGCTGAGCAGCAACAGCACCGGTGAGATGGCGCAGAACGCCAGCAATGCCAGAAACGCGATGCGGCGCATGCCATATTTGTTCACCAGCTGCGAATTGGCAAAACCACCCAAGGCGGCAGCCACACCAGCAGCGCCGAAGAAGGCCGGGAACCAGGGGCCAACCTGATAGATGCCGACATAAATCTGCTGCGCCGAAGTGAGAAAGCCCATCAGCGCGCCGAACAACAGCGCCGTCGCCATGATATGGCGCAGCGACACGAAGTTCGAAAAGACGATGCCAAATCCTTCGATCATCGGGCGCAAGCCGAAAGGCCGCTTGTTCTCCGGCTTCAGCGTTTCCGGCAACCGGAAAAAGACCCAGATGGAGACCAACGCACCCAAGGCAGCCATGAACAGGAACAGGCCGCGCCAATCCAGCGTCAGCAGCAGGAACTGCCCGACAATGGGTGCGAAGATGGGTGACAGCATCATCACCATGAAGGCCAGCGACATGGTCTTGGCCATCTCATCGCCGACGAAAAGATCACGGATCAGGGCCATGGCAATCACCGCCGAGGCAGCAGCACCCGCCCCCTGCACGCAACGCAGCAGAACCAGACTATTGAAATCCGTGACCACATAGGCGCTCAACGCGGCGAGGCAGTAAATCACCAGGCCCACCAGCAAGGGCTTGCGCCGCCCATAGCGGTCCGACAGCGGCCCGAACACGATCTGCAAAATGCCAAAGCCCAGCATGTAGGCTGGAATCACCAGCTGCCTGCGGTTGGGATCAGCCTCGCCCAGCCCGGCACCAATCTGCTGCAGGCCGGGCAACATCACATCAATGGCAAAAGCATTAATGGCAATCATGGCGGCGACCAGCGTGATGAATTCAAAGCGGCCCAAACGTCCGACGACTTTTGCAACTGTCATGATTTCTCTGTCTCAGATGGCCTGAACCCGCTTCGTATAGCGAAGCTTACGTCCCAGACCTGTCAACATGGTGTCGGCTTTTATCAATTCAAATAAAAACGGCGGGCATCGCTGCCCGCCGTTCAACTTGAATGGCGAAGAGCTTACTTCTTCTTCGGTGCAGCGGCGGCGGCGGGTGCAGCACCCTTGGCAGCAGGAGCAGCCTTGCCACCAGCGGCGGGAGCAGCAGCTGCATCCGGAGCCTTCTGGTTGGAAGCCGGAACGTCGGCAGCAGCCGGAGCATCAGCCACGACTTCTTCTTCCTTGGCCTGCGCAGTGATGGCGCACAGCGTCACGTCTTCACGCGAAGCTGAGGTCACGCGGTCCGGCAACTTGATCTGCGACAAGTGGACTGACTGGTTGATCTGCATGCCGGTGAGATCGACAATGATCTCGTCCGGGATGAAGTCGGCCGGGCAGTACAGCGAAACGGTGTGCGACACGACGTTGAGCACAGCGCCCGACTTGAGGGCGGGCGAGGCTTCCTGGTTCTTGAAGTGAACCTGGATGTCAACGGCGATGCGGGCATCCTTGCCGAGGCGCAGGAAATCCACATGGGTGATGCGGTCCTTGACCGGGTCAAACTGCACGTCGCGCGGAATGGCGCGGACTGTGTTGCCATCAACCTCGAGATCGACCAAAGTCGAGAGGAAGCGGCCCGTTTGCACATGCGGCTCAACCGCATTGTAGGTCAGGGAAATGATCTGGGGCTCTTGCTTGTCGCCGTAAACCACGCCGGGAACAAGTCCCGTGCGACGTACGGCTCTGGCGGCCCCCTTGCCGGCCTTGCCGCGAGCGGCAGCCTTGATATTGATAATCTTAGACATTTTATTCTCCAATGGATAAAACCCGGCCTCCCTCCAGGGGTGGACGACGCCAGGCAGCGCGCCTCATAGGAGAATTGGCCCCAAAACGCAAGATCGGCTATCTCGAACGCGGGGGCACGGCTGGGATCTGACTTTAGTATGAAAACCTTTGGCGGCACATGGCATTCTACGCCGCAATCCATTGTCCCGTGCCGCTCGATTGATGATGTTGCTGCGGCCATGCTGATAGCACGCAAAAAGCGTCTGAAAGTGCGCCCGCATGGAACGGGTTATTCATGGACGCCCTATCTGCTGACCAAAGGCATCTCGCTTGATATGTCAGCCATGGACCACATCATCGCCATTGATCCGGTGGCGCGCAGCGTGCGGGTGGAAGCGGGTGTGCGGCTACGCCACCTGAACCACCAGCTTGAACAGCAGGGACTTGCCCTGCCCTCGCTGCCCTTCCTGATCGACCAGACAATTGGCGGTGCAATCGCCACCGGCACGCACGGCACCAGCCGCAAGGGCGGTACATTGTCCGACAGCGTGCGCGCCATGACACTGGTGCGGGCGGATGGAAAAATCATTCGCATCGATGCTTCGTCGCCGCCGGATCAATTGGCAGCCGCGCGCGTTAGTCTGGGCATGCTGGGCGTGATCACTGAAGTGGAGCTGGGCCTCGTTGCCAACCCTCGCATTCATGCGATGGAACGCGAAATGCCAATGGCGGATTTTCTTCGCCGCCACGAGGCCCTGCTGGCCCACGCGAATCAAGGCTGGGCGCATTGGCACTTGGGCAGCGGAATGGTGAAAGTGCTGACGCTCGAAGAAGCGAAAGGCGGGCATCCCTATCTGACCGGCGGCAAACCCGCCTGGATCAATCCACCACCGCCTTCCCTCCTGGAACGCCTGCGCGGCGCGTTCCAGCGCAAAGCCCCGCTGCCGGAATCCAAACCTTATGCGCCGGACCAAAATATTACGGCCATGGAATACAGCCTGCCCCTCAGCCAGATGGCGGAGGCCATCGAGGAGCTGCAAACATCTGACTTCGCGTCCGATTGGCCGGACAAAGTGCTGGAGCTGAAATTCCTCGGTGCCAGCCCGCATTCATTTCTGGGCCTCAATGCCGACGGTCCCGTCGTGTGCTTCAGCCTTTATTGGCCAATGCGTCCTGAGGATGACAAGCTTGCACCCCTGGTGAAATTAGAAACCGTAATGCGCAGCCTCTTCGCCAAGCCGCATTGGGGCAAATACCACCAGATACCGAACAAAGCCTATCTCAAACGCGCTTTCAAACACTGGGACAGGTTTGAAAAACAGCGCGCTGCTTTTGATCCAGACGGAATGCTGCATGCCTTCGGCTGATCTTTCGCGGCATGATGTGGCCATTGTCGGCGCTGGTTTCTTCGGTGCCACGATGGCAGAACGCATCGCGGCAGCAGGCTTCACCTGCTTGGTTATCGACAGGCGCTCGCATATCGGCGGCAACGCCTATAGCGAGGCTGACAAGGCCACTGGAATCGAAGTTCACAAATACGGCCCGCATCTGTTTCACACCTCGAATGAAACCGTGTGGACCTATCTACAGAAATTCACCCGTTTCACCAATTACCAGCATCGCGGCTTTGCCACCCACAAGGGCGAAATCTTTCCCCTGCCCTTCAACCTGGCGACCATGTGCCAGTTTTTCCGCAAAGCCCTTTCCCCTGATGAAGCGCGCCAGCTGATCATTTCACAGGCCGAGCAAGGGCTGACTGGAGAGCCGGCCAACCTTGAGGAGAAAGCCATCTCGCTCATCGGCCGCCCGCTTTATGAGGCCTTCGTGCGCGGCTACACCCAGAAGCAATGGCAGACCGATCCGAAACTGCTGCCCGCCAGCGTCATCACCCGTTTGCCAGTGCGCTATCATTTCGATGGACGCTATTTCAACGACACTTTCGAAGGCTTGCCGCTGGATGGTTACACTGCGATCTTCGAGCGCATGCTGGCGCATGAAAATATCAAGGTGCAACTGAACTGTGATTTCGATGCGATCAAACCGCAATTGAAACCCGATCAATTGATTGTCTATACCGGCCCCATCGACCGCTTCTACGGCAACCGCTTCGGCGCACTGGGCTGGCGCACCATTGATCTCGAATATGAGCATCCGGCCACAGGCGATTTCCAGGGCACGTCGGTAATGAATTATTCCGACATTGATGTGCCTTACACGCGCATCGTGGAATTCCGGCATCTCCATCCGGAACGCAATTATCCAGCCGACAGAACCATCATCGCAAAAGAATATTCGCGCTTCGCAAAGGCTGCGGATGAGCCCTACTACCCAATCAACGCGCCTGAGGATAAGTCAAAATATCTGAAATACCGCGCCTTGGCGGAGGCCGAACCGCACACGCATTTCGGCGGCCGCCTCGGTACCTACCGCTATCTCGACATGCACCAGGCGATTGCTGCCGCGTTGAAGGATTCAGAATCCATCATCGCGCGGTTGAAGGCTGCAAAGTGAGCGCCCCAGCGCGGCGCAATCTTGTCGTCGTGCGGGCGGGCGAAAGCAGCCTGCACCGCGCTTGGCTCAAAGGGGCTGAGACCCGCAATTGGGATCTGGTGGTGTCCTGGTATGCCAGCAGTTCTTACAAGCGAACCGCGGACGAACGCCTCCACCGCGTGCAGGGCGGCAAGTTGGACGGATTGTACAAGACCTTCGCAGCCCTGCCAGATCTGTTGCGCAACTATGATTTTATCTGGTTGCCCGACGATGATATTGACACCAATACGCCAGCCATCAACCGGCTATTTGAAACCATGCGTACACACAACTTGAGCATCGGCCAGCCCGCTTTGTCATGGAACTCTTATTTTTCCCATATCATCACCCTGCGCTCGCCGCTGGCGAAGCTGCGCTTCACCAATTTCGTCGAGGTCATGGCACCCTGTTTTGCGGTGGATGCACTCCGCCAAACCCTGCCTGATTTCAGGGAGTCGATGAGCGGCTGGGGCGTTGACCGCGTGTGGTTCACCATGCTCGGAAGCAGACGCAATTCCATGGCCGTGATCGATCAAGTCAGCGTTTTCCATACCAGGCCGGTGGGTAATGTGCTGGCCAGCAAAGTTCTCAGCTCGGGCAAAACCCCGCGCGGCGAACAAGCGGACGTCATGGCCCGTCATGGGCTCCAAGAGAAACCAACTCATCTCTGCTTCGGTTACATCGACCTGCGCGGTAAGCAGAAAAACGGCAACCTGTTTCGCCGGCTAAGATTGGCGCTGGCTCAGTACGGGATGCTGGCAGAAACGCCAATAAAGCAGCGGGCCCGCGATCAGCTCTGGCAACAGCTTTGGGGTTTCCGGTGAACCTGCTTACGCCAAATGTTGCACCGAGCGCCGGGGCTGACTAGATGAGCCATGCCCAATCCTTACGCCATCGTGGTCTGTTGTACGCAAAACTGGCTGCCGCTGGCGGCTTGCACGTTGCTTTCCTGCTTCCAGCAAGGAGCCGACGCGCAGTCTGATCTCTTTGTCGTCACGATAAATGCCGACGCAGAAGACAAAGCCAAGATCACTGCCTTCCTCGCCCAGCATGGCGCAAATGTTCATGTCATTGATGCTGTTTTTCCAGACTTGCTCCAAAGCCTGGTGAGCGCCAATTCCTGGGGTGTGGGGGCCATGGCGCGCATGGCTCTCACCTCATTCCTACCCCCGCATTATCGGCGCGTGCTCTATCTCGACAGTGACATCCTTGCCCTGACGAGCATCACTCCGTTGCTGGAGGCCAAGCTCAACGGCAAAATGCTCGGCGCCGTCGAGGACTACCACTCAATGCCTTGGTCACTGCAGCACTGGCACGATCACCCGCGCAAAATCGGCCTGCCACGCGGCGCACGTTATTTCAACAGCGGCATGATGCTGTTTGATTGGCAGCAATTGCTGAAGAATGATTTGCTGCAGCAAAGTACGGCGCTGTGGTACGCCAAGTTGCAAGCCGGAATTCACTTTTCGTATCCTGACCAGGATGCGCTCAATCTTGGTTTTCAGGGAAACTGGCAACCGCTGCCGGTGGCGATGAACGCTGCATCGGTGATGGTGGACTATTTCCCGGAGAAGCCGATCCTGCGGCATTTCTCCGCCCATTACAGGCCCTGGGCCCATTGGTGGATGCCGGGAGCCGCGCGTCACAAACAGCTCTACCGCGCGCTGCTCAAAGATAGCCCTTGGCCTGAATTCGAGATCAAGGATTTCACCACTTTGGATGTGAAGGAAATTGCGGGCGTTTTACTTCGCAAATTGGATGTGATGACCCGCGCGCGCTATCGCCTTCACGTAAAATCCGGCCTGCAACCCTAATAACCATTTTCGTTCACCATGGATTGCTAAAGTTAGGTATTTCAACTTAAAGTACATTCCAATCACATTTTTTGACCCGTAAAACCGTATCAAGTTTTGCTCGTCAAAGGTTATGCGTGCTCAGAATCATTTCGTCAGCACACCAACACGATGCTTCCTTGCTGGATGCGCGCAGCCATGCGCCCATGGGAAAACTGCCAAAATTTTCCGCTGTGATTACCTGCCACAACTATGAATCCTTCATTGCTCAGGCGATCGACAGCGTAGCCGGACAGACCTACAAGAATTTCGAATGCGTGATCGTTGATGATTGCTCCACCGACAATTCGGCTGCGGTAATCGAGCGCAAGCTGAAGCAGCTCAAGGACCCGCGCTTCACTCTAATCAAACTCCCGCACAATGCCGGACAGACCATGGCCTCCTGGCAAGGCCTGCAGCACGCCACCGGAACCTTTCTGGCTTTCCTTGATGCCGATGACTGGTGGATGCCGGAATTCATGGCCCAGCATGTGGCCGCCCATCTCAACACCCATGTCAACGTTGGTCTCACCTGCAGCGATACAAAGCTGGTCAATGGCGCCAATGAGATTCTGGCGGAAACCTGGAACAGCTTTGCGCGTTCACGCGGCATGAAGCGCGATGCGCTGGTGGAAAATGGCGCCAGCCTGCCACCCGCCATGCGCGCGAATGAAGCAGCACCCGATCTGACTTTCCATGAGCAAGGTTACCCCGCCCGGTGGGAATTCGCTCCCTGCTCTTCTCTCGTCTATCGCCGTGACCTGTTGAGCATGATCTTTCCGCGCCAAAACGCAGCGGGCATGATGAGTATTGACGCCGTGCTTGCCATTCTGGCGTCCTCGCTTACGGGATGGATTGCGATTTCCACGCCACTTTCGGCCTACCGCATGCATGGCGACAACCTGTTCTCGCGCAACCTGTTCGGCGGTGGCCGCCAGTGGATTTCAGGACCCTGGAGCCAGGCCGACAAGAAGCGCGTTTCGCGCAATATCGTGGACGCCCTCAGCGAGAACTTTGACCGCCTCTCGCCTGTTTATGGCAAAGGCCACCTGGCCAAGGTTCTCCTCAAAGTGGGCAATCATTCCAGGTTCCTTAGCCTGAAAGCCATTCTGAAACTGGCCCTGAAAACGGCCTGAACGCACCGTGAGCGCGCCGGATTTTGATCCGTCGTCAAATCCGCAATCGTGCATAATAATGATACGTCCGATTTACCATTATCGTGAAGCCGCTCTATGCACTCGACTCGAATAAGCAAAGCAGGCGCGCCGAGGTGGAGCGGCGGTTGGGCTGCGCTCAATCCAGGCTTTCAGGAACATTGGCAGCCTCTCCCTCCAGGGGTGGACGCCCAGCAAGCGGCGCATGAGAGAAATCCATCCGAAACGCAAGATTGTCTCCGTAATGGGGATCTTGCCCCAGGCAACATTTAGATCAAAGCCTTAGTGATCAGATTGCAAAGCCCCGAACTTTTTGGCAATTGATCGGGATGTCCGAAGAACTGCAATGGGCCGTAATCACCCCGAGCTACAGCCTAGACGCCAGACGGTGCAAACTACTTTGCCGGAGTATGGACGCCTTTTTGTCTGGGCCTTGGCACCACTACATCATTGTCGATCCAGTCGACATGCCGCTGTTCAGGCATCTCTCCAGCGAAAAGCGTACAATTATCGACAAGCGGGAAATCCTCCCGAAGAGTACAGTATTCGTTGGCAAAGTCCCATTCATGCGTTTAGGCCGCGTGTGGTGGTCCTGGCGCCATGGGCCGATATTCGGCTGGCAGATGCAACAGCTGGTAAAACCTCGATGGCCTCGATAGTGCCGCAGCCCGCCATGGTATTTTATGACTCCGATACCTTCTTCGTGAAGCCCTTCGATGTTAGAGAATTGTGTCGCCGCAATAGAGTGCGATTTGGCTGGCAAGACTTAACCGACACTTCAGACGGTCAGATTTCCGGCGAAGGCACGATGGTAGACGACAGCATAAGGAAGCTCATTTCATCGAGCACCGAGTTGTTGGGGCTGTCGCCAGATCAAGTCAAAAAACGCTCACTTCAAGACCCGATGATGGCTTGGCATCGTGACACTGCAGTAGCAATGCAGGAATAGCCGACCAAACTTCATGGCAAACCGTGGCAGGAAGCCATCGGCTCCAAGCTCATGTTTTCCGAATACAACCTCTATGATCTATTTGTCTTGTACATCCAAAAGACCAATCCGAATTTATATGAGGATTTTACGATCTACTGCAAAACGCTTTGGTCCAAGGAAAAAGCGAAAACGCAGAACATTGGTGCATTCGTGAATTCGCTGGCACCACAACAATCCCTGGTTTGCATTCAATCATTGATCGGGATTGAAATGGAAACCTTGGAAGCCGAATTCGAGACTGCAAGTCGCAGGCGAGAAAATATGAACTAAGGACCTCAACGTCCCAACATACGGTAGATGATATTGGGCCTCACGGTCGGCGCATCTTCGCCTTTCGGCAAGACTTCCAAAGCGTGCCGGATTTTGATCGTCGTCAAATCCGCAATCGTGCATAATAATGATATGTCTGATTTTACCATTATCGTTCCGGTGTTCGGCGAAACACGCGCCCTGCAATTTTCGGCATTCTACTTCGGTCAATTGGGTGTGAAGCCGTTTTATGTACTCGACTCCAAGAAGCAAGGCAGGCGCGCCGAGGTGGAGCGGCTGCTGGGGTGCGAAGTGGCGATCTACGAAAATCCCGGAAACTATATTGAAGCAAATTTCGAACGCCTGACAGACCTTTCCCCCACCGACTGGATCTTGCGCGTGGATTGCGATGAGGTGCCCAATCTCGCAATGCTGCAACACTGTGCGAAATTCGTGAGCCATCCCAGCAGCAATATCTGCGGCTTTGACCGCGATGACCTGGTCTGGCGGGAAGATCATTTCGAGCGCATCAAACAACCATTCTGGTTCATTGACACTCAGTTCCGCCTGTTCAATCGCAAGCAAGTGAAATTTGTGAAGCGGATTCATACGCCGGGTTTCCATGTTTCCAAATGGAAATTTCCGCTGGTGCCGGCCTGGCATGGGCCACTAAATGCACGGCTCTATCATTTGCAACGCCCGTTCATCTCGCAGGCGGACAAGCTGGAAAAGATGCAACGTTACGATCAAGCCGGCCAAGATCCCAAATTTCATGCCGCCATGATGAAGAAGGATGACGAGATGCGCTGGACCCGTTTTGCCGACGCGGCCTTCACCTCGCTTTTTGCAAGCTGGAGCAAGGCCAACCCGGTCACCTGAATGAGTGCGCCCGCTCTTGCGAAAACTGCCACCGGGCGCGCGGCCTCGCATAGGTGATCAGCGCGTCAATCTGATTCTTCACTTGAGGGTCAGCCGCTATATTCCGGTAACGGGTTTCCCAGCCTGCATGAAGCGGTAAAGCTGGGAACCGTCAACATAGATCACTGCGCCAGATACCAATCGACTGTTTTGGCCAGGCCGTCTTCAAAGCTGGCCGATGGTTGCCAGCCCAGCTCATCCTTGATGCGTGAAAAATCGATAGCGTAGCGCCGGTCATGGCCCAAACGGTCGGTCACATAGGTGATCAACGCATGATGGCTTTCACCATTGGCACGTGGGCGCTTGGCGTCCAAGAGGCTGCAGATGGTTTTCACCACGTCTATGTTGGCGCGCTCGGCCTCTCCGCCCACATTGTAGCTGCGGCCATTCTCGCCCTTGAGAAACACCACGGCCAAAGCCTGTGCATGATCGCCCACATAAAGCCAATCACGCACGTTCTTGCCATCACCGTAAACCGGCAGCGGCTTTTCAGCGAGCGCCGTCAGGATCATCAGCGGAATGAGTTTCTCCGGAAACTGCCGCGGGCCATAATTGTTGCTGCAATTGGAAACGACCACCGGCAGGCCGAATGTATGATGCCAAGCCCGCACAAGCAGGTCCGAAGAGGCTTTGCTGGCGGAGTAAGGCGACGACGGCTTGTAAGGCGTGTCTTCGCTGAATTTGCTATCGTCGAAAGGCAGATCGCCAAACACTTCATCGGTGGAAACATGATGGAAGCGAAAACCCGCCTTCTTCTCAGGCGCCAGCGCAACGTAATGCGCCCGCGCCGCTTCCAGCAGATGATAGGTGCCGACGATATTGGTATTGATGAAGGCGAACGGCCCGTCGATGGAACGGTCCACATGGCTTTCGGCCGCAAGATGGATGATGCCGTCCACCTGCTCCGCCGCCATCAAGGCAACGAGGGCCGGCATGTCTGCAATGTCGAGCTGGTGGAACGCATAAAGCTTGTGACCTTCCAGCTCGGCCAGGTTCTCGCGCCGCGCCGCATAGGTCAGCTTGTCAACATTGATCACCCTGTGCCCAAGGTCTTTCACCAGATGAAGACAAAGTGCCGAGCCGATAAAGCCTGCCCCGCCTGTGACCAGAATGCGTTTCACCATGCCTCCTTCAATTCGTCTTGCAATGCTTCGAGCTTCGGGGCGGCCGCATCCTTCGCCGACAGAACCGGGCTGACGCCTTCGGGCAGCGGCCAAGCAATGCCCAAGCTGGCGTCGGCCCAAGACAGGCTGCGATCATGCGCGCCGGAATAATAATGCGACACCTTGTAGGCCACCAGCACATCAGGCTCCAGCGTAAGGAAGCCATGCGCAAAACCTCGCGGCACATAAAGCTGGTTGAACTTTTCAGCGGAAAGCTCAACCCCGACCCATTGGCCGAAGGTTTTCGACGCGCGGCGCAGATCCACCGCCACATCAAAAATACGGCCCTTCAGCACGCGCACGATCTTGGCTTGCGCAAAGGGCGGCAACTGAAAATGCAGGCCGCGCAAGGTGAACGCGGGCGCTGAAAAGGATTGGTTGTCCTGCACCCATTCCGTCTCGGCAACGCCGGCGGCATTCGCCTTGGCCAGATTGAAGGTCTCGGTAAAATAGCCACGCGCATCACCGTGGCGCACCGGCGTGAGCTCCAGCGGCCCTGCTATATTAAACGCCCTGGCGTCCATGCCGGGTCTCTGCTGCGCGTTTCATGATGTAGGTGGCATATTCATTGCTGCCCATCGCCTTGGCCTGGGCTTCTGCCTGGTCCGGCGTGATCAGGCCGCGGCCCAACGCAATTTCTTCGAGGCAGGCAATCTTGATGCCCTGGCGCAATTCGATGGTGCGCACGAACGATGACGCTTCATGCAAACTGTCAAACGTGCCGGTATCCAGCCAGGCAAAACCACGCCCCAGCTTTTCAACATTAAGCTTGCCTGCTTCCAGATAGATGCGGTTGAGATCGGTGATCTCAAGCTCGCCCCGCGCCGACGGCTTGATCGCCTTGGCATGCTGGCACACGCGCTTGTCGTAGATATAAAACCCTGTGACGGCCCAGTTGGACTTGGGCTGGGCCGGCTTTTCCTCAATGGTCTGCGCCTTACCGGTAGCATCAAAGCTCACCACGCCATAGCGCTCGGGATCAGATACGCCATAGGCAAAAATCGTGGCCTCGCCATGGGCTTCGGCCTTGGCGAAGGCACGCATGCACATGTCGGCCAAGCCCTCGCCGTAGAAAATATTGTCGCCCAGGATCAGTGCCGCCGAACTGTCGCCAACGAATTCCTCACCGATGATGAAGGCTTCGGCCAACCCATTGGGCTTGGCCTGCGGCGCATATTGCAGGTTGATCCCAAAGGCGCTGCCATCGCCCAGCAGCTTGCGGAAAATTTCAATTTCTTCCGGCCGCGTGATGATCAGGATGTCCTTGATCCCCGCCTGCAGAAAAACGCTCAACGGGTAATAGATCATCGGCTTGTCATAGACAGGCAAAAGCTGTTTGGAGATCGGCAGGGTCGCAGGCCGCAGCCTGGTCCCCGAGCCTCCCGCAAGAACGATACCTTTCATCACATCCCCAATCTGACCCGAAGCTTCAGCCGAATCTCTAGGCTTTGAGCCGGGCGGTCAACCGGCCCGCCTTATCGCCGCTGGCCCTGATTTCGTCAAACAGGTCTTTGCGCCCGGCCACGAAGCGCCGCAGCTGACCGGCACTGCTACCAATCACGAATTCGTGGGCAAAATCCGTGGCCTGGATCATCGCCAACAGCTCCTGTCGCTGGCCACCCAGAACATAGACCGTCAACACACCAGCACCCTTGGCCTGCCGGGCAATCTCCTCGCGCGTAAGTGTGGCACGATCAGTCACCAGCAAGCGCCTGGGCTGCTTTTGCCGCCGCCGCGCAAGTGCGTCACTCACATTAAGCGCCGGCGTTCCATAGCCGTCTTGCTCCAGCGTTTTGCCCCAGCGTTCCAGGAACACATGCCGGTTGCGCTTGATCAGGTCCCGCGCGCCGCGCGAGGGCCGGCTGCCGAATTCAAAATGCTCGATCAGCAGGCCGGGATAATAGATGCAATTGAGGCCCTCGCGATGCAGCCGCATGCAGAAATCGGTTTCCTCATAATAAGCCGGTGCATAAACCTCATCGAAGCCGCCCAGCTTCTCGAAAACCTTCTTCTCGAAAATGATGAACACGCCAGAGCAATAATCCACATCGCGGGTGAACAGCGCGCGCAAATCATCAATTGGCCGGTGCCGCAGATAGCCGTTGGACGTGCCGTCACTGAACACGGCGCAGCCCGCTTCCTGCAGGCCCCCATTGGCCAGCGCCACGCGCACACCCATCAGCCCGCAATTCTCTTCCGCCTCGAACCGGTCCAGCGCGGCGCACAGCTGGCCTTCGATTATTCGCGCATCATTGTTCATCAGCACTATGTGCCGACCGGACGCCTGGCCAATGGCCGCATTCACATTGCGCAGGAAGCCCTGGTTCGTGGCACCGCGCCCGACCTTGATATTGCTGAAGCGGCTGAGCAGCTGTTGCGTTTCATCGGTGCTGCAATCATCCTGCACCAAGACTTCCAGCCAGGGACCTGCTTGCGGCAAGATCGAAAGCAGGCAGGCTAGCGTGTGATAGGCGTGGTTATAAACCGGAATGACCAGCGTGGCGCGCGGCCGCACCGGCTTTGGAAATACGATGCGCTCATCGCTGGCCAGAAACTGCTTCAGCAAAGCCTTGCGCTTTTCCATCAAGCCTTGCTTTGCCGGGCCAAACGCACCCCAAGCATTGAGCAGATAGAATAACCATGACTTGATCATTTAGACGCTAGCCTTCGCCAGTTCGCGCACCAAACGGTCAACGCCCTGTTCCCAGTCCGGCAGCCGCAATCCGAAAGCGCGCTGAAATTTGGCGTTCGAAAGGCGCGAATTTTGCGGACGCACAGCCGCCGTAGCAAATTGCTTCGCCGGCACAGGCTCCACCTTGGGCAAACGCGGAATGAGGCCCTGTTGATGTGAAGCCGAAAGCAGATGCATGGCGTAGCGATGCCAGCTTGTGAAACCTGATGCAACCAGATGATAGGTGCCCGCCACTTCCGATACGCGCCGCAGCCGAAGCGCCGCATGCACTGTGGCATCAGCGACCAGCTCGGCAGATGTGGGCGCACCGAACTGGTCATCCACCACCTGCAGCAGATCTTTCTCGCGTGCCAGCCGCAGCATGGTCTTGGGAAAATTCTTGCCATGTGGTGCATAGACCCATGACGTGCGCAGGATCAGGTGCTGCGGATTTTCCGAGCGCACTTCGTCCTCGCCGGCCAGCTTGCTCGCACCATAGTGATTGAGAGGCTTTGCCACATCGTCTTCGCCGCGGGGCGCATCGCCACTGCCATCAAAAACATAATCGGTCGAATAGTGGATGAAAGGCGCACCCGCCTTTTTGGCGGCGCGCGCCAAAACGCCCGGCGCTTGCGCGTTGATGATGTTGGCCAGCTCGCGCTCAGTCTCGGCCTTGTCCACTGCCGTATGGGCCGCAGCATTGATCACCAGGTCCGGCTTGGCGCCGGAAACCAGGTTTTCGAGAAACGCAAAGTCGCTGAGGTCAGCGCGTGCCAGACCATCAAATCCTGGCGCAATCACTTCAGCCACCGGCGCAAGGGCGCGTTGCAGCTCAAAGCCCACCTGCCCCGAACCGCCCAACAGCAAAACCTTCACACTGGCACCTGCACGTTCAAAATTGCCCCCTGCAAGGCCTCGTGTTATGACAAAGCCTTGCCAAGCGCAAAATGAATTGCATCTTTTTCGAGGGGAGAAAATGCTCACGCGGTTTTTTCAACTGTTTGATGATCCCCTGGTTTATGTGATCAAATCCGGTTGGAGCATGGAAGCGGGTTTTGGCCTCTGCCGTGCCCGGGCTAAGGGCAAGCCATTTCATGTTCTTATTCCGCCAGCATGGGATGTGGCTCAAGTCGCTGATGAATTGCAGCACTTCGTCTTGGCAGCTGCTGGGCCTTGCCCGGAAGCCACATTCCATTTTCTATGCCCTGGCGAAGCTGATGTTGCACTGTTGAAAGCGCGTGGCCTCAATGCATTTTGTGCACATCAGAATGCCTTTCTTGACGAGACCATTTTCAAGCCTGATCCTGCTGCGAAAAAACAATTCCGCGCAGTACACAATGCCGCCCTTACAAAGTGGAAACGACACGAACTCGCCTGGGGCGTGAAGAACATTGCGGTCATCACCTTTCTTCATGAGAAGAAAGATAATTTTGAACCCTTCTCAGGATACAAGTCGCTGGCATGGAGCAACGCCACGCCCGATGGAAAGCTGACTGTTGTGCCGCCACGCGAAGTGGCACGCATCAACAATGCCTCGGGCGCGGGCATCAGCCTGTCCCGCACTGAAGGTTGCTGTTACGCCAATGGCGAATATCAATTCTGTGGCCTGCCCGTCGTCAGCACAAAATCCACCGGTGGTCGCAGCGATTTCTACGACTCGGCCACCACCAAGATTGTTTGGGACCATACCTTCTTCGTGGAAAGGGCAGTGCGGCATTGGGAAAGGCACCCACCTGATCCGACCGCCATTCACGGGCGCACCATTGAAAAGGCTATCCGCCACCGGGTGCGGGTGCTGGACTGGTTGAAGGAAATCTCGGGTATAAATGTCCATGCACAAGCCAATGCCAATGCCTGGCATCCACGGTTCCACAGCAGGTTCCGCATGAATACGAAAGTGGACCCTGCAGAATTGCCCCCGCCAGTGCTGAACCCCTACCGCTTCGTGTTTATGGAAGCCTAGTTCTTCAGGCGGTAGCCCGTGTGGAAAATCCACCACACACAGCTCAGGCAGATCAGCATGAAAACCACCGTCATGGAAAGCGCAATGCCAAGGCTCACATCCGACACTTCATAGAAGGACCAGCGGAAACCGCTGATCAGATAGACCACCGGATTGAAATAGCTCACTGCCTGCCAAAAATCCGGCAGCACCTTGATCGAATAGAAACTGCCTCCCAAGAATGTCAGCGGTGTCACCACCAGCAGCGGGATGATCTGCAGTTTTTCAAATCCATCCGCCCACAGGCCGATGATGAAGCCGAACAGCGAGAAGGTCACCGCCGTCAGCACCAGGAACAGCAGCATCCAGAACGGATGCGCAATCGTCACCGGCACAAACAAATAGCTGGTGGCCAGAATCACCAGACCAATCAGCATGCTCTTGGCGGCGGCAGCGCCCACAAAGCCCAGCACCATTTCAAACGCCGAAACAGGTGCTGACAGATATTCATAAATCGTGCCGGAAAAGCGCGGGAAATAAATGCCGAACGAGCCGTTGGAAATGCTCTGCCCCAGCAGCGCCAGCATGATCATGCCGGGAACGATGAAGGCACCATAAGCCACGCCCTCGATCTGCGAAATCCGCCCGCCGATTGCCGCACCAAACACCACGAAATACAACGTGGTGGAAATCACCGGCGAGATCAGGCTCTGGAACAGCGTCCGGAAAAACCGGTGCATCTCATAATAGAAAATGGCTTGCACACCGCGCAGATTCATTGCTTCACCAACCCCAGGAAAATTTCTTCAAGCGAACTTTGCTGTGTGGACAAATCCGTATAGCCGATCTTGGCCGTAGCCAATGCCGCCAGCAGCTTGGCCACATCGGGCCGCTCATGCTTTGAATCGTAAAGATAAGTCAGGCTCTTGCCGTTCGAAGCCAGGTTGAAGCCCAGATCAGCCACCTTCTTGGGCAACTTGGCCAGCGGCTTTTCCAGCATCACATTGAGATGCTTCTGCCCCATCTTTTCCATGAGGGCAGATTTGCGCTCCACCAGGATCAGCTCACCCTTGCTGATCACGCCCACGCGGTCAGCCATTTCCTCGGCTTCTTCGATATAATGCGTGGTGAGGATGATGGTGGTGCCATTCTCGCGCAGCTCACGCACCACGTTCCACATGTCCTTGCGCAACTCCACGTCCACACCGGCGGTGGGTTCATCGAGGAACAGAACCTGCGGCTCATGCGCCAGCGCCTTTGCGATCAGCACGCGCCGCTTCATGCCGCCTGACAGCGTCATGATCTTTTCGTCTTTCTTGTCCCACAGCGAAAGCTGCTTCAGGATTTTTTCCAGCAGCGCGTCATTGCGCGGCTTTCCGAACAGGCGGCGCGAAAAGGCAATCGTGTCCCACACCTTGTCGAAGATCGGCAGCGACAGTTCCTGCGGCACCAGCCCGATCATCGCGCGCGCCGCGCGGTAATCGCTCACATTGTCATGCCCGCCCACCAGCACCTGGCCAGAGGATTTGGTGACAATGCCGCAAATGATCGAGATCAGCGTGGTTTTGCCCGCGCCGTTGGGGCCTAGCAGAGCAAAAATCTCGCCCTTGGGAATCTCAAGGTCGATATTCTTCAGCGCCGAAAAGCCGGTTTTATAGGTCTTGGACAGACCCGAAATACTCAAAATGGAAGGCATGGGCGCTCATATAGGCCTGCCACATTCCCGCCACAAGGCCAGCCGGAAACTTATTCAAACAGGCTGGACACGCTCTCTTCGCGGTTGGTTCGGCCGATGGCTTCGCCGATCAGCGAGGCGATGGAAATCACCCGGATGTTCTTGGCCACGCGCACAGCCTCAGTGGGCTGGATCGAGTCGGTGATCACCAGATTCTTCAGTTTCGAGCCAGTGATGCGCGCCACAGCACCGCCCGACAGAACGCCGTGCGTGATATAAGCCGTCACGTCCTTGGCGCCCTTGGCCACCAGTGCATCGGCGGCGTTCACCAGCGTGCCGCCTGAATCCACAATGTCGTCGATCAGGATGCAGGACTTGCCGTTCACATCACCGATGATGTTCATCACTTCGCTTTCGCCGGCGCGCTCGCGGCGCTTGTCCACGATGGCCAGCGGGCAATCCAGCCGCTTGGCCAGCGCACGCGCACGCACCACGCCGCCCACGTCAGGCGAAACCACGGCGGTGTTGGCCAGGTTGTTGTGCTGCTTGATGTCACGCGCGAAGACCGGACCTGAGAAAAGGTTGTCGGTCGGGATGTCAAAGAAGCCCTGGATTTGACCAGCATGGAGATCAAGCGTCAGCACCCGGTCCACGCCCGCATGGGTAATGAGATTGGCGACCAGCTTGGCTGAAATCGGCGTGCGGCCTGAAGCGCGCCGGTCCTGCCGCGCATAACCGAAATAGGGCAGCACGGCGGTGATGCGCTTGGCCGAGGAACGGCGCAGCGCATCAATGATGATCAGCAGTTCCATCAGATGGTCATTGGCCGGAAAGCTGGTGGACTGGATCACGAACATGTCGTGGCCGCGCACATTTTCCTGGATCTCGACGAACACTTCCATGTCGTTGAAGCGCTTCACCACGGCTTTCACCGGTGGGATGCTCAGGTAAGCGCCAATCGCTTCCGCCAGCGGCCGGTTGGAATTGCCGGAAACAATCTTCATCATCGCAGCGCTGGTCCTGAAGCCTTGAGGGTTGGGCTTCTATAACGCGCCGATGACAAAAAACCAGATTCTTTTTGCAGCGCAATCCAGTTATCAAGAACAAGTTTAACGATATTGCGCGATCAGCTTGAAAATCCCATCAGATGCAGCTTGCGCGGCGAAATCAGCTGTTTGGCCCCACGCTCCGTCCAGGGAATGCGCCGGAACATCATTGTTCTGCGACACCACGCCCAAATCCTTGCCCTTGGGCGACGCAATTGCCCAAGTAATATGCACAGCCTGGCTGGGCCCATTTGCCGCATCCAGCGCCACCTTGCCCCGGATGATCAGCGCATCAGGCCGCGGCTTGTCGACCACCGGCCAGCCCGCATCGCGCAACACTTTGCGCATGGCCAGCGTGAGGTCCTTGGAGCCCTGCGCTGAGCCGCCCGTTACGGCAACCACCGCCACGGCGTTAATCGCCGTGCCGGGCTTGGCATCTGGCTTAGCCGTCGGCTTGGCATCGGGTGCAGGTGCCGCAGGCTTGGTATCAAGCGGCAGTGCTTCTGGCTTGGCTTGTGCCATGTCGGCAGTGGAAAGCGGTGGCGGCGCATCGGTGGAAGGCTGCGGCACGCCATCCAGCGTTTCGTAGTCGATGTCCTTTTCGGCCCCAGGCCCCGCCCGCACCATGGTCTGCCATGGCGGCGTGACCAATGAGTCAGAGGTCACCTGCTGCGGCGCGGGTTTCTCCAGCAGTGAAGAGCCATCCGTACAGGCCGCAAGCAGCAGGGCGGCAATGACAAGAAGGGCTTTCAATCGGCCCTCAGCGCGATACCTGAAATCAACCGCCCAAAATCTTTTTCCTGCCGGTGTGTGGCCCGCCGGAAGGAATAAAACCGCGCTTCATCGGCATAGGTGCAGAGCCCCAGATTGACGGCTTGCGCAAGCCCCATGCGCTTCATTTCATCGGTCAAAAACTGAGGCAGATCAAACATATGATGCCGCTCCTTCACGGAGGGGATGAAGTAAGCTTTGTGCCCCTGATCGACCTTCAGAAAGGCATCCGGAAATTCCGGCCCAACTTCATAAGACTTTTGCGAAATCGTCGGCCCCAACACAGCCACGATGCGGGAGCGTTCAGCCCCCAGCTTTTCCATCTCTTCAACGGTGGTACGGTAAACCCCGGTCAGCGCACCCTTCCAGCCGGCATGGCACGCGCCGATCACGCCGGCTTCGGCATCGGCAAAAAGCACCGGCCCGCAATCAGCGGTGAGGATGCCCAGCGCCACGCCGGGCGTGTTGGACACGAGCCCGTCCACCTTGGGCCGTTCGGCGAGTGGGCCAGTAACAACGGCAACGTCGATACCATGCACCTGATAGCCGGAGACCAGATGATCGGTTTCAACGCCCAGTTTGCAAGCCACTTTGGCGCGATTTTTGCGCACCGCGTCGAGATCATCACCACTGCCCAGCCCGGCATTCAGCGACGCATAGAGCCCCTGCGAATGGCCACCCTCACGGGTGAAGAAGCCATGCGCGATGCCCGGCAATTCAAGTTCGCGTGCTGAAATCATGTGCCCTCAAACGGATAGACCGGCTGGCGCTGTGCCTGCGCCACGGCAATCACTTTAAATAACTGTCCCATCTCTTTGTCATCAACAAGGCGACGCGCACCCGCAGTGAAATCGGTCTGCGCCTTGCCTTCCAGCTTGGTGGCCAAGGCAGTGAGGCGCTGCTCCAGCCCCATTGCTTTCAGAAAAGCGCCTTGCGTCATCGGCGGCAAAGCCGCCGCACCACCCTGCGTGAAACCGTAATCCAGCGCATCAAAATCCACATGCGCGGTCAGATCGCTCTCACCCGGAAATTCCAGAATGCCGCAAGGTTTGTGGTTCTTCAGCGCTTGCACCGTGTCGCCCACGCCCGTTTTCAGATGGCCGTAATCAATGACCAACCCTGCCCCGCCCAGTGCCTGAATGCGCGCACCCAGCTCCATCGCAATGGCGTGCGACACAGGCGAAATTTCCTGCACGCCATCAGATTCAAAATTGAAACGCGGTGCCGGCACATCGACCAGCGTCAGCAATCCGTCCTGCAATCCCACGCAGCGCTCAAAGAAGGCGTTGCCTCGCTTCACGATCTGCCGCACGGGCAACGCATCGAAAAACTCATTGGCCACAAAGATCATCGGTTCCTGAGGCAGGCTTTCGATGGAGTCATGCCAGGTAACTGTCTCGCCCAGCTTCTCCTGCTGCAGCTTGCGCAACACCGGGCTCGTTTCCACCATGTGCACGCGTGCGGCCGCTTGAAACTCCGCCATGCGCGACGTGGTGCGCAGAACGTCCTGCATCAGCGTGCCCCGTCCCGGCCCCAATTCCACCAGCAAAAACGGATCAGGCGAACCAATCGCCTCCCACGCCGCCACGCACCAGATGCCGATCATTTCGCCGAAAATCTGGCTGATCTCTGGCGCGGTGGTGAAATCACCCAGCGCACCGAACGGATCGCGGTTCATATAATAACCCAGCTTCGGATGGCCGAGGCACAAAGCCATATAGCGGTCCATCGGCAGCGGGCCTTCGGTCTCGATGATGCTTTTGATCAGCTCTTTCATGTCAGCCTCGACCGCAGCAGAAGCCACACGCCCACCGCCACCAGCGGCAGCGAATAGATCATGCCCTGCGTGATGAAGCCGAAATAATAGCCGATGAACGGATCCGGCACGCGGAAGAATTCAATGATGATGCGCGACAGCCCATAGGTCAGCGCAAAAATTCCAGACGCCCGGCCCGGATGCGCCAGCGCCTGAAACCGGTGCGTGGCAATCCGCACCAGCACGAAAAGCAGAACGCCCTCGAGCAAAAATTCATAGAGCTGGCTGGGGTGGCGGGCCTCCGTCTGGCCGGGGAAAATCATCGCCCAGGGCAGATCACTTTCTCGGCCAAAAAGCTCGCCATTCACGAAGTTCGCCAACCGCCCCAAACCCAGCCCAACGGGTGTGGCAGCGGCACCTAGATCCAGCATTTTGTCCAGCGTTTCACCCACCCGGCGGCCATAGAAATAACAGGCCACGACCACGCCCAGGAAGCCGCCATGGAATGACATACCACCATCCCAAACATGAAATATTTCAAGTGGATGCTGTAGGTATTTGAGAGGTTGGTAGAGCAGCACATAGCCCAATCTGCCACCTGCGACGACACCCAGAAACATCCACACGAACATGTCATCAACTTGCTTCGGCGACATCGTCGGCGCGCGGTCGCCCCACAGAGAAGGCGTGACCAGAAGCCGCTTGATGTACCACACCGCAAACAGCAGCCCGCCCACATAGGCCAGCCCGTACCAGCGGATGACCAACGGTCCCCACTCGATCAGGTTCGGCGACATATGCGGCAAGGTGATAACCGAGAACATGGCCGTTCCATGCCAATTAAGCTCATGGCACGCAAGCACTTGAAAGCCGCATCAACTGCGCATAGCTATGCGCCAACAGGAGTTTGCCATGCCAGCCACCAATTCGCGTTTTTTTGACGAGCTCGCCAAGCTGATGAGCAATGCCGCCGGCGCCGCCCAGGGCGTGCGCAAGGAAATCGACACACTGGTGCAAACCCAGGTCGAACGTGTGCTGAACAATCTCAATGTCGTAAAGCGCGAAGAATTCGATGTTGCGAAAGACATGATCGAGAAAGCGCGCCTTGAAAACATGCGGCTCGAATCACGCATCAGCCAGCTCGAGAAAAAGCTCGAAGGCAAATAAGCCACAAACACATCCCTAAATTCTCATGTGGAGGAATCAGTGCGTGCATTGATGCCTTCCTGTGGCTCCGCCACATTCGCGAGCACAGCACAGACGATTCGTGTTTGGAGAACAGATGCCTGCATCACAACACTTGGAACGCCACAGCACCAACCCGCTTGACCGGGTGGAGCAATTAGCTGAGGCCCGCAGCTGGCGCATGGACCGCACCAATGACCATGAAGTGGTGATGCTGGTGGGCGGCAGTTGGTCTGATCTCAACATCTCTCTCACTTGGCGCGATGATATGGAGAGCCTGCACTTCGCCTGCACGCTGGATCTCAAAGTACCCGCCGCCCGCCGCCTGGAAGTGACGCGGCTTCTAAACCTCATCAACGCGCAATTGCTGCATGGCCATTTTGATCTGTGGGAAGATGGCTCGATCCTGTATCGCGATGCCCTGCTTCTGGCCGGCGGTGCCGAAGTCAACGAAGCCCAATGCGAGACATTGATCCGCGCTGGCGTTGACGCCACACATAGCTATTATCCCGCCGTGAACTTTGTCATCTGGGCAGGGCAGCCCGCCGAAAAGGCGCTGCAAAACGCCCTGCTCGAAACCATGGGGGAAGCATGAGCCTCAAACTGAATGGCACGCTGGTATTGCTCGGTTGCGGCAAGATGGGTGGCGCCATGCTGGAAGGCTGGCTGAAGGGCGGCGCTGATCCGGCCCATATCGTGGCGCTTGATCCGAGGCCAGCCCCCGAAGTGGTGGAGTGGCTCGCCAAGCAAAAAGTGCGCCTCAATCCGCCGATCGCCGACATCAAGGATGCGCAGGTTCTCGTCATTGCGGTGAAGCCGCAGATGATGAGCGAGGCCTTGCCGCCGCTTGCCCCTCTGGCAAAATCCAAACCGCTGGTGCTTTCAGTCGCAGCGGGCAAAACCATCGCCACTTTTGAAGCTGCCTTCGGCGCTGATGCCAGCGTCATCCGCACCATTCCGAACACGCCCGCCGCCATCGGCCGCGGCATCACCGCCATGGTCGGCAACGCGCATGTTTCGCCTGCCCAAATGCAATTGGCTGAAGCCCTGCTCTCTTCCACCGGCGAAGTGGTGAAGGTGGACAATGAAGAGGCGATTGATTTCGTCACCGCCGTCTCTGGCTCCGGCCCGGCTTATGTATTTCTGCTGGCAGAAGTTCTGGCCTCGGCTGGAGAGAAGCTCGGCCTCTCAAAGGAACTCTCCACCCAACTCGCACGCGCCACGGTTTCTGGCGCTGGTGAATTGATGCGCCAGTCGGGCACCGACGCAGCCGTGCTGCGCCAGAACGTGACCTCGCCGAACGGCACCACCTATGCCGCCCTGCAGGTTCTTATGGCTGATGATAGTGGCATGAAGCCGCTGATGGAAAAGGCCGTGGCCGCCGCTGCCGCCCGCTCCAAGGAACTCGCCAAGTGAGTGAGCCCATCAGCTTTGCTGATTTCGAAAAGGTCGATATCCGCATCGGCACAATTGTGGGCGTCGAGCCCTTTCCGGAGGCCCGCAAACCAGCCTTCAAATTGAAGATCGATTTCGGCGATACCTTGGGTGTGAAGAAATCCTCCGCCCAGATCACCAAACATTATACGCCCGAAACCCTGATGGGCCGGCAAGTGGCCGCGGTGGTCAACTTCCCCCCGCGACAGATCGGGCCCTTCATGTCCGAAGTCTTGACCCTCGGCTTCCCCGATGACGGCGGCGGCGTGGTGCTGATCGGGCCGTCGCTTGCAGTCCCCAATGGCGGGAAACTTTTCTAAAGGCCCAGCTTTTGTCATAAAGCAGTGAGAGGGAGCCATTCATCATGGAACCGATCAACTCACTTGCCGAACTTGAAGCGCTGTACCAGCCGCTGCCCACCCTCGCCTCGACCGCGAAGGAAGCAAGCTTTGTCACGCCGCATTATCGCAAGCTGATCGAGGCTTCACCCTTTGTTGCCATCGCCACCGCAGGTCTTGGCGGGCTGGATTGCAGCCCGCGCGGTGATGCGGGCGCCGTTGTGCGGGTGATCGACGAACATACATTGGCCCTGCCTGACCGGCGCGGCAACAACCGCATCGACTCGCTGCGCAACATCCTGATCGATCCGCGCGTGGCGCTGCTGTTCCTCCTGCCCGGCAGCGGCACCACCTTCCGCGTCAACGGTACGGCGATGCTTACGGCTGATACGGATCTCTGCGCCTCCTTCGAAATGGAAGGCAAACGCCCGCGCACCGTGATGGTGATCAAGGTTGAGGCCTGTTACTTCCAATGCGCCCGCGCCGTGATCCGCGCTGGCCTTTGGGATGAGATGAAGCATATCCCCAAGGATGCACTGCCGACCGCCGGTGAGATCCTCGACGAGTTGACCCAGCACGGCATCGACGCCAAAGCCTATGACGATGAATGGCCGGGACGCGCCGCCAAGACGATGTGGTAGCCTAGAACGGCACCCGGATCGTGACGCGCAGCCCACCAATCGGGCTGTCGCCCAGCGCAATGTCGCCGCCATGGGCCTGCGCAATATCAAGCGCGATGGCAAGGCCGAGGCCTGAGCCGGAATGATCGAGATTGCGCGCTTCATCCAAACGCGTGAACGGCTTGAACGCCTCCTCGCGCAGATGCGGCGGGATGCCAGGCCCGTCATCATCGACATAAAGCCAGAGCCTGTCATCAAACGCTTCGCCTGAAATCTGCACATGCTTGGCAAAGCGCTGCGCATTGGAGGTCACATTGCCTAGCAACCGGCGGAAGGCATTGGGCTTCACCATGATCATCAGATCAGGCAGCGTTTTCACTTCCACAACAGCACCACCACGCGCGATGGCCGCCACCACGCTTTGCACCAGTTCAGGCACCCGGAAGGAAGCCGCCTGCTCGCCGCCATCACCGCGCACAAAGGCCATGTAGTCTTCCAGCATATGCTGCATTTCATTCACGTCTTCATGCAAAGCCACGGTTTTCGGGCCCTTGCCGAACACCGCGAGCTGCAGTTTAAACCGCGTGAGGATGGTGCGCAGATCGTGGCTGACACCGGCGAGCAGAGTCGTGCGCTGCTCCACATGCCGTGCAATGCGGCGCTGCATGTCGAGGAAGGCTTCACCCGCCAGCCGCACTTCCGAAGCGCCTTCCGGTTTAAAACTTGCCGTATCACGCCCCTTGCCGAAAGCTTGTGCCGCCGCCGTCAAATCCAGGATCGGCTTGATCTGGTTGCGCATGAACACCACGGCAATCGCCATAAAAACAAGCGTGGAAAGCGCCATAAACAACAGCAGCAGAGGCGTACCCACCGCCTGAGCGCGGTTTTCGTCAACGCTGATCACAAAGGTCATATCGGGTGCGACCTGCACATGGACAGCCACACGGCCAGACGAGTCACGCGCATCCACCACGAAGGGCTTGTCGAGGTCTTCGGCCAGAAAGGCATTGATCTTGCGGTCGATGACGGCCAGCACCGGCTCCGGCTTTGCCGTGGGCAGCGTGGTTCCCGGCTCTGCCTTGAACTGCATGTTCAAGGACTGTTCCGCATAGTCCTTCACCCGTGCGATGGCGGCGGGGCTCTTGTCGGAATCCTCGTAGAGCTTCACGATCAAGGCCGTTTCGTAAGCGAGCGTGCGCGACAGCACATTGGCCACATTGTCGAGATAGCGCGACACCAACACCACCGCGAACAGGATATTGAGCAGCACCACCGGCGTGATCATGATGGTCAGCGCGCGCCGGTAAAGATCACGGGGCGCATAGGCCTCAAGCAGCGCGTTCAGCCGGTCGTAAAGGCTGGTTCCCTCAGCCATCAGCGCCCCGTGACCAAGGCATAGCCGCGCCCACGAATGGTTTGCAGAAACCGAGGGGCGGAAGGCTCATCTTCGATTTTCTGCCGCAGCCGGTTGATCTGCACATCGACTTTGCGGGTGGCCTCAGCGCTCTGCCCGCCGGCCAGCGTATCACGCGAAACAGCTTCGCCATTGGCTTCGATCAGCAGGCGCAGAATGTCACGCTCGCCCGAAGTGAGCTTGATGATCTCGTTCTGCTTTTTAAGCTCGCCCATCTGCCGGTTGAAAACATAATCCCCGAAGGCCGCCTCGGCGGCTTCACTGGCACCACGTTTGGCCCGGCGCAAAAGCTTCTGCAGGCGCAGCAGCAGTTCCTCCGGCTCGAAAGGCTTGGCCAGATAATCATCGCTGCCGGTTGAAAGCCCCGCAATGCGATCCTGTGCGCCGGAGAGCGCTGACAACATCAGCACCGGGATTTCACCCTTGTCCTCGCGCAGGCGCTTCAGGAAAGAGAGACCCGTCTCGCCGGGCATCATCACATCCAGGATCAGTGCGTCGAAATCCAGGCCCTGCATCATGGTGCGCGCCGCAGAGGCCGAAGCCGCCGTGGTGACGCGGTAGCCCTCGCCCACCAGAAAGTCCTTCAGCAGCGCACGGAGGCGCGCATCGTCATCCACCACCATGACATGCGGCAGATCAACCATCAGCTTTGGGCCCAGACACGGTCTTTTGCGCCATGTCCTGGTTTTCCGGATTGATCAGATGCACCAGCATGGCGCGGAACTGTTCAGGCGGCAGGCCGGTCTCTGCGCAGGCGCGTTCAAACCGTTCCACTTGCGGCGCCATCAATTCCTTGCGCAGCCCTTCGCCCGAGGGCGTGAGGAACAACAAACGCTGACGGCGGTCTTCAGCGCCTTCCTTCTGGAACACATACCCCTTGTCGATCAGCTCTTTCAGAACCCGCGCCAGGCTCTGCTTGGTGATCTGCAGAATGTCGAGCAGCCCCGCCACGGTAAGGCCCGGATTGCGGCCGACGAAATGGATGACCCGGTGATGGGCGCGGCCAAAGCCCAGCCCTTCCAGATGATGATCCGGATCAGCCACAAAATCGCGGTAGGCAAAGAACAGCAATTCCACCAGGGAAACGGCATTGCTCCTATGCGTTACATTTATGTCAGCCATATTGACATATATTCCAGTCGTGTTAGCGTCGACTCTTCTCTATCTGATTTCGTTACAAAGCAAAAACACTCCGGAGGAATACCATGTCGATCATCCCATTTGACCAGCGCGAAGGCTCTCTCTGGTTCAATGGCGAGATTGTGCCGTGGAAGGATGCCAAGGTCCATGTGCTGACTCATGGCCTGCATTACGGCTCCTCCGTTTTTGAAGGCGAACGCGCCTACAAGGGCAAGATCTTCAAGTCCAAGGAACATACCGAGCGTTTCCGCAAGTCGGCCAATATCCTCGATTTCGACCTGCCCTTCACCGATGCCGAAATCATCGCGGCCAAGGATGCCGTGGTGAAGGCCAATGGCGGCGGCGACCAATATGTGCGCCCGGTTGCCTTCCGCGGTTCGGAAATGATGGCCGTCTCGGCCCAGCACAACAAGATCCATGTGGCCATCGCCACCTGGGATTGGCCTTCCATGTTCGATCCCGAAACCAAGATGAAGGGCATCCGCCTCGACATCGCTGATTATCGCAGGCCCGATCCGGCGTGTGCTCCGGTTCATGCCAAGGCCGCCGGCCTCTACATGATCTGCACCATCTCCAAGCACAAGGCCGAGAAGAAGGGCTATGCCGATGCCATGATGCTGGACTGGCAGGGCCGCGTAGCCGAATGCACCGGCGCCAACATCTTCTTCACCAAGGATGGCGAGCTGCATACCCCGATTGCCGATTGCTTCCTCAACGGCATCACAAGACAAACGGTAATCGAAGTGGCTAAGGGCCAGGGCATGACAGTGAATGAGCGCCGCATCATGCCGGAAGAACTTGCGAGCTTTAACGAGTGCTTCATCGTGGGCTCGGCTGCCGAAGTAACGCCGGTGTCAGAAGTCGGCCCGTACAAGTTCACGCCCGGCAATATGAGCCGCACGCTGATGGATACCTATTCCAACTACGCGCGGGCTTGATTCATGCTTCGCCCTTCCTCCTCTGGGGGAAGGTGCCCGAAGGGCGGATGAGGGTCTTTCAGCCCTTCCGCTCGTAGATCACGGCAGACTTGTCCTCATACATCTTCTGCCATTCCGGCATTAAAGCCAGATTGGCATTGCGCGGGTCAGACGGCGGGAAAATCGTCCAGCCAATCGAAGTGTCGCTGAGGATTTCCGCAAGTGCAGCCCCACCCGTGCTGTCGCCGCTGTCCAAATACTGCTTCATGAAATCGCCGAGGAACAATTGCTCGGCCCTGCCATCCACATAGGTCCTGATGCCAGACAGGATCAGCGGCCCGCCCAGATTGTAGTCATTGAACACATTCTTCTGCAAAGCCGTATCAGCGGCGCGGTGCTTTTCGACAAAGGCGAGAGCGCCGGTGATTGCCGTCTTGTCCGGTGGCACCACACGATCCTTCATCAACAGATAGCCGCAGCCCGCAACGAACAGCACACTGGCAATTCCAGCAATCGCACTCGCCTTGCCACCCACAAAACTTTCCAGCCCATCGCGCGGGCGCTTGAGCCAGTTGGTAAGCGACACAACGGGGACTGCCTCGGCAATCTCCGGCAGCAGCACCACCGGCACGCTGAGGAAGAACACATAGATGAAGCGCACGTGCGACAGCACCATGTGAAAAGCCATCAGCGTGAACAGGATCTGGCCGATGGTGAATTTCGCCCGCGCCTTGAGCAGCAGGAAAAAGGCCAGCATGAAGCCCAGTTCCATCACCGAATTTTCCGGCGCGGTGAAAGGCGCCCATTCCGAAATGCGGCTCATCACATCCAGCCCGCCAGCCAGCGCCAGCGCAATCACATAGGGCTGGATAAAGTATGGATTGATCAGCGTGACCAGCACGCTCAAGACCAAATATGCGAGCCACTTAATGATGGTGCGGCGATCAGAAAACCGCGCGCGCTCGATGTAATCAATGAAGGCACACCCTGCGATCACAAAGGCAATGGAGAAGCTGCCATGCAGGTTGGTCCACAGCACCGTGAGCAGCAGGGTCCAGAACGGCGGCGCGCGGCGCAAGCGGGCAGCATCAAACAGCAGGATCGCCAGGCCAGTGGCAACCGGGAAAGTGAGAATATGCGGCCTGGCCACCATCACCCCCTGCACCACAAACACGCTGAGGATCACCAACGCTGCGGCATAGACCGGCTGAATGTCACGCGTGGCGCGCGCGTAAATCAGCCACGCGGTGAAGCTGACGGCGGCGGCGGAGAGGATCAGTGGACCCGCCCAACCCGCGGCTGCATAGACAAAGGCGAAAATCACCTGAGACAGCCATTCCTTGGCAATCCAGGGCTTTCCGTCATGCGTGTAGGAGAATGTATCGACCTGCGGTACATGGCCGGTCTCAATCATCACTTGCCCGCTGCGGATATGCCACCAGAGGTCAGGCTCGCGCAGCAGCCAGGCGACATGCGAGCTGACATAGGCAAACACCGCCAGAGCCAACACGGCGCCCAGCGCCATCACGAACCCCCGGCCCTGCCCGGTTGCAAAAGTCATCTGGTACGCCTGCGAAGAATCATAGCTGGCATGTTTATCACGCGAAGGCCTTGGCAAGAATGCCGCCAGCAACTAGCCTCAGGCGAAAAGAGGGAAATCATGACCAGCCTTGACACCAAACTTGCCCGCATCCGCTCCGGCAAATACAAACCCACCGACTTCATCATCGCCGATGCCAAGGATGGCGATATGGGTTTTGGCCGCGCCGCACCCGGCCCGCACCGCGAGCATGACCGCCTAAAAACCAAGGCTGAATATTTGGCCGCGATGACCGAGATGACCAAATCCGGCCTTGTCGATATCATGCTGGTCTCGGCCTCAGTGGCCGAGCGCCTGCAGAAGGAAAAGGCTTTCCTCAAGACCAAAGTGACCCCTGCCATCCGCCTGAATGACACGACCGATATCTGGTCGCACCGTGGCGGCTCCTACAAGGAAACCCCGTCGCAGCCGTTCCGCTCGGCGCGTTTGAAAGAGGCTCGCAAGTTCGCTGATCTTGGCCTTTATTCAGTGACTTACAGCAACAACGTCAACCACGATGTGAGGACGCAGCTGGCCTATGCGGAGTTTCGCGAGGAAGCCAAGGCCGTGAAAATGCGGCACTTCCTCGAAGTGTTCAATCCGGCATTTGACATTGGTCTGCGCGGTGCTGATCTTGGCACCTTCATCAATGATTGCATCGTGCGCACCCTGGCCGGCGTGACCTCCTCGGAATATCCCACCTTCCTCAAGATGCAATATAACGGCGCCAAGGCGATGGAAGAATTGGCCAGCTATGACCCCGGCCATCTGATCGTCGGCATTCTGGGCGGCGCACGCGGCACCACGCGCGATACGTTTGAGCTGGCCTCGCAATCGGAAAAGCATGGCGGCCGTGTCGCCCTGTTCGGCCGCAAGATCAACTTCGCCGAAAGCCCGGTGAAGTTGGTCGAACTGATGCGCGCTGTGGTGGAAAATGACCTGACCACGGCTGAAGCCGTGAAGGCCTATCACGACCACCTCTCCAAGAATCGCCTGACGCCGGACAGGCCTTTGGCCGCCGATATCGAGATCACCGATCCGGTCTTGAAGGTCTGATCCATGCAGCGCAGCGGTATTCTCTGCGGTGGCGCGTGGTGCGGAGACCGCAACGTCACCGTTGATCATTGGCCGTCGCAGGAAACTGTGGCGACTATTCTTGGCAGTTCCGATTTTGGCGGCTGCCCCGGTCATAACATGTCCACCGCATTGAAGCGGCTGGGAGCACCTTTCCAGGTTGAGGCTCAGGGCTTGGTAGGCAATGACGAGTTCGGCCATTTGCTCTGGCGCATCTGCGACGAGTTGGGCATTGCACGGGAAGCTTTGGAGATGCGGGACGGCATCGCAACCTCGGTAACTTACGCGATGACTGACCAGCGCACCGGCAAACGCACCCACTTTCATGAACCGGGCGCCTTCAAAGTGCAAAGCCCGGATGATTTTGACTTCACCAAGACCACCTGCCGCATTGCGCATCTGGGCCTCCCCGGTCTGCAGCCCGTTCTTGACGGGCCGTGGAAAGGCGACGCATCCGGCTGGGTGACAGTGCTGAAAAAAGCGAAGGCCGCGGGCCTCAAGACCAATATGGAACTGGTCAGCGTGGAGCGTAAAAAAGTCCACGCCGTGGCCACATCCTTCCTGCCCTTCCTCGATACGATCATCATCAATGACGAAGAGGCGGGTGCCATTGCGCAAATGGATACTGTGGCAGATGGAGTGACGAACATCGAAGGCTGCCGCGCCGCCGCACAAAAGATCATGGCGGCGTTCACCAATCTTGAGATGCTGGTCATCCATTTTCCAATGGGCGGGATTGTGCTGATGCGCAATGGCGACACGGCGGAACATGCTTCCGTCAAGGTGCCGCAGGATCAGATATTGGGCAGCAATGGCGCGGGCGATTGCTTTGCTGCAGGCATGCTGTTTGGCCATCACGAGAATTGGCCGATCCAGCAAAGCCTGAAACTGGCCCATGCTTCGGCGGCCATGTCCCTGCGCTCACCCAACACCACAGCTTCCGTCGTACCGTGGAAAGAATGCCTGACGCAGGCCGACAGCTGGGGCTGGCGCGGTTAGTCTAAGGCGTTTCTGCTCCGGATTTTGAGGCGAGCGTCTCGATCAGCCGCGTCACCGCACGCGGCGGCACTTCGCGCATCTCGCCAGACTCAAGATCGCCCAGATCGAACGGGCCGTATTTTGTGCGGATCAGCCGGTTCACCACGCCTCCAAAATGCTGGACCAGCCGGCGGATTTCGCGGTTCTTGCCCTCGGTCAGGACCACGCGGTACCAGCTGTTGGATCGCCCGCCCTTGTCTTCCTCTTCCTCGAACTGCGCGCCACGATAGCGAAGGCCATCGATTGTCACGCCGCGCGCCAGTTCGGCCAATTGCCTTGCATCAAACCGCCCACGAATACGCACCCGGTAGTGACGCTCCAGCGCATTGGCCGGCGACATCATGGCCTGCGCCAAGCCGCCATCATCAGACAACACCAGCAGGCCTTCGGAATTCACATCGAGACGGCCGACTGTCATCAACCGTGGCAGGCCCGGTTTCTGGAATGCGGGCAAATCAAACACCATGGCGCGCCCCTTGTGGTCGCGCGTGGTGACCAGAACATCCAGCGGCTTGTTCAGCAGGAAGACGCGCGGCAAATCACGCTTGGCCGGCGAAATGGCTGCACCGTCGAAAGTGACTTGGTCGCCCTCTTCCACGGGCGTGGTCGCCACAGCTAGCGCGCCATTCACCTTAATGCGGCCCTGCTCCACCAGCCTTTCAGCCTCGCGCCGCGACCCTACACCGGCCTGCTGGAGAAAAACGTTGAGCCGCATCAGCCGCCTGTCACGGGCGGGAAGAACGCCACTTCATGCGCGCCCGCAAGCGAGGCATCAAGTGCGACATGTTTCTGGTTGATCGCCACTTTCAAGCGGCGTTGATCAGCAAACGCCTCGGCGATCCGCTCATCGCGGGCTTTAAGGAAATCAATCAGCTGCGGCACATGCGTCACATCGCCTGGCAGTTCAAGCTGGTCCTCGCCGCGCCCGATCAATTGCCGGAAGCGGGCGAAATAGAGAATCTTCATTCCCCATCCACCACATGGCGCAAGCCGGCGCGGAAATAATCGTAGCCCGTATAGAGCGTCAGCGCCGCGGCAATCCACAGCATCACAATACCGGCTTTGGTGAAGCCCGGGATCAGCACATCGCCCGCCGGACCCGCAATCAGCATGCCAATCGCAATGAGCTGCACTGTGGTTTTCCACTTGGCAATCTTTGTGACGGGAACTGATACCCGCAGCTCGCCCAAAAATTCGCGCAGGCCCGATACCAGAACCTCGCGCGCCGTGATGATGAAGGCCGCCCACAAATGCCCGCCGGAAAGAACCCCATCCGCCGCCAGCACGATCAGCACCACTGACACCAACACCTTGTCGGCAATCGGGTCCAGCATGCGGCCCAAAGCCGATTGCTGCTGCCAGATGCGCGCCAGATAACCGTCAAAAAAATCAGTAATGGCCGCAATGATGTAAACGACCAGCGCCACCCAGCGTGCCGCCTCGCCGCCATACATCAGCAGACCCGCGATGATCGGCACGGCCAGGATGCGCGCATAGGTCAGCATATTCGGCAGATACCAAACTTTTCCGCCCTTGGTGTTTTGCCTAATCACTTGCTCAGCCATTTATTAGTTTCCTGGGTGAAAATGATCGAAAATGGCTTGCGCCAAAGTCTCGCTCACACCTTCCACCGCCGCCAAATCTGACACATTGGCCCGTGCCACAGCTTTGGCCGAACCGAAGCTCATGAGCAAGGCTTTCTTGCGCGTGGGACCTATGCCCTGAATCTCATCCAGAGGGTTAATGCCAATGGCCCGCGAACGCCTTGCCCGGTGCGACCCGATGACGAAACGATGCGCCTCGTCACGCAGCCGCTGGATATAATAAAGCACCGGATCGCGTCCCTCGAGCATGAAGGAGCCGCGGCCTTCCATATAGAAATGCTCACGCCCCGCATCCCTGTCCGGCCCCTTGGCCACGCCAGCCACCGGCAATGTGTGCAGCCCCAAATCCTGCAGCACGGCCTTCACCGCCGAGAGCTGCCCCTGCCCGCCATCGATCAGCAACAGATCGGGCCAGTGGCTCGAATCTTCATCTTCCTGCTCATCACCATGTTCCTTCAACAGCCGCGTAAACCGCCGTGTCAGCATTTCGCGCATCATGCCGAAATCGTCACCTTTCACGGATTCTGCATCCATGTTGAACTTGCGGTATTGCGCCTTGATGAAGCCCTCCGGCCCCGCCACGATCATCGCACCCACGGCATGGGCACCCTGGATATGGCTGTTATCATAAACCTCGATGCGGCGCGGCGTTGCGGGCAGGTCAAAGACCTTGGCCACCCCTTCCAGCAGTTTGCCTTGCGTTGACGTCTCCGCCATGCGCCGGCCATTGGCCTCACGCGCATTAATCACCGCATAATCAATCAGCGCCTTTTTCTCGCCCCGCTGTGGCACAAGGATTTCAACTTTGTATCCGGCATGCTGGGTGAACGCCTCCTCGACAAGGGCCTGCTCCTCCACCGGATGAGACAGCAGGATCTGCTCTGGCAGCGGCTTGTCATCGTAAAACTGCGTAAGGAAACTGGACATGACTTCCATCTCCTCCACCGACTTGTCGGCCTTCGGAAAGTAAGCGCGCGTGCCCCAGTTCTGCCCGGCGCGAATGAAGAACACCTGGATGCAATATTGCCCGCCCTCATGCGCAAGCCCGAACACATCCGCCTCATCAATGCCCTGCGGGTTGATGCCTTGCGTTTGGGTGACGAAGCTCAGCGCGTGAATGCGGTCGCGCAGCCGCGCGGCATCCTCGAATTCCATCGCTTCCGCCGCCGCTTCCATCTCGCGGCCCAGCTGCGCCTTCACTTCCGTGCTCTTACCCGTGAGAAAGCCCTCGGCCTCTTTCACCAGCTCATCATAGGCCGGCTTCTGGATGTAGCCCACGCAAGGTGCCGAGCAGCGCTTGATTTGGTAAAGAAGGCAAGGCCGCGTGCGATTGGCATAAACACTGTCATTGCAACTGCGCAGCAGAAACGCCTTCTGCATCGTGTTGATCGCATTGTTCACAGCACCCGCCGAAGCAAATGGGCCGTAATAACTGCCCTTGCGGTTGCGTGCGCCACGATGCTTGGCCAGCTGGGCAATCTCATGATCCTTGGCGATCAGGATATAGGGAAAGCTTTTGTCGTCGCGCAGGATGACGTTGAATTTCGGCTTCAGCTTCTTGATCAGATTTGCTTCAAGCAGCAGCGCTTCCGCCTCAGAAGCTGTGACCACGAATTCCATGTTCCGCGTTAGCGAAATCATCAGCCCGATGCGATTGTTATGGCCAATGCCGCGCGCATAATTTGAAACGCGAGCCTTCAGGTTACGCGCCTTGCCCACATAGATCGCATCGCCCTTGTCATCGAACATGCGGTAAACCCCGGGCTTCGTGGGAAGCCGGGTGACAAAATCACGAATGAGATCGGCCCCAATGAGGGGCGGTGAATCGGACATGGCGGGCATTCTAGCCTATGTGGTGGCGGCTGGTGACAGCTGCAATATGACGCTGGATTATCTCTGAATCCGCTCGATCTCTACCCCGACGCTTCTGGCATTCGGGATGATGTCTGGCTTTTCGACCCTGACCCGCACGGAGAGCACACGCCTGTCGGTGAGGCAGGCTTCGGCGACCTTTTCGGCCATCGTCTCAACCAGGTTGATATGCCCCCTGGCCACGATGGCTTCGACCTTCTTGGCCACGATTTCATAAGACACAACATGGCTGATGTCGTCCGGCAGCGGGCCCGGCTGTTCCTGCACAGAGAGGTCGATATTGACGATGATGCGCTGCGGCTTCTGTTTTTCGATGTCATAGATGCCGATCAGGGCATCAAGCGTGAGATCTTTCACAAACACATGGCGGATGCCCTGGGACTCTCTCATTCACTCACCTCAACCACATCACGCGTTTGCCAGACCAGATGCTGGCCGCCATCGAGAGCAATCATCTGCCCGGTCAGCGCCGGTTGCGACAATATGAATTTCGCCGCCTCCGATATTTCCTTGGGCGACGTGCCGCGCCCCAGAAGCGTCAGGCTTTCCTGCTTGGCAAATTCAGCCTGATCCATGCGCGCGGAAGGCAATGCCGGACCGGGGCCGATGGCATTGACGCGAATGCGCGGTGCCAACGCCTGAGCCAGCGTTTGGGTCGCGGTCCACAAGCCCGCCTTCGAAAGTGTGTAAGAGAAAAACCGCGGATTGAGCTTCCACACCCGCTGGTCGGTGATGTTGATAATATTGCCCTTCATGTCGGCCGGCAATTGGCGCGCAAATTCCTGCGCCAGCATGACGGGCGCACGCAGGTTGATATCCATGTGGCGTTGCCAGCTGGTCGTCGAGATCTTGCCGACCTCGTCACCCTCAAAAATCGAAGCGCTGTTGATCAGCCCTTCCAGCGGCCCGAGTTCAGCTGTCGCAGCATTGATCAAACGTTCCGCAATATCTTCATCGGCCAGATCACCCTTCACCAAGGCCACCCTGCGGCCCATCGCCTTGATCAGCCCGGCCACCTCCGACGCGTCTGATTTCGACGTGCCGTAGTGAACCGCAATGTCGTGGCCTGCTTCGGCCAAATCCAAGGCCAATTGCCGCCCGATGCGTTTTCCCGCACCGGTGATGAGAATGCCGCTCATTCTTCAACGTCTTTCGGCGGCAACAGAATAACGTAGTGTTTCTTCACCTTACGCACCGTTTCCCAGGTTCCCTTGAAACCTGCCGGAATGATGAAGGCGTCACCCTTGCCCAGTGTCCAGCTCTTGCCGTCTTCGCGCGTGAGGATCGCTTCGCCTTGGATGAAATGGCAGAATTCCCATTCGGTGTAATCGACATTCACAATGCCCTTGGCGCTTTCCCAGATGCCGCAATAGAGCCTGTCATCCTCGCCGGTGAAATGGTTCCAAGTCTGGGTCACGGCATTGCCGCTCACCAGTTTCTCAGGCGTAGGCTTGGCAACCTCTACCTTGGGCGCACCTTCGCCACTGGTTTTCATGATGATCAGATCAACACTCATACTTTTTGGCTTTCCACAAAATTCAACAATTCATCGCGCGTGGCCTTGAAGTCGCTGGCGACCCAATGCGCTTCGGCCTGTTTTAGCACTTGCCCCAGATCAGGCCCCGGCCCAAAGCCCTTGGCCAGCAGGTCCTTGCCTGAAATGGGCAGGCTTGGCACGGGCCAATCGTCGGGCAACTTCAACAATTTGCTCCAGGCTTTGTCGGCCTTGCCAGCACGGCCCTTGGCCCAGGACAATTGCACCGCATCCCGCCAAGCCTGCACGCCCATCTCATAAAGCTTGGCACGCGCCTCTTTCGCCGTGAAATCGGATTTGAGTTCAGGCGAAGCCATCAGGCCTTCAATGCGCTGCGCTTCATCATTCGAGAGTCGCAATTTCTCTTTCAGCGTTGAAGGTGCCGATGCGATGGCGAACAGCCGCAACACCGGATCAGGGCTTAAGCGCTTTATCACACGCCATTGATCAGTATACGGAACAATATGCTTGAGGATGCCGGCCTTGGCCATGATCTCCAGCGCTTCCGCCGCGCGCGGCGCAGCCAGCAGCTTGAATAATTCCTGCCTGATGCGTTCAGCCGAAAGCCCATCCAGCCCCGCCTTGTGCTTCTTGCAGGCGGCCAAACCGGCGCGGTCAGGCGCGCCTTTTGCGTAGGCGGCAAAGAAGCGGAAGAAGCGCAGGATGCGCAAATAATCCTCGGTGATCCGCTGCGTGGCCTCACCCACGAACCTCACGCGGCGCTTCAGGATATCAGTATAACCATCAGTAAAATCATAGATTTTACCCTTGCGATCCAGATACAGCGCATTGATGGTGAAGTCACGGCGGCTGGCATCTTCGGCAAAGTTGTTGGTGAAAGCCACATGCGCATGGCGGCCATCCGTCTCCACATCGCGGCGCAAAGTCGTCACCTCGAACGTCGCCCCACGCGCCACCACAGTGACCGTGCCGTGATCAATCCCAGTCGGATGCACACCAAAGCCTGCACCCTTGGCCATCTGTGTTACGTCCTGCGGTACAAACGTAGTGGCAAGGTCAACATCGGCAATCGGCATTCCCAGCAGCGCGTTGCGCACGGCACCGCCGGCGATTCTCGTTTCACCACCACGGTTGAGAATGGCCAGCAGCGATTGCAGCCTTGGCTCATTCAGCCATTTGGCTTTGGAAAGATCAGGCAGCTTGCGGGTAGAGCTGGTCATGCAGGTTTCTTATCATGCCCGCAGTCGCCCCCCAAATGAAGCGCTGATGAAACTGATACACATAATAATGGCGCTTCAGGCCCTTCCATTCGCGGCCATCACGTTTGCAATTGGCCGGGTCCATCAGGAATGACAACGGCACTTCAAATGCCTCGTCCACCTCATCCTGCTGCAAGCTGAGCGTGAAGCCGGGCTGCACCAGCGCCACAACCGGCGTCACAACATAATTCGTCACCGTGAGATACGGCGGCAGAAAGCCCAGCACCGCGCTGAAATCCGGTTCAAGCCCAATCTCTTCCTGCGCCTCACGCAGTGCGGCCTGCACCGCTGTTTCGCCCGCATCCACGCGCCCGCCTGGAAAGGCGATCTGGCCTGGATGCTTGGCTAATCCGCTGTGCCGTTGGGTGAGCAATACTGTAGGTTCATCGCGCGTGACGACGGCCACCAGCACAGCGGCGGGCGTGGGTTCCACACCTTCGGGGATCATTGGCAGGGAGGCATTGAGATCATCATCGCTGCTTTTCCAACCCTGCGGTGCTTGCGCCAGCAAATGCGTCTTGGCGCGGGCGAGAAAATCCTCAAAACTGAACATCAGCGATTTTCTTCATCGGAAAAAACTGCCCGGAAGACCAGACGCCGAACCATTCATCCTCTTCTGCACCCAGCGCCACCAGATCATAAAACAGCGCCCGCGAGACCAAGGCTTCGAGATTACGCCGGACCATAACGTAAGGTTTCAAGCCACCCGTTTGTGCTTCATCGGCAAAGCGCAAGGGATGCTCCGCTGAAACGGCCACCTCTTCTTCCACCTGCGTCTCGAGGAGAATGATCTGCTCACGCCCCTCGCCCGTAACCCTCATGCGCACCGCCGTAAACGGCGCGTCATCGACCACGATTCCGCATTTCTCGACGGGGGTGACAAGATAATATTTCCCGTCATCATCCAGCCGCAATATCGAAGAAAAAAGCTTCACCAATGGCAATCTGCCAATCGGAGAATTCATGTAATGCCACAGCCCATCGGCCCCGATCCGCATCGGAATATCGCCACAAAAAGGCGGGTTCCAGAGATGCACTGGCGGCGGCCCCTTGGCCTTGGCCAGCTCGTTCAGACCCTTGATCGGTTCACTCGCGGAAGACATGTGAATTCTCTATAACTAATTTCTGAGTCGGAAACTAAGGCAAACGCACGGAAAATTTGATGGCAAAAACCAAAGCAGGCGACCTCGATTTAGCATCCGACAAGCTGACGGCAGCAAAAAAGGCGCTTGGCGCCATTGTTTTCGGCCAGGACAGTGTGATCGAGGAGGCGCTGATCGCCATACTGGCGGGTGGGCACGGCTTGATCGTCGGCGCACCCGGCCTCGCCAAAACCAAACTGGCCGCCGCGCTCGGCACCGTGCTGGGCCTTTCCGAAAAACGCATCCAGTTCACCCCTGATCTGATGCCCGCTGATATTATCGGTTCCGAAATCCTCGACCAGGACGACAAGGGCAAGCGTGCCTTCCGCTTTGTGCCCGGCCCGGTTTTCTCGCAACTGGTGATGGCGGATGAAATCAACCGCGCCTCGCCCCGCACGCAGTCGGCCTTGCTGCAGGCCATGCAGGAACATGCTGTCACCGTGGCGGGCGTGCGCCATGTTCTGCCTGAACCGTTCCATGTTCTGGCCACCCAGAACCCGATTGAGCAGGAAGGCACTTATCCGCTGCCGGAAGCCCAGCTTGACCGTTTCCTGCTGCAGATCGACATTAGTTATCCATTGCTGGAAGCCGAACGCCAGATGCTGTTCGCCACCACCGGCAATGCCGAGAACGTGGCGCAGCAGGTGATGACCTCCGATGAACTGGCCGCCATCCAACGCCTGGTCCGCGATGTCCCGGTAGGTGAGCAGGTCACAGCAGCCATCCTCAATGTGGTGCGCGCCGCGCGCCCGGGTGTTGGCTCTGCCGCTTTCATCAATGAAGCCGTGGCCTGGGGGCCCTCGCCCCGCGCCGCCCAGAGCCTGATGCTCTGTGCCAAGGCGCGTGCGCTTCTGCAGGGTCGCCTGTCACCTTCGGTGGAAGATGTGCTGGCTCTGGCACAACCCGTACTGAAGCACCGCATGGCGCTGAACTTTGCAGCGCGTGCCGATGGCGTCACACTCCCGAGCGTCATTTCCAAGCTGGCCCAAAGCCTGACGTGAGTGCAGACAAACAACAGATCGAACTGAAGGCCCGCCGTCTCGGCAATGCATTGCCGCCGCTGGTGGTCGAGGCTGAGCGCATCGCCGCCAACGTGATGATGGGCAATCACGGCCTGCGCCGCGCCGGCCCCGGCGAAACCTTCTGGGCCTTTCGCCCCTATAGTGCCGGAGACAGCGCCCAGCGCATCGACTGGCGGCAAAGTGCCAAGAGCCAGGACACTCTGATCCGCGAGCGCGAATGGGAGGTGGCCAACACGCTGTGGCTCTGGGTGAACCGCGGCCCGAGGATGAATTTCAAATCGCATCTGGCGCGCGACACCAAGGCCCATCAGGCCAAGTTGCTGGGCCTGGCGATGGCCGTGCTGGCTTTGCGTGCGCATGAGCGGGTGGGCCTGCTGGGTTCGCCCGAACGCGCCTCCAGCGGCCGCCACATGCTGGAGAAACTTGCCTCTGGTCTGGAGCGTGCAAATGAAGATGCACTGCCTTTGCCGGGCACTTTGCAGCGTGCGTCCACAGCACTTCTCATTTCCGATTTCCTCGATGAGCCGGACGCCATCGCCAAATCATTGAGCCAGATCGCTGCCACCGGCACGCGCGGATTGTTGGTGCAAGTCACCGATCCTGCCGAGGAGACATTACCCTGGGAAGGCCGCGCCGATTTCATCGGGCTGGATGCGCCACTGCGCTACAAGGCCAACAAGGTGCAATCGCTGCGCGAAGATTATGCCAAAGCATTTCTGGATCAACGCAACGCGGTGAAGGCTGCCGCCACGCGGCTCGGCTTCTCCTTCCTACTCCACCGGACGGATCAACCCTTGGCGCAAACCGTGCTCGCCCTCTATCAGCGCCTAGGCCCGTCATGAGCGGGTTTTTCCAGACGCTGTTGTTTGAACAACCGCTTGCCCTTTGGGCACTTCTTGCGCTGCCGGCGATCTGGTGGCTGCTGCGCACCATTCCGCCGCGCCCGAAGCAACTCGCTTTTCCGCCTTTGCGCATTCTGCTCGGGTTGCGCGAAAAAGAGCAAACGTCTGACACCATGCCCTGGTGGCTGCTTCTGCTGCGCCTGCTGATCGCGGCGCTGATCATCCTCGCGATAGCACATCCGTTTACAAGGAAGAGCCACGTCCTCTCCTCCGGCACCGGTCCCTTGGCGCTGGTGATCGATGATAGCTGGGCCGCCGCCAAGGACTGGCCGCAGCGCCAGGACGCGGCGCTGAGCATTCTAGGAGAAGCGCCCTCACGCGTAATCTACCTGATCGGCAGCAGCAATCCGGAAGCGCCGACCGGCATCAATGCGGATGATGCAGCCAAACGGATAAGAGCCTGGATGCCCAAAGCGCTGAATGGCGATAGGCCAAAGGCGCTCGATCTGTTCAAGGGCCTGAACCCGGCTCCCTCTGAAATTGTCTGGCTCACCGACGGACTAGATGAAGGCAGTGCCTCGGCATTTTCCGCTGGATTGAACGCGATTGCCACGACGCAAACTGTGAAGCTGCCACTCAGCCCGCCGCCTTTGGCATTGGGTCAGCCGAAGGCGGCGCGCGGTGAAATCCAGATTGATGTGCTGCGCGGCGACGGTGCGGAAAACACCGCGACCGTGCAAGCTCTTTCCGGTGATGGCCGCGTGCTGGCGGAAGACAAGCTGACCTTTGATCGGGCCCTACAGAAGCAGGCCCATATCGTGCTGCCGGTGGAGCTGCGCAACGCTGTGCAAAGCCTCGTCATCAAGGATCAATACCACGCCGGTGCGCATGCGCTGCTCGATGACAGCTGGCGCCGCAAGACGGTGGCCATCATGTCCGGTGCCTCCACCGATGGCGACCAGCCCTTGCTCTCCTCCAGCCACTATCTGGAAACAGCCCTTGCTGCGACGGCGGAATTGCAGCCTTTGCAAACCAGCGCCGATCTGACGGCGGCGCTGGATCAAGGCCTCTCCATGCTCATACTCGATGACATCGGCGCTTTGCCGCAGGCCGATCATGATGCAGTAGCTGCCTGGCTCGACAAGGGCGGACTTCTGGTGCGCTTCGCTGGCCCCAGGCTCGCCGCCAATGCCGATGATCTTCTGCCGGTGAAGCTGCGCGAGGGTGACCGCAATCTGGGTTCGTCCCTCTCCTGGGAAACGCCGCAAACCATCAAGCCCTTTGCCGAGATCAGCCCGCTGGCTGGCATCGAGGTGGATGACAAGGCCACCATTTCGCGCCAGCTGCTGGCGGAGCCTGATGTGGATTTGACCGCCAAGACCTGGGCCAGCCTGGCCGATGGCACACCGCTGATCACTTCCGCCAAACGCGGCCAAGGCCGCATCGTGCTGTTTCATGTGACCGCCAATGCCGATTGGTCCAACCTGCCACTCTCCGGCAGCTTCGAGAAAATCATGCAGCGCCTGGGCGAATTGGCGCCTGCCGCTGGCGATCCGAAATCTGGTTCCGCAGGCGCAGGCACAACCGAGGGCGATTTCGCGCCGCATCTGCTGCTCACCGGCACAGGCGATTTGGCCAGCCCCACCGCCGATGTGAAAAGCATCGCGCAGAAAGATATCGGGGCCGCAGTGGCCTCATCCCAAACACCAGCAGGTCTCTATGCCCGTGCCCTGCAAACCCGCGCCGTGAACTTGAAGATTGCTCCAAACGATGTAGCTCCGATGCCCGCCACGCTGGATGTGAAGGTTTTGCAAACCGGCGACATCACCAGCTATGCCACCTTGATCTGGGCCGCTGCCGCCCTGCTCTATCTGCTGGATGGTTTGGCAGCACTTTTCCTCGGCGGGCATCTGGCGCGCAAATCAGCGATGTTGCTGCTGCCCTTGGCGCTCCTCTTCCTGCCAACTTCACCCGACACGGCACGCGCTGCAGGCGACGAAGTGGCGATGCAGGCCGCTGCCCTGCAAACCCGGCTGGCCTATGTGAAAACCGGCGAGGCCGATGTCGATCAGGAATCCGATGCCGGGCTGAAGGGCCTCACTGCTGTAGTCAACCTGCGCACTTCTGCCGTGCTTGCCGATCCTGTCTCTGTTGATATCGAAACGGATGAGTTGGTCTTCTATCCCCTGCTCTATTGGCCGGTGAGTGCCGCTGCTTCGCCCCCCAGCGCCAAGGCGCTTGAGCGCATTGCTGCCTACATGAAAAACGGCGGCACGATTTTCTTTGACCTGCGCGAACCCACATCGGATTTCTCCAATGGTGGCGCATCGGAAGCTTTGCGCAAAATCCTGGCGGGCATAGATGTGCCGCCGCTGCAGCCGGTGCCGGAAGGCCACGCGCTGACCAAGAGCTTCTACCTGCTGAAGGAATTCCCCGGCCGCTATGAAGGTGGCAATCTGTGGGTGGAAACCCAGGATGACCCGACAACATCGGGCTTTGACAATGTCTCCGGCCTGCTCATCGGCTCCAATGATTATGCTGCCGCCTGGGCCACGGATGAAAACGGCGAGCCGCACTACGCCATGATCCCCGATGCGCCGCGCCAGCAGGAATTCGCGCTGCGCGTGGGCGTCAACGTGGTCATGTACGTGCTGACCGGCAATTATAAAACCGACCAGGTGCATGTGCCTGCCATCCTCGAAAGGCTGGGCCGGCAATGAATGTGAATTTCCTGCCGCTGCTCGCCTGGCCCTGGATCGCTGTTTTTGCAGCGGCGGCTTTGGCGCTGGTGGGCTTCGGATTCTTCGTGCGCGCACGCGGCATGCTGCTGCGCGCGGCCAGTGGTGTCTTGCTGGTTCTGGCGCTGCTCAATCCGGTCATCCATCTCGATGAACGCGAGCCGGTGAAGGACATTGCCCTGCTCGTCGTCGATCATTCCGACAGCCAGAAACTCGGCACACGCCTCGCCGAAACCGACAATGCCGTCGAGGCACTAAAGAAACGCATCGAGGAAATCGGCAACACCGAATTGCGCATTGCCACCGTCACCTCAGGCACCGCACAGGGCGGCGGCACGCGGGGCTTCGCGGCGCTGAACCGCGCTCTAGGCGATGTTCCACAGAGCCGTTTTGCCGGCGCGATCTTCCTCACCGATGGCGAAATCCATGACGTGCCGGAAGGCAAAGCGCTGGCACAATTGCCCAGCCCTATCCATGGCCTGATCAGCGGCGCCAAGACCGAGAGCGACCGCAAGCTGGTAATCGACCACGCGCCGGAATTCACGCTGGTCGGCCAATCCGCCAAGATTTCCTTCCATGTCGAAGACCAGGGCGGCACTGGTGCGGGCGTTCCCATTACCCTCACACAGAGCGGTGTCGAACCCAAGAAACTCATCGTCAGCCCCAGCGCTGCGGCCGAAGTGGATGTCGATATCAGCCACGCCGGCAAGAATTTCATCTCGCTCTCCGCCGAGCTGCGGCCCGGAGAAATTTCCTCCGCCAACAATACTGATCTCACCACCATCAACGGCATCCGCGACCGCTTACGTGTGCTGCTCGTGTCCGGCCAGCCCAATCCCGGCGAACGCACGTGGCGCAACTTGTTGAAGGCCGATTCTGCTGTTGATCTTGTTCACTTCACCATTCTGCGCCCGCCCGAAAAGCAGGATGGCACGCCAGTGAGCGAGCTTTCGCTGATCCCCTTCCCGACCAAGGAATTGTTCATCGATAAACTCGACAAGTTCGATCTGGTGATTTTCGACCGTTATCAGCGTGAAGTGATCCTGCCAGATGACTACATCGCCAACATTGCCGACTATGTGAAAAAGGGTGGCGCCTTGCTGGTGGCCTCCGGTCCTGATTTTGCCGAGCCGGATGGCTTGGCCTCAACACCGCTGGGCGATGTGCTGGCGGCGCAGCCTGTCGGTAGCGTGACGGAAGTACCCTTCAAGCCGCTGCTCACCGAATTGGGCGAACGCCATCCCGTAACTCAAACGTTGAAGGGTGCCAGCCGCACCGATCCCAAATGGGGCAAGTGGTTCCGCATCATTGATGCCACCCCGGCCACCGATGACGGCAGCACGCAAGCCTTGATGCAGGGCCCGGACAACAAGCCGCTGCTGGTGCTACGCCATGTCGAGGAAGGCCGCGTGGCACAAATTCTGTCGGATCAGGGTTGGCTCTGGGCGCGCGGCTATGATGGCGGTGGGCCGGAGGCTGAAATGCTCAAGCGCATCGCCCATTGGCTGATGAAGGAACCGGAGCTGGAAGAGGAGCGCCTGGCCGCGCACGCGCAAGACAATGACATCATCATTGACCGCTATGGCCTGGGCGATGACTACAAAAAGGTCGAGGCCAACTCACCGTCCGCCAAGATTCATGATGTGCCATTGATCAAAGTTGGCCCCGGCCATTTCCAGGGCCGCTTCACGCCGGATGAGCCCGGCCTCTATCTGCTGCGCGATGGCAAGCTGGAAGCGGTGGCCGGTGCAGGCAATGGCGATGCCAAGGAACAGTCTGACCTGCTGGCCACCACCAAGAAGCTGGAACCTGTCGCTGCGGCAACCGGCGGCGGCGTGTCGTGGCTGGCCGATGGCCTGCCAAGGCTTTCCAAGCAGTCCCCCGGATCAAGCTATGCAGGTGCAGGCTGGATGAACCTCAAAGCCAATGGCCTCACCCGCACCATCGCGGTGCGTGAATGGGCCCTGTCGACCAGCCTCTTCAGCCTGGCGATCATGCTGCTAGCCGCTAGCCTTATGTGGTGGCGCGAGGGGCGTTGATTTCGTTCCATCGCCAGGGTGGCAGCATCATGCCACTGGCCTTGGCCAGCGCACCATCCGCCAGTTCCATGAACATCAGCCGCTTCGGGTCCAGTGGGCCCGGCAATGTGATTTGGCCCTCTGGCACCTGCCGGAAATCAAACCGCGCGTAATAGGGCGGATCGCCGACCAGCAGCACCAGCTCATGCCCCTTGGGCCTGGCGCGTGCCAATCCTTCGGTGATCAGTGCCCGGCCAATGCCCATATTCTGCCGTTCCGGATGCACCGCCAAGGGCCCCAGCAGCAGCGCGGGTGTCATTTCCGCCCCGATGGCTACCGGCCAGAAACTGATGGCGCCCATCAGACCCAATTGCCGGTCACGCATCACCAACGACAGGCCGGGCACCGGTGTGTTGCCCAAGCGCAATTGATAGGAAGTCTTGGCAATGCGGTTCAGGCCAAAGGCCAGGTCCAGCAAATGCTCAATGGCGGGAGCGTCTTGTTCAGTCTGGTCAACAGGAGATTGGGTGAATGTCATCGGGGCCAACTTGTCATGCGTTGCAAATGCCCCAGAGATGCCGGGGCGCTCAGGCGGTGAGCAAGATTCGTCGCGAGAGGATGGCTGACAGTTTCAACATCCCGCGCCCGATACAGATGCGCGGGCGCGCCGTCAAGGTGCCCAATGATCCGAGATCGCCGCCCCACCTAACACTTCCGCAATGCGCGCGCGTGATCCAGCCTTGGTGTCGGGCGGCAGGTTCTCCACGGCGAAGAACTTCACCTCGCGGATTTCCATGTTGGGCCTGAAATCTCCCTGCGCGAATTTCCGCAAGATGAAACATCCGACATGATCGCCGGGAAACAGCCGGTCATTGGAGAAGAAGCCGTGGAACAGCAATTCCTCCAGAGGTTGAATCGCAGCCTCTTCGTGCAATTCGCGAATGGCGGCTTGCCGTAACGTTTCGCCCGGATCAACGCCGCCGCCTGGCAAGGTCCAGCCATCGGTATAACCCGGTTTCACCAGCAACACGCGGCCCTGCGCATCAATCACCACAACCCGCGCGCCCAGCGTTTTGCCGCGCGTCAGGCGGCAATAAAGTTGAAACAGCCGGTTGGGAAACATCAAGATTACAAGCTTTCCAGTTACGCGCCGCAGGCCTTGCCAAGGCCACAGCCATGCTTCATTTAGAGTGGGCAAATCGCGCAGTCAAAGAAGTGGAAACCGTGGCACAGATTACAGTGCGTCCCGTTCAGGGCAATAAGGACAAGGTTACCTTCCTGAAGGTGCCCTTCGCGCTTTATGCTGGTGACAAGAACTGGGTGGCGCCGCTGTTCTTTGAGCGCATGGAACATTTGAGCGAAAAGAAGAACCCCTATTTCCAGCACGCCAAGGCGCAGCTTTTCATCGCTGAAAAAGACGGCAAGCAAGTGGGCCGCATCTCCGCCCAGATCGATGACCTGCATCTGGCGCGCTACAATGATGCATCGGGCCAGTTTGGCTTTCTGGAATCGGTTGACGATCCGGAGGTTTTTGCAGCGCTGTTCAAGGCGGCGGAAGGCTGGCTCCGCGAACGCGGCATGAAAACAGTGCGCGGTCCCTTCTCCTTTTCCATCAATGATGAATCCGGCCTGCTGATTGACGGCTTTGACACCATCCCCAATCTGATGATGGGTCATGGCACGCCTTATTATGGCAGTCGTGTGGAGGCGCTGGGTTACAAGAAGGTGAAGGACCTCTACGCCTATGAGTTCGACAACCGCCAGGGCCTGAGCCCCCCACTGCGCAAGATGGTAAAGCGCATGATGGCTTCGGGCGGCATCACCGTGCGGCCGCTGAACAAGAAGAAAATGGATGAAGACATTTCCACCATGATGTCGATCTTCAACGACGCCTGGACCGACAATTGGAATTTCGTGCCCTTCACCGCAGCTGAAGTGAAGGCGATGGGCAACAATTTCAAAATGCTGCTCGACGAAAAAGCCGTGAACTTCGCCTATGTGAAGGGTGAGCCTGCCGCCTTCTGCGTAGCGGCACCCAATATCAATGAATGGTTCCAGGGCCTGAATGGCCGCCTGCTGCCCTTCGGCTGGGCCACGCTGGCCTACCATCTGCTACGCGGCCGCTCCAAATCAGTGCGCGTGCCTTTGATGGGCGTGCTGAAGAAGTATCAGGATGGCCCGGTGGGCGCAGGCCTCGCACTGGCAGTCATCCAGGCGTCATCTGATCATGTGATCAGCCGCGGCGTGACGCATGGCGAATTCTCCTGGATTCTCGAAGACAATGCGCGCGTGCGCCACATCCTCGAAAGCATGGGCAGCCGAATCTACAAGACTTACCGCGTCTATGAAAAGCGCCTGTGAACTGGCGCTGTGAATTTCACGCTCGCTCATTTTTCTGATCTTCATATGGGGCCGCTGCCACGGGGTGCAGCCCTCCATGCCTTTCGCCCCAAACGGGTGATTGGTGCCGTGTCATGGCATTTCCGCCGCAAATATCTGCACCTCAATGAGGTGGCGGATGCCCTGATGCAGTCGGTTCAAGCGGCAAAGCCCGATCATGTAGCCTTCACCGGCGATGCGGTGAACATTGCCAGTCCACTGGAATTTCCACCGCTGCGGGCCTGGATGGACAGGTTGGGCCCACCCGATTGGCTGTCCTTCGTGCCCGGCAATCATGATCTCTATGCCAAAGTGGCTTATGACAAGAGTCTCAAGCTGTTCGAGCCTTTCATGGCCGGAGACATGCGCGTTCCCGAAGCCTTCCCCTATGTGCGCCTGCGCCGCAACGTGGCTTTGATCGGGTTGAACTCGGCTTTGCCTCGCCCCTTCCAGAGTGCCGAAGGGCGGTTGGGTGAAAAGCAGCGCAGCTCGTTGCGCCAGCTTCTCATTGATTTGAAGGCCAAGGGCTTCTGCCGCGTGGTGATGATCCACCATCCGCCAGGCCCTGGCCTTGCCACCAAGTTGCGCGCCTTGCAGGATGCGGCGGAACTCAAAACCATCCTGTGCGAACAGGAAGTGGAACTGGTGATCCACGGCCACAACCATCGCCGCGAGCTGCATTGGCTGGAGGAAGCAGGCATCCGGGTGCCCGCCATTGGTGTGCCCTCCGGCAGCATGGCGCTTCACGCGCATCAGCCCGCCGAATGGAACCTCTATGAAATTGCGCGCCAATCGGGCAAATGGATGACCCGAGTGACGATCAACCAATGGAAGGGAAAGGACGAGGGCTTCGTGGCCCAGCCGGCCTTCAACCTGGAAAACTGATAATGTCCATCCTTGCCCGCATGCTCACCCGCATGATCCTGATCCGCTTTGCGGTGATCCTGCTGGGTCTATCCTTCTTCGTGCTGACGCTTGAGGTTGTGGGCTTCCTCACCGACGTGCTGCGCATTGCCAACAATCCCTTTGTGGCGGTTGGCACCTATGTGCTCACCCGCACGCCCGGCATTCTGGCGCTGTTCCTGCCGACCAGCCTGCTGCTAGCGCTGCTCCTGTCGATGACCGAATTGTCCTACCGCAATGAGCTCACAGCGATCTGGGCCACCGGCATTTCACCCTCGCGCCTCATCATCAAGTTGCTACCCATGGCGATCCTGGTCGGGGTTGCGCATTTTCTGCTGATGGACCAAGCCGTGCCCGCCGCAGCCCCGTCGCTGCGCAGCTGGGGCATTGCTGACTATGCCACCCGCAAGCTGAGCACTAATCCGAATGACCCTGTATGGATCCGCTCCGACAATGACATCATGCGTGCTGACCGCATGTCTGCTGACAACAAGACGCTGTATAACGTCACCATCTTCAAGCGCGCACCACAGGGCCAGCTGACCTCGGAAATCTTCGCTGACACGGCCACCCAGAAAGACAGCCATTGGCTGCTCAACAATGTCACCAGCTATGATGCCGATGGCAAGAAGCCTACCCGCGTTGCCCAGGCCACTTATGAGGGCTCGCTGCGACTGGCCGACAACAAGCGCGTCGGCTCGCCCGAGGAAATGACTTTCTCGGAAATCCGCGACTTCGCCGCCAATGATGGGTACGGCGTGCGCGCCAAGCATGTCTATCAAACCTGGGAACAGAAGCGCCTCACCCCGGTGATCATCTCCATCGTCATGGTGATCCTCTGTGTGCCGCTCGGCACAGCGTTCCGTCGCGGTGGTGGGCTTGGCAAGATTTTCGTGGCCGGCGTGGCGCTGGGCTTTGCCTATTTCGTCTCTGACGGCCTGGCCATGACGTTGGGTGAAACCGGCGCGGTGGCCCCCTGGATTGCCGCATGGGGGCCGCTGCTGGTGATGGCGGCGATTGCCTTCGCCATGCTGGCGCGCACCGATCACGTATGACCAGACGCGCGGGCGTTCTGATCAATCCGTTTTCCGGCCGCAACAACGGCAAGGGAGAAGCGCTCTATCAAGTACTGAAAGACCAGCCCGGACTGTCACTGCACCGGTTCGCCGACTTCGCCGAACTCGAACCCGCCATTGACCAATGCGCCAAAGACGGCGTGACCGATCTCTTCATTTCGTCGGGCGATGGCACCATTCAAGCTATCCTCACCCATGTGGCCGGCAAGGCCAATTTCAAAACCCTGCCCCAGATCGGTCTGCTGCCGCACGGCACCACCAATCTGACGGCAGGTGATATTGGCCTCCATATCGGCAGCATTGCCGCGCAAGCGCGCTTTATCAAAACCCTGCCCGATTGCAAGGTCGCCACGCGGCATACGATCCATGTGCTCAATCCAGTCGGAGCACCGCCGCGCCTTGGCTTCACGCTGGGTGCCGGTGCCGCCGCCCGCGCTACCCGCAGCGCGCAGGTCGATTACAATGACAAGGGCGTGAAAGGCAGCATGGCCAGCTTCGCCACGATTGCCGTGGGCCTCGCCAAAGCCGCCTTCTCCAAACCGAAACCGGGTGATCTCACGCGCCTCGACCGCGCCAGTCCGATGACTGTGACTTGCGATGGCAAGATTACGGCGCAAGGCAACCAGTTGATGTTCGTCGCCACCACGCTGAACCACCTTTTCTTCCGCACACAGCCCTTCTGGGGCGCGCGCAACGGCGCATTGCGCACGCTCACTGTGGCCTATCCGCCGCCGAATATTCTGCGCTGGGCCCTGCCGCTGATGTATGGCCGCATCGGCAAGAATATCCCGCCGGGTTGCGTGAGCTTTACGAGCGATGCCTTCGAGATCAGCTGCCCCGAACCTTATGTGATGGACGGCGAGTTTTTCGACGGCCCGGCACAAGGCGCACTGCGCGTGCAGGCCGGGCCGGAATTCAAATTTATTCTTGGTGCGGCTTAGTTCGCAAACGCCTGCTTGAACACGCTGATAATGTCGTCAATCTCCTGCGTGGTATGCGCGGCAGAAACCGAGCAGCGCAACAGGCACAGACGGTTTGGCGTGCCAGGAGGAACAGCCATGTTGACGTAAACACCGCCCTGGAACAGCGCGTTCCACTTGGCAATCGTAGTCAACTCGTCCGGCATCTTCACGGCAACAACCGGGCTCACCACATCGCAGCCCATCTCGAAGCCCAGGCCTTTGAGGCCGTTATAGAGGCGCTCGGAATTGGCCCAGATCTTGGCGCGGCGTTCCGGTTCAGCCTTCAATACTTTCAGGGCTTCAATCGATGTTGCAATCGAAGCCGGAGAGGCAGAGGCCGTGAACATGTAGGGCCGCATCGCATAGCGCAGCGTTTCAAACAGCGGATGGTTCGAAGCTCCGAATCCGCCAATGGCGCCGACGCTCTTCGAGAACGTGCCGATCACGAAATCCACATGCTCAGAGAGACCCGCTTCATCACCAAGCCCGCGGCCATTGGGACCAAGCACGCCGAAAGAATGCGCATCATCCACGCAGAGCTGGAAATCATGTTTCTTTTTCAGGGCCACGAAATCAGCCAACGGGGCGCGGTCACCCAGCATCGAATAGATGCCTTCGAGAACCACAAGGCGGCCACCGCCATCATTCTCAGCGCGCGCCAAGCGCTTGTCGAGGTCGGCCGCGTCATTGTGGCGGAAGCGCACAAGCTTGGCGCCGGAAAGCGTGCAGCCATCATAGATCGAGGAATGCGAATCCGCGTCCAGATAGATCGTGTCCTTGGGGCCGGCGAGGCCAGACAGCATGCCGAGATTGGCCTGATAGCCGGTAGTGAAAATGATGCAGTGTTCCAGGCCCAGGAAATCGGCTAGCGCTGCCTCCAGCTCCTTGTGGAGCGCGAAGCTGCCATTGGCGATGCGCGAACCGGTGGTGCCGGTGCCAAATTCCTCGAGAGCCTTCTGCCCGGCGGCAATGCAGCGCGGATCAAAGGTCACGCCCATATAATTGTTGGTGCCGGCCAGGATGATCTCACGGCCATCCACCACGGCGCGTGTCGGCGACAGCATCTTGTCATTGGTGACGCCAAGGCCATTGATGCCCATATCCGTCATGCGCTGGAAACGCTCCATCACGCCGCGGTGCTTGTCGAGAAGATCAACCATCGATCACGCCTTGTTCAAACGGGTTTGCACATAGGCGGCGAGTTCGCCCACGGTGCGTATGCTGGCCACCGCATTCATCGGAATTTCGACATCGAAATGATCTTCGACTTCCATGATGAAGTCTAGAACGCCCACGCTGTCGATGTTAAGCTCAGCCGGAATATCGGTGGCTTCGCTCAGCGGGATATTTTCGGAATTGAAGGGCTTGAGGAGATCCACAAGCACGGGAACAATGTCAGTAATCTCAGTCATGCGGCGCTTCTAGCCTTATTGTTTTTCTGCGGCAACCAGCCTTCGGCCCGGTACCAATCCAAAGTTTGCGCCATGCCATCGGTAAGGCGTGTGGGCTTGGACAGCGGCCAGATGTTGGAACGCGCCACCCAATCATCGTGATAGATTTCACGGATCTTCTGGCGGTTCATCGTGCTGGTCTTGCCAGAAAAACGTGCAGCAGTTTCTGCCAGCCCCGCCGCCATATGCACCACGCCATGCGGCAGATGCACCAGCCGCGAAGGCCTGCCCGTCAAAGCACGATTGGCATCCGCCAGTTGTTGCCAGTCATAGCCCTGAGCCTGGTCATCAAGCTCATAAAGGCCGTGCGCTTTGCTTTCGACCGCATCACATATGATGCGTGCAAAGTCGGTGACATAGAGCAATGAAAAGCGCGAACCCTTCTTGCCCGGCATGAATGCCACAGGCGATTGCAGCAACTTGAACAGCGGCAAAGTAGCCTTGTCACCGGGACCATAGATTGCTGGAGGACGCAAAATCAAAACGCTGCACTCTTTCGAATCCAGCGGCAGCAGAAACTGCTCCGCCGCATTCTTGCTGGCGCCATAAGCCGAAAGCTGCGGTTCGCGCGCCGCCAATGACGACACATAGACAAACCGCGTCACCCCAGCCTTGCGCGCGGCATCATAAAGCCGCTGCGTACCGGCCAGATTGACATCGAAAAATCCCTGCCGGCTCGGTGCGTGGGTGGCACCGCCCACATGCAGCACTACATCAGCGCCGGCAACCAGCCTAGCCAGCACATCATCGCGAGAAAAATCGCCAGCAATTACCTTGGAACATTTTCCAGCAAGCGCTTCGGGACGGCGCGCCAAAGCGGTCACATCATAACCGGCGGCTAGAAGCTGCGGCAGGATGAAAGCTCCGGAGAACCCGGTGCCACCCGTCAGGGCAACACGCAAGGGCTTCGGCTTCTCAGGCGATGTGCGGGGCAACGATGGTGATCTCACCAGCCAGATATTTGGCCCGTGCGCCGGCGCGGGACAATTTGCCCGACGAGGTGAAAGGCAGGCTGCGCGGGGCCACAAGCTCGATCTTGCAATCAACGCCCGAGCCCTGATGCACCAACTTGGCTACTTCATGGCGCAGCTTTTCCTGCTCGGCCGTATCGCTGTTGCGGCATTCGACCAGTACGACAACTTCATCGTCGCCGTCATCGCCTTCAACCGCGAAGGCGGCCACGTCACCGGAATTCAATTCGGCATAACGCTCGGCAGCCCACTCAATGTCCTGCGGCCAGATATTGCGGCCATTGTGCAGGATCAAATCCTTGGCGCGGCCGGTGATGACGATTTCGCCATCGATGAGATAGCCCATGTCACCGGTGTTCAGGAAACCCTGATCATCGATCACTTCGGCAGTGGCTTCAACATTGTGGAAATAGCCGCTCATCAGGCTGGGCCCCTTGACGAAGATGCGGCCCACCAGGCGCTCAGCGAGAACCTGGCCTGCAGCATCACGCACTTCCATCTGGTGGCCGGGGAGAATACGCCCGCAAGCCACATAGCCACGCGTATCAGCAGCACCCTGCTCCGCCGGAACAGCGCGGCTTTCGTGGCGCAGGATATTCTTGTCGATATAGTCTACGCGGATGGCGCGCCCTGTAGGCGGGAAAGAAAGAGCCAATGTGGATTCCGCCATGCCATAGCTGGGCAGGAAAACATTGCCGTTGAATTTCGCAGGTTCAAGCGCACGCGCAAATTCTGCCAGCACATCGGCGCGCACCATGTCGCCACCAATGCCGGCAGCACGCCAGGCCGAAAGGTCAAGCTTCGAGACTTCCGAACCGATGCGCTTGGCAGCAAGGTCGTAACCAAAAGTGGGCGCAAACGAGATCGTCGAACGGTTTTCCGACATCAACTTCAGCCACAGGCTGGGACGGCGCGCAAAGGCCGTGGTGGCCAGATAGTCAATGCTGCATTGTGACAGCATCGGACCAAGGCAGAAGCCCACCAGTCCCATGTCGTGATAAAGCGGAAGCCAGGAAAAGCCACGATCAGTAGGCTTGGTCTTCAGGCCGAAAACCACCATGCCGCGGGCATTGGTGGTGATCGCACGCTGCGAAATCAGAACACCCTTGGGGGCCGATGTCGAACCCGATGAATATTGGATATAGGCCACGTCTTCAGCGCCGAAGCCCTGAAGCTTGGACATGGCTTCTGGCTGGGCTGCGATGTCTTCGTGGGTAAACACCTGAGTCACGCCAGCCATGGCAGCAGCGGCACGCAGGCTCTCAACCTGATCGCTCGGCGCCACGACGGCATGGGCATCAGCAGCCTTGAGCATGCCGGCAATGCGCTGTTCATAGGCTTCGCGGCCACCGATATACATACTGTAGGGCACTGGGCACGGCACAAGACCGGCGTATTGGCAGGCGAAGAAAGTGATGATGAATTCCGGGCCGGTTTCCGCCACGATGGCCACGCGCTCGAGGCGCTTCAGGCCGGTGGACAAAAGCTTGCGCGCCACAACCAGGGCACGGCGGCGCAGATCGGCATAGGGCATCACATGCTCAAGCGCGCCGCGGCCACTGTAGAAATTCATGCCGGTCACACCTTGGGCGGCGTAATCGAGACCTGCGGCCAAGGTGGAAAAATCGGCCTGGCACTGCGGAAGGTTCTGGTTCACGGTCGGCGTTTTGATCAAAACCGGAACTGCCGCTTTTTCATTAACCGCAAGGGTTACGTTCACGTTGATGCCTTCCCACAAGTGATGCCTCAGGAACAGGCTTACCAACCGGTTATACAAGCCCGGAAATCACTTGGTGTTTCATTTTGTAACGCGGATAAGATACTGAAATATAAGACGATATTTCTCCACTGGCTCAGAATTTCAGCCAGCCCTGGATCAGTGCCACAGCGGTGAGTCCCAGAACCCCGAACAGGAGCCCGGTGGCCCAGACATAGAGCAGCTCGCCAAAGCTATAGCGGCGCTGCACGGTTTGGCCGACAAAACCCGTGTTGACCGTGCGGCGTTCGCGCTCCACCAGGCGGTGTGCCATGTAGCGGATGATGAAACGCTGCATTTCTGCTGCATCACTGGTTTCGAACAAAATGCCTTCGGCGCTCTCGCGCGATTGCACCAGCCGGTAGGTCTTGGGATCGGGCTCCATCTCCACCCAGGAGATCAGATCAATCCACAATTTGGGCTTTTCGCCTTCCACCACATTGAGATCAAACAGCGTCTTGGCAGCATCGTGTCCGGCCAGTTCCGGCAAGACGGCATCGCGCAGTGCGCCGAGACGCAGAATCCGCGCGTCGCGGGCATTCAGAATGGCATCAAGCTGCACAGCCTCGGCGAGGCGCGCATCCTTAAGGGCCTTGGTTAAAGTATCGGGCTCGGTCATCAAACGCGCTTTCATCACAAACTGTATCAAATTAAGGCAGACCGGGTGTGGGACCGGCATTTTCAACAGGAACACAGCAGGCCCCGTGCCAGTCAAGTTAACTGCACAGCTTTCCCTGCTCTGCCGCGACTGCTATGAAGGCCACGAGGGGCTTTCTGTTGAAGAGGCCGAAGATGAAATATCATTTGCTTGCCGCGTTCGCCGTGCTTTGCGTAGCCACACCGTCACGTGCCGAATGCCTGGATGAAATCAAGGCCATGATGCAGGCGCATCTGGCGTCCGGACCCTATCACGTCTCCATGGATCAAAGCATGGGTGGCACCACTCGCAAGATCGAGGCGGATGTGATCCTGCCCTCAAGCTTCCACATGAAATCCCCAGAAATGGAAGCCGTGATGCTGAAGCAAGGCACCTGGATGAAAATGGGTGGCGCCTGGCGCCAGATGCCTGCGGCCATGACGGGCGCCATGAGTGGTGCCATGAAAATGGAGATCGAAGACGGCATGAAAAACGTCAAGAATGCGCAATGTCTGGGCAGTCAATCCATCGAAGGCCAAAACCTTGACGCATTTATTTTTGATTCAAACGCCAATGTAATGGGCACCAAAGTAATCAGTCACATCACTGCCTACAAAGATGCCCAAGGCCGGCCTGCCATCATGATCATCGACGGTGAAGCCATGGGCAAGAAATCAAAGACAGTGCAGCACATCACCTACGACCCCGCGATTACCATTTCGCCGCCCAAGTGAAAACAAAAAGGCCCGGTAAAAACCGGGCCTTATGATGGTGGTAGCGAGAGAGGGAGTTGAACCCCCGACCCCAGGATTATGATTCCCGTGCTCTAACCAACTGAGCTACCTCGCCGAGATTGCGTCCGTATATGTAAAACCCATGCGCCAAGTCAAGGCACCTGTGTCACTCGTGTTCCTCTTCCTTGTCGCCCACCACAAAGGTGCGCCACAGCGAGATGCCGGCAAAATAGAGCGACGCGAAGCCGAACAGGAACAATTGAATCTTGTAGGACCAATCGGAATAGTCCGGGTTGCGGCCTGAAATCACCAGGCTGAGTGTCAATGCCGCCCACAGCACCGTCATCGGCACCGTCACATTGCGCCACAGCGTGACGCGCAGTGGATGCACGAACTTCACCGGAATAAAAGTGAGGATGGAAAGCCCAATGATAGTGATGAAATTGACCACCCAGCCGGTATTGAACAGGTAGAAATACAGCACCACCACATTCCAGATGGCTGGAAAGCCCACGAAATAATAATCGAAGCTCTTCATGTTCACATTGGCGAATGTATAGAGCGAAACGGCCATGATCAGCGCCGCCATGATCAGGCTCCAGGTCTGGGTGCCGAACCAGAAGGGCGCGGGCACCATGTCAAACCAATAGATCATCAATGCCGGCACTGCCACGTAAGTGAAGAAATCGATCACCAGATCGAGCGAGCCACCATCAAAATTCGGTGTGTATTCTTTCACGCGGGCCCGCCGTGCCAGCGTGCCATCTACTCCGTCCACGAAAAGTGCGAGGCCCAGCCACATGAAGGCGGCAACGGCATCATTTTTCAGAACCGATACGAGCGCGAGAAAACCCAGCACGATGCCGCTGGCTGTAAAGGCATGAACCGACCAGGCCACGCCCTTCTTGATCTCATGTTCGAGACTAGGCTTGATTTGAAGCTTCGGCACCGCATCTCCCCATTTTTATGAAACTATAGAGAGGAGAGTGGACCTGCGCAATCACTCCCGCTTGTCATAATGCCAGACGAAGGCTGGCGGAAAATTGGCAAGAACCAGTTCCTGCCGCCGCCCCGCCAGCCCGGCGCGCAACGCGTCATCAGGTGCGATGGGCGGCAAGAGACGATAAGTGAACTGAACGACAGTGCCGCCCGGCGCCAGCGCGCGGCCCATCGCCATCACGATGCGGCTGGCACTCTCTGCCGGCAAATTGCGGAACGGCAAGCTCGACAGGATCAGCGCTGCTTTGTCCAAGCCGCGTTCCGCCAGCATCATATCGAGATCTGCCGCATCACCTTCAGCGACATCAACGCCCAAAAATTCTTTCCGCAGCCGGCGCGCAAAGACCGGATTGAATTCGACCAACATCAAATGCGCAGGTTCAATGCCCATGGCCAATAACCGGCGGGTGAACACACCCGTGCCCGGCCCCAGCTCCACCACCAGCCCGGAACAGGGCGCCAAGCCCTTGACCATGGCCGCAGCCAGATGCTCGCCACTGGGCACAAAGGAGCCGACCGCACGTGGTGACTCAACAAACTGCCGCAGGAAAACCAGCGGCTGGACCGCCTTGCGGCATGTTTCCACAATGCGGTTGGGATTAGGCATGGGCCGGCAACGCTTGCGAACGAGTGAAGGCGACACGGGTTTTCGGCAGCGCGATAAACCCGCCGCCCAACACACGCTGGCCAGCGCCCTGCCCGTCATAAAACACAGCGGCCTGGCCGGGCGATACGCCGAATTCGCCTTCCGCCACCGTGAGCACGGCCCCTGCCCCATCGCGCTTCAGCAAAGCGGGAACGGGGGCACGCGTCGAGCGGATGCGGGCAAAAACTTCCTGAGGCTGATCCGACAGTGCCAAGGCACCCAGCCAATTCACATCGCTTACGCTGATATCATGCTGCTTCAAGGCTTCACGTGGGCCGACCACCACTTGCGCGGTATCAGCCTCCAGCCGCACAACAAACAAGGGCGCTCCACCGCCGATGCCTAAACCTTTGCGTTGGCCGATCGTGTAATGGATGATGCCATTGTGCTGGCCCAGCACACTGCCATCCATATCCACAATATTGCCTGGCGTTGCCGCATCAGGCCGCAGCTTCAGAATCACATCGGCGTAATTGCCATCCGGCACGAAGCAGATGTCCTGACTGTCTGGCTTCTGCGCCACCATCAGGCCCAGTTCCTCCGCCACAGCGCGCGCTTCCGGCTTGCTCAGCAGGCCCAGCGGGAAGCGCAAGAAATCCAGCTGCTTCTGCGTGGTGGCAAAAAGGAAATAGCTTTGGTCACGCGCAATATCGGCGGGCGTGAACAGGCCGCGGTGGCCGTTGGCCAGCACGCGGCTTTCTACATAATGGCCCGTCACCAAAGCGGAAGCGTCCAGATCATGGGCGCGGGCGAGCAGATCGGCGAATTTCACCGTCTGGTTACAGCGCACGCAGGGAATGGGGGTGGCCCCCTGCACATAGGCTTCGACGAATTCGTCGATCACGCTTTCCTTGAAGCGCGTTTCAAAATCCAGCACGTAATGCGGAATATCCAGCGCAGCGGCCACGCGGCGCGCATCGTGAATATCCTGGCCCGCACAGCAGGCGCCCTTCTTGCGGATGGCTTCGCCATGATCATAAAGCTGCAGCGTGATACCGACCACATCATAGCCGGCCAACTTCAGCAGCGCGGCGGCCACGGAAGAATCCACCCCGCCTGACATGGCGCACACGACTCTATGCGATGACGGATCACCTGGCAGAGCCATGGCGTCATGCACGAGATCAATGATGCGTCTGTCGATATTCATGAATTCTTCAAGTGGGTACGATTGCGGCTTTCTTACACCCTTTTTCAAATTATTCCGCAAGGGAACGGCGGAAGGGGCTTTTCTGTGCCGAATTGAACCAGCCTGAGGCCGGTCTTTGGAATTTGTTTAGAAGCACTTAGGTCGTTGTTAAGGCCAGCGTGGCAGATTTGTAACTGTGCGGATGATACATTTCGTCTCCTTCGCAAGGTCAGTTTGTGAGTATGCGTAAATGAATGGTCAGTTGCGTCCACGCGTCAATTACGTCATCGGGCCCGATGGCAGTCCCTTGACGATCGCCGATCTTCCTCCTCCCGGCAATCACCGCTGGGTGATCCGCCGCAAGGCGGAAGTGGTGGCTGCCGTTCGCGGTGGTCTCCTTTCCCTGGAAGAAGCCTGCAGCCGGTATACCCTCACTGTTGAGGAATATCTGGGCTGGCAGCGGTCGATCGACAAGCACGGCCTTGCCGGTTTGCGCACCACGCGCATCCAGCATTACCGCCAGTAAAACGGCGTAGAGTTTTTGCAAAAGCCGGGGCAGCCCGGCTTTTGGCGTTTGAGGCTTCCCAATTTGGCCGACCGCCGCCATATTGGCGCGCATGGAACTCAATCAATTTCTTCTCTGGTCTCTCCTCTATCTCGCAGCCGTGGTGATCTCGGCACCCATTGCCAAGCGCCTGGGCCTCGGTTCGGTGCTGGGATTTCTCGCTGCCGGTGTGATCATCGGGCCTTCGGTGCTGGGCTTCGTGCGCGCTGGCGACGAGGCGGTTAAAAACTTCGCCGAATTCGGCATCACCATGATGCTGTTCCTCGCCGGCCTTGAACTCGAAATCGACAAGCTGAAAGAGCTGCGCACCAAGATGATGGGCCTTGGCGTGGCGCAACTTCTCGGCGTAGCCGGCGTGCTGGGCCTTGCCGCCTTCGCTTTCCGTGGCGATTGGCGCGAGGCGGTTTGCATCGGGCTTATTCTCGCACTCTCCTCTACCGCCATCGTGCTGCAATCGCTGCAGGAAACAGGCAAGCTGAAGACCCCGGCTGGCCAATCGGTCTTCGCCATTCTCTTGTTCCAGGACATTTCGCTGATCCCGATCCTCGCCCTCTTGCCGCTGATTGCCGGCACGCGGCCCGAGCCTGATGAGCACAGCCTGAACCTGTTCGCGCATACGCCAGTCTATCTCCATGTCGGCGCGATTATTCTCGCCGTTGCTGCCGTGCTGGTGGCCGGGCGTTACATCCTGCGCCCGCTGTTCCGCATCATCGCCGGCACCGGCCAGCGCGAAATCTTCGTCGGCTTCTCGCTGCTGCTGGTGATGGCGATTTCGCTGCTGATGGCTTGTGTGGGCTTGTCGCCCTCGCTCGGCGCCTTCCTCGCCGGCGTGGTTCTGGCCGACAGTGAATACCGCCACGAAATCGATATGGACTTGCAGCCCTTCAAAGGCTTGCTGCTGGCCATCTTCTTCATCGCGGTGGGTGCCGAGATTGATTTCAGCCTGTTCAAGACGGCAGCCGTCACCGTGATCGCCAGCCTCGTCGGCTTCATCGCGCTGAAATTCGCCACCCAATATGTGATCGCGCGGATTTTCAAACTGACCAAGCCGGACCAGTGGTTCTTCACCGCGGCGCTGACGCAAGCCTCGGAATTCGGCTTCGTGCTGATCGCCTTCTGCGTGGGGCTTGGCCTTCTGACGGCAGAGACTGCGGCCATGCTCACCGCTGTTGTGGCACTGTCGATGGCCGCTGCACCGCTGCTGATGATGCTGGACCGCAAGGTGATCCAGCCCAGCTTCACCCGCGCCCTCGACGCGCGCGAGGCTGATGAGATCATCCATGATGGTGCGGATGCCATCATCGCCGGCCATGGCCGTTTCGGCATGACGGTGGGCCGCGTGCTGAACGCGCAAGGCTACAAGACCGTGGTGCTGGAGAATGACTCGAGCCAGGTCGATGTGATGCGCAAATTCGGCTTCAATGTTTTCTATGGCGATGCGCTGCGCCTTGATCTGCTGGAGGCTGCCGGCGCGCGCCATGCGAGATTGCTGGTCATCGCCATTGACCAGCCGGATAAGGTGAATGAGCTGGTCCAGATCGTACGCGGCAATTTCCCCAATCTGGAAATCTTCGTGCGCGCCTTTGACCGCAGCCACGCGATGGAGCTGATGAAAAACGGTGTCACCAATGTGTACCGCGAGGTGTTCGGCTCGTCGCTGTTCATGAGCCACGACATCCTGCTCGCCCTCGGCCACACCAAGCCCGAAGCCGGCCGCATGGTGAAACTGTTCCGCGAACTGGACGAGAAGTTCCTGAGAAAATCTGCCGCCGTGCAGGATGACGACGAACAGAAACTGATCGATCTGGCCAGACAGTCACGCAGCGAAATCGCGAGAGTCTTCGCCGCCGACCAGGAACTGCAAAAGCAGGAAGAACAACGCAGCATCCGCCACGAAACCTGAGCCCCCTCACCTCCCCCATGCTCCGCATGGGTCCCCCTCCTCCCCAAAGCATTTTCGAAGAAAATGCCTGGCAAGCGGGGCGAGGCCATGTACACGCACCTACTCCCTCGCCCCGTGAAACGGGGAGAGGGTTGGGGCCCGCGAGTGAAACGAGTGGGATTGTGAGGGGCCGCTCAAGTCATGCAGTCACCGCGCAAACCAAAAAAGTGGAGGGGATGCCCCGCCACTGGCTTCAAGCCCGCATATGCATGATTGTGGAATTTAGTGGCCGTGAGGCTCAAAGCCCGTGGGCAGAACGCAGCGATTTTAAATCCGGCACTAATATTGGTTAGCCATTGAAGGCGCGTGGGTCTTAGTGCCCGCGGTCCAGTACCGGAGCTCCCGGAAGCATGGAGTGAGTTAGTCTCCACCCTGCAGGCGCTGCCATCTTTTCCGCGATCATGGAACTCTGTGATCATCATCGTCCCCTACTGTGAAAAAGACTGCGGGAACGGATAGCGAACTTTTATTTCCTTGTAAAGGAATATTTTCTGTATTGAGAAATTCGCCATTATCTCGTTGATATACGAAGCAACCTTCATTGCGCCACCTGCAGTTCTTGAATAAGGTCAGGTCACTGCGAATATTTATACGTCGAGGTTGAAGCAATGGCCCAAACGGAATTAAACGCAAATGCCAGTACAGCAGGCGCGTTGTTTTCAAGCTCGATGTTCGAAGTTCCTCCATACCAGCGTGAGTATGCTTGGCAAGACGAGGAAGTGAAGGAGTTCTATTCCGACATACAAGGCGCCCTTGAGGGCGAAAGTTATTTCCTTGGCCTAGTGATCTTAACTGAGCAAGGCCAGCGAAAACAGATTGTCGATGGGCAACAGCGAATTGTCACTCTAAGTTTGCTTGCGGCTGCGCTATTTCACGAAGCAACACGCAGCGGTCGTAAGGCGCTAGCTGATAGACTTCAGGCAGATTTCCTAAGCTCAATTGATTATGCAACTGATGAAACCAAGCCTCGTGTGTGGCTCACTGACAGCGAAGATAACGTCACATTTCAAGATATCATTGCCAACGGCACCAAGGCCAAAAAGGTCAAAAACCAAGATAGCACCTCGGGGCAAATGCGTGCGTCGTTCGATTTTATTGCAAAATCTCTTGCTACGGACTTAGCGCCAGATCCGTTCAGACGGCTGGGTAAGTGGACCGAGTTTATAACACACAAGCTCTACTTTGCAGTTTTCGTACATCCGAACCCTGCGACAGCCTACGGTGTTTTTGAGGTTATCAATACAAGAGGACGCGATCTCACCACCGCCGACCTCCTAAAAAATTTCATTTTAAGCCAAACGCCAGAGATTAAAAGAGAGTCGATATATGAAAACTGGAAGCGGATCGCGAGCACGTTTTCTGCTGAAGGGACAACTAGTCTCGTTCAATATATTCGTCATGTCATCACCGTCGAGAGCGGTTATGTATTGCCTAGGGACTTGTTTGCGTTTTTGGCAAATCGCGATCCGTCCAACAGTAAAAGAGCACCTTCAGCCTTAGAGGTCTTAAACCTCTTGGGCCAACGCTTGCCAATATATTCTCAAATGATTGACCCAACTCTAGAGGGCCCAGCTGAACCGTTTGCACTGAAGGCGTTTATCGCACTGAACAAGTTAAACGTCATCACCGTTCGACCTCTCATGTTAGCTATTTCAGATTTACCTAATCCGCAGCAGGGGCTCGAATATGTACTGAAACTAGTTGTCAGGCGCATTATCGTAGGAACACTTGGAACCGGCAATATTGAACGCAGATTTTCGGATGCGGCCAAAAAAGTAAAAGACACTTCGTCATGGGGGTTCCTTGAAAGCGACCTGCGCGACCTCAATCCAACAAAAGATTTCTTTGAAAGCCAGTTGAGCAAAAGATCGTTCAACAAAGGAACGCTATCATTCATTCGAAACTCCATTGTGTCTCGGTCAATCGTTCCAGAGACCTACGGAGTCTTGCATTTCGTTATGCCGAAAACCGCTATCGCCTGGCCTGGGTTTGATGATGATGAGCGGGCCTATTGGCTCACCACAATCGGCAACACGTTTTTGTCATCCGAAGTCAGGCGACCGGGCGACGCGATCACATGGCCTGGGTTCAAGGTGCACGTGCTTCCAACTGCATGGCATGGGGAGTGGGTGCGCGAGCTAGAAGAAATTGAAGTTTGGGATGCAACCGCAGTTAAGTTGATGGCAGCGCGCCTAGCAAAAGCGGCAGCTGATATTTGGTATGCTTAGAGCAAGAGCGAGGGTTAGACCGGAAGCCTTGTTAGCGAAGATGATTGAAGTCTTCGACAGACAACTAGAATTGCCAGCACTTCCCGCGCTCATATCCGCATTGAGTACTGCGCAAACCAATCGACCATTTGCAAATGCAGCAATTGCTCTTGATGCCAGTGCCGTGCTTCGCATTCCCGGTCATAAAAAAAGCGTGGGGATAATTGACTATCTGAATGCCCAACATCAAGGACCAATCATACTCCCGGGGCAGGTCGTTCAGGAATTTTGGAATAATCAGCTAAATGTGATCGACACCATTTCTAAGAGTCTGCAAAAAAACTTTGAGGCTTTCATGAAGGATGTTGAGCGAGCGGGAAGCGAGACAGATCCAGCTCTAATATCTTTAAAAGCAGGGCTGGATGATTTCAAAGATAGAAACGGGGCACTCTTTCATCCCGATATGATCAGACGTACTGAGCAATTTCTTGAAGGGCTAAAGTCGACGGCAGAAGTGCCATTTGCCCCTCGCCAAGCACTACATCAGAGTGCTGAACACCGGAAGAAAGCGAAGACACCACCAGGTTTCAAAGATCCGGGTGACGGCGATTTTTATGTTTGGGCAGATCTTTTATTTGGCCTACTTAAATTGAAAGCAAACCGTCGCAATTTTGACCGGCTCATTTTGATAACAAACGATGCGAAATTGGATTGGTGCAGAGAAGGTAAGCCCCATCCAGTTTTGTTCGCGGAAGCGCGCGCTTTGCTCGAAGTTGATTTTGATATCTGGACACTCGACAAATTTGCGAACGGTGTGGCCGCTTAGACTCACTGCACTGGCCGCGAACTTCCACAATTACAATATTGGTCGGTGCAACCTGTCCATTTGATCTCGTTAAATGCCGCGTTACTCCGCCAGCTCCACCTGCTCCCGCATAGCCTTCCGCGCCTCGAGCTGCTCCATCACCTGCCCGGCCAGTGCCCTGAGCGCGTCCTTCTGCGCGTCCGTCAATCCTTCCGGGCGCGGCACAAGGTCGATCACGCAGAGCGAGCCCAGCGGAACGCCGTCGGTGGTGCGTAAGGGCGCGCCGGCATAGAACCTGATGGAAGGATCGCTGGTCACCAGCGGGTTCATCTTGGTGCGCTCATCCTTGCTCAGGTCGGTGATCACAAAAATGTCGTCCGACCACATGGCGAATTTGCATACCGATTTATCCAGCGTGGTTTCGCAGCCGTCAAAACCCGCCGCCGCCTTGAACCATTGCCGCTCGGGCACCACGAAAGTGACCAGCGCCACCGGCGTGTTGCAAATCTCCTTGGCCTGCTGGACGACGGCGTCATAGCCCTCCTCCGGCGGCGTATCGAGAATGTCAAACGCTTCCAGAGCCAGCATGCTTTTGAGGAGATTGTCGGGTTCGAAATAGTCGTTTGCCATGTGGCCGTGTCACTCTGTGAACTTGGTTCTGCGCCCTTCATATAGGGTGTGCGCGCCAGAGAGTGAAAAAATTCTTTGCCCAAGGCTTCCCTCCCCGCGCCCGCGCCGCCATAATCACCGCATGAACGCTCCCATCGCCCCCGCCTCCAACCTCCACGACGCTGCCATCGATCCACGCAATCTCAACATTTTGATCTCGGTCAATGGCGAGTTGTTCCCGCGCGAGAAAGCCATGGTTTCGGTTTTTGACTCAGGTTTCATCCTGGGCGATGGCGTGTGGGAGGGCTTGCGCCTGGTGGGCGGCGGCGTGCCATTTCTGCGCGAGCATATTGAGCGGCTGTATGAAGGCGCCAAGGCGATCTTCATGGACATCGGGCTCTCGCCCGATGAGCTCGTAGCACGGCTGTTCGCCTGCATCGCCGCCAACAAGATGAGCGACGGCGTGCATATCCGCCTGATGGTGACGCGTGGCGTGAAGGCCACGCCCTATCAAGACCCGCGCGTGACCATCGGCTCGGCCACCATCGTGATCATCCCCGAATATAAAGAGCCGCGGCCCGGTGCGATGGAGCACGGCCTGTCGCTGCATACGGTGAATATCCGCCGGGGTGCGCCCGATGTGCAGGACCAGAAGCTGAATTCGCATTCCAAGCTGAATTGCATCCTGGCCTGCGTGCAGGCCGCCAATGCCGGCGCCGACGAGGCGCTGATGCTCGATCCGCTGGGCTTTGTGGCCACCTGCAATTCCACGCATTTCTTCATCGTGCGCCGGGGCGAGCTATGGACTTCTACAGGGCAATATTGCATCCCCGGCATTACGAGGCGCGCACTGCTGCGCGTGGCGCATGACCTGGGCATTCCGGCTTTTGAAAAGCAGTTCTCGCTGTATGACGTCTATGGCGCCGACGAGGCTTTCGTCACTGGCACCTTTGCGGGCGTGACACCTGTGCGGGTGATTGACGGGCGGCCGGTGCGCCATCCACTGTCCACCGAGGAGTGGAGTGGCGCCGGGCCGATTTCGCGCAAGCTGTCGGAAGGCTACAAGGCGCTGGCCAAAAAAGAAGCGCTGCGCGCACTCTGACATGTGGGGCTTTCTTCTCGCCAGCCTGCTGATCGAGCTGACGCCCGGCCCCAACATGACCTGGCTGGCCGTGGTGGGCGCACGCCATGGCCGCCGCGCCGCATTGGCCGCCGTAGCGGGTGTGTGCCTGGGCCTGGGTCTCGCAGGGCTTGTCGCGGGCTTCGGCCTCACGGTGTTGTTCAACACCTTCCCTAGTCTGCTCACTGCTTTGCGCGTGGCTGGCACGCTCTATCTGCTCTATCTCGCCTATGACGCGTGGATCGACGCCGATGACGAGGACGTGGCGGCCGCTTCATATCGCACGTATTTCAGCCAGGGCTTCGTGTCCAACGCTCTCAACCCCAAGGCCTATCTGTTCTACGCGGCGATCCTGCCGCAGTTCTTGAGTCCAGACGCGGGCTGGCCGCAGATCGCCTGGCTCACCGCGCTCTATGTGGCCGTGGCGACCGGCGTGCATACTGCAATCGCACTGGCCTCCGGCAGCCTGGCAGGCTGGCTCAAACATTCACCGCAAGCCGTGATCCTGCGCCGTGTTCTGGCCGCGCTGATCGGCCTCGCCGCCATCTGGTTCTTCATCTCGACAGGAAATCTGAAATGAGCGTCAATATCGCCATGTGGTCCGGGCCACGCAACATCTCGACCGCCATGATGTATGCCTTCGCGGCGCGGCCTGATGGCATGGCCTGGGATGAACCCTTCTACGCCGCCTATCTGGCGCAGACCGGCTTGCAGCATCCGATGACCAAAGAGATCCTGGCGGCGGATGAGAATGATGCAGGCAGGGTGGCAATGCGCTGTGCCGGCCCTGCCGCGAAGCCGGTTTTCTACCAGAAGCACATGACGCATCACATGGTGCCGGCATTCGACCGGACATTCATCCGTGGGCTGACGAATGCGTTTCTGATCCGCAGCCCGGAGAAGGTGCTGGCCTCTTATGCCAAGAAGCATGACGAGGTGACGCTGCACGCCATCGGCTTTGTCGAGCAGGCGGAGATTTTCGAACAGGTGGCCGATGCCACGGGCAAGGCACCGCCAGTGGTCGATGCGGATGAGCATCTAAAGAATCCGCAAGCGAGCTTGGAGAAGCTGTGTGCAGCTGTTGGCATCGCATTTGATCCCGCCATGCTGCACTGGGAAGCCGGCCCCAAATCCTGCGACGGGGTCTGGGCCTCGCACTGGTACAATGCCGCCTGGGCGAGCACGGGTTTCTCAGCACCTGAAGCGAAGGCGGTTGAGTTGCCTGATCATCTCAAGAAAATCGCCGACCAGGCACGGCCCTACTACGACAAACTAAAGGCCCACGCTTTCGCGTGAGCCTCGAAACTTCACCTTGCCCCACGGGGCGGTGGTTTAGCGATGTGCGCTGGCGGCCAGCTCGGCGGCGGCAATCACCGGCGCACCGCGCCCCGCGGCGGCGTCTTTTTCCACCAGCAGTTCGATCTTCCTGAGATCCCCTTCGGCTTCCTTCAGGCGCTCGAACGAGGCTTCGCGCTGGTCGCGCAATTCGGCCACTGATTTGAGCATGTTGTCGCGCCGGCTGCGTACAGCTTTCGCGGCCATCGAATAATTCACATTGTTGGGATCGGAAACACCAGTGCGGGTTTCTTCAAACTTCACATGATTGTCGAGATCGTCATGCTTGCGCATCAGGTCCCCGATCATCATGTCCATATCTGCAACCTGCCTCCGGCAATCTTCAACGCGGAAACGGTTCAGCCGCAAAAGGCTGTCTCTTGAACGCATGGTACCCTCACTCACTTACGCAACACACAAAACACAAACTCAAAAAACCACTTTCAGCACGTAAGCACGCCGCCCCGCCTTGAATGGCCCTTCTCCAAACGCGATTTTTTCAAAATCTCATTATGGACTCTATTCACGATTCTCCGAATCAACTACCTAATGGAGAGTCGTTCATCGATCAGAGATGATAAATGAACAGGTTTAAAAGCGGGTAAACCTGAAAAATCCTCGCAGTGAACAAAACAGTAAGTCAGTCCGCGTCCACGGTTTTCCCTCTATTGGTGTGCTTTCGCAAGCTTGCCACAACCTATTGAGGTTACATCGTAAACCAAGACGTGGTTTCGGATTAGGTTTTGTTAACCTTTCTAAGCCTATCTTAAGGAACAGAGTTAAGCATTCGTGAGCAGGCAGCTCCCGAAGATCGGTTTGGGATTCCGGTGCGCCGGGGTTAGGATAAGGGGAACCACATGCGGGTTTTGTTGATCGAGGACGATACAGCCACCGCTCAGTCGATTGAGCTGATGCTCAAATCGGAGGGTCTCAACGTCTATACGACGGACCTGGGCGAAGAAGGCGTCGATCTCGGCAAGTTGTACGATTACGATATCATCCTTCTCGACTTGAACCTCCCGGATATGTCCGGTTATGAAGTTCTGAAGTCGCTGCGCGTCTCCAAAGTGGGAACGCCAATCCTCATTCTCTCGGGCCTCGCCGGCATCGAAGACAAGGTCAAGGGTCTGGGCTTCGGCGCCGACGACTATATGACCAAGCCGTTCCACAAGGACGAACTGGTCGCCCGCATCCACGCTGTGGTGCGCCGCTCCAAGGGCCACGCCCAGTCGGTCATCCTCACCGGCGAATTGCAGGTCAATCTCGACACCAAGACGGTTGAAGTCGGCGGCCAGCGCGTGCACCTCACCGGCAAGGAATACCAGATGCTGGAGCTGCTCTCGCTCCGCAAGGGCACCACGCTCACCAAGGAAATGTTCCTCAATCACCTTTACGGTGGCATGGACGAGCCGGAACTCAAGATCATTGACGTGTTTATCTGCAAGTTGCGCAAGAAGCTTGCCAATGCCGCACAGGGCAAAAATTTCATCGAAACAGTCTGGGGCCGGGGTTACGTGCTGCGCGAAGGTGCACCACCCATGCACGGCGCCGACGAAGACATGGCAGCAGTCGCCTAACGAGACCCATAAAGCGCCGCGCCAAAAAGTTGAGAGACTTTTTGGAACCAGCGGCGCGTCCTTCGTCAAAAGAGATCGCCCGATAGAATTGCGGGATAAGGCAAGGTCCTAGGGAACATGAAATTCCCGATGGCCTGCCCGAAAATTGAAGACCCGGAACGCATGACGCGAACCGGGTTTTTCGTTTGCGGAAAGCCTTGCAAATCCCCTATGCAACGGCACTTGGGGAGAATGAAATGTCCATAGTCCAGAAGATGATTGATGGCGGCATCGACAAGAATATCCGTTTCAAACAGTCATTCCCCAGTTGGACATTGCAGCGTGTCGAAAAGCTTCTGCCTGCATCTATGGAGCACACGGCCGAAACCGGTTGCGGCAAATCCACCATCCTGTTTTCCAACTTGTCAAAGCGCCACACGGTGTTCTGCCTCGATGACCGCAAGGACGAGGGTTCCAGCGTGGAGCTGTTTGAAAGCTCAAAGCACACCAAGCCCAAGGCGCTGGATATTATATTTGGCCCCAGCCAGGTCACCCTGCCCCAATGGGCGGCTGGGCCGGGCAAGGATGTAAAGCTCGACGCGGTGCTGATCGACGGGCCGCATGGTTTCCCTTTTCCAGAGCTCGAATATTATTATTTCTATCCGCGCCTCAAGACCGGCGGCATCCTCATCATCGATGACATTCACATTCCAACGGTAGGCCAACTCGCCGATTTCATCGCTGAAGACGCGATGTTTGAACTCGTCGAAGTGGTGGCCACCACGGCCGTGTTTCGGCGCACAGATGCCCCCACCTTCAGCCCCATCACGGATGGCTGGACGGTGCAGCATTATAACCGCCGTCGCCTGGGCAATCTTCAGGTCTATCCCGGGCTGCGCGAAAATGGCCTTGAGGACGGGAAACGCCGGAAGCCGTTTGCTGAGACCGTAGGACAAAGCCGCAGCCTGATTGTCAGGGAATCCGTGCGGGTCTATCTGAGCAAATTCTTCCGGCGCAAGTAACTCAGTTCAACTGGGTTTTGAGGGTGTCCTCTACCACCGCGTCAAAACTGTCGCGGGCGGCTTTGGGCTGCTTGCTCTTTTCACCAGTTACAAAGGCATCACGCTTGGCGACGAGACCGGCGATCTTGTCCTGAAGCGCGCCGCGTTCAGCCACTTTCGCTTTGGTCCACGCCTCGCGCTCGGCAACGCTCTTGCCTTTCAACTCATCCGGCAAATCCTTGTCCGCCATGGTGGAGGTCGCAAGGCCGCCGCTCATCGCATCGGCCACGTAATCGCCAGCCCCGGTCACCACTTCCTTCTTGCTGCGCTTGGCATAGAAGCTGGAGGAATCCAGCGCCACGCTGGGGGCCGCAGCGGCCTTTTCACCCATTTTGCCGGTGATCTCGGCCTTCTGGGCCTGGCTGCCGTAAGGCACCACCGAACCATCCAGCTCACGCTGTAGATGCAGGATCTCGGCATCATAGGGCGTCTCGATGATCACCACGGCGCCACCATCCTGCGGGATGGGGATGTAGCGCCCGCCACCCAGCTGGGCGATGTCCTTCCACACCTGCATCGTATCCTCGGCATCACCGGCCTCGACCGCATTGACGATGATCTTTTTCTGTGCGGCTTCCTTCAGGATGGCCGGATATTTTGTCTCGTTGTAATCCATATGCGGCGGCGCATCGCCCACCAGGAAGACGATGCGGCGGGTATCAGGCCCGGATGTCCATTGCAGGCTGTTGATAGCCTTATCCAGCGCTTCATTGACAGACTCTGGTGTGTCACCCCCGCCATCGGCTTCCACCTTCAGGAGCTTGCCGTAAAGCCCCTGCACGTCTTCGGACAGCGGCGTGGTCTTCACCACATATTCGTCATCGCGGTCGCGGTAGGTGACCAGCGCCATCGAAATATCGGCCTGCGGGTTGGCATCCACGATGCTGCCGGCGATCGACCAGATCTTGCGCTTGGCGCCCTCGATCAGATCCCCCATCGAGCCGGTGCTGTCGAGCACGAAGGCCACCTCCACGCGTTTATAGCCGGCACTGGCTTGCGCCTGTGTGGCCAACATTCCAAGTGCCAGCGCGGGCAAGGCGCACATCTTCAGTTTCAACATGGTCTTCATTGATTTCCTCCGTTCGGTGCCACCCTGGGAAGAAGTCTTGCGGAATGTTCATGTTGCGCTGGAGCCGGATTTCCGGCGGCGGCGTGAATTGATTGTGGCGCTTTGGCGGCTTTTCGAACCTGGCTGGTTTAGTGCGGACAGAAAGCTAGAGTTCCTTCAGTCTCATTTTTTGCCACGTTACCATCATAAACAACAAAGTATTTTGGAGCTGCGGCAGCACAAAATCCTGCTCTCAATTCATCGTCCGGCTTCTCGACCACAACCTTCAAAGTCTGATCTTTGGTCACAATTTTCAACGAGTCTCCAGGCCCCGCTGAAAATGGATTGAAATAAGTCTCCAGACCGGAAATGAAAATACTGGAACTACGCTCAGGACGGCCAATGGTATTGAAGAATGATTGATATTGGCTAAGAATGGCGATGGATTTGGTGTCGTGATAGTTCAGAACGTTCATAAACCATGCACTGCTGAGCGGGAACACAACCAGCAGAATTGAAAATATGACCGAGAACGCTTTCCAGTACATGCCAAGGGAGGCACCAGCAGCAATCACAAAGGCCATGAAAAAATGTGGTGCATAGAGATAGAGCGGATCGCGATGACTGGTTAGCAACAAGGTAGGTCCGAGAAGTGTAACAAAGCCCAAAAGACCCACACCAAGAAGGTGCCGATACTCGGCAGATATGACGCCGGCGATGACAAACGCAAAAGCTGCCGCCACCGCTGGGTAAGGCCCAAAGGCTTCGACGTAAAAGGCGTAAGAGAAATAGAACCAGAGATTACTCACTAACGAAGTGAAATCCAAACGGTAGACGTTGCTTGAACTAGTTAGCAAGTCGCTGTGCATGATCAGAAATGCGTATCTGAGAGCCAGCAAAATCATCACAGCAGCATATGGAACAATATCCTTTGCCAATTGAGCAATCGGCTTCTTTTCGAGCAAAAAGCCAATAGCAAAGATCAAAATAGGCAATCCAACTGAGAACTCTTTGGTTCGCACCGCCAAGAAATATGCCGCGGCACTGGCAAGGATATAGACAAACCGATATTTGTTTTCCCGCAATTGCCATACATATATTGAGACAAGGCACAGTGTCGCCCCAGCCAGATCGAACATGGCAGCGGTCCAATAGACAGCAATATCAGATGCCATCCACGACCCAGCCAGACCGGCAGCTATCAGGGCTACGGTATTTCCGATATGTCTCTTTGAAATGAGATAAAGCAGAACGCAATTGATCCAATGAATGGCGATCTGAAGCAGCAGAAAATATTGGTGGTTCAAGCCAAAGAAATAATAAGCAGCTTTGATTATGACTGCGCCTACGGGCCTGTCGTTATAAGCGGACCGCGGTACTAACGAAAAAATTTCAGAGTAACTTCTGAATTCCGCATTGTAGATCCAATCCCAATCATCTGCCCAAAAAAAATGCCGCACGCTGGATTCGCGATAACAACAATAACCCACAACAGCAACAACCAGCAGGAACAGCGCAGTGTGAAGCGCCTTCGGCTTCAAACTGTTTGGATTTTCAATTTGTGAGATCACTTGTTAGGCCTGCCCCCGCAGCTTCATTTTCAGCAATCCTACTCAGATTTTGGTCTTCGTGGAACTGGTTTGCAAATTTACGAGGCACGAGCCAGTCAAACCAGGTCTTCGAATTCTCGGTTGCTCAGCTCGATTGCGCGGGCTTGAATCCGGCGGCGGGGTGAATTGATTGTGGCGCTTTGGCGGCCATAACCTTACCGCGAGATGGCGGCGTTAACCATTTGGTAACGATTGGATTCCCAAAACCAGCGGTTAATAATACATTAACGCCATGGTGTGGGCGTTGCGTTTGGTGGTTGTTCTGGGGATGTGGATGGGCTGTGCAGGCCTTGTCCAGGCTGGCAATCCTGCCGCCCATCCGGTGCGTGGCAATTTTGATTTCCCTGACCGCAATGCACCGGCCGCCAGGATTTATGGCAAGGCCCTGCCCCCAGTTGGCTATGTTGATTTCTGCGGCCGCGGCGAAAACGAGTGCCAATTCAAATCCGGCAAGGTTGAGCCGCTGATGCTGACCAGCGAGAACTGGGACGCGATTTTCCAGATTAACAAGCATGTGAATACCAAGATCCGCCCGGCCACTGATGTTGAACTCTACGGCTCGCCGGATTTCTGGACCTACCCGGTGTCGGCCGGCGATTGTGAAGACTATGTGCTGCTCAAGAAGCGTTTGCTCGTGGGCCTCGGCTTCAACCCCGAACTTCTTTTGATCACGGTTGTGCTCGACGAAAACCGTGAAGGCCATGCCGTCCTCACCATCCCGACCAACCATGGTGATTTCATTCTCGACAACCGCCGTACGGAAATCCTGCGCTGGGACGAAACCGGCTATATTTTCCTCAAGCGCCAGTCGCAACCTGCTGCCAATGAATGGGTTTCACTGCAAAAAGCCGCGCCGCAGGTTGTGGTTTCGACCAAGGCAAACTGAGGTTGAATTTATCTCATTGAGATAATTCGGTTTTTACGGCTTTATGCCTTCTTAACCATGATTGCCTAACCCCGAAAGGCTATCGGGGAAAAGAGACATGTTTGGTTTCAGCAATCTACAGCGCGACAATGCCAATGTCCTCAGAGCTTTCGACCGATGCCTGGCACTGGTCGAATTCACGCCCGATGGCACCATCCTGGGCGCCAATGAAAAATTCTGCGCCGCGATGGGTTACACCCTCCCCGAGATCGAGGGAAAGCACCACCGCATGTTCTGTGACCAGGACTATGCGAAAAGCGCAGACTATGCTGCCTTCTGGCAAAAGCTGGCCCGCGGTGAGGCCGACACCAACGAATACCTTCGCTATGGCAAGGGCGGCAAAAAACTCTGGATCACCGCCTCCTACAATCCGGTGACCAGCAAATCCGGCAAGGTCTATAAGGTGGTCAAGGTTGTGACCGAAGCCTCGGCCAGCCTTTCGGCCTTCAGTGCCGGCGCAACGGGCCTCGACATGGGCAACGTGCTGAAGGCGCTTGACCACTCCCAGGCCGTCATTGAATTTGAACCGAGTGGCAAAATCCTGTGGGCCAACTCCAATTTCTGCGCGGCCATGGGCTATGAGCTTGCGGAAATTCAGGGCCAGCACCACAGCCTGTTTTGCCCTGCTGATTATGCGGCCAGCGGAGAATACCGCACATTCTGGAAGGACCTGGCCAGCGGCGCATTCCATTCGCAGCAATATATGCGCCTGGGCAAGGGCGGCCGCGAAATCTGGATTCAGGCCACCTACAACCCGGTCCGCGATCCCGCCGGCAAAGTTTACAAGGTGGTGAAAGTTGCAACCGACATCACCGGCCGTGTCGCTTCCGTTAACATGATCGGCGAAGGCCTGCGCCAGCTGTCGCAGAACAATCTCGATTTCCGCGTTGACGAAATGAAAGACAGTGCTTTCGATGTGCTGCGCGAAAACTTCAACCACTCCATCGAACACCATTGCACCACCATGCTGAATGTGACCATTGCGGCAAATTCAATTGATGGCCTGATCCATGAAATCGCCAACGCCTCCGACGATCTCTCAAAGCGCACCGAACAGCAGGCGGCTGCAGTTGAACAAACCAACGCTGCGCTCACTGAAGTTCTGAACACGGTGAAGGATTCATCGCAACGCGCGCATATTGCCAATGACGAAGCCAACAAGGCCGGTGCAGTGGCAACGCAGTCGGGCGTGGTGATGGCCGAGGCCGTGAAGGCCATCAACAAAATCGCAAAAAGCTCAACCGAAATCAGCCAGATCATCGGGGTGATCGACGAGATTGCTTTTCAGACAAATCTGCTGGCGCTCAATGCCGGTGTTGAAGCCGCGCGTGCAGGTGATGCCGGCCGCGGTTTTGCGGTGGTGGCACAGGAAGTGCGATCACTGGCACAGCGCTCCGCGCATGCCGCAAAGGAAATCAAGACATTGATTTCCGGAAGCTCGGAACAAGTGCGCGAGGGCGTGGCGCTCGTGGATAAATCTGGCAAGGCGCTGGCCGAAATCGTGGTCAAGGTCGCTGAGATCAGCACGCACATTGCCGAAATCGCCAGTACATCAAAGCAGCAGGCGCACAGCCTTTCCGAGGTGGTGACCGCCGTCAACCAAATGGATTCGATGACCCAGCGCAACGCCGCGATGGTCGAGCAATCGGCATCGGCGGTGGCCAACGTGAAAAATGAAACCCGGAACCTGGCCGAACTCGTCGGCCAATTCAAACTTTCCGATCGCCATCAGACAAACCGGCCTGACCCTGTGGGGCAACAGCTGGACTACCTCGCCCGTAGTTTGAAAAGCGCGTGATTGGAACGCGATGCTACAGACTTGAGTTGTAGCTCAAATCGGCCATTTGGTCGGAATTTCGCTAGCTGGCCCGTCGAACACCAGTCGAACATGTTGATTTTGCAACCAGATTGACGTTTACCATTCGTTAAACAACCGGAAATAGTTTCGTTGACATTCAAAGTGCTCGCCTCACGCGAGTTACTGAAGGGGATGTCAGATGCTGGGATTTTCGCAACACGCTCACAAAGACGCCGAACAGGCGCTCAAAAGATTGGCCGATACGGTGGCCATCATTGAATTCGATGCAACCGGAAACATCGCATGGGCCAATGACCCGTTCTGTCGCGCTATCGGATATCCACTTTCAGAGTTGCAAGGTAAGCACCACCGCATGCTCTGCGATCCTGTTTATGTCGCAAGCCCTGCCTATTCTGCCTTCTGGCAAAAGCTGGGAAGCGGCGAGGCTGATGCGGGGGAATATCTACGCGTCAGCAAAAGTGGCCGCTCCATTTGGGTCAAGGCCACCTATAATCCCATCAAGGATAAGACAGGCCGGGTCACCAAGGTGGTGAAGCTCGTAACCGAAGCCAACCCTGCCCGCTCCGCCTTTGAGCCTGGCGGGAACCGGCAGGACATGCAAAACGTGCTCTCTGCACTGGGCCATTCCACCGCGGTCATTGAATTTGATCCAAGCGGAAACATCATCTGGGCCAATGACAATTTCTGCAATGCCATGGGCTATCAGCTTTCCGAATTGCGTGGCCAGCATCACCGCTTGTTCTGCCCGCCTAATTATGCCGAAAGCGCGGACTATGTGGCCTTCTGGCAGAAACTGGGTGCTGGCCAGTTCGATGCCAATCAATATATGCGCCTTGCCAAGGGCCGTCGTGAAGTCTGGATTCAAGCCAGCTACAATCCGGTGAAGGATGAAACGGGCCGCACTTATAAAGTGGTCAAGATCGCATCCGACATCACCGCGAATGTGAATTCGATGAACGCCATCAGCGGCGCATTGATGGCGCTGGCCAGCAACAATCTCACCCACCGCATCACTGAGACGCTGACAGGGTCGCTTGAGGCCTTGCGTGATCCAATCAATGACTCGGCTGAAAAGCACGAAGCCTCAATGTTGACGGTCAAGAACACTGCCACCCATATCAAGGACGCACTGATCGAGGTATCCTCGGCTTCCGAAGATCTGGCCAGGCGCACGGAACACCAGGCTGCCGCCGTGGAGGAAACCACCGCAGCCCTGAGTGAAGTGGTTCAGGCCGTGAGGATCAGTTCGGAACGCGCCAGCGTGGCCCACGGTGAGGCAGCCAATGCCAAGCAGGCGGTTGAGCATTCCAGCAATGTGATGAAGCAGGCTGTTGGTGCAATGGACAACATTGCCCAAAGCTCCACCAAGATCACCCAGATCATTGGCGTGATTGACGAGATCGCTTTCCAGACCAATCTGCTTGCGCTGAATGCGGGGGTTGAAGCTGCGCGTGCCGGAGATGCCGGGCGTGGCTTTGCTGTTGTAGCACAGGAAGTCCGCTCGCTGGCGCAGCGTTCTGCTGAAGCAGCGCGTGAAATCAAGAAGCTGATTTCCGAAAGCACGTCACAGGTCAGTCATGGTGTATCCCTCGTGAACAAGACGGGTGACGCACTCACCGACATTTCCACCAAGGTGACCAACATTGACGCACTTGTTGCCGAAATCTTTTCAAAGTCGCAGATGCAGAGTTCATCGCTAGGCGAAGTCGCCACAGCGATCAACGAGATCGGCCAAACAACCCAGCGCAACGCCGCCATGGTGGAAGAAACAACTGCAGCCATCAGCAGGCTGAATGGCCAGTCACGGCGACTGGCCGATCTTGTGGGTGCTTTCAAATTTAGCAATTCTCCTGACACCAGCAATGCAGTGCACGGCCAACAGGACAAATTGGAACGCGCGTTGCGCAGCGCCTGAGCGCGGAGTTGTTCGTGCAAACAAAAAAGCCCGCAGCAATGCGGGCTTTTTCAATTGAAGAGTTCTTTAAGCCGCTGCGGCGGCTTCCACCGGAATAGCAATCACCGCCACTGTGTCATCGCCTTCCATTGCCATGGTCAGCTTGAGGCTCGAAGCCTCGGCCAGCAAAGCGGAGTAATAAGGCTGCACCAGGCGCGCATCGAGATTCACCAGATCAGCCGTGCCATCAAGTGCTGAAGCCAGGCCTTCATTGATCTTGGCGCGCTCGCCCTTTGCCTTGATCGTAAACGACCGGCCTTCGGCAGCAACAGTCACCACGCCACCGCGCGGAATGCCGGCAATCGCCATCAGCAGCATGTTGAGCAGCAGCTTCACTTCCTGCTTCGGGCGGTTTTCACGCGCCACGCTCCATTCCAGTTTCACCTTGTCGGTGCCGACGAAAGCCTGCGCCACGTCGCCAGCCTCGCCCATGTCGATGAACGAACCGGCAGAGCCTGAAGCGCCAAACGCGATACGGCAGAATTTCAATTTGGCGGTCGCCGTGCGCGCCGAAGACTTCACCATTTCAAAGGCGGTCTGCTTCATTTCCGCATCGGTCTCGGGATCTTCCATCAGCTCAAGCCCGTTGGCGATCGCACCCACTGGTGAGATCACGTCATGGCACACGCGCGAGCACAGAAGGGCCGCAAGGTCGAGGTCGGAAATGCGCTTGGAACTGGTCATGGTTTCACCATCGGATGGTTGCTGATTCGCCTATCTATAACAGAGTTCTTTTGCATGCGCCGCATTGACGAGGCGGCCTAAGATTGCGATCAGTGGCACATGACAAGTTTCACGCAAGACCTTCAATCGCTTGGTTTGATCGCCCATGAAGCCGCCAAAAAAGTGATGGAAATCTACAACTCTGATTTCACCACGGAAACCAAGGCCGATGCCTCGCCCGTCACCGCCGCTGACACGGCTGCGGAGGCCATCATCCTCAAGGGACTGGCACAGCACTTCCCCGACATCCCGGTGATTGCCGAGGAAGAGGCGGCCGCCGGGAAAATCCCCGCCATCGGATCGCGCTTCTTCCTTGTCGATCCTGTCGATGGCACGCGCGAATTCATTTCCCGCAACGGCGAATTCACCGTCAATATCGGACTCATCGAAAATGGCGTCCCAATCATGGGCGTGGTCTATGCCCCTGCGCTTGATGAACTTTATATGGGCGCCACCGGCCATGGCGCCTTCCGCGGCAAGATCAATGTGGGCGAAAGCTTCCCCGGAATGATGGAAGCCATCGCCACCCGCGCCTGCCCGGCGGAAGGCCCGGTGATCCTGGCCAGCCGCTCGCACCGCGACCCGGAAACCGAAAGCTTCATCGCGGCGCAAAAGCCCTCCGCCATCAACAATGCCGGGTCATCGCTGAAATTCTGCCGCCTGGCGGAAGGTGCTGCTGATCTTTACCCGCGTTTTGGCCGCACCATGGAATGGGACACCGCCGCCGGCCACGCCGTGCTGCTGGCCGCTGGCGGCCAGATGGCAAAGGCTGACGGCACGCCGTTCCTCTATGGCAAGCAGGGCTTTGCCAATCCACCCTTCGTGGCGCGGGGGCGCTGAGAACCCCTCATCCGCCTGTCGGCACCTTCTCCCACAAGGGGAGAAGGCGGCCCGCTGCGAGGTTTCAAATAGATCCCCTTCTCCCCTCGCGGGAGAAGGTGCCCGAAGGGCGGATGAGGAGGCCTGCTCCCCGCCCGCATTAAATTTCCTCTTCATTAACCAAGTTGAAATCGCTTGGTGCCAAAACCTCATCTCGGACGGATTTTTGCCCTGCTTTGGCCGCGACTGGCCTTTACCTGCAGGGCTCAGTTGATGTGAGGGTTCCATGAAGAAGTTCATTTCCAGCTTGGCGCTGGCTTCGGTGATCGGTCTTTCGGCGGTAGCAGCCCACGCTGGCCAGCTCACCACTGGCAGCGTGTCAAAATCAGAATCTTCCAGCACTTATTCCGCTGAGGAAATCGCGGCCCAGGGCCACCAGTTCTTCGGCAAGACCTCCCGCGGCCTGGCCGAGGCAATTGAATTTGTCTTCCGCGAACAGGGCCAGCCCTCAGCTTACATTGTGGGCGAAGAAGGTGCCGGCGCCATTGTCGGCGGGCTCCGCTACGGCGAAGGCACCATCTATTACAAGAACGGCGCCAAGAAGCACATTTTCTGGCAAGGCCCTTCAATTGGCTGGGATTTCGGTGGCAACGGCTCGCGCACCATGACGCTGGTCTATGGCTCGCAATCGCCTGAGGATCTTTACACCCGCTTCGGCGGCGTTGAAGGTGCAGCCTATCTGATCGGCGGCCTGGGCGTGAACTTCGCCCGCAAGGATCAGATCACCCTGGCCCCGATCCGCACCGGCGTGGGCGCACGCCTGGGTGCCAATATCGGCTATACAAAATACTCGCCGAAAGCCACCTGGAACCCCTTCTGAAGCGGAATGACTTTTCTTCGAAAAGTCATTCTCGCCTAGTCTATTCCAGCTCTCCCCACCCTTCCATTAACCGCGACCTTCGCAAAACCGTCGCTTTTGCGTTCATAAACTGTTAACGAGTGCTGGCTGGAACAAGGCTTGCAGAAGTTGGCATTATTGTTCGCGTAATGTGTCGGGTGGTGTGAAATGTCTCAAACAGAGACGCTGATGGTTCTGGGGCTGGGCGCAGCCGTTACCCTTGTTCTCGTACTTTTGTTCGGACGTGTGCTGTGGAGCTGGGCGGTTGCCGCTTCCACCAGGCGCAACGCCAAGCAGGTTCCCATTGAAATGCTGGAGATGCAGGCCGACCGTGACCGCCTGCGCGCCGAGCACGCCATCATGGCGCGCAAGCTTGATCTGCGCCTTGATGACATCAAGATCCGCATGGCGGAGCAGATGGCCGAAGTTTCGCGCAACCGCAACCGCGTGCAGTCGCTGCTGCAGGACATCCAGCAGAAAGACAATGCGCTGAAGATGAAGAGCCAGGAGAATGAAAATCTCCAGTCACAGCTTGAAACCTCGCGTGCCGAAATTGATGCGGCCCACCGCACCATTGAAACCCTGAACGCCGATGCACGCCGCCATGACGCTGATCTCTCGCGCCTGCAGGACGCATTTCGCAAGCTGAATGGCAAATTGCGTGACCGCCAGCAGGCGGTGGGCGATCTGAATTTGGAAATCCGCGCTGCATTGGACAATGTATCGATCAACGACATTGTCTCGCCTGCGGCCCCGACGGTTGTCACGCCGATGCCGGAACCTGAAGCGGCTTCCAGCCGCGTGCGACAGCGTACCGCCGAGATTACCTCGATATCCGCTGACATGAACCGCTCCAGCGAAAGCTTGATGACCGGCATTTTCATGCCGGAGCCCACCAAGGTGGCCCCGCTGGCTGAAACCGTGACCAACCGTCTTCAGGAGAAGATGGACCAAACCGCTTCGATGAATGACGATCTGCAGCGCGAGCTGCGCGAAATCGACCAGCTGATCGGCCAGAGCGTGCCACATGATCCGCAGCCGCAAGCCAAGCGCGTCGGCGCAGTGGCCAATGTCATCTCGCTGGCCCAGCGCATCCGCGCCTTGCAAAAGGGCTTCGACGAGTAATTTGATAGTCGTTATCCCGGCGCAAGCCGGGATTTCACAACGGGCCGCCTGCGTCCCAGCCACAGCCAGGCCGCAACTGCGCCCAGCGGCAAGACCCAGCCCATCCACGCATCGCAGGCATAGAACGTGTCGAAATGGCGCCGGCTCCCGTAGAGGGCCCAGAGCGCGAGGTAGATGCGGAAGAATACCGCACCCGACGTAACGGCTGCCATCATCAACATGGCCGCCCGGTGCTGCGCCACCCTGCCCCGCCTGATGTTCCAGATGCCGATGGCCAGCAGCGCCAGCCACACCACACCCTGCATGGCAAAACCTGCGCCTGCCATCGGCGTGACCGGATAAGTCAGTGCTACCGGGATTGCCGTCACTCCCGCAATCAAGACATCGGCAGCAGCAACGCGCCCGGCAATCTTGTGCCAGCGCGTGCGCCGCATGAAAATCGCCAGCGGCACCAAGAGCAGCGACAGGCCGCCGGTCAGCATGTGCACCGGGAAAATCACCGGCAGAGCTTCCAGCTTGATGGCGAGCGCCTCGGGGAAATCATTGCCATCAAAAGCCACCGCCATGGCCTTCAGCGCGGTGGAAATGACAAACAGGCCGATCCCTGCTAGGATCAGGATAAGGGGCACTCGCCAAATTGCCATATTCACTGGCAAAATTCGGCTCATCGGGAGGTTACCATGATGTTTCACCTGTCTCGCCGTCACTCTATCCTGCTTTCGGTTCTGGGCCTAGCCGCACTCAGTGGCGCCACCATGGCACGCGCCGAAGGCCCGTCCATTTTCGGCCGCTGGACGGTGAGTGACGAGAAGCCCGCCTTCTCCGCCAAGGGCAAACTCTACAAGACGATTGATGTGGCCCCCTGCAGCGCCGACTTCTGCGGCGTGAGCGTGAGCGACAAGGGCGCGTGCGGGCCCACGCTGTTCCGCTTCTTCACGGCGCATGCCAAGGACGAAGAATTGACCGGCCATGGCATGTGGGGCAGCGCGAAGAAGAAGCTGATGATTTATATGTCTACTGTTGACGACAAGCCGCAAATGCTGCTGGGCGTGGGTGCGGACGATTTCAATTTCGAAGCGCGCGACGGATCCATGGCGTCGTTCCAGGCCAATTACAAAACCACCGGCAGCGCCAGCTGCACGGCAAAATAATCAAGGGAGAGTTTGATGAGAAATATTCTGCGCCACGCCATTCTGGGCGTTAGCCTTTTAGTTGCTGCAACCAGTGCAGCCAAATTCGCCAATGCCGATGAAAGCCCGTTCTTCGGCCGCTGGACCGTGCCGGACAAGAACGAAAAGTTTTCTTCGAAAGGCCTGATGTACAAGACCTTCGACGTGGCCCCCTGCACCAATGATTTCTGCGGCGTGAGCGTGGGTGAAGATGGCACTTGTGGCCCAACCCTGTTCCGCTTCCTCACCGCGCATGACCATGAGGAAATGCTCAAAGGCCACGGCCTGTGGGGCAATGTGAAGAAGAACATCGAAATTTCTAGCTACGTGAACCCCGACACCAAGGAAGGCGAGCTCACGGTCGATGTGGGCGATGGCCACGATTTCGGCAGCCGCGAAGGTTCAATGCCGACTTACGATGCGACTTATAAAAGAGTAAGCGCTGCAACCTGCACTGCGAAGTAGCAATCACCCTCTCCCGCCTTTCGCGGCGGGAGAGAGTTTTCAATTTAATGCGACAGCAACACGGCTCGATCAATATTCTGCATCACATGGCGCGTGGTACCGCCGAAGATCATCTCGGAAAAGCGGCTGTGGCCGTAGCATCCAATGACGATCAATCCGGCACCATAGTCACGCGCGCACCGCAGTAGCGTCTCGCCGGTATTGCGTGACTCTGCCCCCAACCGCTGGATTTCGGGATTGATGCCGTGGCGTGAAAGGTTCTCGGCAAGTCCAGAACCGGGGATTTCACCATCGGGGCCAGCACCTACCGTGCAGATGCTTACCCGTTTGGCCTTGATCAACAGCGGCAAGGCATCAAATACAGCACGCGAAGACTCCCGGCTGCCGTTCCAGCCCACCACCACATCGTCGAAGTTCAGGTTTAGTGTACCCTTTGCCGGCAGCGCCAACACCGGGCGGCCAGCGGCAATGGCCACGCGTTCCAGCATGTCAGTTTCAACTGGTTCATCTGAATCATCACGCAACGCCGCCATGATGATCAAATCGCAATCGCGCGCGGTGGCCACCACAGTGTCGGTGATGTCGGGCACTTCCGATTCAAGCTCGATGAAATCATAGGTGAGCCCATTGCTCTTCATCGCCTGCTCGAATTGCGCACGCACTTTGGCTTGGCGGTCCTTGAAGAAGGTCTGGTTGCCGTCGAACACTACCGGAGAAATGGTGTAAGATTCCGCCCCGTAAACCGTGGCGGCTGGGATGACATAGAGCCCCCGAACGTGTGCGCCGAACTTTGAACCTACACTCACTGCCGCATCCAGCAGGCGTGGCAGTGCTGCAATTTCGTTGAGGCAAAGCATGATGGTTTTGTAGCCCATGGTGTCTCTCCTTCTGGAAAAGCTCGCGACCAGTTTGGAGGTGCCATTCTGCTGAAGCCTTGATCCACCTCAAACGAACTGAATTTTGCCGCCGATCGAGCGCTATTGCGTCAACGATCTGCACTGATGCAAGTTCCGCCCGGCGTTTGATGCAAAGCCGCCCCACCGCCACTCTAGATTTTGCGCCGCACAATTGCACCGCATTGCAGCAGGCTTTTAGCCCAAAATTTCGGCATATTTTAAATTGCCTAATATTTAGTCGTATTTTTATATAACAATTTCAATATGATAGAAATTCACCAACTGGCACGCCCCTTGCGTAGGGATCAATGCGTTAACAGAGGGATAACAAATGACCACACGCAGGGGACTACTCAGATCAGCGGTTGCTTTTGGCGCCGTTGCGGCCACCATGGGCATGCCGCAATTCGCATTCGCAGCTGGCGAAACCATCAAGGTCGGCATTCTTCACTCACTCTCGGGCACCATGGCCATCAGCGAAACCACGCTGAAGGACGTCATGCTCATGCTGATCGACCAACAGAACGCCAAGGGCGGCCTGCTGGGCAAGAAACTGGAAGGCGTGGTCGTTGACCCGGCTTCGAACTGGCCGCTGTTTGCCGAAAAGGCTCGCGAGCTGATTTCCAAGGACGGTTGCGTCGCCACCTTCGGCTGCTGGACCTCAGTGTCCCGCAAGTCGGTGCTGCCGGTATTTGAAGAGCTGAACAGCCTGCTCTTCTACCCGGTGCAATATGAGGGCGAAGAAAGCCAGAAGAACGTGTTCTACACTGGCGCTGCGCCGAACCAGCAAGCCATTCCGGCGGTTGATTACCTCGCCGCACAAGGCGTGAAGCGCTGGGTTCTGGCCGGCACCGACTATGTCTATCCGCGCACCACCAACAAGATCCTTGAAACCTATCTCAAGGACATCCTGAAGGTTGCTCCGGAAGACATCATGATCAACTACACGCCATTCGGTCATTCCGATTGGCAGTCGATCGTGTCGGACATCAAGAAGTTCGGCTCGGCCGGCAAGAAGGCCGCTGTGGTTTCAACCATCAACGGCGATGCCAACGTGCCCTTCTACAAGGAACTCGGCTCGCAAGGCGTCAAGGCCACCGACATTCCGGTTTGCGCCTTCTCGGTTGGCGAAGAAGAACTCGCCGGCATCGACAAGAAGCCTCTCGTCGGCCATCTGGCCGCCTGGAACTACTTCATGTCGGTGGATACGCCGATCAATGCCGCCTTCATCAAGGATTGGCAGACCTATACCAAGAACCCGAAGCGCGTCAGCAATGACCCGATGGAAGCCCACTTCATCGGCTTCAACATGTGGGTTGAGGCTGTCACCAAGGCCGGTACCACCGACACCGATCCGGTGCTGGATGCCATCATCGGCGTGACGGTTCCAAACCTCACCGGCGGTTACTCGGCCATGCTGCCGAACCACCACATCACCAAGCCGGTGTATATCGGCGAAATCCAGGAAAGCGGCCAGTTCGATATCGTCTGGCAGACGCCTGGTCTCGTGGCCGGTGACGAATGGTCTGACTTCCTTCCCGGTTCGAAAGACCTGATCTCGGATTGGCGCAAACCCATGTCTTGCGGAAACTTCAACGTGAAGTCCGGCAAGTGCGGTGGCGCTACCTAGTCGACATCAGCCCGGACTTTGGTTTCCTCCCGGAGCCGGGCTGATCTTCCATCTGGCGGTTTCCTCAAGGCCGTCAGACTTCCGGGGCCCGTTCACACCTCCTCCCGTGGATGGGCCCCGCCCAATTCTTCTCAGTGGACCAAGATGCAGAAGATTTTAATCAGTATACTGATGGTTTTTGCCCTGCTCTGCGGGGCTGCTTCTGCCTGGGCTGGCACCACCGATCTGGTGAATGCGCTGGGACCAGGTGATTTCAAGGCGCGCGAACAGGCGATTGCGGCATTGGCCGCATCGGGTGATCCTGCCGCCGTGCCGGTGCTCGATGCCCTCGATGCCGGCAAGCTTTACATGCGCAAGGCCGACAAGGTGGTTTTCATCATCAAGGATGACGCCGATCCCGCCACACTGATTGATCCCGCCACCGGGCAGGATGCAGGCACGGCACCCAAGGCCACGCTCGAAAAGGTAAAGGTCAACAACGCGCTGCGCGGTGTGATCAGTTCGGCCAAGGGTGGCCTCACATTGTTCAGTCCTGATGTGGCTACGCGTAAAGCCGCTGCCGCGAATATCCTGAAAGCCGGTGATGCTTCTGCCGTAGATACGCTGGAAAAGGCCATCGCTGCCGAGAAAGATCCATCCGCACTCGCCTTGATGAAGCAGGCCTTCGCTGCGGCCGTGCTGAATTCTTCACGCCCCGATGCCGACAAGCTGGCGGCTATTGAAACCTTGAAAGAGGTTGGAGACCGCGACACTGCCGCTCTCCTCGCACAAGTGGCCAATTCTGCCGAAGAACCTGTTAAGTCCGCCGCTGCAGCGGCTGCCGCTTCTATTCAGAGTGGCCTCGCGTCGTGGACACTGGTGCAGAATTTCTGGTACGGCATCTCACTCGGTTCAGTTCTTCTGCTCGCCGCTATCGGCCTTGCCATCACCTTTGGCGTGATGGGTATCATCAATATGGCGCATGGCGAGCTGGTCATGGTCGGCGCCTACACCGCTTACGTCACGCAACAAGTGGTCACCGCCTACATTCCCGGCGCAGCGGATTACGCACTGCTCATTTCCGTGCCATCGGCCTTCATCGTCACTGGCCTTCTGGGCATGGCGATTGAACGCACCATCATCCGCTTCCTCTATGGCCGCCCGCTGGAAACCTTGCTCGCGACTTTTGGTCTCTCGCTGGTTCTCCAACAAGCGGTACGCTCGCTGTTCGGCCCCACTAACAAGGATGTTTCAGCCCCTAGCTGGATGGCGGGTTCCATCGACATCACCAACGGCCTGTCGCTCACCATGAACCGCATCGTGATCGTGGCTTTCACCGCCGTGATCTTCTTCGGGCTGATGCTGCTGATGAAGCGCTCACCCATTGGCTTGCAAATGCGCGCCGTGACCCAGAACCGCCCGATGGCGCGCGCCATGGGCATCAAGGCCGCCTGGGTTGATACGCTCACCTTCGGCCTCGGCTCCGGCATCGCGGGATTGGCCGGTGTCGCGCTCACGCAAATTGATAATGTGAGCCCTAATCTCGGACAGAATTACATCATCGACAGCTTCTTGGTCGTTGTATTCGGTGGTGTGGGCAATCTCTGGGGCACTTTGGCTGGTGCCATGGCCCTGGGGATTGCCAATAAATTTCTTGAGCCCTTTGCCGGTGCGGTGCTGGGCAAGATCATCATCCTGATCTGCGTGATCCTCTTTATCCAGAAGCGGCCACGCGGCCTGTTTGCGATCAAGGGACGCTGGGTGGAATCATGAGCGCACCCGCTGCCGATAAATTGCTGGATCGGCCTGCCATCATTTTCACTGGCCTTCTTCTGGTGCTGGCGGTGCTGGTGCCTGTGCTCAACCTCGTCATTCCGGAAACCAGCGGCTTTCACTTCCCCGATTATGGCGTCACGCTGGTGGGAAAATATCTCTGCTACGCGCTGCTCGCCCTCTCCGTCGATCTGGTCTGGGGCTATTGCGGCATCTTGAGCCTGGGCCATGGCGCGTTCTTCGCGCTCGGCGGCTACGCGCTCGGCATGTACATGATGCGCCAGATCGGCGCGCGCGGTGTGTACGGCAATGCCGACCTGCCGGACTTCATGGTCTTCCTGAACTGGAAGGAACTGCCCTGGTACTGGTACGGCTTCAACTGGTTCCCGTTCGCCGCCTTCATGGTGATGCTGGCACCCGGCTTGCTGGCACTGGTCTTCGGTTGGTTCGCCTTCCGCTCGCGCGTCACCGGTGTTTATCTTTCGATCATCACCCAGGCGATGACATACGCCTTGCTGCTGGCCTTCTTCCGCAACGACATGGGCTTTGGCGGCAATAACGGCCTCACCGATTTCAAGGACATTCTGGGCTTCCCGGTTCAAGCCGCGACCACCCGCGCTGTGCTGTTTGCACTCTCTGCGCTAGCACTCGCAGGCTGCTTCATCATCGCCCGCGTGATCGTGCTGTCGAAACTGGGCTGGGTGCTGGCCGGCATCCGCGATGCCGAAGCGCGCGTACGCTTCCTTGGTTACCGGGCCGAGAACTACAAACTCTTCGTCTTCGTGGTTTCCGCGGTGATGGCCGGAATTGCCGGGGCACTTTATGTGCCACAAGTCGGCATCATCAATCCCGGCGAATTCGCGCCGACCAATTCGATTGAAGCAGTGATCTGGGTGGCCCTCGGCGGGCGCGGCACATTGTGGGGTGCGGCTTTGGGTGCCGTCGTCGTCAATGCTGCCAAGAGCTGGTTCACCGGCGTGCTGCCGGAAGCCTGGCTCTATGTTTTGGGCGCGCTATTCATCGCCGTCACCCTGTTCATGCCCAAGGGCCTGGCCGGAACCTTCGCGGGATGGTCCAAACTGAAGAAGCGCGCCGCAGCTGCTGCTGAACTCAAGCCGGAGCCTGCGGAATGATCCCTGCCGAAACCAAAACCCTGGGCGAGACCCTGCTCTATCTCGAAGACGTAAGCGTCTCCTTCGATGGATTCAAGGCGCTGAACAAATTGGCGCTCGATGTGAAGCGCGGCGAAATGCGCGCCATCATCGGCCCCAATGGTGCGGGCAAATCCACCATGATGGATGTGATCACCGGCAAGACGAGGCCAGACGAAGGCCGCGTGATGTTCGGCAATATCGACCTCACCAAGCATGATGAAGCCGCCATCGCCAATCTCGGCATCGGCCGCAAATTCCAGAAACCCACCGTGTTTGAAAACCACACGGTGTGGCGCAATCTGGAACTGGCGCTGAAAGCCAACCGCTCGCCCTTCGCGGCCTTGAACTGGAAAGCTGCTGCGGCTGATAAAAAGAAGATCGAAGAAAACCTCGCGCTCATCAATCTGGAAGAACAGCAGAACATCCGCGCCGGAGGTCTGAGCCACGGCCAGAAGCAATGGCTGGAAATCGGCATGCTTCTGATGCAGGAGCCGGAGCTTTTGCTCGTCGATGAGCCGGTGGCCGGCATGACCGACGCTGAAACCGCCAAGACGGCTGAGCTGTTGAAACGCATCGCAGGCGAAAAATCCGTAGTGGTGGTAGAGCACGACATGGATTTCATCAACGCGCTCGGCGTACGTGTCACTGTGTTGCATGAAGGCTCGGTTCTGGCCGAAGGCTCGCTCGAAAACGTGCAGAAAAACGAACGCGTGGTTGAAGTCTATCTGGGGCGCTGAGAGATGTTGGAAGCAAAATCAGTCAACCTGTTCTACGGCGCCAGCCAGGCGCTGAAGGATGTATCGGTGTCCGCCTCGCCCGGCAAGATCACCTGCATCCTCGGTCGCAACGGCACCGGCAAGACCAGCCTCATTCGCGCCATTGCCGGCCAGGCCGCAGCACGCGGCGGAAGCATTATGTTTGACGGCAAGGACATCACCAAGCTTCCCGCCGACAAGCGTGCCCGCGCCGGCATCGCTCTGGTGCCGCAGGGCCGCGAGATTTTCTCCAGCCTCACCGTGGAGGAAAACCTGAAAACCGGATTTGCTGGCCTCGCCCGCAAGGAGCGCAACATTCCCGACGAAATCTACGAGCTGTTCCCCGTGCTGAAATCCATGCTCCACCGGCGCGGCGGCGACCTCTCCGGCGGGCAGCAGCAGCAATTGGCCATTGGTCGCGCGCTGGTGATGCGCCCCAAAGTTCTGCTGCTCGACGAGCCCACTGAAGGCATCCAGCCCTCAATCATCAAGGACATTGAGCGCGTCATCGCGATGCTGCGCGACCGGGGCACCATGTCGATCATCCTGGTCGAGCAATATTTCGATTTCGCCCGCAGGCTGGCGGACAATTTCATTATCCTCAACCGTGGCCGCGTGATCCATTCCGGCGACGGAGCGGCATTGCAGGATGAAAAGGCCAGAACGATGGTGATGGTGTAGGCGACAAAATCGCGCCACACACCAAACATTCAGATTTTTGAAGTGGCGCTCCCTACGGGACTCAAACCCACGCCGTGACACAGTCCCACAATCCTTGATTTTCCCAGCTACTTTGCCTAACACTTGGGTAAAGTAGTTGGGTAAAGTGAATGGGTAAAGAACCTAAACTCGATAAGTATCTCGAACGTCGAGGAAACACGCAATGGTACATCCGAGGCATCAGAGAAGACCTTCGAGCTTGGGTTCGTCCACCGCATCATGGCAAGTCGAACTACAGGGTTAATCTCAGAATAGAAAGTAGAGTGCAGGCACGAGCTATGTTGCCGACGCTCAACGCTGACTATGACTACGAACTGCAACTGGCTAAGGTCGCACGAGATGGCGGTGATCTGGCACCTCTTCACCGCGAGGCGCTCGGCATCCGCACCTTTGCTCTCGAAAACACAGAGACAGGCGAAACCACCGATCCGGACACATTGGAAGGTTTGGGGCAAACCAATCAGGACATCGCGGAGGATATTGCCCGTGACCGCGCCGAGCAGATTGAGAAGCAATACGGCCCCGCGGCGGCAAAGAAGTTCTACAGCACCGCGACAGCCACCCGCAGCGTTGTGCCTATCGACGAGTATCTACACAAGTTCAATGCTGAAAAGCCTGCTGAGACACACACCATCTACCGCCGGAAGATGGCCATCACTAACCTCAAGAACTGGAAACCAGAGGTTTCGATAAACGGCTATACGCGTTCGCTAATGAGAGACTACGTCGAGAAGCAGCTCATGCCGGGCAGAAGGGCGGGGACGGTCAACTCTGACTTGGGAGTGTTAGGCCAGTATTGGCACTGGCTAATGGACAAGGGCTACATGATGGAAGGTCCGGTCTATTGGTCGAAGTTCCGACTGCAGAAACAGCGCAAGAGTATCGAGGATAAGGAGCGGGCGTTTAATGATCAGGAGATGAAGCGCCTGTTCTGTGGTAATCTACAGATGCGCCCGGACCTCCTCGAACACTCGACTACTGCTGCTCTTACAGGAGCGCGACAGAACGAGGTAGGTGAGTTGCGTGTTGGTGATTTGAACTTCGTTGCCAAGACAATCCACCTTCCCGGCGAGAAGACAGCCGCCGCAGACCGCACTATCCCTCTTCACCCTGATCTCTTTCCAATGCTCAAAGAGCGATGCAAGGGTAAGACCGAACGAGACTATGTCTTCCACGAGTTGCCCATACGCAAATCGAGTGACCTCAAGTCGCGGTCCTCACCCATCTCTAAGGCTTTCACACGGTTCCGACGCAGTGTTGGCGTGGGCTTCGGCAAAGATCGAACAGATAGGTCTCCCGTGAACTTCCACAGTTTCCGCCGCTGGTTCTCTAAGGAGCTTCTGGAACATGAAGCGCCCGCTGACCTCGTTGACTTCATCTGCGGGTGGACATCGGGCAGCATGAGAGAAACCTACGCTTGGACTGCAGACCGAAAGCGTCAAGCACGTCAGTTCATAGAGAAGGTAAAGCTGCCCAAACGATAACACCGTTGCACTGCATGGTCGTCGAACTATGATGTTGCGCAATGCAAAGCCAGTTCTCTCTCTTTGTTTTGAAAGCGCTTGTTGATACCATCACAGGCGGTCGCGCACAGGGCTATGGTGGTTCGAGCGATGAGCCACCTATCGGGCACTACCGAAGCCTACCAGGCATCCAGCAGTTCATGTTGGGTTGCAACATTCCTATGCCTCCGGCAATTGGATCGCGACTCCCAGCCGCAACGGCTGCCCTTAACGACGCTGCCAACGGTGCCAATGGCCATGAACTGATCACCAACGCCATTGTGACGGTATGCGACCCTCGGGGCTATCCCAGAGACCCGGAAAAAGCAGCGGCGGTAAGAGAGCACTTAAACAATGCTCTTGAGGCTGACGGCTTCACCGTTACGATTGTTAACGGCAAGGCCCTCCTCGTCGCCCGCCAAGCTGGGGGCGTGATTGTTGGGAATATCGTTACAAAGGCAACGACACTCAACTTCGACACAGTCGAAAACGAGATCGCCCGTGCTCTTGTCAACCTCACCAGCGATCCAGAAGACGCGGTCACAGCCGCATGTTCCCTTTTGGAGGCGGTCTTTCGGTCCATCTTGATTGAACTAGACCTAACACTACCACCGAAGAAGGACATAGACGGTCTGTGGAAAGCGGTGCAACAACCGCTGCAGCTTTCTCCGGGACTCTCGGGTCTACCGACCGTGATAGAGCAGGACATGCGCCAAGTACTTGGAGGCTTGAACACCGTGGTGTCTGGTATCGGGGCCTTGCGCACACATGCAGGCGATGCACACGGGCGTGAGAAGGGATATCAGCGCATCGAACCGGCTATTGCTCGATTTGCGGTTAACGCAGCTGGAACCGCCGCACTGTTTATTATTGAGACATGGGAAAGGCTTCAGAAACGTTCTCTCCCGCTGCACCACAGTCCAACACAAGACTAACCGCGCCTATGCCTGCCCACAGTCGACTGCACGACCTTGACGGTCTCGGGGTTTGGATGGTGCAGTTGAAGTAGTTCTCGTGCCAATGCCTCTCCGCCATCTTGATCTGCTTTTGGCCCTATGATGATTTGAGACAGACAACCGGGATCAACGGAACGCCAGTCAAAGGCTCTGTACTCGATAGCGGCACCGCCCATTGGATCGGGACGCAGCCTCACGTCAGTTGGTTTCGCATCTATGCTGAACAAGTTCTGAAACCTGTATTCTCTTTCCGCGCTCCATTGTCTTGCTTTGAAGAACATCGCGAAGCGAACAATAGCTAACAGATGCACCACAGCCAGTTCGTTGTAGTAAGCATCTAGAGACGGCTGTGCCAATACGCCCATTCGAAGAGGTGCCAGCAGCGGGGCAATCAGGTCCAAAATCTCGCCCTGCAGTCTGGCGGCTATCGCGCGGTCATAGGTGACAGGGAACGTATTGTTATTCTCTATCGGCACACCGTTTGCTTGCGTGAACGCCACTTCTAACCTCATAGCATCGAACGCAAGCGCAAAGCCTCTAGAACTGGCACCATACAGTCGCCATTGCCTCTCACTTTCCTCCTGGCCTGTTAGGCTACAGATGTAAAAGTTCCCCACGTTTTCCATCGGATGGGTTCTCCGGAACCTAGCGATATTGCCAGCGTAACCACGGAACAAATCCGGGTCCTTGCGACCGCGCTCGATCAACTCGTCAAAGGCTACGTTAATGCCATGTCTTATTTCTTTTTTGTCGTTCTGGCGAAAGACGTCCGAACAGAAGAGAGTACCACTTCCAAGTATGCCCCGAAGTCCGCCCTCCCCTGTGTAGTGATAGAGCAGCGGCGGCAGTGGACGAGCCTCGATCTCAGCTAAGAACCGACGAAGTACTTCTCCTGTTGCCGCTTCGAACTCATCAAGACTTTGCAGTAGATACTGCGGAAGCTTTGCTCTCAGCTGCAGCTCGTAGAGGTTTACTGGTGCGGTCATTCGTCATCCAAAATCACAAAAAAATGTGAAGCCTCAATCAAAGGCTGCCCATGGCGCTTCACCCCCCCATGGCCCCGCCCCCCGTTTGTCCGCCTTTTGAGGCTTGGGCTATTGGGCATTGAGAAGTCTTTTGAGCTCCGCCATAGCCAACGGAACCTCCGGTTTCTCAGCCTTTCGATGTGCCATCCTATGACATCGTGGGCACAGAATAGCGTAGCTGTCGATGGTGCTTATCCGTGGACCAGTGGCGAGCGGTTGCAGATGGTGTGCATCGAACATTCCCCTCACTTCGTCGGCATAGGCACAAGCCTCGCAAGTGTACTTGCCCCCGTTTTGAGTGAGGTTACGTGCTTTTGCCGCTAGAGCCGCTTTGCTACTTCTTTCAAGCACAGTAGTTTCTTTTGCTCTCCGCTTACCCTCCTCCTCAGAAATCTGAGGGTAAAGAGTGTAGGAGCGATCTAGCTTTCCCGGGTCTCGAAAGAACGCAGGCGGAGCCATGTCCCAACGCCGCCGCAGTTCGCACTGATCCAACGCGTCCCACAGCTCCTTCATTCGATCATCATGAAAAACTACGCCGTCGAACGCGAAGGTCAATATCCTCATGTCATCCAAACCGAGGTCATCGACAAGTCGAGGCATGCCAACAATCTCATAAACTTCGGTAAGCACGATTGCGGCTGGCCACTGCATCAAGCGCCTGTAGGTAGCGGGTGTCTTCACAAAGGCTTCAGTCTTGCCGAAGCATCCCGTCGCTTTGACAACTTCGATTGCGCGACCTCTGTAGCCCGCCTGTACGTCGTGGCCGCCACCGACTGTCACGAAGTACGGCCTTTCGAGCGCCTTCTTTGCAACCGTCTCAGCGTGGGAAAAGTAAGATGACTTGTTTGGGTCTATCCCAACAGCACCGAAGCACATCACAGCTTCCGGACCGAGGCTTGGACCATAGACGGCTTTCGCCCCCATCAGTTGATCAACCGTGGAAACAAGGTCTTTCAGTTTCATGAGTCTATTTCCCCAGACTCACCGAGCTAATCATCCTGCGATAACGGGCGCAATATCGCATTCCGATGAGACTACAGCGCCGTCGTGGGCCAGAAGCAGCATTTTTTGACGTTTGCCGCCAGGTCAAAAACGGACCAGGAGTGATGAGACCGGTCTAACAGAACAACGCATGGTGTTCGTATGCCCGGTGTCCTTAGATGCTTCTGTAGTGCTGAAGCCCTTTGGAGGTCAGTTTGTGGAACCGATCGGCGGACTCAATCCATCCTTGTACTACCATGTAATCTACTGCGGCTTTAAGTTCTTCCTGTTTGAACATTCCAGCGGTCATCACACTCAACAGCATTGGTCCATGCAAGACTTCGCCCGGCCTCCTAACCAGCGGATGTTTCACATCACAGACTCGGATCAATATACGATAGGCCAGTTCTTTAACTCGTTCTGTTGGCTCCCGCGTCTCTTCAAATGAAAGTTCACTCAAGTTCGTACCCTTCATGCCCGACTTTTCCTTCTGGAATATTCAGACCCTTAAGAACAGCGTGGGTGATAGGTTCTTTAGCTTCGACTGAAACATTGGAGTCTAATCCCTTTGCCACCCTCACCGCCGAAACTGCTTCATCACGATCTGGCAGATGTGCGTAGTAAATCACCGGCTTTCCTAAGCTTTGAAAATCGGGAACTCTCACCATTACCGACCAACCGTCTGCCATTGTCGTTTCCTTTTTGTGAAGTGTAGAAGCCTACATGGTTGCCCGCCGTTGCAAATACGAGGTTTTTACCAAATGAACTAGGGAGCGAGGCGGCTTCGTGCACATTAAGTATACTTTCTGGACGCACCCCCTTGACTGTACTCTTAGCGTACACTAACAAAGTGTCAGCAATTGTCTTAGATGAAAGGGTACAGGATGGCAATCGTAGGATACGCGCGTGTGAGTTCCACTGGGCAAGGCCACGCTACTCAAGTTGAGAAATTAAAGGCGGCAGGGGCCACCAAGATATTCGAGGAGAAGAAATCTGGGCTGGACAAGTCGCGTCCCGTGCTGGCGGAGTGCCTGCAGTATCTCCGCGATGATGCCGACATGCTGATAGTGACGAAGCTGGACCGTCTCGCCCGTTCGGCTTCCCATCTCCATCAGATAGTGGAGGAGCTTACCGCCAAGGGTGTAGGCTTCAAGGTTCTGGATGATGCCGCGCTGGACACGACCACTCGTACGGGCAAGCTCGTATTTGGTATTCTCGCCAGCATTGCAGAGTTCGAAACCGCTCTCAGGAAGGAACGCCAACTCGAGGGAATTGCTAAGGCGAAGGCGGAGGGCAGAACCGGGGGAAGGCCCGCAATGGTAAAGCCTGAGACGCGGGCGGAGATAGCGAGGTTGAACGGTGAAGGTTTGAGCATGAGGAAGATCGCCGCTCACGTTGGGTTTAGCAAAGCCACGGTACAAAAAGAGCTAGCAAGACTGGCTAAGGCGGCGGCGATATGACCCCGCTGCTTGTCTACCTGATCACAATATCAGGGGCCTTGGTGTTTTTGCATATCGTTCTTGATTGACTCGCCCTTCTCACACGAACGGTGGGGATTGTCATTTGCAGGCGTTTCCACTTATGGTCGCATCGGGGCATCGCGGAGTGGGGCGGCGTGGATCGGCAAGGCAACACAGCTATTATCATCCTCTTGGGTCTCATTCTGGCCGTTTTACTTTTCGGCAAGTCTGTTGTGTTGCAAGCCTTCACCATCGTCCCGGTCGTTCTTGTCATCGGCATTGTACTTGCGGTTCTATATTGGCTTCTTGGGTCCGGTTTGCGGATCGCGGGCGGCTTCCTGCAAGACAATCGAAAGACTAGAGCGGAAGGAGGGCCTTGGATCGCTCAGATAATCCTGGGCCTCGTCGTGCCCTGCTATGTCTGCTACATCCTACCGGGCACTGCTTTCATGTGGCTGGCTTATGGCGGCAATCTGAAAGACGCGATGACTGCGCTTCCGGGATGGCCGATACCGTTGATCCTTATGGCAGGCGGCCTCGCTGTCATGGCCGTCGAGACTCGGAAGCAGTGGTGCCCGCGTGTTTTGCCCACCGCGATGATAGCAATCCCCAAGGCGTTTATGTGGTGGGGCAGCTTGTTGTCAGCGCCCTTTTGGGCACCCATTGGCCGCATGCAGGGCATCAAGGAGAGACGACTGGCAGGAGAACAAGTAGGAGTGTTTCAAGTGGGCCTTGAGATGTTCTTGGCCGTGTTTGGTGGCGTAATCATTTTCATGCTCGGCCTCGCCGTCACCGGGATGGTCTTGGCAGGAGTGATAGGCGGGCTCACTAGCTGGTGGAGCGGTCTCTAAATCAGTCTGCCGCTTCGCGTTGGACGGGGCTACTTGGTCGATCTACCCCGCCTTCGATAAACCGCGTTGCCGTGTCGGTTTGCCGCCTAGTGCCTAACCTGCGTTCAACCTCACGCAAAACCTTCCACGCAAACGCGGGACGCTGCATTGAAGTCTCGGTGAGTGCCAGCACTCGGGCCTCCTGCCATGCGCCCTCCGTGCCATAGGCGGTCAGCAGTCTCTCAGCCTCGGCTCTCACCCAAGCAGCTTCCGTCTTTCTTCCCATCAACCAACTGAACATGCCCGTCCTCCCAAAGAGGCGCACTTGCCAACTGCGCTGCACATAGGACCATATCGCAATTGCAAACACTAGCAGCATTGGAAGAAGCACGAACATCCATCTCGGTTCTGGTGCGACGGCTGCCCAAACGGATAGGAGCGAAGCGGCCAATGTCAGCACCGCCCTTAGTGATTTTCGGTTTGCTCCATCCATTCGTCTTACATCCTTGTTGCTTCCGACAGTGAGAAGGTAGGTTCCCGTTCGAAGTACGGCCACCAACTTGACCAGTGGCTATCGGTGGTTTGTTCGTCTTCCCCGCGCGGTGGCTGCTGAGTCCCTTCATCGCGTCCCGTTGCTCCTGTTCTGAAATAACAGTGAACGCAGCGCCGAAAGGATCAGGCGGAGAAATGAGACGCGGTGCCCGGCCAGTGGCCCAAGTTCGCTACCCATTGGTAGCAATATAGTCCTTGACTAGGAAGATAGCAAGAGCCTATCTCTGCGCCTGTGCAAACCAGAGGGAGACAGCACGAATGACGAAGCAGACGAGACTATCAAAGCGGGAGCGCGATGCGGTGGCGGACGCCGTGGCAGCACTGGCGGTTAACACCGTGGCGATTGCGGCAGGCGACCGTGCGGACGTGAGGTACTGGGCCAAGATCAACCTGCAGGCTCTACACGGGCTGCTAGCGGCGGTCCCGGCCTAGGTTAAACACGGGCGGGGGAATTGTATCTCGGCCCCCGTCCACCTGCCCCAAAGGCAACGGCAAGCCCTTGGAGTGCGCTCCCTTGGGTGAAGCCCCGAGCGCCAAGATGGCGTTGAGATAGGGCCAGAGCGATAGCGCCGCCCTATAACAGCGATACTACCCCCTATAGCCAATGCCGCCCCCGTTAGCGGCGATACCACTCCCCCATTACACAACCAGCACAGTTAGGTCAGCAGCACTGACTCTTTTGCCTGTGTGGCTACCCCTGCCACCTGTAGGCTCGATGCGCCGCCGGGGACGCTGCCTGTCATACCCACCATCTATAACAGGACACCGTCACCAGCTTGCCTAGCGGACGCGACCTCCCAACCCCGAAGCACCAAAACTCATAAGGATGATCCAACACATGCCCAAACAATGTGCCGCCCCCGGCTGCACTAGACACACCACAGCGGGCTACGCCCGACTCTGCTCCAGACACCAGAAACTACTCCGCCGTCACGGCCACGAAGCTGCGTTGCCGCTTACGAGAGGAGAAATAGCCCGCGCTGCCTGCCATGTTGAGAGGCTGCTATCGCGGCACCCGAACCCCGAAGCCGCCATGTCCAGTCTCCGGCAACTGCTAGCAGGTCTAAGGCAAGAGGCACGCGATAAGGTGACCGAAGCTCCCGTCGGTGCGCCGTATAGCCAGCACCTCGCCGCCAAGGCCGCAATCCAAGTTCTGTCAGAGGCCGCTGCGGATAAGGTGATCTATTCTCTCCTCGCCGTGGCCTACCTGAGAGAGGACAACCCACGCCGCTTCATCAACGACCGCAACTATTTCATCTCTGTCGCGCGGCGCTTCCGCAGCCTCGGGTCTTCACAGTTCAACACCTACAGCAAAAGCGAAGGGGAGCGGCGTCAAGTCCTGGGCGACCTCAAGCCTGAAGCATCATTCCAACTCGGGCAGATGCTGATGACTGCCTTCGGGCCGCTCGGAATGCGACTCTGCCAGCAGGAGCAAGAGCGGTTGCGAGGGGCGGCGGATCGCAAACAGGCCGCGATTACTGCGTTGTTCGGAGAAGGCGCATGAAGGGCACGGTTATCGCCTATGCGGCGTCCGCTTGCTATTACAACCCGAGCTACGGTCAGTGCGGCTATGCTGTGATCCTCAAGCACGGCGACACTCGGTGTGAGCTAGTCGGTGGACGCAGGAGGGGCACTGCTGCTGAGATGCTGGCCTTCGGGGTTCTCGACACGCTGTTGACCCTGCCCGTTCACGTCCCTGTTACCTTCATTCTTAACGAAGGGCCTAAGCCCGGTCTGACTTGGGAACAGGTCATGTCGCGCGGCGAAAGGCCGGAGATTGAAGACTCGGTTTGGTACTTGGTGCGGCGGCTCATCGCAAAGCGCAGCGCCACTACCGAAGTCAGAACACCGAACTACCTACGGGGCGAGGAAAGCTATGCCGACCTCGCTTACCGCAAGGCGTGGCTGGAGCTTTTCAAACACGGCCCCAGACCTCGGGTGATGTCCCCAAGGAAACGGCGGGCGGCAATGTTCATCGCGGGAGGTGTGTAATGGCGTCCCTTGAACACGTCATCGTCTACGCAGACGGCTCATGCCTCAATAATCCCGGCCCCGGTGGCTATGCCGTGATCATGCGGCGGGGCGCGGATGAGCGCGTTCTCGTCGGTGGCGCTTCTCACACCACCAACAATCAGATGGAGCTTGCGGGACCTATAGCTGCTCTGAAGTCGATGAAAACTGATGCACCCATAACCTTCGTGCTGGACGCCAAATACGTTGTGGACGGCATGACGCGTTGGGTCTTCGGATGGCGCAAGAATGGCTGGCGGACTGCCGATAAGAAGCCCGTCAAGAACCTGGCCCTCTGGCAGGAACTCTTGGCTTTGACCGAGGGCCGCGTGGTCCAGTGGTTATGGGTCAAGGGCCACGGCGACGACGTGGTCAATCAAGAGGTGGACCGCCTCGCTCGTCAAGAGGCTGAGCGGCAGAGCGCCCGCCTTTCGTCCCACCCCTAACCACACCCTCAACCTAGATTTAACACCAATGCAGCGCACGGCACCCACCGTGCGTTCGCCCTCCCATCAACCCCACCACATCACGGAGATGTTTACATGACAGCTACCACTGCGCCCTCAGCGCAAGTTGAAACCCCGACGTTTGCCCAAGGTTATGCCCGCCTGCTAACCGAGCGTAACGAGGGTCGCCCACAGCCCGAAGCACCCACGATGATGAAACGAGGCGAGTACCACTTCGCCACTTCCGTCTTTCAGCCCCGCACGTTTGAGGGGACAGAGGATGAAAGCATCGAACATCGCGACGAACTCTATGAGGCCCTGTTGCGAGGCGACAAGTTCCCGCCGCTCGTGTTGTGGTGGAGCGGTCAACGCTTCTACATCATTGACGGCCACCATCGGGCAATGGCGATTGCAGACTTGGCGAGGGACTTTGAAGCGGGAAAGCTGAAAGCCTCTGAGCCGCCAACAGTTCTGCGCGAAGGAACGGCGGTCGAGGTGTTCGTCGGAGCCCTCCCCGAGGCGATGGCAGCGGCAGTCGCGTTCAACAGCCGCAACAAGCTAGCGATGTCGAAGGATGACAAGACTGAAAGGGCTTGGAAGCTGGTGACTCTGGAGGATGCCGCACTATCGAAAGCTAAGATTGCGGCGGCGGCAGGGGTATCCGAACGGACAGTGGCAAACATGAGAGAACGTCTGAAGGAGTTCGGGAACGATTACCCCGACACCGACCCCAAGAGCCTGACATGGCGCGATGTGAAGGAGGGCAAAGTGATGCCTGCCAAGGGTGATGACTGGAGGGATAAGCAGGGCAAAGCATGGGGAAAGAAACTCGGGCGGGTCTTTGGGAAGAAGCCTGCTGAGATGCCAGATGTGTTTCTCTTGGCAATTCACTACTACTCGACCCGGCTTTACTCCAGAATGGCAGAGGAGTTTGAACGGGAGGTCAACTCCGACTTCTAAGCCAGAAGGCTAACAAGGTATGCAAACCTCGGGGTGTGCATCTGCATAGGAAAGCGATCTACGCCTGTGCATTGCACACCCTGAACACTCCAACCGTTGACCGATTGCCAGCTTTCACACACCAATCTAAGGTACTCGAATGTTCTCAAAGCTTCTGACGGCAGTTTCCAATGCGGTTTCCACAAAAACGAAATCTGAGATTTCGCAGATAGACGAGGCTATGGCTTACTCAAATGCATTCCGCGAAATGGTGATGGCCGATGCCGCCTATTCGAACCAAGTGGGCGAATGGTTCATCACAAAAGGCGTGCAGCTGATGCAGCAACACAAGGATGCTGCTCTCAATGCGCCTAACAGAGCGGCAAAGAAGAAGGCATTGGAGAACGCTGGCGTCGAAATTGCCCATTACGTTGCGATACAAGAAAAGACACGGGGCAAGAGTGACACCACACTGCAAGCCCTGTTTCTCTGCGCCCATACTTTGCGCATGTACAGTTTGGCCTATGATGAGAGCCCGGCCATAAGTGCGGCTGCGAAAGAGGCACTTCACCGCTGTGAGGGCCTACTTATTAGTTGCGCAAGCATGAGAGAGCAGAATGCGAACTAGTTGCTATGACGTCGCTGGAAGCAGTCCGGCATTCCTGCCTTTGTTGATTAAATAGCTGACGAAGGCCGCACTCGCGCCCAGCATGAAAGCTGCGTCAGTAACGTCAACATTCGCATCACCGTCCTCCAAGAGCGAGTGCCGAACGCCCTTTTCGTCACTGGTCCACCAGTAGAGTGCCCTAAACCCTTCCTTCAACGCACCATGTATAACGCCTTTGGCTTCCAAAATATTCAATGCCGCGCCGAGCCCACTCTTAGATTTTCCCGCCAAAATGCTGGCAACGGACTCTATAGCGTGGATACTCTCACGTATGCTCCCCGCATAATCACCGGCAAACAGGTTCTGGGCTGAACTTACGAGATGTGTGTTTGCGCCTGCATACGGTGTTGAGGCCAAATCATCCAACGCTTGAGTAACAGTGGCAGCTTCTGCTTCGGAGAAGATCGGATAGAGCTGTTTGTCTGCCGCCACACGGTAACCCATTCGTCCTTCGATAAGTGCGCTCTGGACTTGCGCAGCGAAGTTGGCTGGACACAGCGCATGCTGTAGAACGAAATCGATAAAGCCCAATGGGTGATGATATGCTGCGCCCCCCATGAAAAGTGGGGCGACATGCGCTTTCACCGTAGCGCCGCTGATTGATATTTTGTCGGACCGCCCGCCCTGCCTTACCATCCAGTCACGAAGAATGGTCCACCAAGGCGCGGCTATGTACGTATCCATCGTTCCACGTTTTGTGCTGGCTTCAATCGACTGATTGACCACATGCCAAAGAAGATTTGCGGCACCTATCGAGATTGATTTTGGCGCGAGCTCGGGTGGTATTTCTTCGATACCTTCGCGCTGAGCAAAAGTGGGTCGGTATGAACTTCCCTTATCGATGTTTGTCACTTATGCGGGACCGTGTTTCTTTTGGAGACTTGGGTAACCCGGTTGGGTAAAATAGTTGGGTAAAGCGAAATTGCGCCTTATAGATAACCTACTGTTTCTCAACGGACAAATGAAGCTACGAAAACTATGGCGCTCCCTACGGGAGTCGAACCCGTCTTTGCAACGTGAGAGGCTGCCGTCCTAACCGATAGACGAAGGGAGCGTTGGGCTACGCTTACAGCGCAGCCCCGGGCGCCGCAAGCCCCTCAGGCGTGATGGGTGAGCATCCAGAGGATCGTTCCGAGGATGAAAACAAACAGCGTTACCAGAACCCCGCCCATGATATAGACCAGCCATAGCAAGCGCCGCTGGCCCTTCGTCATTTCAGGTTTCTTCTCTTCGCTCATATGTCCAACATCCTCACAGCCACTGCAACGGAAGCTTCCCGCCTCGACAAGTTCCTGGCGTCGCAATTTGCTGAGATCAGCCGCGCGCGCTTCCAGAAGCTTATTGCGGATGGCTGTGTCTCTGTCGAGGGCGAGACGGCGGACGACATGAGCCTGAAACTGAAGCCCGGCCAGGAAGTGGTCGTCGAGGTGCCGGAAGCCGCACCCGCCGAACCGCAGGCCGAGAATATTTCGCTCGATGTCATCTTTGAAGACAAGGACCTGATCGTCATCAACAAGCCGGCAGGCCTTGTGGTGCATCCGGGGGCGGGCAATGAGACCGGCACGCTGGTCAATGCCTTGATCGCGCATTGCGGCGATTCACTCTCCGGCATCGGCGGCGTAAAGCGCCCCGGCATCGTGCACCGCATCGACAAGGAAACGTCGGGCCTTCTCGTCGTGGCCAAGAATGACAAGGCGCATGCGTCTCTGTCCGAGCAATTCGCTGCCCATGGCCGCGACGGAAGGATGGAGCGCGAATATCTGGCCCTCGTCTGGGGCAAGCTCGACCGCAAGTCTGGCACGGTGAGCACTGGTCTCGCCCGCTCCTCGGCCAACCGGCAGAAGATGGCCGTGTCGAATTCCGAAAGCGCCAAGGAAGCCATCACGCATTACGACGTGGTGCAGGCTTTCGCGGCGGCCAGTTTGATCCGCTGCCATCTGGAAACCGGGCGCACCCACCAGATCAGGGTGCATATGGCGCATCTCGGCCATCCACTGTTGGGCGATGGCACCTATGGCAGCGGCTTCGCCGCATCGAAATCCAAATTGCCGAAGCCCGCACAGGATGCCCTGAGCCATCTGCGCGGTCAGGCTTTGCATGCCACCGTGCTGGGCTTTGATCATCCGCGCACCGGGAAACATCTGCGCTTCGAAGCACCCCTGCCGCCAGTAATGGCCGCGCTTTTGCTGGCACTCAAAGCTGCGTAATCCTGCCGTCTTGCACCGGTCACGAATTCTGGCTTTGATGCCGGAAAAATTCGGAGAGGCAACATGCTCAGCAAAGCCCGGGTGAATGCGGCGGGTTCGGAACTGGAACTGCATTGGGCCGATGGCGCGCAAGCGCGTTTCCACGCCATGTGGCTGCGCGACAATGCGCTGGATGACAAGACGCGCAGTGCCGGCAATGGCCAAAGACTGGTCACCATTCTCGATATTCCTGCCGCCACGAAAATCAGCGCGGCAGAAATTGTGGGCGGCACATTGCGCGTAACTTTCACGCCCGAGAACAAGTCGGTCACCTTCCCTGCCGATTGGCTGCACAACCATCGCTATGATCGCAAGCCGTCTGATGCCATCGCCTGGACCAGCCCGGCCATTACCCGCTGGACGGGTGCGGACATGCAAGCGAATGTGCCACGCGCGCGGCTCAGCGACATGCAGCAGAACCGCGACACGCTGGCCCACTGGCTGGGTGCAGTCGAGCGTTATGGTTTCGCCGTGGTGGAAGGTGTGCCCACTACGTCAGGCGCGCTGTGCGACATCGTCAAAACCTTCGGCTATGTGCGCGAGACCAATTATGGCCGCTGGTTCGAAGTGAAGGCCGAGGTCAATCCCAGCAACCTCGCCTATACCAATCTCGGCCTGCAGGCCCATACCGACAACCCGTATCGTGACCCGGTGCCCACGCTGCAGATTTTGAGCTGCCTGGAAAACACCGTGGATGGCGGCGAGTCCACTGTGGTTGATGCCTTTGCCGTGGTGGCCGCGTTGCAAGCAGAAAACCCCAAAGCTGTCGAACTGCTCAGCGGCTTTCCTGCCCGCTATGAATATGCCGGCAGCAATGGCGTGCGCCTGCGCGCCAAGCGCCCGATGATCGAGCTGGGGCCTGACGGTGAACTCCTCGCCATCCGCTTCAACAACCGCTCCGCCGCACCGACTGAAGATGTTCCGTTTGAAGCGATGGCCAGCTGGTACGAAGCCTACCGCCGCCTGGCCGAGCTGATCGAGGACAAGCGTTTCGAAGTCAGCTTCAAGCTGGCGCCGGGCGAAGCCTTCATTGTCGACAATACCCGCATCCTGCATGCACGCACCGCCTTCTCCGGCCATGGCTCGCGCTGGCTGCAAGGCTGCTACGCCGACAAGGATGGCCTTCTCTCCACCCTCGCCTCCCTTGTTGAAACCCAAAGCCCGAAGGCCGCCGAATGAAACCGGAAAAACTCGACGCCACCACCATCGTGCCCTTCCTCGCCAGCATTTTCGAACGCCGCGGAGCGGAAGATTACCTGGGCGAGCCGGTCACCATGGCCGAACACATGCTGCAAGGCGCGCATTTCGCCGAAGCCGAAGGCGCTCCGGATGTTCTGGTCGCCGCAGCCCTGCTCCATGACGTGGGCCACTACACCTCGGAATTCGGCTCCTACTCGCCGGAAGACACTGAAGATAAGCATCACGACGAGGCAGGGGCGGAAGTGCTGGCCCCCTTCTTCCCGCCCGTGCTGGTGGAATGCGTGCGGCTGCATGTGTCGGCCAAGCGCTTCCTCTGCGCCACCGATCCCAGCTATTATGCAAAGCTTTCAACCGCTTCCAAGCATACGCTGGAGCTCCAAGGCGGCCCTATGTCAGACGCCGAAGTCGCTGAGTTCCGCCAGAACCCCTTCCACTCTGAAGCCGTGCGGGTGCGGGTGTGGGATGAGGCAGGCAAGGTTGCGGGGATGAAAACCAAGCAATTTGAAGACTATGTGCCCCTTCTCGAACGCGTCGTCAGGCAGCACAAGGCAATTTAGGCTTGTCCCGCTGGAACTTGAGCGACCTCACCTGACTTATCGCAGAGGGACGCGCGACAGGAGCCAACATTAAACTGTGACCATTATGGTTACGGCTCTTTAAATTCGCCACATTGCACCTATATCCCGTCTCTAGGGTTAGGGGCTGAAAGAGCCCAGAAGGATCAAACAATGGCCAAGTCATTGAATATGCCAATTTTATCAGGCGGCGAGGGCAGCCTGAACCGCTATCTCCAGGACATCCGGAAATTCCCGATGCTGACGCCTGAAGAAGAATACATGCTCGGCAAAGCCTGGAAAGAACACGAAGATCCCAAGGCCGCCGAACGCATGATCACCAGCCATCTCCGCCTCGTGGCCAAGATTGCCATGGGTTACCGCGGCTATGGCCTGCCGATCGGTGACGTTATTTCCGAAGGCAACATTGGCCTGATGCATGCCGTGAAGCGCTTCGAGCCGGACAAGGGCTTCCGCCTTGCCACCTACGCCATGTGGTGGATCAAGGCGCAGATTCAAGAGTTCGTGCTGCGCTCGTGGTCACTGGTAAAGATTGGCACCACCTCCAGCCAGAAGAAGCTGTTCTTCAATCTGCGCAAGATGAAGAGCAAGATTCAGGCTCTGGAAGAAGGCGATCTGCGCCCTGAACACGTGAAATACATCGCCAAGAATTTGGGCGTGGACGAGAAGGACGTTGTCTCGATGAACCGCCGCTTGCAAGGCGACGCTTCGTTGAATGCGCCTCTGCGTTCGGATGCCGAAGGTGATGTCGAATGGCAGGATTGGCTGGTCGATGATGCCGACACGCCCGAACAGATGGTTGCTGAAAATGAAGAGGCCGGCCAGCGCAATTCGATGCTGACCGAAGCCTTGACCAAGCTCAGCGACCGCGAACGCCGTGTCATCGAAGCCCGCAAGCTGCAGGACGAACCAGCCACGCTCGAAGACCTGTCGCAGGAATTCAACGTGAGCCGCGAACGCATCCGCCAGATCGAGGTGAAAGCCTTTGAAAAGCTGCAAAAGGCTGTGAAAGCCGCAGCCACCAAAGTGGCCCCTGCCCTCGCAGGCAAGGCCAGAGCATTGCCGCAGCCGGCGATGTAAATCCGGTCAAAACAGAAATCCCAACGGGCGCAAATTCTGCGCCCGTTTTTTTGTCACGGCGACGCTCCGAAAATATTGGTCTGCACTTGTGCGCCAACGAAAATCTGGTCGGCATAGGCTTTGCCGCCAGCTACTGAAACCCCTACCGCACCACGCAGATAATCGCGTGACGCCATCGCCAGCCGGTGCGGATTGCTGTGCAGCCAGGACTGGAAAAGACCCTCCGCCACGCTGTCTGGATCAGCTCCATCCGGCGCCTTGAAGGCGGCCGCATTCTCCCCCATCGCAGGCAAAATGAGCAGTCCGCCACCCTTGAAGGCGCGCATCCGGCTGTCAAAATCCTGGCCGGTTGAGGCCACATGGCCAATAAATCCGTGTACGGACATATCCCCGGCATGGGCGCGCGCTGCAAATTGCAGCGTGGCGTCAGGTTCAAGAACCTTGAGCCCTTTCCCCGCGCGGTACGCATTCACTTTCAAAAACAAGGCCTTCTCGATGTCTGCACGGAATTGCCCCTTCGCCATCATCCGCCCGGCAAATTGCATGTAAGTTTCGGCACGCGCCGGGCAGCTAGAGGCAAGGAAAGAAATCAATAAGGTTAATGCGACTTGGCATACCACCTGACGCAAAATTAACTTGGGCATAAGAGACTGATCCCATCTTTGACGCCAGAATAACTGAATCCGGAGCTTTTGGAGACTTTAATTTAGTGGCCTTGACGCAAGAGTCTGTTGAAGTTCTGCGCGACCGCATCGTCAAGCTTGAAGCCGATATTGACCGGCTTTCAAAGCATGATGCATTGACCGGCCTGCTGAACCGCGTCTCGTTCTATTCCGTCATCGAGGAACAGCGCGTCGCCGCCTTCAATGCTCACCTATTTGACGGTGCCCTGGTTGAAGTGATGGTCCATGGCATGCCGAAAATTTCTGGCACGCTGGGCCGCCATGCCGGCGACTATGTGCTCTCTGCGCTCGCCGCGCGCCTGAACCAATCCGCTGTTCCCGGCTGCGTCTCCGCGCGCATGGATCAAAGCCAGTTTGCAGTCTTCTTCCCCCATGTTTCCACTCACGATCACGCCATGCAGCTGGCCGACGACGTGTTGCGCGAACTGAGCCAGCCGGTGGAATGGCTGGACCGCCCCCTGTCGATTGAGCTGGCCGCCGGCGTTTCACTCCTGAGCGAAAGCGGGCGCGCCACCGTAAACCTGATTCAGAACGCAGAACTCGCATTGGAATCCGCCATGCTGCGTGGCTCGATGGGCCGGGTGATGTTCAATCCGGAAATCGCCCGCAGCTTCAAGCGCCGCAACGAAGTGCTCTATGCCTTGCAGGGTTGCCTTGAGAAGAATGAACTGAGCCTCCGCTATCAGCCGGTCTATGACGCCAATAGCGGCGCGCTGGCCGGCTTTGAAGCCTTGATGCGAATGAATTGCCGCGATCTGGGCATGGTGTCTCCAGCCGAATTCATCCCAGTGGCGGAAAGTGCCGGCATGATTTCCATCTTCGGTGCCTGGGCGCTGCAGGAAGCCTGTTCCGCCGCCGCCCACTGGCCGCCGCATTTGACCTTGGCCGTGAATATTTCGCCTGACCAGTTCCACACTGGCACTTTGGTGGCCGATGTGAAAAAGGCGCTGGTTAAATCCGGCATGGCGCCCAACCGGCTTGAACTCGAAATCACCGAAAGCACCTTGCTGGTCAATTCCGACAATGTGCTGGAACAGCTCAAGGCCATCTACGATCTGGGGTGTTCGATTGTGCTCGATGATTTCGGCACCGGCTATTCCAGCCTGAGCTATCTGTGGAAATTCCCGTTCTCCAAGCTGAAGCTCGACAAGGCTTTCATCGCTGCGATGGACCTGACGGCATCGGCCAAGGGCGTGGCGCAATCCATCGTCGGCCTGGCCAACAGCTTGAGACTGAAAATCACCGCCGAGGGAATCGAGAGCGAAACCCAGGCAAAATCCCTGCGTGACCTGGGCGTGCATTACCTGCAAGGTTTCTATTTCAGCCCGCCAGTGACCGAACAGGACCTGGCCCCGCTGGTGCTGCGCGAATTTTCAAAGCTTTATCCCTCACAGCGGCCCTCACCGCTGCAGGCCATCGCTTAATCCTCGAATGGGTCCTTCATCAGGATCGTGTCATTGCGCTCCGGCGAGGTTGAAAGCAGCGCCACCGGGCATTCGATCAGCTCTTCGAGATATCGCACATATTTCACCGCCTGCGCCGGAAGCTGCGTCCATGAACGCGCGCCGGCGGAGGAATCCTTCCAGCCTTCGAAGCTTTGATAGATCGGCTCTACGCGTGCCTGTGCTTCTTCCGAGGATGGGAAAATGTCGATGCGCTTGCCGTCCAGCATATAGGCCACGCAAACCTTGATCTCTTCCAGCCCGTCCAGCACATCGAGCTTCGTCAGCGCGATGCCCTGAATGCCGGACGTCTTGATGGCCTGGCGCACCAGCACCGCATCAAACCAGCCGCAGCGGCGCTTGCGCCCCGTAACCGTGCCGAATTCCTTGCCGCGCTGGCCGATCCATTCACCAATGTCATTGGCCTGTTCCGACGGGAACGGGCCTGAGCCCACGCGCGTCGTATAGGCCTTGGCGATGCCCAGCACATAAGACACGGCAGACGGGCCCATGCCCGAGCCATTGGCGGCCTGACCGGCAATGGTGTTGGACGATGTGACGTAGGGATAAGTGCCGTGATCAATGTCGAGAAGGATGCCTTGCGCACCTTCAAACAGGATGCGCTTCCTCCCCTTCTTCATCTCATCCAGCAGATGCCAGACGGGATCGAGATAAGTGACGACAGTGTCGCGCACCTGCATCAATTCATCATAGACTTTTTGGCCATCAAGCTCCGGCTTGCCGAAGCCGCGCAGCAGCGCATTGTGATGCAGCAACAGGCGGTCAATCTTGCCGCGCAGATTCTGCAAGTCGAGCAAATCACCGGTGCGAATGGCACGACGCCCCACCTTGTCTTCGTAAGCTGGGCCGATGCCGCGGCCCGTTGTGCCGATCTTGGCAGCGCCTGCCGCTTCCTCACGCAAAATATCAAGTTCACGGTGTAACGGCAGGATAAGACTCGCATTTTCAGCAATGCGGAGATTGTCCCTGTTGATCACGATGCCTTGCGATTTGAGGCTGTCGATTTCCTTGGCCAGATGCCACGGGTCCACCACCACGCCATTGCCGATCACTGAAAGCTTGCCAGGCCGCACGATGCCTGAAGGCAGCAGCGAGAGCTTATAAACCTTGCCGTCAATGACCAGTGTGTGGCCGGCATTGTGCCCGCCCTGGAAGCGCACCACCACATCGGCCCGTTCAGAAAGCCAATCGACAATCTTGCCCTTGCCCTCGTCGCCCCACTGGGCGCCGACCACTGCCACGTTTGCCATTTCAAATTCCTGCACACATGAGAACGGCCCCAGGCAGAAACTGCCGGGGCCGTGCCAAGGTCTTACAGCAATTGCCGGGTGAGGCAAGTGCGGCAGATCGGCTGTGGACATGAGAGAAATTGCAGGGCGTTGGAATAGGCCGCCAGCCAACGCGTAAGCAAGGCAAGCCCGCGTGTGTTCTGTTCTGAGGTTGACAAACCGCTGACGAAATGCGCCGCGCGTGATTGGGGAAACTAAAAACTTAAATCAGGAGAGATTAAATGAAAGTTGAAACATCCCCCACACGTCGCCTGCTGTTGCAGCGCCTTGCTGCCATTGGCCTTGGTGCTGCTACCATCACCACCTCTGCTTTTGCGGATCACGGCAATTCCGGCGGCGGATCAGGTGGTGGAAATTCTGGTTCAGGCGGTGGAAACTCTGGTTCAGATGGTGGAAATTCTGGATCCGGCAGCAGCAATTCTGGCTCGCAGCATGATGACAGCGAGCATGACCAAAACGAAAATGAGCACGAAAACGAGCAGGAAACCGAAAATGAGTCCGGTGACGACGTGCCTCCTGGCGTGGCGCCACAAAGCAGCACCCAGGTCGTTCATCAACGGCGCCGCAGGGGCAGATAAAGGCAGCGTGACCACACAACCGAGAGCCGGGTAAAACCCGGCTCTTTTTTAACCTTCTCAGCATGCCTCCTGTTGGTTAGAGTGGAGCGAACCATCATCACCAACATTGAGGCATATCATGCGCAAAACCAATCTTGCCGTTTCGACACTTTTGGCCGTTGCATTGTGCGGACCGGCTTTCGGCGCAACCACAGCCGATGACGCCGCAAAACTGAAAGCCAGCCTGGGTGCCTATCTTGGCGCCTCGGCCGACGCCGTGGCGATCACCCCGGAAGGTGATGGCTTCAAAGTGGTGATTGATGCGACCGGCATCCTCGCCAAATCGCCCGACAGCAAGGATGTGGTGATCTCGCCAATTGATTTCATGTTGACGCCCGCAGGTGAGGGCAAATGGAAAGTCTCCCATGAAGGCCCGCTCGCTTTCAGCGCCCAATTCAAAGGCCAGTTTGAAATCACCGAAAAGGCCGAGAGCTACACATTGAATGGCGAGTTTGATGAATCCCTTGCCGCCTTCACCACGCTCGACGCCAAGGTCGCCAATCTCACCTTTGATGAAACCATCAAGGACGAGAAAGGCATGGACATCAAGGCCAGCGGCAAGTTTGACTCGGTTGACGTCAAGGGCACAGGCACGGCCAATTCCGCTGGCGGTGTGGATGTGAAATTCACCGAAGTCTTCGGTCCCGGCGAATTCACTCAGGATGTGGCTGGCGGCGACGGGTCAGCGCCCTTCCATCTCAATGTGAAAATGGCAAGCATCAATGCCGAGGGCGCCGTGAACGGCACGACGACCACTGCCATCGCGCAGTTTTTCAAATTCGTGGCCGCACACCCGGATGACAAGGCCATGGCCAATGCCCAGGATGATTTGAAATCCGTTCTGCGCAATTTGCTGCCCGTCTTCACCAGTGGCGAAGGCAGTGCCACCATTAACGGCATTGAGGCTGAAACCAGCGTGGGCCATTTCAAGGCGGCTAAAACCACCATCGGCGTGAAGGCGAATGGTGCAGTGAAGGATGGCCGCCTGGAAGAGAGCATCAATTTCGAAGGCATCGAATTGCCGCCCGGCCTGGTGCCCGCCTGGGCACAATCGCTGGTCTCCAAGAATGTCAGCCTCGGCGTGGCCATGTCTGGCTATGATCTTGAATCATTCCTGAAGGCCGAAATCGACTCAGCCGATTTCTCCAAGGACCCGGCGGTTTCGAAGGAAGCCGAAGACAAGAATGCGCAACTGCTGATGCCCAAGGGTGCGGTTGACGTGACGTTGACCAAATCCAGCATCAGCAACGATGTCTATGCGCTCACCGCTGAAGGCACCATGCAGGTCGGCCCCTCTGCCCAGCCCACCGGCAAGGCGCATATCACCATGAAGGGCCTTGATGATGTGATGAAGGCCGCGCAGGCCGCCCCCGCCGAAGCCGGGCTGCAGGAAATGGGTGCGGTTGCCATCGTCGCCAAGGGCCTTGCCAAAACAGAAAATGACGGCAGCCTGGGCTGGGACGTCGAAGCCACCCCAGACGGCAAGATCACCGTGAACGGCATGGACATGAGCAAGCTGAAAAACTGAGTTTTTACCGGATGTTCTGCATCCCGGAGTTGATCTCTCCGGCTTGAGCGTGCAAATACCACGCTCAAGCGATTGGGGATGGAAATGAAATTTGCAGCGTTCAGCGCGCCAAATGAGCGTGACTGGCAGGAAATCCTCAGAGTGACCGCGGTGATTGGCGTTCTGCTTCAGGCAGCGCTCTATTATCCTGGTTTCATCTATTTCGATTCATTTGAGCAGTTCTACGAAACCCAGACCGGCCACTATGATGATGCGCATCCGCCCATCATGGCGCTGTTCTGGCGCCTCCAGCAAATAGTGTTCGGCACCGCCAATCTGTTTTTTGCATTGCAGATTGCAGCTTACTGGCTGGGGCTGCACATCCTGTTCCGGCAATGGCCTGCCCGCTGGTGGACCGTGCTGGCTCAATTGGCTTTGGGGTTCGCACCCTTTACAGCGCAGTTTCTTGGCAATGTCTGGAAAGACATAGGCCTCGGGGTGTGCGCAATGATTGCTTGCGCATTGATTATGGATGCGCGTTTCAACGACAAGGCCATTTCATTTCGGCGCGGATTGATAATCGCGCTGTTGATTTTTTACGGCACATTCGTGCGCCACAACTCAGCCTTCCTGACGGCGCCGCTCATCCTGCTGGCCTTCAACAAATGGAGCAGAATATTCTCTTGGCAGCCTCTCGCAGCACTGGCTCTCTGCGCAGCCCTTATTGGCGTCGCACCATTTATGAACAGGCAGATCATGGGGGCAGAAAACTCCCACCTGGATAAGGCTCTGAAAATCTATGACCTCGGTGGAATTTCTCAATTCACCCAGATCAACCTTCTGCCTGGAACGTGGACTGAAGACGAAAACAACAAGATCCTGAACTCTTGTTACACAACGCGAGATTGGAACACTTACCGGTTCAATTTTTGTCCTTTTGTTTGGGCGAAGCTCGATGTTTCAAACCTGAACCATGTCTGGCTGAGCGCGATTGTCTCTCATCCGGTTGCCTATGCCTATCACCGGCTGGGCTCATTTAACAACTTCATGCGGTTCATCGGCCCGCAATGGGGCTATCTCTACTATGAAAAACAGGTGCCGGGTTACGTCACCGACAAGCCCCCCGTTCCAGCACCCCTATACAGCGCCATCGCCGGCGTTTTGAAAAGCATGCACAGCTACATTTTTTTCATGCCCTATTTTTGGTTTTCTCTCCTGCTCGCCCAAGTCATACTGACAACGCCAATGACGGATAAATCGAGGCAGGTTGTGAACTGCATTTCTGTCGCATCGCTCGCCTATTTGCTGAGCTTTCTACCTTTTGGTGTGGCCGCCAATTTCCGCTATGCCTTCCCGGCCATCGTACTTTGCTGCAGTGGTTTTGTGATCCTCATCGCTGCGCATCTTAAAGGGACCGCCACGCCCTACACGCGGTTGCAAAAAGGGCTGCTGGTGATCCCCGCAACCATCATCATGATAGGCGTAATTTTTTGAGTGGCGCGGCATTCAGAAAACCCCTGGATGCGGCGCGTGTTTTCCGGCTACCGGGCTTTCTCCAGGCGTTTCGCGAAATCATTCCCCCCATCGCCCGAAATTTCGAAATCGAGCTTGCGATTCACGCAATCGGGCTCAGAATGCCTTGCGACGAAATAGAAACGCATTATGGAACGCGGCTCGAAAATTCACAAAGCAAGCTCTCTACCTGGCGCGATGGCAGGCGCATCCTGTTCATGATTGCGCGGTCCGTCATCACTGAAAAACCGCTGCAGTTTTATTCATATTGCGCCGGCCTTTGTGCCTTGATAGCACTTTTGCTTGGCATACCCGTCGCATTAGAGTTCCTGAAGATCGGTTTGGTGCCGCGCCTTCCAACCGCAGTTCTCGCTGCCACGCTGATGATCTGCGCCTTGTTGCTTCTGGCCTGCGCGCTCATCCTCGATCATGTGAAGCTCGAGCGCTATGAGGCCAAACGGTTGGTTTACCTTTCCATCCCCCATCCCAGCCAGAAAGCCACGACGGTATGATCGGCACCTTCGCGGGCACCAGGAGGCTTTCAGAGCGTGACTGGCAGGAAATCCTCAGAGTGACCGCGGTGATTGGCGTTCTGCTGCAGGCAGCGCTCTATTATCCTGGCTTCATCTATTTCGATTCATTCCAGCAGTTTTACGAAACCCAGACCGGCCACTATGACGATTGGCATCCGCCGATCATGACGCTGTTCTGGCGGCTGCAGGTCATACTGTTCGGCACAGCCAACCTGTTTTTCGCCTTGCAGATTGGGGCCTATTGGCTGGGGCTGCACATCCTGTTCCGGCAATGGCCTGCCCGCTGGTGGACCGTGCTGGCTCAATTGGCTTTGGGGTTCGCACCCTTTACAGCGCAGTTTCTTGGCAATGTCTGGAAAGACATAGGCCTTGGGGTGTGCGCAATGATTGCTTGCGGATTGATTATGGATGCGCGTTTCAACGGCAAAACCATTTCATTCCGGCGCGGCCTGATGATTGCGCTGTTGCTTTTTTACGCCACCTTCGTGCGCCACAACGCAGCCTTCCTGACGGCCCCTTTCATCCTGCTGGCTTTCAGCAAATGGAACAGGATGCTTTCATGGCAACCGCTCGCAGCACTTGCTCTCTGCGCATTCATCATTGGCATCACGCCATTCATGAATCGCCAGATATTGGGTGCGGAGAATTCTCACGTAGACAGATCTCTCAAGATTTATGATCTCGGTGGAATTTCTCACTTCACCCAGATCAATCTTCTGCCTGGAACATGGACTGAAGACGAAAATAACAAGATCCTGAATTCTTGTTACGAAACGAAGGATTGGAACAATTACCGGTTCAATGCTTGTCCCTACGTTTGGGAAAAACTCGATGTTTCAAACCTCAACCAGGTCTGGCTGAGCGCAATTGTCTCTCATCCATTTGCCTATGCCTATCACCGGTTCGGCTCTTTTAACAACTTCATGCGGTTCATCGGTCCGCAATGGGGCTATCTCTATTATGAACAACAGGTGCCGGGTTACGTCACCGACAAGCCTCCCAATCCAGCGCCCCTATACAGCGCCATCGCCGGCATTTTGAAGAGCATGCACAGCTACATTTTCTTCATGCCCTATTTTTGGTTTTCACTCCTGCTCGCCCAATTCATACTGACGACGCCAATGACCGATAAATCCAGGCAGGTGGTGAATTGCATTTCTATTGCATCGCTAACTTATCTGCTGAGCTTTCTGCCTTTCGGTGTCGCCAGCGATTTTCGCTATGCCTTCCCGGCCATCGTACTTTGCTGCAGCGGTTTTGTGATCCTCATCGCTGCGCATCTTAAAGGGACCGCCACGCCCTACACGCGGTTGCAAAAAGGACTGCTGGCGATCCCGGCAACCCTCATCACAATAGGCGTGATATTTTGAGCGGCGCAGCGTTGAGGAAAAGCCTGGACGTGGTGCGAGAATACGTCCCGCTTAACATTCTATCGATCATCGGTTTCGCCGGTTTTGTCTTGCAGGCCGCGATCTATTACCCCGGCCAGGTGTACCGGGACGTCTGGTGGGAATATCTGAACGCCCTGCACGGTTCCTTTGGTGACCTGCATCCGCCGATCATGGCGCTATTCTGGGAATTGCAGATCGTGCTTCTGCGCACCGCCAATGTTCTCTACATCACCAACCTTGCGATGTATTGGCTCGCCTTCTATCTTGTCTTGCAGCACTGGCCACAGAGACGCCTGGCCACGCTGGTATTGCTGACGCTAGGATTCGCACCGTTTTCATTTCCGGCACTTGGTATCGTGTTGACGGATGTGGGCGTGGCAGGTTCCGCCATGCTGGCTTGTGCGCTGATCCTTGACGCCCAATTCCGCAGCATCACTTTATCTCGAAAGCGCGGCGTGATGATCGGCGTTCTGCTTTTCTACGCCACCTTCCTGCGCCACAACGCGCCGTTCTTGACGGCACCTTTGATCATGCTGGCGCTCGGCCGGTGGAATCGTCTGATCTCTTGGCAGCCCATTGTCGCCATCGGCCTCACTCTGCTGCTAATTGGCTTTGCCCCCGTCTTGAATCGCGGCATCATCCGCGCTTCGAATGACCATTCCTCGCGCCAGCTGATGATTTATGACTTGGCCGGTATCTCAAATCGCTCTCGGAGCAACCGGATACCCGGAAATTGGACCGATCTGGAAATCCGTCAAATTCTGGAAAACTGTTACAGTGAAAAACAGTGGGATGCCTATGCGCCGTGGGGCAAGTGCTCTTTCGTGACAGCCCAAGTGGACAATGACGCCTTGCCAGGCGCCTGGATCCGAGCCATCGCGCAACGCCCCCTGCTTTATGCGGAACATCGCCTCGCAAACTTCAACTACTTCATGAATTTTATCGGAGAGCCTTGGGCGCCCTGGGGCAGTTGGCAATATCTGCCCGGCTATTCAGGCGACAAGGTGATACCTGATGCCCCGGCCTACAAGGCACTGAGGAGCCTTTATTACGGAGCGCCCACAGCGATCTGGTACATGCCCTATTTCTGGCTGTCACTGAATCTGGCGGTCTTCATCATGACGTCTGATATGCATGACAGATTCAAACGTGCCGCAAATGCAATGGCCACTGCGTCACTGCTCTATCTCACCACATATCTGCTGTTCAATATCAACTCGCACTTCCGCTACGCCTATCCAGCCATCGCCCTGTGCTGTTTGGCGATTGTCACTCTCATCACGGCGCGCCTGCTGAAGATTGATACGCCTTACACGCAATTGCAAAAATGGCTGCTGGTCATCCCGGCAGCCATCATCGCAGTGGGTGTGATTTTCTAAGCGAGAGTTATTCCTTCACCGGCACCACATAATTCAGCGGCATGCGCGCGCCATCGGCATAGATCACCTGGCCAGAAATATAGCTGGCCTCTTCCGAGGCAAGGAAGGACGCGATGGTGGCGATTTCCGAGGCTTCACCCGGGCGGCCCAGCGGCGTGCGCGAGAGAATGCGGTTCATCGCCACCTTGTCATTGGCCACGCCCTTCAGCATGTCGGTCATGATCGAGCCGGGGCCGATAGCATTGACGCGGATACCATGCGGCGCGAGTGCGAGTGCCGAAACCTTGGTGAGCTGGCGCACGCCACCTTTTGACATCGTGTAAGGCGCAATCGCCGGGATCGCAAGCGTATCATTGACCGACGACATGTTGACGATGGCACCCGCCTTGCGGCCCGCCGCCACCTGCTTCACCATCTCACGGCCACACGCTTGGCTCAGCAAGAATGAACCCTTCAAGTTGATGCCAATCACCTGGTCGAATTGTTCTTCGGTGATCTCGAGGAATTCTCCGACAATCGAAATCGCCGCATTGTTGACGAGGATGTCGATTGCACCATGCTGCTTCAGCGTGGCCGCAACCAGCGCCTTCACCTCGGATGATTTCGAAACATCGCAATGTTGGTAGGTGGCGTTCAGCTTCTTCGCTTCCGCCTCGCCTTCCTTGTCAAGCACGTCGGCCATCACAACCTTGGCACCTTGCTTCACGAATTCTTCTGCAATCGCCAGGCCAATGCCGCGCGATGCGCCGGTGACGATGGCAACTCTATCTTTCAACTTCATGGGTCAGTCCTTGTGAAAATGGAGATTGGCCGTAGCGGCCTCAAGCAGGATGGATTGGAATGAAACGTGGCGGCCTCTTTGCAACGCGAAAAGCGTCTGGTCAACGACATCCCGGTTGTTGACCCAGGCCGAGTTATCCTTGGGGGTGTTCCACGCGGCATCGAGCGGCGAAATATCTTCCAGGTTGGGCGGATACACCGCCGTAACCCGCACATTCGTGCCGCGCAATTCCTGTCGCAACGCATCGGTAAACCCGGCCTGCGCTGCCTTGCTGGCCATGAAGGCCACGGAAGCATTCTGTTGCGCTGCCTGACCGATGCCGCTCACCGAAATGATGTTGACGAGATCGCCATGCGCCGATTGCTGCATCAACGGCAGAAGCCCCTTGGTGAGCAACATGGTGCCAGAGACATTGGCGCCGATGAGGGCCAGCAACTCTTCATCCTCACCATCGAACGGCCCGGATAGCCACAGCGAAGCATTATTGATGAGAATATCCAGCGGACGCTTGTCGTGCCGCCACGACGCAGTCAGTGCGGAAATGGCTTTGTGATTGGCAAGATCAAGCGCCACGCATTCGGGCCGGGTACCGGTGTGCGCTGCAATCGCATCTGCCACTGTGGCAAGCTTTGCGGTGTCGCGGCCGGAGAGAACGACTTCAGCGCCAAGATCAGCCAGCACGATGGCAAAGGCCGCACCCAAACCGCGGCCAGCACCTGTGATGAGAACGCGCCGGCCCTTCATGGCCACATCAATAATCTGCCTTGGGCGCAACGCGGCGCGCGAATACAGCAATGATGATGGCGCCCAGCACAGTCAGCCAAAGGCTCGCGCTCAATGATGTAACCTGCGCCACAAAACCAATCAGCGGCGGGCCGGCGAGAAAGCCAGAATAGCCCATGCTGACCACGGCGGCCATGCCGCGTGCCGGTGCATCAGGCTCAAGCCGGCCACCACCCGCAAACAACACGGGGGCCAGATTGCCGATGCCAAGGCCGCCGATGCAATAGCCGATGATCGCAGTGTAAAGATCGGGCGCCAGCAATGCACCGGACATGCCGATGGCAGCGATCACGGCACTCACCACGATCACATTCACCGCGCCATATTTGTGGCGCAGCCAGTCGCCCGCAAAGCGCGAGATCGACATGCCGCCCTGATAGAAGGCGAAGCCGAGTGCGGCCATCGAAGCATCCACCGCGAAGCGTTCCTTGTTGTGAATGCCAGCCCAATCTGCGACCGAGCCTTCCACCATTAGCGCCATGAAGCACAATGCACCCAGAGCCACCGTGTGCCGCGTGGGCCAGCCGAAATGCGATTCAGACAAGCCTTTGTCCACGCTTGAAGGCAAAAGATAGAAACAAGCCGTCACCACACCGACCAGGAATATCCCATCGAATATCAGTGCTTCGATCACAGCTCCGTAGTGTTGCAGCAACCATGACCCGGCAAAGGCACCTGCCGTGCAGCCCACGCTCCACGCGGCATGCAGCACTGAGAGGATGGGTTTGCCCAATGCTTTTTCAACCGCGATGCCATGCGTGTTCATCGACACATCCATCGAGCCCAGGCCAAGCCCCATGGCAAAACCACCCGCCATGAAGGTGGCAAGGTTGGGCGCAAAAACCGGCCCCAGGAATCCGATGACCAACAGCAGGCCGCCGGCCAATGTCATGCCGGCACTGCCAAACCGATTGATCAGCGCGCCGGTAAAGGGCATCGAAAAAATTGAACCCACGGCGATTGAAAGCAGCGCCACGCCGAACACCGCGGGGCCGACTGCAAGACGGTCCTTCACCAGCGGAATGAGCGGTACCCAGGCGCCGATGAGCAAGCCATGCCAGAGAAACAGCATGAAAACGGCCCAGCGTGCCGCGTTGATTTTGGGAAGGGGAAGCGTTTCAGTCATGTTGGCCATGGGGCAGTTACACCAGTTTGAGTTTGTTCAGATATGGTTTTTCGCGTGCAGAATTGCGGCTCGCGCAGGCCTCAATTGAGCAGTGAAATCAGCGGGCGCATCGGCCTCCAGCACCAGCGTCGCCACATCAGCCAACGCACAAATGCCATAGGGCGCGCGCGTGCCCAGCTTTTCATTCAGAAGTCCGGTGACCACCGATTTTGCATTTTGCACCAGCATGGATTTGATTTCGGCATCTTCATAGACAAAGGCCGAAACCGCGCCCTCTGCATCGAGCGCGCAAGTGCCCAGCACCAATAAATCTGGGCGGAAATCCTGGATAGCCCGCATAGCGGCGGCATCGGTGGGTGCGCCCACATGCCGGTTGATTTGGCCGCCAATGCTGATCAGCCGGATGTTCTGAAAAGCCACCAGCGCCGCAGCGATCGCGGGGTCATGGGTGATGACAGTGATGTCCTCACGGTCCGGCAAGTGACGCGCGGCAGCCAGGTTGGTTGACCCGGCATCCATGAACACCACCTGCCCCGGCTGAACCAACGAAGCCAGTGTGAGCCCAAGCGCATCCTTGCGGCTCAGATCAAGGCCTCGCCTTTGCCCGGCATCGGGAGGCACAGGGCTCTTCAAAAGGGCACCACCATAAACGCAGGTGCACAGGCCCAGCGATTCCAACTCTTTCAGATCACGCCGCACCGTGTCTTCTGAAACCGCATAATCCTGCGAAATCTGGCGCACTGTAACGCGGCCAGTTTTCTCTAATCTTTTTAGTATTCTATTGCGTCTTTCATCAGGAAAATCCGCAACGCTCAAATTCGTCTGCATGATACACATCCTGCAATATTCTGCTAAATACTGCACAATATTGCAAAAGTCAAATCCTGTCAGCAGTTCAAGAGTGTTGCAGTCCCGACACTTCCGGCGCGCATGGACGGCTGTTAAGGACCGCGCATGACGATTGCTCCCACTTCCAAATACGCCACCCTTTTCATCTTCGTCACCGTGTTGCTCGACATGGTGGGCTTCGGCCTGGTCATGCCGGTGCAGCCCGCCCTTATCCAACAGGTGGCGCATGTCGATCTCGGCACGGCTTCGCTGATCGGCGGCTTCATGTTCTTCGCCTTCTCGGCTGGTCAATTTCTTTTGGGGCCAACGCTGGGCAACCTGTCAGATGCCTATGGGCGCAGGCGGTTGCTGCTGCTCGCGGTCTTCGGCCTGGGTTGCGATTTTCTGATCACCGCCATGGCACCCAATATCACGTGGCTTTTCATCGGCCGCACGCTGGCTGGTGTGTGTGGTGCTTCATACGTGATCGCCAATGCCTTCATCGCCGATGTCACCCCGCCAGAAGGCCGCGCCAAGGCCTTCGGCATGATGGGTGCTGCCTTCGGGCTGGGCTTTGTAATCGGCCCTGCGATCGGTGGCCTGCTCGGCACATTCGGCCCGCGCGTGCCCTTCTATGTTGCAGCCGCGATTTCGCTTTTGAATTTCGCCTTCGGCTATTTCATTCTTCCCGAAACATTGCCGCCGGAAAAGCGCCGCGCTTTCGAATGGAAACGTGCCAATCCGTTCGGCACTTTGAAGATCTTCGCGCAATATCGCCAGGTGCTGCCGCTCTGCGGAATTCTCGGGCTCTATTTCTTCGCCACCTCGGTCTATCCGGCGATCTGGCCGTTCTGGGGCACCGCGAAATTCGGCTGGAGCTCAACCCTGATCGGCGTCACGCTGGCTGCTTTCGGCATCATCATGGCCTTCACCCAGGGCGTACTCACCGGCCCGCTGGTCAAGCGCTTCGGCGAATGGAATATGGCCATTGTCGGCCTGATTGCAGCACCACTCGGTTGCATCATCTTTGCATTGGCACCCTGCCTTACGATTGTGATCATGGGTTTCTTCATCCACGCGCCGGAAGGCTTCGTGCATCCGATGGTCACCGCCATCATGTCGAAGGAAGTGCCGGAGGATGCGCAAGGCGAATTGCAGGGCGGCCTGTCTTCCATCATGAATATTTCCATGATGATGGGCACGGTCTTCTACGGTGTTGCCTTTGATTATTTCGTTCGCCCGAACCCGTTCATCGTTTCGGCCGGTGCAGGCTTCCTGATCGCTGGGGCGTTAACAGTTTGTACACTTCTGCTGGCCCTCACGCTGGCCAAACCGTCACGCGCACTTTTGATGGCTGAAAAGTAAGAATTACCCTTACTGGTTGTTAAGCATGATCTTCTAGTTTCCGGATGCGGGAAACCAGGGATTGCACATGACTGAACTTGCCTTGACGATGCGGCGCTGGAGCTTGAAAGGCTTCAGGCTCGTGATCCAAAGCCTGGCGGCGCAATGGCTCATCCTGTTCATCCCGCTTCTGTGCATGGCCACCAATCAAGTCATGTTCGCACGCCTGCCGCACCGTGAGCTGGCCCCGATTTTCGACGTGCTGCTGGAAATTGCCACCAGCATGATTCCCGTCGGCGTTGCCGTTGCGCTGATCCTGCGTTTCATCCAGTATATTTTCATCATCAAGCCGGAAAGCCCGGTGCGCGCGCTCATCGCCGATGTGAAATGGATTGTCACCAAGCCCGCAATGTTCATCAATGCGCTGCCGGTGGTGATCGCCATCGTGATCTACAACAAGGCCATTCTCGATCTGAAACCGCAGATCCCGTATCTCAACGGTTTCAAATGGGATGAGACGTTTATGCAGCTGGATCGCACGTTGCATTTTGGTGTGGACCCGTGGCGCCTACTGCAGCCGCTGATGGGTTATGACTACGTCACTTTCGCCGCCTGCCTGCTTTATAATCTGTGGTTCATCGCGCTCTTTGGAACCATGGTCTGGTTCGCCTTTCAGAAACAATCGAGCGAGCTGCGCACGCGCTTTTTCCTGTCCTACATGCTGATCTGGTGGATCGGCGGCGGCTTGATGGCGGTATATTTCTCTTCCGCCGGCCCCGCCTATTATGAGCGCCTCGGCCTGATGCCTGATCCTTACACCGACCTGATGGCCTATCTGAACAGCGTGAATACGCGCCTGCCGATCTGGTCGCTCAGCACGCAGGATCTGCTCTGGGATGGCTATACCGGCAAGTCGGAAGCTTTGGGTATCTCCGCCTTCCCTTCGATGCACAACGGCAATGCCGCTCTGTTCGCGTTGACCTTCCGCCACATCAACAAATATCTCGGCTGGTTCTTTGCGGCTTACGCCGTGGTGATCCTCGTCACCTCGGTGCATCTGGCCTGGCATTATGCGGTGGATGGCTATGGCGCCATTGCGCTGTCCTGCTTGATCTGGTGGCTCAGCGGTGCGGTCGCAAAATACCTGCACCGCCGCCCCACGATGATCCAGCATAACCGCGACATGGAAACTCTGGCCCGCGGCTGACACTTGTGGCAGAGCAACCTGCCATGACATTCGAATTGCCCGCCGACAAAGCCGCCGCCCGCAAAATGGCGTCCGGCACCCGCCTGAAAGCGCATGAGCAAATGAAGGAAAGCGCGCCCTTGCTGCTCGCCTCGCATGGTTTTCCGGCCAGGGCAGAACCGGGCTTCAATGTCGTCTCCGCTTTCTTTCCGGTGCGCTCGGAGATTGATACGCGGCCCTTGCTTGGCCGCCTCGCCGGTGAAGGCTGGACGACCTGCCTGCCTATCGTCATCGCCGAGGGCCAGCCGCTGTCTTTCCGCCGCTGGCTGCCGGGCGAGCCTTTGGACAAGGGCTTCATGAATATCGACATCCCTCTCGACACATCGCCCGAGGTTGAACCCGATGTCCTCATCGTGCCGCTTCTTGCCTTTGACCGTAAAGGCTTTAGGCTGGGCTATGGGGGCGGCTTCTACGACCGGACATTGGACAAATTGCGCGCCCAGAAAAAGATCATCGCCATCGGCGCAGCCTATGCCGCACAGGAAGTGGAAGAGGTACCGCATCACGCCCACGACCAGCATTTGGATTTCGTGATGACCGAACGCGGTGTGATCGCATGCGGCTGATTTTTCTGGGTGACGTGGTGGGCCGTTCCGGTCGCGACGCCGTCCTGCGCCACCTCCCCGTTCTGCGCGAAAGCCTCAAACCTGATCTCGTCGTGGTCAATGGCGAAAACGCCGCCCATGGTTTCGGCATCACCGAGGAAATCTTCAACAGCCTGCGCGAGGCGGGTGCGGATGTCGTCACCCTCGGCAACCATGCCTTCGACCAGCGCGAGGCACTGGTTTTCATAGCGCGCGAAAACCGCATGATCCGCCCGCTCAATTGGCCGGAAGGTTGCCCCGGCAATGGCTCGGCTCTGGTGGACACCGCCAAGGGCCAGCGCGTGCTGGTCATCAATGCGATGGGCCGCGTGATGATCGAGCCGCAGCTCAACGACCCCTTCCCGGCGGTGAACCGCGAACTTGAAATGTGCCGCTTGGGTGTGGATTGCGATGCCATCCTGATCGACATGCATGCCGAAGTGACATCGGAGAAAATGGCCATGGGCCATTTCTGCGATGGCCGCGCCAGTCTTGTTGTGGGCACCCACACCCACACGCCCACCGCCGATCATCACATCCTCGTCGGCGGCACTGCCTATATGACCGATGCTGGCATGTGCGGCGATTATGATTCCGTGATCGGCATGGACAAAGCCGAGCCGCTGAACCGCTTCCTGCGCAAACTCCCGGTAGAACGCATGCGTCCCGCCGATGGCGAGGCTACAGTGTCAGGCGTGATGGTGGATACCGATGACAAGACCGGGCTGGCGCTAGCGATCAACCCCATCCGCGTGGGCGGACGGTTGAGCCAGGCGTTGCCTTAATTCTTTGTGCTGAAAAGCTTACGCGCTCTTGCGCGATTTGCTTTTGAGAAGATCGGGGATCGAGGCTTTGGCGGAAGCCGCCAGCTTCTGCGCCACATGGCGGGCACGGCTGATGTCGCCCTGCTCCAAAGCCTTGGTGGCGGATGCGCTCATTTCGGTGAGCGTGGTGATGGAGGCAAACAGCCTGCCCGTAGGTGCATTCTCAGCCAATGACTTGACCTTCCTTAAGCCCGCCGCGCCTGCGACTCCGAAATCTTCATTGAACGAAAAAGACTCAATAGGCGCAAACTTGCCATTCATGAAAACGCACTCCACACACTCACTGGGCCCCATGTTGAGGGCTTAAACTTAAAGCCGGGTTAAACTGTGGCGCTTGGCACTACTGCCGCCTGCCTCTATAAGGCAGCAACTTCGGTATCTGACTTTTTAAGAGATTGATATGGCTGGTCATTCACAATACAAGAACATCATGCACCGCAAAGGGCGGCAGGATAAAATCCGTTCGAAGATTTTTTCCAAGCTGGCGCGCGAAATTACCGTGGCCGCCAAAGCCGGTATCCCGGACCCGTCCGCCAATGCCCGGCTGCGCCTCGCCATCCAGAATGCCCGCGCTGAATCGATGCCGAAGGATAATATCGAGCGCGCCATCAAGAAGGCGTCCGCCGCCGATGGCGAGAATTACGAAACCATCCGCTACGAAGGCTATGGCCCGTCAGGTGTCGCCGTCATCGTCGAAGCCCTGACCGACAACCGCGCCCGTACAGCACCCGTGGTGCGCGCGTTCTTCGCCAAATATGGTGGCAATCTGGGCGAAACCGGATCAGTGTCTTTCATGTTCGTGCATGTGGGCGAGATCGTCTATCCGCTGGCCAAGACTTCTGCTGATGCGATGATGGAAGCTGGCATTGAAGCAGGTGCCGACGATGTGACCAGCGACGGTGAGCACGTGGTCACCTGCGCGTTTGAATCAATCAATGAAGTGTCGACCGCTTTGGCCGCAAAATTCGGCGAAGCTGAATCCGTGAAGCTGGTGTGGAAGCCCACAGTGATGGCGCCCATCACCGAGTTTGAAAAAGCCGAAAGCCTGATGAAGCTGATCGACGCGCTGGATGAAGATGATGACGTGCAGCACGTCTTCACCAATGCTGATATTCCGGAAGAGATCGCGGCCAAGCTGAACCCAGAATAAGATGGCGCATCACAATTTCAGCCCCAGCACTTACTTCCAAACCATCGGCAGCCATGCGGCCGCATTGGTGATTGCGGATGGCGACACGGTCACCGTCTCCACGCTGGATGCCAATGGCTACGACCTGAACAACGCGCATCAGGCCGCCGATCCGAACCCGATGTCCGGGCCGTTCTTCATCGAGGGTGCAGCACCCGGCGATGCGCTGGCGGTGGAGATCATTGAGATTGAGATGACGCGCGCCACCGGCTGGACGCGGCAAGGCCTCGCTTGGCACTTGGTCGATCCACATCAAGTGCGCGCCATGCCGCCGCGAGAAAAGATTTTCTGGGATATCAATCCCAGGCAAAACAGCATCACCCTGCAAAAGCCGCCGGCTGCTTTAAAAGATTGGTCGATCCCCATCGTGCCGATGATCGGCTGCTTTGGCGTGGCCCCCGATGGTGGCGAAGCAATCAGCACTGCCACCAGCGGGCATCATGGCGGCAACATGGATTACCGCGGCTTCGGCGAAGGCGTGACAGCTTATTTCCCGGTGTCTGTTCCCGGCGCGTTGTTCTTCCTCGGCGATGTGCATGGGGCACAGGGCGATGGTGAAATCGCCGGCACCGGCATCGAGACCAGCGCCGAAATCACTTTCAAAGTGCGCCTGCTCAAGAACAGGAAAATGCGCTGGCCACGCGGCGAGAATGAAACGTCGATCTTCACGGTCGGAAATGCCCGCCCGCTGGACCAAGCACTGCAGCACGCCACCACCGAAATGCTGGTCTGGCTGGAACAGGATTACGGCCTCGACAAGATCGCAGCTTCTCACTTCCTCGGCATGAATGTGCGCTACGACGTGGCCAATGTTTTCAACCCGGCCTATTCGGTGGCTTGCCGTTTGGAAAAGTCTGCCCTCGCCGCTCTCAAATAGCTAATCTCGCCCTATGGTGAGAATCATCGGTCTCGATCCCGGCCTGCGCCACACCGGCTGGGGCATCATTGAAGCAGAAGGCACGCGGCTGTCCTATGTCGCCGATGGTGCCGTTCACTCAGTGAATGAGGATGACCTCGCCACCCGCCTGCTGCAGATCCACACCCAGGTTCTGAAAGTCCTCGATGAGTTTGCGCCGGAGGAAGCCGCTATCGAAGAAACCTTCGTCAACAAGGACGCCCGCGCCACTTTGAAGCTGGGCCAGGCGCGCGGCGTGGTCATGCTGGCCCCGGTCTTGCGCAAAGTGGGCGTGTTCGAATACGCACCGAACGTGATCAAGAAATCAGTGGTGGGAAATGGTCACGCCGAAAAAGACCAGGTGAAGCACATGGTGAAAGTGCTGCTGCCCCGCGCCGTGATGAACACGGCCGACTCAACCGATGCCCTCGCCATCGCCATCTGCCACGCGCAACATCGCGGCGCCCACGCGCTCAAGGCGAAACTGGCGCAGCTCTGATTATTTCAGTTCGCTGTGGAACTCCGCAAGTTGCTTCTGGCCTTCCGGCTTCAGAAATTCTGCGGCTTCTTTAAAGCCGATCACCACCGCATTGGCGCAAGCGGTTGAGACATAGGGCAGCTCCGGGGTGAAGCTCATGCCCGTGCTGGCAAGGCTCACATCCCATCCGAAATTATCCTTCACGGCCTCAGCGCATTCCTCGCCATTGTCCTTGTCATCGGTGAATGCCTTCATGACCATGGACTCGAGCTTGCCCGAGAGTTTGCCATCCTTGGCGGCGATGCCGCTGGCAAACCATGTGCGCAGATCAAGCGCTTTCCCGTTGCGCAAATCATAGACCTGTTCCGAGCTGCTGTTGGCCGGATGCGCCCCGCCGCAGAAAGAACCATCGCCGCTGCCGACGACGAGCCAGTGCGCCGTCAACACCGTGGGCGAAAGACTGACATCATAATCGCCGTCGCGCCCCATCGTCGTTGCCTGTTGCAGGCATTCGACATAGCCAGGCGCACTGCCATTCTGCGGCACGCCTTCCAGCAGCTGCTTGTTGATGGCCGCAATGCCTGCACCCTTGCCGGGCAATTTGAAGGTTTCCAAGATGGCATCGAATTGCTTGCCCGCTTCAACCTTAACCTTGGTGTAGGGCTGGCCATCCAGCGTGGCCGGTGTTTCAGTGATCTTCGGCGGCGTCAGGCGCGGTTTGAAAAATTCATTTGCACCGCAGGGCGAGTCCACATCCTCGCCGGAGAGCTTGGCCAGCCGGTGCAAGTTCACATCGAACGTCTTGCCATTGCCAACCCAGCTGCCGGAAACCGTGTCGCCCCCGGCCATCTTCAAGGTCCAGACGGCGTCGGGCTTGGCCTCATCAGTGCCTTCGGTCCATCCGCCCTTGTCGCTGGTCTGCAGATTGATCAGCTTCAGATGCGAAAGATAATAATAGGCGCCGAAATTGTACTCGCCGTCTTTCACCTGCAGGCAGACATTGACGGGCAATTTGCCAATTGTGCCGGTCCAAATGCCGTTCAGCGGCTGCACATCACCCTCGGCATGGGCCTGTGCTGCCAAGATAAGACCCCATACCAGCGCGACAATCACTTTCAACATCTCGCCCTCCTCCGCGTTCTTGACTTGTTCTAATACGTTCTTTACCAGTCAGCTTTAGAGAACAACGCATGATCGGCAAGCTTAAAGGCAGAATTGATTCCACCGGTGAAGACTGGGTGATGCTGGATGTGGGCGGCGTGGTCTATTTCGCCTCCGCTTCCGCCCGGACCCTGGCCTCCCTGCCGCGCGCCGGCGAGGCGGCTGAGTTGCACACCGAAATGCTGGTCAGCCAGGATAATATCCGCCTCATCGGTTTTGCCAGCAACGCCGAGAAGGAATGGTTCAAGCTGCTGCAATCGGTGCAGGGCGTGGGTGCCCGCGTGGCACTGGCCGTCCTGTCGATCATGACACCCAATGAATTGGCCTCGGCCATCGCCGTGCAGGACAAGGCCAAGATCGGTGAAGCCAATGGCGTGGGCAAGAAACTGGCCGAACGCATCGTGCTGGAGCTGAAAGACAAGGTGCCGAAATTCATCGTGGCCGATGTTGGCCTTGCCCAGGTTTCAGCAGAAATGCAGGCCACCACTCCCACAGCAGTGACCGATGCGGTCTCCGCCCTGGTCAATCTCGGCTATGGCCAAACCCAAGGCGCCCAGGCGGTATCCGCCGCTCTCAAAAAATTGCCACCCGATACACCCCCTGAAAAACTGATCCGCGCCGCCCTGAAAGAACTGGCGACGGTATGAACACCCGCCCCCTCGTGACCGGCGACAAGAAGCCTGAGGACGCGCTGGATACCCATCTGCGCCCGCAGCGGCTGGCGGAATTTGTCGGCCAGGCCAAGGCCAAGCAGAATCTCTCGGTCTTCATCGAGGCCGCCAAGGGCCGCAAGGAAGCTTTGGACCATGTGCTGTTCGCTGGCCCACCGGGCTTGGGCAAAACCACGCTGGCGCAAATCATGGCGCGCGAATTGGGCGTCAACTTCAAGGCCACCTCCGGCCCCGTCATCGCCAAGGCGGGTGACCTCGCCGCCCTGCTCACCAATCTTGAAGACCGCGATGTTCTGTTCATTGACGAGATCCACCGCCTGAGCCCGGTGGTGGAAGAAGTGCTCTATCCGGCGATGGAAGATTTCCAGCTGGACCTCATCATCGGCGAAGGCCCGGCCGCACGCAGTGTGCGCATCGATCTCGCGCGCTTCACATTGATCGGCGCCACCACCCGCACAGGTTTGTTGACCACGCCATTGCGTGACCGCTTCGGAATCCCTGTGCGCCTCGACTTCTATCAAGAGGACGAGCTGCTCGACATCGTGCAACGCGGTGCGCGCATTTTGAATCTCAACATCACCGAAGATGGTGCGCGCGAAATTGCCAAGCGCTCGCGCGGCACGCCACGCATTGCGGGCCGCCTCTTGCGCCGGGTGCGAGACTTCGCCCATGTCGGCGGCACTTCAACCGTAGACAGAACAATCGCAGATAAAGCATTGAAACTGCTGGATGTTGATGCCGCTGGTCTGGACGCACTCGATCATCGCTATCTGTCCTGCATCGCGCTCAATTTCGGTGGCGGGCCAGTGGGCATCGATACGATCGCGGCGTCATTGTCGGAAGCACGCGACACGATTGAAGACGTGGTGGAGTCCTATCTGCTGCAGCTTGGCTTCCTCAATCGCACACCGCGCGGCCGCCTGCTCACTGTGCATGCCTTCAAGCATTTGGGCCTCGCCATGCCCAACCGGCCGGAACTCACGCAAGGCCTGCTGCCGCTCGATGAGGATGACTGAGTGATGACTTATGCCTTGCGCGTCTTCTACGAAGACACCGATTTTTCCGGCTACGTCTATCACGCCAATTATCTGAAATATTGCGAGCGCGCCCGCAGCGATTATTTGCGTGTGAAAGGCGTGGACCAGACGGCTTTGTTCGACGGCGAAGACCGCACCGCCTTCGTGGTGCGCCGGATGGATTGCAATTTCCTCAGCCCCGCCCGCTTCAATGATGAGCTGACGGTGGAAACCGATTTCCGCGAAATGGGCGGCGCACGGTTTGAGCTGTTCCAGACGGTGAAGCGCGGTGAGCAGAGCCTCTTCACCGCCGCCGTTACCGTGGTGCTGATTGACGGGCGCGGGCGGCCGAAACGTATCCCCGGAGACATGGCCCGGGTACTGCGCGGCTAACCCAGCTCAGGAACGATAAAGTAACCCATCCTTAACCATAAGCCTGATTCAACAGGCCTGCTGTGGCATCACTGCCCCGGCCTGCGGATGATTCGGGAAAAGCCTGTAAATGCCGCAGTTTTGACAGATTTGACTGGTGGAAGCGCCTCACCTTCTCAGGGGCGAAGGCATCCACTATTTGGGACAGGGTTCATGGATCAAGTAACTGCCGCACCAGTAGCGCCAGGCGGCGCGCATATTTCGCTCTTTCATCTGATCTTCCAGGCTTCATTGCCGGTCCAGATTGTGATGCTCGGGTTGGGCCTCGCCTCAATCTGGTGCTGGGCCATCATCTTCAACAAATTTTTCGCTGTCCGCCGCATGAATGCCGCCAATGACCGGTTTGAAAGCCAGTTCTGGTCGGGCCAGTCACTGGAAGACCTGTATCGCTCGATGTCCGGCCGCGCCACGATAGGCATGGCAGCGATCTTCATCACCGCGATGGAGGAATGGAAGCGCAGCCAGGGTGCTGCGATGCGCGCCGGTTTCGCCGGTGTGCTGAAGCGCATCGAAAAGGTGATGGATGTTTCGATCCAGAAGGAAATGAGCGGGCTGGAAGGCCGTCTTTTGTTCCTTGCCACCGTGGGCTCTGCCGGCCCCTTCATCGGCCTGTTCGGCACGGTCTGGGGCATCATGACCTCGTTCCAGGGCATCGCCAATTCGCAAAATACCAATCTGGCCGTGGTGGCGCCGGGCATCGCCGAGGCGCTGTTTGCCACCGCAATCGGCCTTGTGGCCGCCATACCGGCGACAATTTTCTATAACATGTATTCCTCCGATGCCGCCAAGATCGGAACGCGTCTTGAAAACTTTGCAGATGAATTCGGCGCGATTATCTCGCGTCAACTTGATGAGCGGGCTTAAGTAGATGGCAGCTGGTGGTATCAAGGCAGGCGGTTATTCCAGGCGTTCGTCACGCCGGCAGTCGCGCCACGGCGCGATGAGCGATATCAACGTGACTCCGTTGGTGGACGTGATGCTCGTGCTCCTCATCGTGTTCATGGTGGCAGCGCCGCTGATGACGACCGGCATTCCCATCGAACTGCCAAAGACCAAAGCCAAACAGCTCAATATCCCGACCGATCCAATGGTCATCGCGGTGAAGTCGGACGGCTCCATCTATTTGCAAGACGCCAGAGTCAAACAGGATGAATTGACCGCCAAGCTGCAGGCGCTCGCCAAAAACGGCACTGATGATCAAGTCACTGTCAAGGCAGAGGGTGCCACACCCTACGGTGCCGTGGCTCAAGTTATGGGCATCCTGAATGCCGCAGGCTACAACAAGATCGGTCTGCAAACCAGTCCACAGGATCAACCCTCTGGCAATTGATGCGGAAAAGCGCTGTCATATCCTTCTGCGTTCACGCTGCGATAATCCTGGCGGCGCTTTTTGCTTTGCCCGCCCCCGCTCCTTTCAAAGTGGCGCCAGCAGAAACCATCCAGGTTGATATCTCCGCGATGATTTCCGACAAGACGCAGAAAATGGCCACCGCCAAGGACGCGCCGGATTCAAAGCTTCCACCCGCCCCCAAGGTCACCAATGTGACCAAGGATGTGCCGCCCGCCCAGAAGGTGGATGACAAAGTCAACACCGCCGCCCACGAGCCCACCGCTCCGCCGCCGGAGAAAAAGCCTGACCCCAAGCCGGTAGACAAGCCGCTCGATTCCGATCCGCTAAAAAACCTGATCAACGATGATCAGAAGAAGCTGGAAGAGCAGCAGAAGCTCGACGAGCAGCAGGCCATCGCCGACGCGCAAAAGAAGGCTGAAGAAAAAAAGAAGGCCGACGAAAAGAAAAAAGCTGACGACGCCAAGAAGAAGGCCGAGTTGAAAAAGAAGCGCGATCAGCAAAATGCCGATACTCAGGCCTTGTTGGACAAGATCAAAGGCGAAAATACTGCCCCTGCCAAGCCTTCCGACAAGCAGGGCGCACCCGCCAAGGGCGAGAAGGACACGGCCGGCAATGATGCCGCCAATACCGCCACGATTGCTGCGGCCTTGATCTCGCGCATCAAGGAATGCTTCAATATTCCCGCTGCGGCGCGCGAAACCAATATTTCCGTGCCGATCCATTTTTTGCTGAACACCGATGGCTCGGTCAGTGGCCAGCCTGAGGCAGTTCAGGACCCTGGCTCTGATCCGATTGCGGCGGCCACCACCCGGGCCGCAATTTCAGCCATCATGGAATGCCAGAATTACGAATTGCCCGTTGATCAATATGATCAATGGAAAGACAACACGATCGACTTCAACCCAACCCAGCTTGCTGGCCAGTGAGATTTCTCATGAAAAGCTTTTTCCGCGTTTTTGTTCTGCTGATTGTGGTGGCCTCTGCTGCAAGCTCGGCCTTTGCCGTTACCGGCACGGTGACCGGCGGCAAGATTGATCCGCTGCCGATTGCAGTGGCACCCTTCCTTGCATCGCAAGGCTCAGGAGACCAAGCCACAGCAGTGGCCGGCATCATCGCCAATGACCTTAATCGTTCGGGCTATTTCAAGCCGCTCGACCCTGCGAGTTTCATTGAACAGATTTCCAGCTTCGACCAGAACCCGAATTTCGGATCATGGCGGCAGGTGAAGGCGCAGGCCCTCGTGGTCGGTCAGGTTTCAGTGGCCGGCGGCAAGCTCACTGTGGCCTTCAAGCTTTATGATGTGAACACGCAAGCCTTCCTCGCCGGTTCAAGCTTCACTGCCCCGGCCAATCTCTCGCGCCGTCTGGCTCACAAGGTGGCTGACATGATCTATAACAAGATCACCGGCTTTGCCCCCTATTTCGACACCCGAATTGTCTATGTCGATGAAAGCGGCCCGAAGAACCTGCGCATCAAGAAGCTGGCCATCATGGATCAGGACGGTTTCAACGCCCACACCTTGACCAATGGCAAAGAGATTTTGCTCACGCCGCGCTTCTCGCCCTCCTCGCAGGAGATCACTTATTCTGCCATCGGTGCTGAAGCGTCGCGCGTCTATATCTACAACATCGATACGGGCCAGAAGGAAATTGTGGGCGACATTGCCCATATGAGTTTCGCGCCGCGCTTCTCGCCCGATGGCCAGCGCATCGTGATGAGCCTTGAAAGCGACGATGGCCGCAACGCCAATATTTATGAAATGGATTTGCGCTCCAAGCAGATCCGCCAGATCACCAATGTGCCGGCGATCAACACCGCCCCCTGCTATTCGCCAGACGGCACGCGCATCGCCTTTGAATCGGATCGCGGCGGCACCCAGCAGATCTACACAATGAATGCCGATGGCTCCAACCAGCAGCGCATTTCCTTTGGCCAGGGCCGCTATTCCACCCCGGTCTGGTCGCCGGATGGCAAATATCTCGCGTTCACCAAGCAAAGCTCTGGCGGCTTCGGTATCGGCGTGATGAACCCTGATGGCTCGGGTGAGCGTATCCTGACCGAAGGCTTCCATAATGAAGGCCCCAGCTGGTCGCCTAACAGCCGCGTCATCATGTTCTTCCGTGACAGCCCCGGTGAAAATGGCGGCTCGCAGCTCTGGTCGGTGGATATTTCCGGCTATAACGAGCAGGCCATGCAGACCGCCAATTTTGCCACCGATCCGGCCTGGTCGCCGCTTTTGAAGTGAGAATCGGCGTTAACGTCTCGCAAACCACGGTTCCAAAAGAACCGCGAATATGTTGCTTTTGACACAATTTCGCCTCGCTATTTGACCAAGTGCTGCACCGGGTTGCATTGCGGGAAGTGACGGTAAGCAGGCGGTTTCGCCTTTTTTAACCAAATCCTGTCATGCCTAATGATGGATGAGCTCTGGCTTTTTTCGGCAGGGCGTTGGGACTTAAGGGCTTTAAGGGCCCCTCGAAAAGAGTGGAGTGACTTTGATGATGATGCGTGTTGCAGGTTTCAAATATGCGGCGATTTGCTGCTGCTTTCTGGCTCTCGCCGCCTGCTCGAAGAAAACCCAGCCCGATCTCGACGCCGGCATGAATGGCGGCGGCATGGGTCAGGCCGCTCCCGGCTCCAAAGCTGATTTCACCACCAATGTGGGCGACAAGATTTTCTTCCTCGAAGACCAATCCACACTGACCCCGGAAGCCTCCGACACGCTGTCGAAGCAGGCCAACTGGCTGAAGCAATACGGCCAGGTGACCATTCAGGTTGAAGGCCATGCCGACGAACGCGGCACCCGCGAATACAACATCGCCCTTTCCGCCCGCCGCGCCACCACCACGCGCAACTTCCTGATTCAGCAGGGTGTACCCGGCAACCGCATCTCGTCCATTGCCTACGGCAAGGAACGCCCGGTCGCCCTGTGCGATGCCGAACAATGCTGGAGCCAGAACCGCCGCGCTGTGACGGTGATCACCGGCGGCACCAACTAAGTTCATGCCTTCCCGTGCCAAAAGCCGGGGAATTGAGATTTCATGTTTGAGCCTCAATTTCCCCTTTTTTGGCGGGCAAACGGCGCTGAACCTTTGTGGATACCACCCATGTTAAAGCGTAGCCTTTTCGTCTGTGCCTTGATGATGAGCGCCGCCGTCCTTCCGGCGCGCGCTGATGACGTCACCGTCCGTATGGACCAGCTGGAAGAACAGTTGCGCCAGTTGACTGGCCAGGTCGAACAGCTCACTTATCAATTGAAGCAGATGCAGGCCCAGGCGCCCAAGAAACTGGGCTCCGCCGAACAGGCCCCTGCTATTGCTGATCCGGAAGCCCCTGCTGCCCCGAAACTGGCACAGGCCGCACCGGTAGCACCACCGCTGAAAAAGAAAACCGAAGCGATGAATGCCAACGCCGGCGATAACGGCGTGGAACAGATCGGCGAACAGCCGATCACCGACCCGCAGATTTCAGGCGGTATTGCCACCCCGCCCGCCCAGATCGCTTTGGCGCCCAAGCCCGCAGGCCTCGGCACCACCAAATCCGCCAATGCTGAAGACGGCGGCTTCCAGGGCAAGGTTCTGGTTCCGGCTGGCGGCGATGATACCCAGGCCACCACCGACACCAATGACGGCAGTGCCGATCAAACCGCAACGGACGGCGGCACCCAGCAAGCTTCGCTGGAAGCCCCGCAGGCTGAAACCCCTGATGATCTCTACATGCGCGCCAACCAGGCGCTGGTGAAGATGCACTATGATGAGGCCACCGTGGCCTTCAAGGATTTCATCGACAAGTATCCAGATCATCCCGCCGCCGGCAATGCCGAATACTGGCTGGGTGAATCCTATTGGTACCAGCAGGATTTCTCCAACGCGGCTCAGGCCTATCTGAACGGCGCCAAGAAATACCCGAAGGGCAGCCGCGCCGCCGACAGCATGTTGAAGCTGGGCATGTCACTGTCGCGTTTGGGCCAGAAGGACCAGGCTTGCACCACCTTGGGCTCAATCGACGATGAATACCCCAAGGCCGTCGAAGCCAAGAAGCGCGCCCAGGCTGAAATCAAGCGTGAAGGCTGCGCCCTCTAATTTCTCGGCTGCGCGGCTGAAGCGGCTGTTCAGGCCGTGCGCCCCTTTCCCATCTCTGGCGATTGCCGTTTCCGGCGGTGGTGATTCCATCGCCCTCCTCCGCCTTGCCCATGCATGGCACGGCAGCGGGAGCCTGATTGCACTCACCGTCGATCACGGGTTGCGCAAGGAATCGGTCAAGGAAGCCAAGCAAGTCGCCAGCTGCTGCAAGTCCCTTGGCATCAAGCATCACGTTTTGAAATGGAAGCATCAGGGCATCACCTCCGGCCTGCAGGCCAAGGCGCGCTCGGCACGTTATGAACTCATGGCCGCATGGTGCGGCAAACATGGCGTGAATGCCCTGCTCACCGCCCATACAATGGATGACCAGGCCGAAACCGTGGCCATGCGCCAGCGCCGCACATCATCAGCCAAAAGCCTCTCCGCCATCTGGCCCGAAAAGCAATGGAACGGCATCACCGTTTTGCGCCCGCTTCTCGATGTGACCCGCGCCGAATTGCGCGACTATCTCACAGCCATCGGACAAGACTGGATCGAAGATCCGAGCAACCAGGACCATCGCTATGAGCGCGTGCGCGTGCGCGCCGAAGCTCCTGCACTGACACTCGCTGCCGAAGCCAAAGCAGCGCAGCGCAAAACGCGCAGCGCGGAAAAATCCGCCGCCGTATGGATTGCAAAAAGCGTCACCGTCACCAGCTTCGGCATGATTACAATTTCAAGCGCAAGCGTGAAGGCGATGACGGATGCGGCATTGCTCAATCTCATCGCACTCGCTGGTGGTTCGACACCTGAATTGGCCAAGCGCGAATCTCTTGCCGCCTGGCTCGCCTCTGACGAAACCGGCCGCCGTACGCTGGGCGGCGCGCTGTTCGCCAAGCGCCAGCGCGAGATCATTGTCGCGCGCGAACCCGCACGCATTGCCGCAGCACCCGTTGCGACATCGCCCGCAAACGGTGTGCGATGGGATAACCGCTTTCTGGTGATCGGCCCCAAAGGTTCATCCATTATTGCAAGAGCGGCTCTCAAATCACTGAAACGTAATGGTAAAATTCCAGCCTTTGTGGATGCCGGTTTACCGGTCGTGATGCGCGGCGATAAAGTTCTTGCCGATGTTTTCAGCAGCCATCATCCAGAAGCGAAGATTACATTCATCACGAAATAATCGAAGCTGCTTCTTGGATTGGCAGCACCTGCGCCCTATGTTACGCGTAACGTTCATTTGGCTTCGCGCCAAAACTTCGAGGTATGACGTGAACAACTTCCGTAATCTTGCCATTTGGGTCGTGATTGGTGTTTTGCTGATCGCGCTTTTCAGCCTGTTCCAGGGACAGGTCATGAAGGGCACCACCAAGGAAATCACCTACACTGAGTTCTTTGACAAGGTGAATGCAGGCACCATCAAGAGCCTGAACATTTCGGGCGGCTATATCCAGGGCAAGGATACCAATCAGGCCGCCTTCGAAGGCTATGTGCCACTGGGCGAGAATGACCTGGCCACGTTGCGCTCGAAGAATATCGACATGACCATCCGCCCGCCGCAGAGCGACTCGTTCTGGTCGAACGCGCTGATCTCCTGGCTGCCGCTGATCATTCTGGTCGGCGTGTGGCTGTTCTTCATGCGCCAGATGCAGGCCGGTTCCGGCAAGGCCATGGGCTTTGGCAAATCCAAGGCCAAGCTGCTCACTGAAAAGCACGGCAAGGTGACCTTTGCTGATGTGGCCGGCGTGGACGAAGCCAAGGATGATCTGCAGGAAGTCGTTGAATTCCTCAAAGACCCGCAGAAGTTCCAGCGCCTCGGCGGCAAGATTCCGCGCGGCGCATTGCTGGTCGGCCCTCCGGGCACCGGCAAGACGCTGCTGGCCCGCGCCATCGCTGGCGAAGCCGGCGTGCCTTTCTTCACCATTTCCGGTTCTGACTTCGTTGAAATGTTCGTCGGCGTGGGTGCTTCGCGCGTGCGTGACATGTTCGAACAGGCCAAGAAGAACGCGCCCTGCATCATCTTCATCGACGAAATCGACGCTGTTGGCCGCCATCGTGGCGCAGGCCTGGGCGGCGGCAATGATGAACGCGAGCAGACGCTGAACCAGTTGCTGGTCGAAATGGATGGCTTTGAAGCCAATGAAGGCGTGATCATCGTCGCGGCCACCAACCGCCCTGACGTGCTTGATCCTGCCCTTCTGCGCCCCGGCCGCTTTGACCGCCAGATCGTGGTCGGCAATCCGGACGTGAAGGGCCGCGAGCAGATCCTCGCTGTTCATATGCGCAACATTCCGATGGCACCTGATGTGGATGCCAAGGTTCTGGCCCGTGGCACGCCCGGCTTCTCCGGTGCGGATCTCGCCAACCTCGTCAACGAAGCCGCACTTCTGGCTGCCCGCCGCAACAAGCGGCTGGTTACGCAGGCCGAATTCGAAGATGCCAAGGACAAGGTGATGATGGGCGCCGAGCGCCGCTCCCTCGTGATGAGCGAGGAAGAACGCCGCAACACCGCCTATCACGAAGCTGGCCACGCCATTGTGGGCCTGCAGGTGCCTTATGATCCGTTGCACAAGGTGACGATCATTCCGCGTGGCCGTGCCCTGGGCGTGACCATGAACCTCCCCGATGGTGACCGCCACAGCCACACCCGTGAATGGTGTGAATCGCGCCTGGCTGTTCTGTTCGGTGGCCGTGAAGCGGAGCTCATTCTCGGCGGTGCCAAGAATGTGACCAATGGTGCCAGTGGCGACATCCAGATGGCAACCTCGCTGGCCCGCACCATGGTGATGGAATGGGGCATGAGTGAAAAACTCGGCCGCGTGCGCTATGGCACCAATGACCAGGAAGTCTTCCTGGGCCACAGCATCACCCAGTCGAAGAACATCTCGGAGGAAACCGCGCGCCTGATCGATGAGGAAACCCGCAAGCTGATCAGCGCTGGCGAAGCCTCTGCCAAGCGCATCCTCGCCAAGTATCGCAACGGCCTGCACAAGGTTGCTGCCGCCCTGATGGAATTTGAAACCGTCTCGGGTGCGGAAGTGAAGCAGGTTCTGGCCGGCAAGAAGATCAAGCGCGACGATACGCCGGCGCCGACTTCGGGCTCGTCCACCCCCGTCGTCCCGCGCACCACTCCGCGCCGTCCGCTGGGCAATCTGGAACCGCAGACGCAAAGCTGAGACGCGTGATAACTGAATTGAAAAGGGCCGGGCAACCGGCCCTTTTTTGTTGCTGGCCCTAAATATTTGGGTCAAAGCCAAGGACATGAAAACCTATCTTCGACCCCTAGGTCTCGCGCATGGGCCGGATGCAGCCAAGCTGGTCAATTCGGGCGGCGCTTTCCCGCTAGCCGGGCGCGCCGACATCGCTTTCACCCAAGCAGAACTCATCACCCGTCACGCAGACGGCAAGATCGAACGCCGCATCACGAATGATACCAGCGAGATTCGAAACCATCCCTCCTTCACCGCGATCACATCCCCCCGCCCCAACTTCGGCGCGCTGGAACTGAACCGCGTGCATGTCATGGGTATCGTCAATGTCACGCCGGATTCCTTCTCCGATGGTGGCGTGCATTTCGAAGCGGCCACCGCCATCGCTGAAGCCCGCAAGATGGCAGAAGATGGTGCTGCCATTCTCGACGTGGGTGGCGAATCCACCCGGCCCGGCTCCGACACGGTTTCTGTCGAGCAAGAGCGCGCCCGCATCATGCCGGTGATCGAAGCGCTGGCGAAGGACCACTTCGTATCAGTGGACACGCGCAAGGCCCCGCTGATGCAGGAGGCGCTGAGCAAAGGTGCGGCCATCATCAATGACGTGGCCGCTCTGCAATTTGATCCAGACGCCCCAAGCGTCGTGGCCAAGGCCGGCGCACCCGTCATCCTGATGCATGCGCAGGGCGAGCCGCGCACCATGCAGCTGGCCCCCAAATATGATGACGTGGCGTTGGATGTGTATGACCAATTAGCCGCCCTGATCGCCAAGGCGGAAGCCGCCGGCATTGCGCGCAGCCACATCATGGTGGATCCGGGTATCGGCTTCGGCAAGACCTTCAAGCAGAATCTCGAACTGCTGCAACAGCTCACGCTGCTCCACGGCCTGGGCGTGGGCCTCCTCGTCGGCCTCTCCCGCAAGGGCATGATCGGTGCGCTGACGGGCGAAAAAACGGCGGGCAAACGCCTGGCCGGATCGCTCGGCGGCGCGCTCCATGCGGCCTTGTTGGGCGCACAGGTGCTGCGCGTTCACGATGTTAAGGAAACATTAAGTGCACTGGCGGTTTTCACCGCAGCCCTTGATCCAGATTCAGCCGACATTTAATTTTATCCCTCTAATTGGAATCACTTTTCAGGGGTCCGGCAGGAATGTCACGCAAGTATTTCGGCACAGACGGTGTGCGCGGACGCGCCAATGAGGGCGCCATGTCTCCAGACGTGGTGATGAAGATCGGAATGGCCGCAGGCCAGCTGCACTTACGCGGCGGCCACCGCCACCGCGTGGTGATCGGCAAGGACACGCGCCTGTCCGGCTACATGATCGAACAGGCTTTGACCGCTGGTCTTCTCTCGGCCGGCATGGATGTGTTTCTGTTCGGCCCGGTGCCCACGCCCGCTGTCGCCATGCTCACCCGCTCGATGCGTGCCGATCTGGGCGTGATGATCTCGGCCTCGCATAATCCTTACTACGACAATGGCATCAAGATTTTCGGGCCCGATGGCTACAAGCTGTCGGACGAAACCGAAGTCAAAATTGAAGAGTTGCTCGACAATCCATCGCAGTTGAAGCCCGCAGGTTCTGACATGCTGGGCCGCGCCAAGCGCATTGAAGATGCCGGCGCTCGCTACATTGAATTTGCCAAGCGCACTTATACGGCCGAGGCACCGCTCGATGGCCTGCGCATCGTGATCGATACCGCCAATGGCGCCGCTTACAAATCAGCTCCTCCTGCGCTGTGGGAACTGGGTGCCGAAATCATCACCATGGGCAATGAACCCAATGGCACCAACATCAATGAGAAATGCGGTTCGACGCATCCTGAAGCGATGTGCGAACGCGTGCGCGACACGCGCGCTGATATTGGCATCGCGCTCGATGGCGATGCTGACCGCGTGATCATCTGCGACGAAAATGGCCGAGTCATTGATGGCGATCAGATCATGGCATTGATCGCTTCATCCTGGGCCGCGCGTGGCTTGCTCAAGGGCGGCGGGCTTGTTGCCACCGTGATGAGCAATCTGGGCCTCGAACATTTCATGGCTTCAAAAGGCCTCACGCTGGCGCGCACCAAAGTGGGTGACCGTTATGTGGTCGAGCACATGCGCGCTCATGGCTTCAATGTGGGCGGCGAACAATCCGGCCACGTGGTGATGTCGGATTATGCCACGACAGGCGATGGCCTCGTCGCGGCCCTTCAAGTTCTCGCCGAAGTGGTGCGCCAGCAAAAGCCGGTGAGCGAAGTGTGCAACTTGTTCAAGCCGCTGCCGCAGATCTTGCAGAATGTGAAATTCAAGGGCGGCAAACCGCTCGAAGATGCGACTGTGAAAAGCGCCATCAAGGATGCTGAAGCGATGCTCGGCAAAAAGGGCCGCCTGGTCATTCGCCCATCCGGCACCGAGCCACTGATTCGTGTCATGGCCGAAGGCGAAGATGCTGCCATGGTGAAGAAAATTGTCGACGATCTTTGCGGAGTGATTTCAAAAGCGGCGGCCTGAACAAGAGGTCCAACCCACTCTAAAGCTGGCATGGTGAATGATCTCTGATGCGGCGTTTCATTTCGATGCAAAAGAGTGATGCATAAATGCAACTGTCAGGATCTGTCACATTTCAGCCTTCTTCCAGCCTGCCTTGGAACAAAAGCGGCTGGCATTGTTTGTAAGTATTGGGACTAGCGTTTTAATGAGGTGCGTTATGAAATCGTTTTGGAAAATTCTTTTTGCCAGCTTCGCCATGGTGCCGCTGGCGGCCACTGTAAAGGCTGCGGACGTGTCTTATGCTCCGCCAGATGCGGTGGTGTCGTCGGGCATTTATATCCGTGGTGACCTTGGAGCCTCCTACCTCAACTGGGATAGCGCTAATCAAAATTGGGCTTATGTGGGCGATGCCGGTATCGGCTATCAGCTGAATGACAATTGGCGCGCTGACGTGACCTACAACTGGACGGGTGGCTACGGCCTCAATCCGGGTGAAGTGCGCACCGGCATGGTGCTCGGCACCGCCTATTACGACTTCAAGAACTCGTCTTCCTTCACCCCTTATGTCGGCGCAGGCGTCGGCTATGGTTGGGAATGGGGCAATGGCGCGGCCACTGACGTAACCGGTGTGGCCATCGGCCTGAATGCCGGTGTGGCCTATGAAATGACCAACAACCTGGCGCTGGATGTGGGCTACCGCTTCCACGACATTATCAACAGCACGCAGAACACCCAGGAGCATCAGATTGCTGCCGGTGTGCGCGTGAAGTTCTAAGTCAGTCAGTTCGTAAGAGTTTAAAGACGCGCCCCTTGTGAAAACAGGGGGCGCGTTTTTGTTAGGGCTTGTTGCCGCTCGCAATATCGCGCGCAGCCTTTTCCAATATCTCGCGCACGCGGGTTTGCTCATCCGCTGACCACGATGAGAACCGCCCCATCAAAGCCATCCGCAAAGTATGCACGGCATGCATCACGCTTTCCGGCATCGGCGCATGGCCTTGGCCGCGTGCCTGCACATCGATGCGCGCCATCAATGCGGCTACTGCATCAGCGTGTTCCTTGAGGAAGTCCTTGCCGGCATCAGTGATCGTGTAGGACTTCTTGGCATCTTGAGCGGCAGCCACAATCAGCCCCTGCTCTTCCAGCAGCGTGAGCGTGGGATAAATCGTGCCGGGGCTCGGCGAATAATTGCCCCCGAAACGCGCTTCGATGGTGCGGATCAGATCATAACCATGCGAAGGCTTGTCGGCGATCAGCGCCAGCAGCAGGAAGCGCAAATCGCCCTGCCCGAACATTCGGCTGCGCGGACCGCCGCCACCGAAGCCGCCGCCAAAACGTGCCCAGGGCGGCCCGCCGCCGGGTCCGCCGCGCCGCGCCCAGCCCCATTTGGGGCCGTGATTCTTGTGTTCGTCACTCATGCGGCAATCAAACATCATGTTTACTCCTTCAGGTAAAGAGGCGGCTCCTCAAAGCATGACCAGCAAAAGTGGACGCCGGTTTTGCGTCCGGTCATGCGCTATTAAAAAATGAGGGGCCACCCGCTGTCGTTAGTCTTGCTTGGAACCAGCATCATCTTCCGGCTTGGCCGGAGGCGCGGCACGGAAAGCATCGTAAGCTTCCTGGTCGCGCTTGCGGCGCTCCGCATCGCTGAAGGCCTGGAACGCGTGGCGCTCTTCGCGCAGCTTTTCCATCGTCTCGCGGGCGTGCTGGTCAAAGGCGTCATTGCCCGAAGACCAGCGGCGCATGCCGCGATGCCCACCACCGCAGCGGCCACGGCCTTCACCAGATCCAGGGCCGCCCGCGAATGCGTGGCCGCCATGGCCCCAGCCGCGGCGGCTGTTCCACAGGAAGTAACCGAGCGTCAAAACGCCCAGCGGCGGAAACACAGCGAAGGCACCCACAGTGGCCACCACCTTCAGCGGGTGAAAGCCCGGCTGGCGCGCCCAGGACAGCCAATCGCGGTCATAACCGCCCGAATCGCCGGGCCCGAAGCCGCGCTGCCCAAAACCGCCACGGCCAAAGCCACGGCCTTCAGTGCCGCGCCAATGATTGCCCCGCTGGCCATCATTCGGGCCGGAAGCGTCTGATTTGTCTTCATTTCTATCGTAGGTCATATGTCTCTCCTTTGTTACGATAGCACTAAAGATATATCTTAAGACCGATCTTTCAAGAGCAGCCCCTCACTTTTTTGTAAAATTCCAGCGGGTGACCAAAAGAGCGTTTTCTGCCAGTCTGTTGGCTTCAGACTCTGGAGGCCATATATGGGCACGCGCATTTCCTTTCCCCGCATCGACGGCAAAAAAGCCGAGGGCTATCTTTCCAAGGCGGCACACGATCACGCCCCTGGCGTGGTGGTCATCCAGGAATGGTGGGGCCTGCAGGACAACATCAAAGGCACCTGCGACCGGCTGGCATTGGCCGGATACGACGCGTTGGCACCCGATCTCTATGCCGGTCGCGTGGTGCCCTATCATGATCATGATGCGGCTGAGGCCGAGATGAAGTCGCTGAATTTTGCCGATGCCGCACAAAATGTGGTGCGCGGCGCGATGGTCTATTTGAAGCAATCCTCACCCAAGGTCGGCATCATCGGCTTCTGCATGGGCGGCGCGGTCGCCATGCTGTCATCTACAGCACCGGAAATTTCCTGCGTGGCACCCTTCTACGGATTGCCGCCGGAACAGTTCCTCGATATTTCGAAAATCAAGGTGCCGGTGCAGGGCCACTTCTCCAACACCGATGATTTTGTCACACCCGAACGCGCCAAGGCTTTCGACGCGGCGCTCACCAAGGTCGGCGTGAAGCACGAGATCTACGGCTACGACGCAAGCCACGCTTTCATGAACGAACAGCGCGACGTGCATGACCGCGCCCAGGCGGAGATTGCGTGGGGCCGACTGTTGAAGTTCCTCGGCGAGAATTTGGGCTAAGACAATCATGAAGACGCAGCTTCTTTGGCTCACACTCGCGCTGGCTGCGTCCTTTGCGCTGCCATGTTCGGCGCAAACAACAGCGGCCACCGATCAATGCGAGACTGATGATCCCACCACTTACGCGGCGGATTGCGCAGCGGCGGCAAAATTGAAAACGGCGCTGAAGAGCAACGACAGGCAGACTGTCGCCAATCTGATCGATTTTCCCTTGCAGCGTGTGTCTCCGCTGCCGCCCATCCGCAATGCCAAGGAATTCCTCGTGCATTGGGACGAGTATTTCGATGCCGTCACCACCAAGCAGCTGCTGGATGAAAAGCCCTCGCAATATGGCTGGCGCGGCATTGCCATGGTGAATGGCATGGTGTGGTTCAAGGAAGGTCGCATCACCGCCATCAATGAAAACACCGCCGCCGCCGAAAAAGCGCTCAAGGACGCAAAGGAAGGCGAAGCCAAAGCGCTCTATCCAGCCGCGCGCGGCTATGACCGCCTTGTGCAGCACTGCAGCACGAAAACCCTGCAGGTCCGCGCGCAGAAGCACGGCGATGACTTGCGCTATTTCGCCTGGAAGCGCGGCGCGCCGTTGTCTGGGAAGCCGCAGCTCGCGCTCCGCAACGGCACCTACGAGGATGCAGGCTCAGACGGGCACGCGACGCTCACCTTCAAGAACAATGGTTACACTTATCAGCTCGACAATGGCGCCGGCATCTGCGGTGAAGACTGCAACAGCTATCTCACCGTGCTGAAAGGCCAGAAAACCGTTTCACGCCAGGTTTGCAAATAAAGACTTCCGCTTAGATTGCCCTGACCAACCCGCCATCCACGCGTAAGGATTGCCCGGTGATATAGGCCGCATCCTTCGACGCCAAGAATGAGATCGTACCGGCGATTTCGGCGCTGGTGCCATAGCGCTTGAGCGGCACACTATCGCGGCGCTCGTCCGTCGGCGGCAAGCTGTCGATCCAGCCGGGCAGCACATTGTTCATGCGCACATTGTCTCCTGCATAGGTGTCGCTGAAAATCTTGGAGTAAGCGGCAAGGCCCGCGCGCGCCACGGCGGAAGTGGGGAACATCGCGGAAGGCTGGGTCACCCACGCCGTAGAGATGTTGATGATCGCGCCATCCTTCTGCTTCTGCATGATCGGCGCCACAAGACGCACCGCGCGCACCACATTCATGAAATAGATATTGTAGCCCTTGAGCCAGTCTTCATCGCTGATCTCGATGATCTGCGCGCGCGGGCCATGCCCTGCGCTATTCACCAGAACATCGATACGGCCAAATTTCGCCATCGTGCCATCCACCAGCGCCTTGAGATCATCCGTGGACTGATTACTTCCGGTGATGCCGAAACCGTCCAGCTCCTTGGCCAGCGCCTCGCCTTTGCCTGATGACGACAGAATGGCGATCTTGAACCCGTCGGCCGCCAGCCGCTTGGCCGCCGCAGCCCCCATGCCACTGCCGCCACCCACGATCATTGCCACTTTGTCCGTCATGTCCATCTCCTGTTTGCAGCACCAATAGCAGTGCAGGACCGACAAAACAGGCCAGCCTGCATTTTTATATTTACCCGGGTAATATTATCTGCTATTTCACCCGGATATAAATCAGAAAGAGAGAATGACATGTCAAATCAGGACCGAAAAGCAATGATCGCCGCATACAAGGAGCGCAAATCCGTGCGCGGCGTGTTTGCGGTCGTGTGCTCGAGCACGGGCGAAGTCTGGGTCGGCACCAGCCGCAACCTTGCTGCCCAACAGAACAGCCTCTGGTTCGGGCTGCGTCTGGGAAGCAGTCCCTTCAAGACGCTGCAAGCCGAGTGGAATCAACAGGGCGAACGCGAATTTCGCTTCGAAGAACTTGATCGTCTGTCCGATGATTTCTCTGAACTTCTGCAGAAGGATGAATTGAAGAAACGCCAGCAATTATGGGCTTCACGGCTGCAGGCAACGCCGATCTGATTCACCCTGACTCAAAATTGAGTTGAAAGGCGACGCAAGTTCTGTCAAACGCGCCCTCGGGCTAGGCCACCCCAACGTGGCTCAACCCATCTGTAAGGATGGAGCAAACATGACAGATCAAAAACCGGCTATGCGCCCGGCTTGCGCAAATTTTTCTTCCGGCCCCTGTGCGAAAATTCCGGGCTGGACCCCTGACAAACTCAAAGACGCCGTGCTGGGCCGTTCCCATCGCTCAAGCTTGGGCAAGGCCCGCCTGAAGAAAGCGATTGAGCTCACCCGCGAAATTCTGGAAGTGCCCGCCGATTACAAGATCGGCATTGTGCCTGCTTCAGATACCGGCGCTGTTGAAATGGCGCTGTGGTCGCTGCTCGGCGCGCGGCCCGTGGACATGGTCGCCTGGGAAAGCTTCGGCGATGGCTGGGTCTCTGATGTGCTGAAGCAGCTGAAGCTGAAAGACGCCCGCAAGATCACCGCCGGTTACGGCGACCTGCCGGACCTCAAGCAGATCGATTTCAGCCACGATGTGGTCTTCACCTGGAATGGCACGACATCAGGCGTGCGCGTGCCGGATGCCAACTGGATCCCCGCCAACCGCGAAGGCCTGACCATCTGTGACGCCACTTCCTCCGCCTTCGCGCAGGAAATGGATTTTGCCAAGCTCGATGTCATCACCTTCTCCTGGCAAAAAGTGCTGGGCGGCGAAGGTGCGCATGGCGTGCTGATCCTTAGCCCACGTGCGGTTGAGCGTCTCGAATCCTATGTGCCCGCTTGGCCGATGCCAAAGATTTTCCGCCTCACTTCGGGTGGCAAATTGATCGCCGGTATTTTTGAAGGCGAGACGATCAACACGCCGTCGATGCTCTGCGTTGAAGATTACATCGTCTCGCTCGAATGGGCCAAATCCATTGGCGGCCTGAAGGCCCTGCGCGCCCGCGCGGATGCAAATGCCACCGTTTTGGACGCCTGGGTGGCGCGCAACAAATTCGCACATCACCTCGCCAAGGTGCCGGGCACACGCTCCAACACATCTGTCTGCCTCACGCTCGATGGCGCCGAAGACGTGCCGAAGAAACTGGTGAAGTTGCTGGAAGCCGAAGGTGTTGCTTACGACATCGGCGCCTACCGCGATGCCCCTCCGGGCCTGCGCATCTGGTGCGGCGCCACGGTCGAAACCAAAGACGTTGAAGCGCTCACGCATTGGCTCGACTGGGCCTATGCCAAAGCCACATCCGCTTAATTCAATTTCTCATTCATAGGAGCGCCTCATGGCCCCCCGCGTTTTGATTTCAGACAAACTGTCTGCCGCCGCCGTCCAGATTTTCAAGGACCGTGGCGTCGAAGTCGACTACCAGCCTGATTTGGGCAAGGACAAGGAAGCCCTCCTCGCCGCCATCCCGAACTATGATGGTTTGGCGATCCGCTCGGCCAGCAAGGTCACGCCCAAAATCATTGAAGCTGCCAAGCGCCTGAAAGTTGTCGGCCGCGCCGGCATCGGCGTGGACAATGTGGATATTCCCGCCGCCACCGCGCGCGGCATCGTGGTGATGAACACGCCCTTCGGCAATGCCATCACCACCGCTGAACATGCTATCTCGATGATGATGGCTTTGGCCCGCCAAATCCCGGAAGCCAATGCATCGACCCATGCTGGCAAGTGGGAGAAGAACCGCTTCATGGGTGTTGAGCTTTACAACAAGACGCTCGGTGTCGTCGGTTGCGGCAATATTGGTTCCATCGTGGCTGATCGTGCGCTGGGCCTCAAGATGAAGGTGATCGCTTTTGATCCCTTCCTCTCACCAGAACGCGCCGTGGAAATCGGCGTCGAAAAAGTCGAACTCGATGAAATCTTCAAGCGTGCCGATTTCATCACGCTGCATACGCCGCTCACCGACAAGACCCGTAACATCATTGACGCTGCATCACTCGCCAAATGCAAGAAAGGCGTGCGCATCATCAATTGCGCGCGCGGCGGTTTGGTGAATGAAGATGCGCTTTATGATGCGCTGATCTCCAAGCATGTTGCGGGCGCAGCGCTCGACGTGTTCGAGGTGGAACCTGCCGAAAAGCACAAGCTGTTCAATCTCGAAAACGTAGTCGCAACCCCGCATCTCGGCGCTTCCACCGGTGAAGCACAGGAAAATGTGGCGCTGCAGGTGGCCGAGCAAATGTCGGACTATCTGATCAAGGGTGCTGTCACCAACGCGCTCAACATGCCGTCCATCAGCGCCGAAGAAGCTCCGCGCCTGCGCCCCTTCGTGGCACTGGCTGAAAAGCTGGGCAGCTTCGCGGGTCAGCTCACAGATTCCACCATCACCGGCATCGTCATCGAATATGCCGGTGACGTGGGCGAGATGAACACCAAGGCGCTGACATCGGCAGCTCTGGCCGGCATCCTGCAGCCGCAGATGGGCACCATCAACATGGTGTCTGCTCCTGTGGTAGCGAAGGAACGCGGCATCAAGGTGGATGAAGTGAAGCAGACCAAGCGCGGCGCTTACGAAACTTATATCCGCATCACCGTGAAGACCGACAAGTATGAACGCGCCGTCGCCGGCACCGTGTTTGGTGATGGCAAGCCGCGCATCATCCAGATCAAGGGCATCGAGCTCGAATGCAATTTCGGCCCGCACATGCTCTATGTGACGAACAACGACAAGCCCGGCTTCGTCGGCAAGGTCGGCACGCTCTTGGGCAATGCCGGCATCAACATGGGCACCTTCCATCTCGGCCGCCTCGAACAGGGCGGCGACGCCATCTCGATCATCGAAACCGATGGCGAGGTTCCGGCGAATGTGATGGCCGAAGTGCAAAAGGTGCCGAACGTTGTGCAGGTCAAACAGCTGAAGTTCTGAGACCCCTCATCCGCCTGTCGGCACCTTCTCCCGCAAGGGGAGAAGGCAGCACACTGCAAACTTTCAATCAGATCGCCCTTCTCCCCTCGCGGGAGAAGGTGCCCGAAGGGCGGATGAGGGGGCCTTCGGGCCTTAACACTTGCTCCCCACGAATCATCTATCCTGCGCAGTGATGAAAGAGACTGACCTCTATCCGCCGATCAAGCGCTTCCTTGAATCGCAGGGCTACACGGTGAAAGCCGAGATCAAGTCCTGCGACGTGATGGCATTGCGCGGCGATGATCCGCCGGTGATTGTGGAGCTGAAAACCGGCCTCACGCTGCAGCTGTTCTATCAGGCGGTGGACCGCCTCGCGGTCACCGATGCGGTTTACATTGCCGTCGCCCGGCCCAAGCGCGGCGTCACGCTGGATGCATTGCGGCTCACCAAACGGCTGGGCCTCGGCCTGATCGTGGTGGCAAAATCCGGCAGCATCGAGGTGCTGGCTGACCCTGCGCCCTATACGCCGCGCAAGAACAGCGCGCGCAAGTCGGCGCTGCTGAAGGAATTCTCCCGCCGCCACGGCGACCCTAATCTCGGTGGCTCGGCCAAGACCAAATTGATGACGGCCTACAAGCAGGATGCGCTGCGCTGCCTCGCACATCTTCACACCCACGGCCCCACCAAGATCTCCGAGCTGAAAAAACAGACGAATGTGGATCGCAGCGCCACCATCCTGCGCAATGATTATTACGGCTGGTTCTTCAAGCACGACCGCGGCGTTTATGCTGTGACCGAACAGGGCATCGCAGCGGTAACGCAGTTCCAGCGTGAGATCACCAACCTGCTTCCCGCACCGGAATAAACCTTGTTCCCCGCCTTCCCTTGACCCCGCCCCCATGCAGGCCGACACTGCATGGTTAATGAGCAACAAGCGCGCCAGTTTTATTACCAGCTTCGGTCAGGGCTCCGGCCCCAGCCCGGTGCTGCTGGCTGGACATCTGGGCCAGCGCGGTGCCGCCCTGTGCAATCTCGCGCGGCTGAAACTGCCGGTGCCGCCGGGCTTCGTGCTGAACACCGAAGCCTGCCGCAATATTGCCAGCAGCGACCCGGCCACAGTTGAAAACATCAAGGCCATGCTGGCGCAGGGACTGGAATCGATCACCACCGAGACCGGCTGCACCCTGGGCGACAAACGCAATCTGCTGCTGCTCGCCGTGCGCCCCTCTGCCCCCATCTCGTTCCCCGGCGCCACCGAGGCGGTGCTGAATGTCGGCCTCAACGACGAAACCGTGGAAGGCCTCGGCGTCTCCGCTGGCGATCACGCTTTCGCCTATGAATGCTACCGCCGTCTGATGCAGAATTACGCGCAAGCCGTTTTGGGCGATGACCCGGCGGTGTTTGATGATTTGCTCAACCTCTATGTCGAGGAACGCGGCTATGTCTCAGCCCGCGAAATCCGCGGCACTGACGGGCCGGAACTGGCCAGCCGCTTCAAGGCGCAGATTGAATCCAACAATGACCGCGCGTTTCCACAGGATGTGGAGGAACAGCTCTGGCATGCCGTTGCCGCACTCGCCCGCAACTGGCAAAGCCCGCGCGCCAAACAGAAACGCAAGCTGCACGGCTTGAAGGAAGACGCTGGCCTCGCCATCGTGGTGCAGGCCATGGTGTTCGGCAACCAGTCGGACCATTCTGGCACCGGCCATGCCACCTCTCGCCCGGCCCAGACGGGTGAACGTGAAGTGGGCGGCGACTATCTCACCAATGCACAAGGCTCTGATCTTGATGCCAGGCTGCGCCAGGTGCTGGCCATCGCCGGCCCCGCGCCATCGCTGGAGACTGAAGAGCCCGGCGCCTTCGCACAGCTGGCTTCGGCGCTCGATGTGCTCGAACATGAATTGAAAGACGCGGTCGAAGTGGATTTCACCGTCGCCCAAGGCGCACTCTGGCTACTGGACGCAAGACCGGCACGCCGCACCACGTCAGCCAATCTGCGCATCCTCACAGATCTGGTCGCGCGGGAGCAGATCACCAAGCACGATGCCCTGATGCGCATTGACCCCGTGGCGCTAGACCAACTTCTGCATTCCACCATTGATCCCGCCGCCAAGCGGGAACTGGTGGCGCAAGGCATCGGCGCCTCGCCGGGTGCAGCGTCGGGCATCATTTCATTTGACGCCAATGAGGCACGCGTGCTGGCGGGCCAAGGCATCGCCGTCATCCTGGTGCGCACCGAAACGGCGCCAGAAGACATCAAGGGCCTTCACATGGCCGATGGCGTCTTGACCACCCGTGGCGGCATGACCAGCCACGCCGCTGTGATCGCGCGTGGCATGGGCAAGCCCTGCGTCACCGGCGCCTCCAGCCTGCGCATCGATATGGAAGCGGGCCAGCTGAAGGCTGCCGGCGTCACCCTCAAGCGCGGCGACATCATCACCATCGATGGTTCGTCGGGCCAGGTGCTGAAAGGCCAGGTGGCCGTCACCAAGCCCTCGCTGTCTGGTGATTTCGCCACCATCCTCACCTGGGCCGATGAAACCCGCCGCATGAAAGTGCGCGCCAATGCCGAAACGGCGCATGACGCCAGGCTGGCACGCGATTTTGGCGCCGAGGGCATCGGGCTTTCCCGCACCGAGCACATGTTCTTTGAAGGCGATAGAATTATCGCCATGCGCGAGATGATCCTCGCCGACACCGAAAAAGAGCGCCGCATTGCGCTGGCCAAGATCCTGCCGGTGCTGCGCGCCGACTTCATCGAGCTGTTCGCCATCATGGCCGGCATGCCCGTCACCATCCGCCTGCTCGACCCGCCGCTGCACGAATTCCTGCCGCGCGAAGTGGAAGAGATCGAGGCCATGGCGCGCAATCTCAATCTCGAGGTGGCCGGCTTCAAAAAGCGGGTGCTGGAACTGCGTGAGCAAAACCCCATGTTGGGCCATCGCGGCGTGCGCCTGCTCCTGTCCTATCCCGAAATCACCGACATGCAGGCAAGGGCCATTTTCGAGGCGGCAGCGCATGTACAGGCCACCACCGGCACCGGCCCCATCGCCGAGGTTATGGTTCCGCTAGTCGCCTCACGCGGCGAGCTTTCCGCCGTGCGCGCCCGCATTGATGCTGTGGCCCGCGATGTGGCCAAGGAAACCGGCCAGAAGCTGGAGTATCTGGTGGGCACCATGATCGAGCTGCCGCGCGCTGCGCTGCGGGCCGCTGATATCGCGGAAGCGGCCGAATTCTTCTCCTTCGGCACCAATGACCTGACGCAAACCACCTATGGCATCAGCCGCGACGACAGTGCGCGTTTCATAGGCGAATACACCAACCGCCAGATTTTTCCGCATGATCCATTCGTCTCGCTGGACGTCGAAGGCGTGGGCGAATTGATCGCCATGGCGGTGGAGCGCGGCCGCCAGGGCCGCCCCGGACTGCATCTCGGCATTTGCGGTGAACATGGCGGCAATCCGGACTCAATCAGCTTCTTTGAGGCGGTCGGCCTTGATTACGTCTCCTGCTCGCCTTTCCGCGTACCTGTAGCGAGGCTTGCGGCAGCCCAGGCGCACCTAAAATTGGCACGTAAATCATAGTACTTTCAATGGATTAACCTTTATCAACAGAACTTTGTTGCATGGCAACAAAATGGCGAAATTTAGTTTGCCCTGTGGTTAACCCATGCTAAACCCCAAAGCCGTATATTGGTTCCGGGCTGTTGCCCGGCCAAGCAAAGGATTGGGATATTGCACCAAAGCCCGCGTAGAACCCGGCAGCGCCTCACCCGAGAGGAAGAGATGTTCCGCATGCCGGTTTCAAAATCGAGCCGTTGGATTGATTATCTGCCCATGGCTGTGGCCGGGCTGATGTTGATTGTCGCCTTTGCTTTCGCTGGCCATTTGATTGGCCGCGATGCCTCCGCCCATAATTCTGATGCTGAAGACATTGCCACTCTTGTGTCGCCCAGCTCCCCCCTGTCCACCAAGGGCTCACTCCTGCCCGAAGGTGAAAGCGTTGCCTCGATCAACATGTCCACTTTGCGCCGCCAGACGGTCATTTCCGATGGCAAGGGCGATCTGGTCGATGCCGCCGCTGACATTGTACCTTCCGTTTCGCCGCCGCTGCCCAAGAGCAAGCCTTCCAACATGAAGACGCTGGTCGCCCAGGCCCATGCGATGATGAAGATCATTCCGGCGGCCATTGACCTGCAGCATGAAAATGATGACGCGCAGCCCGCCGTCAAGCGCCTGGTGTCAAACCCGGCTCTGCCCAACCCGAACAAGCAATTCGCCGTGTCAGGCCCTGACAAGCAGAAGGTCATGGCCCAGCGCAATATCCGCATGGCCGAGGAAAACTGCCTGGCCCGCGCCGTTTACTTTGAAAGCCGCTCCGAGAGCGACATGGGCCAGCTGGCCGTCGCCAAGGTCATCCTCAACCGCGTCAAGAACCCGGACTTCCCCAAGACGATCTGCGGTGTGGTCTATCAGGGCTCCGGCAGCCGCAATTCCTGCCAGTTCTCCTTCGCCTGTGACGGCCTGGCTGACGACGTGAAATCGCCCGCTTCCTGGGCCCACGCCAAGTCGATCGCCCAGCGCGCCATCAACAATGATCCGGCCATCGCCATGCTTGGCAATGCCACCAACTATCACGCTGATTACGTGACCCCCCGCTGGGCCCACACGATGCGAAAACTCATTAAAATTGGCCACCACATCTTCTACGCCAACGAAGGCTGAGAAGAGCCGGAACCCAGATCACAAAGCGCCCGGAAGGGCGCTTTTTTATTGGCGAGGAGGCTTCACCACAACGGCGTGCGCTCAGACCCTTTTTCCATCCGCATCAATCAGCAAGGATCCATCTTCTTTGTAAAGTGGGCCCGCAGGAAGCCTGTCTAGTAAGTCCAGCACGCCTTCACTCGGCCTGCAAAGCTTCACGCCCTTTGGCGCGCAAACGATGGGCCTGTTCACCAACACGGGATGCTTCAACATCTCCGCCATGATCTTCTGATGCGAAACCCCAGCTTCCAACAAACCAAGTTCTTTGGCCGGAGACTTGGTCTCGCGCAGGGCAGTGCGAGGATCAAGACCAGCGGCAGCAAAGAGCCCAAGCAACTGAGGTTCTGTCCATCCCGTTTTCAAATATTCCACGATCACCGGTTCAATGCCTGTTGCCCGGATGATGCTGAGCACATTGCGCGACGTTCCGCATTCAGGATTGTGATGGATGACAATGCTCATGGGCCTAAGCCTTCTCTTCTTTGAAAAAAAGTACTGAGCACACCAGCAGCCCGCACGCGGTGCCGACCGCCTGCGCCGCAATGAATGGCAGGACTGAGTCCGGCGCGATGCCTGCGAAGGTATTGGACAGCGCCCGCGCCATGGTGACAGCAGGATTGGCAAATGAAGTAGATGCCGTGAACCAATATGCCGCCGTGATGTAGAAGCCAACCAGCGCCGGAATGGCGGCAGCGTTGAAGCGGATGCCGCCGAATATCGCAAGCAACAATCCGAAGGTCGCGGTGGCTTCAGCAACCCACTGTCCAGTGCCCCAGCGTTGCTTGGTCGAAATCTCCAGCAGCGGCAGGTCAAACATGGCGTGCGCCAGCCAGACTCCAACCAACGCACCGATCACTTGAGCAGCGACATAAGGGAGAAAGCGCGGCCATGGGAGCCGTTTTGTAGCGCACACGGCAAATGATACAACCGGATTGAAATGCGCCCCCGATATTGGACCCAGCACAGTGATCAGAACATAGAGAATAGCGCCTGTCGCGATGGTGTTACCAAGCAACGCGAGAGCCGTATTGCCGCCAGCAAGTTGCTCACCCATGATCCCTGAGCCGATCACCGTGGCAAGCAGGAGAGTAGTGCCGACAAACTCTGCCAACAAGTCCCGGTACTGCCTCATTTCCACAACCTCATTTCAGTTCACTTTCCGGTGCCGTGCCATCTCCGGGACCGAGAGCTTTCTGCAGATAGACCGTATCAAGCCAACGCCCGGCCTTTCGTCCCACCGACTTCATGCGGCCGGCCATTTCAAAGCCGCATGCCAAGTGCAGCGCTACGGATGCTGGTTCACCGCCACCCGAAACGGCTATCATCTGCCGGAATCCTGAATCCTCTGCGGCACTCACTAGCCGGTTGAGCAGCACTTTGCCGATGCCTTGCCCTCTGTGGTCACCGCGCAAGTAGATCGAGTTTTCGCACGAATATTGATATGCCGGACGGTCGCGGAATTGCGTCACATAGGCATATCCAGCTACCGCGTCGTGGATTGCAGCAACAATGAATGGCCAGCCACGCTTGTCGCATTCTTCCAAGCGCGCAAATGTTGCATCTTCACTGCGGGGAACAGTGTCGAATGAAGCGGTTCCCCCCAGCACATGCTCGGCGTAAATCGCCGTGATGGCCGGAACATCATCCGCAACAGCGCGCCTGATAAGCAATTGCTCAGCGAGCACGTTTGACCGCCTTGACCGGAACACAGCAGGCCTTCGCGGCAACTGCAGCGGGGCCACAAATCTCTGGCTTGCCTTGGCAGCAGTCCCGCATCAGGAACTCCACAAGGCCTGACAGACTATCGTAGTTGGCGGTATAGATGATCGAACGCGCCACCCGCCGCGACTTCACCAAGCCTGCCTGTTCAAGATTGGCAAGGTGGAATGAAGCGCTGGATGAAGACGCACCCACCGCCTCACCAATGGCCCCTGCAGCCAATCCTTCGGTGCCCGCAACCACCAGCGCACGCACCATTTGAAGCCGCGTGCTTTGCGAAAGCGCACCAAACGCGTTTAGGGCTTGCAATTCTTCCATTATCATTTCAATATCTCAAGAGTCGTTGAAATGAGAATAGCTTGCAATGAATGCCAACGCCAGTGTTTTGTTACCCAAGCCGGAAATTGAGAAGTCGCTGGCGGAAATGCTTTCCACCTTGGCCCCGCACGCGGACAAGCCGCTGGTTATTGAATATGCTGGCCGGCGGGTGCAACCCGGTTATCACGTTACCGAAGTGAAAGCCGGGTCATTTGCTACGCTTGACTGTGGTGGAAACCCCGACGCGTGGCAGGAAACCATCCTGCAGGTGGAAGACATCCCGGCAGAGGACGGCCAAACCTTCATGAATGTGGGAAAGTTTCGCTCCATCCTGGCAAAGGTGGGCACCAAGATCAGCCTTGACAACGCGAGCCGCTTGACGTTCGAGATCAGCAGCCCCGATACGCCGATGCAAATCTTCGATGTTGAGAGCGTGACAACCGATGCGTCCAGCGCCGTGTTGCATCTGAAAGGCCGGGCGGCCATTTGCAAGCCCCGGCACCGCGCCGAAAGAGCACTGCCCTCTTCTTGCTGCACATCGAAACCAGCGACCGGCAACGCCAATTGCTGTGCCTGAGCTGGCAACTACACCTTGATAGCGAAGGGCACACCCTCATACGCGTCAGCCCCGCGCCCGATGCTTTCCACCGCGCGCAGCATGCGGCCCTGCCGGCCCAGCACCTGATCCACCTTGGCGGTGATCAGCCTATTGGGCGTGGCTGACGGCGAAGCTTCCCGCAGATCCTGTGCCAAGGCCATCTCGTCCTCATCCGGCCGCAGCAGGCACATTGCGGTAAAGGCCGTAGCGGTGGAGCGGCTGATCCCTGCCCAGCAATGAACCACCATCGGCGCCTTACGGTCCCACTCCTGGATGAAACGGATCAGCCGGTGCACATCATCTTCGCTGGCATGCACCATGCCTTCGGTGGGCTCATTGATGTCATTGAAGCTCAGCCGTAGATGCCGCGCCTCATCCACGCCGCTGTAAACCGGGTGCGCCGTTTCCGGCCCCAGGATGCCGATCACCGAGCGTGCGCCATGCTGGTCAATCTGCCCCTGCGCCTTGCTCAACCCACACACGATGATCATGCCAGCGCCTCGAATTCCTTGATATAGGCGGCCTTGGCCTCCACCGCCGGCATCGGCTTCAGCGACAGGAACTGCTGGAAGCCATCGCCATTCAGCCCCTTGGGGCGGCCGAAGAATTTCTCCGCCTCATCCAGCGCAAAGTCCGCCAATTGCGTGGCCTCCAGATAGGCCGCAATCTGATCAGCCTTCTTGATCTCCGCTTCCAAAGCCGCATCGCTGGGCGGCAGGCCGAAGCGAATATGAATGGCCGCCATCAGCCGCTTCTCAAACGCCTTGTAATCCAGCCCCAGCACCGCCTTGAACGGCGAGATCATGTCGCCGATTACATATTCCGCCGCATCATGCAGAAGCGTAGCGCGCCGCTCTGCTTTAGTCGCCGCCTTGTTGGCATGGACAAACACCGCGCCCACCAGCAGGCAATGCTGCGCCACCGAGAAAGCATGATCGCCCTTGGTCTGCCCGTTCCAGCGCGCCACGCGCGCCAGGCCATGGGCAATGTCTTCAATCTCGATATCGAGCGGCGAAGGGTCCAGCAGGTCCAGCCGCCGCCCTGAAAGCATACGCTGCCAGGCGCGCGCGCTCACTTCCGCACCAGCTTCTGCACCGCCTTGTGGCGGTGGCAATCCGGATGGTGGTCATTATAGAAACCACAGGCTTCCATGAAGGCGTAGACAATCGTCGGGCCGACGAATTTGAAACCACGCTTGACCAGGTCCTTGGAGATTTTCTCCGACACATCGTTCTTGGTGGGAATGGCCTGCCCCGGCTTGAGCACCACGGGCTTGCCGCCCACATGGTCCCAGAGATAGGCCGAGAAATCCTCCATCTTCAGATAGGCCTCAGCCGACTTCACCGTGCCCTCAATCTTGGCGCGGTTGCGCACAATCCCGGCATCCTGCATCAACGCTTCCAGCTTTGCGGGCTGGTAATTGACGATCACCTCCGGCTTGAAGCCATCAAAGGCTTTGCGAAAATTCTCGCGCTTGCGCAAAATCGTGATCCACGACAGCCCCGCCTGAAAGCCATCGAGGATCAGCTTTTCAAACAGCGCCCGGCTGTCATATTCCGGAACACCCCAATCGGTGTCGTGATAATGGACATAGAGCGGATCGGTGCCGCACCAGTGGCAGCGGTGAATGCCGTCATCATGCTTTACCGCACTCATGGAAGTGTAACCTCGAACCTGGCCCAGTCGGGCTTGCTGACTTTGAAGGGCAGCGATGCCTTCGCCTCCGCCAGCCGGTCCAGCCTCAACAGCGCCAGCGCGGCCTTGCCCCGCCGCCCCAATACCTCGCCGAGTAACATTTCGCCCACCCGGATTTCGTCAGCAGCATTTTCGTCTTCAAAAGTGATGGGGAGTATGCGGCTGCGCGCCGTGCCCCGGTGATGCATGCGCGACACAACCTCTTGCCCGATATAGCAGCCCTTCTTGAAATCGACCCCGGCGAACTGGTCGAAATTCGCTTCATGCGGAAACAGCTTGTTGCTACCGATCTCGGCACTGTCCGCGATGCCAAGTGCATAGCGATTGAGGTCATAGTTATGTCCGCTCGCATGCCCGCGAATGTCGGCGATTGCGCGTGTTCCGAGCAGTGCATGTCGTGGATCGAGGGCAGCACCTGAGAAGGCCAGAACTCCCAGATCATCGCGCGGCGTGATCTCGAATTTTGCCCGCAGGCGGTACAGCTTCAGCTTCGCCACCAAGTCATCACGCGCCGATGCATCGCCATCAAGATAACTCACATCACCCGCATGATGAATGAACACATCATGCAGGATCTTCCCCTGCGGAGAGAGCAATGCGCCATAGGCGATCTGCCCTTGAATCAAATTCTCAACATCGCAGGTCAAGATATTGTGTAAAAAGGCTAAAACGCCATCGCCTTTAAGGGCTGTGATGGCACGGTGAGGCAGGCTTTCGGGGGTGAATTCTGTCATGGTTGCCTTGGGGCAGCATAAGTTTTACGAGAAGCTAAGAGGCAAAACAAGGAGCGGCCGGGTGCAAAAAGCAGACCTGATTTTGAAGGGCGGCACCATCGTCAATCACGCTGGAATAGGCGTGGGCGACATCGCGGTTTCAGGCGGCAAGATCACAGCCATCGGCGATATGTCCGGCATCACTGCTGCGGAAACTCTCGACTGCAAAAACCTACACATCCTGCCCGGCGTGATCGACAGCCAGGTGCATTTCCGCGAACCCGGCGCAACTCATAAAGAAGATCTCGAAACCGGTAGCCGGGGTGCCGTCGCCGGTGGCGTCACCGCCGTTTTCGAAATGCCCAATACCAAGCCCACAACAACCTCTGCCGAGGCCTTGGCCGACAAAGTGTCGCGTGCCCGGCACCGCATGTTCTGCGACTTTGCCTTCTATGTCGGCGGCACGCGCGAGAATGTGGAGCAGATTCCGCTTTTCGAAAGCCTCGAAGCCTCGGCCGGTATCAAGGTCTTCGCCGGTTCATCCACCGGTGACCTTCTGGTGGAAGATGAAAGCGGCCTTGAAGCCGTGATCAGCCGCCTGACCCGCCGCGCCGCCTTCCATAGCGAGGATGAAATGCGCTTGCGTGCCCGGGTGGGGCTGCAACGCGAGGGCGACCCGACCTCGCATCACGTCTGGCGCGATGAGGAAGCCGCAGTCATTTCAACCGCGCGCTTGATCCGCATCGCCCGCAAGCACAACAAACGCATTCATGTGCTGCATATTTCCACCGCTGAGGAGTTGCCGCTTCTGGCCGCCGCCCGTGATGTGGCTACAGTTGAGGTCACCCCACATCACCTCACCATGTCGGCCGATGACTATGCGCGGCTGGGCACCAGATTGCAGATGAACCCGCCGGTGCGCGAGAAGCACCACCGCGAGGCCCTCTGGAAGGCCATTTCCTCCGGCCTTGTCGATGTGCTGGGCTCCGACCACGCCCCCCACACGCTGGAGGAAAAGGCCAAGCCCTACCCCGCCTCGCCCTCCGGCATGACCGGTGTGCAAACGCTGGTGCCGATCATGCTGAACCATGTGAACGAAGGCCGCCTGGGCTTGCAGCGCCTCGTCGATCTCACATCGCATGGCCCCCAGCGCATTTTCAACCTGCGCAACAAGGGCCGCATTGCCGAAGGTTATGATGCCGATTTCACCATTGTCGATATGAAGCGCGAGCAGATCATCGAGAACAAATGGATTGAAAGCCGTGCCGGCTGGACTCCTTACGACGGCAAAAAGGTCAAAGGCTGGCCGGTCGGCACCTACGTCCGCGGCATTCGCGCCATGTGGCAAAATGAAATCGCGCCGAAAGCGTTCGGCGAGCCAGTGAGGTTCTGATGAAAAAATTCCGCGCCCTTCTCGTCTCCAAAACCGAAACCGGCCAGAGGGCCGAATTTGTGGATTGGACCGAAGACCAGCTCATGCCGGGCAATGTGACCATCCGCGTGTCGCATTCTTCCATGAACTACAAGGACGGCCTCGCCGTCACTGGCAAGGGCCCGATCATCCGGCAATTTCCACTGATCCCCGGCATTGATATCGCGGGCAAAGTGATCTCCTCGTCAGACGCGCGCTACAAAGCAGGCGATGACGTGGTGCTCGGTGGCTGGGGCGTGGGCGAAGGCCATCACGGCGGCTTCGCGCAAGTGGCGCGTGTGAAGGGCGACTGGCTTGTGCCACTGCCCAAGGGCTTCAAACCCGAAGATGCAATGGCCGTGGGCGTGGCGGGGTTCACCTCGATGCTCTGCGTCATGGCGCTGGAAGAACAGGGCGTGAAGCCGGAACAGGGCGACATTCTCGTCACCGGCTCAGCCGGCGGCGTCGGCTCGGTGGCGATCATGTTGCTGGCCAAGCTGGGCTACAAGGTGGCCGCTTCCACAAGGCGCATGAATGAAGCGGATTTCCTGAGGGGCCTCGGCGCCACCAGCATCGTCGATGCGGCGGAATTCAACACGCCCGTAAAGCCCCTCGCCAAGGCGCGCTGGGCAGGAGCCGTCGACAGCGTGGGTTCGGTCACCCTGGCCAATATCCTGTCGCAGATCGTGCCGGAAGGTTCAGTCGCTGCATGCGGCTTGGCGCAGGGCATGGATTTGCCGACGAGCGTCGCGCCCTTCATCCTGCGCGGCGTGCGCTTGATCGGCATCAATTCGGTCACCACGCCGTTCCCTAAGCGCCTCGCAACATGGGAGCGATTGGCGCGTGATCTCGACATGGCCAAGCTTCACACGCTCACCACCACAGTGGGGCTCAGCGATGTGCCCCGCGTGGCGGAAGACATCGTGGCCGGCAAAACCCGTGGCCGCGTGGTGGTGGATATCAACAAGTAGGCCCGGGCGGGTGTAAGCAATCCCCGCCCGGGCCACTCGTTATTACATGCTCACGCCATATTGGGCGCAGATGCCGATGATCTGTTCAGGTGCCAACGCGCCACGGGCGGCTTTGCCCGCGCGGTCGAAGTGACGGAACATTTCCACAGCCTGCACACCCGGCAAAACGATCACCAGAAATCGCAACGCGCGGCCACTGGCATTCTTCCAGCCATGCACCTGGCCGCGCGGCAGTTTCACCGTGTCGCCGGTGATGGCCGTAGTTTCGCCTGACGGGCTGATCAAAGTGATCTCGCCATCGATGATATAGAAGAATTCGTCTTCATTGGCGTGGCTGTGCGGCGGCACGAAATAGCCGTCGGGCACAATATGCTCGCCCACCATCATGCCCAGTTCCTGGGCATCGCAGCGCACGATCATCTGGGCGCCGAACACGTCAAGGTTTTCTTCCGTCTTCAGGCCGGTTTTGCTGTCGTTCAACATTTTAAGTCTCCATGTGTTTAAGGTTCAATCTCGGTTTGAGATGACGCCTGACTAGGGAAATGCTGCGCGGCTGGGCAGATGGTGGTTCTGGACATTATGTTCGCTCTATTGAACAATCACCGCCATGGAACCCTTTGCAGGCATGGAAACCTTTGTGGCGGTGATCGAGACGGGCAGCATCACGGCCGCCGCCGAGCGACTGCAGACGGCAAAGTCTTCGGTGAGTGAAACCATCCGCGCCCTTGAAGAACGCCTCGGCGTGCGCCTGATTGACCGCAGCACTCGCAAACTTCAGATCACCGAAGCGGGCCGCCTGTTCTACGAGCGCTGCCGCAAACTGCTGGAAGATGCCAATGCCGCCCGCGCCGAGGTGCAAGCGGCCACCGGCTCATTCGTTGGCCATATCCGCATGGCGGTGCCGGATAGTTTCGGCGCGCGCTACATCGTACCTGCGCTGAAGACATTTCTGACGCGCTATCCCGGCATCGAGATCGAACTGGTTGAAAGCCACGAGATGATCAAGCTGGTGGAAGAGAATATCGACCTCGCCATCCGCATCGCGGAGACGCCGCATGAAAATCTGGTGGTGCGGCAGATCGGCAGCTCGCAAGTGATCATCGTCGCATCGCCGGCCTATCTGGCCGAGCATGGCGAGCCGAAAAAGCCCAAGGATCTCATGAAGCACCGGCTCATCGGCTATTCCCGCCTGCGCTGGCGCGATGCATGGCTGGTCGGCGGCGAGACCATCGCCGTAAAGCCCTTCATGCTGACCAACAGTGTGGAATCACTGGAAGCGGCAGCGATCAATGGTTTGGGCCTCACCGCCGTGCCCGAATGGATGGCCCGCAATGCGATTGCAGCAGGCTGGCTGCGCCGGGTGTTTCCGCCGCTGCCCATGCCCACCAGCGGCATCTATGCGGTCTATCCCACCAACCGCCTGCTTGCGCCGCGAATCCGCGAAATCGTCGATCACCTTGCAAAAGTGTTCGACGATTCAGGACTGGGCAAAAAGTGATTACTGCTTGGTGCGGGTAACAGTGAATTCGCCGTTGCGGATGCGCTCTGGCAGGCGTTCGCACATCACGGCGACCGGCTCTTCGCCGTAAGTGGCAATCATATCGGAGAGCGACGCGAAAATCGCTGCCGTGGCAATCGCATCAGGATCAATGCCGTCATAGACCGCCTCTTCCCAGGCATCGAGAATATAACGGAGGGCGGCGTGCTTTTCTTCCTGCACGGGGCGTTCGATTTCTTCGTCTGTAGCGGTTTTATTCAGCGGCGTTTTCAGCATAGCGTCCCTGGTGAGCCCGTGAACCGGGCGTTCTCAGCGCACCATAGAGACTCGATAACCAAACCCAATCGCTTCCTTTAAGGAAGGTTAACGCGCATGAGTCACTTGTCTTCAGATACCCAGAATGGCCCGCGCCGCCTGAATGGCATCCACCGTGTGCAGCGCCAGATCAAAGGACGCCACATCGTGAAGCGCCACAAATTTCGCCTGCAAGGCATCACTGGCCGGCACGGGTTCGCCCGCAATGTGAACGCCAGCATAGCAGGCAATGGCGTAATGCGTAGGCTTGGCGATGATTTCATAAAACCCGGCCAGTGAGCGCAGTTCCACGATCACACCGGTTTCTTCCCGCACTTCGCGCGCCGCAGCCGCCTTCGCACGCTCCCCAAATTCCACTTTGCCACCCGGCAAGCTCCAAAGGCCCAGGCCCACCGCATTGCCCCGCTGCACGAGCAACACCTCCCCGCCCCTGAATATGGCGGCGGAGGCCGCAAGAATGGGTCTTTGCTGAGTCACGTTCACCGCCTATCTTCTCCTCATGTGTGTTCTTCGTTCTCTCCGCCGTGGACCGGAGGAAATCCGCCATTTGCTGAAGTATATTAACGCGGAAGATTTCCCGCCACGCGAATATATCACCCCAGGCAGCCCAACAGCGATTGTAAGGCGCAACATGAACGGCGCTCGCGAAATGGTTCTGGTGCGCTGGGGGTTTGTGCCCAGCTGGGCCAAAGAAATCCTGCCCGGAAAGCCACTGGTTAACGCCCGCGCTGAAACAGTTTACGAAAAGGCTTCATTCAAAAACGCCATAAGGAGACGGCGATGCCTGATCCCCGCCGATGGCTTTTACGAATGGCAAGGCGACGTGCCGGGTCGCAAGCAAGCCTGGTATATTCACAAGCCCGATCAAACCGCCTTCGCGCTGGGCGGCATTTATGAACATTGGTTGGGTGCCCACGGCTCCGAGCTTGAAAGTGCTGCTGTGTTGACCTGCGCATCGGGCATGCCGGTGGCCGCGATTCATGAACGATCCCCCGTGGTGATTCTGCCGGAAGATTATGAGCGCTGGTTATCGCAGGACGAACAGGTGCAGGATTTGTTGAAACCACCGCCTGATGATTTCTGGACGATGGAAAAGACCATCATCGCCCGTCCACGCAAACCCGAAGTGCAAACTCCTCCACCCGCACCCAAACCACAAATGGATTTATTGTGAAACATCTTCGCATTCTCGAATGTGCCCCCGGCCTGATCGCCTATTACGACGGCCGCGTGCCGGACCATCGTTTTGCGGAAGGCGAAAACTGGGTGGACGATGGTGCCATTTCATTGGGCATCGCCAGCTATGCTTTAGTAAGCAAAAACAAGGCATTGGTGTACGATACTCATGTTTCGGTTGAATATGCCGCCTTCATTCGCAAGGACCTGGAACTCCGGGGCGTGACAGAAATCACCGTGCTGCTGAGCCACTGGCATCTGGATCATGTGGCCGGCACGGAAGCCTTTGCCGATTGCGAAATCATCAGTACACGGAAGACTTTGGCACATCTCGAACAGAACAAGGCCGCCATCGCGGACGGCACCTTTCACGGCCCGCCTGCTATCAAGCCGCTGATCCTGCCAACCCGTACCTTTGAGGGCGAAATGGATTTCACCTTGGGCACGATGAAACTCAAATTTATCGAAGCCAATATCCATTCCGATGATGCCGCTTTGGTCTGGCGCGCCGAGGACGGCCTGCTGCTCGCTGGCGACACGATGGAAGACACCGTCACCTATGTCGGTGCGCCACAGGACTTTGAAATCCATTTGCAGGATTTGGACCGGCTGTGGAACTTGAATCCCAGCTTCATCTTCCCCAACCATGGTGACCCCGAGATCATCGGGGTGGGTGGCTATGGCAAAGGCCTGATCAAGGCCCAGTCACAATATATCCGCATGCTGATGCGCATGCGCAAAGAGGAAGCGCTGCGCACCATGCCGCTGCAGGAGCTGATCGCCGGGCCACTGCAAATGGGCTGGGTCAATTACTTCGCCCCTTATGAAGAGGTGCATGCCCAGAATATCAAGCAAGTGCTGGAAAGCTCTTAGCCTACAATCTTCGCCTTGGTCGCAGCCTTGAGCTGCTCTTCGGTCACGCCCGGCGCCGTTTCCACCACCTTCAGCCCGCCCGGCACCACATCCAGCACGCCCAGATCGGTGATGATGCGGTCGACCACGCCCTTGCCGGTCAGCGGCAATTCGCATTTGGGAAGGACCTTGCTGTCGCCCGCCTTGTTGGTGTGCTCCATCACCACCACCACGCGGCCCACGCCGGCGACGAGATCCATCGCACCGCCCATGCCTTTGATGAGTTTGCCGGGGATCATCCAGTTGGCGATGTCGCCATTCTCGGAAACTTCCATCGCACCCAGAATGGCCATGTTGATCTTGCCGCCGCGGATCATCGCAAAGCTTTGAGCTGAATCGAAAAAAGCAGTCTGCGGCAGCGTTGTCACCGTCTGCTTGCCAGCATTGATCAGGTCGGCATCTTCCTCGCCCTCAAACGGGAAAGGCCCCATGCCCAGCATGCCGTTCTCAGATTGCAGCGTCACTTCTACGCCAGCGGGAATGTAATTCGCCACCAAAGTCGGAATGCCGATGCCAAGATTGACATACCAGCCATCTTGCAATTCCTTGGCGGCGCGGGCGGCCATTTCTTCGCGGTTCCACGGCATGGCTCAGGCCCCCTTCTTGCGCACGGTGCGCTGTTCAATGCGTTTTTCATGCTCGCCCTGGATCAGGCGGTGCACATAGATGCCCGGCAGGTGGATCGTATCCGGGTCCAGCGAGCCCAGCGGCACGATCTCTTCTACCTCGGCCACGCAGACCTTGCCGCAGGTGGCGGCCGGCGGGTTGAAATTGCGGGCCGTCTTGCGGAACACCAGATTGCCCGATGGATCAGCCTTCCAGGCTTTGACGATCGAGAGATCTGTCACCAGCCCCTGCTCCAGCACATAGGTCTTGCCGTTGAAGTCCTTGGTTTCCTTGCCCTCGGCAATCAGCGTGCCCACGCCGGTGCGGGTATAGAAACCAGCAATGCCTGCCCCGCCCGCGCGCATACGCTCCGCCAGCGTGCCTTGCGGGTTGAATTCCACTTCCAGTTCTTTCTGCAGATATTGCCGCATGAATTCGGCATTCTCGCCCACATAGGACGAAATCATCTTTTTGACCTGGCGGCTTTCCAGCAGCTGGCCAAGGCCAAAGCCATCCACGCCCGCATTGTTGGAAGCGATGGTGAGCTGCTTAGTGCCGGCTTTCTTGATGCCGGCGATCAGCAGCTCCGGTATGCCGCACAGGCCAAAGCCACCAGCGGCAATCAGCATGCCATCAAACAGCAGCCCCTTCAGAGCTTCATCGGCATTCGGGTAAATCTTTTTCATGGTACTCCCCAGAACCTAATCCGGGGAAAGTAACAAGGCCTGCTATGCTTTGCAAAGCCGTTTGCGACATTCGCACCATCAGATGGTGCAAAGTAAAGGCGCTGCACGGTTGAGGGAACCGTACAGCGCCAGATAAGCCTCGCCGCTCAACGCAGCTCAGCTGGGTTACTTCGGCAGCAGAACCTTGTCGATCACATGGATCACGCCGTTCGATTGCGCCACGTCGGCAATGGTCACATTGGCCACGCCACCGGTCTCATCGGTCACCGTCACCTTGTCACCGTCGACCTTCAGGGTCAGCTCACAGCCGCCCACGGTCTTCACCTTGTGCATGCCGCCATCGGCCTTCACCATTGCCATCACATCGGCAGCCATCGCCTTGGCGCCAACCACATGGCAGGTCAGGATCTTGACCAGCTTGTCCTTGTTCTCAGGCTTCAGCAACGTGTCGACCGTGCCAGCAGGAAGTGCAGCAAAGGCTTCATTGGTAGGAGCAAACACGGTGAACGGGCCAGCGCCCTTCAGCGTATCAACCAGGCCTGCAGCGGCCACAGCGGCCACGAGCGTGGTGTGATCCTTCGAGTTCATCGCGTTCTCAACGATGTTCTTGGTGGGGAACATTTCCGAGCCCCCCACCATCGGGTTGGCAGCGAAAGCAGCTGCGGACATGAAAGTGGCGGCTGCGAGGCCGAGAATGATCTTACGCATGTTTGAGGTTCCTCACCTTGATCGTGCTTGATTGCCGATGCTGCTGAAAGAACGGATCGCAGATTAAAACAGATCAATGTTTCGCGATCACAAGAAGGTGATGATTCTCGTCACGCACCCGTCACATGAAAATGGCCCGGATACCTACCGTAAGGCATCCGGGCCACCCGCGTCAGGAGAAACGCTGTAGAACTTTACTTCGGCAGCAGAACCTTATCGACGACGTGGATCACGCCGTTGGACTGAATCACGTCAGCGATGGTCACATTGGCAACGCCGCCGGTTTCATCGGTCACGGTGACCTTCTTGCCATCAACCTTCAGGGTCAGCTCGCAGCCGCCCACGGTCTTCACCTTGTGCTGGCCGCCATCAGCTTTCACCATCGACATCACGTCCTTGGCCAAAGCCTTGGCACCGATCACGTGGCAGGTGAGGATCTTGGTGAGCTGCGCCTTGTTTTCCGGCTTCAGCAGGGTTTCCACCGTGCCAGCAGGAAGCGCGGCAAAGGCTTCATTGGTGGGCGCGAACACGGTGAACGGGCCCTTGCTCTGCAGCGTGTCAACCAGGCCAGCGGCCTTCACGGCAGCAACCAGCGTGGTGTGGTCCTTGGATTTGAGCGCATTCTGGATAATGTTCTTTTTTGGATACATCGCAGCACCACCGACCATCGGGTTGGCAGCGAGAGCGGCAGTTGAAATCAGGCCAAGTATGACCGTGGCAGCAAGAAGCTTGCGCATGTTGAACGTCCTCAGGATTTTTTGGATCAGGCCTTATTGCGTGATCTTGCCAATACAACGGGCAGCAACGTTTGGCGGATCACCGAGGCTGATCACGAGACCGTGAACGCCGAACAGCCCATGACTTGGCCGGTCTCTACACTCTGCAAAATTGCGATAAATTGTCCGGGATCTCCCGATGCTTGGCCAGCAGTGAAAACCTTCGCTGTACCGTCCCACTCACCGAGCACATCCAACTTGCGAGCTACATTATGATAGGTCACAGTTGCGCCGGCATTTTCGCCGCGCCCGATTTTCACGGCCACCTCCGGCGTCAATGTCAGAAGCCCAACCTGGGCCTTGCCCGCCCCCGGCCCCACGCTGATGCTGATTTCATTGCCATTCTGCCGCAGCGACACCGGCACAAGTGCTGCCTTCTTGCGCGCGCTGGCAATGGCGGCATCAACCGCGCCGCGGTTGGATCCCACGGCATGTTCCATGCCATTGATCACCATTTGCGGCGTATAGACTTCGCCATCGCCGCGCTGCTTTGCATATGTTTCCTGCCGCCTGGACCATTCTGCTTTGCCCAGCGTGTCTTTCCAGCCCAGATAATCCCAGTAATCGACATTCATCGAGACAACGAAAACACCGGGCTCTTTCATCAGTTGCGCGGCCAGCTTGTCGGCCGGCGGACAATCGGAACAGCCCTGGCTGGTGAACAGTTCAACCAGCACCGGGCTTTGCGCAGCACGGGCCATCGAAGAAAACAGCGGCCCGGCGGCAACGCCACCGAGCCCGAGTTGAAGTGCCTTACGGCGTGAATAGATCTTTTCCATGCCGGTATAATCGCGCGCAGGCTGAACACATGCCAATCACTTGTGAGTGAGTCTGGCGTGTGCGCGGACGGCGATAATCTCTAAAATTTAATCAGCGTCTTGAAGCCGCCGTAATACATGCGCTTGCCGTCGAAGGGCGAATTCTTCCAATCAAAGCCCGCCATGAATGGGTCCTTCATGATCGCCTTCCAGGCCTTGTTGCGATGCGCCTTGGATTCAAACACGAGGTAAGCCGCAGCCACCATCTCATCCTTCTTCAGCTTCACGCTTTGCGGAAATGAAGTGACCTTGCCAGGCTTCACGTCATCCTGGATCACTTCGTGATATTCCAGCGCACCAGCGCGCTTCCACGCCTCGGCACTTTTCTTCACCAGCTTCTTGTAAGCACCGAGCTTGCTGCTCGTGACCGGCAAAACCATCAGATCAATATAAGCCATGTAAGCCTCCCTTGTTGGAAGGCTTAGCTTACGCTCATAAAGCTGTGGCGCAATGATTGGTGGAGATCAGGCCACTTTGGCGATGTTCCGGATCACAAATGGCAGAATGCCGCCATTCTTGAAGTAGTCGATCTCGTCCAGCGTATCGATGCGGCAGATCACCTCCACCGAAGTCTTGGTGCCATCTGCGCGGGTGATATCGACCGTCAGCATGGCGCGGGGTTTCAAGCCTTCGGCAAGACCGTTGATGGTGATCTGCTCATTGCCGACCAGATTCAGGCTCTGCCAGGAGTCGCCGTCCTTGAACTGCAGCGGCACAACGCCCATGCCCACCAGGTTTGAGCGATGGATGCGCTCGAAGCTCTGCGCGATCACGGCGCGCACGCCCAGCAGATTGGTGCCTTTGGCTGCCCAGTCACGTGATGAACCGTTGCCATATTCCACGCCCGCAAAAACGACCAGCGGCACGCCTTCCTTCTGGTACTTCATCGCAGCATCATAAATCGGCATTTCAGTGCCATCGGGCTGGTGCAGCGTGACGCCACCTTCCTTGACATTGCCCTGGCTGCCTTCGCGCACCATGAAATTCTTGATGCGGATATTGGCAAAGGTGCCGCGCATCATCACCTCGTGGTTGCCGCGGCGGGTGCCGTACTGATTGAAGTCCAGCGGAGCCACGCCATTCTCGATCAGATATTTGCCGGCGGGTGAAGCTGCCTTGATCGAGCCTGCCGGCGAAATGTGGTCGGTGGTGATCTTGTCACCAAAGAGCCCCAGCACGCGCGCACCCGTCACATTCGACACGGGCTTCGGCGTGGCCTGCATGCCCTGGAAGTAAGGCGGGTTCTGCACATAGGTGCTCTTGTTGTCCCAGTTGTAGGTATCACCCTTGGCGACAGGAACAGCGCGCCAGTTCTTGTCGCCCTTGAACACGTCGGCATAGCGCGTCTTGAACATTTTCGCGGTGATGTTCTTACGCACGAAAGTCTCGATTTCCTTGTTGGACGGCCAGATGTCTTTCAGGAAAACCGGCTTGCCCTTCTTGTCCACACCGAGAGGTTCTTTCGTCAGATCGATCTGCGTCGAGCCGGCAATCGCATAAGCGACCACCAGCGGCGGCGAAGCGAGGTAAGCGGCCTGCACGTCAGGCGACACGCGGCCTTCGAAATTGCGGTTACCGGAGATGACGGCCGAAGCGACGATACCATTGTCGTTGATGGCTTTCGAAATCGAAGGATCGAGCGGGCCGGAATTGCCAATGCAGGTCGTGCAACCATAGCCGACGAGATAGAAGCCGATCTTGTCCAGCTCCTTCTGCAAGCCCGCCTTGGCCATGTATTCCGACACGACCTGTGAGCCCGGCGCAAATGAAGTCTTCACCCAGGGCTTGGCCTGCAGGCCGAGTGCTGCAGCCTTCTTGGCCAGCAGGCCAGCGCCGATCAGCACGTTGGGGTTCGACGTATTGGTGCAGGAGGTGATCGCAGCGATGACCACGTCACCATGGCCAATGTCGAAATTCTTGCCGTCCACATTCACGCGCTTGGCAATTTCACCAGGCTTGGAATAACCGGCCTTGTCCTTCGGTGCTTCCAGCGCGGACTGGAAACCGGACTTGACGGTATCAAGTGGCGCAAACTTTTCCGGACGATTGGGTCCAGCCATGGCCGAAGGCACGGTGCTCACGTCAAGCTCAAGCGTATCAGTGAAAACAGGCTCGGCCTTGTTCGAACCGAACATGCCCTGCGCCTTGCAATACTTTTCAACGAGCGCGATGCGCTCCTTGGCACGGCCCGAGAATTTGAGATAATCCACAGTCACGCCATCGACGGGGAAGAAGCCACAAGTGGCACCATATTCAGGCGCCATGTTGGCAATGGTGGCGCGGTCGGCCAGCGTCAGGCCCTTCATGCCCTCGCCGTAGAACTCAACGAACTTGCCCACCACGCCCTTCTTGCGCAGCATCTGGGTGACCAGCAGCACGAGATCGGTGGCGGTCACGCCTTCGCGCAGCTTGCCCTTCAACCTGAAGCCGATCACTTCCGGCAGCAGCATGCTCTGCGGCTGGCCCAGCATCGCGGCTTCGGCCTCAATGCCGCCCACGCCCCAACCCAGAACGCCAAGGCCGTTCACCATCGTAGTATGAGAGTCAGTGCCCACCAGCGTATCGGGATAAGCCACTTCAACCTTGGTCGCTTTCTTGCCCTTCATCACGGTTTCAGTGCGCGTCCAAACCGTCTGCGACAGATATTCAAGATTGACTTGATGGCAGATGCCAGTGCCCGGCGGCACCACGCGGAAGTTCTCAAATGCGCCCTGCCCCCATTTCAGGAACTTGTAGCGCTCCATGTTCTGCTCATACTCGCGCTTCACATTGGAGGCGAAGGCCTGCTTGTTGCCGAAATAATCGACGACCACTGAATGGTCGATCACCAGGTCCACCGGCACCAGCGGATTGATCTTCTGCACGTCGCCCTTCAGCATCTTCATGCCATCGCGCATGGCGGCGAGATCGACCACGGCGGGAACGCCGGTGAAATCCTGCATCAGCACGCGCGCTGGGCGGAAGCCCACTTCGGCTGCACCTTTGCCCTTGTTGGAGAGCCAGGCCACGAAGGCCTCGATGTCGGTCTTGGTCACCGAGCGCCCGTCTTCATTGCGCAACAGGTTTTCGAGCAGCACTTTCATCGAAAATGGCAGGGCTGAAATGCCCTTCAGTCCATTTTTCTCCGCATCCTTCAGGCTGTAATAGACATAGCTTTTCTTTCCCACCTTGAGCGTTTTGCGGGACTTGAAAGAATCGAAGGACATGCGAAGGGCCTCATATGTGTGGGAGTATCAAAGCTATAAGCCTTATTGCGCCGCAAAACAATGCGGCAGGAGCGCCCGAACGGCTCTCGGTGTGCCTGTTTGGTGCGAAATTCCCGTTGGATTCAGGCTCGCACAAGCCCCCGCTCGCGCGATAGGCAATTTTAAATACCGTAGCAATAAAGTCGGCATTCACAAGATCCGGCGCTGAACACACCTTCCAGAAACTATTGTTTGCCAGGCGGAACATTCTGGCACTTGAACGCCTTACCCTTCTACTGGGCGCGCTGTCTCTCCGATGAAACTGACAGCATGACCCAGATCAATGCAACAATTTGCAAAGCGCGCATGATTTGTCCCTGAAGAGGCAAGCCAAGCATTGGCGTGCCATTCTGGAGGAATCGAAAAATGATCACCCTTAACGCTATCTGTATCGCAGCGCTCGTCGCCATTGCTCCGGCAATTGCCAGCGCGGGGACCACCATCAATGTCAAGCTCAACGACAAGGGCGATGGCATGGACATGAGCAAGATGATGGGCTTGGGAATGGGTATGCACGGCGACATGAAAGCCGCGCCCATGAGCATCACCGTCAGCAACAAGTTTGCGGTGGGTGGCAAGGTCACCTTCAATGTGTCCAACACGTCGAAGTCGATGATCCACGAGATGATCGTTGCTCCGATCAAGGACGAGAACACGGCGCTACCCTATATTGATGCAGAAAATCGTGTCGATGAAGACAAGGCGGGTGACTTGGGCGAAGTCTCCGAACTTGATCCGGGTAAAACTGGATCGCTCACCCTGGACATGAAGCCCGGCAAATACATTCTGTATTGCAACGTGCCTGCCCATTACGCGATGGGCATGTGGGCCGTTCTCGAAGTGAAGTAACACGCGAAAGCGTGTGAAGCAGCCTTCAGGGTGCACTTTACCCGATCACTGCCTACGAACTGCGCTGACCGGGGCCTACTTCAGCTCAATCTCGATAAAAGCATATTCCCCATCATTGGCGTTGATCACATCGTGTTCAACGCCCTTGGGCCTGTAATAAGGCGCACCGGATTTCATCTCGGCGTGGCTCGTTCCCGTAGGCGTTTCCAGCCGCACCTTGCCATCCATCAGCGGCACGACAACATAATCATGCCCGTGAATGTGCCAGCCGGTATTCTCACCCGGCTGAAAGCGCCACTCAGTCACAATCACCCGTTCATTCTCCACATGCACAATGGCCTTGGCCGTACCGGGCTTGTGGTCGCCACTCATTTCAAATGGCCTTCTTCATAGACGATCATTTCCTTGATCAGCAGACGCCATAGCTTCTCCGCTACATCCGGCAGGAAGCCCGCGCGCTCGGCCTCGCCACGCACCCGCACGATCACTTCTTCCACCCGTTCAGGGATCGAGGCCGGAAGCCCATATTGCTTCTTCACCTCAAGCACCTGGTTCACCAGGCCCAGCCGTTTGGCATACAGCGCCACCAAGGCCCCATCCACACCATCAATCGCGTGGCGAAGATCACCCAGTTCGGGCGGCGGGGAGGATTTGCTCTGCGCTGTCATGCTCTTCAGGTCCTTTGGCATTTCCATATGCCTTTATACGCTGCCCGGTCCAGTGTCATCGCCTTCATCCTGAAAAGGCTTCAACAACTCCTGCGCGTCCCGCAGGCCGCTTTGCGGCACGATGATCTTGTAGCCGCCGGTGGCAAAGGCGATATGTCCATTGGTGTTGTTGAAATGCCGGTCCTGCAGCTGCGCGTCGATGCCGTAAGCCTGCAGCATCGCGATAATTACTTCCGCGCGCGACAGGCTGTAGGTCTGGTAGGCAAGCACATATTCCTCGCCCGTACTCAAACCTAGACCCGGCGCTCGACCATCATCTTCTTGATCTCGGCAATCGCCTTGGCCGGAGAAAGCCCCTTGGGGCACGCCTTGGCGCAGTTCATGATCGTGTGGCAACGATAAAGCCGGAATGGGTCTTCCAAATTGTCCAGCCGTTCGCCCGCCGCTTCGTCGCGGCTGTCGATCAGCCAGCGATAGGCCTGCAGCAGAACGGCAGGGCCAAGGTAGCGATCACCATTCCACCAATAGCTCGGGCACGAGGTGGAACAGCAGGCGCAGAGAATGCATTCATAAAGCCCGTCCAGCAGTGCGCGCTCTTCCTTGCTCTGCTTCCATTCGGCTTGCGGCGTGGGTGTAGAAGTTTTCAACCAGGGTTCAACCGACCGATGCTGCGCATAAAAACGAGTCAAGTCAGGCACCAGGTCTTTCACCACCGGCATATGCGGCAGCGGATAGATCCGCACATCACCCTTCACGTCATCGCAGGATTTCAGGCAGGCCAAAGTATTGGTGCCATCAATATTCATGGCACACGAGCCGCAAATGCCCTCGCGGCACGAACGCCTGAAAGTCAGCGTGGCATCCTGCTCATTCTTGATCTTGATGAGCGCATCGAGCACCATCGGCCCGCATTCATCCATGTTGATATGATAGGTATCAACCTGCGGGTTCTTCCCGTCATCCGGATTCCACCGATAAATTTTGAAGGCACGGATATTCGAACCCTTCGGCATGGCATGAACCTTGCCGGGCTGGATCTTGGAATTGCTTGGGAGCGTGAATGCGACCATCTTAGTAAACCCGTGCCTTCGGCTTGATGTAATCTACATCCTTGCTCATCGTGTAGTCATGCACCGGGCGGTAACCCAGCGTGACCTTCTTCTTGGCCCCATCAGTCCAGGCCAGTGTGTGTTTCATCCAGTTCTTGTCGTCGCGCTTGGGGAAATCCTCCCGCGCGTGAGCGCCGCGGCTTTCCTGGCGGGCCAGTGCGCCTTCCACCGTGGCGGCCGCCTGGATGATGAGGTTGTCGAATTCCAGTGTTTCGATGAGATCGGAATTCCAGATCAGCGAACGGTCGGTCACGGCGATGTCTTCCGCGCCCTTCCACACTTCGGCGATGCGCTTCTTGCCGGCTTCCAGCGTCTCACCCGTGCGGAACACGGCCGCATCTTCCTGCATGGCGCGCTGCATCTGGTTGCGAAGCTGTGCCGTGGGCGTGCCGCCCTTGGCATTGCGGAACTTGTCGAGCCGCGCAATCGATTGATCGCCCGCACCTGCAGGCAAGGCTTCATGCGAGGAACCCGCCTTGGTGATTTCAGCGCAACGAAGACCCGCCGCGCGGCCAAACACCACGAGATCGATGAGCGAGTTGGAACCCAAGCGGTTCGCCCCATGTACTGAGACGCAAGCGGCTTCGCCCACGGCGAACAGGCCGGGCACGGTCTTTTCCGGGTTCTTCTTGTCACCGGCCAAAGCCTCGCCGTGATAATTCGTCGGCACGCCGCCCATATTGTAATGCACGGTCGGCAGGATCGGGATCGGTTCCTTGGTCACATCCACGCCAGCGAAAATCTTCGCCGATTCAGAAATGCCCGGCAGCCGCTCATGCAGCACTGCAGGGTCCAAATGTTCGAGATGCAGATGGATGTGATCCTTCTGCGGGCCAACGCCCCGGCCTTCGCGGATTTCCACCGTCATCGAACGCGACACCACATCGCGCGACGCAAGATCCTTGGCAGACGGCGCATAGCGTTCCATGAACCGCTCGCCGGCTGAATTGGTGAGATAGCCGCCCTCGCCGCGCGCACCTTCGGTGATCAGGCAGCCCGCGCCATAAATGCCGGTGGGGTGGAACTGCACGAACTCCATGTCCTGCAGCGGCAGGCCGGCGCGCAGCACCATCGCATTGCCATCGCCGGTGCATGTATGGGCAGAGGTGGCGGAGAAATAGGCGCGGCCATAACCGCCGGTGGCCAGGATCACCTGATGCGCACGGAAACGGTGGATCGTGCCGTCATCCATGCACAAAGCCATCACGCCACGGCAGGCGCCGTTTTCCATAATCAAATCGAGCGCGAAATATTCAATGTAGAAATCCGTGTCGTAGCGCAGGCTCTGTCCATACAGCGTATGCAACATGGCATGGCCGGTGCGGTCAGCGGCGGCGCAGGTGCGCTGCACCGGCGGGCCTTCGCCCATATTCATCATGTGGCCGCCAAACGGGCGCTGGTAGATCTTGCCGTCTTCGGTGCGCGAAAACGGCATGCCAAAATGTTCAAGCTCGTACACAGCAGTCGGCGCATTGCGCACCAGATACTCAATGGCATCCTGGTCGCCCAGCCAGTCAGCACCCTTCACCGTGTCATACATGTGCCACTGCCAGCTGTCGGGGCCCATATTGCCCAGCGAAGCCGCAATGCCGCCCTGTGCCGCCACTGTGTGCGAGCGCGTGGGGAAAACCTTGCTGATGCAGGCCGTCTTCAAGCCCGCTTGCGAGGCAGCCAGTGCGGCCCGCAAGCCGGAGCCGCCAGCGCCGACAACGACGACATCGAATGTATGGTCAGTGATCGGATAGGCGGTCATCAGTTACCCAGAAACATTTTGAGAATGGCAAGAAGCCCTAGGCCCATCAGGCCGAAGGCATAGAGATTGTTCGCAATGAGCGAGCCGAACTTGGTGAAGTGCCCATGCACATAATCTTCGATGATCATCTGCAGGCCAAGCTTCATGTGCCAGCAGGTGGAAACAATGAGTGCACCGAAACCAAAAGCCACCAGCGGATTCTTGAACGAGGCAACAATCGCCGCACGGTCAGCACCGATATGGTCGGCCACATACCAGACGAAGAAAACCACCAGCGGCAGGTTGATCACTGCGGTCAATCTCTGTTGCCAGAAATGCCCCGTGCCTTCATGCGCAGCACCAAGGCCTCGCACCTTGCCGAGTTCAGAACGCATGCTCATCCGCGCACTCCGTAACCAATGACCCAGATCAGCAATGTGATCACGATCGAACCGATCACATTGGCGCGCACCAGCCATTCAACATGATTGAGCGCAAAGCCGCGCCCCGTGTCCCACACGAAATGGCGCAGGCCACCCAGCGCATGATGGATCAGCGCCCAGGTGAAACCGAACAGCACCAGCCGCCCGAACCAGTTATAAAAAAAGCCTTCAATAAGAGCAAAGCAACCATCGGACATGGAGGCCGCCAAAAGCCAGCCGACGAGCACCAGCATACCAAACGCCAGAGCCGTGCCGGTGATGCGGTGGAAGATCGACATCGCGGTCGAAAGCATCGGGCGGTAAATCTGGAGATGCGGGGAGAGGGGCCGGGCGCGGCCCGAGGTCGGTGGTGGCATGGCCTTGTTCGTATCCATACTGTCTTATTAGCGGGTGCAGCATTGGCTTGAAAGCGCAACATGTGCCGCACCCCTCCCCGCACATCAGCCATGCACAAGTTTCCGTTTGATGACAGTACAATAGCCGAGTGCATTTATCGGAAAATTCCGCCTTGATCCGGCCCGCTTGCGCTGCTCAAAACCGGGCCTCGCTGCAAAAGGGGAAAACAACGCGTTGAGAAAGAGACTCAATCCCGCAACGCTGATCATCGCACTGGTCGCCCTCCTGATGCTGGCGCTGATGCTGTCTCGCCTCGGCATCATCACCCTGCCCCCGCGCTACGATCCGCTGGTGGCGCCGGATTTGCGCGAAAAGCCCTACTGGCTCACTGATACAAAACTGAAGCTGCTCGACATTGACGGCGCATCCTGCTCCGGCGCCCTGAGCAAGGCGGGTCTGGAGGCCGTATTGCTGCCGCCCAGCAATCCCACCAAGGCCTGCCACCTGGAAGACACTGTGATAATGAGCCGGCTTTCCACCGCCAGGCTTCACCCGGAACAGACCCGCTGCAACATCGAAGCGCGGCTTTATATGTGGGAGCGTCATGTGGTGCAGCCGGCCGCGCGCCGTTATTTCGGCAAGCCGGTCACCAACATCACCCATTTTGGTTCTTACAATTGCCGCAACATTGCTGGCTCAAGCCATCTGAGCCAGCATGCCACCGCCAATGCGTTTGATATTTCAGGCTTAGTGTTGTCCGGTGGCAAGGCCATCACCGTGAAGCGCAACTGGAATGGCAATTCTCAAGAGGCGCGATTCCTGCACGAGATCCATAGCGGACTATGCCAATATTTCAACATGGTGCTGAGCCCGGATTATAACAGTGATCACGAAGATCACTTCCATGTCGATATGGGCTTCTGGCGCGGGTGTCATTGAAGCGTTTTGACTTTCCTCAGAAAGTCAAAATCGCGCAAGCGTCGAGCGCTCTCAGATCACGATAACCTTCGTGCCCACCTTGGTGTCACCGAAGAGTTCGATCACTTCCGCATTCAGCATGCGGATGCAGCCCGACGATGCGGCATGGCCGATTGATTCCGGATGGATGGTGCCGTGGATGCGGAAACCAGTGTCGCCCTTGTCGGTGTAGAGATACATGGCGCGCGGCCCCAGCGGATTATAGGCCACGCCACCCGGCATGCCGTGCTTCCACTTGGCATATTTCGGCGTGCGGCGGATCATTTCCGGCGGCGGTGTCCAGCGCGGGTTCACGGCCTTGGCGCCCACCCGTGCCGTGCCAGCCCAGGAGAATCCTTCCTTGCCCACGGCCACCAGATAACGCATCGCCTTGCCGTCACCCAGAATGCGGTACAGCGCGCGTTCCTGGGTGCGGATGATCAGCGTGCCGGGCACTTCCGGCGTGACATAGTTCACAATCTCCGCACCCTTATAGGCAGGCACGACATCCTGTGTCGTTGCCACACTGGCAACCTGAACACGCTTGCCATGCTTTTTGATCGAAGCGTGCTTGCGGGCCTTGGCCGGCGCGGGTTTGTAAACCACCTCCGGCTGCTCGCGCCCCTTCAGAAAATCAAAGAAATTGCCGGAAGCCCCAGCAGGCACAGCCAACAGGCTCAACGCCGTGGCCCCAGCCAGAACGGTCAAAAACCCCTTGCGACTCTTCATCTTTGATCTCCCCAAGGTTGTGCAAAAAGCACGGAACTTCAGGCTAAATCAAGCCAAAATTGGCAAAGCGCTAGTCCAGAACGATGAAATGGTCCGCAATCTCGTTGGGATTGGCTTTTGACGGAGGAAAATGCTGGGCCAGTAGCCCGCCGCAGCGTTCCACCGCCAGGACCAATGCTTCGGCGGTCTTCTTCTCGCGCAGGAGCGGCAGCATTTCATCGACGATTTTCTGCCAGTCCTTCTGCGTCAGTTTCGCGGCGATCTCCCGGTCGCCGATCACTTCCACATAGCGTTCCAGCAGCGAGACAAAAATCAGCACACCGGTGCGCCCGCGCGTGGCGCTCATGTTGCGCGCCAGGAACTGCGCTGTGGCATTGCGATGCGCATATTTATGCATCAGCTTTTTCGGCGTCACCGTGTAGCGCAGCACCGGCAGGCTCAGCAGCAAAGCAACCACGATGAAGATGCCCAGCTGGAACAGGAAAAACTGATGCACCGAAATCGCTGACCACGGCGTGAGGCGCTCCAACAGGGGAATGGCCAGTGGCGAGGCCAGCGCGAGTGCGGTAGCAATGTGGATCGGCACATGCACATAGTCATCGCTCTGCCGCGCCGCGACCACCACGATTTCGCCCGATGTATGCTTCTCCGCCGCGGTGATCGCCTCAGAAACCTTGAGGTGCTCACTCGCCGACAGATCATGTCCCAGAAATCTCAAACCACGGATCATGGCTACCAGCTCCCCGAGGAGCCGCCGCCGCCCGAGCTGCCGCCGCCACCTGAAAATCCGCCGCCCCCGCCGCTGCTGAAGCCACCGCCGCCACTGCTCCACGAGCCGCCACCGCTCGACGTGGTAATATTGATGCCGCGCCCGCCGCGCATAGCGTTGTAGATGATGATGCCCACAAACAGAAAAACGATGATGAAGAAGAAAAGGTTGTCGATATCAGTTTCGCTTAGCGTCTGGTTCTGCGCGGCCTGCTGAACCTGCTCGCCTTGGCCCGACACCACTTTCTCAATGTCGTCCACGCCCGAATAAAGCCCGCTGAAATAATCCCCCGCCTTGAAGCGCGGCACCATCGTGTGATTGATGATGACGGATGACATGGCGTCAGTGAGATCGCCTTCCAGTCCATAGCCCACTTCGATCCGCACCTTGCGCTCGGTGACAGAGAGCAGAATGAGCACGCCATCATTCTTCTCTTTGGAGCCCAGTTGCCAATTGCGGAACAGGGTGTTGGCATAGGGCGCAATGTCGTTGCCCTCCAGCGAGCTGATGATCGCCACCGCCATCTGGTGCCCGGTATTGGTTTCAAAATCGCGCAGGCGATTGGTGAGGATCGTGTTCTGGTCTGAAGTGAGAATGCCCGCCTGATCCACTACGCGGCCGGTGAGGGCCGGATAGTTGGTGGCCGCGAACGCAAACGCCGCCATGGCAAAAGCCATGACGGCAAAGAGCGCAGCCCTCAAGCCGTGCATGTGTTTAGCCGCCTGTGCTGGACTTGGTCTTGTCGGTGCCGAAATCAACTTTCGGCGGTGCCTCGGAACCTGCGGTCGCAGAGAATGTTGCGGCCGGCTTGTACTGGCCGCCATAATACTGGCTGGCCCAGATGCTGCCAGGGAATGTGACGAGCTCGGTATTATAGGTCTGCACCGCGTCGATATAATCCTTGCGGGCCACGGCAATGCGGTTTTCCGTCCCTTCCAGCTGGCTCTGCAGCGCCAGGAAGTTCGCGTTGGATTTCAGATCCGGATAGTTTTCAGTGATCGACAGCAGCTTGCCCAGCGCTTGGGAAAGCTGGCCTTGCGCGGCCTGGTATTTGGCAAACTCTTCGGGGTTGTTGATGATATCGGGCGACAGCTGGATTGACGTGGCTTTGGCGCGCGCCTCGACAACAGCGGTCAGCACATCCTTTTCTTGCGCGGCATAGCCCTTCACCGTTTCCACCAGATTGGGCACCAGATCAGCACGGCGTTGATATTGGTTTTCCACCTCGCCCCACCGGCCCTTCATCGCCTGGTCATAGGTCGGAATATTGTTGATGCCGCAACCGGCCAGAAACACCGCCATCAAAGCCACGGCAGCCAAATTCAAAATGCGCATAACGGGTGTCTCCCTTTTGACCGGCGCAATATGATGATGCCGTGTCACAAAATCAAGAAGCCGTGTTAGGCTGGCAAACAGGAGAATGAAATGGCAAAAATCCGGGTGGGCATTGGCGGCTGGAATTTTGAAGAATGGCGCGGCACGTTTTATCCCAAAGGACTCAGCCAGAAGCTGGAGCTGAAATATGCCTCCGAGCATGTCACGTCGATCGAGATCAACTCGACCTATTACGGCTCGCAAAAGCCCGACACATTCCAGAAATGGCATGACGAGACGCCGGATGATTTCGTTTTCTCGGTAAAAGCCCCGCGTTTTGCAACCAACCGCAAGATTTTGGCGGAAGCTGCACCTTCCATCGAGAAGTTTTTCGAAAGCGGCGTGGCCAAGCTCGGAAAGAAGCTGGGCCCGATCAATTACCAATTTTCCGAATACAAGAAATTCGAGCCGGATGATTTCGCCAAGTTCTTGGGCCTGCTGCCCAAGTCGGTCGACGGCGTCACCCTGCGCCACGCATTGGAAGTGCGCAACGCCGCCTTCGCCGACAAGGATTTCATCGCGATGGCCAAAGACCACAACATGGCCATCGTCACCTCCATCGATTCAGATTTCCCGCAGATCAATGATGTGACGGCAGACTTCGTCTATGTCCGCATCATGGGCACCAAGGAGAAGGAACCGCTCGGCTACTCAAAGCCCATGCTGAGGAAATGGGCCACCCGCGCCACCGACTGGCACGAAGGCAAAATCCCCGAAGGCTACGAAAACCTAGCCGCCAAACCCGACGGCAAAAAGCGTGACGTGTTCTTCTATGTGATCAGCGGCGACAAGGTCAGAAACCCGCAAGCCGCGATGGAGATCATCAAGCAGCTCTGATCCTCAAGCAAAGCCCGGGAAGAAATCGGTTCTGATTTTGGAGCGGCTGACGCCCAGTTCCGCAAGGATCTTCTGGAAACTGAGAACCATCTTGCGCGGACCGGAAATATAAAACACCCGCTCCATGTAGTCGGGCATTTCGCGCGCAATCAGGGCCGCATCGATAAAGCCGCGGTGGAATGGCCCGTGGGATGCAGAACTGTCCGCAACGGCATAGACGGTCTTGAAGTTCAGCATATCCGTGGCGGCGTCGAACAATTCCGAATAAGAAATCTCGTCGGCCGAATTGTTCCCATAGAACAGTGTGACATCCCGCTTGTCCTGTTCTTCGAGCATATGCCCAACCATAGACCGGAACGGCGTAATGCCGATCCCGCCTGCAATGAAAGCGAGTTTTTCCTCAGTATCCGGAAGCACAAATTCTCCCGCCAGTTGCGCGCCATAGACCACCTGCCCGGGCCGCATGTTCAGCATGGCCTGCTTGTAGGCCGATGGCTGCGGATAGAATTTGACACCCAGCCGCACCACTCGTTCCCCGGGTGAAGAGGCAATGGTGAAAGTGCGGCGGTTGCCACGGCTGTCCGCCTTGGCCACATTCATGGTCCAGTCGATATATTGCCCAGGCCTGTGGCGCAGCGGCCTGTCGGACTGAAATACATAGTCATAGCAACCTGCGGCAGTCCTCTCGATCCGCTGCAGCACAAGCCGGTAACGGTGCTTGGAATTGGTCGCCCAGGCCAACACATTGCCCACCATCAGGGCCAATTCGGGCGAGAAATAAAAATCGCCAATATGCAGGGGTGGCGCCGATAGCACGCCGACAAGCGCCCCGAATGCGAGTGCCGGCCATTTACCGGTCGGTGCCGTCAGCGGCTCGGTCAGCATGGCAAATCCGAGGAACAGCAGCGGCGACGAGAGGAATGTCTCGTTCAACAGCATCGAATATTGGCTGGGATCCGAAGTCATTGCGATCACCAGCAACTGCGCAACCATATAGGCTGCAAACATGCCAAAACGCTGCAGCTTTCTCAGGATCAGCAGGCCGCCCAGAAGCACGGCAGGCAGCAGATAGACCGAACCACCGACCCACCAGGTGGCGGGGCTGTCAATGACATAGGCCGAAAACACCACGCCCACCGCCACCGGATTGAAGATGTGCTTGCGGTTGAGTGCCAAAAGGAATTTCGAGGCAATGCCTACCGCTGATGCGCCAGCCAGCCCGGCCATGCCCGCCCAGTCTTGGCTTCCCACGGGGGCCATGATGACGGCAATGATGAGGGCAGTGATCCAGATTGACTCGGCATTGGCCGGAATCCTGAGCAGTGCTGCAAGCGCCTTGTTGGTCACCCAACTGCTGATGCAGATGATGGCCAGTGAAAATGTGAGCTGCGCCGGATCGTGAGGGCTCAAACCGCCAAGACCAAGGCCAAAATCAAGGGCCAGCAACACGCCCACATAATAAACCACCAGCCTGTACATGGTGGTGTGGTTCAGGAAATCATCGATGAAACGGAACATGGGGAAACTCATGAAATCACATATGTGTCGAAAGCGCTTGTCTGTATGGCGCCGCCGGATGCGTCAATCTGATAAGCCTCCACACCGGGAAGCCCTTCAATGAAATAGATGCCGTCTTTGCCCATGGCGAAGGCAGCGGTGGCGAAGCGATCGGCTTCGAGAATATCGCGGCCGACAACTGTGATGCTCACAATGTCGCTCAGTTTCGCGGCGGGCGCATGCGGGTTCCAGATGTGGTGGCCCCTCACATAGCTGCCCGATGTGGCCACGCCTGCGCCCCGGGGCGCAAGAATCTTGATGATTTGCCCGGACTGAAAGGGGCTGCTGATCCCCACGCGCCATGGCTCACCGTCACCATTGACCCCTTGGGACTGGATGTCGCCGCCCGCATTGATGCAATAATGCATGACTCCCATGGCATCGAAGAGCTGTGCTGCCTTTTTGATCGCCCAGCCTTTGACGATACCCGTTGGGTCACAACCACCCGAAGGCCGTGCTGCATCGAAATAGCCGTGGCTTTCCTGGCGCGTCCGTTCCGCCAAATCGAGAACGTCACGCAAGTCCGCGCTCAACGCACTGGCGCTGGTCTTTCCGGCATTGAACCGGCTAATCTCGCTGTCCGCCTTGTACAGCGAAAACCGCTGATCCACGTCACCGAACCAGTCGAAAATCCTGTCAATGTCGCCTTGTCCTCCGTCAACGGTAGAAACCGCTACGGGCATGCCCATCACAATGCGCGTGTCTTCATTCATTGCGAAGCTTGCCGGAGCGCATCCGCCACCGAACTGGCATAGGCACGGCTTGTCAGGGTTGCACCCGATACGGCATTGACACGCCCGCTTTGCGCCTGGATCACTTCCTGCCGCAAATACGGCAGTGCCTGTTTATTGATGGCAACGCTCGTCCTGCGGTGGTCGGGAGATTGCAGGGCCGTGGCGTTCACGATGCGCCCACCATTGATCACAAGCTCAACCTGCACCGGCCCATAATACGCGTCATAGGCAGCGCCATCGAAGGTGCCGTCCTTCACGGCGAGTTGCGCGGCCTTCGACTGGCTTCCAAAAAGAGCGGCGATGCTTCCCGCCAAAACGGCAATTTGCTTCACAAGTTTCATTGTTCATCCTGTTCTGATGCACGGGGATATGGCGGCACTCGTGGCCGTTTCTGTGGCGCACAAATTACCGATTGGAAATGTCCCGGCATGTCTTGGGCACACCACACTCGCAAATCTGCGGCGGAGCAATTGAACTGAGGTTTAGTTGAACCAAAGTTTAGGGCCGCGGCGGCTCATCAACCGAAGAGTTAAGAATCTTAACGTCCGCTGCCTCACCAAGCCACTCATGGCTGGAACTGCCGAGCAGCAGGTTTAGATTGATGCGGATGGCTTTTTCACATTGACTCGCGTCAGCAGCATCGCCGCAATCACCGGCAGGTAACACGCCGCCATTACGTAAGGCAGAACCCAATTGCCGGCATGGTCAATGGCAAAGCCGGCAACTGGCGGGCCCACCACGCCACCCACGCCCCATAGGATCGAAACCACCGCAGCAGCAGTGATCAGTTCCGCGCCCTTGAACGTGTCGCCCAGCATGGCAAAACTGTTGAGATAAGTGCCAAACGCCCCTGCCCGCAAAACCGGGATCAGCGGCCAGATGGCCAGCGTGCTGATCAGCGAAGCCTGAAGCAATGAACCCACAATCGCCACCACTACGCACAGCCAGATCGTGCCACGGCGTGACCAGTGATCGGCCAGCCAGCCGATCGGATAGAAGAACACCAGCCCCGCCGCGATGCCGAAGCTGAGCAGCAGCGCCGCCTGATCCAGCGAGCGGCCATTGGCAATCGCATAGAGCGTAAAGAAGCTCAGCATGATTGATTCAAAAATCGTGGTGGCCCCCACGCAGATGAAGATGAGTGGTGCTTTCAATGCCGTTGCAATGAAGCCGGATGAGGCCTCGGCATGCACTTCCTTTTCCACCTTGAGGGTGGACATGAAGCCCAATCCGATCAGCAGTGGTACCATGCCGGCAAGCCACGGCCACGGGCCGGCAAAGCCGGTGAGCGGAATGAGCAGCGGCCCCACACCGAAGCTCAGCGTCATGATGCTGATGTAAAGCCCCATCACCCGGGCCCGCGTGCGGTCATCGGCCGCCGCCTGTATCCAGGTTTCGCTGATGGTAAACATCACTGAAATCGCGAGGCCCATGACAAAGCGGATCACGAACCATTCCCATTTCGGCGCGGTAAAGGCAAAGCAGGCCAACGTGGCGATCATGGTGATCAGGGCCGTCAACACCAGCTTGTGCGTCGAGAAATGCCGCGACAAAAGCGGCAGGATCAGCCCCATCAGAACGGGTCCGCTCTGGCCCACAGTGGTGTTGAAGCCGATCAGTGTCTTGCTGTCGCCCTGCGCGTCCATCACCAGCGGGATCAGCTGGATCGACATGCCGAGCGTGATATTGCAGCAGGCCAGCGCCACGATGGCGCCGAAGATCAGCGAATTATTGCGCGTCAAACGATCCGCCACTCATGTTCGATGGTGGTGCCGGATTTTTCAAACATGATAGATGCAGAGCAATATTTTTCGGACGACAAGTTGATGGCGCGCTCCACCGCGGCAGGCTTCAGGTTCTCGCCTTTCAGCGTGTAGATGATCTTTACCTTGGTGAAAACCTTGGGGTCTTCTGAGGCGCGTTCGCCCTCCAGCTCCACTTCGCAGCCCGTCACTTTCTCACGCGCCTTTTCGAGGATCATCACCACGTCAAACGCCGTGCAGCCGCCCAGGCCCATCAGCAGCATTTCCATCGGACGAATGCCCAGATTGCGCCCGCCATGTTCTGGCGCGCCATCCAGCACAACGGCATGGCCGGAACCTGATTCGGCCACGAATGTGCGTTGGTTCATCCAGGTGATTTTGGCCTTCATGCGCTGTTCCTCAAAGTGATGCTGCTGGATAGCAAGCCTGGGCCTGCCTGTTCAATCGGCAGATTCCTCATGGCTGGCCTGTGCGGCCTCGTCCGAAGTGTCTTCAGACGGCATTTCCTTGCGCCGCCGCAAATTGGCTTTCAGAGCGGCAGCCTGGCGCTTTTTGCGGTGAAGTGCGCGTTGGGTTTCAGCCGTTTGGCCCATCCGAAAGAACCATTTTTGAAAGGGTTGCCTATTATGGCCAGCTGTGGCATGTGTCCGCCGCGAATTCAAGCATTCGCAAGCATTGCTGCCGTAGCTCAGTGGTAGAGCACTCCCTTGGTAAGGGAGAGGTCGTGGGTTCGATTCCCCCTGGCAGCACCATTCCTCCCTCTGGCATTTGACTAATCGCGGCAAATCACCCCAATGTGCGGGCTGATGCCGGTTGTACACATTGCACCATTCTCCCCGGCCTCACGCATCAGCGTGCAGGCTGGGCTTGTGACCGCCATGGGTCATGGCACCGCAACACCGGCCAAGGCCGGAAGCGGCAAGCCTTACCTCAAGACAACAACAGGTCAGATGCTGGGCCTCTCCGTCACTCATCTGCGCGCGGCCAAGCCACCCCTATCACTGATGGCGGTCTGCCAGCGGGCTGACTTTGCCATTGATGCCGAGGTCTGGCCGGAAGCGCCGGGCGACACCAGCTTTCTCTCTGGCATCATGGCCCGCGAAGACAAGCCCTTCGTCGAAACCCTGAAGCTAAATTTCAAGGACGCAGGCGTGGTGCTTTGGGCTGTCAAGGAAGCCGCCTTGAAAGCCTCCGGCGAAGTGATGATAGATCCGCGCCATCTCGCCATCACACTAGGCCAGCACGGGCGCATCAAGGCCGCGCCGAGTGCCGAAGCCATGGCACCTTTTCCGGCCGCCGAAGTGCAGCTTTTCCGTCTGGACATGCAGAAAGAAAAGCGCACAGCGCTGCTCTCACTTGCCTATGTTGCGCTGTCTTCCGCCAGTCATGACACCGCTCCTGCATCGTTTGAATTCTCTGGTGCAGAAGGCAAAATCGCGCCACTGACATTACGTTAAGTTAAGCAAAATAGCGCGGCGAAGCCATTTCTCGCACACAATCTCGACATCTTGCGCTGGCACTCCAGCCCCATCGAATTTGGGGACTGCACATCATGGCCAAGAACACAAAACCCGCTGCACCGCGTGCTGCGAAGACACCGAAACTCGCCTTCCAGCTGAAGGGCCCCAGCCATCCGGAATTCCTGAAGGAAGAAGTGCTGGCCGATATTTTCCGCCACACCGCAAAGGCTCGTCCCAAGGCCATCGCCATCACCTCCGGCGACAGGCATTTCACTTACGCCGAAGTCGATATGCTCTCCGACCAGATCGCCGCCGAGCTGATGCACCGGGGTGCCTTACCGGGCAAAGTGGTCGGCCTCTATTTCACCCGCGGCGTGAACCTGCTGATTGCGCAAATCGCCATCACCAAGACCGGCGCCACCTGGTTGCCCTTCGACAGCGAAACCCCGAAAGACCGCATGGCCACCTGTCTGGCCGATTGCGATGCCATCGCCCTGCTCGTCGATGAAGACGTAGAAGACCGCGTCGAGGGCCTGGGCCATCCCGTCTGGTCGGTCAGCGACGCAGCCTTCAACCAAAAGCTCGACAAGCCGCTTGCCCGCGCCAAGGGCCACACGCCAGATCACCATGCCTATCTGATCTATACATCTGGCTCCACCGGCACGCCCAAGGGCATCGCCATCACCCACCGCAATATCTGCCACTATCTGCGTGCCTGCAATTCGATCTTCGGCATCAACGCCAAGGATGTGATGTTCCAGGGCTGCTCGGCGGCGTTCGATCTTTCGATGGAAGAAATCTGGGTGCCCTATCTCGCCGGCGCATCGCTGTGGGTGGCCACGCCGCAAATCCTGGCCGACACTGAAAACCTGCCGCGCCGCATGCGCGAAGCCGGCGTAACCGCCATCGACACCGTGCCGACTTTGCTTTCAATGTTTGCCGAAGATGTGGAATCCCTGCGCGTCATCATCGTCGGCGGCGAAGCCTGCCCGCCGTCACTGGTCGAGCGTTTCGCCGACAAGAAAGGCCGCAAGCTCTTCAACTCCTACGGCCCCACCGAAACCACGGTCGTCGCCACCATTGCCGAATTGCGTAAAGGCGATCCCGTGACCATCGGCACCCCGATTGCCAATTACACCGCCTATGTGGTGGACGATAATCTCCAGCCCGTGGCCCCCGGCCAGCAGGGCGAGCTTCTGATCGGCGGCCCCGGCGTGGCCAGTGGCTATCTAGGCCGCAAAGAACTGACCGCACAAAAATTCATCGCCAATCCCTTCGATGCCAAAGCTGAAGACAAGATTTTGTACCGCTCCGGCGATGCCGTGGCGATTGATGCCAAAGGCCGCATTTTGTTCCAGGGCCGCATCGACGACCAGGTGAAGATCCGGGGCTTCCGCGTCGAGCTGGGCGAGATTGAAACCGCCATCCTGCAGGAAGATCAAGCCGCTGAGCATGTGGCCGTCGTCCTGCGCAAGGATCATGGGCTCGATCGCCTCGTCGCCTTCATCGCCCCACGCAAGGGTGCCAGCCCCAACTTGAACGCCCTGCGCGAAACCCTGCGCAAGCGCTTGCCGCCCTATATGGTGCCGGCCGCCTTTGAAATCATCGCCGAAGTACCGCGCCTCACCTCTGGCAAGGTGGACCGCAAGTCACTGCGGGCCATGCCGCTCGCCATCAGCATGGCCGATGAAAGCCAGTCGGACATTGGTGAGAACCCGGTCGAAGACATGCTGATTGAATGCGCGCAGGCCATTTTCCCCGGCCAGCCCATCACCCGCCATGCCGACTTCTTCACTGATCTGGGCGGGCACTCATTGCTCGCCGCGCAATTCATTTCGAAAGTGCGCCTCGACAAGTTCGGCGAAGCCATCACCTTGCAGGACATGTATAACAGCCGCACGGTGGCCAACATCGCAAAGGCGCTGATTGAACGCGGCGCACTCGAAAACGCCAGCGCCAGCGAGCAAATCCTGCTACCCGCACGCCCAACATTCAGCCGCCGTTTCTGGTGCGGTTTGGCGCAAGGCGTTACCCTGCCCTTCTTGCTCATGTTGCAGGCCGCACCCTGGCTGGCTATCTTCATCACCTATTCGGTTATCAGTCCCGATGAGGCGACCTTTGCCCAGGATGTTTGGCAGGTGTTTGTGTCCTTCATGCTGGTCACGCTCTTTGACTACATGATCGTGCCGGTGCTCAAGTTCCTGATTCTGCCCAAGACCAAGCCAGGCGTCTATCCACTGTGGGGATTCTATTATTACCGTGTCTGGCTGGTGCAGCGTCTGTTGCCCATCGTGCATCTGAAGTGGATGCAGGGCACGCCGATCATCCGTTTCTATTTGCGCCTTCTCGGTGCCAAGGTGGGCAAGGACGCCCTGATCGATAATATCCAGGCTGGTGCCATCGATCTTGTGACGATCGGCGATCACGCCTCCTTGGGCGGCAAGCTCATCGTCAACAATACGCGTGCCGTGGGCGACAAGTTCATCATTGGCACGGTTGAAATCGGCAATGATGTTCTCATTGGTTCATCTTGCGTCATCGAGAATGACGTGGTGATCGGAGCGGGAGCGCAGATCGGTGATCTCACATCGGTGGGCGCTGGTTCGCATATCCCCGCGTGGGAATCGTGGACCGGTTCGCCTGCGCAGAAGATCGCAGATGTCGATCCCTTGAGCCTGCCTCCGCCTGCAGATGCCCCGCGCTGGGTGCGCAACTGGCAAACGGCGTTCTACGCCCTGTTGCTGGTTATATTGCCGCCGCTCAGCATTGTTCCCATCGTCCCGACCTTCCGCATGATCGAAGCGCTGGATGCCTGGTCATCCGATTGGCTCGCGCCCATCCTGGGGGTGTCCGAAGTCAATTCGGATTGGTTCTATTTCCTGCTCGCCTTGCCAGCGTCCTTCGCCATGGTGATCCTCTCGTGCATTCTGATCGTCGCGATCCGCTGGACGGTGTTGCCCAGCCTGAAAGCCGGCCGCTATTCGGTGTTCAGCAATGTCTATATCCGCAAATGGATCGTGGCGCTGACCATCGAAGTGATGCTCGACAGCGTCTATACGATCTTCGCGACCATCTATATGCGCACCTGGTATCGCCTGCTCGGCACCAAGATCGGTCCTGGCACGGAAGTGTCCACCAATCTGGGCGGCCGTTATGACCTGGTTGAGCTCGGCTCTGGCAATTTTATTGCCGACGACGTTCAACTCGGCGGTGAAGATCTGCACCGTAACTGGATGACACTTGGCACCATCAAGACCGGTGACAAGGTCTTCATCGGCAACGAAGCCGTGATACCCATGAACTATATCGTGGAATCCGGGGCGCTGATTGGGGTCAAGTCCCGTCCGCCGGAAGGTGGCGGAGTGGGCGCGTCCGAAATCTGGTTCGGGTCACCCGCCATCAAGCTGCCAGTGCGGCAGACATTCGCCGGCACCGACGCAACAACCTTCAAGCCCAAATGGTACATGCTGGTCGGGCGCGCCTTGTTTGAAGCCTTCAATATTGCGATCCCCACCGCCATGTTCATCACGCTTGTGACCTACGGTATGGAACTGGTTTCGGACGAGTTGCTCGAAGGTTCCTGGACAGACGCCATTTTCATGTGCTTTGTCGTGATGCTCGGTATCGATGCGGCTCAGATTGCGCTGGCTGTCGTGGTGAAATGGCTGTTGATGGGACGCTATCGCCCTACCATCAAGCCGATGTGGTCTTGGTGGGCGATGCGCACCGAAGCCGTTTCCGTCATGTTCTGGGGCATGGCCGGCAAGTCCATCCTTGATGAAATGCGCGGCACGCCATTCCTGCCCATGCTGCTGCGCCTGTTCGGCACCAAGATCGGCAAGGGTGTGTATATGGACACTGACGACATCACTGAATTCGACTGCGTAACCATCGGCGACTATACCTGCCTGAACATGGGCGCCAGCCTGCAGACGCACCTGTATGAGGACCGTCTGATGAAGGTGGGCCGCATCAAGGTCGGCAATGACGTGACTGTGGGTGCGGGTTCCATTGTGCTTTACGACACGCGCATTGGCGACAATGCGCAGATCGGCCCTCTGACGCTGGTGATGAAGGGCGAAGCCTTGCCCGCGCGTTCGTCCTGGGTGGGCTCACCAGCACAACCGATGAAGCGCAGCAAAGCGAAACCTGTTTCGCTTGAAGTCGCGGCCGCTGCTGCCGCGTGATTTCCGAGCAAGCCATTCCACCCACAACCAGGGATAACAAAACTAAACCTTAGATTGACGTTTAGTCGAAATAAAGAGCGAATTCCGCAACATCGGATTGAACTGCTAACCCGCTTGTAATAATAGGGCGTGGGCAGTCATGGCGAAAACATCTCCGAAATCATCGGCTAATTCCGATCAGGTCGCCAGACTTGAACGCGAAAACGCACAATTGCGGGCTGCCCTTCAGTTGCGGCTCGACCGAGGCAATGGCGCCGATCCGGCTTTCGTTGCAGCATTGCCGGAAGAGTCGCGGTCCCGGTTGGCATTGCGGGACTGGCCGCAATTTGCCTATTCCGGCGAAGACCCGCAACTCGCTTTCAACGCCACCCCCGATACACGTTACGCCCATATTCATCCGGCCTTCGACACGGTGCTGCACATTTTCGCGCAAGACTGGAAGGGCATTCGCGCTGCCGCAGGCTCTCTGCCTGGCCAGAAGCTGGCGGTCACCATGGCCAATGATCTGAGCCGATCAGAACTGGCACAAATACTGGGCTACATTTCACATAAGCGCATTTCGCGCATCATCGTGCACGGCTTCTCTTCCTCCACGGTGCAACTGATCGAACATCTGGCGAAATCGGGCCTCTCCGGCCAGACCTACGTGGTCTATCACGGCAACGTAGCCCAATGGTCGAGCCCGAATGAGCGGAGCTTCTCGCTCGCTGCCATCTCGGTAGCCGAGAGAAAACTCGTCCACAAAATTCATTTCATGCGGCGCGACTATCCGCTGGGCAACGGCAGGTCACATGTGCCCATGCTGCTCAACTCCACGCCAAATAATACCGGAATCGTCAAGACCGCACGCAGATCGGAAAGCGTGTTGCTGCCGGGCACCGAAAGCTGGCGGAAGAACATTCACGCGAATGCCATGGGTGCCGCCATGAGCAGCAAGGTCAAGTCGGTACTGCATTATTGCGACGATGTTGTCCTGCCGCAAGAACTTGCCAAAAAGCTGAAGCATGCCCGTTTCTCCGACCGGCGCGGCACCATGCAGCTGATGGCAAACGTAGATTGCACGCTCAACGTCTCGCTGGTCGAATGCCATCCCATGGTAGCGCTGGAAAGCGAAGGGTTGGGCACACCATGCCTGCGCGGCCCCCTGCATCTCGATCACGGCGAAGACCACCCTTATGTGAAGCTGGTTGAAGTGAAAGACCCGATCAGCCCCTTCGAAATCAGAGATGCCCTGAACCGTGTCCTTTCCGTCGGCCACGCCGAACTGCAGGACATGCTGGGTGACTATACCCGCATGATGAACGCCAAATCGATCAGCCGGTACGTGGAATTTCTTGATCTATGAATTCTGATGGTCTGATCGTTCTCGTCACCACCGAGCTTTTCCCCTTCACACATGGCGGCATCGGCCGCGTAATGTACAACATCCTCAAGACCATGAAGCCCGCTGATGCTTCGCGCACCGTCGTGCTGCTCACTCACGGCCAGATCGACCAGCATGGTTTCGCAGCGCAATTCCCCGGCGTGCGCTTGATGGTACTTGAGAGCCATGACTTCACGACTGCTCCCAAGGGCTTGGCTTGGGCCACGCACCGGGGCGACTGGTTTGCGCACTCAGTCCGCGTCCTGATCATGTTGCAAAGCCTGGCGCGCGTCGAACAGATCGCCTTCGTGGAGTTTCCCGACTGGAGCGGCCTGGGCCACGCCACCATCCAACACAAGCGGCTGAGCGGCTTCCTCCAGAATGCAACGCTGGCCGTGCGCTTGCACTCGTCCGAAGCCATGCTTGACCTGCATGAATCCCGCTTGCTCCAGGCGTCTGATCTTGCACGCTATGACCTCGAACGCCTGGCTTTGCAGGATTGCGACATGGTGATCGGGCATCTTGCTCCGGTAGCTGAGTACACCCGCCGCCTCCTGGGGCTTGATCCCGCCGAGTGGAAAAAACGGCTCTTGATCTCACGGCCACCCATCACCTTGAATGGCGCTAAGCCGGCGACAAAATCTGCGCTTCCTGGCTTGACGGCCAATCTCGTCTTTTCGAGCTACCTGCGTGAATTCAAAAGGCCGGAAGTCTTCGTGCGCGGCACCGGGCAATTTCTGGCGCGTAACAAGGAATTCAAAGGCAAAGTTCATTTGGCCTGCCGCTATGATGACTCGGCCTATGCCCGCGCTGTGCTCGGTGTGATGCCGGATGGGATGGAAAGCCGTTATGTCAGGCACAAAAAGCTGAGTACGGCGGCACGCGATGCCATCATCACCGACAGCATCACCATCTTCGCCAGTTGTTTTGAATCCTATTGCATGGCGGCCTATGAGGCCACGGCAATCGGCGCAATCGTTGTGTTGAATGAGGCCAATCCGGGATTTGGACCAGGCACTCCCTGGGTCGACGGGGTGAACTGCATCAAGTTTGACGGCAGCCCCACGGGCCTGGCCGAAGCGTTGGAACGCTGCATGGCGTTGCGCCAACCCCTCGAGGCGGTTGATCTCGATCACGGCCCCATGCCCTGGCTGGCCGCAGTGCCTGGCGGGAAAAAGCCCAGCCCCAAGGCCTCAAAATCCGAAACCGCTGTCGTCATCGTCAACCAGGATGAAGGCGCGTTGCTCATTGAAACCCTCGCAAGCGCGATGGAAGCCGGGCCCGCCTTCAAGGAAATCATCATCGTCGATGATGGCTCCACCGATGCGGAATCCACACTTTCTCTGGCGGGCATCGAGGCCGCCAAGATCAAGGGCCTCAGCATCCTGCGCAATGCAGTGCATTGCGGTTATCCGGCGGCTTTCAATCTTGGTCTCAAATCAGTGACGGCAGACAAGGTGCTGTTGCTGCGCAGTGGTAACATTGTTTTCGCTGACTATGTTCGCGCCGCTGCCCACTGCCTCGAAATGCACCGAGAGATTGACATCGTTGGCGGCCAGCAATTGATTTACGCTGACGGAGACAAACTGCGCGATGGCATCGGTGAGCTCTCACCCAAGCTCGGCGCGGCCATTGTTTCTGGCACCAGCGGCAACACCATCGGTTGTTTCGGCATGATGGCGCGCACAGATTTGGCAAAGCGCGTCGGCTTCCGGCACGAGGCGGGCTATCTCTGCGACTGGGCTTTCCTCCAGGATGCCTTGCGCGCCGGTGCGCGCATGGTAAGCTCGCCTGCCCTGTCAGTCGGCAAACGCGCCCAGGCCGAGCGCGACTTCGGAACTCCCATCGATGAATATTCCAGACTGCAACATCTGGTGATCGCCTCAGCCCGGAACCAGATGCCCACGGCCCCGGTCATGCAACTGGCCCTGGCCGTGTTCCGCCATTCCAGCCCTGAGGCTCTGGTCCACATGCCACCATGGTACCGCCGCATGATGGAAAACAACTACGAGCCAGAAGTGAAATTCATGGCGGAATTCTTCGGAACCACCAATCTGGGCCGCTTGATCAGATCTAATCGAAAAGTCAGTGATTTCTTGGAACGCACGGTCAAATCGCTGTCTAGGTTTGGGCGGCGGGCATGAACGAGGCGGATCCTCTGTGGGTCCGATGAAACGAAGCCCGGAAAACGATTTGACCAAGCCATGAACAATCCCGCAATTGTATCGGAAGACCATATGGTAAGGCTTCGGTTCTGAACAGCAGCAGGATGTGATCCAGGGATTTTTCAGTCGCAATTGGACGGCGATGCAAAACGCCACGGCACGGTGCCGGCGTGGCTTTGAACGTTGGCTGAACGAGCATTTCTCCGTCACCGTCTGCAATCTGGAATCCGGGCAGAGACGCACCATCCCGTCTCCGCGCTATTCATACCTGGCCGATCCATTCGTATGGACAAAAGATGGAAGAACCTGGCTGTTCGTTGAGGAATATCAGTACGCGCGCGATCAAGGTCGTTTGGCTGTGATGGAGCTTGCAGCGCCGGCTTCTGTCCGGCCTGAATGCCGCCGATAGTATTGTTTTCAAAAAAGACAAACTGTGGTGGCTGCTCACATCAGTAAAGGCCGGCCAGTGGCAGCGCAGTCTGGCACTCTATAGCATGGCCGACTTCCTGAAATCCGAACCCGTGCCCCATCCAGTGAACGCCAACACTCTCTACGCCGATGCCAAGGCCGGAACCGGGCGCAACGCCGGCGGGATCTGGCAGGCAGCGGATGGCGCCCTGCTGCGCCTGCTGCAGTCCACAACGCGCCACTATGGCGAGGCCAGCACCTGGCACCGCATCCAAACACTGGACAAGGCCAAATTCGCAGAAGTCCCCGATGATGGCCCAGCCACGCTCAAAGCCCACCCTGAGATTCTGGCCGGCCATCATTACAGCGTCAGTGGAAAAATCCTGGCCTTTGACCGCCGCACCCGCTTGCCCTGGCAGCCAAGGCTTGCAGAATTTCTCAGGCGGCTCTCCGGGCGACCGGCACCGGACGCCTCTTGACGCGCTTGCGCCGCCGCTGCACCGGCCTGGCCTGTTCCCAGCCCACACGGGCATAACCCGCTCTCAAAATCAGCACGCCAAACACCGAGAAGGCCGCCAGCAGGATGCCCACATAGAGGCGCGCATCGAGATGCAGCCCGTCACTGATCAACTCGCCATAGGCGTTCAGTTGGTGAAAGCCGGCCAGAAAAAACAGCAAGGCCAGAGCCCAGATCAGCCGCGAGTGCCGCAGTGCCAGCAATATCCCAAAACCCACAGCCGCGATGGAGAAAATGACGGGCGCGATGATCATGCCCAGCTTCCAGGAAAGCTCCGCCTTCATTTCACTGGCCCGCGTCCCGGCAGGAGGCTCGTCAGCCTGCACCACAAGTTCCGGAATGGTGAATTCCTGTTCGTCGGCACCGATCGGCCGCAGGCCCGTTTCAAGATCAAGCAGGTCAAATTGCAATTGGTCAAAGGTTGAATTGACCATGATGTTGGTATCGGCATCCGGCACCCGCGTCGTCTTCACCCCGTTTTCCACCATCAGGAAGGCCTTGCTGCCGCCCACTTGCAGCTGGGCTTTTTGGGCGGAGATCACGCTCCACTTGTCGCCGTCCTCACCGTAGATGAAGACGTTGTTGAATGTGTGGGGCTCTTTGGCAAAGCTCTCCACCCACACAGTGCTATTGCCGATCGGGCTGAACTTGCCGGGCTGCAGCAATTCCAGACTGGCCGCCAGTTTGATATTGCCGCGCGTCATCCGGAAGTCATACCGGCTCCAGGGCTCAAGCCAGCCCAACAAGACAGTGGCGATGGCGCTCATGACCAAGGCCAGGATAATAGGTGTGATGAGAAAACCGCGGGGCGAAATGCCGATTTGCACCATCGCCACCAATTCGCCCTGCTGCTCCATTCGGCGCACTGTCTCGAACACGCCGAAGAAAATCGCGAAGGCCAGAATATGCCCGATATAATGCGGCATGAAATAGACGACCAGCATGATCGCCTGCCCCCATGGCGCGCGGCCTTCAACCACCAGGTTGAAAACAATCAGCAGGCGCGCCATCAGCAGAATGAAAACGCCGGTCACCAGAAAGCCTGTGGCCAATACGCTCACGCGGCCTGCAAAATAGGTGGCCATGGTCCAGTTGGCACCACGCCCGCTGATCTTCCTGCGGCGCCTAGCCATGCGGAGCCAATTCAAATAGCCAGCGCCCGCTGAAATATCTCAGCATCACACTGTTATTGCGTTTTTCATTGCCGCCCGGCCCCCGGTTGATGCGGCCCAGGCTGTTGCCACTATAGAAGGGGCGCAGCGCCTTCGCCTGGTAATTGCTACGGCGGGCGCGCACCGACGGGCGTGCTCTCATCAGCAGGTTGGTGAGGATGGTGGTATGTTTGTCAGTCAGATCATCCGGCACGATCCAGCCGCTCAGCTCCAAACCCGTATCCTGCATCGCGCGCGAAGGCGTGGAGGTCAGGGAAATGATGACGCCTGATTTGCTGCCATTTGCCGCCCACCGTCGGTCAAGCCCCTGCAGGCTGGTGCGCGAGAGCCACCACTCGTCCAGCAGATCCGAAACCAGCGTCTCTCCCTCTAAGAAATGCAGCTGCGCCCCAATCAACACCAGGGCCAAGGCAACCGAGAAACTGATCAGCATGCGGGTCCACAGTGCCGGTCAAACCGTATCCAGCACTCCCCCATTGCCCGTCGTCCCATCTTGCCTTGCGCCTCACACCATGCGAGTGACCCCGCTATGACTATGCCACATTGGTCCGAATTGAAAAACCCTCATTGCTTCATTGCGTTGAGTTTTGGGGCAGGCCTTGCACCCTTCTCGCCGGGCACGGCCGGTGCAATCATCGCCCTGCCGATAGCATGGGCCCTGTGGCATGCAGGCCTGAGCGTAATCGGATGCCTGATCGTTGTGTTCCTGCTCTTCTTGCTTGGCGTGGCCTGCTGCAGCAAGGCGGAGGAACGCCTGGGCCAAGCCGATCACCCCAATGTCGTCTGGGATGAAACCGTGGCCATGCTATTCATTCTGTGTTTTCTGCCGCCGGACTGGTCACGCTGGCTGGTGGCGCTCGTAGCCTTCCGCTTTTTTGACATCCTGAAACCCTGGCCCATTCGCCTTGCTGATACCTGGTTCCGGCACGGCTGGGCCATTATGATAGATGATGTTTTTGCGGCTGTTCCGGCGCTTGCATTGGCGCTGCTTTGGCCTTGGTAGCCACATCAAAAGTCGACAGCATATTGCGCGCGCGCGAAAAGCGCTGCAACGCCGTGGCGTGACAGAGACCAGCAAGAATCCACAGACATAAGCTCATCATTTGGCCCTCGGTTTTGCCAAATGCAAAGGCTAGCCAGGGCAGCACCAAAAGCATCACGATCACGAAAATCAGCCGCTCCTGCCGCTCGAAGAAATCCGGCCAGTCTTCGTTGGAAATGGACATTTCAATTGCAGTGCGCGCCTTTGCATAGCTGGTGATCAGCGCTCCGGTGCAAGCCAGGAAGGCCGGCAGATAAGCACCGCTGACAAAACCCAGAACAACGAACAAGATCACTTCCTGATAACGATCAATCATCGCATCAAGGTAGCCACCATAATGCGAGGCCTCGCCGCGCAGCCGCGCCACCGCGCCATCCAGAGAATCCGCTGCGAAGGAAACCAGCAAACAAAGTCCGAACAACGGCGTGGAGCCGTGCCAGAGGAAGGCTGCGCAGCTGGCCACCACGAGGCCAAGCCCGGAGTAAGTCACTTGGTTGGCTGTCAGAACCCGGGCCACAGGCCGCGCCAGCACATTCCAAATCGTGTCGAGTTTGCTTTTGTAGAGTCCGTCAATCATGCAGCATCTGGCTGGCGTAAGTCCTCAACCATGGCGCCAGACGGCGATAAGCGGCTTCGAACAGTTTAAATCGTTTCGCATAGTAAGCAGATTTTGCGGGGTCCGCAATGAAACGCCGCTCGCCTTTGCTGGACAAGGCCTTTGCAGCTTCGAAGGCAGATGCCTGCCAGCCCAGGCTTTCCGCCGCCATCAGCGCAGCACCGCGCATGCCCGCAAAGCGCGGATTGGGTGCGCGCAGCAGGTCTTGGCCCAGGCAATCAGCGATGATCTGGCACAAGCCATCATTCAGCGCCGCGCCTCCGACAACCGTCAGTGCAGCACCCTTGACCACGCCCCTCTGCTTTTTGACCGAGTTCATCGCCCAGCGCAGATTGAGGGCAATGCCCTCTGCCACCGAAGCCATCATGTCATCTGAATCATGCTCGAGCGAAAGCCCCAGAAAGGCTGCGCGAAGGCGATTGTCATCCACCGGCACGCGCTCACCCGCCAGCCAGGGCAAGAACATCGGCATCGAAGCACGCGGGCTGAACCCCAGCGCATCCGCCTTCCTGCCCCGAACTTTGGAAAACCAGTCGAGGCATGCGCCCGCGCATTCCTGTGTGGCAATGAGCAAGGGGCGGTTGTTCACCGCACCGGCAATGGTGGCATAGGAGGCAGCCACGTTGAACCGGCGGCCCGGGAAAAATCCGCCGATCCAGGCGCTTGTGCCAAGTGAAATATGCAGCATACCGTCATCGACGGCTCCGCTGCCCAGTGCTGCGGCAAACACATCACCGGAACCCGCGACCACCGGAAGCCCAACGTTGAGACCGAGCGCGCGCGCCGCAATTTCCGTGAGCTCGCCCGCAATCGCGGAGCCCGGCACAATATCGGGCAGCATCTGGCGCGGCACGCCATAGAGCTTGAGCAGTTGTGGCGACCATTCGGCCCCACCCCTGCGTGAATCCATCATCCAGGTGAGATTGGCGCTATCAGCCGTGGTGATGAACTTGCCCGTGGCCCGGTGCACAACCCAATCGCGCACATCAAGCAGCTTGTGGGTCTTGGCCCAAACGTCCGGCTCATGCGCTTGCAGCCAAATCATCTTGGCCACCGGGTCCATGCCATTGAGTGAAGGTGCACCATTGGTCAGCCGAAGGGAGCGCAGCAGTTTGAACAGGCCATAACCGGCAATGCGCGGAACACCCGCCATCCGCGCGCGGATCATGGAACCTGCCCGTTTGTCGAGCCAGGTGAGGCAGGGGCGCAAAGGCTTGCCCTTTTTATCCACCGCCACCACACCGCACATCTGCGCAACAAACACCAAAGCGGCAGCTTTGGTTTTTAAAGAGGGAACGGATTTCTGCACCAGCTTCATGGCGGCCGCAACCGCTTGCCACCAATCTTCTGGATCCTGTTCAGCCCAGAGTGGTTGGGGATGCGAAAGTTTAAGCGGCACCGCCGCTTCCGCCAGGCAATCAAATTCACGGTTGAGAACGGCCAGCTTGATTGCGGTGGTCCCCACATCAACCGCAACGATGAGCTCAGCAGGTTTCAATACTTCTGTTCCTCAACGCGTAGGTAACTGATAATCTGGCTATTATTCTATTTGTATGACTAGCAGGAGCGACCCGTTTGGCCAAGACTGAAACAGTCGATATCGTTTACACGTGGGTGGACGATGCCTGGCCGGGCCACCACGCAGAACTTTTGCAGCATGCCCAAAAGCCCGCCGACACAAATCCAAATCGCACCCGCGATAATCTCGGCCTGCTCCGTTACAGCCTGCGCAGCCTTGAGCCACTGCCCGCCTGGGTAGGGAAAATTCATCTCTTCACCTGCAGGCCACAGGTGCCGCACTGGCTCAACACAGCACACCCGCAATTGCGCATTGTGCATCATGATGAGATCATCGATCCTGCAAACCTGCCCACCTTCAACTCATTCGCCATCAACAGCCATTTGCATCTGCTGCCGGGCCTCAGTGAGCGTTTCATCTATTTCAATGATGACATGGTGGCGCGTGCACCGCTCAATCTGGCAGATTTTGAAGATGAGGATGGCCGCTTGCGCGTCTTCCCATGGACCCTTTGGGAACCACGCAACGCAGAGATTTCAAATCCGGAAAGAACCAGCCCATGGAATCTGGCGCAGGCCCATACGGGCGCATTGCTGGACAGGCACTTCAACCCCGCGCGCCGCCGCCAGCTTGCCCATTCACCCCGCCTGATCCGCCGCCGGGATTGGAAACGCATGACCGAAACCTTCGCGGAAGAATTCGCAATCACACGGGCTTCAAAATTCCGCGCCGCAAACAATATCGTGCCTTCCATCGTCTATCCCTGGATGCTGCATGCCGAAGGCAAGGCGGTACTGGAGTCGGTGAGCGCCAGCGGCATCAAGACAGCCTATGTTCCGCTGGAAAATTTCTGGCCCGTCACCTGGAACGCTTTGCGCAAGGCCAGGCATCCGGAAGCCCGCTGGTCCACCTTCAACGACAATTTCGGCGCGCATCCGTCACGCGTTACCACTTGGCTGGCCAGCCGCCAGTTGGAAAACTGGTTCCCTCAAGCCTCGCGTTTCGAGCTTTGATGCCGAATGACGGCCTCTCGATAGATCGTTTCGAATTTTTCTATCTGCTGGATTACATCATGGGATGCGGCGATGCGCTGGCCCGCAGCGATTTGCGCATCCCGTGGGGCCTTGTCGGCAAGCAGCGCCATGATCCTGTCTGCAAGTGCCGAAGCATCATGCTTCGCGAACAACATGTCCGCTCCCTCGGCACCCAGCATATCGCTGTAACCCGCATTGTCGGCCGCCAAAATGGGAAGCCCGGATGCCATGGCCTCAGCCAGCACAATGCCAAAGCTTTCTCCATAGGCCGCGGGAAACACCGCCAGCGATGCCTTTGCGATCAGCTCCAGCAATCCTGCAGGATCAGGCGGTGAGACGAAGCTAATCCACTCGTCTCCAAGCTGTTGTTGCAAAGCAAGCACCTTGCCCGCATCCACGCCTGCACCTGCGATCACAAAGTGTGGAGCAAGTTCATCTTGCCCGGCCGCGATCAGCTTGATGGCCTCCGACAGTGTTCCAATGTTTTTGCGCGGTTCCAATCGGCCCCAATACAAAACGACAGGCCGCCCAGCTTTCGCCTTTCGCCGCAGCTTTGTGAAAGGAGCGAGATCCACCGCAGGCGACAGGATAACAGGTTTCACGCCATTCCGGCCTGGCCGCAAATGCGCCAATGGCAGGCGCGAAACCACAATTGCCGCATCCACATTTGCAAGCACCAGCCTGCTCAGAACTTTGAACGCCTGCCGCAACAAAAAGCCTGAAAAAGAAGGCGCCGTCGTATCATGAAAAGTCACAACCCGCGCTGCAGGAACAGTTCGTAATATCTGTATGGGCAAAAAAGGTACCCAGATGCCGTGAACATGGACGACATCCGGTGTCCATGCCGCCATCTCCTTCAGGAATTGCTGCAGGCTGACCCGGCTAACAAAGCTGACTTCAAATCCCGTGCCCGACAGCGAGATGGATTTCGCCGCGCCCAGTCCCTGCTGCCCTGGCCCTACGCATTTCACATCGTGGCCGCGCTGCCGCAGCGCTTCTGCCAGTGAATGAATGTGAGACTGCACACCGCCTGGACGCGACAGGTCATAGGCGGAAACGAGAAGGATGCGCATGTGAGCCTAGGCCGGCACGGCGGCTTCGCGCGGGTGCGTCACGCTGACAATCTTGCCGTCCGCCAACGTCACCAACTGATCGCACGCCTTCGCCCAATTGAGATCATGCGTGGCCAGGATCACGGTCTTTCCTTTGGCCTTGAGTTCCGGCAGCAAAGTCTCAAAAAAGAAAACCCGTTGAGTCTGATCCTGATCAGAAAGGAATTCATCGAGGATCAGGATGTCCCGGTCTTCCAGCAGGCTGACCACCAGGGCAAGCCGGCGCTTCTGGCCTGACGACATTTCCATGCGCGTGATCTGCCCACCGATGCATCCGGTTTCACCACGCAGATTGAGATGGTTCATCATCTCGCTCACTTTGGTGTCGGGCACATGTTCCAGCCCGAAAAGCTTCCGGAAAACGTGATAGCGCGCGAACACCGCCGAAATACGTGCACGATATTCATCGAGTCCGTTCGGCGACAACGTCTCTCCATTCACTTGCCTCTCGCCGGAGACGGGCTCGTGCAGGCCGGCGATCACATTGAGCAAGGTGGTCTTGCCGCTACCATTGGCACCCACGAGGAAAACCACATCGCCACGCTTGATGGTGAGGTCGATCGGTCCAAGATCAAAATTCCTCCCCTGTTGCGCCTTGTAGCGGGCCTTGCATTTGCGCAACTGCAAACTCTCGAACGGCTTCGGCTTCGAGGCATCCTCAATCAAGGGAAGCGGCGGGCCCAATTCCGCGTCCAGCGCTTCGATGCGGCTGAACGACACCAGGCTGGCGATCGTGGACGGATAACTGGAAATGATCTGCTCAAACGGCGTCATGCAGAACAGCACAAGCGTAAGCACGGAAAACGTGACCTGTGCCGCCGTTTCATGGAGCCACGGTGCCAGAAATACAATGCCTGCGAATAGCAGGAATTTGAGCATGCTGACGGCCACTTCGCCAGTTTCATAAACTCTGCTGGTGGAAATAAGCCCCAGCCGAAGCTTGTTCAGATTGGCCGCCACATCAGCCACAAAGCTGTTGCGCCGCGCATGGTTCAGCTTGGTTTCCCGGTAGCCATCGATCATCCCCGACACGCCTTCGAAATATTCAACTTCGAGCCGGCGCACATCCACACCAAGGGCAGCCATGGATTTCTGTTGCACATAATAGGCGAGAACACCGCCCAGCATCACCGCAACTGAAAACAACCCGGCGATCCACGAATAGAAAAACAGCTGCGGAATGGCCACAACGAGAAAAATGAACAGCGGCAGCAGTGTGAGCATCATGTTGGACGTGCTGGCCACAATGTTCACATCAGTGGTCAGGATATGATAAAGAAAACCGCGCTTATGCGATTCAATCACGGTGGGTGCGGCATTCAGCAACCGCCGGATCAGCTTCAGCCGCACATTGTTGACGACTTCCGTATTCGCCGCAGTGACCAGCACATGATAATTATAGGTCGCAACTACAAAGATGCCGAGAAGCGCCACGAACACCGGAAGGTAAATGTGAAAGGCAGTGGCCATATCGCTGCCTGCCGCCTTGTTGACCACCACCATCAGAAAGTCGCGGGAAAAACCGGTGGTGATGGCCAGGACGATCAGCGCATATTTCAGCCGCATCGGCGCGTGCAGCCACAGAAAGCCAATCATGCTGAACAGAAGCCGGCGGTCGAGTTTCATGCGGATCCCGGCCCTGCCTTGGCCCTGCTCACCAATAAAACAAATTTTGTATACCGCCAGAGATACCAGACAAAATATGAAATCAGCAGCACTTCGATACTCGCCGTGAGCAGCCGGCGCCAGAAAAGCAGGGTATCGCCCAACATGTGCCCGCCGAAATAGAGCGCGCCAAACACAATTCCGACAATCACCACCCACCAGGAATGCGGCGGGGCCCACTTCACGCTTGCTACCAGTTCGCGGTCCTCTGGCTGGGAGGCTCCCGCCATTTGCACCACCACACGCCGCGCCAGAATTCCCGACAAGCCAATCCCAACACAATGGCCGAAAAACAGCATGTAGCTTCCAACGTCATGCCATTCTTGCCATGGCGACGTTCGAAATTGCGAAAGCACCACCATACCGGCCACCGCGAAAGCCTCCGCCAGCGCAATGGCGCCGACAACAAAATGCCAGCGCCGCGGCATAAGCAGGCGTGACACCAGCCACGCATAACTCGCAATCGCCATGGCAGCCCCACCACCGATCAACAACGCATCGACAATCATGGCATAGGCAAAAGGAACGCCAATCACTGGATCGACAATGGCGCGGCTGATTGAGGGTGGTCCATTTCTATAGGCGTCAAAATGGATGATGGTATTGGCGGCGTGCGCAGCAAGGATGGACAGGACCGTTGCCACAGGCCCAGATACAAGCAAAAGTTGTATAGACCATGCCCTATACACGCGCTCTGCTTGCATGTCTGGTCTACTTTGACGTGTAACTTGTTGAATCGCCATTCCTGATTGGCTAACAAAGTTTTAACGCCAAAACAACATTGGGGAACGGCTGGGGTGATAAAAACGGCAATCATTGGCTTGGGCAATTGCGCTAGCGCGCTTGTCCAGGGTGTCTACTATTGCCGCAAGGAGGCAGATCCCATTGGGCTGCCTTTTCCAGTGCTCGGCGGCTATGGTGCCGGCGAAATCGAAATCGTTGCAGGCTTCGATATCGACCAACGCAAAGTTGGACATGATCTCAACGAAGCCATTTTCCAGCCGCCCAACTGCACCTATGTCTTTCAGCGTGATCTGCCACCCAGCAATATCAAGGTGGCACGCGGCCCAACACTCGACGGGCTTTCATCCAGCATGCAAACCCATGGCGAAGGCCGCCGTTTCGTGGAAAGCGATGCCCCGGAACTGAGCGAGCAGGATGTGGTTGCCCTGCTCCAGCAGGCCGGGTGCGAAGTCGTCATCAATTTCCTGCCCGTGGGTTCGCAGAAGGCCACTGAATTTTACGCTTCTTGCGCTTTGAAAGCGGGCTGCGCCTTTGTGAATTCCATTCCGGTTTTTCTGGCCAGCAATGCGGGCTGGGCCAAGCGCTTCGACGATGCGGGTTTGCCGCTGCTGGGTGATGATTTCAAGGCGCAGATCGGCGCCACCGTTCTGCACCGCACGCTGGCCAGCCTGTTTGACCTGCGCGATGCCGAGCTTGATCGCACCTATCAGCTGAATATCGGCGGCAACACCGATTTCCTGAATATGGCCAATAGTGCCCGCCTCGACAGCAAGCGCAAATCCAAGACCGAATCCGTGCAGTCCTCGGTCAATGACCGGCTGGCCGATGACAATGTGCGCATCGGCCCCTCCGACTATGTGCCATGGCTCAATGACCAGAAGGTGGGATACATCAGGCTGGAAGGCCGCATATTCGGGGGCGCACCGGTCAGCATTGAGACGCGCTTGACGGTAGAAGATTCTCCCAATGCCGCCGCCATGGCAATCTCCGCCATCCGCTGCGCCCGCATCGCGCGCGACCGTGGATTGAAAGGCGCAATCTGGCAGGCCTCAGCCTTCCTGTTCAAACACCCGCCGCAACAGATGGCCGATACGGTCGCCTATCAAAGCCTGCTGGATTTTGCAGCCACACCTTCTGCTCATGGCTGAGCGCCCGCCGCACGCCATTATTACCGGCGGCAGCAGCGGCATTGGCCTGGCCTGTGCACAGGAACTGGCCAAAAATGGTTTCGCGGTAACGCTGATTGCCCGCAACACACAGCGTTTGGCACAGGCCGCTGACCAGATCAGAGCGGTTGCCCCCGCGGCCTCCATCATCATGGCGTCAGTTGATGTGAATGATTATGCAAAGCTGCAGCAAGCCATCGCTGATGCCGTGGCACAGCACGGCCCCGTGCAATGGGCGATCGCCTGTGCTGGCATTTGCGAGCCGGGCAAATTTCTCGACCAGCCGATTGCCGAACATGCGGCCCAGCTGCAAACCAATACACTGGGCACCCTGAACTTCGCACATCTCGTGGCTCCAGGAATGATCGCAGGCGAAGGCGGGCATTTGATCCTGTTCTCCTCGGTAGCAGGCCTGGTCGGCCTCTATGGCTATGCCTCCTATGGCGCTTCCAAATTTGCCATTCACGGATTAGCCGAAGCCCTGATGGTGGAACTCGCGCCGAAGATTTGCGTCTCGCTTGTTTGCCCGGATGATACCGACACGCCGCAACTGGCCTATGAGCGCGCACGCCGGCCGGCCGTCACCAGCGAGATTGCCGGCCACACCTCACAGAGTGCGGAACATGTGGCGCGCGTCACGATAGCCGGCGCCAAAGCCGGAAAATTTCTCATCACCATGGGCGGACGCTCCCTTTTGATCTCAGTGTTGCGCGGCATTCTTGCGCCCGTTTCGCGGCGCTACCACAAGAGCATCATCTCGCGCCTGGATGCAAAATCTTGATCCCTGCGGCAGCGCTTCAGCCTCTGTTGATTGCAATGCTCTGCGCCTGGATCGGCGGCATGGCGCTTCTGCATGTGCTGCTTCTGTCACCGCAGCTTGCACCACGTCTGGCCGGCGCGCGACGCATGCTTCTGCAGGAGGCATTCATTCTTGCTTTGCCCGTAGTGCTGGTGTTGCTGCCGCATCCCTGGATCTGGCTGGCCTTCGCGGCCTTTGCTGCCCGCATCATCTGCGAAGCGCTCATCGTGCTGCGCGCGGCCCCAAAGCAACGCCGGTTGCCCGCGCTGGTGGGCTTTTTGATCATGCCCATTCTGCCCCTGATCCTGCTTGGTGTGGAATTGGACAACAAGGCCCACGCCACCACACTCTTGCTGTCACTTTTGCTGGTCGAATTCTTCGACAGTTTCGCCCTGCTCGGCGGAAGGCTGTTCGGCCGCACACCGCTGGCCCCCGCCTTGAGCCCGAACAAAACCTGGGAAGGCTTTGCCACCGGATTTCTGGCGCTCGCTGTCGCCGCACTCCTTCTGACCTTGGCCGGCATCACAACGCCCGCTCAGGCCGCGTGGGCCACAATTTGCACGGCGGCCTTTGCCACGCTCGGCGACCTTGCTGCATCATGGCCCAAGCGCAATGCGGGGCGCAAAGACTATCCCGTTCTCCTTCAAGGCCAAGGTGGAATGCTCGACATTTATGACGCCTGGATCGTCGCGGCTCCGCTCACCGCCATCGTGCTGCAGCGCGTGCTGACTTAGCGAAAACCAACCTCGGCATCGCAAAGGGCCAGCCTCGGAAACACATTTTCCTGCGCATGCTGCCACATCGCCTCATCATCCACTTCTGTCCATACGAGTTCGGGCAAGAAAACACCTTCAACCGGATGGACCGGAAGAAAATGATTTAGGCATTCCTCATACAGCGTGTGCGGATTCCGATCGGCCATCGCCCCGCCCTCTCGTCGCAAATCATCGCTAAGGGCCGCGCTCATCCTGATAATTCCAACATGCTCAGAGTCGGGCGAGCCATCGCGGCTGGATCGCAATTTGGAAATATGGGCCAATCGCCTTGGACCTCGATCGCTCGTCACAGTCCAGGCGAGATTCTCATCCCCCAGCCCGCTGATGCTGGAAAGCGCAATGGCACTGTCCCCAGGCGCATTCACCACCGCCTCCACCGCCCGCGTTTCATAAACAATATCGGCGTCGAGCATAATCACGCTGCCGGAACTGGCCTGCAATCCCACGATGAAACTCTGCACCGCACCTTTGCTGGCAAACTCCGGATTGTAAGCGCAGCGCACGCCAGTTCGCGTGGCAGCGAAGTTTTCGAATTGCCCCGCTTCATGCCCGGTGACGATCACAACATCCTTGACCCCGCTGACTTGCAGAATATCGACGGCGCGTGAAATGAACGTCTTGCCCAAAACCGGGAGAAAGCCCTTGGGCTTGCCGCCGTTCGGTCCGTGCAATCTGGTGCCTCGTCCCGCTGCCAGGATGACGGCTGTGATGTTTTTCATTAGAGTGATCCGGTACTGCCCAACGGATATTGAATTTCTAGCATGACGCGCCCCACCCTCAAGGCCATATCGCAGGACTATTGGCACAACAAGTTCCACGATGAAATCCGGGGCGATTGGGGCTCCGCCATTTTTTACCGGCTGCCCGCCTTTGCCCTGGCGCGGGTGGCGATGGCTTTGCACATATCCCCCACCACACTCACCCTCGCAGGCCTGGTGGCCACGGTGATGATGGCTGTTGTGGCTTGGTTCTGGCCACCCAATACGGCACTGCCGCTCTACGCGCTGTTCGGCGTGTTGTTCTCGTTGTTTGATTGTGCCGATGGCCCGCTCGCCCGTGCCACCGGGAAAACCAGCCCGCAAGGCGCCTATCTCGATGCCGCATGCGATGGGGTAAACCGTATCACTGGCCTTGCAGCACTTGGATTGATCACGGATGGCATTTCGCCTGGCCCTGCACCAAGTTGGCTGGCGCTGGGATTGTTCTGCGCCGTCTGCGCCACCTTCGGCAAACTCACGCGCAGCGATTTGAAACTACGCATTCAGCGCACAAAGCCAAACACAAAGGCAAGGCCAAATGTTTTCGAACTGATCCATAGCGGGTTTTCCGGGTTGGATACGTTGCTGCCCTTGCTCGCTTTGCTGGCCTGGTCCGTAGGGCAATTGCCCACCTTGATGATCGCCTTGTGCCTCTATCATGGGGCCGACACCGCGATCGCGGTTGCGTCCGGCTATTTCACTTTGACGAAGCGCTGAACTGCGTCTCGATGGCTGTCCAATCATTGCTGAACAGCACACGCGCTGGCTCATTTACATCGCGGGTCCAGCAATAGATCGCGAGGAAAGGCACATCGCCCGTCATCGTGGCATGCGGCTGGTTCGGCGGGTTCCAAACCGGAACATCCGCATCAAGCCATTGCAGCGGATCACCCGGCTTGAAGCGCCAACCATGCGGCCCGGTCAGCGGCGCATAAAGCTCGGGCGCAGCATGGCAATGATCGCGGTAAAAAGTATGCGGCCCGACAACGAAAAACCCGAGATCGAAATCTTCTGCCGGATAAGGCGAGCCCTCACCCACCAATGATGCAAAAGCATTGTTACGCAGAAATTTGGCGCCGATTTCATCAGCCGGGTACTGCGTGAAAGCGCTCCAACCCAGCACCGGCACCGCAGAAGCCAAGGCGGATGCCAGCCGCGTATCCGTCATCGCAGCCAATGCCTCCCGCGCATGGCTGCGCGCCGGAACATGGCCGGGCTTCACCGCCTGCGGAGCCCCGCGCATCCACCGCGCCAGGCCGTCCATCACATCGGCTTTACCGGGAAATTCGAGCCCGCTGATATAGCGCTCAGTCTCCATGGCCAATTGCATGATCGCCTGCCCGGCAGGATTATCCGCCGTGCCATCCACCTTGCTCAGGGCGCGATAAGCCTCAAGGTCACGCGCATGCAGCATGCCGCGTTGGAAGAAATACATCGCCGCCGCGTAACGCACCGCGCCCGAACCTCTCTCTCCCGGCGGAGAACGAAGATACGTGAGTTGTTCTTTGTCTTCGTCGTTTTGCGGAATAATCTCCGGCATCTTTATTGGTTGGCCGCAATCGCCAGCTGAATGTCACGCTCGCGCCGGCGCTCTGCGCTGGTCAGCAGGAAGGCCGCGATGCCCACGCCCAAAGCCACCACCAGCACAATGATGCTGGCCAGCGCATTGATGTCCGGCGTCACCCCCAGCTTCACTTTGCTCCAGATGATCATCGGCAGCGTGTTATAGCCGGGGCCAGTGGTGAAGCTGGTGATCACCACGTCATCCAGCGAAATGGTGAAGGCCAGAAGCCAGCCCGAAATGATCGCCGGCGAAATGATCGGCAGCGTCACATCCTTGAGCACTTGCCAGGGCTTTGAGCCCAGATCCATCGCCGCTTCCTCAATCGAATTATCCATCGAGGCCAGGCGCGACTGGATGATGGTGGTCACATAAGTCATTGAGAAAGTGATATGCGCGATCAGGATCGTGGTGAAGCCGCGCTGCCCCGGCCAGCCGATCCATTGCGCCATCATGATGAACAGCATCAAAGATGAAATGCCGGTGATCACTTCCGGCATGATCAGCGGTGCGGTGATCAGGCCCGACAGCAATGTGCGCCCGCGGAAGCGGCGGAAGCGCGCCAGCGCTATCCCCGCCATGGTGCCCAGAATGGTGGCCATGGTGGCGCTCAGCAATGCGATCTGCAGCGACAGCCATGCTGCATTGAGAATCTGCGGATTGCTGAACAGCTTGCCATACCATTCCACCGAGAAGCCGCCCCACAATGTGGCCAGCCGCGACTTGTTGAAGGAAAAGAAAATCATCGACAGGATCGGCACATAGAAAAACGCAAAGCCGAAACACATCATCGAAATCAGAAATGTGGAGGTGCGTTTCATTTGTCCGGCCCCGTCTGTGCGCGCGCTTCGAAATGATTATAGGCCATCAGCGGCACCACCAGCAGAAGCAGCAGCGCCACCGCGATGGAAGACGCCATCGGCCAATCATGATTGGAGCCAAATTCTTGACTGATCACATATCCGATCATCGGGTCAGACACATTGCCAACGAGGCTGGGGATTACCAACTCACCAGAGGCCGGAATGAACACCAGCAGGCCACCCGCCACGATACCCGGAATGGAAAGCGGCAGCGTCACATCAAGGAACACTTGCCAGGGCTTCGAGCCCAGATCCATCGCCGCCTCATCCAGCGTGCGGTCCAGCTTTTCGAGGTTGGCATAGAGCGGCAGCACCATGAAGGGCAGATAGGAATAGACCATCACCAGCACCACGGCAAAATTGGTGTTCATCATCTGTATGCCGTCCCAGTGCCAGGATTCAGGCGTGACCAGATTATGGATTTCGGTGAGCAGCCGGTTGAACCAGCTGTTGCGGCCCATCAGTCCCATCCAGGCATAAACGCGCAGCAGGAACGACGTCCAGAATGGCAACACCACCAGCATCAGCAGCAGGCGCTGCGCAGCTTTGGGCACGCGCGTGAGTCCAAGCGCCATCGGATAGCCGACAAGCAGGCAGAGAACGGTGGCGATGCCGGCATTGGTCAGCGAGATGAAGAAAGCGCGCACATAAAGCCACTTCGTCCACAGCCGCGCATAATTGCCGAACCAGGCAAAGGGAAAATCCGCCAGGAACGCGAAGGGCGGCGATTGCGCCGCCGACTTGGCGATGCTCATCACTACCACAATCAAAAACGGCAGCAGGAAAAACAGGATCAGCCAGAGATAGGGCGAGGCGATGATGATATCGCGCCAGCCCCGCCGGTTGAACCAGCCAGCGCTGCTCATGCTTGATCCGCAAATAGCATGACGGAGCGCGGGTCCAGCGTGAGGAAAACCTCATCTTCCCACGTCGCCACGTTTTCCTTCTCGCCGCGCCGTTGCGCATTCACCGTATTGACGGAGACTACCGCACCCGAGGCCAGCTTGATGCGATAGAGCGAGTCCTTGCCAAAATAGCCAAAGTCCTGCACCACACCCTTGATCGTGTTGGCCGCCCCCGAAACTTGCTCGCGCGACAGCAGCACTTTTTCTGGGCGGAACGCACAGGCAATTTTTTCGCCCTGCTTCCAGCCTTGTGATGTGGCGGCGGAAAGCTTGGTGCCCAACTGTGGCACCGAAACTTCCGTCACGCCGCCATCAGCCGCCGTGACTTCCGCTTCAAACATATTGGCCGAGCCGATGAAGGACGCCACAAATTTGCTGTTGGGAAATTCATGGACATCGGTCGGTGTGCCGATCTGGCGCACAATACCACGGTCCATCACCGCGATGCGCGAAGCCAGCGTCATCGCCTCTTCCTGATCATGCGTGACGACCACAAAGGTCACGCCGGTCTTGTATTGAATATTGGCAATTTCAAACTGCGTATGCTCACGCAATTTCTTGTCCAATGCTCCGAGCGGTTCATCCAGCAGCAGCAATTTAGGCTGCCGCGCCAGCGAGCGTGCCAAGGCCACACGCTGCCGCTGGCCGCCGGAAAGCTGATGCGGTTTGCGCCCCGCCAGATGCGTGAGCTTCACCAGGTCCAGCATTTCCTTCACCCGGTCCTTGCGCTGGGCCGCGGTCATCTTTTCGTGCTTCAGGCCGTAGCCCACATTCTTTTCCACGCTCATATGCGGAAACAGCGCGTAGGACTGGAACATCATGTTAACCGGGCGCTCGTAAGGCGGCACCCCCGCCATGTCCTGGCCATCAATGAAAATCTGGCCCGCAGTCGGCGCTTCAAATCCCGCCAGCATGCGCAGCAGTGTGGTCTTGCCGCAGCCTGAACCTCCCAAAAGGGCAAAAAGCTCGCCCTTCCCGATATCGAGTGACACATCATTGACCGCAGCGAAATCAGCAAACTTCTTGGTGACGCTGCGGATGGAAATGAATTGACTGGAAGGCTCCGGCACGGTTGCGCTCAGCCGCCAGACTTGATGGCGTTGAGCGTATCCGTCAGCAAGCGGTCGTCATCCTCGGTCAGCGCCTTGGGCGTATAGAGCGCCGCCATCACTTCCTTGGTCGGATAAACCGCCGGATCTTCCAAGACTTCCTTGTTCACGAATTTCTTCGCGGCCAGATTGGCATTGGCATAATTGGTGAAGTTGGTGCAATCGGCAATCACCTTCGGGTCCATCATGTAGTTGATGAAGGCCAGCGCGTTTTCCTTGTTCTTTGCATCGGCAGGCGAGGCATAGAAATCTACCCAGGCTGGAGCACCCGTCTTGGGCACAAAGTACCCCAGATTGATATCCACCTTGGCATCCGCCGCGCGCGACTTTGCCGTGGCATAATCGCCCGACCAATCATTGATCGCGCAGAGTTCCTTGTTCGGAATGGCATTGAGATAATTCGACGAGTCAAAGGTGCGGATGTTCTTGCGGATCGGCTTGAACAGCTCGATCACTTTGTCCATGTCTTCTTTTTTGTAAGTATCATGCGGCACGCCGAGATAACCCAAAGCCAGCATGATCAGATCGGTCGGCTCATCCAGCATTGAAATGCCGCAATCGGCCAGCTTGTCGGAATTCTCCGGCTTGAACACCGTGTCCAGCGAGGTGAGATCGGCGTTGGGCAAACGCTCTTTCACCATGTCCAGATTATAGGTCATGCCGACCGAGCCCCACATATAGGGGAACGCGTAAAGGTGGCCGGGGTCAAAGCCCTCGGCGATGCGTAGCACGTCGGGGTCCAGATTTTTCCAGTTAGGAAGTTTTGTCAGTTCCATCTTGCCATACACACCTGCCTTTACGAAACGCTGCAGCGTGAGGCCGGAATGATTGACGATGTCATAGCCGGTGGAACCGGCCAGCATCTTGGCCTCCATTTCGTTGGTGGAGGTGTAGGTGTCATAGGTCACCTTGATGCCGGTCTTCTTGGTGAATTCCTCAATGGTCTTTTCACCGATGTAATCTGTCCAGCTATAGACATTGAGAACCTTGTCGGCAGCACCGGCGCGCTGCACGTAGGGCATGGCCAATGCGGGCACGGCAGCGCCGGCCAGTTTCAAGGCGTTTCTGCGGGTGAGTTTCATGTTTCCTCCTGGGATTTATTTTTGAGCAGAGTTTGATTGAGTTCGGCCAATTCGCCAGATGGCGGGCGTTTCAGGTTCATCACTGGAAAAAGCTCACGCAGCTCATCATGCTGCAAGCGCACGCCACGCTCGTGGTCGGACAGATAAAAACCATCAAAGCCGGACGATTTCATGGACTCATTGGACCAGATCGAAAGCTGCATGTCTTCCGCGAATGTTTCACGATCTATGCGGTAGGTCAAATACCTTGCGAGTTTTTCTTCCCGGCTTTCGTCAGGATAATGATAGACAATGCCGCGCACCACGGCGTGGCCCACATCCACCGGCAGTTCCTGGTAGAATTGCACGGATTCGGGCGTCAAAATGAAAACATTGTTAGGAAAGGCGCCATAATACGCCCACAGATTCCGGCGCTCTGGCGGCAGCGCCTCACGGCCCTTGGAGAATTTCAGATAATTCTTCACGCTCCACAGTTTGCCGCCATCCGGCAGATAGGTGCCCTTGGACACCCGCAAACCCGGCGCATAGAATTCATCACGATAAGTGTAGCCGTAAAGATCGTGCAACGCCGGATGCGCCATGGCCACGTGATAACCTTCATTATCCACGTCGCGCACCGATTTCCAATTCACGGATAGGGTGCTTTGTGTCGCTCCTCCAGCGGGTACCACGCTTTCGGTGCGGTGCATGGCGAATTCAGCTTCATAGGGCTTCAGGAATTGCGCCACCGAACCTTGCGGCCCGGATTTGAAACGCACAAAGATGAAGCCCATCCATACTTCCATCTCGACAGGCTTCAGGCCGAACTGGTTCTTGTCCAGCGGCGGATAGGATTTCGGCTGGGCTGGCCCGCGCAGCGTGCCATCAAGATTATACACCCAGCCATGAAACGGGCAGACCAAAGCATTCTTGCAAGTGCCGCGCTCGGTGGTCACCACGCGCGAGCCACGGTGCCGGCACAGATTGTGAAAGGCACGCAACACGCCGTCTTGCCCGCGAATGATCACGGCGCGTTCATTGGCCAGATCGAAAGTGATGAAATTGCCAGGCTTCGGCACATCACTCACATGCCCGGCAATCTGCCAATGGGTGAGGAACAGCCCGTTCATCTCCAGATCGAACATTTCCTCGCTGTGATAGGTCCAGCCCGGCAAGCCGGAACGATCCCAATCATTGCTCGCAGAAGCGCTCACATGTTCAACACTCATGCCGCAACCTCCCTTTTCATTTCATCGATCACCCAGTTGTGGAATTTGTAGATATCGAATTCCTGCGGCATCAAACGACCGCGCTTGAAGGCGGGAGAGCGCAAACCGCGCTGATTCATTTCGGCAGCATCACCATCCTGCCCCATCACGATCTTGGCAAAAGCCGCCACATGAGCCGCATCAAAGCCCGGCTGGTTCAGCGTGGCCTGCGGGAAATACCATTCGGCGGTGAGCCGTGCCGTGTCAGGCCCCGTCGGCATCAGCCGCACGGCGCGCACATAATCCACATGTCCCACCACATACATGGTGGGATAGATCGTCACGAAATTATAGCCATTCTCCCGCTCACGCGCCGTCAGGCCTTCAAACACTGGCCCGCAAGGTGCGCCCGTCATCGTCCAGCTTTCTGCGCCCTCTTTCAGGTTTCGCGTCTCACCATGATCAGGCGACCAATCCGGCGCTTCCTGCGCACTCATGATGCCGCGCCTGTAGAGTGGAACCATGTCGCACAGCTCCGGGTGAATGCCGGGGCAATGCAGGCATTCATTGTAATTATCCCAGAAGCCCTTCCAGTTGCATTCCATGTCCTTCACCCAGCGATGGCCGGTGACAAGTTCATCCATCGGCCAATTGGCCAGCGCCTCAAGCCCCAGATCAGGTGCCAGCGGGCGCGCATCATTGCCGAGTTTCACAAAAATGAACCCGCGCCAGATTTGCAGCTGCACCTTGTAAAGGCTGTGCTCTTCTTTCTTGAAATCATCGGTCGGCGTGGCATGCGCCACCGAAACCAGCCGCCCATCGGCAGCGCTATAGCTCCACGCATGATAGGGGCAAGTGATCAGCTTGCCCAAAGGCTGGCTGGGCTGCAGGCAAAGCTCGGAGCCACGATGCCGGCAGGTATTGTGATAGGCGGTGAGATCGCCATTCGCTGCGCGGCACAGAATGATGCTGGCCCCGGCAATGTCCTCGCGCCGCATCGTGCCGCACTCCAGATCATTCAGCCGCCCCACGCACACCCAATTGTTCAGCCACAACGAACGTTGCTCGCGCTGATACCAATCAGCCGAATAATACGCATCCGGCGGCAAGGCCTCCGGACAATGGTCAAGCAGCGGAGATTGCGGGTGCCGGATGAATGTCATGGCCTACACCTTTAAAACCTTCCCGGTGGGTTGGCGCGGCGGCGCGGCGGATTGAAGAACGGCCGGGGCACCACTTTCGCCTTCACCATCAGCTTTACATATTGCAGCTCACGCAGCGCATAGATTTCGACCCACAGGTCAGAAGCCTTCGCATCGTGATAGGGCCGCTCCAGCATGGCAAGCGCAATGTTGGACTTCAAGACCGGCGACCACACAGCCCCGGTAATATGCCCCACTTCATGCTGCTTGTTGTGATAGATCAGAGAATGCTCGCCGGAAATATTGCCTTCCAGCTCCAGCCCCACCAGAGCCCATTTCGTTGATTTGCTTTCGCGTTCGCGCAGCAGCGCGCGCCGGCCATTGAAGTGCCCCTTGTCGAAATCAATCATCCATTCAAGACCAACTTCGAAGGGCGAGCGCGTACGATCGGCCCGCACGGCTTGGTCCGCCGGGGTGAATTCATAATTGGTGATGATGAAGCCCGCTTCCAGCCGCGCCATGTTCAGCGCTGTGGTGCCGATGGCGCGGATGCCGAACAGCGCGCCCGCGTCGAACAGCAGGTCCCATAATTCGAGCGCTCTGTCGGGCGTGGTCCAGAGTTCATAGCCCAGATCACCGGTGAAGCCGGTGCGCGAAATCGTCAGCATGCCCTTGCCGCCGAATTTCACGCTCATCATCTGGAACGGCTTCAACTCTGCCGCCTTGGCAAAACCCGCCTTTTCCAGAACCGCAAATGCGCACGGGCCCTGCAAGGAAAGCGCCGCGATATAGGTCGTCACATCTTCGACCGTCACATCGTAGCCAATGGCCGCATCGCGGAACCACGGCAGATGCCGCTCCTGGCAGCAAATCCAGTATTCAGTCTCGGCGAAATGGAACAGCGTGCCATCATCCAGCAGCTTGCCTGCATCGTCGCACCAGGCGGTGTAATGCACCTGCCCCACTTTCAGCTTCGAAACATTGCGGATCATCACGCGGTTCAGATACGCCTCGGCATCCTTGCCCATGACGCGGTATTTCACCATCGGCGAAAGATCGTAAACGCTCACCTGATTGCGGATCGCGGTATATTCCATGCTCTCATCGTCAAGCGAGAGTGCGGTCGTGTAGCCACCCCAAGGCGCCCATGAATTGATGCGGTTCAGCGCTGCAACGCGCGGATGAAACGGCGAATGCAGAAGCGGCCGCTGGAAGTGCAGAAGATCAGCCTTCATGCGCGGCCTCCCTTCAAAATCTTGGTCGCCGCGCTCCATCCAGCAGCACCCGAAATGCCGCCGCCCGGATGCGAGCCTGCGCCCGCGAGATAAAGCCCGCTGATCGGGGTTTCATACTGCGCCACACCCGCAAACGGCCGCAGGAACATCATCCGCTCCACCGCCAATTCGCCGTGATGCCAATTGCCACCTACCAGGCCATATTCGCGCTCAATATCTTCCGGCGTCAAAAGCTCGGTGGCGACAACTTGCTTGGAAATGCCCGGCGCATAATGTTCCAGCTGTTTCATGATGGCTTTCAGGAAGGCCGGCTTGGCCTTGGCCCAGCCGCCTTCGGGCGAAGTCGGCGCAAACTGCACATTGGCCGAAAGCACATGATGCCCAGCGGGCGCATATCCGTCCTCAAAGGCTGAAGGCAACACCATCTCCATCACCGGCTCTGGCGAGAATTGATTGTACTTCACCGGATTGAACTGGTTCTCCACCGCGCGGGCCGACGGGGCAATGACCAGACGCGTGCGCAAATTGGCTTCGCGGAAATTAGGTGCACCGGAAAGCGCGAGATGTAGCTTCGCCACCGTGCCGCGCATGCGGATGGATTGCGCCTGCCGCACAAATCCCACATCCAATTGCCGCGGCCCCACCAAGTGCATGAATGTTGTCTGCGGATTGATGGCTGAGATCACCCGCCGCGCCTCAATGCGCTCCCCGGATTTCAGGATTACGCCTATGGCCTTGTCGCCCTCGACAATGATCGAACTGACGGTAGCATCCACGCGCGTCTTCACGCCCAGGGCCACGATAGCCTTGGCCATGCTCTGCGCCACACTGGCCATGCCTCCCTGCGGCAGCGCCAGAGCACCCGCCTTGCCGCGCACATCGCCAGACAGGCGGTTGAGCAAAAGCAAAAGCGAATTCGGCGAACGAGGCCCCATGAAGGCCCCCATCACCGCATCATGCGCGATGAGGCCCTTCAACCGGTCATCGCTCAACTCATCTTCCAGCACATCAAAAACATTGATCAGCAACAGCCGCAGAAAATCCTGCAGCGCTTCCCTGCCCCGCAAGCGCAAACCCAGCGCCAGTTTGCCCAACGCCAGCATGTCATTGCCAGCCTTCGCCTGCAGGCGCGGCGGCACCATCTGCTTGAACGGTTTCAGCGTAGCGGCATGCGCCAGAAGCCGCGCGCGCAGCTCCAACCAAGCTCTGCTTTCAGCTACGGACACGTCGCCTTCCAGCTGCTCGCCAAACGCGCCACCGAACAATAAATGGTCGCCGCTCGCCGAAAGCGCCGTCGTCGCAACATTGCTTTCGACGTAGCTCAAACCATGCTTCGCAAGCTCAAGCTCTTTCTCAACACGGCTATCTAAAACATTGATAAGATGGGCAAGTCCACTCACCTGGTATCCCTTGGCGAAGCTGCGCATATCGGCCCCGCCGCCCAGCACCAAACGTTGCTCCAGCAGCAGAACGCTCTGCCCGCCTTTCGCAAGTTTCCCCGCAGCAGCCAACCCATTGATTCCACCACCAATGATAATCGCATCAAAGGACGGCATAGGGTTCACTCATTGGCAAAGGTGTTTTCAGATCACGTAAAATTTCAGCAGCCGCATTGCGCCCCGGTGCACCCATCACGCCACCGCCCGGATGGGTGGAGGAGCCACACATCCACAAATCCTTGATCGGCGAACGATATTGCGCGGCCCCCGGCACGGGCCGGTTGAACAGCAATTGATCGAAGGTCAATTCGCCCTGGAAGATGTTGCCCTCTGTCAAGCCCACTTCGGCTTCCAGCTCACGCGGCGTGCGCACTTCCACATGCAGCACCAATTTCTTGAATCCGGGTGCGTAGGATTCAATTTGATCAAGACACGTTTTGCCAAACGCATCACGGTCGGCATCCGTCCATTCGCGGCCTTCGATTTTCGGTGGCGCATATTGCACGAAGCAGCTCATGAAATGCTTGCCGGGCGGCGCCATAGTCGGATCAATCGTGGTGGGGATCATCACATCCTGGAACGGGTCGCGCGAGAAATGCCCATCCTTCCAGTCATCATAGGCGCGCTCCATCCGCTCGATGGAGTCAGTAAAATGCAAGTCACCCCGAATGTTCGGCGCTTCCTTTGGCAAAGCCGTGAACCGCGGCAACCCATCGAGCGCAATGTTAAGCTTGCCGGATGAACCGCGGATTTTGAAATTCTTCACCTGCTTCACGAACGAAGCCGGCAGCTCCTTCGCATCCACGCATTTCAGGAACGTGCGCTTCACATCCATGTTGGACACCACGCGCTTGGCGAAAACCTCTTCGCCGCCGCTGAGCGCTACGCCCACCGCGCGGCCATTCTTCACCAGCACGCGGTCAATCGCCTTGCCCGCACAAATTTCACCGCCCGCCGCCTGAAAGCTCGCCGCCAGCGCCTTGGTGATCGCGCCCATCCCGCCACGCGCAAAACCCCAGGCACCCACATTGCCGTCCACATCGCCCATATAATGATGCAGCAGAACGTAAGCCGAGCCTGGCGACATTGGCCCCAGAGCCGTGCCAATGATGGCGGATACTGCGAGATAGGCCTTGATCACCGGGCTCTCGAAATATTCATCGAGAAAATCCGAAATGCTCATCGTCCAGAAGCGCACCATCTCATTGCGCTCATGCTCGGTGAGCCCCATGAACTTCTTGCCGATGAACAACAGCTCCTGCAGATCACGCGGCTTCAGCGACGCCGGGTCCGGCGGCGTGCGCATAAGCAGCGGCCGGATAAAGCGGCAATGCCGCAAGATATCCCGCGAATACCGGTCATAAGCTTCCGCATCGCGAGGGGAGTGACGCGCAAATTCGCGGCGGTTGGCATCATGGTCGCGGAACATGCCGAGATAGCCGCCATCGCGTTTCAGAACCGCGCCGCCTTCATAGGGCAGAATCTGCAAGCCATGTTTCGACAGCTCCAGATCCCGCATGATCTCCGGGCGGAACAGCGAAGAGACATAGGAGCAATTGGAATAGGTGAAACCCGGATGCAGCGAACGCGAAACAGCGGCCCCGCCCACCCAGTCATTCTTCTCGATCACCAGCGTTTTGAGACCGGCGCGCGCCAGATAGCAGGCGGCCACAAGGCCGTTGTGGCCCCCGCCTGCAATGATGGCGTCATACTGGCTCATGCGCGCTTCTCGGTTTCCAGCTGCTCAAGCGTCAGGTCCACCGCACTCTCCACCGCCTTCAGCGTATCCGCCAGGCAAGATTGATCATGCGCTTCGCACATGAACCATGGCTCACGTGAATCCGGCTCGACAATGATGTTCATGTCCTGCAGGTGCCGCGCCATCTTGTCATAGAATGTGTAATCGGATTTCTTCCAGGCGCGGTAGTCCACCGGTGGCTTGGCTGCAAAGAACAGCCCGAACATCGATGAATGCCCTGTGAAGGAATGCACGATGCCGCGCCGGTCGAGGATTTCCTTGATGCCCGCTTTCAGCTTTTCGCCATAGGCCGCTAGCGTTTCCAGCGCAGGTGTTTCATCGAGGATTTGCAGGCAGCGCTCGGCCGCCGCGAGCGAAACCGAATGCGCGGTATAAGTCCCGCCATGTGCAGCGCCACCATAGCGGAATGTACGCATCACATCTTCGCGCCCGCCGATCGCCGCAATCGGATAGCCATTGGCCATTGCCTTGGCGAAAGTGGAAATATCTGGCCGCACCCCGTGCAGCGATTGCACCCCGCCGCGCGCCACGCGGAAGCCGGTTTTCACTTCGTCGATGATCAGCAGCACACCATATTTGTCGCACAGCGCGCGCGCCAGCTTCACAAATTCGGTCGTCGCCGAAATGCCACAGCAATTGCCCAGGATCGGCTCCATCAGCATGGCCGCCAGCTTGTGGCCATATTGCTTGAACACATCTTCCAGCCGTTGCGCATCATTCATCGGCGTGAGATGCACCAGGTCCTTCAGCGTAACCGGAATGCCTTTCGAATAAGGCACCACTGATGGATCCTCGCCGCTCTTCGGATCCCACGCATCCATATTGGCCATCCACATGGCCGCATCGTAAAGCCCGTGATAGCCGCCTTCGATCAGTACATATTGGTCGCGGCCGGTGAAGGCACGCGACACGCGAAGCGCCGCCATCGTGGCTTCGGTGCCGCTGTTCGAATAACGAACCAGATCAACCGAAGGCACCATCTTGGCGATGCGGTCAGCAACGATCAGCTCACGTTCGGTGGAAAGCGCAAACACGCCGCCCACTTCCATGCCCTTCTTTGCCGCTTCGTCCACGCGGTCATCGGCATAGCCAAGGATCGCGGGGCCATAGCCCAGCCGGTAATCGACATAGCAATTGTCGTCGATGTCCCAGGTGCGCCCACCCTTGCCGCGCTTCACATAGATCGTGCGGTCATCGCCCCAATAACGGAAGGTTGAAGCCACGCCGAGCGGCAGGCGCTTCAATGCTTTCTGGAAATGCGCATTGGATTTGGAAAGGTCTCTGCTGTTGCGAATGCTCATTGGGTCCTCACCATTGGCCTTCTCTTGAGGCCCTTCAATCACTTGACCAAAGGCTAGCGGAATTCTGACTGAAATGTCAATCAGTCACAAATAAATGTTGTATTTCATGTATCTATAATTTATAGATTCGGATATGTTGGCTCAACAATCACCGACACGCGTGCCGATTGCCCGCAAGATCAGCCGTGATGCACGGCAGATGCAGCTCATCCGCGCGACGATGCGCGTGCTGGCCCGCAAGGGTTTTGCCTCGACGATGATTTCCGATGTGGCGGCGGAAGCCGGCGTTTCGCATGGCTTGGTGATCTTCCATTTTGAAACCAAGGAAAAGCTGCTCACCGCCACCCTGCTCCACATGGCGGAAGAGTACCGCGCCAACTGGACAAATGCCCTGGCCAAATCAGGCCCGCATCCGGCCGAACAGCTTGATGCCTTGATCCGCGCGGATTTTGACAAGGCCATTTGCACGCCAGAACATCTGGCCTGCTGGTGCGCTTTCTGGGGCGAAGCGCAAAGCCGCCCGATCTACCAGCAGGAATGCGCCCCGAATGACAGGAAGTATATTCGCAATCTGGAATCCATTTGCGCCGCATTGATCAAGCAGGGCGGATACAGCCACGATGCCACCCGCACCGCGCGCATCATTCGCCTGGTCAGCGATGGCCTGTGGCTTGATATTCTCTCGATGAAGAATGCCTATAACCGCAATGAGGCTTTGCGCACGCTGTACACCTGTGCTGCCGTGCATTTCCCCAAACACTTCACGCCGGATGGCCTGATCAGCCTCTAGGCTTTCGGCCCCTGATATGGGTGGGCGTGTGTTCGCCCGAATCCAGAACGGGGATCATGTTGCGCCAGACTTTGATATTACCGTCCACAAAGTCACGTCCGAGTTCAGCAACTAAATCTGCAAAGAGAGGCCCTTCAAGGCGCGCCAATTCTTCGCGCGCCCGCACGCGGTACCAGTCATTACGGCTCTTCAGCAAAACAGATTCAAAACCCGCCATGGATAAAGCATCGGAATAGTGTGCCGGCGCGGCCATGCCGAAATCCAGACCTTCAGCCGCAATATAGGCTTTCATCTGCGCGGAAGGCTCACCATCATGGCCGATTAGCCAGTCCGAAGCCACCAACCATCCACCTGGCTTCAACACGCGAGAGACCTCTCGCATCAAGGCGTGCTTGTCCGGAATGTGGACGATGGAATCCTTGCTGAACACCACATCGAATGTCTGCGGTGGAAACGGCAGCGGCCCCGGCGCCACTTTCACAAAACCGGCGCGATCAGCGATATTTGCATTTTTAGCGGTGCGCCGCGCCACCGCCAGCACACCGTCTTCCACATCGATGCCCGTCACATAGGCTGCACCATGCGCCCTGATCAGTTCGACTTCGATGCCGCCTGCCCCGCAGCCGATATCCAGCACGCTTTTGTCGGCGAGGCTCAAGCCTTCCAGCAACAACTTCACTTCCGCCGGCCCGCCGGGCGACAACCAGCCTGCGCCCCAAATGCGTTCAAGGATCGAAATCAATTTGGGATGATAGAGTTCTTCGCTCATCACAAGACTTTCAACTGAGCCATTTGAAAAAGCAAGGCGCGGGCCATCTGGACTTAAGCCCGCATCCGCGCTTCAATGCCTCATGCGCACAACAAAGCTTCTCCATATCGTCACCTGTCACGCCGAAGGCGAAGTGGGCGATGTTATCGTTGGCGGCGTGGCGCCTCCTCCCGGTGCCACCATCTGGGAACAGTCACGTTTCATCGCCAAGGATGAAACGCTGCGTAATTTCGTGTTGAACGAACCGCGCGGCGGTGTTTTCCGCCACGTCAATCTTCTGGTGCCGCCCAAAGATCCGCGCGCCCATACGGGTTGGATCATCATGGAGCCCGCCGACACGCCGCCCATGTCTGGCTCCAATTCCATCTGTGTGGCCACCGTATTGCTCGACACTGGCATCGTGCCGATGCAGGAACCGATCACACATCTCGTGCTCGAAGCGCCCGGCGGCGTGGTCGAGGTGAAGGCTGAATGCAGCAATGGCAAGGCTGAACGCATCCATGTGCGCAATGTGCCGTCCTTCGCGCAGAAGCTCGATGTGCCGCTGGAGATCAAAGGTATGGGCACGATCAATGCCGATATTGCTTTTGGTGGCGATAGTTTCGTCATCGTTGATGCGCAATCCGTCGGCCTGCGCATTGTCGGCGATGCGGCGCGCGAAATCGCCGAACTTGGAATCAAGGTTACAGCTGCGGCGGAAGAACAGCTGGGTTTCAAGCATCCAGCGAAAGACTGGAACCACATTTCCTTCTGCCAAATGACCGAGCCTGTGCAACGGGTAAATGGCGTGCTGACCGGCAAGAACGCCGTGACCATCAGGCCCGGCAAGCTGGACCGCTCGCCCACCGGCACTGGCTGTTCTGCCCGCATGGCGGTGCTTCATGCGAAAGGCCAAATGAAAATAGGCGAGAAATTCATCGGCATCTCGCCGCTCGACACCGAATTTCATTGCAGCATTGAAAGCGAGACGGATGTGGGCGGTACCAAGGCCATCGTGCCAGTGATTTCCGGCCGCGGCTGGATCATCGGCACCGCACAAGTGATGCTGGATCCATCGGATCCCTTCCCGCAAGGTTATCGCCTGTCGGATACATGGCCTAAAATTTTCTAAACGGGGGAAACTGAAATGACCAGTATGCGCAAGGAAGCCGACTCATTGGGCGAAGTGAAATTGCCCGCCGATGCGCTGTACGGCGTACATTCTCTGCGAGGGGCAGAGAACTTTCCGATCACCGGCACGCGTTTGAGTGATTATCCGGAATTGATCCAATCGCTGGCCATGGTGAAAAAGGCTGCAGCGTTGGCCAATATGGAATTGGGTGTTCTCGACTCCCGCATCGGCGGCGCCATCACTCGCGCTTCTGATCGCGTGATCGCCGGCGAAGCCGATAGCGCCTTCATCGTGGACATGCTGCAGGGTGGTGCCGGCACCTCCACCAACATGAATGCCAATGAAGTGATCGCCAATCTGGCCTTGCGCGAACTGCAACGGCAACCGGGACATTACGCACTCATCCATCCGAATGACCATGTGAACCTTTCGCAATCCACCAATGACGCTTATCCCACCGCTGCGCGATTGGCGATGGTGCGCGCCTGCCCGCCTCTGGCTGAGCAGTTGCGCCTGCTGAAAGCCGCGTTCCTTGCCAAGGGTGATCAATTTCACGACATCATCAAAGTGGGCCGCACACAATTGATGGATGCTGTGCCCATGCGGCTGGGCGATGAGTTCCGCGCTTTCGGTGTGACCGTGGGTGAAGACATCGACCGCCTGCTTGAAGTGGGCAATCTTCTGCGTGAGATCAATCTGGGCGGCACAGCGATCGGCACCGGCATCAACACACCACCGGGTTATGTGGAAGCGGCGGTAAGGCATCTGTCAGCGGTATCCTCCGAGCGGATGATCGCGGCTGGCAATCTGATCGAAGCCACATCCGATATGGGGGCGTTCGTGACTTTCTCGGGCGTGCTGAAACGCATTGCCGTGAAGCTTTCAAAAATCTGCAATGATCTGCGTTTGCTGAACAGCGGCCCGCGCGCGGGGTTTGGCGAAATTAAATTACCTGCCATGCAGGCGGGCTCTTCAATCATGCCGGGCAAGGTCAATCCCGTCATTCCGGAAGTGATCAACCAGATTGCCTATCAAGTGATCGGCAATGACCTCACCGTCACCCTGGGTGCAGAGGCCGGACAGCTGCAGCTCAATGCAATGGAACCTGTCATCGTGTTCAACATCCTGCAATCCATGCGCATGCTCACGCGCGGCATGAAAGTGCTGCGCGAAAAATGCGTGGACGGAATCGAGGCCGATGCCGCGCGCTGCCAATGGCTGCTGGAACATTCGCTGGTGGCTGTGACCGCCATTAATCCATACGTCGGCTATGCCAAGGCGAGCGCGGTGGCCAAGGAAGCATTGGCCACCGGGCAGTCATTGCGCAGCGTGGTTCTGGCGCACAAATTGATGACAGATGCGCAGCTGGACGAAGCCTTTGCGACTGAAACGTTGCTGGGGCAAAAACCAACGTAAGTTATTTATTCTTTTAATAGGAAAATAAAGATTGACGGCGTACGCTTCATCTGCTACGTCCCGTCATACTCCACAAATCCATTCCCAGCCCAGATCGCCCCGGTAAGGTAACACCGTGTCCGAATCGAATTCTGTTCAGCTTTATAGTGATGCGCTCGTTGTGCTCGGCACGGCGGGCATCATCGTGCCTTTGGTACGCCGCTGGGGCATCAATCCCATTCTCGGCTATCTGGGTGCTGGCGCATTGCTGGGGCCGCTGGGCCTTGGCTCGCTGATCAAGGAATTTCCGTTCCTCTATTGGGCCACCATTGTCGATGCTGACAGCGTGTCCGGCCTGGCAGAACTGGGCGTGGTGTTCCTGCTGTTCCTAATCGGCCTTGAGCTTTCTTTCCAGCGGTTGATCACCATGCGCCGTCTCGTCTTCGGACTGGGCGGACTGCAATTCGCAATTTCTGCGGCGGTGTTGACCGGCATTGTCATTGTGGCCGGCCAACCTCTGATCCCTGCTGCGGTGATCGGCATGTGTTTGGCACTTTCATCCACGGCCATCGTGCTTGATCTGCTCGGTCATCAAGGGCGGCTTGCCACCTCCACCGGCAGGGCCAGCTTTTCGATTCTGCTGATGCAGGATTTGGCGGTGGTGCCCATCCTGGTTTTCATTTCGATTTTCTCAACTGGAAACGAAGGCTCGGTCTGGGCCGATCTGGGTTACGCCTTGGCGAAGGCGGCCATCGCCATCGGCGTTGTGGTGATGATCGGGCGCTTCCTGTTGCGGCCTCTGTTTCAGCTGGTCACCACGGCACGTTCCACCGAATTGTTTGTTGCCGCGGCTTTGTTCGTGATCATCGGTGCCGGGCTCATTGCCCATGCCGCCGGGCTTTCCATGGCACTGGGCGCTTTTATCGTGGCCCTGATGCTGGCGGAGACGGCCTATGGCAAGGCCATCGAGTCGGCAATTGATCCGCTCAAGGGTCTGTTGCTCGGGCTATTCTTCTTCACCGTGGGCATGAAGATCGACTTCCGTGAATTTTTGCGTGAGCCGTTCTGGCTCCCCGTTGCCATTGTCGGTTTGATCGTGCTGAAGGCGGTGATCCTCACTGTACTTGGCCGGCTGTTCAAACTGTCCTGGCCTGCCGCCATTGAAACCGGATTACTGCTTGGCCCAGGCGGCGAATTTGCATTCGTGGGCATCGGCATGGCGGCGGCGCTGCATCTGGTGCCGGAACCTGCGGCCAGCTTTATTCTGGCCGCGACTGCCGTCACCATGGCGGCCACGCCCCTACTCTCCAGCCTGGCAAGGCGGTTCGCACCGGCGCCCGCTCCTCATGCAGCGGTTGATCCGGCCTTGACAATCCAGTCACCCTCGACTGAACGCCGCGCCATCGTCGTGGGCTTCGGCCGCGTGGGCAAAGTGGTTTGCGCGCTGCTTGAGGAACACAAGATCAAATTCATCGCGATCGACAATGATGCAGCCGGCGTGGCGCGCGACCGCAAGCGCGGCCACCCGGTTTATTATGGCGATGCGTCTGATAACCGGTTCCTCGAAACAGCGGGCCTGCCGCTGGCCACCGCCGTGATCATCACCACCGGCACGCGCGCCGCGATTGACTCCATCGTGGAACATGTGCGCGAAATCCGGCCCGATATTTCCATCATCTCACGCGCTGCCGACGAAAAACACGCCAGCCATCTTTATGCGCTGGGCGTGACTGACGCAGTACCCGAAACGGTGGAGGCGAGTTTGCAACTTTCCGAAGCTGCACTCATAGGCCTTGGCATCCAGACAGGGCCCGTCATCGCCTCTATCCACGAAAAGCGCGATCAGTTCCGCCATACATTGCAAGAAGCCGCCAAGAAGGCTGGCCGGGGGGAAATTCATTCGGTACGGAAGAAAAGCGCGCCCAAACGGATTTAACAAAAGGGCGATAGTTTTCGAAAGGCATGGTTTTATCGGTTTGACGGGCTTAACGGCCAAACTTGATTAGGTAATTGTCGCACATTTCGCAGAGTTCCGGAAAGGCTTGTGCGGGATCCGGGCTGTTCGTCCAATCAATGAAGGCCGCAAAGCGGCGCTCCATTTTTACTTTGTGGTTCTGGTAGATGTCGCTGATCCGGTGCTTAAGGAACGGATTTTCAAAACGCTGCATAGTGGTTTCCATATAACGTGCAGCAGGCTCCGCCATATTGCGCAGGCCAAAGCCTGGAATGATTTCGCGCTCATAGAGATTGATCAGGCGGGATTTGACCCTCGCGTCCTGCAGAATGTCCCGGACCGTTTCATCTTCCGCGCGCAGCTGCGACTTCCAGATTTCCGTCAAGTAAGTGTGCCCGAGATTCAAGATGTGAAGTTTTAAACGCGCGAAGGGCTCAAGGTCACCGGTCAAAACCACATGGAAATCTTGAAAAGGAAATTCGCCAGCTTCGCCCCATTGAATGGCCCATAGACCGTAAGGTTCGGCGATGGCACCGATGGGCTCAATCGCTTCCGAGACAATCCTGTCCACCAGCGTGTTGCAGATAGTGACTTCGCTTGCCAGCCAATCGTTGAATGAGGCAGGCAAGGCCCAGGCTGCGGCCAGAGCCTGCAAACAGTGCCGGAGCACCAAGCCGTTGTCGTTGATGAGTTCGCAAGGCAGGATCAGCAAAGGCCGCGCGCCCTGTTCAAAGCGGTATTTCAACAGAAGCAGGAGTTTCGCAGCAAAGCTTTTGGGCACGCTGCCTTCAGTCGGCTGCGCCCGGCTATCTTCAACCGAAACCGCAAAACCGCTGTCACCGACATTTGAAAACACGATTTCAGTTTGGTGTGCGAAGACATCCTTCACCTGCTGCCAGTTTGCATGCGCGTCATAGGCCGCAGCGATGCCCTTGACAGTGATGACCTCGTCAATAAGCGTTCCATCCTCATAGCCGCGCAGGCGCACCGGAAATTCGCGCATCGCATGGAAAGCAGCGACCCGGCCGTCGCGCTGGCCCGCACCTGTGGTTTTGACGATGGTGATGGGGCCGATGTCCTGCCCGTCTTGCCGGGCCTGATGCACAAAAAGATCAGCGTGCGCCTGCAGGAAGCGGCTGGTTCCAAACTGCATGATGCGCTGTGGCATCTCAGTCCATTTCGATCATGGCCTTGATCAGGCCATTCTTGTCACGTGCCCAAGAGGCCAGGTTCGCAGCCGCACTGTCAAACGACGTGCGATGGGTAACCAATGCATCAACCGGAATTTTTCCCGATTGGATGGAAGACATGACCAATGCAAAATCTTCCGCAGTAGCATTTCGGCTAGCCAGAAGCCGCATCTCGCGCTTGTGGAAATCGGGATCGAAGAACGAGATGCGGTCCTTCACCAGGCCCACCATCACATAGCTGCCGCCATGGGCGACAAAGCCGAATGATTTTTCCATCGAAGCAGCGTTGCCGGTCGCATCGAAGACCACATCAAAGCCATTGCCTTGCGTGGCGTTCAGGACATCCTGCTCCACGGATCCCGTTGAAAGTATCGTGCTGGTGATACCCGTCACCCAGCTCGCCAAGGCCAGCCGGGCCGGATCGCGGTCCATGATGGTCACGTTGCCGCCCGCCACTGCACCGAACAATCCGGTACCCAGCCCAATGGGCCCTGCCCCGACGATCAACGCGTTCTGTCTGCTGCGCAATTCACTGCGCCGCACCGCGTGTGCACCGATGGCCAAAAACTCAACGCAGGCCGCAGCATCGGCCGACATGCCATCCGCCAGCAGCAGATTACCTTCCGGCAACGCCAGATATTCCGCCATGCCGCCATCACGGTGCACGCCCAGAACGGCGATCTTCATGCAGCAATTGGGCTTGCCCTGCTTGCAGGCATGGCATTCACCACAAGCAATGTAAGGGTTGATCGCCACCAGCTGCCCAGCGCTAAATTTAGATCCGGCATCGGCTTCAATCACCGTCGCCGCAAGTTCATGGCCCATCACCCGCGGATATTGCAGGAAGGGATGCAGGCCCTCATAGATGTGATAGTCAGTGCCACAGATGCCGATGCGCTGCAGCTTGACGATGGCTTCGCCAGGCTTGCGCACGGGCAAGGCGCGCGTCTCCACGCCCAGATCATGCGGTTGCCGGCAAACGAGTGCTCTCATAGATGTTGGCATTGTCAGAGGCCACTCATGCGCTTCTTTTGCAGATTGTCGAGATAGACAACTAGCGCTATCAGCAGGCCTTCCAAAACCATTTCCCAGAACGGATCAATATCCAGCAGCACCGCGCCATTGCTCATCGTGGTAAACAGGATGGCACCAGCGACAGCGCCAAGCACCGTGCCGCGCCCGCCAAAGAGACTGGCACCACCTACCACAGCGGCGGCAATCGCCTGCAATTCGTAAGCATTGGCCATCGAGGGCGAAGCAACGCTCAATCGCGAGACGAGCAGCACACCCGCCAGCGTGGCCAGGCCCGAACTGATCACATAGGCCAGCATGGTAATCTTGAAGACGGGAATGCCCAGCCGGCGCGTGGCCTCGCTGTTGGAACCGAGAGCGTAGAGATAACGGCCCGTCTTGGTGAAGCTCAGCAGATAGTGAACCACGATGGCCACGACCACCAGCGTGAGAAAAAGGTTGGGAATGTAGAACACCGTGCCGCGCGCAAATTCTTTGATGTTGGGCGGCAGGCCACCCACCGTCATGCCGCCCGATGTGAGCAAAGCAAGGCCGCGGTAAACCTGCAGGCCAGCGAGCGTGACGATGAAGGCCGGGATGCCGAGCTTGCCGACAGATACAGCATTCAACGCGCCGATCAGCATGCCTGCGATCAGCGTGATCACCACTGAAAGCGGAATGCCAAAATTATGGGAAAGAAGCTGCGCAACCAGCACGCCGCAGAAGGCAGCGACCGAGCCTACCGAAAGATCGATGCCCGCAATGATGATGGTGCATAACACACCGATAGCAATGATGCCGGAGATCGAAACTTGGCGCATCATGTTGCTGATATTGTCGCCGGTCAGGAAATTCGGCGCGATCAGCGAGAGGATGATCCACAGCAGCACCGTGAAGGTGACGACATAGGTTTCAACCGGGAGCCGGTGAAACAGCTTGTTCGAGAAAAAGTTTTTCATTCTGGCTCCGACCGTGCCGCCACGAAGTCTCAGCCGGGACGGGAGAACGTCCCGGCTGGATCACCTTTGACGGATATGCGAACTGCGATTAGTTGCCCGTGAAAGGCGAAAGTTTACGCTTGGTCACGTCCAGCAGGCCGGCATAGGCAGCATCGCCCATATTGGCCTTGGTCACGGCACCCACGCCAGTATCCACGAACTTCGGCAGGCGCACGCCATGTGCGGCGGCATAGCCATTCCACACACCAGCATAACCCATCATGTAAGGATCCTGGATGATGAGGGCATAGATCGAGCCATCATTGAGATGTTCGACTTCGCCCTTGTCAGCGTCGAAAGCCACGAGGCAGAACTTGTCGCCCAGCTTCTTTTCGCTGATCGAGGTGCCGGCACCCGTGCCCATCTGTGCATTGTCGGCGAACACGCCGGCCAGGTCAGCGTCCTTGGTCAGCATGTCGGCGGTCAGGCTCATGCCTTCGGCTTCTTCATTGTTGGCAACGCGGTTGCCTACAATCTTGATATCCGGATAGGCCGCGATGCCGTCCTTGAAACCCTTGTCGCGCGAGTCGAGAGACTCGTGCCCAGCCATGGCGGTGAGGAAGGCAACCTTGCCAGCGGCCTTGCCCGTGCGTTCCTTGATGCACTGAGCCATGGCGTCAGCAGCAGCCTTGCCACCGGCTTCATTGTTAGTGGTGAGGAAGGAGGCATAAGCGTCAGTCTTGGCGCCGGAGTCGATCACGATGACAGGGGTGCCGGCCTTGCTGACGGCGGCAATGGGGTCGCCGAGAGCTTCAAAAATCGTCGGTGCAATTACGATGGCCGAAGGCTTCTTGCCGGCAGCGCTTTCCAGGATGGAGATCTGTGCAACAGCGTCATCCTTCGGCGAACCCAGCTGTTCGATCTTGACGTTGAGGTCCTTGCCGGCCGCTTCAGCGCCCTTGAATACCCACTGCCAATATTCCGACGTGGTGGCTTTGACGATCACCGCCACCGTGTCTTGCGCGTGAACGGCGTTGCCGATCAGCAATGGCAACGTTGCAACCGAAGCTGCGAGAATGAATTTCTTGAACATTTTAACTCTCCCTTTTGTGCGGCTGCTTTGCAGCCATTTGTGTGTCGTTGTATCCAGTCATGTATTTGATCAGGGTTTCCTGCGACGTCTCTCCTGCTGTTGTTGTGTGAACGATTTCTCCGCGGAACATCACCGCGATCCGGTCTGCCACTTCCAGGATTTCAACGAGGTTGTGGCCGATATAAATGACGCCAGCGCCTGACGCGGCGAGCTCGCGCGCATAACGGATGACATTCTGCCGCTCCATCACGGCAAGTGCTGCCGTCGGTTCATCCATGATGACGACCTTGGCTTTCCAGTAGATGGCGCGCGCAATGGCCACCGCCTGCCGCTGCCCGCCGGAAAGCCGTGCGACCGACTTTGCCTTGCCGGGAATATGGCTGTTCAGCCGCGTGAGAAGCGCTGCCGTCTCATCACGAATGCGGCGGTTATCGACATAGGGCAAAACACCAAGCCACCGGCGCGTGGGCTCACGGCCCAGAAAAATATTTGCCCCAACCGAAAGATCGTCAGCCAGAGCCAGATCCTGATAGACCGTTTCAATGCCAAGCTCGCGCGCAGCGGCGGGGGAAGGCAGGTCCTGAGCCTTTCCCTCCAGGCGGATTTCGCCAGAGTCTGCGTGGTACACACCGGCAATGTGTTTGATCAAGGTCGACTTGCCCGCGCCATTGTCGCCGACCAGCGCCAGCACTTCGCCGGCGCGCACCGTCAGGTCAACGCCGCGCAGCACCTCAACGGGCCCAAAGCTCTTGCGTATGCCGGTGACTTCCAGAACGTTTCCCATAGTCTTCTTTTTTGGTTGTCTCTTGTGCATAAAAGACGGATACAAGCTCACATTGTCAAAATGTTTTTTAAGAACAAAAATATGTGATGAAAAACATGGGATGTATTTTGGGAGGTTTCGGCCATGCGCAGTGAGACGGTTTTCAAACAGACATTCAACCGCGCACTGGATTCACTCAGCTCTGCCGAGCTGAAAAGTGCGGTCGCATCCGAAAACATCCTGAAGCAAAGCCTGAAGGCCAGCCGCACCACCGTGCGCAAGGTTCTGGATGAAATGCAGAAGCGCAAGATCGTGGCCGGCGTCTCCGGCGACCGCTTCGTGGTGCGCAAGCCGAAAAAATCCGACTATTTTCCCGATATCGAGACGGTTGCCACCTCGGCTCAGGTCGAAAGCAAATTCATGGATTGGATCTTGCGCGGAGATCGCAAGGGCGGCGATGTGGTGAATGGGCTTGAATTGGCGCGGCAGTTCGGCGTTTCCACCAATGCCATCCGCGAATATCTGAACCGGTTCAGTCGCTTTGGCCTGATCGAACGGCGGCCCAATTCCAGCTGGATCATCCGCGGTTTTACCAAGGAGTTCGCGCTGGAACTTTTCGAAGTGCGCGAGTTATTTGAAACCCGCTCGGCAATGGCTTTCGCCACCCAGTCAGAAAATTCACCCGTCTGGAAAACCCTGCGCAAGCTTGAAAGCGAACACCGCGTTCTACTGCGGAATATTTCCAGTCGTTATCACGATTTTTCCGGGCTGGATGAGCGCTTCCACCGGCTGATCAACAACGCGTCCAACAACCGTTTCATCGTGGATTTCTACGACATCATTTCGCTGATCTTCCACTATCACTACCAGTGGAACAAGGTGGATGAAAAACAGCGCAACCGCGCCGCCATCCTGGAACATCTGGAATATATCGAGGCGCTTTTGAGTCGTGACCCCAAACGCATAGAGCTGGCCTGCAAGTCACATCTCAACTCGGCGCGGAAAACCCTGCTCGCCTCCATCCGCCACACCGCTAGCGATGCGGGCAAACCATGAGCAAGATCAAGTTCCGCAGTGTGGGTGAATGCATGGCCGAGTTGCAACAGGCCAAGGAAGGGCTTTACAGCCTGGCCTTTGGCGGCGACACGCTCAACACCTGCTGGTATGTGCGCGCCCTTACATCTTCAGAGACCTTCGAAGTGGAATATGTGACAGCGCTGGGCAGCGATCGGCTCTCCCGGGATTTGCAGACATTTCTGGGCGGCAACGGAATAGGCACTGGTTTTGTGAGAGCTGTGCCAGATCGGAATATTGGCCTTTATCTCATCACGCTGGATGGGGCCGAGCGCAGCTTTACTTATTGGCGGAATAATTCTGCTGCAAGATTGCTGGCACACGATCCCGAACATTTGGCCAAAGCCCTCAGCGGCGCTGACATAGTTTATTTCTCAGGGATTACGCTTGCCATTCTATCTGAGGCCGACCGCGGCATCCTGTTCACTCAACTCAAGAAATTGAGGTCAGACGGCGTCACCATTGCCTTCGATTCCAATACCCGGCCAAAACTGTGGGCATCCAAAACGGAAATGCAAGCGGCGACAATGCTGGGCTATCAAGCTGCCACCATCGCCTTGCCGACATTCAGCGATGAACAGGCCCTGTTCGATGACGCCAGCATCACAGACTGCGCCGCGAGAATCGCGAGCTATGGCGTGGCAGAGGTGATGGTAAAGAACGGCGCTGATGCCGTGTTAGGTCTGGTGAATGGAAAAGCCTTTGAAGTTACGCCGGCATTAGTCGAGCGGCTTGTCGACACAACAGGTGCGGGTGACAGTTTCAATGCAGGCTATCTGGTGGCGCGTACGCGTAACCTGCCACCGGCAGAAGCCTGCAGATACGCGCATCAGGTGGCAGGCAAAGTCATCTCCCATCGCGGTGCGCTGGCGCCCACGCCACTGTTTGCGGATATGCGCTGATCAGGGCTTGGCGCGCCATAGTCTTTCGCTGGTGTTGTTTTCATAGCCAAGCTTGTCAAAGCTGGCGATTTCCAATGACTGCCCCCAGGGTGCATAGAAATAAACCCAGTGGAAACCGGCCAACGGCCCATCAGAAACGAGATTTGGCCCGTCCAGCATTTCGATGCCTTGCGCCTTCAGGCGCGCGGCCGAGGCCACCACGTCATCAACCTCGAAGCACAGATGCGTGCCGCCCACCTCGGAATTCCGCCTGGGCCGCGCCTTGCTGTCTTCGCCCGAATATTCGAACAGCTCCACATTGACGCCGCGGCCGCATCTGCCCCTCAATGATGCGGCGCGTTATCCCGGCATGCTGGAAGTGATGCGCCTCGCCGGTTACGAAGCGATGCAGGCCGCCTTGGCCGACGGCGCGGAGATCATCCCGATCATCGGCTTGCCGCCCATCACTACCAACAATCCCGAGCGTTACGTCGATCAGATTTTCGACGAAGTGCTGAAAACATTTTCAAGGCCAGATACGCTGGTCACTTCACTTCAGGACTGGAAAAAGGGCCGCCGCGCCGAGGTCCAGGAAGTGAATGGCTGGGTGGTCGATATGCTCAAGCGCCATGGCCGCGAGGCCCCGATGAATGAACTCGTCGTCAAGATGGGTTTCGAGATCGAAAGCGGTCAGCGCCAAGCCCATGTCAACAACGCGGCCGAGCTGATCAAAATGTATCACAGCATCACGGGCGACAGTCAGCCGGCCTAACTGCGGCCCTCGGCATTCCGCATTTTCAGCTGTTGCCTTCATAGATCGAAACAAGTGCGGGATATGTATCGTCGTTTCCGGCGATGACCCGGTTGCCCTTGTTCAACCCTTCATTGGCAAGGAAATCACTGGTGCGCAGGCCAGCGCCGCGGATCACCGCGATCGCACCCAAACAATCCCAGGAATTGATATGCGGTTCGATATATCCGATCAGCCGCCCGGCGGCCACATAGCTCAAAGTGAGCGCGCCCGATCCTTCACGATAAAACATGCCGCCGGCATCGAGCAGCCGCCCGAACATCGGCAGGAACTCAGCGGGCACCACGCGCGGCGAATAACCCACGCCAACGATGCCCTGTTGCAATGTCTTGGCGGGGTGCTTTTGCATCGGCGCGCCATTCAAGGTGGATGGAAAGTCGGGGCCACCCGCAAACAGCTCGTTCCGTACCGGCGCAAACACCATGCCAAATTTAAGATCATTGCCTTTCACAAAGGCAATCGACACACACCAGCTTGACATGCCGGAGATGAAAGGTTGCGTGCCATCAATCGGATCAACAACCCAGATGCCCTGATCTTCCGAGAAATTCGTGATGCCCGTTTCTTCGCCCAGAAAGGCATCGGCGGGAAAGGCATCGGCGATCTGCTTCTTGATGTGAATCTCGGTGTTGAGGTCCGCTTCGCTGGCCATGTCCTGCAGGCCCTTGCTCTTGACCGTCAATGAATCCCGGTTCTTGAAATAGGTATGGGCAATTTCGCCTGCTTCACGAATGAGCATCTTGGCAAATTCAAAGCGTTCTGAAAATTCAGACTGATTGGTCATCTCAACAATCTCACTTATGTTTCTTGGACGCTTTATTTCCACAACCAGGCAGCGCCGCGCACGCCGCTGGAGTCACCATGCTTGGCCCTCACGATAGGCGTGTGAAACACGGTCGAGAAAGTGCGCTTGGCCAAGGCGGGCGGCAGATCGTCATAGAGTTCGTCAACATTCGACATGCCCCCACCCATCACCAGAATATCCGGATCGAGCGTGTTCACCACAGTGGCAAGGCCACGCGCCACCCGGTCCACATACCGGTCCCACAGCAAATTCGAGAGGTGATCGCCAGCGCGTTTCTTTTCGATGATGTCACGCGCCTTCAATTCCTTGCCTGTGTGGTTCATATATTCTGCCTCGAAGGCACGCCCTGCCACCCATGTTTCCATGCAACCGTGCCGCCCGCAATAACAGGCCTTGCCGGGGATCTCGGTGACATTGGGGAACGGCAACGGATTGTGCCCCCATTCGCCACCTGAATTGTTGGGCCCATGATGGGCCTTTCCGCCCACCGCAATCCCGGCACCAGCGCCGGAACCCAAGATGACCGCGAAGACAACGTTATGTCCCGCACCTGCACCGTCAACAGCTTCAGAAGCCGCAAAACAGTCTGCATCATTCTCAACGCGGATCTCGCGTTGAATGACTTTTACCAGGTCTGCCTCAACGGGGCGGCCCAGGAGCCAGGTTGAGCTTGCACCTTTGCCAAGCCTGCTCACGGGCTCAAGCGAACCAGGAATGCCGATGCCGATGGAACCTGTCTGGTCGGTTTCAGCTTCCAGCTTGTCGATCATCTCCTTGATGATGCGGATACAGCCATCATAGTCATGGCGTGGCGTATCCTGCCGCAGGCGCAAGAGTTCTTTGCCCGTTGCGTCCAAGGCAACGCTTTCAATTTTCGTTCCGCCCCAATCGATTCCGATCAACATCTCAGATCACCTCTCAAACTTCAGCTGAACAGAACGTTGCGATCGCGCGCATATTCCGCGAGCAACGGCAAGCTCGCAGCACCCAGCACGCGCGCATCGCTGCCGATTTTTCCTTCAACAATGTCCACAGGGGCCACGCCTTGCGTGTCGAGCGCTGCCACCTTCTCTTTGGTGAGCCGCACAACCTCGGTTCGCACATGCGCCGGAAAGCCGCCATCGATCACCACATTGTGGAAGTCGATCACCGAGATGGCCGCAACGATCGCAAGCGCCAAACTATCGGTCGTTTTGTCGATCCATTGATCCAGAACAGGCCCCAGATTGCGCCAATCCGTGTTGTTGTTCCAGATCACACTCGGATCACCGCCAGCTTCGCTGATCATCCGTTCCAAAAGAAAAATCGAGGCGCATTGGATCAACCGCTTTGCGGGCATGCCCGGCACGCTGGAAGGAATGGGCGTTGAACCGATTGACCCTGCATAGCCCTGGCGGCCGGCATAAAGGCTGCCATCCAGAACAACGCCGCCGCCAATCAAGGTCGCAAAAAAGATATAAAGAAAGTCTGGATATTTCCTGCCCTCACCGAATGCCAGTTCCGCGGCGCAGGCGGCTGTTGCGTCATTGCAGGATTGCACCGGCCAGGAGAACATCTTCTCGATTTCCGACTTCAAGTCGAAGTGCCGCCAGGCTTCCAACACATCGTGCGGCGCGCCCACTTCCTCTTCCCAGCTCCACATTTCGGAAGGCACGGCAATACCGATCCCTGTGATGCGCTGATATTGCAGACGGGTCATATTGTCGAAAATGGTGTTGGCTCTATCCCGGAAGAAAGTCTTCAAGCCCTCTGGCGTCGGATAGGCATATTTGATCCGGATGAGCTGGCGTGCGGTGCCAGCCATATCCATCAGCACCAGTTCAGCCGACCTTCTGCCCACCTTGAAGCCAAGAGAGAATGCACCTTCGGGATTGAGCGACATTGGCGTGGAAGGTTGCCCCACCTTGCCCCGCTGCGGCACGCCTTTCGACAACAGACCATCCGCCTCAAGCTGGTTCATGATCACCGAAGCAGCCTGCGCGGAAAGTCCGGTGAGCCGCGAAATCTCGCCCTTGGAAAGTGAACCATGCGTGCGCACCAGGGAGAGGACCAGACGTTCATTGTAGAGCTTGACACCAGTCTGCGTTGTGCCGCGTGCAGTGTCGGAAGACGTTACTTTTGGACTCGTACCCGCCTCGCGAGCGGTCGACTTGGCAAACTCCAAATTCGCTCGTTGGTCATGCGTTTCCATTCAGCTCGTATAATCTGGGAGGCCTCAAACCGTCAATAAATAACTCATTTGGTATGAATAAATGCGCTATGTCGACAAGAGTAAAAACAAAAACCTTTGTTTTATTGCAATATTTTCTTGTTTCTCGCCGACTATCGGTGAATTAATAATTCATAACGTATTATGTACTAACAAGTTAGGCAGGGAGTTTGACTTTTCCCGTTAGTGCCCTGCTTGGGGTCACCCACCCCAAAATGCCCCAGTTCAGATCTTAGGGGACAGTTGGGGTGAGTTGAACAACCGAGGATATTGGTTCATCGCAGAGAGGCTATCAGGCAAGGGCCATAACCGTGGCGCTCCCATGCATCCCAAGACGCAGAGCAAGATCGAGCGCTGGCACTAGATCCTCAAGTACCGCATCCGGCTGGAAAACTATTACCTGCCCGGTAACCTTGAGCAGAAGATCGCCGCCTTCATCGACCACTACAACCACATACGATACCATGAAAGCATCGCCAATCTAACGTCGGCTGATGATTACTTCAGCCGCAGCCAGACCATCTTGTTAGAGCGAGAAAGGATCAAACGACAGGCATTCAACACCAGGCGCTTGCTTCACAGCAAGAATGCCGCCGAAGTTATCAACCTAGATGCGCCAGAGCCTCCGTCAAATCAGGCCGCCATAAGTCCATATTTATCTGACGACGGACAAGTTGCCATGAAAGAACTAGAGCGACTTCGGCAGTAATGGCTTGTCGAGCATGGCGTCCATGATAGTGGATAAGACTTCGGCGCGGTTCCGAGTATTCGACTTGCGGTAGATATTGTTGAGATGCGCCTTCACTGTGCCTTCCGCAGACCCGCGCAATTGTGCAATTTCTGCGATGCTAAGTCCCTTTACCATCAGCGTCGCTACATCGTGTTCACTCGCGGTCAGTTGCCATTCAATAAAATGACTCTCAATAACTTCCTGCAAAGCGATAGATGCCATGCCGACGCTACGTTCAAGGTTGGCTTTTCTTCGCAGCAACCCAATCAAGTAGGAGGTTTCAAAACCAATCGCTGCGACAAGGGCAATAACAGCCAGCCCTGCCGACACTTGGTGCCAATCGAAGCCTACGTCTTCCCATGCATCTGAAAAAACGCTGTTCAAGAACACTGCGGTACAGATTACCTGCCCAGCAATGAGTCCCATTACCAATAGTGGAAGTCTGATCTTCATTCTAGTCTCGGTTCCTCACGGGAGATTCTTGTAGCCCGTAACCATGGAACGAGGAAGGTTCACTCTGGTGCGAAAGCTTTCAAAGATAACCGCGACGATGTGAATGATCGCAGAAAATTCCGCCCATGTAACGGCCATGCGGTGGGTTTCCTCCATCAGATCGTCGCCCCAGAATGCGTCAGTTGTCATCAGGTAACCAGAAACACAAATGATGAGCAAGGTGATCAGGAGGTTATAGATCATCAACGCTCCAAGGGGAGTATGTCCCGTGTGCGGCTTCCTGCGTCCTACCGAAATATCGGAAAGCTGCTCAATTGATCCCGCGATACTTGGAGGAAATGACGTGAACCGCGCATACCCCACGCCTACGAAACCCCATATCACACGCGCCACTATCAGCGTGGCCACGAAATATCCAATCCAATGGTGAAATTCGCTGTTTCCCTTGGTGAAGAAGGCGTTCGCGGTAAGCGAGATCACCACGGACCAATGGAACAACCGGACGAACGGATCCCAAACGCGAACTTTTTTCATGTAAATGCTCACTTGCGGAACCCGTTGCCGCATGGACCTTAGTTTTCGCCAGCTTCAGGACTGGCGACCGGCTCAAGAGTTTCGGCATTGAATGCCGTGTTCAGTTTCTTACCCGACGCATCTTTGGCATAAACCTCATAGCAACCACCCTCGGTCTTCACTTTGGAGACGGTGACGCCTTGGCTTTTCAACATAGCGATCAAGTCAGCCTGAGGCTTGAACTTATCAGCCGTCATTTTGCTGCAGGTTGCGGTCGCAGCGAAAGCGCTGGCAGAGGCAGTGAAAGCAAGTGCAGAGATGGCGGCGATGGTGATGAGTTTGTAGTTCATGGTCGATCCTCTTTCGGTTGGGAGTGTCGCCGAAGATGGCGAATGAGGATCAAATTGCGGAAGCGTACCGTAAACACAATTGAACTTAGGTTTAGGAGACTCAACTGAATGCACTCTCGTCCACTTAGGACTAAAGTTTAGAGCGGGGGATTACGATGGTGTAGCTTAGGCGTGCAGAGCACTTAGAGCCATCGACCATCCGCGTCGATAAGTGAGGTCCCATCCTCGTTGCAAAGCGGCCGGAAGGGTGAGCGGTCGAGGAGTTCGAGGACAGCTTCGCTCGGTCTACACAGTCTCACGCCTTTCTGCGTACAGACGTTAGGACGATTGACGAGCACGGGATGCAATAGCATCTCCACAATAATTCTTTCGTGAAATACACCTTGATCCAGAAGCCCAAGCTCTTTCGCGGGCGATTTGGCCTCACGAAGCGCCGAACGAGGATTGAGATCGGCGGCAGCAAACAATCCAAGAAGCTGATCCTCAATCCATCCGGTTTTCAGATACTCAATGATGGTTGGTACAATTCCTGTCGCCCGGATGATGCGACGGCGTTATGAGAAGTGCCACATTCGGGATTGTGATGGATTAGTACGCTCAATTCTTACGCCTCTTTCTGCGCTTTAAATAAGAACGCTGACACCGCATTACCCACTGCAGCGCCTACCAACTGAGAGATAATGAAGGGCGCAACCGATGCAGGAGCTATCCCACAAATGTGATCGCAACTCTCCCGCAAGCGACGGAAATAGTCCGCTGATTTGAGAGGTATATGAGACCAGTGGTATGGTGCGGGAGGAAGTGGGGACCTTCCGAGGATGGGAACTCTGATCCATCATAGTTCAATGATTGAAGTTGTGGAATGCGAACACAATCATGGTCAATCGCCGGTGAATAGCCGGTATCCTATGCCAGGCTCCGTGACTATGTATTTGGGGTTCAAAGCGTCGTCCCCGATCTTTTCGCGAATATGGCCGATGGCGATCCGCAAGTAATGCGTGTCTTCGAGATGGGCTGGCCCCCAGATCGTTGAGAGCAACTGGCCGTGGGTGACGAGACGGCCGGCATGCTTGCCGAGGAAAGCTAGCACTTCGAATTCTTTTTTGGTTAGCTTCACCGTGCTTCCATCCACCGTGATCGTGTGTTTGGCCAGATCGATCACCATTGTGCCGAATTTCAGTTGTGCAGATTCGGCGTTGCCAGGTTTGCGGGTACGCAACAAGGCGCGCAGGCGGGCGAGGAGCTCGCCGGTCGCGAAGGGTTTAGTGACATAGTCATTGGCGCCGGCATCGAGGGCTGCGATCTTTTCGGTTTCGCCATCACGCACTGACAAAACGAGGACCGGCACTTCCGACCATTCGCGGATTTTCTTGACCACATCCTTGCCGTCAATATCGGGCAGGCCGAGATCGACGATCACTGCATCAGGCGCGGACGTGGCGGCCATTTCAACACCGAGGCGACCGCGCTCTGCCTCCTCGACCTCATAGTCGCTGCCTTCCAAAGCGATGCGCAGAAATCGGCGGATGGGAGCTTCGTCGTCTATGACAAGTATGCGCGGCATCAATGCAGCTTCCCTGCGGGTGGCCTGGGCAGCGTCAAAGAGATAACGGCTCCGCTGCCCTTACTGTGGGCTGCAGCAGTTACTCGCCCGTTCATCACATCCACCATGCCTTTTACGATGGCAAGGCCCAAGCCGGTTCCGCTGGGCTTCTTGTCACCGCCAGCCACCTGATAGAACAGATCAAAGATTTTTTCACGCTCTGCATCGGGCACGCCGGGGCCATGGTCGGCGACGCTGATCGTCACTTGATCACTGGTTGCGGTGGTGGAGAGGTTGATGGGCTCGGTTGGCGGTGAATACTTCGCGGCGTTCTCAAGTATATTGGCAAGCACCTGACTAATCAGCACGGGATCGGCCATGACCAAAGCGGCTTCCTTGGCGATGCTCACTTGCAGTGGGTTATTTTGCAATTGGTGGCGCAGATCGGCCTTCACCTGGCCCACCACTTCACGCAGATCAGTCACCACGATTCTCGGCGTGACGGCTTTGTGGTTAAGCCGCGTCATATTGAGCAGGTTCTGCACATAACGGTCGAGACGACGCGCTTCGTGCAGCGCATCTTCAACCAGAAAGTTGCGAGCAGCTGCCTTCAGTTTGCTGGCGCCCGTCTGCAGTGAGGTTAGGGCTCCGATGATCGAAACAAGCGGCGTGCGCAGGTCGTGGCTGACGGAATTGAGCAGCGCGTCTTTCAGTTTCTCGCCGACATCACGGATCTTGCCGGCTTCGACCTCGTTGGCGAGATTGAGACGCTCGATGGCTACGGCTACCTGATCTTCTACAGCAGGTAACAGCTGGCGGATTTCTGGGTCGTCAAAGCGCGAGGGATCATCGAAGGCGACACCGATCACGCCGAAGGGCGCCTTCAGCGTTACCATTGGCAGGAACAACCATTCACCAGTTGGTAGTGTTGCCGTTCCGTGGCCCGCATTTTCGTTTTTTTCAAATGCCCAACGCGCGGCGGTCAGACTGCGTGCGTCCATGTCAGGCTCAATGGACGGAAAGCCCTGCACTTGAGAGAGTTCTCCCTTGCCGTCCGGCATCAGGATGATGGCGCGACATTGTAGCGTATGAGCGATGTGGGCGACCGCTGACCACAGCACATCGTCTTTGCCGCTGACCGAGGCGATCTTGCGGGCAAAATCGTAAAGCTGCTGGGTGCGGCGCTGACTGGCCCGCAGGCTCTCAACTTGTGCCTTCAGTCGCGCCGATAATGTGCCGGTGAAGATCGCGCTGGAGAGGAAGACCAACAGGGCTTCCAACTCGTGACCGCTCGAAATGGTGAATGAGTAGTAAGGCTGAATGAAGAGAAAATCGTAGGCAAGAAATGAGGTGATAGTGGCAAACAGCGCAGGCGCTAGACCGTAGCGTGCGCCGGTGACCAGAACACTCAGCAGAAATACGCCAACGAGTGAGCCAATAGGCACTTCATAGGACAGCGGCCAGGCCACAGCGGTGGCTAGCGCGGCCGTGCCAATGCCTACGGCATAGGGTTTCCATGTCCACGGACCAAAGCGTGGAAGGCGAAATGGCGTGGTCGGTTGCAGTGTCTGGGTAGCGATAACTGTGACTTCGAAATCCTTCGCGGCATCAAGCAGGCGCTCAAAGACCGGCTCGCGCATGAAACGATAGAAACCGTGACGGCGGGGCCGGCCGACCACGATGCGCGAGACGTTGCGGCGGCGAGCGAAATCAAGAAGCTCGCCCACGGCATCGGCGGCAGTGCGCAATGTCGCAATCTCGGCGCCGAGCGATTCTGCGAGCCGCATGGCCACAGCAGTCTTCTGCTTCTGGGCACCAGCCAAGGTTTCATGCCGTGCGGTGAGCACTGTCACTGCCACCCAGGGAATTTTTGCACGCTCCGCCATGCGCTTTGCCGCGCGCACCAGATCGACCGCTACGGGCGCTTCATTGATGCAGACGAGCAGACGTTCATTGGCTGGCCATGGACCGGACACAGCATGCGATTGCATCCAGTTCAGCATCTCGGCGTCGACACGGCTGGCAGCGGTGCGCAGAGCAAGTTCACGCAGCGCCGTGAGATTCCCTTTGTTAAAGAAACTGTCGAGTGCGCGGCCGATCTGTTCCGGCACATAAACCTTGCCGGCGCTCAGGCGGGCAATCAGTTCATCGGGCGGCAGATCAATAAGCTCAATTTCATCGGCGCGGGTAATCAAGTCATCTGGCACGGTCTCGCGGACCTTGACGCCACTGATCCGCGCCACGACATCATTCAGGCTTTCAATATGCTGGATGTTGAGCGTTGTGGTGACGTTGATGCCTGCCGCAAGAACTTCCAGCACGTCCTGCCAGCGCTTCGGATGCCGGGAGCCTGGCGCATTTGTGTGCGCCAACTCGTCGATAATGGCGAGTTCAGGCTTGCGGTCCAGCAGGCCGTCAATATCCATCTCGGTGAGCTTCTGGCCCTTGTACGTGATGGCCTTGCGCGGCAACAACTCGATGCCTTGCAGGCGGGCTTCAGTGTCTTTGCGGCCATGGGTTTCCACCAACGCAATCACCACATCGCACCCATCGCTCTTGCGGGCGCGGGCCTCTTCCAGCATTGAATAGGTCTTGCCCACTCCGGGAGAGGCACCGAGGAAAATCTTGAGCTTGCCACGGCCCTTCCCCTGCGCTTCGCGGAGAAGTGCATCAGGATCGGGGCGGGTCATGCTCTTGTCGGCCATCAGGGGCTGATTGTCATCCTGTCGAGGGCAAGATTCAAGCCTAGCACATTGACGCGAGGTTCACCGAGCACGCCGAATTGTGGTTGACGAACTACTCTCATGACCAATGCTTTCACTTTGGCCTCATCGATGTTGCGGGCTTTTGCCACCCGTGCGACCTGGAACAAGGCGCCTTCCGGCGAGATATCTGGATCGAGACCGGAGGCTGAGGCCAAAACCAGATCATCCGGCACTGGACCACCGCCGAGATCGGCCACACGCTGCTTCACGGCGTCGATCAGGGCCTTGGAACTGGGGCCCAGATTGGAGCCAGATGACGCGGTCGCGTCATAGCCATCCTTACCAGCGGCAGAGGGACGGCCATGGAAATATGTGTCGGCGGCGAAGTTCTGGCCAATCAGAAACGAGCCGATCACCTTGCCGCTCACCTGCACCATGCTGCCATTGGCGGAGTTAGGAAACAGGGATTGTGAGAGGCCCGTCATGGCCAAGGGATAGGCAACTCCCGTCAGTACCGAAAAGATTACGGTGAGCGACAATGCCGGGCGAAGAATGTTTGTCATGATTTAATCCTTACGCAAGATGCAGAAAATCAACAACAAGATCTATGAGCTTGATGCCGATGAAGGGCGCAATCAGGCCGCCTAGTCCGTAGATCAGCAAGTTGCGCTTCAACAGAACCACCGCCGGCGCCGGCACATATTTCACGCCCTTCAGCGCAATCGGGATCAGCGCCACGATGATCAGTGCGTTGAAGATGATAGCCGACAGGATGGCACTTTGCGGCGTACCGAGGCGCATGATATCGAGCACGGCAAGGCCCGGATAGGCGGTCACAAACAACGCTGGCAGTATGGCAAAATACTTGGCGACGTCATTGGCGATCGAGAAGGTAGTGAGCGCACCACGCGACATCAGCATCTGTTTTCCTACCATCACGATTTCGATGAGCTTGGTCGGGTCGCTGTCTAGATCGATCAGATTGCCTGCCTCCTTGGCAGCTGGCGTGCCTGAATTCATCGCCACACCCACATCGGCTTGGGCGAGTGCTGGTGCGTCATTGGAACCGTCACCGCACATCGCAACCAATTTGCCTTCGGCCTGTTCCTTGCGGATCAGTTCCAGCTTCTTTTCCGGTGTGGCTTCGGCAAGGAAGTCATCGACACCAGCTTCGGCCGAGATAGCGGCAGCGGTGAGCGGATTGTCTCCAGTGATCATCACCGTGCGGATGCCCATCTTGCGCAGTTCGGCAAAGCGTTCACGGATGGCGGGCTTCACAATGTCCTTCAGGTGAATGACGCCCAGCGGCTTGCCATTCTCGGCCACCACCAGCGGCGTGCCGCCGGAAGACGCGATGCGCTTCACGATGGCGTCGAGGGCCGCGATCTGCAGGCCACCACAATGCGCCTGGATTGCATCGGACGCGCCCTTGCGGATGATATGGCCCTTGCCAATATCGACGCCAGACATGCGGGTTTGTGCGGTGAAGGGAATGAAAGTCGCTCCCTTGGCCAACTGGCTTTGCTTGAAGCCGAACTTCTTCTGCGCCAGATCGACGATGGATTTTCCCTCCGGTGTTTCATCGGCCAACGAAGCGAGGAAGGCAGATTCGGCGAGCTTGCGTTCATCCACCCCCGGCAAAGGCGCAAATTCATCGGCCATGCGGTTACCGAAAGTGATGGTGCCGGTCTTGTCCAGCAGCAGCACATCGATGTCACCGGCAGCTTCAACCGCGCGGCCGGATTTGGCGATGACATTGGCCTTCACCAGACGGTCCATGCCAGCAATGCCGATGGCGGAGAGAAGCCCGCCGATAGTTGTAGGGATCAGCGTGATGAACAGCGCAGCCAGATAGATCACCGGCACATCGGTGCCCGACCATGACGCAAAGAAGGGCAGCGTGACCACCACGAACAGGAACACCAGCGAAAGGCCTGCCAGCAGGATGTTGAGGGCGATTTCGTTCGGGGTCTTCTGGCGCTTGGCACCTTCGACCAAAGCGATCATGCGGTCGAGGAAGGTCTCACCCGGCTTGGCGGTGACGCGGATGATCAGCCAGTCAGAAGCAATGCGTGTGCCTCCCGTTACGGAGGAACGGTCCCCACCGGACTCGCGGATCACGGGAGCGCTTTCACCGGTGATGGCGCTTTCATCCACCGAAGCAACACCCCTGATCACTTCACCATCTGTGGGAATGATTTCGCCAACCGCAACATAGATGATCTCGCCGGGCTCCAATTCATCGGCGGAGCGCAGGGAAAAGACGTCCGGGTTATCTTCGGTGGGCAGGACCTTTGCCATCACGTCCGACTTGGTTGAACGGAACGCATCGGCGCGGGCCTTGCCCCGGCCTTCGGCAATCGCCTCGGCGAAATTGGCGAAGAGCACCGTGAACCACAGCCATATCGCAATTTGAGCACCGATCATCACATGCGCGCCGCCGGTGAAAGCTTCGCGCGCCACCATAATGGTGGCGTAGAGCGAGATGACACCGGTGACGAAGATCACGGGATTTCGCGCCAGCGTTCTTGGATTTAGCTTCAGGAAGGACTGACCAATTGCTGGCCGGATGATGTCCGGGGCAAAGAGGCCAATTTCATTTGGGGCAGTTTTGGTCATGATGAAACCTCAGAATAGCTGCCCTTGGCTGAGCGACACATGCTCGGCGATGGGACCAAGGGCGAGAACGGGCAAGAAGGTGAGCGCACCGACGATCAGGATGGTGGCGATGAGCAAGACGACAAAGATAGGACCATGGGTTGGGAAGGTGCCCGCTGAAGCAGGCGTGGTCTTCTTGGCTGCGAGCGAACCGGCAATGGCGAGGATCGGAATGATATAGCCATAGCGGCCAAGCACCATAGCCAAGCCCAGGAACGTATTGTGAAAGGGTACGTTGGCGCTCAATCCAGCAAAAGCCGAGCCATTATTGCCGGTGGCCGATGTATAGGCATAGAGCAGCTCGGACAGGCCATGGGGGCCCTGGTTGGCGATGGCAGACTGGCCTTGGCCAGTGGCGATGGCTAGCGCGGAGAGCACCAGCACGCCAACCGGCATGACCAGCAGCGTCAGAGCCGCCAACTTTACTTCGCGCGCCTCGATCTTCTTGCCGAGATATTCCGGCGTGCGGCCCACCATCAGTCCAGCGATGAAAACGGTAAGGATGACATTCAGCAGCATGCCTGTCAGGCCCACGCCGGCACCGCCATAGATCACTTCGCCCAGCTGGATGTTGATCATGGCGATCATGCCGGCGATAGGAGTCAAGCTATCATGCATGGCATTGACCGAGCCATTGGAGGCAGCGGTGGTGATCGACGCCCAGAGTGCGGAATTGACCACGCCGAAACGCACTTCCTTGCCTTCCATGTTGCCCTGAACCTGGTTCACCAAACCGTGCAATGCCGGATTGCCTGCATGTTCGGACAGGAACAGTGCAGAGAAAGAAACCACCATCAATATGGCCATGGCAAAAGCGATGGCGCGGCCCTGGCGCTTGTCACCGATCATCCGGCCATAGGTGAAGCAGAAGGCTGATGGGATGGCAAGAATGGCCAGCATTGAAATGAGGTTGGTCAGCGCCGTTGGATTTTCGAAAGGATGAGCTGAATTAACGTTGAAGAAACCGCCGCCATTGGTGCCGAGTTGCTTGATAGCGATCTGCGAAGCCACCGGACCAAGATCAATCGTTTGCTTGGCACCTTCGAGCGTGGTGGCATCGACTGAACCAGTGAATGTCTGTGGGATACCGGACCAGACGAAGAAAAGCGTCAGAACGATGCAGATCGGCAACAGCACGTAGATGATCATGCGGGTCATATCGACCCAGAAATTGCCGATATCGTTTGTCTGGCGCCCAGCAAAGCCGCGCGCCACGGCAAGCGCTACAGCCATGCCGCTTGAGGCCGAAACAAAGTTCTGCGTGGTCAGACCGGCCATCTGACTAGAGAAAGACATGGTGCTTTCGCCGCCATAAGACTGCCAGTTGGTATTGGTGATGAAGGAAATCGCCGTATTGAACGCCAGATCTGGCGACAGGCCAGGCAGGTCCAGTGGATTGAACGGCAGGTAGTTCTGGAAACATAGAATGAGATAGAGCAGCAGGAAGCCCACGCCGTTGAACGCTATGAGCGCATAAGCATAAGTCGTCCAGCGCTGTGGCTCATTGCGCACGCCAGATAATGCGAGCGTCGGGCGCTCGAGAAAATCGAGAAAGCGATAATCGCCATTGGCCACCTTGGCCATGTAGATGCCAAGCGGCACGGAGATCACCGCCAGCAGCAGCGCAAATATCAAAACTTGAGTGAAATCTTGAACCATGGTGCGCCTTTAGAATTTCTCGGGGCGCAGCAGCGCCACGCTAAGATAGATAAGCAGAGCAGCGGCCAGGATGAGGCCGGTTGTGACTTCAAAGGTCATGACCGCACCTCACAAATGTTCAGCCGCCTGCACGGCAAACGCAAACACCGCCAGAGCGGCCAACCCACCAACTAAGAATAGAAGAAACAACATGAGCGCCTCCTTGGACTGATGGCCTTTAACTAGGAGCGGGGCGCGTAACGGCTCTATGTTGAAAGCACGGCACGTGCGTAATGTGACCGTAAAATCTATGCTTCAGCCAACTGCCCTCTGCGCATTGGCACGATATTGTTGCCTTGCAGCTGCATCACAGCGTGGACCAAAATTCAGGCTCCCAGAAATTCCGCGCGCCACAAACGCGATTTTCGGCCCAGATCTGTTTCTTTGCCTCAACAGAGATCGCAGCTCTACCGAAAGCGACCAAAATCGCCCGTGTATTTGGGAGGCCTATGAAACCGGTGGTTTGGTGTGGGAGGAATGGTGGACTTTCCAATGATCGAAAATCTGATCCATCGCAAAGCAGTGTGCTGTAGTGGTTCGATAATTGGGATGAGGAATGATTTTGGCCTTTGGGAGTTTCGTAAGCCAACTAGAAATCCCTTACGGACCTATTCATTGAGCGGAGGTTCGTCTTCCAGGATTCTCAGCGCAGCGCCTTCGACATCTTCATATTGACCACTGGTGAGACTCCACAGGAATGCCACCAAACCGAGCAGCCCAAGCCCCAACGCAACAGGGATCAGAAAGAGCAGTCCGTTCATGATCTCACCAGTTGGAGCCGCAAGCTGTTGGCGACCACAATAATCGAAGACGTGGACATGGCCACAGCTGCAATAAGCGGATTAAGCTGGCCGGACATGGCCAGTGGAACCGCAAATATGTTGTAAACGATCGCCAGGCCGAAATTCTGCTTCACGATTCTGGCAGTCTTCAACGCCACTTTATAAGTAAAGCCTATCGCTGACAGGTCATCGCGAGTGAATACAAAATCTGCGGCCATGCGGCCAACATCCGAGGCGCTCGACGGCGCCATCGAAGCATAGGCGGCTGCGAGGGCCGGCGCGTCATTCAAGCCATCACCTACCATCAAGACATGGTGACCTTCCGCTGCCTTCTGCTGTAGTAGTGCCAGCTTGTCGCCTGGCTTCAGGCCCGCATGGGTTTCGGCAATGCCTACCGCATGCGCAATGGCCTCAACCTGCTCTGCGCCATCGCCCGAGATCACGAAGCTGTCCAGCTTGGGAAGACGGGTAGCGCCCGAACGCAACGATTCAGAAAGTGTCGAGTAATAAAGTGGTCCGCCTTCCAGTGCGAAAGCCACACCAGTTTCATGACCGCCTGTTGTACGTGACGCTATCTCTGCCACCCAGTTGATGCGGCCGAGCCGCGCCTTGCGGCCATTGGCGATGGCCTCGACACCATGTCCCGGCACTTCATGCAAATCACTCACCAGAGCCATGTTGAACGATGCTAAAGCCTTGGCCAAAGCCTTGGCGGCGGGGTGAACGCTGCGCGACGCAAGCGCCCTGGCAACTTCAACAGGTTCGCCCAGCGGAATGTGCATCGTCTTGATAACAGGCTCGCCTGTAGTCAAGGTGCCGGTCTTGTCATAGGCAATCTCATCAATGGTGGCCATGCGCTCCAGCGCCGAGCCATCTTTCATGAATATGCCTGCCGCGAAGAGACGCCCTGCACTCACCACATGTGCCACAGGCACGGCAAGGCCGAGCGCACAGGGGCACGTGATGATCAAAACAGAGACAGCGGCGGTCAGCGATTCGTGGAAACCACCATGCGTCCAGATCATCCAGCCGACAAAGGTCGTGGCGGCAAGAATGTGAACCACCGGTGCATATGCGCGGGCCATGCGGTCAGAGAGCTGTATATAAGCGCTGCGGCCATGTTCGGCAGCCGCCATCATCTGGGTGACCTCGGCCAGAAAGGATTGGTCGGCAGAGCGGGTGGTTTCCACATCGACCGCGCCGGTGAGGTTGAGCGTTCCCGCCTCCACCGCCGCACCTGTTGTGACAGCAATCGGAGCGCTTTCTCCCGTGACCAGCGCGCGATCAATATCAGTTGCTCCCTCGATCACTGTGCCATCAACGGGGAAACGCTCCCCGGCCGCCACGCGCAAGACCATGCCGGGCTTGATCCCATCAAGTGGCAGATAGGTGAGATCACCCTGCGCATCCACAACCATGCCGCCCTTGGCCGAGAGTGCCGCCAGCCGTGAGGCTGCGGCGCGGGCTTTCGAACGCATCATCTGATCAAGGGCACGCCCGATCAGCAAGAAGAACAGAAGCGAGACGGCCGCATCGAAATAGGCATGCCCCCCGCCAATGACACTTTCATAAAAAGACATCATCGTGGCCAGAATGACGCCAAGTGAGATTGGCACATCCATATTCACGCGCCCATGACGCAAGGCCTGCAATGCAGAAATGAAGAAAGGCCGTCCGGCATACGCCACGGTTGGTACGGCAATCAATGCCGAGAGGTAATGAAAGAGCGCTTCGGTGGTCCCCGCCGCACCCGACCAGACCGGAACTGAGAGGAGCATGATATTTGCGGCTGCAAAACCTGACACCGCGACCGCCCGCAACAGGCCGCTCAATACTTCGTCATTGCCCGCTCGCGCGGCAGCCCCGGGAGATTGCGGTGTAAAGCCCAAAGTCTCCAGTTTGCTTAGCACCGGCTGCAGATTGTCATTGCCGGGCTTGAGTGTGACCGAAACCTGTTTCAGCGAAAGATTGGCGCGTACCTTCTCGATGCCAAACATCGGTGACAGACCACGCTCAATGGTGATGATGCAATTGCCGCAGTGCATGGCAGGCAAGGCGATCTGGTAATTTGTGCCACCCCCGGCAAGGTGACGTGCATCGGCATTCAGTTCTTCCAGAAGCCCAATGCGTGCAGAGGATTCCGCGCGTATTGTCGTGGCACTGGCCAGCGGTCCAGCACAACAGCTCATGGCTTCACCACCAGCTTGATCGAGCGTTTCCACGTTCCGCCTGTGGGCAATATTGCGATGAGATCGCCTTCCCACACGCCTTCAGTGAGCCTGGCTTGCGACGTGAACACGCCCTTGCTCTCGACAGCAAAACTCATGATTTCATCGGTCGAAGCACTCACTGGATGACCGAGTGTGAGATTCAATGTTTTCACATCAACAGGCGCCCCATTGGAATTGACCAGCACCACACGCAAAATCCCGCCGGCAAAAAACAGCTTGGGATGAATATCCATCGCAGCATCGGCCTTGGCTTTGGCCATGTCGCGGTCATAAGTCAGGCCTGCCTTGTAGGAGTCTTCAACCACCAGCCCCGTATTGCTACGCGCCGCCATCACCGCGAGCGTAACATTGACGGCAATCACCGTGCCGAAGAAGGCGATCATGATGGCCAACATGTGCCAGCCGGTGAATGTACTACGCTTGACCTGCAGAGTGTCGCTCATTTTGCCGTCTCCGTTTCAAAGCTGGCCTGATAGATGGCAGATGAACCCATTCGGAAGTCAGATGCCCTGATCTCAAACGGTGTCTTTCCGCTTTGAAGCATCTGCGGCGAAACTGTAACGAAGAGATGCAGGGTCTCCAGCGTGTCAGGCTCCAGCTTGACCTCCGCGCTGCGACCAATTGCGCCTTCTGTGCCCTCCAGCGTAAGCTGTGCGCCGGGCAATCCGTCAATCGCCACAGTAACGGTGCGCGCTTCAGGCTGCATGTTGAGGAGCTTCACGGTATAGCCATTCCGCACTGCGCCACTGGTGAGGTTTACCGCAATCGGATTGCGGTCATGCAGCACATTGATGCGCAAACGATCGCGCGTTAGGAGCGCGGCCACCAGTCCAAGTCCCACCAGCGACCACAGGCCGACATAGATTAGCGTGCGCAAGCGGAAGACGACGCGCCAATTGAAATGCCGGACCCCCTCCACGAAGCCGCCTCCCGGCTTGCGGACGAGGTCCGGCGACACGGCCCTGCCCGAGGGGGCTGCCAGTGCCATGTTGTGATTGTAGTCACGCAAGGTGGAATAGGAGATAAGCCCGTGGGGCCGCATCAGTTTACCCATGATGTCGTCGCAGGCATCAATGCAGAGTGCGCAGGTGATGCACTCCATCTGCTGGCCATGGCGGATGTCGATCCCCACAGGACACACTGCAACGCAGGCATTGCAATCAACACAATCACCCGCGGAAATACCTTCCGCTCTGGCCTTTTTCACACCCCGGCTGCGTGGTTCGCCGCGCCAGTCATTATAGGTGACAACCAATGAATCTTCATCAAGCATAGCCGCTTGGATGCGCGGCCAAGGGCACATGTAGATGCAGACCTGCTCGCGCATCAGACCGCCGAGGATATAGGTTGTGGCGGTGAGCGTGGCGACAGTGGCATAGGCTACATAAGCGGCCTGACCCGTGAAGAGCTGCTTGGCGAGGCTCGGCGCATCGGCAAAATAGAAAATCCAGGCACCACCCGTCACCATCGCGATCAGCAGCCAAATGAGATGTTTGCCCACGCGCAAGAAAATTTTGCGCAGGCCATAGGGCGCCTTGTCGAGCTTGATGCGGGCATTGCGGTCACCCTCAATAAGACGCTCAACCGCTATGAACAGATCCGTCCAGACGGTCTGCGGGCAAGCATAACCACACCAGGCGCGGCCGACAACGGAGGTCACCAGAAAGAGGCCCACGCCCGCCATAACAAGAAGGCCTGCGACAAAGTAGAATTCCTGCGGCCAGATTTCGATGAAGAAGAAATAGAAGCGGCGGTGCACCATATCGAGAAGCACCGCCTGATCAGGCGCGCCCGCACCCCGGTGCCACCGCAGCCAGGGCGTGATGTAGTAGATTCCCAGCGTCACCGCCATTATGATCCACTTCAGGCGGCGGAACGCGCCCTGCACATCCTTGGGGAAAACTTTGACGCGCGCGGCATAGAGCTGCGAGGCAACTTTCGCCTTTGCCCCGGCATTGACGGCCTGCACATCCGCCTGCTCGATATCGGGCGTCAGTGACACCTACTTCGCACCTCCAAGAGAGATGACATAGGCTGCCAGCTCCTTGACTTTCGCCTCGCCAAGCTGCGGCAACCAAGCCGGCATCACGCCGTGGCGCGGATTGGTCACCTGCGCGATAATCGCGTCTGTTGCACCCTTGTAAAGCCAGATCTTGTCGGCGAGTTTTGGCGCGCCCATATCCGGGTTTCCTTGCCCGGCATCCCCGTGGCAGGAAGCGCAATTGTCCTTGAACACCTGTTCGCCAGGCTTTGCCTTGTCGGCATTGTGATCAAGCTGTGCGAGTTGCAGCACGTAATTTGTCACTTCGCTGATTTGCTCAGCCGTCAAGACGCCATCCTTGCCGAAGGCAGGCATTTGCGAGACATGCGTATCGGCATCCAGCGGCGAGCGCACACCATGTGAAATCGTCGCCACAATCTGTTCAGGCGTGCCGCCCCACAGCCAGTCGTCGTCATTCAGATTGGGATAGCCCACATTGCCTTGCGCGCCTGAACCGTGGCACTGACTGCAATGCGCCTTGAAGGCCGAGGCACCCGCGGCCACGGCAAACACTTTCATTTGGGGATCGCCCAGGATGGTCTTGATATCGGAAGCGGCAATTTTCTGCTCGATGCCGGCGCGGCCTGCATCGACAGCGCTCATCTCAGCCGCCACGTCTTGGCGCGCGGACCAGTTCCACCAGCCTTTGGTGTTGGTGGTCAGGCCTGGCCATGCTGGATAGAGAACGCAGTAGCCAATGGCGAACACGATTGTGATGTAGAAGGTGTTGATCCACCAGCGTGGCAGCGGGTTGTTCAGTTCCTTGATGCCGTCCCATTCATGGCCGGTTGTTTCAACGCCAGATACGTCGTCGATGTCTTTGTTGGCCATGATCAGTCTTCCTTGAAGGGGATTTGAGCAGCATCCGCCTGCTGCTGGCGCGAGCCCGGAAGCAGTGCCATGCCGGCAGCGCCAATGAAAAACAGCACCATCACCAATAGGCCCCAGCTATCGACCAGAGTGCGCAACGCCTGATACTCAAAGGTCATCTGCATCTCCCTCAGCGTTCGCCATCGGCGGGTTGATAGGACTGGAAATCCACCAAGGTGCCGAGCATCTGCAGATAGGCCACCAGTGCATCCATCTCGGTCAAGCGATTAGGATTACCGTCCATGTCGCCAACAACGGCCTTGGGATAGCGTTTCAGCAGATCAGCGGTATCCGCATTGGGATCGGCCTGCGCCTTAAAATCAACGAGCGCATTCTTGATGTCATCATCGGTATACGGAACACCCACAATTCGGTTGGTCTTGAGACCTTCCGCAACCAGGCCGGTATCGAGATCCGTGTCCGCCAGAAAGGCATAGGACGGCATAACCGATTCAGGTACGACCGATTGCGGATTCTTCAGATGCTCGACATGCCAGTCATTGGAATAGCGCGCGCCGACGCGGGCGAGATCTGGCCCGGTGCGCTTCGAGCCCCATTGGAAGGGATGGTCATACATGGACTCGGCTGCCAGCGAATAATGACCGTAGCGCTCCACCTCGTCGCGGAATGGCCGGATCATCTGTGAATGACACAGATAGCAGCCCTCACGAATATAGATGTTGCGCCCGGCCAGTTCCAAGGGTGAGTAAGGCCGCTCGCCGCTCACCTTCTCGATGGTGTTCTGCAGCCAGAAAAGCGGCACGATTTCGACGAGACCGCCGATCGTCACCACCAGCAGCGAGAAGACCAGCAGTAGAGTGACATTGCGTTCGATCTTCGAGTGAAAGCCAAGAACTTGGTTCGTGTTTGACATGACTTTTACCATCACTGTGCTGGTTGAAGAGTGAGCGCGTCCGCACCCATGGGGATTTCGGCGCGCACATCGCCACGGATGGTGCGCCAGAGATTATATGTCATGACCAGCGCACCGATCAGGAACAGTAGGCCACCCAGCATGCGCATGATGTAATAGGGATGCATGGCGGCCACCGTTTCGGCAAAGGAGTAAACGAGGAATCCGTTGCTGTCGTATTCGCGCCACATCAGCCCCTGCATGATGCCTGAGACCCACATGGCCGAAGCGTAGACAACGATGCCAAGGGTGGCGAGCCAGAAGTGCCAGTTGACCAGGCGAAGCGAATAGAGCTGTGCGCGGTTCCACAGTTTAGGCGTCATGAAATAAAGCGCGCCGAAGGTGACCATACCGACCCAGCCAAGGGCGCCGGAATGCACATGGCCGATGGTCCAATCGGTGTAATGGCTTAACGCGTTGACCGACTTGATCGACATCATCGGGCCTTCGAAGGTGGACATGCCGTAAAAAGCAAGAGACATCACAAACATGCGGAGGATGGGATCAGTGCGCAATTTGTCCCAGGCGCCCGAGAGCGTCATCAGACCATTGATCATGCCGCCCCAGGAGGGCATCCACAGCATGACGGAGAACACCATGCCCAGCGTCTGCGCCCAGTCGGGCAGTGCTGTGTAATGAAGGTGATGCGGGCCGGCCCAGATATAAAGAAAGATCAGCGCCCAGAAATGGATGATCGACAGGCGGTATGAATAGACCGGGCGATTGGCCTGCTTTGGTACGAAGTAGTACATCATGCCGAGGAAACCGGCCGTGAGGAAGAAGCCCACTGCGTTGTGGCCATACCACCACTGCACCAGCGCGCTCTGCACGCCGGCAAACACAGAATAGCTCTTCACACCAAGGAAGCTGACCGGGATTTCGAGATTGTTGACAATCACCAGCATGGCGATGGTCACGATCATTGAAAGATAGAACCAGTTGGCCACATAGATATGTGGTTCCTTGCGCTTGATGAGGGTGCCGAGGAAAACCAGCAGATAGGCAACCCAGACGACGACAAGCCAGAGGATCACATACCATTCCGGTTCCGCATATTCCTGACTGCGGGTGATTCCGAGTAGATAGCCGGTGGCCGCCATGACAATGAAAAGCTGATACCCCCAGAACACGAACCAGGGCAGTTGCCCGCCAAACAGCCGCGTGCGGCAAGTACGCTGGACAATATAGAATGACGTGGTGATCAGCGCATTACCTGCAAAGGCGAAGACAACGCCGGATGTGTGCAGCGGGCGCAGTCGGCCGAAATTGAACCAGGGCCCGATATTGAGCACGGGCCAGGCCAGCTCTGAAGCGATGACCACGCCGACCAGCATGCCCACAATGCCCCAGAAGATCGTGGCGATCACGCCATAGCGGATCACTTCATCCATATACCCATCCGGCTTGTCACGGCCGACACCTGTTCCGTCCATGGTGAGAAGAAAGACAATTGCGGAAAGCCCCAGCACCACACACAGAATCCAGAAATGCGCGCGGAACAGCGCATCCTGCCCCAGTGCAGCACCCATCAGGGCCGCAAAACACCCTGCACCAGCGACGATCGCCCAATAGCCATTCTTCATATGCCCAGCCTTCTATTGACCCTGCCCGTCTCTCACGGGTGGCGCGGCGTGGCCTTGATCTGGATCAATGAATGCGTTTGTTTCGGCAATTAGGGTCAGGCCGCATGAATGCTGCCAGCACCCCCCATCTGCTTGCCTGCGAATTTCGCGGCCATCTCGCAAGACAGGAACAGCTGTGCGACCGGCTCGAGCGGCTGGCCGACAGTCTGCCGGATGCTCTCAATGTGCAGGAAGGGCTCTACGTGGCCCAGAGCCTGCTGCCCACCGTAACGCTCGCGCACAGGTTTGAAGAGGAAAAGGTCTTTCCGCTGTTACACGGCACTACTCATTCCGCGACACTGGAACGGCTGGGCTATGAACATATGGGTGATGAGGAATATGCAGGCGATATCATTCACGCCCTGCGCGCCTATGTCATGGAACGCCGCAGCAGCAACGCCGAAGCGCTCGCCTGGATGATGCGCGGCTTCTTTGAAGCCCTGCGCCGGCATATTGCCTTTGAACGTGAACACATTCTGCCTTTGCTGGAAAAAGAGAAGTTGCCGTGACCCTGAACATTGCGGAGCTTCTGGCCCGTCAGCCTTCCGGACTGCCGCGCTACACAAGCTATCCACCAGCCAACCACTTCGAGCCCGATGGCGGCCCGGCCCTGCTGGGCGCGCTGGTTGCAGCGGCAAGCGCAGCAGACAAGCTCTCTCTTTACATCCACATTCCCTACTGTGACCGCATATGCTGGTTCTGCGGTTGCCATACCAAGCAGACGATGCGCTATGAGCCCGTGGCAGACTATGTGAAAGTGCTGGTTCAGGAGATTGCGCTCTGGGGCGCAGAACTGAAACGCAAGGTCCCGGTTTCCGCACTCCACCTGGGCGGCGGCAGCCCGAGCCTCCTGAGGCGTGAAGAGCTTCAGATGATCAAGGAGGCGCTGCATGCGGCTTTTGATTTCTCGCAGACGCCGGAAATCTCAATCGAGATTGATCCTTCAGATGTGAAGGACGGGACGATTGCGGATCTGATGTCTTTTGGCATGACGCGGGCCAGCATCGGGGTGCAGGACTTTGACCCGGCGGTTCAGGCTGCGATCAACAGGCCGCAGAGTTTTGAGCTGACGCGGGACGTGGTCAGGGCTCTACGCGCTGCCGGCATTCAGTCGATCAACATTGATGCGCTTTACGGCCTGCCCCTACAGGACACCGGGAAACTCGCGCTCACGCTGAAGAAGGTTCTCAATCTGGAGCCGGACCGCATTGCACTATTTGGCTATGCTCATGTGCCGTGGATGAAGCCGCACCAGAGGCTCATTGATGAAAAGACTTTGCCAGATAGCGCGATGCGCCTCCAGCAGGCAGAGTTCGCCGCCAACGTCATTACTGACTTTGACTACCGTGCGATCGGCATTGATCATTTTGCCAAGCCAGGCGACACGCTGGCACTTGCCGCCAAGCGTGGCAGACTACACCGCAATTTCCAGGGCTACAGTGATGACGATGCGTCCGTGCGGCTGGGCTTCGGCCCCTCCTCCATTGGCTGTTTCCCGGGCGGTTATGTGCAGAACGAAGTCGCTACAGGGCGTTACGCGACGTTGGTTCAGACGGGCCGCCTGGCGCTCGCCCGCGGGCTCGCGTTGAGTGACGATGACCGGATGCGCAGCTTCATCATCGAGCGGCTGTTGTGTGATTTTGCATTCAGTTTTGATGAACTGGTAAAATGTTTCGGGGTGAGTGCCTTGCCGCTGATCAGCCAGGCTTGTGGCATTGCTGCCGGTGAGTATGCGGAACTGTGCTGGGTAGACGATGCCGGGCTTCATATGACAGATGAGGCCAGGCCCGTGGTGCGCATCATTGCTGCACAATTCGATACCTGGCTGAAGCCCGCCGAGCAGCGTTACTCGAAAGTCGTCTAGGCACCTGTCGCCGCGCGCAGCTTGGCAAGATCGGGAATTATGACGGTGCGGTTGTTCTCGATCTCGATCACACGGGCTTGGCGCAACTTGGTGAGTTGGCGGCTCACAGTCTCGATGGTCAAGCCCAGAAAATCCGCCATGTCGGCGCGCTTCAACGGAATATCGAAGCGGACGGGTCCTGTTTCAAATTCTATCTCCGGATTGATATGTTCTGCAATAAAACACAGGAAACCAGCCACGCGTTCACTCGCCGATTTGCGGCCCAGAGCGAGCATCCAGTCACGCGCCTCGTCGAGTTCTTTCAGAGTCTGTGCATGCAGGCGGTGTTCCAACTCCGGACTTTCCCGCGTGAGCTTGTTGAGCACATCTCGCGGGAACGAACAAACCCGCACATCTGTCGCAGCCTCGACGTCAAAATCACTGATTTGGCTGAAAGGCCGCCCCAAGAAGTCCGGAGCAAATTGCAAACCCACGATCTGCTGCCGCCCATCTGCGGTGAGCTTGGCCAACTTGATAACTCCGCTCATGATATTGGCATAGCGATCAACCTTAGCACCATCCGACACGAGGCCCGCAGACGCGTCATACTTATGCTTGGTCGTGTGGCGGGCCAGTTCCGTCAGTTGCTGCGGATTGAGCGCGCCGCAAACGCCTTTGTGCCGCGCCTCGCATGCCCGACAGACAATGGGGACATCGGAATTGTGAATATCGGAACGCGGGTTATCTGGCACGATGAGCTTTCAACCCAAAATAGCGCCCCATCACCAATTTCCACAGACGCCATTTTGGCGCTGTTTCAAATGGCAATTAATCAGAAAAAGCAACAAAGCGTGGACCAAAAAAAGGGGCTGCCAGAAATTTCATGCGCGCAATCTTATATAATGTGCCAGAAACTCGCGGTTTCGCGCAACAGAGATTTCCATCAGAAAGCAAGCTACTGTAATTGCGTCGTTATATCCGAAAAGATGGAATTTAATGGTTTGGTGCGGGAGGAATGGTGGTAGACGCAGTCCTGGCCGAACTAGTCTCTGCCGACAATTCCCTGCTTTCAGCGTAATTATTTGGGAAAACCGAACATTCCTGCCCAATCCACATACCACGGCAGCCCACATCCCTCTGATGTCATAACGTTTCTAGGACAAGCATTCCGCAATTTTCTAGCTATCGGAGAACAGGGTAATGCAGGGAATTTCGCGGCGCGGACAGCGATTGGCCCACGAAGACCACATCGATCGCTACCGTCCACGAATGTGCTCGATCGTCACGATCTGCGCGAAGAACAGGACCCAAAGATGCGTGAGATTATTGAAATGGAGATCGGGTTCGAGCGCAACATTGAGTATATTATCATTCGTAACATACCAGATTGGGCGAAGTAACGGCTGCTATGGGTATGCGTCGGTGCAGAGGTTCCAAAGCATCCATAATCAATGGGGTGTCCGCTCGTGATACCGTTCCGACGATCCAAGCGCTTCAAATAGTCTGCTTTGGGATCACATGCGGACATTGCTTAGATCCCGAAAAAAATCACCAAATGCTCACAGTCGTCATTCCCTAACATCGGTAACACGACCAAATCGATCTGGTGCGCGAGGGTGCCAGTATTGTCTCAAGGGATAGACGATAGTCGCGTTGTCGCGGCGTCAACTCGATTTGCGACGCCTATTTTGGCGCTGTTGATCTATGACAACTGCCGTCACGATGATGATGCCTTTCACGATCTCCTGATAATAGGCGCCGACTTGCAGGAAGGTAAAGCCGGAGGTCACCACACCGAGAATGATCGTGCCAATAAATGTTCCCGTGATACGCCCTACGCCCCCTGCAAGAGAAGTACCTCCAATGACAGTGGCGGCAATGGCATCAAGCTCATAGGCCACACCCATGCCCGGCTGGCCTGATTGAGCGCGTGCCGCTGTCATCACACCGGCAAGGCCTGAGAGCAGACCCGCCACCGCATAGACTTTGATCAGATGCCTGCCGATATCGATGCCGGAAACACGCGCCGCCTGTGGGTTTGCACCAATGGCATAAGTGAATTTCCCGTAGCGCGTGTAAGTCAGAGCCACATGGCAAATGACTGCGACAATGATGAATATAATGACTGGGCGGGGAATCGGAAAACCGCCCACATTGAAGCTCTGGCCAAACCAGGTGAAGCTGTCGTTCAGAAGTGCCACGGGCTGGCCCAGCGTGTACCATTTTGCCAGGCCACGTACTGAAACCATCATTCCCAGTGTAGCGATAAAAGGCGGTATCTTCGTCTTCGCGATGATGTAGCCATTGATCAGGCCGAGCAGCAACCCACAGAGAATGCCAAATAGGATTGACCAAAACGGACTTGAATCGATGAACCAACTCAACCCGAATTTCGCATAAAACGGATCAAGAAAAGCCGCCCGGGAATTGCTGGCGGATTGGGCAAAACTTGCGGCAACCATCGCGGTAAATCCAACAACCGAACCGGACGACAGATCAACACCCGCCGTAATGATTACTTGGGTGACACCAACCGCGATAATGCCGATCACCGCCACCTGCAGGATGATGATTGAAATGCGCTGCTTGTTCAGAATGAAACTCTCACCGATGAAAATCCAACCGAGAATTTCAAAGACCAGAATGATGCCGAGCAAAACGCCAAGGATCGAAACCTCAGGCGGAAATCGCCTCACCTTGCTAAGGCCTGTAGTGGATGCGCCGGTTGATGCTGGTTGGTCTGACATGCCGTCCCCTCGAATTCAAAGCCTCAATGCGAGGCCAACTCCATAATCTTGACCTGGTCGGCATCCTTGCGATCCAAGAACCCCGTGACCCGGCCTTCATGTACAACCATGATACGATCGCTCATCCCTAAAACCTCCGGCATTTCCGAAGAAATCATGATGACCGCAACACCAGCTTTCACCAACTCTGAAACTAAACGATGAATTTCAGCCTTGGCCCCAACATCAATGCCGCGTGTCGGTTCATCCAGAATGAGAATCCGCGGCTTGGTCAAAAGCCAGCGGCTGATCAAAACTTTCTGCTGGTTGCCACCAGAAAGATTGATGATCGGCTCCTGCATGTCAGGCGTACGCACGCGCAGGCGATCTGACATGATCTTGGAGTCAGCGGCCAAAGCACGCTGCTTCACGAAACCAAAATTCACATATTTAGTCTGCAACACCGCCATCTGGGTGTTTTCCTGAATATCAAGCAGCAGGAAGCAGCCAGTTTCTTTGCGATCTTCGGTGAGAAAAGCCATGCCGTTGGCCATGGCAATGGAGGGTGATGTAACGGCCAATTCTTTTCCCTTGATGGAAATCGTACCCGAAGATGCAGGCGAAACACCGAAAACGGTTTCGGCGATATTGGAGCGACCCGACCCAACCAATCCAGCAATCCCTAGAATTTCGCCCGCCCGCACATCGAACGACACGTCCTTGAAAATCCCATCGAGCGTCAGATTCTTGACGGAGAGCACAACGTCGCCAATCGGAACTGTCTCCTTGGGAAACATTTGCGTAATGTCGCGGCCCACCATCATGCGGATGATTTCATCGCGCGTCACATCTTTTGACAGTCTTGTTGCGATATATTTTCCGTCGCGAAACACCGAAACCTCATCGGCGATCTCGAACAGCTCGTTCATCTTGTGAGTGATGTAGATGATGCCCTTGCCATCAGCCTTAAGTGCCCTGATGATTTTGAAGAGATGCTTCACTTCCTTTTCAGTAAGTGCGGAAGTTGGCTCATCCATGATCAGGACGTCGGAATTGAACGACACGGCCTTGGCAATCTCAACCATCTGGCGGTTGGCCACGCTGAGCGTTCCCACTTCGACCATCGGGTCAATGTCGATATTTAGGCGGTTGAAAAGTTCTTCCGTACGGCGGCGCATCTCGCCGTGGTTCACAAAACCAAACATGTTCACAGGCTCGCGCCTGATCCAGATATTCTCTGCCACCGTCATCGGCCCCATCAGGTTCAATTCCTGATGAATCATGGCAATGCCATTCTCCAAGGCATCAAGGGGGTTCTGCAAGCGGATATCGATGCCGCGCAATTTGAACGAGCCGGAATCTGGCGTGTAGATGCCGGCAACGATTTTCATCAGTGTCGATTTGCCAGCGCCGTTTTCGCCCATCAACGCGTGGACCGAACCGCGGCGCAACTTGAACTTCACATTGTCTAGCGCCACGACGCCTGGGAACTCTTTGCGAACATCGTCCACTTCAAGGAGATGTTCCGAGCCCGGAACTGCGCCGCTGTCGCGGACGGCTTTCATTGTGGAAGGGCTGACCATTCAATTCACCATGAAAAAGTGCGCCACTTGAATGTGGCGCACTTCGCAAGTTTTGTCGATCAGTTCTTGGACATGTAGTCAGCCATGTTGGCGGGGGTGACGAGCTGGAACGGAATGTAGACCTTGGCGTCGACCTTTTCGCCTTTCACAAGCTTGATGGCAGTGTCAACAGCGCCTTTTCCCTGACCAGCGGCATCCTGGAACACTGTGACATCGAGATCGCCAGCCTTCATGGTGGCAAGAGCTTCCTGAGTAGCGTCAATCCCGGCTACAATCACATCCTTCATATTCCAACCAGCAGCCTTCATGGCATTGATGGCACCGATCGCCATGTTGTCATTATTGGCAATCACGGCGGCAGGCTTCTTGCCGGCGGCAATCCAGTTGGTCATCAAGTCCTGGGCCTTCACAGGATCCCAAACAGCGGTTTGCTCATCCAGAATTTTCATGCCTTTGCACTCATCGGTGGCAATGACTTCATGAATGTCCTTGGTGCGTTGAACTGCGGCCTGGTTGCCAAGATCGCCGACCATGACGAGAATGTCGCCCTTGCCGCCCAGAAGCTTGCACACTTCCTTGGTTTCCAGTGTACCGGAGTCAGCTTCATTCGAAGCAACGAACGCGCCCTTGGGGCCAAGCTTGTCAACGTCGATGGGCTGACGATTGACATAGACAATCGGGATGCCGGCGTCGTTAGCCAACTTGGTCATTGGCACCGTGGCAGATGTGTCCACTGCATTCACGATAATTGCATCCACCTTGGCAGCAATGAAGTTTTGCACCTGCGAGAGTTGTTTCGACACATCGTTTTCTGCAATTTCAACCTGCACCGGCTGGCCGGCATCCTTGGCGGCCTTTTCAATGCCCTTCTGGAGGACGGTCAGGAACGTGTCGGTGTTGGCCATTGTAACGCCGATGTTGCCGGCAAAAGCTGTGCCGGACATCATGGCGATGGCGGCGGTGGCGAGAAGAAATTTTTTCATTTTGAGTGTAACTCCCTTTTATCGGGTGTCCGGCAGCACCCGTTCACTTGGCCGGAGTTCCCCAAGGGGGAATAAAAGTTGGCCTCAAATCCAAATGCCTTCCGGCAAACAGGTTGCGGCGCGTGTGGCCAAGTCATGAAGACAGGAATGTAAAACCATTTAACCCTCCCTTCCGCTCGTGCTTCTTTTGGCGCTTTGCGGTATCCCAAAATGGAAGATTTGGTGCATCTCGGGATAGTATTGGAAGGATTATTCTATTCTGGATCGGAGTCAACAAAGTGCTGCTGGCCGAGCCAATAACTATCAAAAACTATCATTGCGGACCAAGGCGCCTGTAGTTCAGATGTTTTCGCTGATGAAGATTTCGGCTGAAAACAGACGTGGTGGGAAATGCGGAATCTCAGGTGCAGAGCAAGCCTTCGCCATCATTTCCACCAGGAGCGAAGCCATGGGTACAACCGGGTGTCCGAGGCAAAGATCAATTGTGCCATCAATCAATGCAGTCCGGGTCATTTGCGTCAATTCGTTGCAGATGGCGACAATGTTCCGGTCACCACGTTTATCCCGGAGGGCTTTGATCAAACCGTCCTGCCCACCACCGCATGCATAGATGGCAACGAGGTCCGCACTTTTTTCAACCATGTGGGAAATGGCGTCATAGGCGATATGCTCATCGTCCAGATTGATGATGGCTTCCAGAACGGTAAAATGGGGAGCATGCTCGCGCATGTAGCTCCTGAAGCTGATCTCGGCCAAATCCTGATTAAGATAGCGATGACTGCCCAGCAGGATGCCAACTTGGCCCTGTCTTTTTGCCATACGACTGATTGTCCAGGCGGCAATGCGGCCAACTTTCCTCCCGTCCATGCCTATATGGCCGGATTTCATTTCTGTAGTCAGGTCACTTAACAGGGAGAATACAGGCTTTCCAGACTGGACCACGGTGTCGACAGCTTCATTTATAAGTGGATGATCAACAGCGACCACCGCCATGGCATCAACCTTCGGCGCCACCTCCCGAATTTTGGATGCTATGTAGCCGGGCGCCAATTCTTCCATGAATTCCACAATAGGCTTGCCCTCGATGTAGCTGGCCAATTTTGTAACATCCGCCAGCTCACGACCGAGTACCTGATAGAAGGCATCGCGCTTTTGCAGCAGGAAGCCAAACTTGCGCACGGGAGCTTCAGTCAACCTGCGCTTCAAGAGTCCCGTCGCATGATACCCAATGGCTTCCGCCGCTTGCACAACCCGTTGCGCGGTATCAGCGCGCACCGGCAATCGCCGATTCAGCACACGGTCGACGGTCGCCACGCTGACCCCAGCTTTCTTCGCCAAATCCGCTATCGTGGGTCGTGCAACCATCAGATGTTAGTCCCTCGAACGCCCCATAACACCTGACATATAATGATGCAATCTGATAGATTACGTCAGGAACCCTTTGCCCATCTGGAATTTTTATTCTAGCACCATCCATGAATAAGAGATCTGTTCCATGACCAAAGTTCACAAGCAACGCGACTATGGAATGCTGGGGCAAGATGCCAAGCTTGCCGAAGAGGCCGGCCTGAAGTCAGCCGAATGGTATCATTCTGAAGTGAGCCGCCAGGTCATGAAAGACCTGATGAAACGGACGGATGGTCCCGCCACGCGCGACACGATTGTATGGCTCGGTGCCATGGTGATCTTTGCCGCCTGGGCAATTTATATCTGGCCAAGCTGGTGGGCCGTCATTCCACTCCTCTGCTATGGCGTACTCTATGGATCAGCGACGGATTCTCGCTGGCATGAGTGTGGCCACGGCACCGCCTTCAAGACGCGCTGGATGAATAACGTCGTCTATCAAATCGCCTGTTTCATGATCATGCGCAATCCCACACGTTGGCGCTGGAGCCATACGCGTCACCACACCGATACCATTATCGTCGGGCTCGATCCCGAAATTGCGGTGATGCGGCCACCGGTTCTGTTCAAGGTCCTTGTCGCCTTCACCGGAATTCTCGATGCCTATGACGCATTGAAAATGATGCTCATCAACGTTGCGGGGATTGTGACTGATGAAGAAAAAACCTTCATACCCGAATCTGAATGGCCGAAAGTTATTTTCGTCGCCCGCGTGTGGATGCTTATCTATGTAGCAACCCTTGCGGCTTGTTTCTATTTCCAGTCCATCCTGCCGCTGCTTCTGGTGGGCCTGCCTCGGCTTTACGGCGCTTGGCATCATATTTTGACTGGTCTGATGCAGCATGGCGGGCTCGCCGATAATGTACTCGACCACCGCATGAATTCGCGTACCGTCTATATCAACCCGATCTCGCGCTTCATCTATTGGAACATGAACTATCATATTGAGCATCACATGTTCCCGATGGTGCCTTACCACGCACTGCCCAGACTGCATGAGATCATCAAGGGCGACCTCCCTGCCCCCTCACCCTCCATGGGAGCCGCCTATCGTGAGATGATTCCGGTCTGGTGGCGCCAATTCAAGGGCGAAGACTATTTCCTGTTGCGTGCTTTGCCGCCAACCGCGAAGCCCTATCGCCCAAGCCTCCATGGACAATCCGACCCCGCCAGCATCTTGGACAGCGCATCATGACCAATTGGGTGGAGGTTTGCGACAAGGATGACATCAATCAGGAAGATGTGATCCGCTTTGATCATGAGGGAAAGTCCTACGCGATCTATCGTTCACCCGATGACAAGTTCTACGCGACCGACGGGCTTTGCACGCATGAGCGCGTCCATCTCGCCGATGGGTTGGTGATGGACACCATCATCGAATGCCCCAAGCATAATGGCCGGTTTGACTACACCACGGGTGCAGCCAAGGGCGCGCCTGTTTGCGTGAACTTGAAAACATACCCTGTCAAAATCGAAAACTTGAAGATCTTCATCGCAATTGTCTGATCTGAAGCTCAAGGAAAATCATGGCCCGCAAACGCCCCACCATCGCCGATATCCGCGCCAACAAGGGCAAGGTTCAATATACCATGATGCGGACGGAAAGCTGGGATGAGCTTGCAGCCGCAGAAGCCGCCGGAATCGACATGGTATCCGTTCCACCAGAAATGATGATTGAGCCGCGATTTCGCGATGTCGGCCCCAGCCTGTTTGCAGTTCCAGGCATGAATTATTTCGAAGGCGGCAACACCGACTTCTTCATCGACTGGTCATTCAAAATGCTGAAGGCCGGTGCCGATGCCGTCTATTGCTCGGCCTCATTGCAAACCGTGAAACGTCTGGCCGAAGAGGCCGTTCCGGTCATCGGTCATGTTGGTTTGATTCCGTCCAAGGCCACTTGGACGGGCGGCTTCAAAGCCGTCGGTAAGACCGCTGCAAGCGCTAAACAGGTATTTGAGCAGGTCAAACGTTATGAAGAAGCTGGCGCATTCGGCGTTGAGATTGAAGTGGTGCCGCCGGAAGTGACCGCCGAAATATCGAAGCACACAGATCTGTTTCTGGTCTCCATGGGTGGCGGCTCAGGCGGCGATTGCCAATATCTGTTTGGCTGTGACGTGCTGGGTACCAATTCGGGCCATGTGCCCCGGCATGCCAAGAAATATGCAAATCTTGCAGCAGAATATGCGCGCATCCAGACGATGCGCGTGGATGCTTTCAAGTCTTTCGTGGCTGAGGTTCAATCGGGGGGCTGGCCGACCCCAGAGTATTTGGTTACGGCGCCCAAAGCCGAAATGGATGCTTTCAAGAAAATGCTGGCGGGCAAATAGCGAACAGAATGGGAGAGCTAATATGATCAGATTTGGCGTTATCGGCGCAGGCCGCATTGGCAAGGTGCATTCCAAGACCATCGCTTTGAATTCCAAGGCGAAGCTCAGCTATATCGCCGATGCCATGCCCGCGGCAGCGGAGGCTCTGGCTGCGCAATATGGTGCCAAGGTCGCGTCCGTTGACGAGATCATGAAGGCAAAGGATGTCGATGCGGTATTGATCGGCTCTCCGACAGGTTTTCACGCTGAGCAGATCCAGGCGGCTTCCAACAATGGCAAGTCGATCATGTGCGAGAAGCCGGTGTCGCTGTCCGTGGAGCTGATCGAGCAGACCCTGAAAGTGGTGGAGAAGAACAAGTCAACCTTGATGATTGGCTTTAACCGGCGCTTTGACCCTAATTTCGGCGAGCTGGAACAACGCATCCGCAAGGGTGTGATCGGCGATGTGGAACTGGTGACTGTGATCTCGCGTGATCCCAATCCCCCGCCTGCTGACTATGTCAAAGGCTCAGGCGGCTTGTTCCGGGACATGATGATCCATGATCTCGACATGGCGCGCTTTCTGATGGGCGAAGAATTCGTGGTGGTGCATGCCTTGGGTTCCGCCCTGGTTGACAAGGCCATTGGCGTGGCCGGTGACGTTGATACGGCGGCTGTTCAAATGCAGACGGCCTCGGGCCGCATTGCGGTCATCACCAATTCCAGGCGCGCCACCTATGGCTATGACCAGCGCATGGAGGTTCATGGTTCAAAGGGCATGCTTTCCGCCCGCAATGTGCACAATACCACGGTTGAAGTTCACAATGCTGAAGGCACCAAAGCTGATCCCATTCAGAACTTCTTCCTTGAGCGTTATGGCGCGGCCTATGCCCATGAGCTCAATACCTTCATCGCTGCTGTTGAATCCGGCGACCGCAATCCCAAACCTTCAGGCTTTGATGGCTTGCAGGCCCAGAAACTCGCTGACGCTGCCACTGTGTCCTGGCAGACGGGCAAGCCTGTGAAGGTGGCGTGAAGTGGTGGGTATGAATATGAATATGAAACACGAAATCCATTTCGCATTGAATCACATCACCGCACCCCGGTTGGATGCTAAAGAGTTCATCGATCTCGCGGCGCGGCTGGGCTGTAGCGGAATTGAGCTTCGCAATGATCTCTCCGACAAGAAACTTGCAGATCGCGCCTTCTTTGACGGCAGAGATCCCGCAGAGATTGGCGCCTACGCGCTGACGAAAAATGTCAAGTTGTTGGGCCTCTCGGAAGTTTACGGCTTTAATCGCTGGTCAGATACCATTCGCGTGAAAGTGGAGCGGCTAATTAAAGAGGCTCAACAAAGCGGGGCCCAGTCCATTTCGCTGATCCCCTCCAATGACGGGAAAGTGGAATCGGATGATTCGAGGATTTCCGGATTGCATTTTGCGCTCACGCAAATTCTGCCTCTCTTGAAGACGTCAGGCTTGATTGCGCTCGTCGAGCCCCTGGGGTTCAGCACGTCCTCATTGCGCCGCAAGCGCGAAGCAATCGAGGCGTTTAAGGCTGTGGGAGGAGAAGCGCACTACAAGCTTGTGCATGACACGTTCCATCATCACCTTGCAAACGAGACAGAGTTCTTCCCGGAGGAGACGGGTATTGTGCATATCTCTGGGGTTGTCGATGCCAGTGTCGGCATAGACCAGATGCGCGACGAACACAGGATACTGGTGACATCAGACGACAGGCTCGGGAACATTGAACAGATTAAAAAACTCTTGGCCCGTGGCTACAAAGGTGCGTTCTCATATGAATGTTTTGCACCATCGGTTCATTCGAATGCGAATCTCGAGCGTGAACTAAAGACGAGTTTTGACGCCATGCAAACCGCGCTGGACAAGGTTTCTGCCGCCTCCTGAACGGTCGTTACATCAAACTGTCCTGACGATTGACAGCTTGTTATCTAACGCTCAAATGCGCAAAGAACTAATCGCATTGAATGTGTGAAATCTGACAGGCCAAAATTGCCGCGAACATCCATGCCGCCAATTGACGTCAAGCCGCCCAGCCGGAACATAACGGCCAGGCAGGTGGCTGATCGCGCCGGGGTGTCGATCTCCGCCGTGTCGCGCGCCTTCACCGATGGGGCAAGTGTAGCTCCCGCCACGCGCGAAATAATCATGAAGGCCGCCCGCGCCCTGGGATACCAGCCCAACGCCATGGCGCGCAGCCTGATGACGGGACGAACCGAATTGATCGGCCTTGTCTCCAACAATTTCGACAATCCTGCCTTCATGGAAATTTTCGATCTGTTCACGAGGCGACTGCAGGACCATGGTCTGAGGCCCCTGCTCGCCAATCTCTCCGGCAATTCCGATCCGCAAAAGGCCATTGCAATGCTTCGGCAATACAGCGTGGATTGCGTGATCATCGCTTCTTCCACTGTATCGCCTGCCTTCATCAAAGGCTGCCTTTCGGCGAGCATCCCGCTGGTTCATGCTTTCGGAAGGCCCTCGACCAAACACCCAAAGCACGTGGTGGGGGCTGACAATGCGCAGGGCGGCAAACTCGCCGCTGAAATCATGCTGGATCACGGCTATCGCAAGCTGGCTTTCCTCGGCGGGCCACAAACTGCAAGTTCAACGGCCGATCGTTTGCGAGGCTTCCGTGCGGGATTAAGAGACAAGGGCATTGTTCCCATCGCCGAGGTTTTTGGTGAATCCTACTCGCACCAGAGCGGACGAGACACGATGCTGCAGCTTTTGAACGACAAGAAGATCGAAGCCGTTTTCTGCGGGGATGACATCTTGGCCATCGGCGCGCTTGATGCCTGCAAGGAGCGCGGCCTTTCAGTGCCGGGGGATGTGGGCGTTCTCGGTTTCAATGATATCGCGTTGGCCTCATGGGCTGCTTACAACCTGTCTACCATCCGCCAGCCCATTGCTGAGATCATTGTCGCCGCCGTTGAGCGATCCATCGAACTCGTCGCCGATCATGCGCTAGAACCAGAGACGAAATATTTCGCCTGCGAAGCTGTGTCGCGTGGCACCTTGCGGCAGCTTTAGCTTCGCAAGCTGGGCGGCCGCGCGTCCGTCCAGGCACCACCTGCTTTGGCGGATTCAACCGAAGCCTTGATCGCGGCAATCGACCGCAAACCATCAACAGCCGTTGGGAAATGCAGCGCCAGCGGATTGGCCGCTGACTTGTTCTTTCGCGCTTCAATCACCTCGGCAAGATCAGCATAAATATTGGCAAAGGCCACCAGCATGCCTTCCGAATGGCCAGTGGCAATGCGCGTTGCACGCTCTGCATCAGCAGAAAGGCCGCCCATGCCACGCTCGATCTTTTCGGTACGGCCATTGAGCGGCGTCCAATAGAGTTGGTCGGGCCATTGCTGCGCCCAGCGCAGGCCACCCTTCTCCCCAAAGACCCTGATGTTGAAACCATGGAAACTTCCAACGGCCACAGAGCTCGTCCAAAGCCTGACCGTTGTTCCGCCATCCATACGCACATTCACCATGGCATCATCTTCCAGCTTGCGGCTGGAAATGGTGGACACGAAATCGGCTGAAAGTTCACGTGCATTCTGGCCGGACACAAAGCTGGCCATATGCAAGGCATGAATGCCGCAATCAGCGAATTGCCCAGAAATTCCAGCTTGGGCCGGATCATAGCGCCAACGCATGCGCGGGTTATCGGCATCGCTCGCATCGGCATGAAAGCCGTGCGAGAATTCAACAACAATGAGGCGCACCTTGCCAAGATCGCCACGTGCAGTCATGGCCCGCATGTGGCGCACCAGAGCATATCCTGTGTAGCCGTAGTTCACGGCGCAGATGGCCCCTGTCCGTTTGGCTGTCGCCGCAATATCCTCGGCTTCATCAACCGTCACAGTCATCGGCTTCTCGCAGAGCACATGAATGCCGGCTTCGAGAAAAGCCTTGGTGATTTGATAGTGCGTTGAATTGGGCGTGGCAACGGTCACAAGATCGATGCGGTCTTGGCGAGACTTCTCACCCGCCAGCATCTCCTTCCAATCACCATAAGCGCGGTCTGGCGCAACGCCCAGACGGATGGCAAAGTCCCTGCCCTTCACGGGATCAACATCGAGTGCGCCTGCTTTCAATTCGAAGCGCGCATCGAGTGCTGAACTGATGCGATGCACCGGTCCGATCTGGCTGCCTTCGCCGCCGCCAATCATGCCCCAACTGAAACGTGCCATGCTCACTCCTGGAATCAAAAACCAATCGAACGAAGATAATCGCGATTGGCGCGTGCATCATCAACAGGGCTGGTTGGCCCGGCAGGGTCACAATCCTGCTCGACCGTGCACCATCCATCATAGCCTGTGTCAAGCAACAGCTTCTTCACGGCTTTGAAATCCGTCGTGCCCTTGCCGAGATTGCAGAAGATGCCCTGCCCGCAGGCCTTGTAGAAATCTGTGCGCTTGGCCACTACATCGGCTTTCACAACAGGATCAATATCCTTGAAGTGAACATAGCTCAGTCTCTCCCGGTGCCGCTTCATGAAAGCGACAGGATCAAAGCCAGCATAATGCGAATGGCCATTATCGAGACAAAGCTTAAGGAATGACGGATCGATCTCACCGAGCAGGCGTTCGACCTCCGCCTCGAAATCCATGAAGCCCGCGGCATGGGGATGAAGAGAGACCGTGAGGCCAAATTCTTGAGTGCCCATTTTTGCAATATCGCGAAAGCGCGAGGCAAAGCCTTGCCATTCGGCTTTCGACATGGGCTCTGCTTCATCAGGGCGGCCAGCCGTCGGTGCGCGTCGCGGCGAAATGGAATCGATCAACACAAGGTGCCTGGCGCCATGGGCCACGAGGGACTTGCAGGTGCGGATCGAAGCCTGCTTCACATCATCCCATTGCGCCGCATCATGGAACGGTCGAAAAACCACGCCGCCGATCAATGTCAGCTCCCGGGCTGCAAGTGCGTCCCCCAGAAGAGCGGGGTCCTCAGGCATGAATCCGATCGGCCCAAGCTCAATGCCATCATAGCCTGCCGCTTTGCATTCATCGAGAACGCGCGTCCAAGGCGGATTGCGTGCGTCATCAGCAAACTCCACGCCCCAGGAACAGGGCGCATTTCCAATTTTGATCGTCATATCGAAAACTCACACATCTGAAATTTCAACCCAGCATCGCCCTTCATGGGAGCGCCAGCCAGCCTCAATGATCTGATTGACCAGCATGCCATCACGAAATGTCGGCCAGCGTGACTTGCCTTCATGGATGGACTGCACGAAATCGCGCGCCTCGATGATGATCTGATCCTGATAGCCCGTGCCATGGCCAGGCCCGAGGCAGAAAGGCTTGTAGTCTGGGTGCAAGGGACCAGTCAGAATCTTGGCAAAGCCCCTGCGGTCTTGCGAACCATCCGCGCGGTAAAGCCACAGGGCGTTCTGGTCTTCCTGATCAAAGCGGATGGAGCCTTTGGTGCCGTAGATCTCATAGGCATACCCCATCTTGCGCCCCGTCGCGATCCGGCTGATGAACAGTTGGCCCATCGCGCCATTGGCAAAGCGACACAACAATGCGCTTTGGTCATCATTGGTCACGGGAATTCCGCCCCGCGTCTTGTGGACGGTGGCAATGTCAGCCACAAGTGAAGTAATGGGGCCGACGAGAGCCAACGCAGCGTTGATGATATGCGGCGCAAGGTCTCCCATGTTGCCATTGGCCCGTCCCTCGGTGCGCCAGTCACCAGGCAAGGAAGCATCGCTCAGAAAATCTTCAGTGTGTTCGGCGCGCAGGAATGTGATCTCGCCGATCTCACCGCCCGCAATGATTTGGCGCGCCAGTTGCGAGGCCGGGGTGCGGATATAGTTGAAGCCAACCATGTTAATGCAGTTGCTTTTCTCCGCTGCAGCAACCATCGCGCGGCTCTGCTCGAGGCCCAGCCCTAGAGGCTTTTCACATAAAACATGTTTGCCGCGGGCGAAGGCCGCCAGCGCGATTTCGCAATGAGTGTCCTGCGGGCTTGCAATGACGATCGCTTGAACTGAAGGATCATCAATCAGATTGCGCCAATCCGCCGTAGATTTCTTAAAGCCAAACTGCCGAGCCTTGTATGCAGCACCCTTTTCCGTTGTCGTGCAAACCACCTCAAGCGAAGGTCGAAGTGCTGTATCAAAGACCGCCGCGACAGCACCCATCGCCACGGCATGGGCCTTGCCCATATACCCGCCCCCGATGATTCCGATGCCAATCTGCGTCACCAACGATTCCTTTTTGCAAGCGCTTGCAAGCTGAGTAAACACGAGCTAGTCTTCAACGTCAAGCCCAGTTGGAGATCGCCATGCAACACACGTCCCGCACTGTCCACTTGACGACTGCTCAAGCCCTCGTGCGCCATTTGGCCAATCAGTTCATTGAGATTGATGGGGTGAAGCAGAGACTTTGCGGCGGTGGTTTTGGGATTTTCGGGCATGGCAATGTGATTTGCCTGGGCGAAGCCTTGCACGAATACAAGCGCGAGCTGCCTCTTTGGCGGGGCCAGAACGAACAATCAATGGCGCTCGCTGCTGTGGCCTATGCCAAGCAGAAGCTGCGTCGCCGCTTCATGTTTGCTACGGCCTCTGCTGGCCCCGGAACCACCAACATGGTCACAGCCGCAGCCGTTGCCCATACCAACCGATTGCCAATTCTATTCCTGTGCGGCGACACTTACGTCAGCCGCCTGCCTGATCCTGTGCTGCAGCAAGTGGAACACTTCAACGATCCCACCGTAACCGTGAATGACGCATTCAAAAGTGTCACCCGCTTTTGGGACCGCATCGTTCACTCCGCACAAATCATCCAGTCACTTCCCAAGGCCATTGCAACGATGCTCGATCCTGCAGATTGCGGCCCGGTATTTCTGGGCCTGCCACAGGATGATGTGCAAGGCTGGAGCTATGATTATCCCGAAGAATTCTTCGCCGAATGCGTCCATCACATCCGCCGCCAGCAACCTGATCACACGGAAATTGCCATGGCAGCCAAACTTCTGAAGGCCGCGAAGCGACCCGTCATCATCGCCGGGGGTGGCGTGCAATATTCAGGCGCCACGGCCGAGCTTCTGCATTTTGCCGAGACCCACAACATTCCTGTTGTTGAAACCATTGCCGGACGCGCCAATCTCGTTCACGGGCAAACCCTGAACATCGGCCCCATTGGCGTCACCGGGTCCAACAGCGCCAACGCCATTGCCGCAGAGGCGGATTGCATTCTGGCTGTAGGCACGAGGCTGCAGGATTTTACAACGGGGTCTTGGACGGCCTTTGATCGGGATGCCCGCATCATTTCCATCAATGTCGGCCGTTTCGATGCGACCAAGCATATGTCCCTGCCGGTGGTGGGCGATGCGTTGCTCTCGTTGATCAAGCTTTCCCAGGCGTTGGGCGAATACCGCGTCGCTGATGAATGGGTTTCCCATGCGGATCAGGAACGCAAGGCTTGGGACCAATATGTTGATGGCAATATCAGTCCCAAATTGCCGACAGGCAGCAACCGGCCAATGTCCTATGCGCAGGTGATCGGGGCTGTGAACAGCCTGTGCCACCCGCGTGACCGGGTTGTTGCGGCAGCGGGCGGGCTTCCGGCAGAAGTTGCCGCGAACTGGCGAACCCTGTCCACCGGGTCCGTTGATGTTGAGTTTGGCTATTCCTGCATGGGTTATGAAATTGCCGGTGGCTGGGGTGCGCGCATTGCACAGATGGAAACTGAGCCCGAGCGCGACACCATCATCTTCACGGGCGATGGGTCCTACCTGATGATGAATTCCGACATTTATTCTTCCGTGCTCAATGGCAGGAAGCTAATTATCATTGTCTGCGACAATGGTGGCTTTGCCGTCATCAACAAATTGCAAAATAACACAGGCAATGTGTCCTTCAACAATCTGATCGCAGACTGCAACATCGAGACCGAACCCTTTGCCGTCGATTTTTCCTCCCACGCCAAAGCGATGGGCGCTGCGGCAGAAGATGTTTTTTCAATCGATGAGGTAAAGCATGCGTTCAAGCGGGCTCAGGCCTCGCAGAAGACCTATGTCATTTGCCTCAAGGTTGATGCTCATGAGGGCTGGAGCAATGAAGGACATACGTGGTGGGAGATCGGTACACCCTCGGTATCCAATCGCCCCGAAGTTCTCAAAGCCCGCGCCGATGTCGAAGCGGGCCGAAGCCGCCAGCGACAGGGTGTTTGAAGCATGTTGGAATGTCTGGCGCAGAACAAGTTTCTCGTCATCGGCCGGGCCGGCATGGACCTCTATGCCGATCCTCCAGGGACCGAAATTGAGGACGCGCTGAAATTTAGCGCAGCCCTCGGCGGGTCTGCTGCCAATATCGCCGTCGCCATTTCAAAACAGGGCGGGAACACGGCCCTGCTCACCGCAGTGTCAAATGATGCCGTGGGCCGCTATACGTTGAAGGCACTGACCTCTTATGGCGTCGACACGCGCTTCATCAAACAAGTGGGGGGTGAAGCGCGAAACTCTCTGGCAGTTGTGGAAACCCGCGCAGTCCATTGCCAGTCGGTGATCTATCGCAATGGTGCTGCTGACTTTGAAGTGACCAAAGCCGATGCAGCCGCAATCAATTATTCTGAGTTTGCCGCCCTCATCGTGACGGGAACCGCCCTCGCCCGTGAACCTTCGCGCAGCGCCACCCTGGAGGCCATGACATTGGCAGACAAGGCCGGTCTCGTCTTGATCATCGACATTGACTACCGCCCCTATTCCTGGAGCTCAAAAGAGGACGCACGCGACATCTGCCGTGCAGCAGCAGAACTCTGCGACATCATCATCGGCAATGACGAGGAATTCGCGGTGTTAAACGGTGCCGATGACGGGCGCGACCTTGCTCAGCAAATGGCGACCAAAACCAGCCGCATCGTCGTTTACAAAATGGGCGAAAAAGGCGCGATCACCTTTTCAGGCGGCACAGACTTTGCAACCCCGGTGTTCTCCGTGTCCGCGCTCAAACCCACCGGCGCTGGAGATGGCTTCATGGGTGGTTTCATATCGGGTCTCGTGGCCGGCGATCCCCTGCCACAGGCCGTGAAACGCGGTGCCGCAACGGCAGCCCTTGTGGTTACACGCGTGGGCTGCGCGCCCGCCATGCCCGACACCGCAGAAGTCTTGTCATTCATTAGCCAACGATCCGCATAAGGGAACAATCATGCATATCCCGCCCCACGATAACCAGAACCGGCCCATTGTTGATATTGGCGATGCGCGTGTTCCGCTGAACTATTTCAACATTGTGAACCTTATGGAGGGGCAATCATTTGAATACCAGGTACCGGGATATGAAACCGCCGTGGTGCCTGCAACGGGAGCTGTAGACGTCACGATTGGGGGTGAAGTCTTTGAAGCGATTGGAAACCGCGGTGTTGATGTGTGGGATGGCGAGCCTGAGGGGGCCTATGCACCAACGGCATCCAAGGTTCGAATTGTCTGCACATCAGCAAAAGCCGAAGTCTTTATCGCCGGAGCCCGCTTCGATGGCGTGCTTACGCCTTTCGCAGTCCGAAGCGCCGACATCGACAAAATCCAATATGGCTCTGATGACACGAAAACCCATCGCAAGATCAAACATATTCTCGGCACGAAATATCATGGCAGGGTGGGCCGGTTGCTGGTCTCGGAATTGTTCACGGTGGGCCAAGGAGGCTGGTCTGGCTTTCCACCGCATAAGCACGACACTGATCGCGGCCTTCTCGAAACGCGCCATGATGAGACATATAATTTCCGTTTCCGCCCCAACCATGGCTTTGGCTTGCAGCTTGTGCAACGCGAGGACGGGGTGGTGGGCGAGGCTTATCACCTCATGGATCGCTCAACCGTCGTCCTTGAAAAGGGCTATCATCCGTGCGTGGCAGCACCTGGCTATGAAATGTATTATTTCACGATTCTTGGCGGGCTCAGCCAACGTTCGCTGATCCAGTTCTTCCAGCCAACGCACGCCTATCAGGTTGAAACCATTCCGGGCATCAAAGACATGATTGCCAAATTCAAATGACGGTCGCGACACTCAATGATGTGCTGCTCCCAGCCATCGAAGGACACTATGCAGTTGCGGGGCTGGTGGTTCTCGGCTGGGAAGACGCCAGAGCTTTTGTCGAGGCCGCAGAGGAAACGGGCCTGCCGGTCATCCTGCAGGCGGGGCCTGGCTGTCGGAAATACACCCCGGTTCCAATTCTCGGCAAAATGTTCCGCCATCTCGCGGAACAGGCAAGCGTGCCAGTGGTCTGCCACATTGATCATGCCTGTACCCTTGAAGAATGCCGTGTAGGCATCGACAGCGGTTTCAGTTCCGTGATGATTGATGGCTCAATGCTCCTGCTTGATGAAAACATCGCACTGACCTCCAGCGTTGTCGAACTCGCCAAAGCCAGCAAAGTGTCGGTTGAAGGAGAAGTTGGAGTTGTGGGCTATTCCAACGGCTCTGTATCGGAACACACCTTACCTGCAGAAGCCTCAAGATTTGAGCACGAGACGGGTGTGGACGCGCTAGCCATATCCATCGGCAATGTGCATCTTCAAACCGACAAGGTCGCAGACATCGATCTCTCGGCGCTGCAGGCCATCGAGGCCGTGACGCGGGTTCCCCTTGTGCTGCATGGGGGAAGCGGTATTCCAGCGGCCACGCGCCGCAATCTCGCTGCCACGCGCCGCATCAAGAAATTCAATATCGGAACTGAACTCCGGATGTCATTTGGCCAATCCCTGAGGGCATCCTTGGCCGATCAATCCGACGAGTTTGACAGGATAAAGCTCCTGCAGCCAACAATCAGTGCTTCGCGCCTCGCAGCTTGCGTCGTCATGAGAGAACTTTATCTTCCCAGGATCTGAGCGAAATTTCACTTACTCCAATATGCCAAAGTTCAATCCGTAGGTCATCTAACGTCAACGACTGATCAGAACGGTTCTGCGGTGGGAGAAATATTTTATTTCAGGCAATGGTCCCCAGCTTGCTGATTGCAGCGCCTCACGTCTTCACCGACCCTACTGTCAAGGAGCTGCCGAAATAGGTCTCCCAGTTTTGGCATAGCGCCGATTATGTAACCGGCCGGCCCTCGTACTGAGCGCGTCTACTGACCTTCCATAACCACCCATTATGCGAATTGCTAAGTCAACCCAACGAAGCCGCTTGAACCTTGTCGCCAATGAAATCCAGTGGAGCATGTTCACAGATAAAGCCCGCGTAAGGCCCGCCAAAACGCGAGGTTTTCAACATCACTGGGCGGAGAGCTCTCGCCGCCCTTCACAAAGCACCGAAGTTCCGGCAGGAAAATAGGTAGACTAAGATTTCAAGCAATTCGTAGGAATAAATGGTGGGCGGTACAGGGATCGAACCTGTGACCCTTACCATGTCAAGGTAAGCGGGTTTTGTTATCCTATTGATTTTATTATTGAACTCAAGAGCCTTGTACTCTAATCGTTCGCGATCAGTTCACCTGTATCATGGGCATTTCATGGGCGTGTTCCGCATCCTGTTTCTGGCACTGGCATTCTGCGCAAGCAATCCTGCGCGTGCCCAGGACATCTGGGTGCCTGATGGCGACACGCTGCATCTCGATCGCAAGCCCATCCGCCTTGAGGGCATCGATGCGCCTGAGATGGGCCAGACCTGCCGCACAGAGGATGGCCACGCCTTTGATTGTGGCGCGCTGGCCAGGCGGGCCTTGCTGAAGATCTTGAAGGCCGGTCCCATCACCTGCTCTGCCGCTGGCACCGATCTCTACGCCCGCACACTGGGCCATTGCCGCGCCGGCGGCGTGGATGTGAATCAGGCCATGGTGGCGCGTGGCTTTGCGCGCGCTTATGTCAGATATTCA